>CAVQUZ010000002.1:0-214894 GCA_963716965.1 uncultured Actinomycetota bacterium | reverse complement strand
ACCAAAGCACCTGGCTGGAAGTGACAGCCTGGCCATAAACGGGGTCACCACGGAACCCTTAACGACACTTTATCGCGCCGTCATACGGACCCGCGCGTGCGCCGTCAGAAACGCCATCGCCGCCAAGGCTCCACCCAAAGCGCACACGCCGAGCCAACCGAGGTGGGCCCAGGCCACGCCGGTCAGCCATGCCAGCGATGCCGGCGCCGCCGAACTTGCCGATCATGTAGATCGTGGCCAGCCGCGTCCGGATCTCCGGACGCAGACTGAAGATGACCGTGCGGTTGGAGATGTCCGACGCCGTCGCGCCCAGATCCAGCATGATCATGCCGACGATGATGCCGGCGACGGCGTGACCAAACCCGCCAGCACCCCCCAGGACACCAGCAGCGCCGCCAGCGCCGTCAGCAGCGAGAAGCGCGGCCCCTCGCGGTCGGCGAACCCGCCGACGAACGGGCGCGCCACCGCCGCCGCCGCGCCGATCAGCGCCAGGCCGCCGACGCCGTCGCTGCGCCAGCCGAATGCCGGGCCCTGCATGTAGAACGAGATGCCGACCCAGAGCGTGGTGAACGAACCCGGTCGCAGCCCCTGGCACAGCGCTGACCATCGCACCACCGGCACCGTCCGGAACACCTCCGCCACGCTGCGCATCAGCGCCAGGTAAGCCGGTGCGCGCGACCGGCGGCTCGTCGACGATCGTGCGCCGAAGCGGCCACAGCAGCAGCAGCATCGCCGACCGCGGCCAGCACGTAGACCGCTGCGCCAACCGAAATGGAGCCCGATCACGCCGCTGACGCTGCGGGCCAGCAGCATGCCGACGATGACGCCCTGGGCCAGCAGCGCGGTGACCTGGCCGCGCTGTGCGGGTGGCGTGCGCAGCGTCGCGTAGGGCGGCAGCACGTAGGGCGTGATGCCGAAAAACCCAACCATCAGGCTGAGCAGCAGCAGGCTGGTGCCGTCGGGCGCGAGCGCGACGCCCGCCAGCGCCACCGCCTGCAGAGCGATCGTCACCGTCAGCAACCGCCGCGCCGGCATCACGTCACCCAGCGGCAGCAGGCAAAGCGACGCCGAAGGTGACGCCAAACTGGGTCAGGGCCGGCATCAGCCCGAGCATGGACCCAGGCAGGTGCAGCGATTGCCCGATGGCGACCAGCAAGGGCTGGGCGTAGTTCGCGTTGGCCACGGCCAGGCCGCAGGCCGCCGCCAGCATCGCGATGGCGGCGCGGGACAGCGGCTGCGGCGCTGCCGTGCTGCGTCCCGCGGCGGACGAGGACGGCGCACGAGCCGGCGGCCGCGCCCGGAGCGGCGGTGGAATGATCCATGGCGCTGACTCCGAGACGCAGCCCGGTCAGGTCGCCGACTTGCCGCCGTCGACCGACAGGATCTGCCCGGTGATGAAGCTGGCCTTGTCGGACGCGAGGAAAACGATCGCCTGTGCGATCTCCTCCGGCCGTCCGGCCCGCTGCATCGGCACGCCCGCGATCAAGCCCGGCCTTGCGCTCCTCGCTGCCCGGTGAACCGGTTCAGCATGCCGGTCTCCACCGGGCCCGGGCGCGACGGCGTTGACGCGGACGCCGAAGCTCGCGCCCTCCAGTGCCGCCGACTTCGTCAGCCCCTCAACCGCGTGCTTGCTGGCGGTGTAGATCGAGGCGCCCGGCGCGCCCTTGTGGCCCATCGTCGACGAGACGTTGACGATGCTGCCCTGTCCCTGCGGCCGCATCACCCGCATCGCGTGCTTCATGCCAAGCATCGTGCCGAGGACGTTGGTGTCGAATGTCGCGGCATAGCTGTCGGCGGTCTGATCCGCGACTGGGCCGGGCTTGCCCTCGGTGCCCGCGTTGTTGACCAGCGACGTCCAGCCGGCCGAAGCGGGCGACCGTGCTGTCCACCAGGCTCCCGCACCGCCGTCATCCTGCCGGACATCCGCCTGGATGAACTCCGCCTCGGCGCCAAGGCCGCGCAGTTCCTCCGCGAGCGCTCGCCGGCCTGCTCGTGGCGGCCGGAGACGACGACGCGCGCGCCCTCCTTGGCAAAGGCGACGGCGGTGGCGCGGCCGATGCCGGTCAGCGCACCGGTGATCAGAACGACTTGGTTGGCTGCTCATTCTCATAGTCTCCGGGATATGGTGCCGCGCCCAAGCCTTTGCAGGCATTGTCGCCTAAGCTGGCGCCCGGCGTCGCAGCGAAGCTGGTCGCTACTTGCCCCTCAGCGGAAAGACTTTGTATGGATCGCGCCATACCTGGGAGGCATCGGCAATGGAGCTTCGCCACCTGCGCTACTTCGTCGCGGTCGCCGAGGAGGGCAGTTTTACCCAGGCCGCGGAAAAGCGGCTTCACACCGCGCAGCCGTCACTCAGCCGCCAGATCCGCGACCTTGAAGCGACGCTGAAGGTGCCGCTGATCGTTCGGGAGCCTCGGGGGCTGTCGCTGACACCGGCCGGCAAGGTTTTCCTTGATCACGCCCGCCTGATCCTCGCCCAGGCCGATGCCGCGATCGAGGCGGCCCGGCGCGCGCACAAGCCGGCAAAGACCCGGTTCACCGTCGGCTTCCTGACCGGCCACGAGATCGGCTGGCTGCCGCGGGTGCTACAGGCACTCGGTGACAAGCTCGAAACGACCGAGCTGATCATCCACAGCGCGTCGTCGCCGGAACTGCTTCAGGCGGTGGTGCAGGAGCAGATGGATATCGCCTTCGTGCGCCCGGACGACACGATACAGGAATTGCAGTTCAGGCCGCTGATCGAGGAGGAACTCTTCGTGCTGCTTCCGGCTGACCACCGGCTGGCACGGCGGCACACCATCCGGGTCGCCGACATCGGGAATGAGCCGTTCATCAGCATTTCCGCTTCGTATTCACCGCTGCTCAGGAGCGTCATCGACGAGTATCTCACGCACCGCCGCGTTCACGTGACGCAAGTCCATGAAGCGGAAACTCTGCCGATGGTGATCTCCTTCGTCCTGTCCAGCCGGGGCGTCACCCTTTTGCCGGCCTATATGCGGAGACTGCTGCCAGGCTCCGTCGTCGCGCGGCCGTTGGCGGGAAAGCCTCCGACGATCCCGCTCGCGCTTTGCCACAACGGGAGCAATACATCGCCATTGCTGCGACTTTTGCTGTCCCGGACTGTTGATATCACGCCCACGGCGCCGTGAGGGTCAGGATGCGATCACCACGCGAAATGTCATGAGTTGTCGCGAAACCGCGCCGTGTTCCCAGATCGTGTGGCAGGTCGATGCGAGGGACCGGCACACCGCGGCGAACTGACGGACGAAAAAGAGGTGGCTGGGGCGGGAGGAATCGAACCTCCGAATGACGGAATCAAAATCCGTTGCCTTACCGCTTGGCGACGCCCCAACAAGGCAGCGTGTGATAGGTCGGGATGCGCCTCGCGTAAAGCGAGATCGCGATCATTCCGGCCAGCCGCCCTCCCCACCTCCACCATCCAGGCCGAGCGATTCTGCCGTGCGGCGCCTTCCGCTTCGTCCGGCGTGCCAAACAGGCCGAAGCATGTCGCGCCGGACCCGCTCATCCGCGCCAACAAGCAACCTTGCGTCGCCTCGATGGCGCATAAGACGTCCCGCGATCGCCGGGACAAGCGTGATCGCCGCGGCTTGAAGGTCGTTTGCCCACCCGAGCCAATGGCTTCGCCATTGCCTGAGGCGTCGGCCAGCCGTCGGGTAGGTCAGCCTCGGGTGAAAACGCGCCGGAACGGGCGCGGAAGACCGAGACTGTCGCCAGAGGCACTCCCGGATTGACCAGCAGCAAACCGCATGCCGGTAGAGCGGGCGCCGGATGTCAGCCTCTCTCCGACCCCGCGCATCCGCAACTCGTGTGTTCCGCAGACATACGGGAACGTCCGCTCCCAGCCTGGCGCCGATGCGCTCCAATTCCTCGGTCGGAGCGGCTGACGTCCCACGCGCGACATAGCAGGCGCAACGTCGGCGGCCGCGTCGGCGGACCCGCCACCGATCCCGGACGCGACCGGGATATTCTTTTCCAGCGTCAAGGCGCCGGTTGGCGTATGCCGCATCGCATCCGCCAACGTCGCGCGCCGCGCGGAGCACCAGATTGTCAGGCTCCGCTGAAAGTGATCCGCGCGAATGGACCGGTAACGGTGAGTGTCAGCGCGTCGGACGGCGTGAACGTGATCCGGTCAGCGATGTCCGCGAACACGACAAGGCTGTCCAGCAAATGGTAGCCGTCAGGCCGTTTGCCGGTTACGCGCAGGTAAAGATTCATCTTTGCCGGCGCGAATTCGGCATCCCGCCGGCGGCACCACGGCTATTTCCCGCTGGCGACGGTGCCGTTCGTGTGCGACCTGATCTTCGCCTCCAGTTTCACCGCGTCATTGGGCGTGGGGTTCAGGGTCAACGCTCGCCGCCACTGGTACTGCGCCTCGATCTTCCGGCCTGTCGCCCAGTACACATCGCCCGAGATGTTCGGTGATTGTCGGATCTTCCGGCTCCAGACCCACCGCGCGTTCCAGCAACTGCGTCGCCTCGGAGATATTGCCCTGGCGGAACATCACCCAGCCCAGACTGTCGGTGATCGCGCCATCATTTGGCCGGCGCGCGGCGGCTCGCTGGATCATGTCACGGGCGCGATCCAGGTTGCGGCCCATGTCCGCCCAGGCGTAGCCGAGATAATTGAGGACGGAAGGTTGGTCGGGGGACAGCTCCAGCGCGTGATTGAAGTCGGCCTCCGCGCGCGACCCACTGGCCGGTGCGCTCATAAGCGATTCCTCGGCTGTAATAGACGATCCAATCGCTTGACGACGGCCGCTGATTCGCGCGAGCACGCGGTTGTAGGCGACGATCGCGTCGCCAAACTGATGTTTCGACCGCATCAGGTCGCCAAGCTCCAGATCCGGCAGCGAGCTGTCCGGATAATCGCGGCCGATCCGTTCGACCTCGCGGATCGCCTCATCCTCGCGCTTCATCTGCTCCAGCACCGAGGCGCGGCGCAGCCGGAGGATCGGCGCGATCGGATCCTCCGTTCGCGCCGGCTTCATCCAAGCAAAGCCAACGCCGCTTCATAATGTCTGGCGCTGGCCTGAATATCCGCCGCCATCAGGTGCGCGGCCGCGGACTCCGGCCTCAAATCCAACGCCAGCCGCGCCATCACCATCGCGAAGTCCCCACTCTCCTGGGCGCGCAATGCAGCGGCGAACGTCGCGTATGCCTCGGCCATGCCGTCGAAGGCGCGGATGATCGGACGCTTGCCGACATTGGCGAGCATGCCAGGCAAGCGCAATGGACGCTTCCGGCACGCTCGCCGCCATCTTCGTGAGAATACCCTCGGCGCGCGCCAGTTCACCGTACCGAGCGTGCCAGCTGGCCAGGATCGAGAGCGGTGCGCGGGCTCAGGTCGCCCAGCTCCGTCTCAGCCTGCTGGTAATAGGCGGCGGCCTCGGATCGGCGTCCCGCCAGATCGGCGATCATGCCGGCATGCAAGAGCGACGATCGGCTGATAGCGAGGGTTTTCCAGCAGAGGCCGCAGCGTCGCCAGAGCCTGGTCGGTGTCCCCGGCGCCTTGCGATGCCCATGCCAGCAGCATCGGCTGCAGCAGTTGCATCACCCCATTCGGGCGCCACGGCGCGAAACCGGGAAACCGCCAGGTCCCAATCGCCCGCCTTCGCCGCGTTGTCCGCGAGCAGCAACTGCGCGACCTGATTGGTTGGCAATCGGCGCGCGAGATCCACCGCCTCAGGCCGTCCCGCGTTCAGACAGGCGATGAAGGCCTGCAGCAGTAGTTCCTCATCGTCCGGATTGATGGCGAGGGCGCGCAGCAAATCGCCCGCCGCCGCGTCGAAGTCACCGTGGCTCAGGGCAAAGCGTCCGGCCAGGTATTCGCCAGAACCCATCGTCGACGGGGCGGGTTCGATGCTCGCGGTGGGATCGGCGGCCGCGCAGGCGGACAACAAGGACAGGGTGAGAAGCACCGCGCGGCGCGCGTCCCGGGAAAATCGCATGTCGATCAACCTATCATCGGCTTTGGGCGCGTGTCATGCGGTATGACCGGCTCATTCGCTGCATTGCGGCAAAAACCGATGGCTTCAGACGAAAATTTCGTCGATGGTCCTGGTCAGGCTGTCGCGCCAATGCGGCAGGCGGATGCCGAAGACCGCATCCAAACGCGAGCAATCCAGTCGCGAATTGCCCGGTCGGCGCGCCGGCGTCGGATATTCGGCTGTCGTGATAGGCCGCACCGTGGCGGGTGTCTTTGCTCCATGGCGCCGCGCCTCCTCAAATACGGCGGTGGCGAGGCCATGCCACGTGGTTTCGCCCGAACCGGCGGCATGAAAGATGCCGGCGTATGCATCACTCCAGCCGGCTTTCTCGAGCAGGTCCGCGATGGTCAGGATCGCGGCGGCAAGATCGGTGGCGGCGGTTGGGCAACCGTGCTGATCGGCGACGACAGTCAGGCTGTCCCGGGTCTGCCCAAGTGTAAGCATCGTCCGCACGAAATTGCGCCCGGTCGCCGCGTAGACCCAGGCTGTGCGGAGAATGATCGCCTGAGCACCGGACGCCAGCACTGCCTTCTCGCCCGCGAGTTTGGTGGTGCCGTAAACGCTGTGTGGCGCCACCGGATCCGTTTCCACATACGGCGAGGGTTTGTCGCCACCATAGACGTAGTCGGTGGACACATGGATCAGGGGAATGCTCGCGGCCGCGCACAACCGCGCCAATTCCGACGGGCCCTCATGGTTGGCACGCTCAGCGGCGGCGGGTTCCGATTTCCGCCGCATCCACGGCGGTGTAAGCGGCGGCGTTGATGACAAGCCAAGGCTCGGCATTCCGGAATGACGTCGCGATGGTCTCCGGCCTGTTGAAATCGAAGTCCGGGCGTCCGACACGATGGATACGTTCGCCGCCGGCCCGCGCCAGAGCGGACGCCAGTTGGCCTGATCCACCCGTGACGAATATTCGCCCGGTCGTTCCGTTCAGAACCACGTGTCGCAGTCCTTTAGCAACGGCAATACCTGGTCCTTGTCGGAGAGGATCACTTCCTCCGGGGGAATTGGCCAGGCGACATTCAGGTCGGGATCGTTCCAGATCACGCCGCGCTCCGCCTCCCGATCCCAGGGGGCGGTCACCTTGTAGATGACCTCGGTCTCGTCCGTCAGTGTGCAATAGCCGTGCAGGAAACCAACCGGGACCCACAACTGGGACCAGTTCTCGGCGCTCAGGACCGCGCCCGCGTGTTGGCCGTAAGTCGGCGACCCGCGCCGGATGTCGACCGCGACGTCCCAGATCGCACCCTTGACCACGCGCACCAGTTTGCCCTGCGCGTTAGGGCCGATCTGGCAATGCAGACCGCGCAGCACCCCGCGGGCGGTGGAGACGGCGTGGTTGTCCTGCACAAAGGGTCCAGGAACGCCTGCCTCGATGAAGCGGGCCTCGTTCCAGGTCTCCGAAAAGAAGCCTCGTGGATCGTGAAAACGTCGCGGCGTCAGCAGCAGCACATCGGGAAGCGTCAGCTTTTCGAAGGTCAATCGTGCTCTCCTTCCGCGAGATCCATCAGCACGCGTCCGAGTTCGGTTTTGCCCAGGTCCCGTGCATGTCCGCGGAGCGTGTCGGCGGAGATATGGCCCATGCGAAACGCGACCTCCTCCGGGCAACCGACCAGGTTGCCGGTCCGCGACTGGATCGTTTGCACGAAAGTGGCCGCCTGCAAAAGGCTGTCGGGCGTGCCGGCATCCAGCCAGGCGCAGCCGCGCGACAGCCGTTCGACCCGTAATGTGCCGGCTTCCAGATAGACCTTGTTCAGGTCGGTGATCTCCAGTTCCCCCCGGGCCGAGGGTTGGATCGTCGGCGCGATTTCCGAGACGTGACGATCGTAGAAATACAGGCCGGTGACCGCCCAGTTGGAGGTGGGAGCGGTGGGTTTTTCGACGAGCTCGACGGCATGACCGGTTTCGTCGAACGTGACGACGCCATAGCGCTCGGGGTCACGCACCTGGTAGGCGAAGACCGTGGCCCCGGTTTCTCCCTTGGCCGCCTCTCGCAGAAGACGCGACAAATGGTCGGCATGGATGATGTTGTCGCCGAGCACCAGCGCGCACGGCGATCCCTCCAGCCATTCCCGCGCGATCAAGATCGCCTGCGCGATCCCCTCGGGCTTCGGCTGCACCGCGTAAGCGAACTGGACGCCGAACCTGCTGCCGTCGCCAAGCAGGCGTTTGAATTGCGGCAGGTCCTCGGGCGTGGAGATCACCATGATGTCGCGAATGCCGGCCAGCATCAGCGTCGACAGCGGGTAGTAGACCATCGGCTTGTCGTAGACCGGCAGCAACTGCTTGGACGCGGCCAAAGTCATGGGATGCAGCCGGGTGCCCGAGCCGCCCGCGAGCAAAATGCCCTTCATGCCGCTGTTCCCAGCCGGTGACCGGCGTAGCGGGCTTCGCGCACGCCCTCCCACCACGCCCGGTTCGCGAGATACCAGTCGATGGTGCGGGCGAGGCCTGTCTCGAAATCGTGCGGCGCTTTCCAGCAGATCGCGGCCTCGGTGCGAGACGGGTCGATTTCATAGCGGAAATCGTGGCCGGGACGATCGGTGACGAAGCGGATCAGCCGCTCGCGAGGACCCGTGCTGTCGGGCACACGGCGGTCGAGATGGGCGCAGATCGCTTTCACAACGTCCAGGTTGGAGCGCGGTTGCCGTCCACCGATCGCGTACGTGGCGCCGGGCTGACCGGCCTCGATCACTCGCACGAGGGCGGAGGCGTGGTCATCGACGTAGATCCAGTCCCGGATGTTGGAACCGTCGCCGTAGACGGGCAGGTCTTTCCCCGTCAGGGCGTTCAGCGTCACCAGAGGGATCAGTTTCTCCGGAAACTGCCAGGATCCGTAGTTGTTGCAGGTATTGGAGACCATGGTCGGCAGCCCGTAGGTGTGATGCCAGGCCCTGACCAAATGGTCCGATGCCGCCTTGGTCGAGGAGTACGGGCTGCGCGGGTCGTACGGCGTCGTCTCAGTGAACGCGGGATCGCCGTGGTTAAGCGCGCCGAATACTTCATCGGTGGAGACATGGTGGAAGCGGAAAGCGGCCTTTCGGTCTGGCGTGAGCCCCGCGAAATGGCGCCGCGCGGCCTCCAGCAGAGTGAAAGTGCCGACGACGTTGGTGCGGACGAAATCGGCCGGACCGTCGATCGAGCGGTCGACATGGCTCTCGGCGGCGAGATGCATGACGGCGTCCGGATCGTGCGCTTCGAACACTTGGCGCATCGCGGCGGCATCGGCGATGTCGGCGCGGACCAGAATGTGGCGCTGGTGATGGCGAGCTTCCTCCAGCGCTTCCTCGGACGCGGCGTAGGTCATTTTGTCGACATTGACGACAACGTGGTCCGTGTGCCGGATCAGATGGCGAATGACGGCCGACCCGATGAAGCCGCAGCCACCGGTTACCAAAAGCTTCATCTGTGCAATCCTCTCCGCGGGCGGTCCGAACCTGCCCGCGCCGCGTTGGCCTTAGCATCCTGTCGCACGATGGCTCAACAAATCCTTGGAGGTCGGCAGTCGTTGGTCCGGATGGACAGATTGTCCAATCCGTTGCGTATTGGCGTTTCGCCGGCCCAACCAAGATCGGGCCGCAAGGGAGCGATCGCATGACCAATCAGATGCGCGGCCTGGATTTCGACCTCGGTGAGGTCGCGGACATGCTGCGCGATCAGGTGGAAGCCTTCGCCGCCGACGAAATCGCGCCGCGCGCCGCCGCGATCGACGTCGCCAACGATTTCCCCGCCGATCTTTGGCCGAAACTGGGCTCCGTCGGCCTGCTGGGCGTCACGGTAGCGCCGGAATACGGCGGCGCGGGCATGGGCTACCTGGAGCACGTCGTGGCGATGGAGGAGGTCAGCCGCGCCTCCGCCGCCGTCGGCCTGTCGTATGGCGCGCATTCCAACCTTTGCGTGAACCAGATCTTCCGCAACGGCGATGAGGACCAGAAGCGCCGCTACCTGCCGAAACTCATCTCCGGCGAGCATGTCGGCGCGCTGGCGATGTCCGAGCCCGGCGCCGGATCGGACGTGGTGTCGATGCGCACTGCGCGCCGAGCGGCGAGGCGACCGCTACGTGCTGAACGGCACCAAGATGTGGATCACCAACGGGCCGAACGCCGATGTGCTGGTGATCTATGCCAAGACCGATCCGGACGCCGGCCCGCGCGGCATCACCGCGTTCCTGGTGGAGAAAGGCTTCAAAGGCTTCTCCACCTCCCCCAAGCTCGACAAGCTGGGCATGCGCGGATCGAACACCTGCGAGCTGGTGTTCCAGGACTGCGAGGTGCCGGCGGAAAACGTGCTTGGCTCGGTCGGCCGCGGCGTCAACGTGCTGATGAGCGGGCTGGATTACGAACGCGCCGTGCTGGCGGCCGGTCCGTTCGGGCATCATGCGAGCCTGCATGGATGTGGTGCTTCCCTACGTGCATGAACGGAAGCAGTTCGGCCAGGCGATCGGCGAGTTCCAACTCATGCAAGGCAAGCTCGCGGACATGTACACGACGATGAACGCCGCGCGGGCCTATGTTTACGCGGTCGCGAAGGCGTGCGATCGCGGCCAGACCACGCGCAAGGACGCCGCCGGCGCGATCCTCTACGCCGCCGAAAAAGCCACCTGGATGGCGTTGGAGGCGATCCAGGCACTGGGCGGCAACGGCTACATCAACGATTATCCCACCGGGCGGCTGCTGCGCGACGCCAAGCTGTACGAAATCGGCGCCGGCACGAGCGAGATCCGCCGCATGCTGATCGGCCGCGAACTGTTCGCCGAGACCGCCTGAGATGCCCGTCATCGAAAGCCTCGATCGACCGGCGCTCCCCCGCGTTTCAGTCCAACGCCGAAACGATGGCCGGAGTTGGTGGCGGCGCTTGCGCGACCGCGCGGAAACGACCTGTCTGGGCGGCGGCAAAGCGTCCCGCGACCGGCACGTCTCACGCGGGAAACTGCTGCCGCGGGATCGGGTGCAGGCGCTGCTCGATCCGGGGTCGCCGTTTCTGGAGATCGGGCAACTCGCGGCGAACGGAATGTATGGCGATGAAGTGCCGTCGGCCGGCATCATCACCGGCATCGGCCGCGTCTCGGGGCGCGAGTGCATGATCGTCGCCAACGACGCCACGGTGAAGGGCGGCACATATTATCCCATGACGGTGAAGAAACATCTGCGGGCGCAGGAAATCGCAGCGCAGAACCGGCTGCCGTGCGTATATCTGGTCGATTCCGGGGGCGCCAACCTGCCCAACCAGGACGAGGTCTTTCCCGACCGCGATCATTTCGGCCGCATCTTCTACAACCAGGCCAACATGTCGGCGGCGGGGATCGCGCAAATCGCGGTGGTGATGGGCTCCTGCACCGCCGGCGGCGCCTATGTCCCGGCGATGTCGGATGAAGCGGTGATCGTGCGCGGCCAGGGCACGATCTTTCTGGCCGGTCCGCCGTTGGTGAAAGCCGCCACCGGCGAAATCGTTTCGGCCGAGGATCTGGGCGGCGCCGACGTGCATTGCCGCGTCTCCGGCGTCGCCGATCATTATGCCGAGAACGACGCGCATGCGCTGGGCATTGCGCGCGGGATCGTGTCGCATCTGAATACGGTGAAGACGCCGTCGCTCGCGATGCGCGAACCGGTGCCGCCGCGTTACGATGCGCGGGAGTTGTACGGCATCGTCGAGGCCGATCGCCGCAAACCGTTCGAAGTGCGGGAGATCATCGCCCGCATCGTCGACGGCAGCGAATTCGACGAGTTCAAGCGGCTGTATGGCGCGACGCTTGGTCACCGGCTTCGCGCATATCTGGGGCATGCCGGTCGGGCATCGTCGCCAACAACGGCATCCTGTTCAGCGAGAGCGCGCAGAAAGGCGCGCATTTCATCGAGTTTGCGCGCAACGCGGCATTCCGCTGGTGTTCCTGCAGAACATCACCGGCTTCATGGTCGGGCCGGAAATACGAGGTCGGCGGCATCGCCAAGGACGGCGCCAAAATGGTCACCGCGGTCGCCACCGCCGCCGTGCCGAAGTTCACCGTCATCATTGGCGGATCGTTCGGCGCGGGAAACTACGGCATGTGCGGGCGTGCCTACTCGCCGCGGTTCCTGTGGATGTGGCCGAACGCGCGGATCAGCGTCATGGGCGGCGAACAGGCGGCGAGCGTTCTGGCCACGGTGCGGCGCGACAATATGGAAGCGCGCGGCCAGACCTGGCCCGCGGAGCGAGGAGGACGCGTTCAAGGCACCGATCCGCGAGCAATACGAAGTCGCAGGGCCATCCGTATTACGCCACCGCCCGGCTGTGGGATGACGGCATCATCGATCCGGCCGACACGCGACGTGTGCTCGGCCTGAGCCTGTCGGCCAGCCTCAATGCCCCGATCGAACCGACGCGGTTCGGCTTGTTCCGGATGTGACGATGTTCAGCAAAATCCTGATCGCCAATCGCGGCGAAATCGCCTGCCGGGTCATCGCCACCGCGCGGCGCATGGGCATCGCGACGGTCGCGGTTTACTCCGAGGCGGACGCCGATGCGCGGCATGTGGCGCTCGCCGACGAGGCGTGGCCGATCGGTCCGGCGCCGGCGCGGGAGAGTTACCTTGTTGGCGAACGGATCATCGATGCCGCGCGTCGCTCCGGCGCGGAGGCGATCCATCCCGGCTATGGCTTTTTGTCGGAGAACGCCGATTTCGCGGAGGCCTGCGCGGCGGCCGGGATCGTGTTCATCGGCCCGCCGGTCGGGGCGATCCGCGCGATGGGGTCGAAGTCCGCCGCCAAGGCCCTGATGGAGAGGGCCGGCGTGCCTCTGGTGCCCGGCTACCATGGCGAAGCACAGGATCTGAGGACGTTGAGCGGGGCGGCGGAGCGGATCGGGTATCCGGTGCTGATCAAGGCCTCGTCCGGCGGCGGCGGCAAGGGAATGCGCATCGTCGAACGGGACAGCGATCTGGAAAGCGCGATCGGGTCGGCGAAGCGCGAGGCTCTGGCGTCGTTTGGCGACGATCATGTGCTGATCGAACGCTATCTGACGCAGCCGCGGCATATCGAGATCCAGGTGTTCGCGGATACTCACGGCAATGCGGTGTCGTTGTTCGAACGTGACTGTTCGATCCAGCGGCGCCATCAGAAAGTGCATCGAGGAGGCGCCCGCGCCGGGCATGGACCCGGAGCGGCGGCGGCGAATGAGTGAGGCCGCGCTGTCCGCCGCGCGCGCCGTTGGCTATGTCGGCGCCGGCACGGTGGAGTTCATTTCGGAAGGCGGCGCATTCTGGTTCATGGAGATGAACACCCGCTTGCAGGTGGAACATCCCGTCACGGAAATGATCACCGGCCTGGATCTGGTCGAATGGCAATTGCGCGTCGCCGCCGGGGAGGCGTTGCCACTGCGTCAGGACGACATTCCGTTGCGCGGCCACGCGATCGAGGCACGGATTTACGCGGAAGATCCGGACCGGGATTTCATGCCGTCGATCGGCCGGTTGGTGCATTTGCGGCAACCGGAACCGACTGCTGACGTGCGCGTGGACACCGGGGTCAGGCAGGGCGATGCGATCACCCCGTATTACGATCCGATGATCGCCAAGCTGATCGTTTGGGGAGCCGGATCGGGACGCGGCCGCGCGACGGCTTGAAACCGCTCTGGCGGAGTATGAGGTCGTGGGCGTGCGCACCAATCTCGGCCTGTTGCGGTCGATCGCGGGCAACGCCGGCTTTCCTGGCGGCCGATTTGGATACCGGATTCATTGGGCGTCATATCCGGGCTGACGCCGGCGATGGCACAGGCCGACCCCGATCGTGTTGAGCGCCGCCGCTCTGGCGGTCCTGGATACCGCCACGGGGACAAGCCGAACGATCCGTGGGACGTCATCGGATTCATTCCGTCTCAATCATGAGGGGCACCAGGAAGTTCTCTTGCGATACCGCGACGAAATCAATGCCGTTGGCGCCGTGTCACTCGGCGAAGGTCGTTTCGACTTCGGATTGGCGATCTTTCGATGACAGCGGAACCGCGCCTGGACGGAGTCTTGATCGACGGGCGCGTGCATCGCGTGCATGTCGTGCGCGACGGCGACGAGCTGACCATGATCCATGGGGGACGAAACCACACCTTCGCGCTGGTGGACGGCTCGCGCCGCCGAACGCCTCGGGCGGTGGCGACGATCGGGTGCTGGCGCCAATCCCCGCGCGGGTTACGCACGTTCTGGTCCAGGCGGGAGACGTCGTGGTCAAAGGCGCGCCGCTGGTCGTGCTCGAGGCGATGAAGATGGAGATGACTTTAATCGCGCCACGAGACGGAACGATCGACGTCATCCGTTACGTCGTTGGGGACATGGTTCAGGAGGGCACGGAACTGATCAAACTCACGAGCGATAGTGGATCGTGACATTTCGCCGGGTTCAGTTCACCTGTCGGTCTGCAACCGCCTCTCATACCACTGCGCGAGCATCGTGCTGGGAAACAGCAGCACGAAATAGATGATCGCGACCACCGTATAGACCTCCAGCGGCCGATAGGTGTCCGCGGTGATCAGCGTGCCGTTGTAGAGCAGGTCGGGCACCGCGATGGTCGACACCAGCGACGTATTCTTCAACTGCGTGATCGACTGGTTGACGAACGGCGGGATCATGCGCCGCACCGCCTGCGGTAAGATCACCCGGCGCATCATGGCCCAGGGACGCAGGCCGAGCGCGCGGGCGGCGTCCCATTGGCCGCGCTCGATCGAGATGATGCCACCGCGGAAAATCTCCGCGTAGAACGCGCCCGTATAGCACGAGAGGGTCAGGATCGCGGCGACCGTGGCGGGGATTTGCACGTTCAGCAGGACGGGCAGCGCGTAATAGACCCAGACGATCTGCACCAGCAGCGGTGTGCAGCGAAACACTTCGACGAAACCGACCAGAACCCACTGCATCGGAATGAACCAGAACGCGCGGCGGATCGGCCAGAGGTGCAACGGGATCATCCGCAGCTCTGCCCCACCGGCACGGGCGAGGCGGCCCAGACCGATGACCAGCCCCAGGATCAGTCCGAGGAAGATCGTTCCGGCGGTGTAGGCGAGGGTGACGCCGATGCCTTGCCAGAACAGCGGTGCGTAGCGCAGCAGAAAGGGGAAGTCCCACTGGTAGTGCATGGGACCCGCGGTTCCGTCAGAAGGTCAACGCCGACGGGCACCTGTTCCAGCGATACGCCGTTCCTCGCCAAACCTTGCAGCATCCACTCCCTGATCTGCCCGGATGCCGCGTGCCATGTCGAGCCACGCATCCACCACCTCCCGAAATCTCGTATCCGGCTCCCTTTGCACCCCCAGGCAACTGGGCAGCGCGACGAGGGGATCGGACAGTAGATAAGTAGGAGCCGAGGTTGGGATTCTTCCCGACGGCGGACAGGCCGAGGATGGCGGCCAGGATATGCACGTCGGCTCGGCCGGATTGCAGGTTCAGGGTGCACTCGTCGCGGTTTTTCAGGCCGGTGAGTTGCGCGTTCGGGCAATACCGTTTCGCGGCGGTTTCATGCAACGATCCGATATCGTAAACGATGCGGATCTCGGGCTTGTTGATGTCGGCCCAGGTTTTTGGGGCTCAGACCTTTGCGGGCGACGCAGCCGAAGGGGTGGATGATCATCGGGTGGGTGAAGCCGATCGACAACGCGCGAGCGGGCGTCGGGTTCAGCGCGAAAGCAAGGTCGACTTTGTTCGACTGCAGGTCGAGCACGGAGTTTCCATAGGTGGACTCGACGTATTCCAGTTTCGCGTCGAACACCTTGGCGAGGTCTTTCGCCATTTCGATGCAGGACCCGCTCCATTCTCCGCTCGCGAGGTCTTTTGCGAAATAGGGCAACTCCCCAGGCAGCGCGGCGATACGCAGAACTTTAGTGCGGCGGACCCGGTCGAAGGTGCTTTCGGAGGCGGATTGCGCCCGAGCCGGGCCGGTCAGCGCGACGGCCGCGAGCGTCAATAATGGCAGAGCGGCCGCCCCCGCCAGGGCACGCCGGCTCAGATCGATGGTCATCTTTAGCCTCTCCTGTTTCGCGTCGTCCGTCGGACCGTTTGTGCACCACACAATGGCGGTAGGGCGCCATGTGGCGCAAGGGGTTGCGTGGGGTATCGTCGAACGCTGGCCGGATCGCCGCGGATCACAAGCGGTATTCTAAGCGACGCTTATCGGAACCGGATCGGATGAAACCGGGTTGATGGACACCCAGGAGGATTGACGCTCGCTGGTTCCGCGATCATCGTTACCCGCGACGATTTATGCCTCACTCACGCGCAACAACTCGTCGCGCAACAGGCTTCGCCGGCAGCGGGTTTGCGTGCCTCGATGATAGCGGAGGCGACGTAGTTCTCGATGCCTCGCCCGGGTGCCCAACTCGCTACCAATTCACGGCTTTCGGGATTTACCGCGACGGATACGTCACGAAATCCGGCTGATCGCAACCATGCCTCGACTTCCAGAGCCGGAGCCGCGCCCGCCACGCAACCGCATACGAGCGCCTGATCCGCGGCGAGGTCGGCGGTCAGCGGTTTGGTATTCACCACGTCGGAAATCGCCAGACGGCCGCCAGGTTTCAGAACGCGAAACGCCTCACGGAAGACTTGCGCCTTGTCGGGGACAAGATTGATCACGCAGTTCGACAAAATCACATCGGCCGTGTTGTCGGCGATGGGCAAATGTTCCAGTTCGCCCAGGCGAAATTCGACGTTGGACGCGCCGACAGTGGCCGCGTTCACGCGAGCTTTCTTCAGCATCTCGTGCGTCATATCGACGCCGATCACGCGTCCGGTGGCACCCACCTGGCGGGCCGCGAGAAGGCAATCAAACCCAGCGCCACTGCCGAGATCGACGACGATTTCGCCCGGCTTCATCGCGGCGATTGCCTGCGGATTGCCGCACCCGAGGCCGAGGTTCGCACCATCCGGCACCGCCGCCAGTTCCTCGGCGGTGTATCCCATCTCACGGGCCTTGGCGTCGAAACCGGGCGCGCCCTGCTTATTGTCAGTCGTGTCCTGGGCGCAGCACGAGGAAGATGCGCCCGACGCGATACCGCCATACCGCGCACGCACCATTTCCTTGATTTCCGCCGTTTCGAAAGGTTTGTCCGACATGGTTCAGGCACTCCCTTTTACTGATGTCGTGGTTTCGAATTTGCCGTTGGCGGGTACGCCGTCAACGACATCAGGTCAGCAGCTCATTCATCGCGACATCTCGGCGCGGCACGACGTGTCGACCGATGTTTGAACGTTACGAAACTCATCCCCTTGAGTTCCTGACGCGAACAGCTTGTCGCGGCGGCGGACTTGTTTCATCGCCGACCCCGCCCTGCCGCCAATCCGTCTGTTCCGGCCGAGATAACCGCCGGGACAAGGCTGACCTCCCGTGAGATTACGGGCAGAGTGGCTTTTTCCTCAGCGATCACTTCCTCCATATCTCCAATATCATGGAAATGAAGTGCCGTGTCAACCGCGCGCGACAACAGCCGCGGAAGACCGTTGCCGTAAGGTCGATGGCACAGCAGGCGTGGGTTACTATCTCAAACCAAGACCATTCAAAGGCGCTGCCCTGGCTGAACCGCGAACGATTTACGCCGGCATCAATACCGCGATCTGACGCGCAGCCGCCCAAGGACCTCAAGACGCGCGAACGGATGACGATCGTTTTCGATCCGACCGATCGCTACTTCCAGAGGTGCGTCTGACTCGCCGAACGACCGCCCCTCATCGCGTCCCGTAAAACCGATCTCCGGCATCGCCCAGACCTGGGCGGATATAGCCATGCTCGTCCAAACCGCGATCTATCGCCGCCATGAATACCGGCACGTCCGGATGCGCCGTGGTGAACGTCGCGATCCCCTCCGGAGCCGCCAGCAGGCAAACGAACTTCATCGCCCTGACGCCCGCCTTTTTCATCCGGCTGGCGGCGGCCACGGCCGAGTTCCCGGTCGCCAGCATCGGGTCGACCAGAATGACCAACCGCTCATTGATGTCGGTTGGCAACTTCAGAAAATACTCGACGGGTCGCAGTGTTTCAGGATCCCGATACAGGCCGATATGGCCAACCCGCGCGGATGGGATCAGATCGAGCATTCCGTCCAGAATACCGCTGCCCGCGCGCAGGATGGAAACGATGCACAACTTTTTGCCGGCCAGGATATCCGCGCGCATCGGCTCCAAAGGCGTTTCGATGTCGATCGCTTGCAGCGGAAGGTCGCGCGTCACCTCATATGCCATCAGCAGGCTGATCTCCCGCGCAACCTGGCGGAACATCCCGGTCGGCGTGTAGCGGTCGCGCAGCAGCGTCAATTTGTGGCGGATCAACGGGTGATCCAGCGTCGTGACTTGAGGCATGGGCTATTTCCTCCCTTGGATCAGCCGCGCCTGGCGGCGAGGATCCGAACGACCACGAGGCTGCCAAGGATAACCACGAAAGAGAAAACAGTCGTTAACGTCCCGAGCGCGTAAAGCACCGGCGTCGTGACGCTGGTGGTCATGCCGAAAATCTCCAGCGGCAGGGTGTTGTCGCTGCCGGCCGTCAACAGCGTCCTGGCGAACTCATCGTACGACAGCGTAAATCCGAACAGCGCGATCCCGATCACACTCGGCGCGATGATCGGCAGCACGACGTGCCAGAAGGATTGCCACGGGGTCGCGCCCTGATCCCGCGCCGCTTCCTCCCACGCGCGGTTGAAGCGGTTGAAAACGGCGAACATGATCAGCAGCCCGAACGGCAAGGTCCACGTCAACTGCGCGCCGAACGCGGAACTGTACCAATCCGGATCGAGGTTCAGTTCATTGAACAACAAGCCGACGCCCAGGCTGACCAGGATCGATGGGATGATCAGGCTGGCGACCGAGAGGGTGAACAGTGGGCCGGAGCCTCGGAAGCGCCGGCGGAACGCCATGCCCGCCGCCAGTGAGACGACGACAGTGGTGGCCATGACCATCGTCGCCAGCGCGAACGAGCGGGTGATCGAGCCGCCGAAGTCCCCCACCGACTGCGTCTCGAACAGACGCCTGAACCAATGGACGGAAAATCCGTTCATCGGGAAGGTCAGGCCTCCATCTGGTCCCTGGAACGATAACACGAGGATGGTCAGGGTCGGTCCGTACAGGAACAGAATGAACAGCCCGAGCACGCCAAACAGCACGAAGCGGCGGAGCGACGCCGCCATCACAATTCCTTCCGGATATCAACGATCCTAAGGATAGCCGCGATCATCATCAGCACGATCGCCAGCAGCACAACGGCATTGGCGCAGGCCGCCGGATATTGTAGCAATGAAATCTGGTTCGCGATCATCAGACCGACCGAGGCGCTCTGCCCGCCGCTCATGAGCCTCACGGTGACGAAATCGCCCATCACCATGGTGACGACGAAGATCGAACCAATCGCGATACCTGATTTGGACAATGGCAGGATGACCTCGATCACGGTGCGCCACCATCCGGCGCCGCCGTCGAGTGCCGCCTCCAGCAGCCTCCGGTCGATCCGCATCATGGTGTTGAAGATCGGCGTGACCATGAACAACGCGTATAGATGTGTGTAAGCCAGCACGACGGCGAAGTCGGAGAACAGCAGGAACTCCAACGGCTGGTGGATCACGCCGAGTTTCAGGAGCAAGCCGTTCATCAGGCCCTCCCGGCCGAGGAACGGGATCCAGGAAATCATCCGGATGATGTTCGATGTCAGGAACGGCACCGTGCAGACCAGGAACATCACCATCTGCGTGGTGCGGCTTCGGATCTCGAACGCGAGGATGTAGGCGATGGTGAAGCCGAGAACGCCTGTCACGGCCCAGACGATGATGGTGTAGCGCAACGTGTTCAGATAGGTGCGCCAGGTCACGGCCGACCCGAGCACGTCGATGTAGTTGGTGAACTGGAACGCCGGGATAATCTGAACGCTGTCGTAATCGAAGAAGCTGACCACCACCAGGACGAACATCGGCAGCAGCAGAAAGACGATCAGCACCATCGCGAGCGGCGCTGCTTGCAGAAAGACGAGAGGCGGAAGGAAGTCGCGCGCCGGCCGCTTTATCACATCCGGTGATGCGGCGACCTCCGGTATCGCGGACGACACGGATCAGGCCGCGATGAACTCGTTCCACTTCTGGATCATGTAGCGGTCCTCGTTCATCACCGAGTTCCAGCAGGCGACCTTGCCCATGCGTTCGGTGAACGAGCCGCCGTCACGCACCGCGCCGGCCTTTTCCATCACCTTGCCCTCGGGGCTGAGAATATCGCTCGCCGCCGGCTTGCCTTCGATCCAATAGCCCCACTCATCCGGCGACATGAACTGCTTCGCGGTGTCCAGCACGGCGCTGTAATAGCCTTGCCGGTTCAGATAGGCGCCGACCCAGCCGGACAGGTACCAATTGATGTATTCATACGCCGCGTCGAGTTCCAGCCCGGTCAGGTGCTTCGCCATGCCCAGCCCGCCGGCCCAGGCGCGATAGCCCTCGGCGAGGGGTTGATATTTGCAGGCGATGCCTTTGGAGCGGACGGCGGCGACGGCTGGCGACCACATGGACTGGATGATGACCTCGCCGGAGGCCATCAGGTTGACGCTCTCGTCGAAGCTTTTCCAGAAGGCGCGGAACTGGCCGGCTTTCTTCGCCTCGATCAGGAAGGCGATGGTTTTGTCGATCTCCGGCTTCGTCATGTTGCCTTTGTCGGCATATTTCAGGGTGCCGAGCGACTCCATGACCATCGCGGCGTCCATGATGCCGATCGAGGGGATGTTCAGGATCGACGCCTTGCCCTTGAAGGCGGGATCGACGAGGTCCTTCCAGTTGTTGATCGGCCGTCCCACCAGATCGGGACGAATGCCCAGGGTATCGGCGTTGTAGATGGTCGGGATCAGCGTCATCCATTCGGTCTGGCCCTTGGCGAAGGTCTTGCCGTTCGGGCCATCGACGAAGCCGACGGAGTAAGGCGTCGTGCCCTGCGCCATCGCGCTGTCCGGGGTCAGTTTTCCCTTGGTGAAAATCGGCACGATCTTGTCGACGTTCTTGATCTTCTTCGCGTCCATCGGCTGCATCACGCCGGTGGGGAAGACTTTCTTGATCGCGAAATACTCGATATCGGCGATGTCGTAGGATTTCGGCTGCGTCACCGCCTTCTGCGTCACCGCGTCGGTGTCCAGCGCGGTCATGGTCAGGGTGAAGCCCAGATCCTGTTTCACCTTCTCGGCGACCGCGTTCAGGTTCGATACGCCGGTGCCGAACTGGCGCAGGGTGATGTTCTTGATGTTCTGCGCCCAGATCGTCGGGAAC
Source organism: uncultured Actinomycetota bacterium (assembly GCA_963716965.1). Taxonomy (GTDB): domain Bacteria; phylum Actinomycetota; class Actinomycetes; order Actinomycetales; family Microbacteriaceae; genus Amnibacterium. The sequence continues at coordinate 193,650 of CAVQUZ010000002.1, read as the reverse complement.
CCGGTGATCGCACCGCTGCCGGCGACGGCGCCCGCGGTCGCGAGGATGGAGCGCCGGCCGAGCCGCGCTTTGGTGTCTGCTGCCATATGCCTGTCGCCTCTTTTGCGATTGCCCGACCGAAAAATCATCGCGGAAGCCAAAGCGGACTTCGACGCGATCTTCCGCTCGGACTTCTGCACGGCGTGTGCCACGTGCTTCTGCAGGGTGTGTGCCACGCTTCGGCACGGCGTGTGCCACCGAAACGTACGCCCACGATGACACCGCGCGTTTCCAACTCATCGCCGCCGATCCTGGCCATCGCGCACCCTGATCCTGATGGTCGTAACGAGGATCAGGATCATCACAGCGCGACGACGGATCTTCACCGCCAGCCTGAGGATGAAGCGACGGCGCGCTCCTGGAGCAAGCCTCATTACCGGCGGGCATAAGTGACCAAATCGCGGTCATTCACAGCCGTGGCTGCTTCATTGGGTAGCAGCCTGACCGGGTGGTTGGCCCATGCCAGGTTGTCCCCCACACCCATTCCTGATCCCGGGACCCCACACGTCCCGGCCCCCACACGTCCCAACCCTCCACGTCCCAGCGCTCCACGTCCCAGCCCTGGGCCATTCCCCCCCGCCGCGCTACCCTCCCGACACGGCGCAACCGAAATGCGACCACGGGGGATACGACCAGCATGCGACGACTACTTACGCTTTTGACCATGACCTTGGTTGCCGCTGGACTGGCTCCGGCCGCTGACGCCGGCGACCTCCGCATCGGGCGCGCGACCGAACACGGCTCGCTCGATCCCCTGTATTCCGACCTCGGCAGCGACGTGGCGACCGCGGAAAACGCCTTCGAAAGCATGATCCGCTTTGACTCGAAGTTGCGCATCCATCCGTCGCTCGCCACCGAATGGAAGCTGATCGATCCACTGACGTGGGACATCAAACTGCGCCCCGGCGTGACATTTCATGACGGATCGGCACTGACCGCCGCCGACGTCGCCTATTCCCTCAACCGAGCCCGCGATATCCCCAACAGTCCTGGCCCGCTGTCGAGTTTCGTGCGGCCGGTGAAAGCAGGCCGAGATCGTCGATCCGCTGACGTTACGGATCCACACCGTCGCGCCGACGCCTTTGCTGATGGACATGATCGGCCGAATTTTCGTGTTGCCGGCGAAGCTCGGTCCGACAGTAACGAATGAGGACTTCAATTCCGGCCGCGCGATGATTGGAACGGGTCCATATCGTTTCAAATCCAGCTCTCCCGGCGATAGCGTCGTCTACACGGCATGGCCGGGATACTGGGGCGGCAAACCCGAGTTCGATACGGTGACGGTGAAGTTCCTCGCCAACCCGGCGGCACGCAGCGCGGCGCTGCTGTCCGGATCGGTCGACGTGATCGAGCAAATTCCGCCGTCGGACATTGGCATTTTCCAGAACCGCGCGGACCTGACGCTGTTCGATGCCGTCTCCACCCGCGTGGTGTATGTCGGGCATGGACCAAGGCCGCGACGAAAGCCCGTTCATCACCGACAAGGACGGCAAGCCGATGACGGTCAATCCACTGAAGGACCGGCGGGTCAGGCAGGCTCTGTCGAAGATGATCAACCGTCAGGCGATCGTCGAACGCGTGCTGTCCGGCGCCGGAGAGGCAACGGATCAACTCGTGCCGGATGGCATGGGGGGTTACGATCCAACTCTGAAACCCGTCGCCCTCGACCTGCCCGGCGCGAAGAACCTGCTGACCGAGGCAGGATATCCCGACGGCTTCGGCCTTACTCTGCATGGCTCCAACAACCGGTTTCCCAACGATTCGCAATTGGCGCAGGCGCTGGGGCAGATGTTCTCCCGGGGCGGGATGAGGGTGAATGGCGTCGAGGTCGTGCCGTACAACGTCTATGCTCCGGCGGCCACGCAACGGAAATACAGCCTGTTCATCTTCAGTTACGGCAGCGTCGCCAGCAGTTCGCTGAACGGGCTGACCGGCGTGCTCGCGACATATGACGCGGCGCGAGGGACCGGGTCGCTGAACCGGGGCCGCTATACAAACCCGACGTTCGATGAGACGCTGCGCCGCGCATCGGCCGAGTTCGATGAGGCAAAGCGCGGGACACTGCTGGCGGAGGCGACGAAGATCGCGATGGATGATGCCGCGATCCTGCCATTGTATTGGCAAAAGCTGGTACCGGGCTGCCCGCAAAGGCTTCGTCGTCGATGCCGATCGGGGAGAATCCACCTCCGTGCATTACATCCACCCGGCGCCATGACCACCGTTTCACACCGACCACCGGGCCTTGAACGCCGACCGCATGGCTGAGCGCTGGTTTTGCCAGGCCAGACCATGACATTGTAGCGACCATGACGGCGGACGCTCACGCGGCGGCGGAATTTTACAGGACCTCTCGCGGGGCGGTGACCGCGAGGCTGCTGCGCGCGCGCATCCATGCGCTCTGGCCGGACATGGGTGGCTGCTCGGTCCTGGGTATTGGTTACGCCGCGCCATATCTGCGGGCATGGGAAGGCCAGGCGTATCGGCGGATCGCCCTGACGCCCGCGCAGATTGGCGCCATTCGCTGGCCGCCTGACGCGCCCAACCTGTCCTGCACGGCCGAGGAAGATGCTCTTCCGTTCCCCGACCTGACGTTCGATCGCATCCTGGTGGTGCACGGCCTGGAGGTCGCCGAAAACGCGCGCCGGCTGCTGCGGGAGGCATGGCGGGTGCTCAAAGACGACGGCAGGATATTGGTCGTCACCCCAAACCGCACCGGAATGTGGGCATATTGGGAGACGACACCGTTCGGCCACGGTCAACCGTACACCGCCGGTCAGCTCGGGCGGCTGTTGTCAGGCGCGCTGTTTCGGGTGGAAAGGCGCGATATGGCGCTTTGGATGCCGCCGTGGGACGCGCGGTTGGTGTTGCGCGGGGCACCGTTGTTCGAGCGCATGGGGCGGCGGATGGTGCCCGGGCTCGCGGGGGTGACAATCACCGAGGCTGTTAAGGACGTTTACGCCGCTTTGCCGTTGCGGCGGGCGGTGCGGCGGCGCCTGGTGCTTGCCGAGGCGGGCTGACGTATTGTTATCGTTTAACACGCCGCTGAAAAAGGACGGCCGTCCCTCCCATGGAACGCGTCGAACTGGTCCGGCAATGATTCCAACGCGGTGTTTGTGACTTCACGGATCAGGCGAAGCGATGGTTCGCCGGAATTCGGCTGTCGGGCTGGACATGACTGAGAAGCATGTGGTTCTGGAGATCGACGCCGTGCATGGGACCGTCGACATAGATGGTTGATCCGTGATCGCATCAGGTCAAAGCCAATCCACCGGGGTGCCGGTGGTGGTCAACAGACCATGGCGTTCACGCCTCTGACATACCGGCTCGCCGCAAACCGCGTTCGAGGGTCTGTTCGTAGAACGGCAGAAAGGTGGGCCCCGCCTGCTTCGTTAGCCAGTCGCGTAGCGCCGACAGGGTTCCCCAAGCGGGACAAAGCGCGATAGCCCGTAACAATGGCCTGCTCGGTTCCGCCGACGCCGACCTAAGCCCCTGGATCGCGGCCAGAACCAAGGGCGCCGCGGGATGGCCTGGCAACGCCGCCGTCGCGGTGCGAAGCCGGGATTGGCGGCGTCGGTATCGCCGAGCAGTAACAGGCACGTCCCGAGGTTACTCAGCAGCAGTGGCGCCATGGGATCTCGCGGGGCCATGCGCACACTACGCTCGAAGTATGGCAACGCCGCCCCAGGTTGTCCGTGAAATAGGAGCGTCATTCCCAGTTGGCTCGCCGCCATGGCGTAATGCGGCGCCTCGTCCAGTGCCGTCTCCAGTTCGAACCGCGATTCATCGAGGCGGCCCTGCATACGCCGCAGCAAGCCGTTGAGGAGATGGGCCGCGGCCAAATCCGTGCCGGCGTCGAAAACGTCCAGCAACAAGGTTTCCATGCGCGCCTCGTCCCGCCCGACATCGTGGCTCACGCCGATCGACAGCGAAGTGGCCAGTACGGCGACGATGCCGAGCCTCGCCCCGACCGAGTCCGGCTCCATCGCGATGGCCCGCTCGAAGCAGTCCAGCGCCCGACGCAGGCTGGAGGCAGATCCGGGGCGAAGCATCCAGGCTCGGCCTCGCATGACCAGGTCGCTTGCCGTCAAATCCGTTGTCAGGGCGTCGACGCGACGACCGACGTCCAGGACCAGGGCGTTCGCGATGCCACGTACCCATCCGGCGGTCTCGTCGCGTCGGCCATACGGCTCGCATCGGTCAGCCCAGATGCAAACACCGCTCGTGGCGTTCATCAGTTGCAAGTTGAGCTCTGGCCTGCGGGAGCCTCGCACGCTGCCCCGCAACACGTAGTCCGCCTCGCAATCCGCGGGCACGGTCCGCCAATGCGCGAGCCGGTCGTCGTGGTACAGCACAACTGCATCCTCTGGCGCTTGCACCCGCAGTTGCGTCGCGACATCGGTGACGATGTCCGACGTGATCATTTCGGCCACGCGTTGCCGCGCTTCGGAGCCGTCGAGGGACCGCAACGGCAATATGAGAACCGAAGGCCGAATCGGCCTTCCGGCGGATGGGGGAGACCAGACGGCCTTCCCCGCGTACCCCGAGCGGGCCAACGGCTCGCGCTCGAGCGAAAGCGCGTTTCCAGGAGACGCGTAACCATTGAAGCCGGCGCCCGGCGTGGCGGGTGCGGGGTCTCGCCGAACGGCCGCCGCATCGAAGATGTAACCGCGGCGACGAATGGTCCGTAGCAATTGTCTCGACTCCTGGCCGAGCGCCCGGCGGACATCCAACACGGTTTGGGTAACATTGTCGTCGGTGACGAAGACCTCCGGCCAGAGCGCCGCCATGATAGCCTCGCGCGTCATGAGCCGGCCCGCGTTTTCAATCAGTAACCGCAGAAGCGCGAACGATTTGGCACGCAACGGGACTTCCGCGCCTGTGGTCGTGCGCATGGCTTCGTTCCCGAGGTCGAGGACGAAGTGGCCAAACCTGTAGACCTCCGATGGAGCAGAGGATGCCATTCTTTCCCGTGCCGCCCTCACATACGCGGATACCGTAGAGCATGCCACTCGCGAGAGTTTAGTCCAAATTTCGCCTGAATTTCCGGTTCGCCCGCTTCGGTCGTGCTTCGCTTGGTTCGCAAGCCGATCCTGGAACCAGGCGAAAGGAACACAATGAGCAAGCCTGTGCATGGCGGCGCCGCGTCGCCCCGCCCAATATCTCCAAAAGAGGCCGCCTGGGCATCGATATTCACGGCCATCCCGCTCTGGATGTTCATACCAGCGGCTTCAGGTGGATCGGCCCCACCGCGACAGGGGACACCGATCCCACAGGGAAACACCCCAATGACCGTTCCGGCGGGCGCGGGGACCTTGGGCGGTCCCGTGCTTACCGTCGCCGCTCAGAAGTCCATCGAAGCCGAGACATCCGCGGAGATACTCACGGCGTTCACCGCGTTTTCGTCTGCCTGCCAGGATCATAAGGTAGCCATCAAGGCCGCCGTGAAAGCAGAGGCGGAATTTGTCGGATTGTTGTTCGATATCGTCGCCGGATTCGCTGCCCCGGCCTTCGCGACCTTCGCGGCGGGACGTCTGCTTGGCAGGCTCGCCGGCAAGATCACCGGACTGACAAGCAAGCCTCTTGGCGGCGGTGTTATTGACGTGGTGGACGCGAGCGGCAAGGTGCTCAGAACAGAGGAACTCATAACGAAAGGCGACGTGCTGAAAGGTGCCTTCACCGCGGTCACCAAAACTTCCGTTAACCAAATAAAGCAGCACGCGACCGCGCTGTTCGGGGAAACCGACGACGACAAGTTTCTCGACGCGCTACTGACACAGTTCCAGAGCCAGGCGGTGACGCTTGCTGGAAAGGTTCCCAATATGAGTCTGACCGAGCTTATCGCGACGTGGTATGCATATGATACCGCGCATGCCAACGTTTCCACGTATAAGTCGGCGATAAAGCCTTTGGTGGACAAGTTCCAGGCACAGGTGGATCCAATTGGGCCCGATTTTAGCGGCCGCGGCATCCTGGTTATTATCGAGGGCGGTGGACTGGCCGTGGTCAAGAACGCGAGGGTTGCCATCGATACCATGACATACGACTTTGTTACCTGGGTCGAACCGCGCATGCGTCCCTTGGCGTTGGCGAAGTACGACGAATTCGTGAAGGCGCACAAAGCGCCGCCGCTGCGAACGATCAGCGATATTGAAGTCAGAGGACTTCCGACTGACTGAGTTTTCGCCTCGGGTCAGGAAGGCGGAGCGTGGGTGGTCGGCTAAAAAGGGTCGACACCCTCCAACCCCTCACCAGCATCGCGGACGCGAGCCCACGGGCGATCACGCTTTATCGGTTCATTCCACGCACCGCGTCCACGACCGCTTTCGTCACCTCCGCCGTGGTCGCCTTGCCGCCCAGATCGGGCGACAGAATGCCGGCGGCGCACACCTGCTCGACCGCCCGCATCAGCAGGTCGGCGGCAGGCTTTTCGCCCAGATGCTCCAGCATCATCGCGGCGGTCCAGAAGCTGGCGACCGGGTTGGCGATGCCCTTGCCGGTGATGTCGAACGCGGAGCCGTGGATTGGCTCGAACATCGAAGGGCCGCGCCGCTCCGGATCGAGATTGCGCGGTCGGCGCGATGCCCAGAGAGCCCGCCAGCGCGGCCGCGAGATCGGACAGAATGTCGGCGTGCAGATTGGTCGCCACCACGGTGTCGATCGTCCGCGGCTTGCAGCACCATCCGCATGGTCATCGCGTCGACCAGTTCCTTGTCCCAGGTCACGTCCTTGTAATCGTGCGACACCAGGCCGGCGATCTCATCCCAGAACACCATGCCGTGCCGCTGCGCGTTCGACTTGGTCACGACCGTCAGATGCTTGCGCGGGCGGGAGCGGGCGATGTCGAACGCGACGCGCATGATCCGCTCCACGCCGCGGCGGGTGAAGATGGCAGTCTCGGTGGCGACTTCCTCGGGCAGGCCGCGATGCACACGTCCGCCGTGGCCGGAATACTCGCCCTCGGAGTTCTCGCGCACGATCACCCAGTCGAGATCGCCGGCGCCGACGTTGCGCAGCGGCGAGGTGACGCCGGCGAGAATGCGGGTCGGGCGCACGTTGGCGTACTGGTCGAGCCCCTGACAGATCTGCAGCCGCAAGCCCCACAGCGACACGTGGTCCGGGATGTTCGGATCGCCCACCGCACCGAAATAGATCGCGTCGGCGGTGCGCAGCCACGCCAGGCCGTCGGCGGGCATGAATTCGCCATGCTTGCGATACCAGTTCGACCCCCAATCGTAATGGTCTACCGCCAGGGAGAACCCGCCGTCGCGCGACGCGACCGCGTCGAGCACTTCCAGTCCCGCGCTGATCACCTCGGGACCGATGCCGTCGGCTGGGATGGATGCGATGCGGTACTGTTTTGGCATGGTGGGCTACTTCCAGGTAAGCGGTTGCCGTTTCCCATCACGCTCGTTCCCGTCACGGCATCCATCGCCGACAGGGCCATCCTGATGACGAGAACGACGTGACCAGAGGATGAATGAGTTCGCGCCAAACGTCTTACCTCATCTCCCCGCGTCTTCCCAGGATCGCCCGTCCCGAGGTTGCCGCGCGATGTCTGATCAGCCAGAGTCGCCGGCATGACTGGAGGTCCGTCCATGACAACGCAATCTGGGACAACGCAATCTGGGACAACGCAATCTGGGACAACGCAATCTGGGACAACGCAATCTGGGACAACGCAATCTGGGACAACGCAATCTGGGACAATTCAACACGAAACGAAAGAATTCGGCCGTTTCGAATTTGGTCCCGAAGTGCAACTCGACCGACCGGCATTCGTGGATCCCACGGCGAGGATTTTTGGTCGTGTCAGCGCGGGAGAGGGCAGCAGCTTCTGGCCGTACTGCGTGATCCGCGCGGAAGGCGCCGCCGTGCGCATCGGTCGTTGGTGCAATATCCAGGACACAGCCGTCATTCATGTCGGCGGCGGCAAGGGCACCGTGATCGGCGACTATTGCTCGATCGCGCATCGTGCCGTGGTGCATGGAGCGGAGATCGGCGACGATTGCCTGATCGGCATCGGCTCGGTCGTGATGGACGGCGCGAAAGTGGGGCGCCGGTGCGTGATCGGCGCGATGGCGTTGGTGCCTCCCGGAGCGGAAATCCCAGAGGGGTCCGTCGTCATGGGGGTACCGGGGAAGGTGGTCTCGACCCGCGACAATTATGCGCAAACCCGGCGTAACGCATTGATTTACCACCGCAATGCGCTTGCGTACGCGCAAGGACGGCACGACGCGTGGCGGGGCGAGGAGTTCGCCAGGTTCCGAGAAGACATGTCCCGTCGCCTCGCCGCGGGAGAGGACGTTGGCGCCTCACCGCCCTGACACGGGTCGTTTCGCTTACGAGCGGGTCTTGAGGTTCCTACGGCACCCAAAAGGGTCAGCAATCCGAGTTCACGAATCTCTGGTTCACAAAATCCGAGTTCACGAACCCGACGCTCACAAAACCCGAGCTCACGAACCAAATTCACGAACCCCGCCCTCGAGAAACTCGATTCACGAACCCCGAGTTCATGAAACCCCGCTTCTCGAACCCCGAGTTAACGAAATCCGGGGTCATGAAACCGGCGTTGAAAAAACAAGGACGTAGGAAAACATAAGCGACGGGAACCAAGTTCTTCGCCGGTGCTTTCCCCCAGGCCCCGAACAGAGGATCCCGATCATGCACTGGCTCGATCCCGCTCATTTGCCTGAAACCAAAGGCGTTCTGGACCGCTTCCTGCTCGATCCACGCGGCGACGTGGACGGAATGTTGCTGACCGACGGCACGGAAGTGCATTTCTCGTCGTATCTTTCATCGCAGATCGTCCCGAACCTGAAGCCCGGAGCGCGGGTGACCGTGCGTGGGGTGCGGCCTCGCGGTGTGGACATCGTGGACGCGGTTTTCCTGCAGACACCTGACGGCCAGCAAATCGTCGACCAAGGACCACCGGGCCGCGGCCGTTTTGATATCGGCCGGGACGTTCCAATCCGCTCGCGCCGCCCGGTCGAAGTCGAGGGTGTGGTTCGCCGCGCGCTGCATGGACCGAAAGGCGAGACGAGCGGCGCTTTGCTCGACGACGGCCGCATCGTGCGGATGCCGGTCCATGCCGATGGACTGCCGCCCGATATGCTCGTGCCCGGTGACATTCTGGCGGTCCGAGGGGAGAGCGTGACCTCCGCGCAAGGCACGGTCGTCGCGGCGCACGAGTTCGCGGTTTCCTTGGCACCGCTCGCACCTATGGACGACACCGTCGCCATTCCCCGCTGACGGACCTCAATCCGGAAGCCACAAGGGGAAAAGAAGCAATGGGGACGTCGCAAGGGGTATTCGAGCCCCTCCCGCTCATAACGCCTCAGCCTGAGGTCGACCAGGATTTACCGAACAAGAGGGCCGTCCGGAAGGGATTCCGGCCGGTCTTTCTCGATGCCACGAACTTCCTCCTCTCCGACGTTCGGGGCGCCCTGGGCCCTTACCTGAACGTCTTTCTTGTTTCGCAGCAGCATTGGTCTCAGACCTCGGTCGGCGTCGTGACCACCATCGGCGGATTGCTCGGGTTGTTCACCCAGGTGCCGATTGGCATGGCGATCGACTCGACCCGTTGGAAACGCGCGATCGTGGTGACCGCGATCGCGATTTTGGCCGTCGGCGCGACCGTGATCTTCGCGGTGCCGACATTCTGGCCCGTGCTTTTCGCGAACACGCTGATGGCTGTTGTGGGCGATGTATTCGCACCCGCGATCGCCGCCATCACGCTCGGATTTACACGCGCGCTACGTTGGCACGACGTACCGGGCGAAATGCCGCGTTCGATCATGCCGGTAACGTCGCCATCGCGATCGTCGCGGCGGCTGTCGGGTATTTTTTCTCCCAGCGCGCGGTGTTTCTCTGCTGGTGCCTGATTTTCGCTTCTCTGGCGGCGGCGTCGCTGCTGGCCATTCCCTCTGACGCGATCGATCATGCGCGGGCGCGGGGAGCCGATCCCTTGCCGGGCGCGAACAGCAGCGCCGCGGCAGATGAAAAGCCCCGGAAGTCTTCAAACCGACCGGCTGGGTTGCTTTGGCTAAAATGCGGTCGCTGGCGATATTCGCGTTTGCGCTTTGCTGTTTCAGTTCGCCAACGCACCGTTGCTGCCGCTGGTTGGGCAGAAGCTGGCGGCGGCCAATCCCGATTGGGCCTCCGCCCTGACGTCGGCGTGTATTATCGCGGCCCAGGCGGTGATGTTGCCGGTGGCGATGGTGGTGGGGTGGAAGGCGGACGTCTGGGGACGTCGACCGCTGTTCCTGGTCGCATTCGCGGTGTTGCCATTGCGAGCGGTGCTTTACACTTTCTCGGACCACACGCTACTGGCTGCTTGGCGTGCAGTTGCTGGATGGGGTTGGAGCTGGTTTGTTCCTGACGCTGACACCTTTGCTCGTCGCGGATATCGCGAGAGGCACGGGCCGCTACAATATGGCGCTTGGCGCGATCATTACGATGCAGGGAATTGGCGGATCGCTGAGCGGCCTGGCGTCCGGCTTGATCGTCGATCATTTGGGTTATAGCGCCGCATTTCTGACACTCGGCGCTGTCGCGGCGATCGCCTGCGGATTGTTCTTCGCCTTCGTGCCCGAAACATTGGCGTTATCAGGCGTGGAGAAGCCCGTCAAAAGCGAAGCGTGTGCCGGCCATGGCTTTGGGTTAAGCCGTTCATAGCGGGATCGCCAACAGCGTATCGATCTTGTCGCTGTCCAGCACCACGATACGCTCGCTGAACCGGAACGGCGCGGACGCGATATCGATCCGATCCAAATAGCGCCCGGTCGCGAACAGCGTCGTCACGCCATCGTGCATGATCCGCGCCACGATGAAGTGCGAGTGCACGACGAGCTGAGTCGCCGTTGACCTCTTTCACGCGGATCGGACCGATGACGTGACGATATCGGTGCGGCTCGAACAGGTTGGCGCGCCGGATGGCGAAGACGCGATCGAGCAGCATCCCCTTCGTCGCCGCGTACATCACGCCCTGCCGCATCCCGGCCTCGTGGTTGGAACGGCTGATCACGAGATAGCGGCAAGGGCTCGGCGAACAGGTCCGGCCATTCCTCGAGCCGATCTTCGTCGATCCGTTCGGCGTAATCGCCGATCAGTTCATGCACGCCGAGGCGAAGTGCCAGGTCGTCCACGGTCAATCGCCCATCAGCGAGCGATAGTGTTTCCAGAAGCCGCGGATGGCGGCCTCGCTGGCGCGGAACGGTTGCGACTCCGCCTCGTGGCCGCCCATCATCACGAGCCCGGCGCCCTCGTCGTTGTATTGCAGCGCTCGCTGCACGAAGCCCGCCGATGCAGCCGTCTTCCATCGCGATATACCCCGCCGGGCCGATCAGATTGCCCTGCCGCAGCCGGCGTTCCGTCATCGCCTCATCGTCGGTGTCGAAACCCGAGATGGATCCATTCCAGTTCGCGTTTTGTCGACGCCGCGCGGGCGGATCACGCGCACCGCGATCGTGTTGCGCACCTGTTGCAGGACCATGCCGGGGAAGACGGTCAGGATCTGCACCGACACGCCGTCGCCATATTCGTCCACCGACTCGACCACCGAATTGTCCTGCAACCGGAACTCGCTGTCCGACCGCAACGCCGGCGCTCTTGTATTCCGCGTCCTCGGCGGCGTAGTCGAGTTTGGCGTAGCTGTAGTGATTGCCGCCGTCCTGGTTGATATAGATGCCGCCCGGCATGGTCAGCCGGTTGATCCGGAACGTCGTCAGGAACAGATGCAGGATCGAGGCGTGATAGGTATCCTTCACGTTCTCGAAATAAAGTTTCCAGTTGTTCGGCATCACCTGCGTGTTGCGGCCCGAGCACATGCGGCGTGCGGTTCATCACGCGCTTCAGCCCGCGGGTCACGTCCGCGCCGAGCCAGACTTCCAGATCGGGCGTGGCGTCGCTGAACGTGCCGAACACCAGGCCGCCCAGTTCCGCGATCCGCAGACGCTTGCAGCCGGTGCTCTTCCTTGCGGAACTCCGGCGGCATGCCGCCCTGGCGCTGCACGCCATGTTCGAACGCGACGCCGGTGAGCTGGCCCGGCGAGGTCGTAGGTCCAGCCGTGATAGATACAGCCGAATTCCTTGACGCTGCCCTGGCGTTCCAGGCACAGCAGATTGCCGCGATGGGCGCAGCGGTTGACGAAGGCGTTGATCGCACCGGCGGCGTCGCGAACGACGATGACCGCTGTCTCGCCGACCGTGGTAGCGACGAAATCGCCAGGTTTGGCGAGTTCGACCGTCAGGCAGAGGTAATTCCAGGTGGGGCCCTTGAACAGCCGCTCCTGTTCGCGGGCGTATTGTCCTGATCGGTATAGACCCGGAACGGGACCTCGCTGATGCCGTTCGACGGCCAGGGAACGCCGTGTTCAGCGGTCAGACCGGATTGAGACATGGGCTGGACTCCTGCCGGGGTTGGACGAAACGCGCCTGGTCGCGGTGCGGTCGTCTCTTGCTCGTGACCGGGGAGGATATGCCAGCCGCGGGAATTGTGGAAGTCGAGGGAAATGGGCGGCTACCAGAATGGCGCGCTGATTGACCTTCATGGTCAGACAGGTGACAGATCCCGGCCAAGGTGGAGGAGCGCCGTGCTCACTATTCCGTTCATCGATGTGCGAACGACAGGACCCAACCAGGTCGTGCGGTTGTTTGCCGGCCGTGCGAAAGATCTCATCAAGGCCAGCCGCCGCACACTCGGTCCGGTATCCGACGTCGCGTTCCATTTGCTGTTGCCCTCCGGCGATCGCCTGTCTCGCGACTGGCTAAGCCGCACGAGAAACCCGTACCTCGCGGAAATTCGCCATTCTGCTGAGACACTCGGCGTACCGGGGGTCTTCGCGTTCAATCTATGCTTCGAATGGGGTTGCACGAGCGGCGTCTACACGCGCGATGCGCAACCAACGATTACGCGCGTGCTCGACTGGCCATTTCCGCGATTGGGCGAAAACCTGATCGTCGTCCATCAGCGCGGCCCGGCGGGCGATTTCCATGACATTACGTGGCCAGGCATCGCCGGCATGTTTCAAGGCATGGCCACTGGTCGCTTCGCCGCCGCGCTCAATCAGGCGCCCATGCAAATCCATCGGCTGACTTATGCCGGCGATTGGCTCCGGAACCGCCGTGACGTGTTTCGCTCGGGCGGTCTGCCTCCGGCTCATTTGCTGCGGAAAGCATTTGAAGAAGCGGCCAATTATGCCGAGGCTCGCGATATGTTGTGTCGAACGCCTATCGCGCTGCCGGTCATTTACATTCTGGCGGGTGTCGAGGATGGCGAAGGATGCGTGATAGAGCGCACCGAACATGACCACGCCGTGCGGCCGATCGCGCACGATCGGGTCTGCGCCGCGAACCATTTCGAAACGCACCTGCATCGTATTGGCCGTGGCTGGCGGTCCAGGCCGATCGACAGCGCGGGACGCGCGCGTAAGGCCCTGATGCTGCCAATTGCCGAGGTCAACGATCAGTTCGATTGGTTCAAATCGCCGATCGCCAATCCTCATACGCGTGTCGTGATGATGGCCGACGCGCGAAGCGGTTTCCTGCGTGTCTTCGGGGCCGAAGGAACGCGCCGGGTGACCGAAGTTTTCAAGCTGGAATGACGACGACGACTCCGACAACGGCGAAGCTTATGGATTTTAGACGACTACTGGCGATCAGCCGGATAGCGGGACCAATTTCGTTGCAATCGTTACCATGTCCGCCGTCGCCAAAGCCGCGCGCATGCGTTGCTCGTCGTCGAAATGGTCTTGCAACGTGCGGCCTTCCGCGATCACGCGCACCTTGTGCGATCGAAACGGCCACGGGTCGACCTGAACCCGGCGTGGATCGTGGCGGATGGGCGACATCCGAAACTCGCCCATTCCGGGTGCGGTGACGGTAACCGGGGCCACCACGCCGGAACAAATTGCGATCGACATCCGATCAGTCAGTGCGATCAAGGCGCGGCTTGCGCCACCGTCTCGATCCCGGCGGCGTGGCCGTAAATTGGATCGCGACCAAGGACGCTGCATGAGGCGCGCCTGGATACCCGCCTGCTCGGTCAGGAAATCGCGCACAGTCGCGACCGCCGCCGCATCCGTGGCCGTCGCATTCAACTTGCCGGCACGAAACGGATCGAACGCACCGTAAAGTCCGCTCGCATGCAGCGAGATCAACAGCGCGGGATAGCGGCCAAGCGCCATCGCCATGTCGACGCCACGTCGCCACAGCGCGATGTGATCGGGCACCGGCACCTCCCGGAAGAAATGCGGACGGCCGGTTGTCCGATTGAACGTCGGCGCGCGTTCCCAGTCGTGCCAGCCAAGATCATGCTGTTCAGCCGCGAGGCACACGGCCTCAGCGTGAATGGGATCCGAGGAACGCATCGCCATGCCAGGCGCGCGCGAGTTGACCGGCGAGCCACGCATGGTTCGGTTGGGTGATCACCGTTGGTCGACGTCACGCCAAAGCAAGGACTTTTACCTGCCCAATGTCGGCATCACGAACTCCGGCCCTTTCCGCGACCCGCCCGTCCAGCGCTGCGTCACCGCCTTATATTTCGTGTAGAACCGCACGCCTTCCATCCCGTAAACGTGATGGTCGCCGAACAGCGAGTGCTTCCATCCGCCGAACGAATGGAACGACATCGGCACCGGGATCGGCACGTTGATCCCCACCATGCCGATTTGGATCGCGTTGGTGAAGTCCCGCGCGGTGCCGCCATCGTTGGTGAACAGCGCGACGCCGTTGCCATATTCGTGCGCGTTGATCATCCGCGTCGCGGTCGCGATATCCGGCGCGCGCACGACCGACAGCACCGGGCCGAAGATTTCCTCCTGGTAGATCCGCATGTCCGTCGTCACGTTGTCGAACAGGCACCCGCCGATGAAGAACCCGTTCTCATAACCTTGCAGCTTCAGGCCGCGCCCGTCGACCACGAGCGACGCGCCTTCCTTGACGCCCAGATCGACGTAGCCGGAGACTTTCTGCCAGATGCTCGCGTGTCACCAGCGGTCCCATCTCGGCCTCCGGGTCCACGCCCGGGGCGATCTTCAGCGCGCGCACCCGAGGCGCCAGTTTCGACACCAGCGCGTCGCCCGCCGAGCCGACCGCCACCGCGACCGAAACGGCCATGCAACGCTCCCCGGCCGCGCCGTAAGCGGAGCCCATCAGCGCGTCCACCGCGTCGTCCAGATCGGCGTCGGGCATCACGACAAGGTGGTTCTTCGCTCCGCCCAATGCCTGCACGCGCTTGCCGAACGACGTGCCGCCTTTATAGATCGTTTCGGCGATGGCGGTGGATCCGACGAAGCTGATCGCGGCGATGTCGGGGTGCGCGAGGATCGATTCGACCGCCTCCCGCGCGCCCTGGATCACGGTGAACACGCCGTCCGGCAGGCCGGCTTCCTTCAGCAGCGCCGCGAGTTTCAGCGACACCGAGGGATCTTTTTCGGACGGCTTCAGAATGAAACAATTACCGCAGGCCAGCGCCACCGGCAGCATCCACAGTGGCACCATCAGCGGGAAATTGAACGGCGTGATGCCGGCGACGACACCCAGTGGCTGACGGATCGACCAGGCATCGATGCCGGTGCCGACCATTTCGGTGTATTCGCCTTTCAGCAGATGCGGAATGCCGCAGGCGAACTCCACCACCTCCAGGCCGCGCTGCACTTCGCCGTCCGCGTCGGACAGCACCTTGCCGTGCTCCTCGGTGATGATGGCGGAGATTTCGCGCCGGTCGCGCTCCAGCAATTCCTTGAATTTGAACATCACGCGGGCGCGGCGCAGCGGCGGTGTGGCGGCCCATGCGGGCCACGCGGCGGCGGCGGACGCGACAGCGGCATCGACTTCGGCGGCGCTGGCGAGCGCGACGCGCGCGGTTACCTCACCGGCGGCCGGGTTATGAATGTCGCCGAATTTGCCGCTGGTGCCGGCCACCGGCTTGCCGCCGATGAAATGTCCGATTTCTCGCATGGGCCGATCCTTCCCTTGTGTCTTTTCGGACGCCGGACTTAAGCCGAAACCGGGGCGCCGGGTAGGGGGCGATCCGGCGCGATTCCACGCCGCGTCCCGAGCCGATCCTACAACCGGGGATAGACAATGTTTGCACGCCTCCGGTGCCAGCGCGTAAATTCCCGTGCCGGCAACCGCGCGAGTAACAGGAATGCCTGTGTTACAGTGGGCCGTATAACCAACGCAGCGCGTGATGCCCGATACTCTGACCCAACCCGCGACCTCGACCGATCACTCCGCGTGTGAGTTGACGATCCTGATGCCGTGCCTGAATGAGGCCGAGACGCTCGCGACCTGCATCGCCAAGGCGATGTCCTATCTCGATCGCTCCGGCGTGAACGGGGAGGTACTGATCGCCGACAACGGCAGCACCGACGGCTCCCAGGCGATCGCCGAGGCCGCCGGAGCGCGCGTCGTCGCGGTCGCCGCGAAAGGGTATGGCAGCGCGCTTCTGGGCGGCATCCAGGCGGCGCGCGGGCGCTTCGTCATCATGGGCGATTCCGACGACAGCTATGACTTCAGCAAGCTGGACGCATTCGTCGAGAAGCTGAGGGAAGGCTATGCGCTGGTCATGGGCAACCGCTTCAAAGGCGGGATCGCACCCGGCGCGATGCCGCCGTTGCATCGCTATATCGGCAATCCGGTGCTGACGACCATCGGCCGCGTATTCTTCCGCAGCCCGTGCGGCGATTTCCATTGCGGACTGCGCGGCTTCGATCGGCGGGCGATTCTGGACCTCGATCCGCAGGCGCCGGGGATGGAGTTCGCCAGCGAGATGGTGGTCAAAGCCACCATCCATGGCCTGCGCATCACCGAGGTCCCGACGACGCTGTCGCCCGATGGCCGCTCCCGCCCGCCGCATCTGCGCAGTTGGCGGGATGGGTGGCGGCATTTGCGCTTCCTGCTGCTGTTCAGTCCCGCGCTGGCTGTTTCTGTATCCCGGTCTCGGTCTGTTCGGCACCGGGCTGGCGGCGATGGTCTGGCTGGTGCCGGCGCCGCGCACTGTGTTCGGCCTCACCTTCGACATCCACACGCTGTTCTACGCGTCGCTCGCGGTGGTGGTCGGGTTTCACTCGGCGCTGTTCTATCTGTTCGCGCGCATTTACGGCATGCGCGAGGGCCTGGCGCCTCCCGACGATCGATTTCATGCGTTTCGCCCGCACGTTGACCCTGGAAGCGGGGCTGGTCACCGGGTTGGGACTGCTGATTGTCGGCGTCGGGCTCGCGGTGTTCGCGGTGTCGGAGTGGAACGATACCTCGTTCGGTATTTTGCCGCCGGAATACGCGATGCGACTGGTCATCCCTTCCGGCACCTGCATCCTGCTGGCATTCCAGATCGCATATGGGGCGTTCTTTCTGAGCGTTCTGGAAATCCGCTCCGGCAAGCGGCGCTCGAGAGACTGACGACGCCGCGCCAGGCTTGCGTTTCGCATCGGTTCCATGATCTCAACCGCGTCGAGTGAGGCCGCGAAAATCCAGCGGCTGAAAAAGCAGGTCCCGACGAGTTTCAGGCTGGATCGGAGATCGAGGCATGCCTGAGGCGGGAACAGCGGACGTGCCCTCCGGCGATCGCACAGCCCCATCCTTCCCCTCATCGTCGCCGCCTGCATCTTCCTCTACTATTGGGCGTTGCTGACGGATGGGAAGTTCCTCGCGGCCGAACCGGTTCGGTACGGGCTGACGTTCAACAGTATGCTCGATTACCTGTCGCGAGGCCGCTTCGATATCGACCCGGCGATCATCCTGAAGGAAGGGTTTGTCCGCGACGGCCGCACCTATGCCTATTTCGGCCCGATGCCGGCGTTGCTTCGACTGCCGCTGCTGATCTGGCCGCGATTCGCGCAGGTGGACTTCACCACCGTATCATGTGCGATCGGGGCCACGCTCGCCGCTCTGGCCAAGCTCGCGGCGGTGCGGCGGGCTCGGACTCGTCATGGACAGCGCCCAGTATGCCGGATGTATCGCGCTGTTCGCCATGGTCGCCGTGGTCTTCGCCGGCACGCAGGTGCAGTTCATGCGGCCGTCGGTGTTCCAGGAGCCGTTGTACTGGGCTTCGGCCATCGCGGCACTGTTCGTTCTGTTGGCGTTTCGCTGGTGTATCGACGTGTCAGGCCGGCGCAAATCGCACCTTGCGTTGATGGCGCTGCTGAGCGGGGTGTGTCTGTTAACCCGTGTCAGCACCAGCATCGGCCTTTACGCGGGATGCGGCGGCATCATGCTGGCCTCCCTCATCGCGGCATGGCGAGAGGGAAACCGCCCCGCCTTGCTCGCCGCCGTGCGAGCGTCGGTGATCCCGTCCTTGATCCTGGTGGCGTTCGCAGTGATCTGCGGCGTCGTCAATTATGAACGCTGGGGCTCGCCGCTGACCTTCCAGGACTACAAGTATTACAATTCGATGTTGCCGGACGATCCCGCGCTGACCGTCGTCGCGAATTACGGGTATTTCAACCTCAGGCGATTGTGGTTCGGGCTGTCGTACTTCTTTCTGCCGATCTGGACGATCATCGGATCGGATGGGCATTTTCTGTTTCGCGCGACGCAGGACCGCATTCTTTATATCGTCGAGTTGCCGCCGGCGACGTTCTTCGCATCGGACCTGTTTCTGTGCTGCCAGTCAGTGCCTCGGCATCGCCTGGTTATGGCGCGCGCGCGGACTGTCCGCGGATCGCCTGGCGGCCTGGCTCGTCGCCGCCGGGCTGTTGATCCCTTGCATCCTGATTTTGGCGGCGATCGCGCTGACGTTTCGCTACCGGATGGAGTTCTATCCGTTCTTTGAGTTCCTCGCGTTTGTTCGGCCTGTTTCAGTCCCGCCATCTGCTGGCCGCCCGCCCGCGACTTTTACACGCCGGAGCTTCGCGGCGATGGTCGCGGTGAGCATCCTCTGCTCGCATCTGTTCCTGGTGGCTTACAAGGTTGGTCCCTGGGGCGATTCAGTGGAGGTTGAGCGAAGCGGCTGGATCGCCGCCTATCGGACGTATTTTCACATCAGGTATCCGGTGCTCGATCGGTTGACGGGATATGCGGCCGTCCCCGGAAGACCTTTACCCTGACAGTGGCGGTGAAGCGGCAGGTCCCGCGTATTGCTCGGTCCGCCGAGAGATCATACTCCAAACCGGTCAGGTGCCCGCCGGCCGCATGATCGCGAGGTCGCAGCCTTCATCGGCCTGCAACACCTGCTCGGCGATCAGCCGATCCCAACCTCGGCCGGGTTTCGGCGGGGGAGCCCAATGGGCGCGGCGTTTGGCGAGGGTCGCCTCATCGACCAGCAGATCGAGGGACCGCTGCTTCACCGACAACCGGATCCGGTCGCCGCTTTCGACCAGCGCCAACGGACCGCCTGCCGCGGCCTCCGGCGTGATATGCAGGACGATGGTGCCGAACGCGGTGCCGGACATCCGGCAGTCGCTCATGCGCACCATGTCCTTGATCGCCGGCGCGGGCGAGTTTGGAGGGGATGGGCAAATAGCCCGCCTCCGGCATGCCGGCGGGCGTCAGCGAGCCCGCGTTCTTCAGCACCAGGATGTCGTTGGCGGTGACGTCCAGATCGGGATCGTCGATCCGATTGGCGAGGTCTTCCAACCCGTCGAACACGATCGCGCGCGCCTCGGTCTCGAACAACGACGCGGTGGCGGCGCTGCGCTTCAGGATCGCGCCGCGCGGTGCGAGCGAGCCGAACAGCGATACGATGCCGCCAACGGGAGACACCGGTTCGTTAAACGCGCGGATGTAGCGGCGGTCGACGAACGGGGGTTCGGTCAGCCGGTCTTTGAGGGGAGTGCCGGTGACGTCGCGGCACTCCATATGCAGCAGGTCCGCGCAGCTCCCACAGCAGCGCCTGCATGCCGCCGGCGGAGTGGAAGTCCTCCATGTAACCATCGCCGGTCGGCTTCAGATCCACCAGCACGGGCGTCGTGTCCGAAAGCTCGTTCAGCCGGTGGAGGTCGATCTTGATGCCCAGCCGGCCAGCGACGGCGGTCAGGTGGATCAGCGCGTTGGTGGAGCCGCCGAGCGCCAGCAGCACGCGCAACGCGTTTTCCACGCTCTCGGGCGTCATGATCTCGGACGGGCGAATGGGATTTTCGATCAGCCGGACCGCGAGTGCACCAGCCTCCTCGGCGGCGCGCAGCCGGTCGGCGTGAACGGCGGGAATGGAACCGTGGCCGAGGGGGATCATGCCCAAAGCCTCGGCGATGCAAGCCATGGTGGAGGCGGTGCCCATGACGCCGCAGGTGCCGGCGGTGGTCGCCAGCCGGCCCTCGATCTGGCCGATGCGTTCCTCGGTGACGGTGCCGGCGCGATAGGCCGCCCAATAACGGCGGCAATCGGTGCAGGCGGCGAGGCGCTCACCCTGGAACGGGGTCGCCAGCATCGGGCCGGTGACCAGTTGCACCGCCGGAATGTCCGCCGAGGCCGCCGCCATCAGTTGCGCCGGCACCGTCTTGTCGCAGCCGCCCACCAGCACGGCGGCGTCCATCGGCTGCGCGGTCAGCATCGCCTCGGTGTCGATCGCGGCGAGGTTGCGATAGTGCATCGATGTCGGGAACAACGACGGCTCGCACAACGACACGGTCGGGAATGCCAAAGGCAGACCGCCGGCGGCGAGGACGCCCCGCTTCACCGCCTCGATCAGTTCGGGAACGGTGCGGTGGCAGTTGTTGTAGTCCGAGCCGGTGTCGACGATCCCCACCACGGGCTTGTCGAGCATCGCCTGGGAATAGCCCATGGATTTGGCGAAGGACCGGCGCAGATACAGCGCGAAGTCGCGGTCGCCGTAGTTGGCGGTGTTGCGGGCGAGGCCGCGCTTTGGGGTGTTGCTGGTCATGATGTGCTGATGATTAGCGCGATGTCGGAGGCTTGAGCAAATGTCCCGCCGTCCCGCCAGTGGCTCGGGCTTCATATATCTTGCGGGGCGATCGGGAAACGACCATAGGTCTCGTGGCCGCGATGGATACAGTTACAGGAGGAATTAATTAACGAAACCTTCACGACCAGCGCGCGATTGGTGGAGCGGTGGGCGCACGAAACGCCGCATGCGACCGCTCTGATCGAGGGTGATTCCGTTTACACTTTCGAACAGCTGCATTTGAATGTTCTGCGCGCACTTCAATTACTACGTTCCGCTGACCTGCGGCTCGGGATGATCCTCGGCATTCAGACAGACGTCCGGTATCTGCATCTCAGCATGATTTTGGCGTGCGGAATCGTGGGAGCCATTCACTTTTCGGTTACTCTGCCGGACCTGCTGTCCGACAACGAATTAACGGCACGGTGCGATCGTCTGTGCACCGAGGCTGACGACGTAAAGCATCCGTGGATCATCCCCTTATCGGAAATGCGTGACAGCCCGGCGAAAATCGGGATAACCGGATGCACGGATGACGTCCACCGCCCGCCGAACGAGATCGTAAAAATCAGTTGTACCTCGGGAACGACCGGCCGGCGGAAATTCGTGTATGAAACGCAATACTCGCTTTGGCACGCGATGCGGATGCTGGAGTATATGTTACGTTATGACCAGTCGCGGTATCCTCTGGTCTCGATTTATCGCTTCGGCGTGGGCGGCACGTACACCGATACCATGCTCGCCCTTAAACACGGACTTTCGGCCACCTTCTGTGAGCCGCGCGATTTTCTCACCGCCATTCGGATGTCCCCGGGTTGCCACGCGTTTCTTCTGGTTGGCGACGCCGCGCGGTTCGCCGAGGCGGGCACAGATCCGCCCCGACCGGCGCTGGGTTGCTCTCTGCGTGTGATTGGCGGTGCCCTGAATGCCACCTTGCGGGCCAGGCTGACAGCAAATCTGAGTACCGAAATCCGTGGCGTCTATTCTTCGAACGAAACGGGTTGTGTCGCCCTGACTGATGATGACGGCGCCGCGACGGTCGCGGCCGATACCGAAATCCGAATTGTCGACGACGATGGATCGCCCAGGAATGATGGTGAACAGGGGACTATCGTGGTTCGGTCACCGAGTATGTGCGGCGGCTATCTGTGGGATGACGAGTTGAATGCCAAACACTTCGTTGATGGGTGGTTCCGGACGAACGACATCGGATTTATTCCCGCGGCCGGCAAACTCATCGTGGTCGGGCGGGACGACGACATGCTCAATATCGACGGGATAAAGCTTGCTCCCACGCCCACCGAGGAGCGGATCAGGTCCATCGCGGGCGTCGATGACGCGGTGCTCGTGAGCCACGTAAACCCCGACGGAATCTGCCAACTACATGTATTCGTGGAGCGGGCGAACCCAGACGTGGATAGCCGGATCGATGAGCAGTTGGTGGCGATCCTGAAACAGCAGGTCGGTTCGTTCGTCGCTCATTTCAGTTCCGCGTTTCCTCGCACCGCAACGGGCAAGATCCGGCGCAACGTGCTACGGCAATTCCTGGAAAACCAGGCGTAACGCCGTCAGGCCGGCCCCGCCGTCACCATTGTCCTGGGGTCCACAATGCGATCGAAGTCCGCCTCCGTGACGAACCCCAGCTCCAGCGCCGCGGCCTTCAAAGTCAGATCATGCACCGTCGCGTGATGCGCGATCTGTGAGGCTTTGTCATACCCAATGACCGGCGCCAACGCGGTCACCAGCATCAACGATCGTTCCACGTACTCATTGATCTTCTTCAAATTCGGCGTCGTGCCCTCGATCAGAAACTTGCGGAAATTCTCGCAACCGTCGGTAAGGATCGCGATGGAGTGCGCGACGTTGTGGATCATCAACGGCTTGTAGACGTTCATCTCCAGATACCCGCCCGCCCCACCGAACCCAACCGCCACATCGTTCGCCATCACCTGGACCGCGATCATCGTCAGAGCCTCGCACTGGGTCGGATTGACCTTGCCAGGCATGATCGACGACCCAGGCTCATTCTCCGGCAGCACGAGTTCCGCCAGACCCGCGCGAGGCCCACAGGCCAGCAGGCGAATGTCGTTGGCGATCTTATACAGCGACACCGCCAACGTCCGCAGCGTCCCCGACAACTGAACCAACCCATCATGCGCACCCTGGGCCGCGAACTTATTCGGTGCCGTGATGAATGGCAGGCCGGTCAGCGAGGCGATCGCCTCCGTTGCCGCCTCGGCGAAACCGAGTGGGGCATTGATGCCGGTCCCGACGGCGGTGCCGCCTAACGCGAGTTCATAGACACCGGGCAGAGCGGCTTCCAAACGCTGGAGATTGTCGCGCAACATCCACGCATAACCCGACCATTCCTGGCCAAGAGTCAGCGGCGTCGCATCCTGCAAATGCGTGCGGCCGATTTTGACGATGTCTCGCCATTCGTGCGCCTTGGCGTCGATCGCGTCGTGCAACGCCGTGACGGTCGGGATCAGGCGTTGCTTGACCTCGCGCGCGGCCACGATGGACATCGCCGATGGAAACGTATCGTTCGACGACTGACACATGTTGACGTGATCGTTCGGATGCACCGGCGTTTTGCTGCCCAGACGCGGTGCCGGCGAACTGGCAGCACCGGTTGGAGATCACCTCGTTCACGTTCATGTTGAACTGGGTGCCGCTGCCGGTCATCCACACGTGCAGCGGGAACATGTCCAGATGCTGCCCGGACAGGATTTCATCGCAGGCACGCGCGATCAGTTCATAGCGCCGATCGTCGAGCCGTCCGGCATCATGGTTCGCGATCGCCGAGGCCTTCTTCAGCACCGCGTATGCGCCGATCATCTCGCGCGGCATCAGGTCGTGCCCGATGCTGAAATAAGTCAGCGACCGCTGGGTTTGCGCGCCCCATAATTTGTCGGCGGGAACTTCGACTTCGCCGAGACTGTCGGTTTCCGTGCGTGTATTGGTCATGTCGATCTGCGCCCCGTTGTCCCGTGCGGACAGTCCCTCAACGGCTCGCGGCATCGCCCCGCCGCGACGACCGCGTTTCCAGGCCTCGGCCGCGAGTCAGGCAACCGGAGCAGATGAAACGCTAACCGGCGCCTTGCGTTCCTTTGATCGACCCCGCGGCCTGTCAGGCAAAATCTTTCGCCAACGATTCCCGCACCGGGCCGGATACGATAGCCATGTGACCGTAACGAGGATGGGTAAAGCCCAGGACGACCTCACCCTCACCAGAGCGGAACGCCGCGATTTGCGCCGGAGTGAACGGGAAATGCACGAACTGCACCGAGGACGCCTTGCCCTCGGCCGTCGTGCGATCCTGATCCGTCTCCGGCAATCCCTTGATGGTTTCACCGCCGACGCGCAGGAACGCCGTCTCCTCGATGCCGCCCAACCCGTCCAGAACGTTCTTGCGCCGGATTGGATCGTCGATCTCGATCATGAACGTCGCGGTCAGTTCGGTACCGTTCGGGACCAGCGGATTATACGCCGCGAACTCGTCCGGAGCCTGCGCCATGCCGCCTTTCTCGATGTAGATCATCTCCTGCACCTGCAGCCACATCGTATCGCGGCTTTCGAAATAGAACGTCACGTATGGCCCAACCGAAACGCGCCGGTCGCGCTTGATCGCGCCGATCTTGCG
The DNA here is from genome assembly GCA_963716965.1 of uncultured Actinomycetota bacterium. Classification (GTDB taxonomy): domain Bacteria; phylum Actinomycetota; class Actinomycetes; order Actinomycetales; family Microbacteriaceae; genus Amnibacterium. The sequence goes on along the minus strand of CAVQUZ010000002.1, from coordinate 169,129 downwards.
TTTCCATTCCCGGCGATCGCGCGCGTATTCCTCGGGCGGAATGATGTCGTCGATGGTCAGAGCGGTCATCAGCCTGTCCTTTCTGCTATCATCCAGCCTGGCATGGTCCGGTCTGCCATCATCCGTTGGCAATCCCGTAAGCGCGAGCCAGCACCTGCACCGGATGCGACACAAGCTCCGGCTTTGGCCCATCGGACGTTTGCTTCTCCATTCCTTGGGCGATATGAACGCCGGCCAGGGGGCATTCGGACATCACCAGCCCGGTCCGTTCCCCGCCGCCTGACGTGCGACCGGGCGTCCGACTTTCATCGCGACATCGAAAAACTCGCGTTTGAAGCCCCAGGAACCGCCGTGACCCGAGCAACGCTCGATCACCTTCACGTCGGCCTCGGGGATCAGACGCAGCATCTCGGCCGCCTTTTGCCCCATGTTCTGTGCCCGCGCATGACACGCCATGTGCACGGTCAGAGTGCCGGGGACAGGCCGCATAGCCCGGCTCCAGACCCTCCTTCTTCGCGATGTCCACCATGTATTCGCTGATGTCGAAAGTCGCGCGCGCCAGTTTGTCGATCGCCGGATCGTTGGGCAGGATCAGCCGCCATTCCAGCTTCAGCATCAACGCGCAGGACGGCACCAGGGCGATGACGTCATAGCCTTTGTCGATCCACGGTCCCAGCGCTTCAGCGACCTCGCGCGCATTGGCGGCGACGTCGGCGATACGGCCTTGTTCCAGCAGCGGCATCCCGCAGCAGCGCGGCTGCAACGTTTCGGTCTCGACGCCATTGCGCGCCAGCACGGCGATCAGATCGGTGCCGACATGCGGGTTGTTGTAATTGCCGAAACACGTCGCGTATATCACCGCCTTGCGTCCGAACGCCGGCGCGTTCCGGTTTACCGCGGGCGCCGCCTTCGCCTGCGCGACAAGAGTTTTCGACGCGTATGTCGGCAACTCGGCGTCGGGATGGAAGTCCGCCACCTTGCGAACCAGTGGCCCAACGATCTTGTTGTCGCGAGAGGTCGCCCAATTGGCGAGTGGCGCGACCATGGTGGCGAGTTTGCCGTTGCGGTCGGTCGCGGCGACCTGACGATCCACGAACGGAACCTTGCCCTGCCGTTCCTCCATCGCGCGATGACGCAACATCAGATGCGGAAAATCCACGTTGAACGGATGCGGCGGCACGTACGGACATTTCGTCATGTAGCACATGTCGCACAATGTGCACGCATCGACGACCGACTTGAAATCCTTCTTGTCGACGCCGTCCAGTTCCTGTGTCGGCGATGCATCGATCAAATCGAACAGCCGCGGGAATGAATCGCACAGGTTGAAGCAACGCCGGCAGCCGTGACAGATATCGAAGACGCGCTCGAGTTCCTTCTCGACCTCGGCTGGATCGTAGAAGGATTCGTCTTGCCACGCGATTGGGTGGCGGGTCGGCGCCTCAAGGCTGCCTTCGCGCATCGAACTCTCTTTCTTTATGGAAACGAAGCCACGCGGTCCCTCCGTCGGTGGAGGGACCGCGTGTCAGGGAATCAGCCCAGTTCGTTGAGGGCTTTCGTGAAGCGGCCGGCGTGGGAACGTTCGGCTTTCGCCAGCGTCTCGAACCAGTCGGCGATTTCCTCATGGCCTTCCTCGCGAGCCGTGCGGGCCATGCCAGGATACATGTCGGTGTATTCATGCGTCTCACCGGCCACGGCGGCGGCGAGGTTGTTGGAGGTCGAGCCGATCGGCAGGCCCGTCGCGGGATCGCCGGTTTCCTCCAGGTATTCCAGATGGCCATGCGCGTGGCCCGTTTCACCTTCGGCGGTGGAGCGGAACACGGCCGCCACGTCGTTGTAACCTTCGACGTCGGCCTTCTGCGCGAAATACAGATAGCGCCGGTTGGCCTGCGATTCGCCGGCGAACGCGGCTTTCAGATTGTCTTCGGTTTTGCTTCCCTTGAGCGCCGCCATGTCACTGTCCTTTCGAGTTCATGAGGCCGGACGCCGTCAACACGCGCGGGCTCTGCCAGCCCGTGCCGCGTGCCTCGGCGGCCAACGGACGCAACCTAGTCCAACTGTCGGATAAATAGAAGTTGGCGGGATGATGAAATCTTTCGATCGATTGCATCGATAGCAGCGGTTATTTCGCCGGTTCTCGGTGAGCCCAGGGACGGGAGGCTTCAAAGAGGGCGGCGGTTCGCAGCAGGCGTTCATCCTCACCCGGCCGCGCGATCAACTGGATCGCCAGTGGCATCCCGGCGGCGTCGAAACCGGCGGGCAGGCTGACGGCGGGGTTGCCGGTCAGGTTGAACGGCATCGTATAAGGATACCACGCGGCGCGGACGTTTTCGACGCTTTGGTTGTCGATCTCGATTGGGCCGAAGAAGTCCTGATCGATCGGCAGCGCGGGCCGCGACAGTGTGGGCATGACGACGATGTCGGCGGTGTCGAACCAGGCCTGAACCTGACGATACAGCCGGGTGCGGGCGAAGATCGCCTCATATAATTCGGCCGCGCTATAGGATGCGACACGATCCATCTGGCGGACGAAAGTCGGGCACATGATGTCCCGATGCCGTTCCAGATGGTGCCCAAACTGGGCTCGTCTATAGGCGCCGTTGTTGACGAACCACACTGACTCCGGGTTCTCGAACGGGGTGGTGAGCTCAGTCACCGTCGCGCCGAGTTCCGCCATGACACTGACCGCGTCATCGAGCGCCGCGAGGACCGAGGTCGCGACGGCGGTATTCCCGAGCCGCGGTCGCCACGCGATCCGGACGCCCCGAAGGTCGCCAACTGGGCGGGCGGCGGTGTTGAAATCCCAGGCGGGGCGGCCCGTGGACAACGGATCGCGCGGATCGGCGCCCGCCATGACACTCAACATAAGCGCGGTGTCGGCGACCGTCCTGGTCATCGGGGTCACATAGGAAATGTTGCCGAACCCGTCCTGCGCATATTCCTGTGGCACCACGCCGAGCCCCTGCTTGAAGCCTACGACGCCGTTGCAAGCGGCCGGAATGCGCGTCGATCCGCCGCCATCCGTCGCGACCGCCAGAGGCACGAGGCCCGCCGCCACCGCGACCGCCGAACCACCGGAACTGCCGCCCGAGGTACGGTCGGCTCGCCAGGCGTTGCGGGTGCGGCCGAACAGAGGCGCTTCGGTCAGGCATTGCTGGCCGAACTCGGGAGTTGTTGTTTTCCCGACGACGATCGCGCCGGCTCGTTTCAATCGCGCCACGACCACGGCGTCGGTATCCGGGATATGGTCCTTGAAGATCAGCGAGCCCCAGGTGGTGCGAATGCCCTCGGTGGGGACCAAATCCTTCACCGCGACGGGGACGCCGTGCAGCGGGCCGATGGGATCGCCGCGCATCAACGCCGCCTCGGCCGCATGGGCGTGCGCCATGGCCTGATCCTCGGCGACCGTGATGAACGCGTTCAACACAGGCTGCGCGGCGTTGATCCGGTCGAGCGCCGCGCGCACGACTTCTACCGGGGAGACACGGCGGGCCCGGATCGAAGCCGCCAGATCGGTGGCCGACATGAAGGCGAGTTGCGCGTCCGGCATGGCGGTGCCTCTCCAATGACGCTGGCATGCCAGTGTGCCGCGATTAACTGATTATAGAGGGAATTATCGGTGTGAGACACGCCTATAAGTTGTAGTGGCCAGGAAATCGTTGGTCATCATCCGAATGACACTCAGCCAGTGCCTCACGCGGCGAAACAATAATTTCGATCTGCTGCGGTTGATCGCCGCCTGCGCCGTGATCGTCGGCCACGCCCATGCGCTGGTTCCGAACGACGCTTCGCCCGATGCCGTTCTGTCCCTTCTGGGCTTTGATTATTCCGGGTCTCTCGCGGTTAAATTCTTCTTCTTCCTGAGCGGTCTGGTGGTCACCAACAGCCTGATCGAGAAGCCGCCGGGAGATTTCTGTTACGGGGTCTATCTCTACGGGTTTCCGCTGCAACAACTGATGGTGGAATCATTCCCGCTGTGGAACGCTCATCAGAATCAGGCCGCGTCACTCGCCGCCGCGCTGATCGCCGGCGCGTGTTCCTGGTACCTGGTCGAGCGGCCGGCGATACGATTGGGCCGTCGCCTGGTCGCCCCTTCGAAAGCGCCGGCATGCCCGAACGCGAGACTTCGCGTGCCTCGCATCACTGTCCGAAAGCCGCTTCCCCGCCGAGTGACACAAATAACCAGGGTTCCGAGCGATGTGTGGAGGGTCTAAAGAAATTTCAAACGACCGCGAACTCTGGGAGACAGGCGATGCGGACCGGCTCGGACTACCGGACAGCCCTACGCGACGGACGCCGCGTCTGGGTCATGAACGACGGCCTCGTGGAGAGACGTCGTCACCCATCCCGCCACCAGCGCGATGGTCGCGGAATATGTCACCTGGTACGATCGTCACTTCGGATCCCGCCTGGCGCGACATCGCTGCTCACCGACAACCGGCACCCCGGTCTGGGCCATCGAGCCACGTTCCGCCGCCGACCTGCGAGCTTTGGGACGCAGCTTTTCCGCCACCACGTTCTCAATGCCGGCAACGTCACCCACACGCCGGCCTATGGGCACCTGATCGCATTGGGTATCGAAACGACCACCCGCGCCTATGGGAAGTTTCCGGCGCAGATCGAGGCCGCCACCGAGTATCGCAGATCGATCGCCTCGACCGGACGCTTCCTGACGTTCTCCTCCGGCCAGGCCACGATCGGCTATCGCATGCGCGCCGATCCGGCGGAGCGTAACGCGCTGCGGGTCGTCAAACAAACGCCGGAAGGCATGTTCATCACTGGCAAGGTCGGCATGTTCACCAGCCCGGCGTATGCCGAGGATGTTTATATCGGCGCCAATTCGACCTGCGAATTCGAGGGCCACCGCGTGACGTTCGTGGTGCCGATCAACGCGCCAGGCGTAACGGTGCTGTGCCGGAAAGTTTCGGTGCGCGACGCCAATCCGTTCGTGTCCGCCTTGTCGGCGCGCAACGACGAGCTGGACGGGCAGATGTGGCTCGACAACGTGTTCATTCCGAACAACCGGCTGTTCTTCCTTGACGCCAACGTGGATCCGATCGCGCGCTGGCTGTTCTGGCACCAACTGTATTGCTGGCTATCCAAGGGAGATTTCGCGTTGGGTCTGGGTCTCGCGCTGACCGACGCGATGGGGCTGGTCCAGCAAACGCCGACGGTGGAGATGCTGGTCGACATGATCATCGACGTGCAAACGGTGCGCACCTGCATCACCGCCGCCGAACTGGATCCGAGCTTCACGCCGGATGGCTACTGCTATCCCAACGTTCAACACATCTCGGTCGGCAGCATCGCGATGCTGAAGGCGCGTCAACGGCTGACCGAAACGTTACGGATACTGCCGGGCTCGTCGATGATCGTGGCGCCATCCGACAGCGACCTGGCGTCGGCGGAGGTCGGACCGGGATTGGAACAATCATTCGGCGGCGGCGGCTACACCGCGCTGCAACGCGCGGCATTATTGCAAATGGCGTGGGATCATGTCGGGTCGTCATTGGACGGACGTGAATCGACCTATGAGTTGCACGCCAATGGCGGCATCCCGGTCTGGCGCGCGCGATTGCGGCGGAGCTTTCCGCGGTACAATGAACTCGCCAACGCGGTGCTGAAGGAAATCAGCATTCCGATGCCGGCGGTGGATCTCAGCGCGATTCCGGCGGCGCCGGTCGCTCCAAGACGCGTCGTGGCGCCGGCGGTCACGCCGCCGCGGTAGCTAAGAGCTGGCGGGTCCTTTGGAGCCGCATGCGCTACGGCGTCGGCGCATCCGCCCGCAACAGGCCCTCGTGCTTTCAGTTCGGCCCAAAGCGCGGGCGGTATCGGATGGCGGAAGGCGGCGACGTTGGCGGTGACGTGCTCGGGCGCGAGACCGCCGGGGATCACCGACGCGACCGACGGATGGCCAAACGGAAATTGCAGCGCGGCCGCCGCGAGCGGCACGCCGTGGCGCTCACACACCGCCTCGATGCGCGCCACCTTTGCCAGAATCTCGGGTGTCGCGGGCGCATAGGCGTAACGCGCGCCTTGCACCGCGCCGGTCGCGAGAATCCCCGAGGCGAACACCGCGCCGATGACAAAGCCGATGCCCTTTCTCGGCGCAACGCGGAAACTCGCTGTCCAGCACCTGTTGATCAAGCAGCGTGTAAGGCAGCGCGACCAGAAAGAAGTCGATGTCGATCAGGTCGAGGAAGCGGGGGATCATCCCGAGTTCGTTGATTCCGGCGCCAAAGCCGCCGATCAGACCGGATGCCTTCAGTTCCGCCAACGCACGCGCGCCGCCATTGTGCAATTCCGTCAGACAACGCGCCGACACGCTGTTCGGTTTGATGATATTGCAGATCCAGATCGTGGATCAGCAGCAGGTCGATGCGCGGCAGTCCCAGCCGTTGCAGGCTGTCCTCGAATGAACGCATGACGCCGTCGTAACTATAGTCGAACCGTACCCGGAATGGCAGTCCGCCCGCCCACATGCCTCGGTCGTAGGTCTCGGCATGATGAACGGCGTGCATCGTGCGTCCGACCTTGGTGGATAGCACGAAGTCGCCGCGCTGTTGGCGATACAATGCGCGCCCGAAGCGGTGCTCGCTTTGGGTCAGGCCGTACCAGGGCGCGGTATCGAAGTAACGAATGCCGGCGTCCCAGGCGGCCCGCAACGTCGCGGCGGCCTGTGCTTCCGGGATCACCTCGAACAGGTCACCGAGGCCCGCGCCACCGAAGCCGAGTTGGGTGACCTCGACCTGGGTTCGGCCAAGGCGGCGGCGCAAGAATGGATCCATGGCTTTCCTCCTCCTCCACGGTGAGCGCTTGGTACCGTCCGCGATGAGAGTGGGCAAGCGCCAGGGGGCCGCCCAGAAACTTACGGTCGGATATCTCGTGGTTCTCGGCGCGGAACTTCAACGGGGTTGACCACCGGAACGCCGCCTCCGACGATTGGCGCCGGCCGGCGGGCTCAGGGAGGACAGGCGAATGCCTAACAAGATGGTCGGCGCGGTTTTGGCGCTGTGCATGGTCGCGAACCGCTCCGCGATGGCGCAACGATACGATCCCGGCGTGACCGATACGGAGATCAAGCTCGGGCAAACCGTGCCGTTCAGCGGTCCCGTTTCGGTCGCGGGAGCGGTCGGGCAGGCGTCGTTGGCTTATTTCGCCGCCGTGAACAAGGCCGGTGGCATCAATGGCAGGCAGATCAAGCTCATGTCGCTCGACGATGGTTACGTGCCGCCGAAAACCGTGGAAGCGACACGCCGGCTGGTCGAGGACGAGAACGTCCTGATGATGTACGGATCGATCGGAACGCCCACCAACGCGGCGGTGGAAAGATACCTCAACCTGAAGAAGGTGCCGCAGTTGTTCATCAGCACCGGGGCGAGCCGATTCAGAGATCCCAAGAACTATCCATGGACGATCGCGTTCGCGCCGGGCTACACCGCGGAAGGCAAAGCGATGGCTCGGTATGTCATCGAAACCGTCCCGGCACCGAAAATAGCGATCCTTTATCAGAACGACGATCTCGGAAAGGATTTCCGCGCTGGGTTCCGATCCGGTCTCGGCGACAAGGCGGACGCCATGATCGTCAGCGAGCAAACCTTCGAAGTCGCCGATCCGACCGTCGATTCGCAGATGGTGGCGGCGAAGGCGTCCGGTGCGAATGTGTTCTATTTCGCGGGAACGCAACGCGCCGGCGCCGAACATATCAGAGGCGCGTCATAATCTCGGCTGGACGCCGCTGCATCTGGTGTGCAGTGTCGCCAGCGGCGTTGAGCCGGTGCTCAAGCCCGCTGGTCTGGAAAACGCGGAAGGCCTCATCTCCACCGCCTACTCCAAAGATCCATTCGACCCAAACTGGGCTGATGATGCAGATGTGAAGACATTTCTGGAGTGGGCGAAGCAAATCTGACTCAGGGCAATCCGCGGGACAATTTGGTCGTGGGAGGCTATATCGTTTCGTGGCTGGCGGCGTACGTGCTGGAAAAGGCGGGATCAACACTGACCCGGGACAATCTGCTCGCCATCGCCACGCATATGGACAACGTGCGCGTGCCGATGTTGTTGCCGGGCATCACGGTGACGACGACTCCAACCGACTATACGCGGGATCGGGAAGTTTCAGATCCAACGGTTCGAGAGCGGCCGTTGGGTCCCGATCGGCAAGGTCGTGTCAGGACAGTGATACCGGTCGACGAAAAGGATGATTCCGGAAACGTCACTCACCATCATGCTCGCCCCGCGTCGTGGATCAATTCGGCACGCGCGGCAAGGCTCGCTGTTCCGGTCGATCGATATGGCCGACGCGGTTGACCGAGCCCACGGTCTGCTCCCTCATGGTGCCAATCGGAATCTGGAGGAAACCCCATGATCAAACGCTTCCATGTGCTGTATGTCGGCCAGATCGACCTCGACAATGTCGGCCTCGACGGCACCCCCGCCAACGACCGCCGCTATTCCAACGACCGCCTCGCCGAGGTGTTCTGGACCGCGCGCCGCATCGCCCGCGTGATGGACGAAACCGGCTACCACGCGCTGTGGACGGCCGAGCATCACTTCCAGCACGAAGGCTATGAGTGCTTGCCGAACCTGATCCAGCTCGGGCTCTGGCTCGCCACGCAGACGGAACGACTGAAGTTCGGCTGCGGCTTCAACGTGCTGCCGATGTGGCATCCGCTGCGCCTCGCCGAGGATTACGCGATGGCCGACATCGTCACCGGCGGCCGCGTGATCATGGGCGTCGGCCGCGGCTATCACACGCGCGAGGTGGAAACCTTCGGCGGCCCGCTGATCGACGCCGACAAAAACCGCGAGGTGTTCGAAGAAGGCGTGCAACTGATGCTGAAGGCCTTCAACGAGGAATCGTTCAGCTTCCAGGGCAAGTATTTCACCTGCCCGCCCGAGGTCGATTATCGCGGCTACAAACTGAAAGAAATCACGCTGGTGCCGCGGCCGATCCATCGGCCGGTGCCGGTCTACATGCCGATCGCCAGCGGCCGCACGATCGATATGATGGCGAAATACGGCCTGAAGGCGATGGTCGTGCTGAACGGCGAGAAAATCCTCGACGACGTCATCCGCGCCTATCACGAGGCCTGCGCGCAGATACGGCCACGACGAAGCAACTGGGCCAGGATATGGTCTGGGGCGCCGGCCTTTATCTCGCGAAGGACCAGGAGGAAGCGATCCGCAAGGTCGAACCGGCGCATGACGAGCGCTATAAGTGGTTCGCGCCGTTCGGCTTCGTCCGTTACGCCGATGAGCACGGCCGCACCTGGGGCACGCCGGGCGCGCCCGCCAGAACACCCTCGTTGCGCGACGGCGTGCAGCAAAAGGCGTGGTTCTGCGGCTCGCCCGCAACAGGTGATCGACGGCATCAAGTCGATCGAGGCCAAATATCCCGGCATGGAAGACTTCATGGTCCACTGGGCCGAGGGCCTGTCGCCGCAACGAATTCGAGGAGCAACTGCGCTGGTTCGCCCGCGACGTGATGCCGGCGTTCACCGGCTGATCGTTCGCCATTCACTCGTGCTTCGAGCAGCGAAAAAATCGCAGGCCTTTGATCCACGATCAAAGCAGCGGCCGCGGCTTGCGACCGATGATGATTTTCGAGAGGCGGGCGAGGTCGCCTTGCCCGGCTTCTCTCTTGGACTCCTCCCCAAACTTTGGCGGCACCCAATTCCCGGTGCCGCCATTTTTTTTGGCCGGAACGTTGACGATTGGTCAACCATTGAGCGTGCACTGTGCAGGCGACAAGCAAAGGATCAGCGACCGATGGCCTCGGATCGTCGCAAGACCCGGCCAAACCATCCAGATCTTCCTGGTCACGATCCTCGCCGCGTTGGCCACGGGGTATGGCGTCGCTGGCGATTGCGCGCCAGGTCGCGGAATTCGGTCCGTCAGTGGGTGACATGGTTGACTTCGATCCCGCGCGTGTGGCGGGTTTCGACACCGACGCCCGTTTGACCGTTTCGCCGTCCCGGCGCCGAGGCCTGCGTGCTGGACGCCGGGGTGCTTCGCCGATCCGGTGGCAGCCTGATCCTTGAACAACGTACGCCCAGGCCCAATCCGCCTCTATCGGGTTCATTGGGCTGGGCCTCGCACCAGCGACGATCAGCAGGATGACTGCGGGCAGAACAGCCGATCTGACGCTCACGATCGCCGACATGAATGCGCTCGCCGTCGCGGCCGGCGGGTTTGGCGCGGATCACACGACGCCCAGCTGGGTCCGATAACGCGCGGCCTTCCACCACCGCCACCGGATCGGCGAAGCTGCCAGAAGCGAGGCGCTCCGAGGACCGGTCATGATGAACGACGCCACGGTCATCAGCCAGACAATGGAGCGTGTCGCCGAGCGCGTGCGGCGACCCGGTGCCGCTGATCTTCGAGCGCCTGTTCGCCGAACTGCCCGAGGTGGAGGCGTTGTTCGTCCGCGACAACGGCGGCCTGGTGCGCGGCCAGATGTTCCAGGTGACGATGGAAAGCCTGCTGGATTTTCTCGGCGACCGTTCCTATGGCGCCAACCTGATCCAGATCGAGCGGGTCAATCATCAAGGTCTCGGCGTGGAGCCCGAGATGTTCGACCGCTTCTATCTGTCCGTGATGGCGACGTTCAAATCCATTCTGGGGCCGGACTGGACGATGAGATGGAAACGGTCTGGACCCGCGTCATCGGCGAACTGATCGGAACAACCGAGCGGTTAAATCAGCTGTTTGACAGACCGGAACGATGCCTCGGTCTTCGCGCGCAATTCGTCGAGCGTCACGTCGGGCGCCATCTCCAGCAGGCGCAGATCGCCGTCGTGGCCTTTCTCCGGCACCTCGAACACGCCGAGATCGGTGATGATCAGATCGACCACGCCCGCGCCGGTCAGCGGCAGATTGCAACGTTTCAGCAGCTTGGGCTTGCCGCCGGCGGTGTGCTCCATCAGCACGACGACGCGCCGCACGCCGGCGACGAGGTCCATCGCGCCGCCCATGCCTTTCACCATCTTGCCCGGGATCATCCAGTTCGCCAGATCGCCGTTCTCCGCCACCTGCAACGCGCCGAGGATCGAGATGTCGATATGCCCGCCGCGCACCATGGCGAAGCTCGCGGCGCTGTCGAAGAAGCTGGTGGTCGGCAGCGTGGTGACGGTCTGCTTGCCGGCGTTGATCAGGTCGGCGTCTTCCTCGCCCTCGAACGGGAACGGGCCCATGCCGAGCATGCCGTTCTCCGATTGCAACTGGATCGAAACGCCCGTCCGGCAGGTGGTTGGCCACCAGCGTCGGGATGCCGATGCCGAGATTGACGTAGAAGCCGTCGCGCAACTCGCGGGCCGCGCGGGCGGCCATCTGATCACGGGTCCAGGCCATGCTCGCGGTCTCCTCAGTAGCGCTTGCGTACGGTGCGCTGTTCGATGCGTTTGTTGACCGCCGTCAGCGGAACGATCCGGTTGACGAAGATGCCGGCGGTGATGATGTGGTCGGGATCGATCTGCGCCGGCGTCGACGACTTCCTCGACCTCCGCCACGACCATTTCGGCGGCGGTGGCCATGATCGGATTGAAGTTCCGCGCGGTCATCCGGTAGATCAGATTGCCCTCGGGATCGGCCTTCCAGGCGTGGATCACCGCCAGATCGGCGTGCAGCCCGCGCTCCATCACATAGGTCCGGCCGTCGAACACCTGGGTTGGCTTGCCCTCGGCGATCTGGGTGCCAACGCCGGTGGCGGTGAAGAATGCCGGAATGCCCGCGCCGCCCGCGCGAATTCGTTCCGCGAGCGTGCCTTGCGGGTTGAACTCGATCTCCAGTTCGCCGGCGAGGTATTGTTTCGCGAAGGTCGCGTTCTCGCCGACGTAGGAGCTGATCATCTTCTTCACCTGCCGCGTGTGCAGCAGCAGGCCAAGCCCGGCGTCGTCGATGCCGGCGTTGTTGGAGATGATGGTGAGGTCCTTGACGCCGGAGGCGCGGATGGCCTCGATCAGTGCCTCGGGGATGCCGCAGAGGCCGAAGCCGCCGGACATGATGGTCATGCCGTCGCGCAGCACGCCGGCGAGCGCCGCTTCCGAGTCCTGGTAGATCTTATTGACCGCCATGAACGTCCCTTTCGCCAACCAGGCGGACTTAACCGCTCGGCGCGACGCACGGCAAGCCCCGTGAGCTCCGCCAGCCCGTCGAAGTGGGCGCGCGCGACAGAGTGGGATGCGCCGGGACGAGGCGTGTCAGAGGGGCCGCGCCAAACGGGCCGTGCAGCAGGGGTGTGCCGGAAAGGGCGTGCCAGGACGAGGCATGCCGAAAGGGCGTGCCAAAAGGGCGTGCCAGAAAGGGCGTGCCAGAAAGGGCGTGTCAAAAGGACGTGACGGAAACGGCGTGCCAGAAGGGGGTGCCAGAAGGGGGTGCCAGAAGGGGGTGCCAGAAGGGGGTGCCAAAGGGGGTGCCAAAAGGGGTGCCAAAGGGGGTGCCAAAAAAGAACGTGCCGGAACCTGGGTGTCAGGAGGAGTGTGCCAGGGTGAAGCTTGCCAGGGTGACGCGCCAGAACGGGCGGACGTGAAGCGGGCGACGTGGCAAGAGCTTACCGTCATGGTAAGGCCACCCGAGGAGGATAACACATGAAATTCGGTATCGCCATCCCGAACAGATTCGGATTCCTGGCGCCTGGTGCGCCGAGCCGAGGAACTCGGGTTTCACCACGCCTGGTTCTATGACACGCAACTGCTCAGCGCCGATTGTTTCGTTGCCATGGCGGCCTGCGCGATGAAAACCACGCGCATCCGGTTGGGCACCGGCGTGCTGATCCCGTCCAACCGGATCGCCGCCGTCACCGCGAACGCGTTCGCATCGTTGAACAAGCTCGCGCCGGGGCGGATCGATTTCGGCATCAGCACGGGGTTCACCGGCCGCCGCACCATGGGTCTCGGCGCGGTGAAGCTGTCGGAAATGGAAGAGTATATCCGCGTCGTGCAAGGACTGTGGCGTCGCGAAACGGTGGAGATCCCGGAGGTCGAGGGCAAGCAGCGTCTGATTCGTTTCCTCAATCCGGACCTGGGTCTGATCAATCTGGATGATCCGATGCCACTGTATATCGCGGCGTCCGGCCCGAAGGCGCGCGCGCTGACGGCGAAGCTGGAGGCGGGTGGATCGATGGCGCCGCCTCGGTCGCGCACGCCTCGGCGAACCTCGCGCTGATGCGCGCCGCCTGGGCCGAAGCCGGTCACCCTCCCGCGTCGCTAAATGCCGTCGCCTGGGCGGGCGGAGCTGTGCTTGAACCAGGGGAGGCGGCGGACTCGCCCAGAGTGATCGCGCAGGCCGGACCGCGAGCAGCCGTGATGCTGCATCGCGCGGCCGATGAGGCATTGAGCGGACTGCCCAACCGCACGCCCATTGCCGGCACCGTTTCAGGAGGCGGTGGCGAAGTATGTGGAAATGGCGCGAGGATATGGGCCGCAAGGCGCGTATTATCTGTCGAACCACCGCGGCCATCTGATGTTCGTTCGGGAAGACGAACGCCCGTTCCTGACCGCGGACCTGATCCGTCACGCGACATGGACCGCGACCGCGCCGGAGTTGATCGAACGAATCGCCGCGATCGAAGCGGCCGGGCTTCAGTCAGATCGTGTTCTCGATCCTGCCGGGACAGGAGCACGCGGTAGAGGATTGGGGGCGGATCAGGCGAGCATTCGCCTGATCAGGGCGTCGTGGGCGCGGTGAGGCCCTGAGACGGGGCAATCTCGGCGCTTCTGGCCTCTCCGCCGTACGTCCCGGGCTCACCTTCAACGGGACACGGCTCCGGTGGTCGCGTCGCCATCGGATACGTCACGCGGACCTGGCCCTCCGTGAAGGCTGAATCAGGACCTCGGCCGGAATGCCGAGCGTCGCATGCAGCCGCCGGATCATGGTGATGGAAAGACCTCGTTTGCGCGATAGCACCTCCGCGATCCGCGCGCGCGTGCCGATCATCGTTTCAAGGTCCTTTCGGGTCAGCCCCCGCTGTTCCATCCGAAATTTGATGGCCTCGATCGGGTCCGGGGGATCAAAATGAAAATGTTGATCCTCATACGCCGCGATCAAGGTCGCCAGGACGTCAAGTCGATCGCTTTCCGGCGTGTCAGGCGGAGCGTTCCAAAGCCGTTCGACTTCGGCGAGGGCTGCCGCATGGTCCGCCTCAGGTACGAATCGGTTTGATTTCGTTCGTCAAACTGTATCGTCCTGACATCAATTCCATCATATGCCGCATCAGTGCCGATCCATTTGATGAAAACGATCGACTTCTCGAAATTTACAGCGACCACCAGCCGGTAGCTGTTTCCTTTGACGTTGAACACCACCCGGTCCGCCGAGATGATACTTGCCGCCGCATCGCTCCGCTCACGTCGGCGGTATTGATCCACTCGGCCTTGCTCACTTCGTCAAACCAGGCATCCAACGAGGCTTTGAGCGCCGAATGATCCCTGTGACCCGTGCGGTCGTCGACGAACGCCTTCAAAGTCCGCCGGGCGATGATCCGCATGTTAATATGGATCATGCGCCCATTTTGGGCGCAAACCAATTCTCGTATTTCGTGTTCCCGCGCCGGGAATGCGATCCCTGAAGCAGACCCAGCACGGTCCGGCATCCAACCCTGGACATGGAGGTCTGCTCGCCCTCGTCTGCGACACGAGTGTTGTCTTTCCGAACGCGGTGAGCTCGATACTGATGGGACGTCAGGGAGCCTTCGAAACATGCCTTGTCCTGACGTGCCGGATCCGAATAAATCTGGCGCGCCGCCGGGTAATCGAACATCACGACAACGGCGTCCTCTGTTTGACCCCTCCCGCACCCCACCGCTACACCCTCCCCACCAAGAACCCCGGAGGAACGCCCCATGGCCCGCAGCGGTCGGCCGCCTGCTCGTCGATAGTCTCGAAGCCCATGACATCGACCTGATCTACTGCGTTCCCGGGCGAAATCCTATCTCGGCTTCACCAACGCCCTCGTCGACAACAACCGCATGCGCCTGATCGTCTGCCGCCACGAGGGAGGCGCCGCCTTCATGGCCGCCGCCGATGGCCGCATGCGCGGCGGCCGGGCCGGCGTCTGCGTCGTCTCCCGCGGTCCCGGCCTGTCCAACGCGATGATCGGGCTGCACACCGCGTTCCACGATGCCACGCCGCTGGTCGTCCTGATCGGCCAGGTCGAACGCTTCGAAGCCGGCCGCATGGCGTTGCAGGAACAAAACTATTCCCGCCTGCTGTCCGACATCACCAAGCTGGTGATCGAGGTCAACGAACCGGAACAGGCCTCCGAGGCGATCGCCCGCGCCTTCCACATCGCTGAAAGCGGCACGCCCGGACCCGTCGCCATCATCGTCCCCGAGGACGTGTTCGATGCCGAAACCGACGCGCCCATCGCCAAACCTCGCCCGACGGCGCAAGGCGGACCGTTGCCGGAAGACATCGATCGCCTGGCCGAGATGCTGACCAACGCCGAACGCCCGCTGATCTGGGTCGGCACCGCGCTGCGCCCAGCGGAGGTCGCCGGACGTAACGAAACTGGCCGAGCAGTGGATGCTGCCGGTCATGCCCACGCATCGCCGGCCGCATTTGTTCGACGCGTTCCATCCCAACTACGGCGGCTATATGGCGTCCCGCGTGCACGCCGACACGCTCGCCGAAATGAAGAAATCCGACCTTCTCGTCGCACTCGGCGAACGCATCACCGGTTCGCTTTCGCAAGGTTTTACCTTCCCCGCCGCGCCCGATCCGCAACTGCCGCTGGTGCATGTCTGGCCGGATGCGAATGAGGTCGGCCGCGTCTGGCGCCCCGACCTCGGCATGGCGTGCGAGCCCGCCGCCGTCGTCCGCGCCCTGCTGGCGAAAGGCCCGCCGAAGAACGCCGCGAAGCGCCAGAGTTGGGTCGCCAAACTCAACGAAACCCACAAGCGCGTGACGAAGCCGGAATGGGAGCCAACGTCGGACGGCGTCAATTTCTCCGCCGTCATCGCCGAGATCAACAAGCATCTCACCGACGACGCGACCGTCACCTCGGACGCCGGCAATTTCGCGACGTTCGTGCATCGTTATCTGCTGATGAAGCCGGGTCAGATGTTCCTGGCCTCGGTCGTCGGCGCGATGGGGTCGGGGCTGCCGATGGGCGTCGCGGCCTGTTTGCGCCGGCCCGGGCACCCAGGTCATCGCTTTCGCCGGCGACGGCGGCGCGTTGATGACCGGCAACGAACTCGCCACCGCCCGCCAATACGGCGTCAACCCGGTGTTCATCGTTTCGGACAACAATTGTTACGGCACCATCATGCAGCATCACGACATGCGCTACCCGGGCCGGCCGTATCAGTCCGCCACGCAACTCACCAATCCCGACTTCGCCATCTGGGCCACCGCGTTCGGCGCCAAGGGCCTGACCATCCACGAGGAATCCGACATCGCCGGCGTCATCGCCGAAGCCCTGTCCACCAACGACCGGCCGGTCGTCGTGCACGTCCATACCTCGGTGCAGCAACTCAGCGCGTGGCGACGCAGGAGCGCGTGAGCGCGCCGGCACCAGCCACCGTCGCGACCGCAGCGCGACCCGCCGAAGCGCCCATGCCCTGGGCGCTGCTCGCGGCCGCCGCGCTGGCGATGTTCGCGGCGGCCTCCAGCGGCACCACGCGCGCGCCGTTCCTGCTGGACATGGCACGAGACCTGTCCACCACCATGCCCCTCGTCGCCGATCTCGTCGCCGCCACCTCCATCTCCTGGGCCGTCACCGGAATGCTGGCGGGCGCGTGGTCCGACCGCTGGGGCCGCCGGCCATTCCTGATCGCTGGGACCGTTCGCGCTGTGCCTCGGGCTGATCGGCATCGCCAGCGCGCCGTCGTTCCTGCTGGTCGCGCTTTGGTCCGTCGTCACCGGCGGCTGCAGCGGCATGTACACCGGCGTGCTGTTCGCCGAAACATCCTCCCGCGTCGCCGAGGATCAGCAAGGCCGCGCTCTCGGCTGGGTCATGAGCGGCCAGTCGCTGACCCTGCTGATCGGCGTGCCGGTCGCGGCATGGCTCGGCTCGATGATCGGCTGGCGCGGCGTCAACCTGTGCATCGGCGCGCTGGCCGCGATAGCCGCGGTCGGATTGCTGATCACCACCCGAGGCCGCCCCACCTCCGCCCGAGCCGCCGGATCGAAGCCGCCATCGACATGGGCCGCGTTGTCGTGGCCGGTGATGCGCCTGCTGGCGATGGGCGTCGCCGAGCGGATTTGTTACGGTCTCACGATCGTGTATTTCGCGACATTTCTGCAATCGACCTATCAACGTCAGTCTGGACGCCGTCGCGCTGCCGCTGGCGATCTTCGCGTCCGGCAACATTCTGGGCACGCATTCTGGGTGGGCAACTGGCGGATCGATTGAGCAACCGGCTGATGATCTACGCCGTGGCGATGGTCACGTCCGGCGTCGCGGCGCTCGGCCTGTTCGGCTGGCGCACCAGCGTGACGATGTCGGTCGGCATGGGGTTTCTTTATGTGTTCCTCAACGCCATCGCCCGGCCCGCGATGATGGCGTCGCTTGGCGCAGGTGCCCTCGCACATCCGGGGAACGGTGATGGGGTGGAACGTTACCTGCTCCAGCATCGGCTGGATGGGCGCCGCCGGGTCTTGGCGGTTGGATGCTGGGCGTGCAGGGCTTTTCCGGCTTCGGTCCGCTGACCGCGGTGGTCGCGGTGATCGGCGCGGGCCTGGCGCTGTTCCGGCGTCCGAGCACACTAGGTTGAGGCAGGCCGGCTTCGCATCAGTCGGCAAGTTTCAAGACAGACGGCTGGCCCGACCCCGACCCTGAACCCCCCCCATATCTGAGCCATTCACCAACGCGGGAGCGGAAGCCGCTACCGGTATCGACGCGTACCCAGCCGGAAACAAGGCACTCGCGTAGCTTTACGCGGTCATTCTGCTCCAATTCGGTCAAAGACGTTCGGATACCGGCGCCCTGGAATACCGTAAGCGACCGAATCGAGGCGCGGAACCTGTCTCGTGTCGCCGTGTCTCTGAGGTATAGCCAAACGAGGTTGCCATCGAGTTTGATGGGCGGCAGACACCAAACACAAGACATGCGGGGACCGGATCATGGCCCTTTCGATCAGACGACCATCCCACCCCCAACCGACCATCGCGATTGAAGCCCGGCGACAAGGTCCGATTCGTTTCGCCGGCCAGCACGCCGCAACGGGATGATGTCCTTCGACGTGCGGAGAGGTTGGAGGAGTGGGGGCTACGGGTGGACTTCGGCGAGCATGCCTTCCGGAAGGACGGTTATCTCGCTGGAACAGACGATGAGCGCCTGACGGATATCAATACTGCCCTTCGCGACGACGACATGCGGGCAATCTTCACCACGCGAGGCGGCAAGGGTTCCTACCGAATCGCAGAACGCCTGGACTTTGATGCCGCGCGCCGCGATCCAAAGTTCCTGATTGGGTTTAGTGACATCACGATCCTCCATCTCGCTCTGTGGAAGCACTGCGGGATCAGCGGCGTACATGGAGCCCTGATTGAGGTGGATGGGCAATTCGGCCCGCGGAACGAGGTTTCGCTCCGAAGCCTGCTGATGACGGACGAGCCAATCGTGATCCGGTCCAGGGCCGAGGAGTTAACTTCCACCTTGACCACATCGGGCGTCGTGGAAGGAGTTCCTGCTGGGCGGCAACCTCGATTCAATTGCGACGGCTGCTGGTTGGGTGCTTCCACCGCTGGACGGAGCCATCCTCCTTCTTGAAGCGGTCAACATGTATCTGGGGCAAGTTGATCGACAATTGACGATGCTCCGCAAGGCCGGGCATCTCGCTGGTCTCGCGGGTGTTGCTCTCGGCCAGTTCACGGGATTTCAGCCGAGCGACACGTTCACTATCGTTGATTTGTTGCACGAGCATCTTGATCCGCTGCGGGTGCCGGTCCTCGGCGGATTACCCTTGGGACATGGAGACGAACCTCTGAGCATACTGGTAGGAGCTACGGCCATCCTGGATGCGACGTCTCGGGAACTTACCGCCAGGAGGTGAGCCGCTGCCTGGGTAGATCTGCCGGCCTCGATGTCCGCGGAAGAGTCCGAACCTGGCGGCAGTTCACATCGCGCACCGCCGGCTATCCATTGCGCGTCCGCCTCACGGACGTGCGTTCCAGCTCAGCGATTGTGCGTCGAACTCGTTGATTCTGTCTCAGACAATGTGCGTCGAAAACCGACTTTAATTGCGTGTGTGGGGGCGTCCGTCATTACGCGCCGCGACACCCAGGGGTATGCGCGATGACGGCAGTCCAAGGTCGCTTTTTGCGAAGTGCTGGACATCACCTAGAATTGTGTTACATTGTACACATACGCTTCGCGGTTTCGGAAATTTCAATGCCAGCTAGTCACGACTCTGACGATTCGGTTGACTCCGGAGGCCAAGGAGCAGCTGAGTCGTCTTGCGCATGTAACCCATCGCTCCAGGTCTTTTCTGGCGGCCGAGGCCATCTCTAAGTACGTCTCGCGCGAAGTGGAAATCGTTGCAGGCATCGAACGCGGTCTGGCGGACATGAAAGACGGTCGTCTGGTGCCGCACGATGAGGCCATGGCAAGGTTGGAGAAAACAATCGCCGCCGCTGAGCAAGCAAAAGTCTGAAGCGCCCAGTTCTATGGTCTGAAGACGCGCTCAAGGAACTTGATAGTGGTATCGCCTATATAGCGCGCTCGCGATCCGTCCGCCGCACGGAGGATACTTGCTAGAGATACGGAAGGCGGGAGACGGCCTGGGAGTTACGGCGATAGGCCGTCCCGGACGTGTTTCAGGCACGTCCCGAGAAGACCGTTATCCGTCGCCGATACATCATAGCGTACACGTTCGATCTCCTACCGGATGGTGGCGAAAGCGTTGTTATCCTCCACGTAATTCATACGGCGCGAGATTGGCCTCAAGGACAACGGCCTCCTGAATGACTGATACGATCGTGTTACATTGCTGAAAAATGCAAGCAGGCATTGCACGAACCATTGCTATATCATCTCGGAAGGGTGCGCCGAATTAACTTTGATTTTTCCGCTAAGCGGAGTGGAGGGCGAACGATCCGCACGGCTGATAATGTCGTCCGAAACAAATCCCAGCCGTGGGCGACGTCAACTCGCCAGATCGAGCGCTTCTACCTCATCGTGATTGCATGCCGACGCGAAACACATCGCGGAACACTCGCTTGCCTTCCGGCGACACGTCCAGCGCGCGAGACCCTGGGCGTTTGCGGACCCAGCCCAGAGCCAAACTGTGGCGGCACAACTCCACGCCCAATCGGCCGGAGAAATGCGGCCGCCGCTCGCTCCAGTCCAGGCACAGGCGGCATAAGGCAACGCTCGCGTCCGACGCTTTCTCCACCGAGCGGTCCAGGTCGATCCCAAGCCGCGCCAGGAACGCGCTGCCGCTGACCGTCAGGATCCCGGCGTCGTCGTCCATCTCCACCCAGCCTTCCCGCTTCATCGCGTCCGCGATCCCCACGCCAAGCTGCCCGGCGATGTGATCGTAACAAGTGCGCGCCGCCCGCAACGCCTCATCGCGGGGTCCGGTACGAGTGCGCGGCGTCAAAGTCCCCGCCGCGACCAGCATCAAACTCTCCAGTAGCTGCGCGACCTGAGGCGACGCCAGCCGATGGTAACGATGCCGCCCCTGCTGCAGCATGCCAACAAGACCGCTCGCGCATAGCCGGGACAGATGAAAGCTCGCGGTCTGTGGCGTGATCCCCGCGACGCCGGACAGCTCGGTCGCGGTCAGTGCCCGCCCGTCCATCATCGCCTGGAGCATGGCGGCCCGAGCTGGCTCCCCCACCAGGGTCGCGACCTCCGCCATCGATGCCGTGGTGACCATGACGCCAAGCCTCCGCTGTCCGATGACGTTTTAGCATGAACGACGAGCCAGAGTGCTTCGATCCAGGTCGAAGCGTAGCCCCGGACGCGCTCTGCCAAAAGCGCCGCCTGCCGGGGAGGTCTGGGATGCGCGGATTTTATGGCTGGACGGTCGTCGCCGCGGCTTTCGTGGTGGCCGTCTTCGGTTGGGGCGTCGGCTTCTATGGGCCGCCGGTCTTTCTCCAGGCGGTGCGATGACGCCCGAGGCTGGTCGGTTGGTCTGGTGTCAGCCGCGATGACTGTCCATTTCCTCGTGGGAGCGTCGCGGTCGCCAATCTGCCCGCAATCTATCGGCGCATTGGCGTGGGATGGGCGACTATCGGGGCGCGGTCTGTCTCGCGATGGGCGTTGTCGTATGGGCACAGGCGGCCTCCCCCTGGCAACTCTTCCTGGGTGCTCTGCCAGTGGAGCGAGGTTGGGTCACCCTCGGCCCAGCTGGGATCAATGCGATGGTCTCGCTCTGGTTCAATCCGCGCCGGCCGGCCGCTCTATCCGCCGCATATAACGGCGCAAGCGTCGGGGGCGTCATCTTCTCCCCGCTCTGGGTCGCGCTGATTGGCTGGCTCGGCTTTCAGATGGCAACCATCACCGTTGGCATCGCGATGGTCGCGATCATTATTCTGTTGTCGGTTCGGTGCTGAACCGCACGCCGGAGTCGATGGGCCTCGTGCCGGACGGCGAGACTCCTTCGCCGTCGGCGAGGACCATCTCGGCCGATCCATCGCCGCCGCCGGTGGCTCGCGTTTGGCGAGATCGCTCGTTCCAGACCCTGACCATCGGGATGGCACTGGGTTTGTTCGCTCAAATCGGATTGATCGCGCATCTGTTCTCATTACTGGCGGCGGCGATGGGATCACGAGGCGCCGGTCTGGCGATGGGGCTCGCGACGGTGGCGGCCATTGCCGGGCGCACGCTGGTCGGTTGGCTGCTGCCGGCGGGCGCGGATCGCCGTGTGGTGGCGGCGTTGAATTATGGCGTGCAAATCGCTGGTTGCGGCGTTTTCCTGGCGGCGAGCGGGACGAATGTACCGCTATTGCTGCTGGCGTGCTGCTGCTTCGGGTCGGCATCGGCAACGCGACCTCCATGCCTCCGCTGATCGCGCAGACGGAGTTCGCGAAGGGTGACACCATCCGCGTGGTCGCCTTGATGACCGCTGTCTCGCAAGCGACCTTGCGTTCGCGCCAATGACGTTTGGGCTGATCCGCGATGCCACCGGCCCGGGCGAGGGCGCGGCGGTGCCCGCATCGTGTTCCTCACCGCCGCTGCCTTCCAACTCGCCGGAGCCGCCGCGTATTGGGCCGGCCGAGACGCGTGGCGCCGCCGCAGTGACGGCGCCTCCGCCGTTGTCACGAATTATGCTGGGTGAAGTATGCGGCGGTCCTGGTTTCATCCTGCGGCAAGACATAAAGGACCGTTGGATGATCGCTCGGCAATTCGCGGATCAGCAGTTGGATCGTTTCCGGCGCGACGTTGATACAGCCATAGGTGATGTGTTTGTCGTCCTTATTTGGCGACAGCAATCTGGCGCCGCGCGGTTTTCGGACGGGATCCCCAGATATACCTGGTGAATCGCGATGCCCCAGTCCTTGCCCTGGATCTCATTGATATCGAACAGCGGTCCGTAATGGGGGTCGAACCCGGGAGTAATGGTGAACCGGCCGGCCGGGGTCACTTTGTCCTTGACCGCGACCAATTGCGCGAACTTCTCCGAGAGCGCACCCGGAGGCAGGGTGTCCGCGGTGCTTTGGCCGGTCAACGCCGATCCGACATAGACGGGCTCACCATCCTCGAACAGGACGACCCGCCCGGCGGGCTTGTCGACCATCAGGAAATCCCGGTCGCCAAATTGGGCGGCGATTTTGCGGACCTGCTGTTCCTGCGGCGAGAGCGTCCCATTCGGCAATGGTGGCAAGCCTCTCGTTCCGGCTGCTCCTTCACCTCGGCGGCGACCGTGACCGTCTTGCGCGCGCGATGGTGGGAGGAAGCGAACTTAGAGTGTGATTGATTGAGGATGACCCCATCTCGCTCCGGCGCAAATTCTTTGAGAGGGCGATCGACGCCTGGGGTTGATACAACCTCAGCCGATCGCGCTCTCACGCCCACCAGGTGGCGTTGGTGAACCGCGCGTGATGGGCAGAGGCCGGCGCGTGTGGTTCCTCCGCCCGCTTTCGGGCGTCCGGGCCGGAGCCGCGAGCGCGGCGGTGCAAATCAATTGGGAGACAATAATCGAAAGCTTCAAAATTCCCGTAACGCGGGTCATGACGTAGGACTCCGTTTACCAGCGCGGCAACGGGTCAGCGCGGCAAGAGTTCCCTCATGGCAGCCGTGGCGGGTTGGCTCGCGCGATGGCAGGGCGGGATCGCTCGTGCGACGGCACGGTGGATCGCTCGTGCGACGGCGCGGTGGATCGCTCGTGCGACGACGGTGATGCTCGGTGACGGTCAGGTGGTCGTCGTCGACGCACGGAGGATCGTTGGATGGCAAGTGGATCGCCGTCGACGGCTCGTGTCTCGAAGGCTCGGCGAGTGCTCGTGCGAAGCAGAGGTGGACAAGGCTCGCGCGAAGGCACGCGGTGCTCATGCCGGCGGGGAATTCATGCAAAGTGCGAGTATGGAGCGGCCGGACGCGCCTGTTTCAGTCCGCGCGCGTCGACATACGCCGCCTGTGACCCGCGTCAGAGAAAGAACTTCGTGATGAGGCTTTCGTCGTTGGGCAGGATATAAATTGGCGTACCGCCTTGCCTCGGCAGAAAGTGAGACAATTGCCGCATCGTGCTGGCGTCGACATTCACGCACCCTTCGGTGACATGTTTGTCCTGATCGTAAGGTGACCGCAGCCGCGCGTCCCGATACCCGGACCTCGGTCCCATCGGGACCTGATGGATGGCGATGGCCCAATCCCGGCCCTGGATCTCGTTGATATCGAGGACCATCCCGTAAGTCGGATCCCAATCGGGCGAAACGGTGAAACGCCCGGCGGGCGTGACGCGATACCTCTCCCCGGTCTGTTCGGCGTAGCTTTTTCCAAGCGCGTCGGCAGGCAGGCGGTCCGCCAGGCTAAGCCCGGTCAGCGCCGGCCCGACAAAAACCGGCGCGCCGTTCTGAAACAGAACCAGCCGGCCGTGCACCTTGTCGATCACGATGAATTGCCTCTCTCCATGCCGTGTCGCGACCCGGCTTACCCACACGACTGACGCGGACGGCGCCTCAGCCGGAGGCCGTCGGCGTTTCGACCCGGTAAGACGACAGGCGAAAATTCGAAAATGGCATCAATCCGGGCAGGTCGACCCGCGCGCCGGGCCAGACCAACGCGGGCATCGGGCGATAACGCTGCCCGGTTGCCTCAGGCTGGGAAACGGGGGGCCACGAGACGGGAGCCGGTGAGACGGAAGGCGATGAGACTGAAGGCGATGAGACGGGGGCCCACGAGTCGAGTGAACCAGCGGTGACGGAGTGAGATACAAAAATGAATGCGCAAAAGATCGCCCAAAAGCGTGACATACCACCCCCTCAGTTAACCGGATTTCGACGCGACATGAGGTCACGCTCCGGCGACTGCTCAATACCATTTTACCGCGCCGTGTCTCGGCCTTTCGGTAGATTTAATACGTTCCGTTCATAAATCATATTACGCGGAAGCCGACCGGGCGATCTCTCCCGCGTCGTCAAGGGTTTCGATATCTCCGCACAGAGCCAGCAAGTGCCTCGCGCGATCGGCCGGCAGAATGCCGGAAACCAGATCGGTGAACTTCGCCGCCAACTGAGTGTCGGACATCGGATTCTCAACACTTCCGACAGCGTGCGTGATAAAGCGATCCAATACCCGGCCGTCCTTTAACCGGATCGTAACGCGTGCCTGATCCTGCGCCAAAGTGGTATCGATCGTTGTGTTCACCCGGTCGCGCAACGCGCTGGTGACCGGATCCGCGACCGATGCATCGCTGAACTGCGCTTCCCCCGCGCGGCCGGCGACGATGCCGATGGCTGCGGCGTAATAGACGCTGAACTTGCCCTCCAACCCCGTGCGAGGCGTCCGATTCGACGTGAGTTCAAGCACGATCGGGTGAATGTCCAGGTCGATGCGGTCGATCATGGCCGCGGTCAGTTTGTTCTCGTCGCGCAATTGAATGCAGCCGTCTATCACCGGATGCACGACCAGCCCGCAGGCGAATGGCTTGTAGCTGTTGCGAGCGATTTCGTAATGCGCGCCGAGGCCCTCGGTGATCACGCTTAAATCCCGCGCGGTGCTCAGCACATTCGCCCAACCACGCTTTGCTTCGATCCCCTTCAGCGAGCTCGTGTAGCCCTTCTCCGCCAGCAGCGCCGCGAGCAAGCCATTCTGCGCCGCGCGACCGGGGTGGAAACTTTTCGTCATCGAACCGAACATCTCACGCAGTCCAACCGGTTGGGTCGCCGCCAGGCCGATCGCGTGGCACATCCGTACCTCGTCGAGGCCGAGCAGCTTGCCCGCCCCGACCGCCGCGCCGAAAGCGCCGACCGAGCCTGTCGCGTGCCAGCCGACGTCCTGATGCGTCGGCGTGACCGAGCGGGCGATCCGGCACTCGGCTTCGATACCCAGTATCATCGCGTTGACGAACTCCCGGCCGGAGACCTTCCGCATCTCGGCCAGCGCCAGCAGCACCGGCACGACAGGGGCTGACGGGTGAACCGCGGTCGTCAGGTCGGTGTCGTCGAAGTCGAATACGTGCGAACTGATGCCGTTCAACAGCACCGCGTTCATGCCGTCCAGCCGCTCCCGCCGGCCAAAAATCGCGGCTTGTGGAGGTCCGGCGAACGGCGTGACAGCCGCCAGAGCGATTTCCACCGCCTCGTGCCGGCACCCGCCGACCGCGACCGCCATCCAGTTCAACAGCGACCGCGAAGCCTCCTTGCGCGCCGCCGCCGGCAGGTCATCGAATCGCGCGGCGACGAGGTAACGGGCGAGCGTCTGGGTCACGTTCTTTGCCTCCGCGGCGGGTTTCGGCGTGGGCTCGGTCCCGCTGGCCGGCCCGGTGAATGCCGCGACCGCCGTCGTCCCGGCGATCGCGGTTTGTCGGATGAAAGAGCGCCGGTTCATCGTTTCGTCCCTGATTGTCTTGGCTTCGTTCGGGGATGCTGCACGCGAGCGGCATCGACGGCAATCGCCTTCCTGGCGGGGTCGTATCAGTTTCAGGTATACGATCCGCGAGAAGCCTCGCTCTCCCGTTGCCACGACGCGAGCGCGCCGGTTTCCGCCAGTTGATCACAGAAGCTTTTACAAGGACGATTTCATGCGAAACCCGGCCATGCGACATTTGGCCATACGCGTTTTCTCCGCGATATCGTTGGTTCTCCCGCTCTGTCTGGCCGGAGCGGCGCCAGCGTGCGCCTGGGGCGACGAAGGGCACGAGGTGATCGCTCTGATCGCGCAATCATTTCTCACCCCCGGCGCGCGGAAAAACGTTCAGGCCATGCTCATGGCTGATCCCGATTCGCTCACCGCTCACACCATCGCCGCCGCCGCGACCTGGGCTGACAAATACCGGGATGCGAATATCAATGGCGCGCGCCAGGGCACACGGCTGTGGCACTTCGTCGATCTTGAACTGACCGGGCCGGACATGAACCGAGCCTGCTTCGATCATCCGCCGGTTCCTCCCGGCACGCCCGCGTCGAATGGCCCGCCACAATCCTGCGTGGTCGATAAGATTGAGCAATTCGAAGCGGAGCTCACGAACCCGGCCACCGATCCGTCGGAACGGATCGTCGCGTTGAAGTTCCTCCTGCACCTGGTCGGTGATGAGCATCAACCGCTGCACGCGTCGGACAATCACGACCGGGGCGGTAACGACAGGCGTGTTTCCGCCCCCGATACGAAAGCCGGAACATTGCATCACTATTGGGATACTGAATTCGTCGAGCGCCTCGGAGCGGACCCGAAACAAATCGCCGCCGCGTTGGAAAGCCGCATCACCGGGCATGACACCCAGGCGTGGGCTCAGGGCGGCCCGGCTGATTGGGCCATGGAATTGTTTCGGATCGCGCGAGATGACGCGTATGGCAAACTACCCCCGCCAAACGCGCGAGGCGGTTATCGGTTGACCGACGAATATGTCGCGATGGCATCACAGGACACGGCGGTCCAATTGAGCAAGGCCGGCGTTCGTCTGGCCATGATACTCAATCGAAGCTTCCGCTGATCTCGCGCTTCCGCTTGAAGCACAATGCTCCCAATCCATATCGACGAGCGCGATTGGGTCAACGTGAACCAATCGCGCTCAATCCGGCAGATCGAACAATCGGCACCATCCGGTCGGACTGATATCGCCCGCGACAACCTCGCACGAACGAGGCCGTCGAAAGAATGTGCATCCGGCGCAACTCAATCCGCCCCGCGGCGTCTCCTGATACAGCGCCGCCGCGCGTGACACCTTCAGGTGGCTGGTCGGCTCGTGACATCTTTCCCGCCACGACGACTGCCGCGGCCAGCAGCCATCGCTTCCCGACAACCCTCATCCCGCCTTGCTGACATACCCGTATCGCAAATTGCTCCGCCCAGGGCCGTTCGCCTGGTAATCGGCCTTCAGCGCGGCGAAACGATCCTGGTTCACGATCGCGGCATGCTTCTCCAGCCCATACAGCCGCGCCGTATTGCCGCTGAAGATCGCCGTCTTGATCGGCCCATCGGCCGGCGCCCAGGGGCTTGAAGCCGTGCTTCTTTTGCATGTCCTCGGGGATTTCCAGGCGGCGCAGGCCCTCGATCTGCCATTGCGGCGCGCCGGTCCACACCGCGTCGGTGCCCCACACGACCCGGTCCACGCCGAGGCCCTTGATCAGCATGCCCATCAGCGCCGCCGACAGCCGAGGCTCGGCCACGCTGGTCCAGGCGAACAACTGGCCGAGATCGCCATAGACGTTGTTGACGCCGTATTTCTCGGGGATTTCGGCGAGGTCGCTGGCCCAGGAGCGAGCGGCCGGTCTTGTCGAACTCCGCCATGCCGTCGGCCGGATTGCCGCCGACCCAGCGATAGCCGCGAGTGGTAGACGAGGAAATTCAGTTGCGGCCAGTCCTTCGCGGCGCGGCCGATATCGCTGACATCGGCATACGGCCGCAGGCGAGGGAACTTCTCCTCGATCGCGGGCGCGAACAAGCCTTTGTGGATGCAGACGTTGCGGATGCCGGTTTTGGCGATCCTCTCGTAGAACGGATACATCAGCTTTTCGTCGTCGGCGTGCCACGGATACGCGGCCAGTTCCTTGTGCGTGTTGTCGCCGACCGTGTAGCCCTTCCAGGAATCCGGCTTGAACCGCTCGACCGCCTCGTCGACCTGGTCGAGCCAGCCGGGCCGTCCCGGCGTGATCGTGAAATGCGCCATCATGCGGCGCGAGCCGGCCTCCTTGTTGACCATCGCGCGGGTTTTGAACACTTGCTCCTGCGGGATGAACCAATCCTCGGGCACATCGGACGGCGAGTTCGACAGCAGCGCGATCTTGGTGTCGCTGTCCATGTAAATTTCTTTGACGTAATTGTTGTATTTCAGGTCGTCGATGGTCTGTTCCTTGGCGCTGAGCGCCTTGTTCCAGCCGAACTGGCCGACCGCCTCGCGCCCTTTGACGAAGCCCATCAGCCGCGTGTCGTCGCGCAGGAAATGCGTGTGGCCGTCGATGACCATCTGCCCGGACAGCGCACCGGCGCGGGCGTCGGCCAGTTCCGGCGTCGCGGCCTCGGCTTCGCTGACGTCGAACAGGTGGCCGAACACCTGGTTGAGCGCGACGAACGAGGCCGCCATGCCGGACGCGGTCTGGAAGAACCGGCGGCGCGACACGCCCTGCGGCGCGGCGAGGCGGTCGCTCAGCTCGATCAGCCGCGCCTCGACCTCCCGCTGCTCGCGCGGTTTGCGGCACCGGGGGGAATTCGTCGCTCGACACGATCTGCGTCGGCACCGGCGATGGGAAGGATGATGTCTCGGCCGGCAGCAATCCGCTGATCATCTCGTCGGTCAGCATTTTCATTGAACTCTCCCCGAATTGGGCGGCCGCGGTGGCGCCATTTCGGGCAGGTTAGCGCTTCGAACCGCCTCCGGACAAGGCGAACGGAAGCGGAGCCGAACGGAAGCGGGGGCGGTCAGAAGCGATGGGCGATCAGGCGCGGGGGCGATCAGACGCGGGGGCGATCAGAAGCGGATGCGCATGCCGGCGCCGATCATGTGGATCGACTCGTTCGGGTTAAGGGTGCCGGGCAGCAGCAAGTTGGCATATTGCGTCGGGCCCGTGCCGTTCATGAAGTCCTTGTAGGTGAACCGTTCGAAAGCGTAGCCGAAGATCAGCGTCACGTTCGGCTGGATCGTGTATTCGCCCCTGATCTGAATGATGTTCAGCATCGAGGTCACGTCAGGCAGTTGCTGCATCGTGATGTTGCTTTGCGTGATCTGGCTTCCCGCCACCGAGGCGCCGAAGATCGTCACGCTGTCACCCAGAGCGTAGGCGGTATCGCCGTATGCGAAGTTGTAATCCAGGCCGATCTTCAGGACATCCTTGATCGCCAGCCATTCCATCGACACGCCGGCGGTATGCACCGAGTCCGTCGTTTTCGCCGTCCACGGCACCACGAACTGCGCCGCCGTGGGGGCAGACGTCGTGCTGCTTTCATACAAGCTGCTCTGATCGTAGAAGATCTGCTGATAGGTATAGAACGCATGCGCGGTCAGCGCGGGCGTGACCTGCCAGTTCACATCCGGACCGAGCACCAGGTTGTGGTTGTTGCGCAACCCGGTTGATCCGTCGGGATAGCTGTCACGAGAAAATTTTACCATCATCGATGTCGACAGCGTATGGATCGGCGACAGATCGACCATCGCCTTGATGTCGTCATGGACGCGCGAGGCCTCAAAATACATCAGGAAGCCGGTGGGGTCGCGTGCGCTGTCGCCGAGGATCGTCCAGCTCACGTTGTTGGTGTAGTTGTTCGCGTTGCGGTCCTGATGCGAGTAGCTCAACGAGCCGAAGACGTCTTCGAAGATCTGGCTGCGCACTTTCGCGGTGACCGTGTTCGAGGTCACGAACGACGCGTTGGCATAATTGCGGTAAGTGGTTTCAAACGTATCATTCAGCGTGACTTTGGTCTGCGGCAGGATGCGATAGCCGGCCTCGGCCGTGATCGCCTGGTGACTGTAGCTGAACGGCAGGTTGCCATAGACATTCGGGGTCGGCACAGCGGCCAGAGTGTTGTGGTCCTCGGCGTAAATGTTGCGCGGGCTTTGGTTGTCGCGGTCATCGATGGTGTAGGAAACGCGGACGTCCATTTTCGGCAGCGGCCGCGCGGTGAAGGCGACGTTGCCGAACACCGTCCGAACCAGTCCGTCCAGGCTCGAGCGCGGCTCATTCAGGAAAGCCGCCGGAACGCCGCCTTGTGTCGCCGCCGGACTGCCGGTCGCCAGGTCATAGGACTGGTTCTGCATCATCAGCCCATAGGCGAAGTTGGCGTTCACCCGCATCGTCGGACTGATGTTGTAGCCGAGCATCACTTTGATCTGATGCGCGGAGTTCGAGGGTGGCAGGGTATAGGGTGCGAACATGCTCGCGAGATTGGCCGCGCTGCCGAACGTGGCGCCGGTGAAGTTGTACGGATTCTGCGCGTTGAATGCCTGCAGATTGTCGGTGAAGTTGTTGAACGTGTAGCCGACCTGCGCCTGCACCCGTTCGTTGGCATACGCCGCCGTGATATCGTAACGGTCGATATCATAGTCGATCGGCATCGCGAAATAACCGAGCGCGCTGGTCAATGTCGTTGGCGCGGCGGCCGAGGAAGACGTGGGTGACGGTGTGCCCGTGATGTTCAGCGAATTGGCCTGGTATCCCGACTTATGTTCGTGCCGGATCGACGCGGTGATGGTCCAGTCATTCCATTGATATTTGCCGGATCCGGTGAAAACGTCGCGCTGCGTGCCGATGGCATAGTTGTACAACGATCCGGCGATCGATTTGGTGAACACCGGCTGCCAGATCGCCGGCCCAGCGACGCCCGGCGCGTATGGATAACCCAACGACTTCACCGCTGGCGCGATCGAGCTGAACCCGATGCCACCGGCGCCCAGACCCAGGCTTGCCGGAGCCACGCCCGGCACCAGCGAGCCGGATTTCGTCCATATGCTCCGGAAATCGTCAGCGGCGAAATACGGGATGCCATCATACGAGAATTTCAGTTCCCACGTGCCCTGCTGACCGAATTTCGCGCTGAACGAACGGTCCTGGTAACCGAGATCGTGGCCCTCGACGTCCCAGTAATTCGTTCCGCCCAAATCCCACGGGTCCCTGCCGCGGTATTGCAGATCCAGATTGCCTTTGAAGCCGGGGTTTGGGGAGCCGCGATAACGATCCAGATAATATCCACGGTTGTTGTCGTACTCCCCGCCGATCTGGATCCAGTTGTTGGCCTCCGGCAACGGCGCCGCCGCCTCGGCCGGCTTCTCACCAACATCGAAACCACTGTCCGACTGCGCCTGGGCATGCAACGGCAGCAGGAAGATGAAAGCCAGAGGAGCCTGGAGACACCATGAAATTTTCATTGTCGTGTCCTCTGACTTAACGAGTGAAGAACGTGCCGTTGGGACTGTTGGACCCGTGGATCTGCGAGTGGCAGTTCACGCACCCCCGAGCCATCAGGCGGATGTTCGCGGCAAGCTGTCCGGCGAGGTTCTGACCAGCCAGCGGGATCGACTGGTGCGTGCTGTTCGCGTGGCAGTCCTGGCAAAGATAAGGTGCGCGCTGGATCAATAGCCGAGCCTGTGTCGAGCCGTGCGGCGTGTGACAATTCAGGCAGTTCTCGCGAACCGGTTCATGCTCCCACAACACCGGGCCACGCTTCTCCGCGTGACAATTGTAGCAGGTCTCGTTGACGGTGAATTCCTTCAGCAGCTTCGGACCCGCGGACCCGTGCGGGTTATGGCAGTCGGAGCAAACGACTTTGCCCTCGCGGATCGGATGGTGCGAGAACTTGAAGCTGTCGGCGCGCTGTTCCGCGTGACAGGTGAAGCACTTCTCGGGCTGCGTCGCCTTCACCAGCACGCCGTCTTTCGACACGTGGATGGTGTGACAGTCGTTGCAGGCGATATCGTTGCGCTCGTGCTGACTGCCTTGCCAGTTCATCCGCAGTCCGGATTGGTGACAACTCAGGCATTGCGCGTTGCGGTCGGCGACGGACGATTTCGCCGGGCCTTTGAACACGATATTCGGCTCGTTCGACCGGCTGGCGACGTGCGCCGCGCTCGGTCCGTGACAGGACTCGCAGCCTTCCTGCCCGAATGGTGAATGCCGGTCGCCTTTTACCGCGTGCGGCGTGTTCAGGATCGGAACGACCTTGGCATCGGTGCTATGGCACTTCAGGCAGGTTATCGCCCCACCCCCGGCGGCGGCGGCCTGTTGGGCCTGCGCCGACGCGGGGTTCATTCCGGCCCATGAAAGCAAACCCAGAAGCAACGTCAGGTTCAAGATGGTTCGCATGGGCCGTGTCTCCACCAGGCTGTCGTTTATTGCCGGACCGCGACGAGATCGGCGGCGCCGCTGTTCAGCACCATGGTTCGTTCGTACGAAACGTAATGGAAACGACGTGCGGTATGCCCGGCATGGATCGCGAACGCCAGGTAATAGGTCGCACCTGGGACGATCGCGCTGAACGGCGCGCCGGCGTTCAGCGGCCGATGCAGTGTGACCGACCAATTGCCGCCCGAACCTGTCGCCTCGGCCGCCACGACCGAGGAACCGGTGTCCTGCCGCTTGTCGAACACGATTTCAGCCGCTGCCCTCGCCGGTTGCCCGGGGTTCAACAGGGCCTGCCAATATTCAAGTTGGTAGCCGCTGGCATGCAGAGACGCGAGTTGATCCGCCGCCGCCAGCGTATCGCCGCCGCCCTGACGCGTCAGCTTCGCGTGCGTCTTTGGCAGATACATGGTCCGGGTCGCCCCGCCGGCACTCGGCATGGCGGTCAGGTCGTCGTGGCAGGCAGCCCAGCAGCCACCGCGGTTCGCTTCAGGAACCTTGCCGTCGTTGAACATGACGGTGACTTTGGTGTCGTTCGCCGCGTCCTGACCGGCATTCGGTTGCGCGCCCGTCGCGAAATCCAGATGCACATAGAAATTGGTGCCGTCATTGGCGACCTTCACCATCGCCGAGATGGCACCGGGCTTACCGGCGATCGGCGTCGGCTCGATCGGAGGCTTCGTCCCGGTTTTGAACACACGCGGCTGACCGGTGACGATCTGCGGCCCCATGTCCTTTTCCTCGCCGATATGACAAGCGACGCAGTCCTTGCCTTTACGGAAATCGTCCGCGCCCGACATGTCGGTGGAGGTCAGGGCCCACTCCCACGACGATTGTCCCGGATAGAACAAGACGATGTCCTTGCCTGGCACGCTGGCCCAGTTGATGCCCGCGGCATGTGCTGGTGCGAATGTCAGCAGCGCGGTCAGTCCAGCCACGGCATGAAACGTTCTGGTCACGGCATTCATCGTCATACCCTCATTCTTGCTTGTTCGGCATCGTCACGATCTGTCAGTCGAAACCTTTGATCTCCTCGGTCTCCGGCAATTTGTGCGCGATGCCTTTGTGGCAATCGATGCAGGTCTTTTCGCCGGTCAGAAGCTGCGCCTGGTGCACCGCGGCGGCGCGCGGCTGCTGCTTCGTCAGGTCCATGGATTGCGGGCTATGGCAATTTCGGCATTCCGCCGAACGGTTCGCCGACATGCGGGCCCATTCGTGCGCCGCCAGCGTCGGCCGCAGCGCGAGGAATTTCTCCCGCGTATCGATCAGGCCGAACAGCTTGCCCCACACTTCCTTCGACGCCTGCATCTTGCGCGCGATCTTCAGTGTCCAGGGATGCGGCACATGGCAGTCGGGGCAGGTCGCCCGCACGCCCGAGCGATTGGCCCAATGAACGGTGCCTTGCAGTTCCTGATAGACGTTGTCACGCATCTCGTGACATCCGATGCAGAACTTCTCGGTGTTCGCGAACTCGAGCGCGGTATTGAACGCACCCCAGAAGGCGACGCCCGCGATGAAACCGCCCAAGGTCAGGAACGCCAGGCTGAGATGCGCCGATGGACGCCTCGCCGTGCGGATCCACACATTTCCGGTCAACCACGACCAGAAGCGTCGAATTTTGGAAGGGGGGGTGGGCATTTCTGGCACTCACCCAGTGCCCGGCGGGCCGGCGAGGATGAAGTAGCACCAGAACGCCAGACCGTAAGCACCGACGAACGCGCAGGCGATCACAGGCCAGATCATCACGGCAAGGACGAAGAACATTATCAGTTCCCGACCTTTGCCTGGGTCGTCCGCGGTCGTTGGCATGGCACCGCCGTCGTTGAGGTGTCGCCACTCAGGGTCCGAAGCGGATCTGAATGGCCACCCCCCGCCTCTACGAGCACGGGGAGCGTTGAAACATTCGTGCCAACGCCGAAGAAGCTGTAGACCCAGCTATCCGGGATTTAATGATACCAGATAGCTGCCGGAAAGGTTCCGCCGCCGGTGTTTCAGCCGGCCGACCGAACGGTCTCGGCCGGCAGCAACGTCGCGAATCGCGCGATCCTTGGCTCGATCTGACGTTCCGGCAGGTTGCCGAAGCCTAGGAGCAACGCGGTCGTCAACGGTGTGCCGCTTTTGCCGACCGGCGCGGTGGCCGCCTCCAGCCCACAATGCCGGGCCAATGCCGCGAGCCCCGAGGGGGCGCCAATATCCGCGCGGGGAAACCAGACCAGGTGCAAACCGGCCTGACCGCCCCACACGGCGTCTTGTCCACCAACCTGCCGCAGCGCCCGCAACAGAGTGTCGCGACGCGACGCATAGGTTTTGGTCAACCGGTGCAGATGCCGCGCATAGCCGCCACCGGCGAGAAAATCAGCGAGCGCGATCTGCTCCAGGCTGCTTCGGCTATCGTCGATCAGTCGTCGCGCGGCCAGGGCGCCCGCGATGAGGCGTCGCGGTAGCACCAGATAGGCCATGTCCACCCAAGGACCGAGCGACGCGCAAAAGCCGCCCAGAAGAATAACGCGCTGCCCGGTGTCGAGGCTCATCAACGATGGGGCGCTCATGGCGCCGTATCGCAACTCGCCCTCGCAGTCCTCCTCCAGGACCATGGCGCCGGAATCTTCGGCCCAGGACAGGAGGGCGATCCGGCGATCATGGGACAGGGCGACGCCGAGGGGACGCTGATGTTCGGGGGTTACATACAGAAGCGTGGCTGGACCGTCGGGAAGATCGTCGGTCCGCAATCCGTCGGCGTCCACCGGAACCCGGATCAGGTCGCTGGGATCCGCCAGCGCCGCGGCCGCGTTTGGATCGCAAGGATCCTCGACGACAATCCGCTGCCCCGCGCTTCCGGCAAGGTGCCCCACCAGGTGGAGTGCCTGTTGCCGCCCCCGCATCACCATCACCTGTTCCGGGGCGACAACCAATCCGCGCGAACTGGAAAGCCAGCTCGCGATGGCTTCTCGCAACGCCGGGATGCCCGCGGGATGCTCCGACGCGCGGTGCGCGCCCATCCGATCCAGCCCCGAGCGCATCAGCGACCGCCATCGGACGGTTGGGAACAGCGACGGATCAGGTAACCCCACCCGGGTTTCCCGCATGGGGAACGAGGTGGCGAGCCGTTCGCACGGGGTGGGCGAGATCGCCGCGACCTGATGGCCGGCGCGCGCCTCCGCCACGAACGTCCCGGCTGACGGGCGCGTATCGAGAAAACCCTCCGCGATCAGGCGTTCGTAAGTCAGCAGCACCGTGACCCGGGAGATGGCAAACTGTTCCGCCAGCATCCGGCTGGATGGCATGCGCGAGCCCGGCCGCAGGCGATTGGACATAATGAGTTCGCGCAGTTGTTCGAACAGCTGTTGTTGCAACTGTTGATCTCTGACGAGTTTCAATGGAATCAACATAAGGTTGCAGTCACGCTCACGCGTTCACTGCCTCCTGATCGAATTGGCTTGCGTGTTGGTCGCATGAGGGCCAGATCCACTTCGTCCCCCCAGGCGGCCCGTGACGAACGATATCGTCCGTGTGGGACGTCGGATGGCTTATCCAGACGCTAATGCCGCCGTCCCCACCTCACGTTGATCTGGGTCAATGTGACCTGGGCGTATTCAGCCACGAATGCGCGGGTCAATCTTGACGAATGTCGGTGCTGTGCGAAATGTGGTCGCGCGATCAGGAGACGTCCCGTAGATGACCGATTTTCACGCGTATTGCGGGAGGGCTTTGGCCGATATACGCGCCCAGAAGCGCTACCGCACGTTCACGCCGCTGGCGAAGCAGGCGGAGCGGTTTCCTCGTTATAACGCGCGCGGACGGACGGGAGATCGTGGTCTGGTCGTCCAACGACTACCTGGCGATGGGCGGCCATCCCGTGGTGGTCGAGGCCGCCTGCGCCGCCGCGCGCAGCATGGGCGCCGGCGCCGGCGGCACGCGCAACATCAGCGGCACCAGCCCGCTGCATGACGCGCTGGAGGCGGAACTCGCGTCGCTGCACGGCAAGCAGGCCGGGCTTGCTGTTCACCTCGGGCTTCGTCTCCAACCAGGCGGCGCTGTCGACCATTCTGAACAGCGCGCCGAACGGGCCGGAACAGCCCTGGCACGTGTTTTCCGACGCCAAGAACCACGCCTCGATGATCGCCGGGATCAAGGGCTCGCGCGCGCGTGTGTTCGATCTTCGACCACAACGACATGGCGCATCTGGAGGCGCTGCTGCGCGCCGCGCCCGCCGCCGCGCCGAAACTGATCGCGTTCGAGTCGGTGTATTCGATGGACGCCGACATCGCCCCGATCGGCGCGATCTGCGACCTCGCGGCGCGGTATGGCGCGATGACCTACCTCGATGAGGTGCACGCGGTCGGCATGTACGGCCCGAACGGCGGCGGCGTCAGCGAGCGCGACGGCGTGGCGCACCGCGTCGACATCATCGAGGGCACGCTGGCGAAGGCGTTCGGCTGCCACGGCGGCTATATCACCGGGCGACGCCGATGTGTCGACTTCATCCGCTCCACCGCGCCCGGGTTCATCTTCACGACGTCGCTGCCGCCGATGACGGTCGCCGCGGCGCTGGCCAGCGTGCGCCACGTGCGCGCAGGATCACGCGCGCCGGACCAGGCTGTTCGAGCGGGCGGACGCGCTGAAGCGCCGCTTCGATCGCGCCAGGCTGCCGCGCATCGCCTCGGACAGCCACATCGTGCCGCTGCATATCGGCGACGCCGCGTTGTGCACCGAGGTCAGCCAGCGCCTGCTGTCCGAGTTCGGCATGTACGCGACGCCGATCAACTACCCCACCGTGCCGCGAGGCGAGGAACGGCTGCGGTTCACCCCCGGCCCGCTGCACACCGACGCGATGATGGACGACCTCGTGGGCGCGCTCTGCAAGATATTGGTTCCCGCCGGCCTGGTTCCGGAGCGGCGAGCCGTGGCATAAGGCTGCGGCGGCGGAGCGACTTCCGGCCAACGCTTCACGTCAGCACGTTCGCGGCGTCCGCAAAGTCAGTAAGGTCCCGAGGCATGATCACCGAACTCGGCCATATGGCGCTGATCCTGGCGCTATGCGTGGCGCTGCTGCAGGCGACCGTGCCGCTTCTGGGCGCCGCGCGAGGCCACGCCGGCTGGATGGACGTCGGCCGCAACACGGCCCTGGTGCAGTTCGGCCTGGTCGCGCTGGCGATGGCGGCGCTGATGCACGCCTACATCACGTCCGACTTCTCGGTGATCAACGTCGTCGAGAACAGCCATACCGACAAGCCGCTGCTCTACAAAATCACCGGCGTCTGGGGCAATCACGAAGGCTCCATGCTGCTGTGGGTCCTCATGCTGAGCCTGTGCGGCGCGGCGCTGGCGCTGTTCTCCGGCAACCTGCCGCCCGATCTGCGAGCCCGCGTGCTGGCCGTGCAGGGCATGATCGGCGTCGGGCTTCCTGGTCTTCATCCTGTTCACCTCCAACCCGTTCCTGCGCATCTGGCCGCCGGCCGCCGAACGGCCACGGCCTCAACCCGGTGCTGCAGGATCCCGGCCTCGCCTTCCATCCGCCGTTTCTCTATCTCGGCTATGTCGGCTTCTCGGTCGCCTTCTCCTTCGCCGTCGCCGCCCTGATCGAAGGCCGCGTCGACGCCGCCTGGGCGCGCTGGGTGCGGCCCTGGACTCTCGCGTCGTGGTGCTTCCTGACCCTCGGCATCGCGATGGGCAGCTGGTGGGCCTATTACACGCTGGGCTGGGGCGGCTGGTGGTTCTGGGACCCGGTCGAGAACGCGTCGTTCATGCCGTGGCTGGCCGGCACCGCGCTGATCCATTCCGCGATCGTGGTCGAGAAGCGCGACGCGCTGAAAAGCTGGACGATCCTGCTGGCGATCGTCACCTTCTCCCTGTCGCTGGTCGGCACGTTCCTGGTGCGCTCGGGCGTGCTGACCTCGGTGCACGCCTTCGCGGTCGATCCGCCGCGCGGCACCTTCATCCTGCTCCTGCTGATCGTCGCGATCGGCGGCTCGCTGACGCTGTACGCCATGCGCGCGCCGGCGCTGCAGGGCGGCGGCCTGTTCGCGCCGATGTCGCGTGAGGGCGCGCTGCTGCTGAACAACCTGCTGCTGACCGGCGTGCGCCGCGACGGTGTTTCTCGGCACGCTCTATCCGCTGTTCCTGGACGCGGTCGGCGGCGCCAAGGTCTCGGTCGGCCCGCCGTTCTTCAATCGCACCTTCGTGCCGATGATGGTGCCGGTGCTGATCGCCATGGCGGTCGGGCCGATGCTGGCCTGGAAGCGCGGCGACCTGCTGGGCGCGCTGCAACGGCTG
Source organism: uncultured Actinomycetota bacterium (assembly GCA_963716965.1). GTDB lineage: Bacteria > Actinomycetota > Actinomycetes > Actinomycetales > Microbacteriaceae > Amnibacterium. Next base: position 130,484 of record CAVQUZ010000002.1, on the reverse strand, counting down.
TGGGTCGCGTTCGCGGTGGCGTGCGTGTTCACGCTGGGGCTGCTCTACGCCACTTATGGCGGGCCGGTGCTGGCCGTGCTGGGCATCGGCGTCGCCGTTTGGACCGGCATGGGCGTGGCGACCGAACTGGCCGAGCGGATGCGGCTGTTCCGCATTCCCATCGGCGAGAGCATCCGCCGGGCGATCAACCTGCCGCGCTCCGCGATCGGCATGACGCTGGCGCATCTCGGCATGGCGATCTCGGTCGCGGGCATCTCGGCGTCCGCGTTCGAGCGGGAGCATCTGGCCATCGTCCCGATCGGCGGCGACTTCACTCTGGCCGGCTACGTGTTCCACTTTTCGAAGATGGAGAACGTGCAAGGTCCCAACTACCTCGCCAACGAAGCCACGATCGAGGTGTCGCCGTGATGGCGAGCAGGTGACCGTCGCGCATCCCGAACGGCGTTACTTCGCTTTGCAGGATCAAACCACCAGCGTCACCGCGATCCGCACCAGTCCGATCGCCGATCTGTATATCGCGCTGGGTGAGCCCGCCCAGAACGGCGGCTGGACCATCCGCGCCTACTGGAAGCCGCTGGTCTCCTGGATCTGGGGCGGCGCGCTGGTCATGGCGTTCGGCGGCGTGGTCAGCCTGAGCGACCGCCGCTGGCGCGTCGGTGCCGCCGCGCGATCCCGCCGGCGGGCGCTGCCCCAATCCGCGCCGGCGGAGTGAGACGGGCCATGCGCCGTCTGCTGTATTTGTTGCCGGTCATCCTGTTCATGGCGCTCGCGGGATATTTCGCCATCGCGTTGCGGCCGAACCACGATCCACGTGAGTTACCGTCAGCGCTGATCGACCAGGAAGCGCCGGACTTCAACCTCACGAAACTGAGCGGTTTGCCGGCGTGAAGCGGCCAATCGGATGGAGTCGGCCCCCGAATGGGGGCAGTCTGAATGGGGAGCAGTCTGAATGGGGGCAGTCTGAATGCCCGACCGGCGCAGTCTGAATGAGGGCCAACTGGCGAATGGTGCCAGCCCGAATGGTGCCAATCCCGAATGGTGCCGAGAAGTCCGGATCTCAACGCGGGCAAATTGACACGTGACGGCCTGAAGGGCGGGCCCGTGCTGATCAATTTTTCGCCTCCTGGTGTGTGCCCTGCCGTATCGAGCATCCCTTGCTGATGCGCCTGCCGAGCGCGACCACGTTCCGCTCTACGGCATCGACTACAAAGACCAGCCGGAGGACGCGACGAAAGTTGCTGCTCCAGTTCGGTGACCCGTACAAGGCTATCGGACAGGACCGGGACGGGCGGGTTGGGCTGGACTTCGGTGTTTACGGTGTGCCCGAGACGTATGTGCTCGACAGCGCGGGCCATATCCGCAAGCGCTTCGTCGGGCCATTGACGGCGCAGCAGGTGGAGAAGGAGTTGTTGCCGCTGCTGAAGTCGCTGGGCCCGTCGTGATGGGCGGATTGTTTCGACCGTATCGTGACGCGACCGTTCACGCGGCCTCCGCGGATTGGTTGATTGGCCAGACGGAATTGGACCACGGTCGGTGAGACCGATTCCGAAACAATTCCGCCGCGGAGGCGCGGAGACGCCGAGAAGATTCCGAGTTGAAATAATACTCATCCTCCGGAAATCGATGACTTTCGTCGCGAGGACTGCGGCATCCCGTCGCCGTCACCGCGTTTGATCCCCGTGGCAAGCACGAAGATGACGAATCGAGTCCGCGATCACGGTGTCCATCGTTAAATTGACGACTCACAAGGGAGGGTTAATGCCATCATGGGCCGACATGATTTTGCTCACTTCTCCGCGCTCTGCGTCTCCGCGGTGAAAATATTCTTGCTTTTTCAAAGAAACCGTGAGAACCGAGCCGGAAAGAATCCTCGAGAATGTGGCAAGATCGCGATCATGTTCCTGCTTCACGACCATCGCGTCCCAGGCGGTTGAGCCGAATGAACAACTCAAGGATCCCGCTCTGGAAGCTCGCGCCCGCGCGATCAGCACTGGCTCCGCTGCCTTGTGTGCCAGAACGAAACGATCGACGAATTCGAACGCGAGCCTCGCGCACGACATACGCATGCTGCTGCGGGAACGGCTCGCCGCCGGTGACACCGACGATCAGGCGATCAAAGCGATCGTCAACCGGTATGGGGAATTCGTGCTGTTGAACCCGCCGGTGCAGCCCGCGACTTATGTCCTCTGGTTCGGGCCGGGGGCGATTCTCCTGGCCGGACTGGCCGGTGGCCCGATCTGGATGCGCCATCGGCCGGACATGCGCGCGACGACTGCCCCTCTGACGCCGGAGGAGCAAAACCGGCTTGACGCGATTTTGCGGGAGACCGACCGCTGATGCTGTTCGCCTCGTGTGTGTGGCCCTGCTGCTGCTGGTGCGATCGCGATCGGCCTGCCGCTGTTTTCCAGCAGAGGCGCGCCGCCATCGCGAGGCCAGTTCGACCGCACGGTCTACAGCGACCAATTGCGGGAGGTGGAACGGGATCTGGCCGTGGCGTGCTCAGCCTGGAGGAGGCCGGTGCCGCTCGGCTGGAAATCCAGCGACGGCTGCTCGCGGTCGATGCCGAAGCCGACACCCCGATCGCCGACGCGCCCGGCGGCAATGGCACGGGCAGTGCCAGCGGCGATGCAAGGGGCAATCCCGGCGCCAATGCCAGCGCCACTCCCAGCGGCACTCCCAGCGGCAATCCCAGGGGCAGTGCGCTGCTTGCGGCTGCCGCGGCGCTGTTCGTGGTCCTCGAGCGCCGGCGGGATGCTACTGGCGTCTGGGCGCTCCCGATCTGGCCGACGCGCCATTCGCCGCTCCGCCCGCGGCTGCCGCCGGAGGTCCCGGCGATACCACCGCCCAGGCGGAGCCAGCCGTGAACCCGCATGCCGACATGCGGCAGGCCGCGATGTAGCCTGGAACAAAAACTGCAGGCCGATCCGTCCAATGGCGAAGGTTGGGTGCTCTATGCCCGCACGCTGTCTCTGCTCGGCGACTGGACGAAGGCGGCGAACGCCTATCAACACGCGATCTCTCTCGGCCAAACGAGCAGCGCGATCCATGCCGGCTATGGCGAGATGCTGGTCATGGCCGCCGACGGTATCGTCGCCCCGGCCGCGCACGAGGCTTTCGCGGCCGCGCTGTCCGGCGATGCGGGAAACGGCGTCGCGCGGTATTATCTCGCGCTCGCCGACGCTCAGGCGGGTGACGCGCGTAAGGCAATCGGCGCATGGCTGGAACTGGCGGCCGGCCTGCCCGAAGACTCCTCGATGCGCGAGGAAATCGCCCGCCGCGTTGTCGAGGCCGCGAATTCCGCCGGCATTCCTCCACCAGCCTTGCCGAAAGGCCTCGCCGCCGAGGAACAGGCGCCAGGCCCGACGCCGGAGCAAATGCAGGCGGCCGCCGACATGCCGCCCGATCAACGTGCCCAAATGGTCAACGGAATGATCGAAAAGCTTGCCGCGAAATTGCGGGAAGACCCGAACGACCTGGAGGGTTGGCTTCGGCTCGGCCGTGCTTACCTGGTGCGGGGCGAATCCGCGAAGGCGGTGGATGCCTATGATCACGCCGCCGCGCTGAAACCGGGTGATCCTGGGATCAAACTGCAAACCGTGGCGGCTCTGCTGTCCGACCTTAAAGCGGAAGACCCTTTGCCGGCGCGCGCGGTCGCGATGTTGAATGAGGTCGCGGCGGTCGCTCCAGACGCGCCGGAGGTGTTGTGGTATCTCGGGGTGGTCGCGGCCCGCGGAGGTCACGCCGCGGAGGCGCGCGACAAGTGGACTAAATTGCTGGCCTCGCTGCCGGAAGGGAAGACGCGAAAATGGTCAATCCGCCTTGAACGAATTGAATGGACGGTAGCGCCAGAGGACCTGAGTCCGGATTAAGTCGTTGCGACAGAAACATCCGCGCGGACTTGCGTTGCCCAATTTTCCTCGCGTTTATTATTGGGTCGGGTAGCGCGAACACTGGTTCGATCGGATCGAAACATACAGGACGGTTCGCCATCACGTCGGACAAATTCCTCGCGCGCTATTAATCATCCGGTAACCATTCCGGGATGATAATGGCTCTGCCAGTCAAGCCCAATATATCTCTCGGGCCGGATCGTACTCTCCGAGTCGCGCCGGTCGCCTCGCCAGAACACTTTCTTTGGCGGCAAGTTGCCAACGGCGTTCATGCCGTATAACACCATTCACTCAACTCCTACGTAACTCCAACAGGAAAGGAATTTGGGCGCATTTCCTTGCTCATCGCCCCGAGCAAACATCAGAGAGGACATCATCGTGTTGAAATATCTCTTGCCAGGCCTTTTGTGCCTGGGGGCATGCTCTAACGCGGCCCCAGTACAGACCACCGCCAATATAGAACCTGCTGTCCCAAAAAAGATATCAGAAGGCCGCGCGTCGTACTATGGCGGAAGGCACGTCGGACGCACCACCAGCAGTGGCGCTATTTTCAGCGCGACACGAATGACCGCCGCTCATCGGACGCTACCGTTCGGAACAAAGGTCATCGTTACCAATCTCACCAACAGTCACTCATGTAACGTTGAGATCACCGACAGAGGCCCGGCTCCATGGACCGGCCGGATCATCGACGTCTCTCCTGAAGCCGCCAAATGCCTTGAGATGATCCGCGCGGGCGTCGTCCCCGTGGCACTCTACGCCCCCGGTTAGGCACGCCGCGGACGCGTCGCCGGTCACCACGACGGCACCGACGAAATGATTGAGAACGACGGGCGGTGCGAACCCGCCCGTCCCGCGCGTCCCCGTCACGCCCGTCCCGTCACGCCCGTCTTCGTCACGCCCGTCTGGTCACGCCCGTCGGTCACGCCCGTCTGTCACGCCCGTCTGGTCACGAGCGAACTCGTCACACGGATCCCCCTCACGCGCGCATCCGGTCACACGCGCATCCGGTCACACGCGCATCCCGTCGCACGCTCATCCCCGTCTCGCGCTAATCACAACAACCGCGCCAACCGATCGAATTCGGCCACGCTCAGCGTTTCCGCTCTGCGTTCCGCCGCGATGCCCGCCCTCGCCAACAGCGTTTCCCCGCCGAGGCCCTTCAGAGCCCCGCGCAGCATCTTACGTCGCTGCCCGAAAGCGGCCGCGGTCAGGCGTTCCATCGTCGCGAACAGCGCGGGCTCCGGCTGGTCCGGGCGTGGCGTCAGCACGACGACCGCCGACCACACCTTTGGCGGCGGCACAAAGGCCGCGGGCGGCAGACGGACCGCGATGAAGCTCTCGCACACCCACCCAGCCAACACCGACAGCCGGCCGTAAGCCTCGGTGTGTGGTGAGGCGACAATCCGGTCGGCCACCTCACGCTGGAACATCAGCGTCATCCGTTCGTATTCCCGCGCCTGGCGCAGCCAGCGGACCAGCAGCGGTGAGGCGACGTTGTACGGCAAATTGGCGACGATCTGACGCGGGGCGGGAACCAGCTCGGGCAGGTCCACCCGCAGCGCATCCGCCTCCAGCACCCGCAGCCGGCCAGCGGACGCGGCGGCGAGTTCTCCGATCGCGCCAACCGCGCGTCGATCCAACTCGATCGCAACGATTTGCGCGGCATCGCTCGCCAGCAACGCCCGGGTCAATCCCCCTGGGCCTGGCCCGATCTCGATCACATTTCGTCCGGACAGGTCTCCCGCCGACCGGACAATGCGTTCGGTGAGGTTGCTGTCGAGAAGGAAGTGCTGACCCAGAGAATGACGCGCGTCGAGCCCATGCGCGGCGATGACCTCGCGGAGCGGGGGAAAATCAGGCGGCATCGGGGTACGGCGCATGCCGCGATGTGGCCCGAAAAGGACGCGGAACAGCCGTCGTCTCTGGCGGGACGTGTGAGCGGCGTGAGAACCTTCCAGTGGGAGCTATCACATTTGGCGAGGCGTGTGAGCGAACAGCTCGCGAGCGCGCGAGGCCGCTAAATCGCCGCTCGCGCACGGCATCGGGGGACGGATCAATCGTCCCCGGAATTGCGGAAGGGCAGTTTTCAGAAACGCCGCGTGACCCTCCATAGCCTGGCTTGCATCGCCTCGCCGCGTGCCGCAGAAACGCGCCATGCGCTTTCTGCCCAGGGCGACCAGGCTCGACAGGTATATTTTCAGACAGCTCTTTTGGGCGCTGATCGCGGTCACGTGTGGCCTGACGGCGCTCATCTGGCTGACGCAGTCGCTGCGATTCGTGGAACTGGTGGTTAATCGCGGCCTCTCCCTGCTCGTCTTCATGCGACTCACCGGGCTTCTGATCCCCAGCTTCATCGCGGTCATCCTGCCGATCACCACCTATGTGGTGATCCAGTTCATCTATCAACGCCTCGCCGGCGACCGTGAGGTCACGGTCATGCGCGCCGCTGGGTTATCCCCCTTCGCGCTTGCCCGCCCGGCGCTCGCGGTCGCATTGGTCGCCACGGTCGCCGGCTATTGGCTGAACCTTTACGCCGTTCCCTCGACCCTGGCGTCGTTTCGAGAATTCCAATGGGAAATCCGCAACAAGGTCGCGGCCTTTTTGTTGCAGGAGGGCGTCTTCACGTCGATCTCGGAAAAGCTGGTCGTTTATGTCCGCAGCCGCTCGACGGACGGATCGCTGCACGGGATCCTGGTCGACGACGCCCGCGACCCGACGGTCCACGCCACGATTCTGGCCGAGTCGGGACAGTTGCTGGAAGGCCGAAGCGGGCCTCGGGTTTTGCTGCTGAACGGCAGCCGCCAGGAAATCGACCATCAGACCGGCCGGCTCAACATGCTGACCTTCTCGGAAAACGAGATCGACCTCGCCGACGCCGCCGGCAGTGAAGACGCGCGCCCGGCCGATATGTCCGAGGTCGGGATCGACGAACTGCTCAACCCGCACCTCGCGTTGCCGCGCGACGTGCCGAAATGGATCGCCGAGGCGCACAAGCGGCTCGCCGGCACCGCTGGCCATCGATTTCCTATGCGCTGGTGGCGCTGGTGTCAGTGCTGACCGGCGCGTTCCAGAGACATGGCGGATTCCTCCGGCCGCTCGTGTCGGTATCTCGTGGTCGTTTTGCTGGTCGCCATGGGCCTTACGTTCGATGGCCTCGCGGCCAGCGCGACAATGCGCTCATCCCGCTGATCTGGGCGCGAACAATGCTGCCGGGCATTGTCTGCGCCATCCTGCTATTCGCTCCGATGCGCTGGTTGAAGCGCGCTCCGGCGTCGTCCTCGATGGGCCATCGTCCGCCGGCCGGCCAGTGACAATCGGCTCGGGGCAACCGCGTGACGTTGACCATCACTCTGTCGCGCTATATCGCGAAGCAGTTCGTGACCGCGATCACGGCCGCCTGGATCGCGCTGTCAGCTCTCGTGGCGATGTTCGACTTCATCGAGTTGCTGCGCCGTTCCGCGAGCAAGCCCGACGCGACTTTCACCCTGGTCGGGGAGATCGCCGCGCTGCGCGTGCCTTTCATCATGATCCAGATCCTGCCCTTCGCCGTGCTTCTGGGCGGGTGTTGTGCTTCTGGCGGCTGACCCGCACGTCCGAACTGATCGTCGCCCGCGCCGCCGGCGTCTCGGCGTGGGAGTTCCTGACCGTCCCGACGCTGTGCGCGCTGCTTGATGGGCGCGCTCACGACGGCCGGGCTCAGCCCGCTTTCCTCGGCGATGCTGGCGCGGGCCGAGGCGCTGGAGACCGCCTATCTCCGCACCGGCGGCGGCCCGTTGGCCTTGAACGGCGGCCAGCTTTGGCTGCGGCAATCGGATCGGGAACTCACGCCGAAGGGCGTCGCCATCATCCATGCCAGCGGCGTCGCGTTGCGCGACGAGCAATTGACCACCGGCCCGGTCAGCGTATTCCGGCTGGACGACGACGACCAGTTTGCTGTCCCGGATCGAGGCGGCGCATGCGTTCCTTGTCGAATAAGGAATGGGAATTGTCGGCGGCGCGCACGATCCGCCCGGACCAGTTGCCGGAGCCGCCGAAGGACATGCAATTGCCGACGGATCTGACGGTAACGCGGGTGCAGGACAGCTTCGCCTCACCCGATACGCTGTCGGTCTGGGTGCTGCCCGATTTCATATCGTTGCTGGAACGGTCCGGATTTTCCTCGGTCAGGCACCGTCTGCATTTTCATTCGCTGCTGGCGTTGCCGCTGTTGTGCGCGACAATGTCGCTGGTATCCGCCGGCTTCTCCATGCGTCCAACGAGGCGAGGCGGTGTCGCCAAGATGATCGGCGGCGGCGTGTCGGTTGGTTTCGCGTTATTCGTGATCTCCAAAGTCGCCGAAGAATTCGGCCAATCCGGCGCCCTTCCCGTGACCCTCGCCGCCTGGGCGCCCGCCGCCGCCGGCCTGATGCTGGCGGTCGCGATGCTGCTGCATACGGAAGACGGCTGAACATGCTTCTTCGGCTGATCACGCTCGCGTCGTCCTTGTGGCGGCTCTGTCATCGCTGCCGCGGCAGGCTTCGGCGCAGCTTTCTCAGTTGGCCGGTATCGGCTCCGGGCGTCCGGTTTCACGGGATCAGCCGGTCACGTTCACCGCCGATCAGGTGGAGTATGACCGGGAAGCATCACTGGTCACCGCGCGAGGCCATGTCGAGGCGTGGCAGGCCGGCCGGGTCGTTCGCGCCGATCAGATGACCTTCAATCGCGAAACCGGCGTCGTGGTCGCCACCGGCAACGTCGTGCTGATGGAGGCCGACGGTCAGGTGATGTTCGCCGAATACGCCGAGCTGAGCCGCGACATGAGCGAAGGGATCATGAAGTCCGTTCGCGGCGTGCTGGATCACAACGGCAAGCTGGCGGCGAACGGCATGCGCCGCACCGGCGGGCTGCTGAACGAACTGTCCCGCGTGGTCTATTCCGCCTGCGATCTTTGCAAGGACGATCCGACCCGGCCGCCGCTGTGGGAGATCGAAGCAGCGTCGGCCGTGCAGGACACCGAACACAAGACGATCGAATATCGTGACGCTGTGTTGCGCATGGGCGGCATTCCGGTCGCCTACGCGCCATTCTTCTGGCATCCCGATCCGTCGGTGCCGCGCCAGTCGGGACTTTTGCCGCCCCTGCTTGGCAATTCATCCCGTCTCGGCGCGTTCTATGGCCAGCCGTATTACTGGGTCATCGACGGGCAGTCCGACGCGACTTTCACGCCGATGGTCACGACCCGGACCGGCGTGGTGATCGACAGTCAGTATCGCCGTCGTTTCAACGACGGCACGCTGTTCATGAACCTGGCGACCGGGTACGAATCGAAGTCCCTGCAGGCCAGTGTCGCCGCCCGCGGCCAGTTCGCGATCGACGACACATGGCGTTGGGGTTTCGATATCAACCGCGCGTCGTCCAGTCAGTTCGTGCTCGATCAGCACATCCTTCTGGGCCTTGCCGGCGACTCCGAACATCTTGCCCAGTAATGTATATTTGGAAGGGTTTGGGGAGGGTTCGTATTCAAGGTTCGATGTCAGAGCGTATCAGGGACTGACGACCTTGATTTCCACCGCGCGTCTGCCGGTGGTCTTGCCGCGTTACACTTATTCCTTCATCGGGACGCCGGACCGTTGGGGCGGCAGATTGTCCGTGGACACCGGCGTGTTCAACGTGATCCGCTCGGACGGCACCAATACGCGGCGCGCGAATATGACCTTGAACTGGGAGCGGCCGTTTCAGGGCGAGTATGGCGATCTGTGGAAGATCACGCTGCACGGCGACTCGGCTGCTTACGATGCGTCGTTGCTGAACAAGCAACCGAACTATTCGCCACGATGAGACCGACTGTGTCCGCCAGCACATATGTGAGGAGCTCCGCCGAGTTCGACCGGGGCATTCAGTTCTTTGATGCGATATACGGGTTCGCCATCACTCTGCTCATCACGACCGTTCACCTTCCGTCGTCCAGCGCATGGAGGAGTGGGAGCGCGCTGCTCCATTCCGCGCTGCCGTCCGAGCTGATCGGATTCGTTCTTTCGTTCGTCGTGATTGCGGTCTTCTGGCGAGAGAACTATCTGCTCGTCAGTTCATTGAAAGCCATGGATTCCGTCGTAATCGCGTCGAACATCGTCTGCGCCTTCTTCATTGTGCTGATTCCATTCACCACCCAAGCGCTGCATGCGCCCGGCAACGCGGATCTGCCTCTGCCGGCAGCGCTGTACGCCCTGAACATCGCCGTCGCGGCAGCTGCTGAGGTCGCCATGTTCGCTCTGGCCGAGCGGCGGGGGCTGACGATCGTTGGCAGGTCCTCAGTCCACCGCTGGCTGACGCTGGTGCGGCGGGTACTGGTGCCAACTGTCTTTCTCCTGTCCATCCCGGTCGCTTATCTGTTCGGGGCGATCGCAGCGCAGATCTCGTGGGCCTCGCTTCTCCTGCTTACTCCGCTCCTGCTTTGGGTGCAACGAACGCTCAGTACGGCCGGTCCGGGCCGCAGGGGAGGGCGTCGCTTCGGTCGCCGGATGTGACGGGGAGAGGCTGCACGACCCGGTCCGTCGTTACTCACGGCGCGAGTTCGCTCCGCCTCACGGCGAAGGCATGGTGAGGGTCCGGCGCGTGCGCAGCGCCGATGCGATCTCGAGCCGCTGGTGGTGGCCGAACGCGGTCAGCGTGTATGACTTGCGGCAGTCATGAACCCCGGCCGGAGGTCCGATGCGGTGACCAAGTGATGACCGGATCAAGTGTTCTTCACAAGAAGTCCCGAAAACCGTCGGGTTTTCGGGACTTCTGCGTAGCGGGGCGGGACTCGAACCCGCGACACCACGGAGAAACTGGCTTCTGACCAGGTCTTTTGGGACATCGCCGGAACCCTTGTGTTTCCCGTTTCCACGGGGAACCGGACGGTTCTCGTGGTTGTGATCGTAGCTGCTCGTTCCCGGTCCGCCACGAAAGAATCCGGTGACTAAACGGTGACGGTCGAGCGTCGATCGCGGCGCACCGATAGTGGGTCCCGAGGCCATCTCGGACGTGCTGTCGACGACCGCTGCGGAGCTCGACGAGGGCACCTCGATGACAAGGCTCGCCCTCACCAACGCGGTCTGGGGCGCCGACAGGTCGGCGCGGCCAACGCGACATCCACCCACCAGTGACGCGGCGGTCAGGCCTTGGTCTTTGCGAAGTCGCGCGTCCGTTTCCGGTGCCAGCGCACAGCGACAGTGGCGACGACCGCGACCAGGATCGCGCCGAAACCGATGCTCGTGTTCCCCGTGCCGAGCTGGAGTCCGTCGCCGTATGGAGCGGGCACGCCGAGCCAGTCTGCGAAGGTCGCCCCGAGCGGGCGGGTGAACGTGTAGGCGAGCCAGAACGCGAAGACGCCGTTGAACCGCATCGACCGGTAGCCGGCGGCGGGGATCAAGATCAGCCCGAGGAACACCAGCGTGCCCGCGAACGTGCCGAGCCCCAGCGTGGTCGAGACGAAGTCGCCCGCGGCGGTGCCGAGCGCGAACGTGAAGATCACCGTGAGCCAGTAGAACGCCTCGCGCGTCTTGGAGTTGATGGTGTGTACGTCGAGCGTCCGTTGGGTCACGTACCAGGCGGTGAAGATGGCCGCCTGGCAGCATCAGCAGCATCGCGGTCGAGGCCCAGAGCGGCATGCCGAGATCCTGATTCAGGAAGTCCGCGGACATCGTGCCGAAGATGCTGACCGCGGTGACTGTGAGCCAGTACACGACCGGCACGTATCGTTTCGTGGCGAACTGCGCGATCAGGCTCACGATCAGCAGGCCGAGTCCATCAGGATCGCCGGATGCTGGCCGATGTAGTCGTTGAAGAAGATGAAGTCCGAGAACGCCTCGCCGAACGCGGTCGTGGCGAGCTTGGCGCCCCAGAACGAAGGTGTCGCGGACGGCACCTTCGCCGGTCGCGTGGCCGCCGCGGTGGGCGGCGTAGTCAGCGTGCTCATGTCGGTGGTGGTCCCTTCGTCGGCGGCATGTGGGATCGACCGTACGAAGGGGTCGACACCCGCCGCGTCGACCCGCGGGCGGATCACGCGGCGCGATCTGCGACGAAAGTGGTGGTTGGACGCCATACCTTCGGATGACGCGGCCACTCTGAACGCAGGGCTACTCGCGCCGGGATGGCCCCGTTCGGACCACCGCAGGCCGCGGCCCCATCCGCTGACCACTCGTGGTGGCATCGCGTGCCGGTCTCGTTGTCGGTGCTCGTCAATGACATTGCCGCGCCGACGTTGATCACCGGCCTGGCATCGCACGACCTGCTGTACAACGCGGCGGGTCCGCTGTCGTGGCTACTCGCGCTCGCGACGATCTGGCCGCTGTTGCTGCGTCGCCGCGCGCCGGTTGCGATGTTCTTCGTGAGCCTCGCGGCTTTTGCCGCCCTGATTGCGATCTCGAGTCCGCCGTTCGCCGGCTTCGCGCTGCTTCCGGGGCTCTACACGGTCGCCGCGCACCGTCCGCTCCGCACGGCGATCGGTTCGGCGGCCGCGCTCGAGCTGTTCGTCGTGCTTGTTGGCATCCAGCAGGGACCGGCCGGCAGCGTCGACGACACGATTCTCATCCTCAGCGCCGCGTCGGCGGCAGCGCTCCTGCTCGGTACGACCTGCGCTCCCAGCGCCGCTATCTCGCATCCCTCGAGGACCGCGCACATCGATTCGAACGCGAGCGCGCCCACGAGGCGGAACTCGCGGCGAACGCGGAGCGCGCGAAAATCGCCCGCGAGATGCACGACATCGTTGCCCACGGCCTTTCCGTCATCGTGACGCTGGCCGAAGGCGCTGCGACGCGTGCGATCGAGGATCCGGTCGCCGCTCGCGCGGCGCGATGGAGCAGGTCGCCGACGCCGGCCGGCAGTCGATGAGCGAGATGCGGCGCCTCCTCGGCGTCCTGCGGTCGGAAGCGGTGCGGCGAAGGCCCCGCAGCCGTCGTTGCATGACCTCCCGCTGCTGATAGCCGACGTGCGCGCCACCGGGCTTGAGGTGGATTTCGCGCAATCCGGGGACCTGGATCCGCTCGAGCCCACGCTGCAGGCGACGCTCTACCGTTCGGTGCAGGAGGGACTCACCAACGTGATGAAGCACGCGTCGGGCGTGACCCGGCACGACCGTGCGCATCATCAGAGCGGGGCGCAAGGTCGAGTACTCGGTGCACGACGACGGCCGGCGAGCCCGCTCCTTCGACGCGGGCGGAGGAGACCGGCCAGGCAACGGGCTCACCGGTATGGCCGAGCGGGCCGCGATCTTCGACGGCACGGTGAGCACCTCGCACGACGACTCGGGCTGGACCGTCTGCGGTGTGCTGAAGGCGGTGACCGTCCGCGATGGTGTCGGTGCTGATCGCCGACGACCAGCCGCTGATTCGCACCGGGTTCCGGATGATGCTCCACGCCACCGAGCGATCTGCGGTCGTGGGCGAGGCGAGCGAACGGCGCCGAGGCCGTCGCCGGCGACGGCCCGGCTCAGCCCGACGTCGTGCTGATGGATGTGCGGATGCCGGGATCGACGGCATCGAGGCGACGCGGCGGATCGTCGCAGGACCCGACGACGCCGGGTCTGATCCTGACGACCTTCGACCTCGACGAGTACGCGTTCGACGGCCTGCAGGCCGGTGCGAGCGGCTTCCTGCTGAAGGACGTCCGCCCGGCGAGCTGCACGATGCCATCCACGCGGTCGCCGGCGGGCGACGCGGTCGTCTCGCCGCGCATCACGCGGGATCTCGTCGATCACTACGCCGGCTCGGTGCGACCGGCGGGTGTGCGCGTGCCACCTGCGGTACTCGAGACCCTCACGCCCCGCGAACGCGAGGTGTTCGAGGTGGTCTCGTCCGGCCTGTCGAATGCCGAGATCGCGGACCGGCTGCACCTCACCGAGGCCACGGTCAAGACCCACATCACCCGCGTTCTCGCGAAACTCGACCTGCGTGACCGCGTGCAGGTCGTCGTCTTCGCGTACGAACATGGGCTGCGATAGCTCCCACTCTGCGCTCGGAATCGCAATCACGCTCATCGACGTCTGACCGCGCCACGCGCTGATCGAGCCCGCGCACAGATTTCTTTGCGCGGGTCGGTCCACTCATAGTCCCGGCTTGCGAAGTTGCCGGACTCGTCCCGCACGGTGGACTACATGACCGTCATGCCTCCACCCTCTGAGACGATGCGCTCCCGGCGCGCGTGGCGCGGACTCGGGCGGGGGATGACCGCCGCGATCGGCGCGGGCGTCGTCGCGAGCGCGCTCGCGCTCGGGCTCACCGCGCCCGCTGTGTCGCCGGTGTCGCCGCAAGCGGCTGGGCCAGTCGCGCCGGCTGCGCCGCAGGCGTCGGTGGCGGTGCCCGACCCTGCTCCGCAGCAGGACCTGCGGGTCGCGTCGCACCGCGATGTTCGGGGCGGCCACGGTCACGACGGTGGGATGCACCGGTGACCCGACGACGCGTGCGGTTCGTGGTCCGGGAGCGCTCGGCGGCCACGCTCATCGCGGTCGGCACGGCCGTCGTCCTCGCCCTCGCGTTCGTGAGCATGCCGCCACCCCCGATTCCGTTCCTCCCGACGGTCGCTCACGTCGCCGGCCTGCTCGGGGGATATGGCGTCGCGGTGCTGATCGTTCTGATGGCGCGGACGCCCGCGCTGGAGCGCGGCGTCGGCGCGGATCGGCTCGCGCGGTGGCACGCGATGGGCGGCCGGATCGTCGTCGTCTCGATCCTGGTGCACGCCCTCGCGGCGACCATCGGATGGATCCAGACGCAGGACACCGACCCGATCGCGAGCACCGAACAGGTGATGGGATTCCCGGGCATGATCGCCGCCGTGGTCGCGACCGCCCTCTTCCTGCTGGTCGCCGGCGTCTCCATCCGTGCCGCGCGCAAGCGGCTTCGCTACGAGACGTGGCACGCCGTGCACCTCGCCACCTATCTGGCGGTTGCGCTATCGTTCGCCCACGAACTCGCCGGCCCCGACCTCGCGGGCCTGCCGGTCGCGCAGGTGTTCTGGAGCCTGCTATACACAGCGGCCTTCGGCCTCGTGGTCCGGTACCGGCTACTCGAGCCCGTCTACCGCGCAGTGCGGCACCGGCTTCGCGTCGGCGAGGTGATCGACGAGGGATCAGGCGTCACCACGCTCGTGATCCGCGGGCGCGAACTCGACGACCTGCAGGCGGAGCCCGGCCAATTCTTCCGATGGCGCTTCCTCACCCGCCGAACCTGGCACTCGGCGAATCCCTTCTCGCTGTCGGCGGTGCCCGACGACGGTGCGCTCCGGCTCACCGTGCAGGCGGTTGGTGCCGGCACGCGCGCGATCGGCCGGGTACCCGTTGGAACGCCCGTGATCGCTGAAGGTCCATACGGCGCCATGACCGAACACCGCCGAACGAACCGAGGCGTCCTCCTGCTCGCCGGCGGCGTCGGTATCACTCCGATGCGTGCCCTGTTCGAATCGGTCGGCGTCGAAGGCGATCGGCTCACGCTCATCTACCGGGCCGCAACCCGGACGAGGTGCTGTTCGCCGACGAACTCGAGCGCATCGCCGCAGACCGCGGTGCACACCTGCTCGTGCTCACGGGGCGCTCGAGCGACCCGCGGAACGCGATCACGAGCGACAACCTGCGCAGTTGGGTGCCGGATCTCGCGCGCCGCGACGTCTTCATGTGCGCATCGCCGCGCTTCCAGGCCACCGCCGTCGAGGCGTTGCGTTCAGCAGGCGTCCCGCGTGCGCACATCCACCGCGAAGAGTTCGTGTTCTGACTCGGACGGGAACCGATCGCTCTTCTGTTCGGAGATCGCGACGGCTCGCTCTCGGCCCCTGGGAGACGACTCCGGTGAGTCGACGGTGACGTCTGGGACACGGGCTATTGACGGACATAGCGGATCCCCAGCATCGGGCCCGATCGCGCATAGGCGGTGCACATTGGATGTTTCGCGTGATCGATCGTCAAGCGTTTCTCGTGTCCGGCGTCGTTGGCCTTGCGGGCGTCGCCCTCGCGGGGTGTGCAGCGACGTCGACTTCCGGCGGTGTGGCCGCTGCCGGCGGCATTGGGGGAGCGGGTGGGATACCGAGCGGAGGGCCGATGTCGGGCGGGGGCATGGGCGGCGGCGAGACGTCCGCGGCGAAGGCGCTCGCAGCTGAGGTGGCGGCCAAGTTCGCCCGTGCGTCCTACAGTGACGCGACCACCGGCAAGAAGCTGCCGTACAACGTCTATCTGCCCGACGGGTACACGTCCGCGAAGAAGTACCCCATCGTCCTCTACATCGCCGATTCCAGCCTCGTCGGCGGGGCGGTCACTGCTCCGCTCACGCAGTACGGCGCACTCATCTGGGCCAGCAAGGCGGAGCAGTCGAAGCGCGCGGCGATCGTCGTCGTGCCCGAGTATCCGTCGATCATCATCGATGACAACAACGGACACACGACGACCGAGTACCTTGCGCTGACCGCGCGGTTCGTGACGTGGTTGCAGACGAAGTACAGCGTCGACCCCGCGCGGGTGTACGGCACCGGCCAGTCGATGGGATGTATGACGGTCATGTACCTCGCCGCTCAACACCCCGGCCTCTTCACGGCGGAGTATTTCGTCTCGGGGCAATGGCAGCCCAGCCAGTTGGCCGGCCTGGCGTCAGCCAGGTTCGTGTACTTCGCCGCCGGCGGCGACAGCAAGTCCACCGGCGGGCAAACCGACGTGAAGAAGATCCTGGACGCGGCAAACGTCACCTACAACGCGGCGCAGTGGGATGCGACGTGGAGTGCGTCCGAACTTGCGTCGGCCGCCCAGCGCCTCGTACGAAGCCCGTCGAGCGACCACTTCGTGAACTTCAGAACCGGTACCGTCCTGACTGCGAACCCGACCGCGGGCAGCGAACACATGGCGTCGTTCGAGCCCGCCTACAAGATCACGGCTGCGCGCGACTGGCTCTTCCAGCAGACGCGTTGAACGCGCTCACGGCGACTCGACGGACTTCTGCGTCAGCGCGAAGGCTCGGCACGCTTGAACCGACTCGATGTGCGAGGTCTGATGTGGCGACGGTAGGTGCAGTAGTCGAGGTGTCCTGGCGGTGTGATCTCGTCGACGTGGAGCGCCGCTCGATGCGCCGCCGTCGAGGACGCACTCCCAGTTCCTGCGGCGGGATGCGGCATCAGCGGCGCCGGCCCCCAGCCGTCTGCGACCGCTGCGACAACCGACGCAGGAAGCACCGCCTGACGGGCGCCGAGCTCTTCGGCAGGTTCATTCGCGCGGCCGGAGCCACTCGTCTCGTTCGGCATCGCCTCGTCCGTTCCTCGATCGCGCATGAATGGTTTGCCTGCCGCTCGGTCGACCGAGCAGTGCCGGGCGGTCGCCGACTCCTCATCGAGGACCGCCCGGCGCAGCCTGACCGGTCAGGCGCCGTGCTTGACGAGGAACCGGCGCTGCTCCGCGGCGTGCTCGCGGTCCTCGGGGCTTTGGCTGCCGAAGCCGCCGTGCGGCATCGCCTCGAAGACGTGCAGCTCGGCGTCCACGCCGGCGGCGCGCAGCTTTCGGTGCATCCGGACGGTGTTCGAGAGGAACAGGTCGCGGGTGCCGCTTTGCAGGAACGTCGGCGGGAAGCCGGTGACGTCGCCGAAGATCGGGGAGAGGTACGGGTCGGTCAGGTCCGCGCCGTTCGGCGTAGAGGTCGTTGACGACCTTGAGGCTGTGCAGCACGTTGTCGACGCCCTCGAGCACCTGGAACGTGTCGCCGGACTCGGTGAGGTCGATCTCCGGAGTGTTCAGCACCAGCGCGGCCGGGAGGGGCAGTCCCTCGTCCTTGGCGCGGAGCGTGAGGGCAGCAGCGAGGTTTCCGCCCGCTGATCCGCCGCCGACGAACACCTTGGACGGGTCGTGGTCGGTGATCACGCGGCGGTAGACGGTCGTGACGTCGTCGAGCGCGGCGGGATAGGGGTGCAGCGGAGGCATGCGGTAGTCGACGCCCCAGGTGAGCATCCCGGCGGAGAGCGCCGCCATCGACGACATGATGCGGCAGGCCTCGCCGCCGCCCATCAGCAGGCCGCCGCCGTGGATGTCGATGTAGATCGGCTCGCCGTCGCGCGCCTCGACCCCGTGCGGGCGGATCGCGTAGACGGTCACGCCGTCGATGTCGAGCGTCTCGACGTCGACCGGCAGCTCCGCGGTGAGGAACTGCTGCGTGATGTACGCGTTCGACTGGTCGACCATCGCCACCCAGGCGTCGACGTCCTCGGTCGGCGGGTACTGCGTCGGGGGTGCCTGGAACGACAGCCACTGCTGCGCCTGCTCGCTGATCGTGCTCGGCGCGGGGAAGGTGCGGTCGCTCATGCGCGCACCTCCGCGGCGTCGTTTGCGGCGGATCCGACTTCGTTGTGCTGTCCGTGCATCACTGCTCCAATCGATCTCTGCGGCACGGTCTGTCCCGCAGTGCCAGTACGTGTGTGGGGCTCACTCCGTCTTCGCCGGACTCTTCAGGGCGGCCGCGATGGTCGCCATGGTCGAACTGTCCGAGAGGGTGGCCGTGTCGCCGATGGTGCGGTCCTCCGCGATGTCGCGGAGGAGGCGGCGCATGATCTTGCCCGAGCGGGTCTTCGGCAGCTCGGGGACGACGAGGATCCGCTTCGGGCGCGCGATCGGTCCGATCTCGCTGACGACGTGCTGTGAGAGCTCCGCGACCGCGGCGTCGAGGTTGTCGCCGAGCTCCTCGACGGAGGCGCGGAGGATGACGAAGGCGACGATCGCCTGACCGGTGGTCGCGTCGTTCGCGCCGACCACGGCGGCTTCGGCGACCGCGACGTGGGAGACGAGCGCCGACTCGACCTCCATGGTGGAGATGCGGTGCCCGGAGACGTTCATCACGTCGTCGACCCGGCCGAGCAGCCAGATGTCGCCGTCGGCGTCGTAGCGGGCGCCGTCGCCGGCGAAGTAGTACCCCTGCGCGGCGAACCGGTCCCAGTAGACCTCCTTCGTCCGCTCGGGATCGCCCCAGATGCCCCGGGTCATCGCCGGCCAGGGCTGGTCGATGACGAGGTAGCCGCCTCCGCCCGGGCCTTCGGGCTCCCCTGCTCGTCGACGATCCGCACCGATATGCCGGGCAGCGGCCGCTGCGCTGACCCGGGCTTGGTCGCGACCACGCCGGGCAGCGGCGCGACCATGATCGCGCCGGTCTCGGTCTGCCACCAGGTGTCCACGATCGGAGCCTCGCCGTGACCGATGTGGTCCCGGTACCAGATCCACGCCTCCGGGTTGATCGGCTCCCCGACGCTGCCGAGCAGTCGGATGGAGGAGAGGTCGTACCCGTCGGGGATCTCCTCGCCCCACTTCATGAACGTCCGGATCAGGGTGGGAGCGATGTAGTAGATCGAGACGCCGTACTGCTGGATGAGCTCGAAGTGCCGGCCCTGGTGGGGCGTGTTCGGGGTGCCCTCGTACATCACCTGCGTCGTCCGGTTCGCGAGCGGCCCGTAGACGATGTAGGTGTGCCCGGTGATCCAGCCGACGTCCGCGGCGCACCAGTACACGTCCGAGTCCGGCTTGATGTCGAAGACGACCCGGTGCGTGTACGCCGCCTGGGTGAGGTAGCCGCCGCTGGTGTGCAGGATCCCCTTCGGGCGTACCGGTCGTGCCCGAGGTGTAGAGGATGAACAGGGGGTGCTCGGCGTCGAACGCCTGGGCCTCGTGCTCCGCGGACTGCCGGGCGACGACGTCGTCCCACCAGCAGGTCGCGGCCCTCGGCCATCGCGACGTCGGTCCCGGTGCGGCGGACGACGATCACGTGCTCGACCTCGGCGGCGTCCAGCAGTGCCTCGTCGACGTTCTCCTTCATCGGCGCGGCGGTGCCTCGCCGGAACTGCCCGTCCGAGGTGATGACGACCCGGGCGCCAGCGTCGTCGACGCGGGCGCGGAGGGACGACGCGGAGAACCCGCCGAAGACGACCGAGTGCACCGCGCCGATGCGGGCGCAGGCGAGCATGCTGACGACCGCCTCCGGGAT
Organism: uncultured Actinomycetota bacterium; assembly: GCA_963716965.1. Lineage (GTDB taxonomy): Bacteria > Actinomycetota > Actinomycetes > Actinomycetales > Microbacteriaceae > Amnibacterium. The sequence continues at coordinate 110,647 of CAVQUZ010000002.1, read as the reverse complement.
CATCGGCAGCTGGATCACGACCCGGTCGCCCGCGCGCGACGCCGAGCTCCTCGAGCGCGTTCGCCGCCCGGCAGACCTCGTCGCGCAACTGCGCGTAGGTGATGTCCCGCGTGTCGCCGGGCTCACCCACCCAGTGCAGCGCGACCTGCGCGCCGAAGCCTGCATCGACGTGACGGTCCACGCAGTTCACCGCCACGTTCAGCCGGCCGCCGACGAACCAGCGCGCGACCGGTGCGGCGGACCAGTCCAGGACCTCGTCCCAGGGTCGCGCCCAGTCGAGGGTCGAGGCCTGCGACGCCCAGAACGCGTCCCTATCCGCGTCCGCCTCCGCGTAGAGGGATCCATCGGCGTTCGCTTGCTCAGCGAATGCGCGCGAGGGCTGGAATGTCGCGTCGTCTCGGTGAGCAGGCTGTCGAACGTCGCGCCGAGCTCGTCCAGATCGGAGACAGGCTCGGCAGGAGGCGTCAGGTCGGTCATTGATCTCTCCATCGAGGTCATTCGGGAGCGGTGGGCCGGACGCGGCCGGTCAGGCGGTCGGCAGCTGCAGCGCCCCGGAGAAGACCGCCGCGACGACGCCGCCGTCGACGAGCAGGTCGGTCCCCGTGATGAAGGACGCGTCGTCGCTCAGCAGGAAGCGTGCGGCGCGCAGGATGTCGTCGGGGTTGCCGAGGCGTCCGGTGCCGGACGCGTCGACCATCGCCCGCATCACGGCTCCCGATTCACCGGCGAGCTCCTGCTCTCCCATCGGCGTCGCGATGACACCGGGGCTGATCGAGTTGATGCGAGCACCCCTGGCGCCCCAGGTGAGGCTGGCGGAACGGACGCGGAGCTGGTTGGCGCGCTTCGCGATCCCGTAGGCCGCGCCCGGGTCCGGGACGGCCCCTTCGCCGAGGAACGAGAGCGCGAGCAGATCGTCGGAGGGGGTGAACTGCAGAGCCTGCGCCAGTTCCGCAGGGAGCTGCTCCCCGGTCATCGTGCCGGCCATGCTGGCGATCACGACGCCGGCACCGCCTTCGGCGATCACCTTCCCGAACTCCTCGAGGCCGAAGGCGACGCCGGCGAGGTCGACGTTGAGGATCGCCGCCACCGGCGCCTGCGTCGGCGACAGCCCGGCCGTCCATGCGACCTTGGTGATCGGTCCGAGTGCGGCAGCGTCCTGCGCGCAGCGTCGGCGACCGACTCGTGCGACGAGACGTCGACCAGGTGCGCGGTTGCTTCGATGCCGTCCGTCTGCAGCGCGGCTGTCACCCGGTCCAGGGCCGCCTGGCTGAAGTCCGCCAGCACGACCTGGGCGCCTGGCCCAGCTGCCGCGCGATGGCCTCACCCATTCCGCCTACTCCGACGACGACCACGACGTTGTTCGACATGAGCTTCCCTTCGTTGGGTGACCCGTCGGCACAGGGTGGTGTCGATTAACGAGTCGGCTGTATCGTAATACCTCTCATGGCTCAGGACGACGAAGTCGCAGGACGTGGCCGCGGCCGGCCACGGAGCGAGCAGACGCGGATCGCGATCCTCGCTGCAGCACGTGACCTCATCCTCGAGTCGGGGTACGAGCAACTCTCCATCCAGGCCATCGCCGTCCCGTGCCGGCAGCAGCCGCCAGACCGTGTACCGGTGGTGGACGTCGAAGGCGCTCATCGTCGCCGACCTGGTGATGACCGGAGCGCTGCAGCTGCCGGACGCCGCCATCCCCGATACGGCGAGCCTGGAGGAGGACCTCATCGTCTGGCTCGACGGCGCCGGTCGAGCATTCGCGGATCCGCACGTCGGCTCCCTGATCCTCGCGCTCGTCACGGCCGCGACGGACAGCGAGGCGGAGGCCCGGCTCCTCTACGAGATCAGCACGGGTCCGTTCCACCGCGCTCTGGTCGAACGCCTCGACCGGGGCGCCGCGGCGGGCCAGATCGGGCCGTTCGGTGATCCGACGGCGATCGCGGACGCCGTCATCGGAACGGTCCTCTTCCGCGCGCTGACGCCGGGCGCTCGGCCTGCGGCGACCGTCGCGGTCGTCCGCACGCTGCTCGGGCGCGCGACCGACTGACCGGACCCGTCCACCTACTCGCTCACCACGACCCACTGAAGGGCTGAACCGATGGACGCGTCACGACTGCACCCCGAGCTCCGCTCGACCTTCCGCTTCGTCCCCAACCTGCCCATCGGAGCGCCGTGGCGGATCCGGGGCATCCGGAAGACGATGAGCCTCATCCCTGCCGCGAAGGTGCCTGACGGCATGCGGATGGAGGTCATCGACCTCGGTCCGGGCGCGGGGGTACGGGTGTTCACGCCTAAAGGCGGCGGCAACGGGGCGGCACTGCTGTTCATCCACGGCGGCGGCATGGTGATCGGCACGGCCTCGCAGGAGGACGCACGCTGCGCACAGATCGCGCACGATCTCGGCGTCGTCACGATCTCCGTCGAGTACCGACTCGCTCCCGAGCATCCGTTCCCCGCCCCGATGGACGACTGCTTCGCCGCATGGCAGTGGTTGCAGCGTGAGGCGTCGAGCCGCGGGATCGATCCGGCTCGCGTCGCGGTCGGCGGGCAGAGCGCAGGAGGCGGTCTGGCCGCCGGACTCGCGCAGCGCCTCCTCGACGAGTCGGACGTGCAGCCCGTCGCGCAGTGGCTGTTCTGTCCGATGCTCGACGATCGAACGGCCGCCCGACCCGACCTCGACCTGCTCGACCACTTCCTGTGGAACAACACGTCCAACCTGGTCGGCTGGCGCTCCTATCTCGCAGCCGAGCCTGGCGCAGACACGGCGCCCGCCTACGCGGCGCCGTCGCGGAGGACCGACCTCACCGGGATGCCGCCCGCGTGGATCGGCACCGGTGAGATCGAGCTGTTCTACGACGAGGACCGGTCGTACGCCGCAGCGTTGGAGGCGGCAGGGGTCGACTGCACGCTCGTCGCCGTCCCCGGTGCTCCGCACGCGTTCGAGTCGGTGGCGGGCGGGACGCGTGTCGCGAAGGATTACTCGGCCCGAGCGCAGGCCTGGCTGCGAGCCCGGCTCTCCTGAGCTGGACCGCAGCGCACCGGCATCACGAGCGAGCTGCCCGCTCCGTCGTGATGCGGAGTCGGGCCACTGCGTCGTCGTACGACGAGTCGCCGAGCGCAACCACTGGGACCGTCGGATGCGCAGCGGAGAACAGCGCGGCGGTCGTGTGGCCCGGCGGGAGCTGCGCGACCACCGTTGTGCCGAGCTCGGCGAGGAGGTCGGTCGTGTCCCGCCACCGGACCATGTGTGCGACGCCGCCGGCGAGATCCGCGAGCACGGCTGCGGTGGTCGGTGCCGTGCGTGCCGTCATCGCCGCGACGTACCGAACCCTGGGCTGCCGGATCGGGATCTCGCGCAGTCGCTCAGTGACCGCGTCCGCGACCGGCGCCATCAGGGCGCAATGGGACGGCACGGCGACGTCGAGCCGCCGGACCTCCCGGAATCCGAACCGCGGCGCGGCCGCACGCGCCCGATCGAACGCCGCGTCGCTGCCCGCGAGGACGACCTGGTCCTCGGCGTTCTCCATCGCGACGAAGAGGTCGTCGTCCGCACGGACGGCTTCGGTGAGACGCTCCGCATCCGAGAGGCGGGCGCCGAGCAGCGCGAGCAGCCCGAACCCGGTCGGGTAGAGGTCCCGCATGCCCTCCGCGCGGACGCGCACCGCGTCGGTCGCCTCCTCGAGGGTGAGCACCCCGGCGACCACGGCGGCGGCGAACGCGCCGATGGAGTGGCCGGCGACGGCGTCGGGGTGGATCCCGTCCGAGGCGAGGAGCGTGGCGGTCGCGACACCGACCGTGAGGAGTCCGAGCTGCGCGGCGACGGTGTCGGTCAGGATGTCCGGCCCGTCGAGCTCCCGCACATCACGGGCCGAGGACGTCGCTGACGGTCCGGAGCACGGCGGTCACGGGTTCGCGATCCGGCAGCGCGGCGATCATGCCCGACGTGCTGCGCACCCTGCCCGGGGAAGAGGAAGGCGATCACGCGGACGCGCCCACTGGCGTCGTCGACCACGGGTCCGAGGTGAGCCGTCGGCCCGTCCGCGCGTCCGCAGCAGCACGGGCTCGCCGTCGGACGTCGCTGCCCACTCGGTGAGCGCGACCGCGCCGGCGCGGGTCTCGAGCAGGCAGTCGACCCGGCAGGGCAGCGCCGCGAAGAAGCGCCGCATCATCGTTCGAGCGCGTCCGCGCGAGAACGGCTGCGTCCGCCCGGACGATCAGGTCGAGGTCGCTCTCGGCGTGCACCGCGGCCAGCCCGGTGGCGAGCTGGAACCCGATCGAGCCGGTCGGGCCCCACCGATGTCCGCGAACAGCTCGGATCCCGCGATCGCACCGAGGGCGTCGGCGATGCCGGCACTGTCCAGACCGCTCGCATCGGCGGAAATCAAGGATTCGGGCGACACGATCGCGAGCACCGCCCCTGCGTCCACCTCGATCGCGGCCCGTTCCGCGCGGTCGCGACCCCGGACGCCTGCCGCGACCATGCCCGCGTCGCGAGGCGTGGATACGCCGGACGACGGCCCACGCATCCGTGCGGTCGCGGGTGACCCAGTCCGGCAGCGGGTCTGTCGAGCCCGCTCGGCGTCGAAGCGGATCAGGTCGTGGACGCGGGGCCGCATCGATGTCATCCCCACTGCATCGGTCATCGCCGCCCACACGCGTCGGGTAGCCGCCCGGTTCTCGCCGGAAGCCTCGATCGACCAGCGCAGCGCGAGCGAGTGATCGCCGCGCCGTGCTCGACCGACCGCGGCCGCGAGCTCGGCCCGGACCGTCGCGACGTCCTGCGAGGTCGGGTGGTCCGCGTCGGCGACCTGCAGCAGCCCGTCGCAGAGCCCGAGGGTCGCCCAGTCGCGGACGTCGTACGAGAGCGGCGGGACCCGGGTGGCGAGCTGCTCGAGCTCGGCGACCGTCCGCCGGGTGATCCGAGCGGCGGCGGGCTTGTGCATCGCGTGGATCTCCACGCCGGGGTCGTCCAGCGCGAGGATCCGGTCGGCCTGCAGGCCGTGGGCGAGGAACCCGCCTGACAGGGCGGTGCCGACCACGAGCGCGATGACCGGGTGGCCGGACATGCGGGCGGTGGCATATGCGTCGGCGGCAGCGGCGAGGTGGAGGTGGATGCCGACCATCTCCTCGAGACGGCCGTAGGCCTGGCTGGGCAGGTCGACGACCGCGACGATCGGGCGCTTCGGCCGAGGGCGCGAGGAGCTCGTCCTCGGCGACGATCGCGGTGACCCGCTCGGCGAGGGCGAGGCCTTCGAGCAGGCCGACCTCGCCGTGGCGCGCCCGGCGATACGGGCTGTCGGGGTCGGGCACCACGGCGAGCAGGACGGCTGGTGCCGTCGGCCCCGGCGGTCGTGCCCTCGAGGAGGGTGGTCTCGAGCGCGGTCGGCGGCACGTGCCGACAGCGCGCGCGTCCACGCCCGACCCTCGGCCGGGGCGATCGCGGTCGGCGACTCAGCCGGCGGCAGCGCCTGGTGCGGGCCGCGGGCGCCTGGTCGAACAGCGCAGGGAGCTCGGCCGGCGCGGGGGGAGCCGTGGGATCGATCGCCGCGAGATGCTCTCGGAGCGTCGCCGAGTGCGCGGGAAGCGGGCGCTGAGGTGGGACCGGCGGTGATCGCATCGGAGAGCGCGGCGCGGATCGCGGCGGTGTCGTCCTGAACCAGGACGTCGGCCTGGTGCGAGCGCGTGGCGCTGGCGTCCGCCGTCGATCGACCAGACCAGCGCGCGGTCCGCGGAGTCGAACTCCGCACGCCGGCCTCGGACTCGATGACCTCCGGGCCGTTCAGCCCGAGTCGCGCCTCTCGGGTCATGATCACCGTCGAGCAGAGGCCCGCGACGATGCTCATGCCGCCGAAGCTGCCGAGCCCGCCGGCGATGACGGCGACGACGGGCGCGAGCGGGCGCAGCTCGAGCACGCCGGAGCAGGCCTCGGCGACCGCAGCGAGCCCGAGGTTCGCCTCCTGCAGTCGCACGCCGCCGGTCTCGAGCAGCAGGACCGCAGACGGTGGGGATGCCCGCACGGGAGTCGCGGACCGCCAGGCCGAGCGCCGCGGCGATCTTCGCGCCGGACACCTCGCCGATCCCTCCGCCCTGGAACGCCTGCTCGATGCCGATCACGACCGTCCGGGCGCCGGACACGGTGCCGCGGACGACGACGAGGCCGTCGTCCGACTCGGGAACGACGCCCTGCCGCTCGAGCCAGGGCGACTCGATGTGGTCGAACGGCCCGACCAGTTCCGCCGCGGTCCCGTCGTCGAGCAGCGCGAACGCGCGCGACCGTGCGTCGCGCTCGATGAAGCTGTCGCGGCGCAGGTAGCCGGCGACGTCCGGGACGAGCGGGTCCACCTGGGTCTCGGTCGTCATGCGCGGTCCTCCCCTGCGGTCTCGTCGGTGGACTGATCGAGGGCCTGCAGCAGGCGGATGGAGACCACGCCCGGGCGTCGCACCGAAGTCGTTGATCTCGATCGAGCCGGTCAGCCCGTATCGCGTGAAGAACCGCTCGAGCACGTTGCGCCAGACGTCGTCGAAGCCGTCGACGCTGGTGCGGATGCGGACGACGGCCGACTCGCGTCGGACCCGGCGTGACGAGCACCTCCAGATCGCCGGAGCCGACGACGCCGATGTGCGCGCGCACGGGTCGCGGGGCGGTCGCCGGGGAAAGCGAACTCAAACGTCTGCATGGAGCGAGCTCCTGAGGTGCGGGTGCCGGCTGGCGGGAGCGGGCGAGGTCGTCGAGGAAGATCGTGGCGGCGAGGAGGTCGGCGCTGCCGCCGGGGGAGAGCCGGGCCGCGTCGGCCCGCGACGACGAAGCGCTCGAGCGCGCCGTCGAATCCTGCGCGCGGCTGGTCCGGCGCGCGGTCGCGCTGCATCCAGCGCAGTCCGCCGCGGCCGCCGCGATGCAGCACGCAGGTGTCGTCGACCGTGGCGATGAGTGCGAGCAGCGCCCGCAGCCGGGCTCGTTCCTCCGTGTCACCCGCGGCTCGGGCCGCCCGCAGCGTGGGGAGCGCCACCCGGGTGATGTGGGGGAACCCGGCGACGGCCTCGCCCACCGCGCCCGAGACCCGATACCGCTGCACGGCCCGCTGGCCGTGGGAGGACGGCGGGGGAGCTGCGGCGGAATCGGGGATGGCGGCGAGTCCGCGCCGCCGATCCTGACGATTCCGTCCTCGGTTCGAGTGGACGCCGGCCGCGGTCACCAGCAGCCCGACCGTCCACAGCGCTCCGCGATGGGTGTTGACCCCGCCGGTCGCCGCAGCATCGTCGCCTCCCCGACGCGCCCGAGCACGCCGACCCGGTCGCGGAGACTCCTGCCGACGGGCAGTCCCTCGGAGCCGGACGAGCGCGAGGTCGACGAAGGTGTCGAGCAGGGCCTCCGCCGAGTCGAAGCAGCATCGCCAGGTCCATGTCGGCGTGGCCGCCCGGACCCGATGCGGTCGACGAGGCCGGGCTTCGGGGTCAGCAGCGCCTCCGGCCTGCAGGGCGCCGACGGCGGTCGCGGCGATGGCTGCGGCATCGAGTTCGACGTCGGTCATCGCTCAGAAGTTCCGGAAGCGCGCGGGCGGGTCGTAGAGGCCGCCGGACCACGCCTCGAGGTCGCCGATGCTCTTCGCGGCGAGCAGCGAGCGGTCGGCTCGGCGCACGTCGACTCCGAGGTCCTCCGGGAACGCGACGACGCCGTCGCGGCGCAGCCGCTCGGTCATCCGTCGGGGTCGTGTCGCAGCCCGATCGGTGTCGCGCCGGCGACCGCGGCGATCGCCTCCCGGCGTTCCTCGAGGCTCGTTCGCCTTGTAGAGGTAGGCGACGCCCTCCTCGGTGACGATGTGGCTGACGTCGTCGCCGTAGATCATGACCGGAGGCAGCGCCATGCCGGCCTGCTCGCCGACGTCGACGGCATCGAGTCGGTCGACGAAGGTCGGGGTGCCGCCGGCCTTGAATGTCTCGACGAGCTGGACGACGAGCTTCTTCCCGCGGCGGCTCGCGCCTTCGCCCGAGGCGAGGTCGAGCCAGGCGGCGCTGCCGTGCCGGCGGCCGTGCGGATCGTGGCCCATGTTCGGCGCGCCGCCGAAGCCGGCCAGGCGGCCGGCGGTGACGGTGGAGGAGTTGCCGTCGCCGTCGATCTGCAGCGAGGAGCCGATGAACATGTCGATCGCGTACTGCCCGGCGAGCTGAGCGAGGACGCGGTTCGAGCGGAGGCTGCCGTCGCGGCCGGTGAAGAACACGTCGGGCCGCGCGGCGACGTAGCGTTCCATGCCCGGCTCGCCGCCGAAGCAGTGCACCGACTCGACCCAGCCGCTCTCGATCGCGGGAATCAGGGTCGGGTGCGGGTTGAGCACCCAGTGCTTGGCGATGCGCCCTCGCAGCCCGAGCTCCTCGCCGTAGGTGGGCAGGATCAGCTCGATGGCGGCGGTGTCGAAGCCGATGCCGTGGTTGAGCGAGACGACCTCGTGGCGCTCGTAGACGCCGCGGATCGCAAGCATGGCCTTCAGGATCTCGACGCGGCCGATCTTCGCGGGATCGCGGGTGAAGAGGGGCTCGAGTTTGTACGGCCTCGGGCTGACGACGACGACGTCGACCCAGTCGCCCGGGATGTCGACGCGGGGCAGCGTGTCGACGATCCGGTTGACCTGCACGATGACGATGCCGTCGTGGAACGCGGTCGCCTCGACGATCGTCGGGGTGTCCTCCGTGTTCGGGCCGGTGTAGAGGTTGCCGTGCTCGTCCGCCGCCTCCGCGCAGAGCAGCGCGACGTTCGGCGGCAGGTCGACGAACATCCGCGCGTACAGCTCGACGTAGGTGTGGATGGCGCCGATCGTGACGACCCGATCTTCGACGAGCTGCGCGAGGCGAAGGCTCTGCAGGCCCGGCGAAGGCGAGGTCGAGGCGGGAGGCGATGCCGCGCTCGAAGACGTCGAGGTGTGCGGGCAGGCTCACGGACGAGATGAGCAGGTGCAGGTCGTGGAGCAGAGTCGGGGTCGGCCTCGGAGAGTGCCTGCGCCAGGAAGTCGGCCTGCTTCTGGTTGTCGCCCTCGAGCGAGACGCGGTCAGCGCGGCTGGATCAGGGTGGCGAGGACCTAGTCGATACGCGACGGCCTCGACGATCTTGCTCACGCCCGGCAGCCCGAGGGCCTCGAGCCGGCGCTGCTTCTCGCGCCGATGCGTCGTCCAGCGGGCGTCGGGATCTGCCATGAATGCCACTCTGCGCCGATCGGCCGCTCTTGCGTCCACGCAGGCTTCCGGTGTTTCATTCATGGATGAATGAACCGTCGGCCGCCTCGCTCGCGCCCGCGCTCGCGCAACTGGCCGCGCTCGCCCTCGACCCGCAACATCACGAGTGCCGCCGAACGAAGCGGCACCAGTCAGCCGACGCTGAGCCGGGCCCTGCGGTCGTGGGAGGACGACCTCGGCTTCCCGCTCGTCGTCCGGCGGGGCCGGAGCATCGAGCTGACGGAGGAGGGCCGGATCCTCGCCGCCGCCGCGGGGTCCGCTGGAACGGATCGACCGGGCTCTTCAACGCATCCGCGGCACCCGGACGGCCACTCCGTGACGGTCGGATTCCTGCGCTCCCTCGGCCCGACCGTCGCCGGCGAGCTGATCGCCTCGTTCCTCGTGACCGACCCGGGCGTGCTGATCACGCATCGCGAAGGATCGAGCGTCGAGCTTCTCGACGCGCTGGACGAGCGGCCGCGTCGACCTCGCGATCACCGCGCCGAAGCCCCCTGAGCGCTTCGGGTGGCTGCCGGTCGGACGCCAGGCGTTCGTCTTGGTGGTGCCATCGGGGCCACGCGCTGGCCGAGCCGGGCGCAGTCGACGTGTCGATCCGGGACGAGCCGTTTCTCGTGCTCGACCGTCGCTTCGACGCTCGTCAGCGCGCCGACGCCCTCTGCGCCGCGGCGGGTTTCGTCCCGCGGATGGTTCTCGAAGCCGACGATCTGACGACGGTCCGCGGCTACGTCGCGGCCGGGCTGGGAGTCGCGATCCTGCCTGCGGACGCAGCCCTCAGCCCGAGGACGGTGAGCGTGCCGCTCACCGCACCCGGACGCGCACCGGGGCTTCGGGCTGGCCTGGGACGGCGAGCATCGTCTCTCGGCCGCTCGAGGCGCTGATCGACTTCACGCGAGGACCTCGCGAAGAGGTATCCCGGCTGGGCCGATGTCACCGGCTGACCGATCAGGCGGTGAGCATGCGCTCGAGTTCGGCGGCGATGGCGGTCATGCCGGCCTCGTTCGGGTGGAACGAGCCGCGCGGTCCCGCCATGTCCGGTGGAACGGCTGCACCCACGGCTCGCCCGAGCCGAGCGCGTGCCCGACGCTCAGCGCGGACGCGAGGATCAGATCGGCACCGGTCCGGGCGGCCGCATCGCGAAGACCGTGCCGATGGCGGTCTGAATGACCAGGAACTGGTCCAGCTCGTCCTTTGTGAAGGGCGTGCGCTCGAGAGACTCGTCGTCGAGGACGGTGAGGTAGTCCACCAGCAGGACCCGCGCATCCGGCGCCTTCTCGCGTGCTCTCCTCGACGACCCCCACGAGCCCCGCGGTAGCGGCCTCGACGGCGTCCTCCGTGGGTGCGGGAATTCCGTCGGCGAACATCTGGCCCGAGCATCGGCACCATCGGCGACTCGGGTTCGATGTCGCTGCCACGCGAAGTAGAGCATGGCGCCGGCGAACTGGAGGTCGTTGCCTCCGGCCGTGACCGTGATCGACGTCGGCGTCTGCCGGGATCGCCGTCGATCTGCGGCGGTAGGTGGACCCCGTCGGGGCTCTGCTGCGGGGTGTCGATGACATTCGCCGTCGTGGCGCCCGAGACGGTGAGGTCGACCAGGCTCGGCTCCGAGGCGCTCTGCGAGCTGGTGCGCGTAGTTCCTTGCGGAGCGCATGGCGGCTGGGTCCTCGATCGGCGCGATGCCGGGGCCGGCGGCGAAGGAGCTTCCGAGGGCGGCGATGAGGTGGTAGCTGGACACAGTGGTGATCGTCCCACCGTTGCGGCTCACCCGCGGAACTCCTCATGCGCAGGTGAATGAACACGGGCGACGTCGGACGGTACTCGGGACGAAGGCCGCGCTACGACGCCGGACCCTGACGGAAGAAGTCGCTGAGCTCCTCGTTGTTGACGGCCTCGAGCTCCTTCTCCTGAGCGGCACCGCTGGGCAGGGGCCACGCCTCGTAGAAGCTCTCCGGCAGCGTCACGTTGCGGTACAAGGTCTGCCCAGGGTTGCCTCCCGCCGCCTGGTAGACCTTGGTCTCCCAGTCAGGCATGGTGTTCACCCACCCGCCCGCATTGATCTCCATGCGGAAGCCGCCGGGTTCGCGGACATAGAGGTACGTGATCTCGTCGATGCCATGGACTCCGGGACCGAGCTCGATCGGGGTGTCGTTCGCCAGGCAGATCTCGGCGGCGCGTTCCACGTCGAGGCGCTGGTCGACACGGAACGCGATGTGGTGGCCGCGACCAGTCAGCCCGCTGAAGTCGGGAACCAGCGCAACGTCGTGGGTCGACCGGATGCCGTTGCATGTGAGCGTCGAGAACACGGAGAATCCGGGCTCCACCTCAGTGGCCGCCGTGTGGCGTGCACCAAGCTTCTTGTAGAACTCGATGTCGCCGGTCATGTTGCCCGTCGGCATCGTCACGTGGTCGAGGTATCGGGCACCAGCACCCCGACCACTGTATTTCTGGGGCGCATCAGCAGGCCGGTGTCCTGCTTCTCCGATGGTGCCTGGTAGAGGTCGACGTCCCAGAACACCTCGTGGAGGTGCCGTCCGAACGGCGCACGGTACTGATACGTCCGGCCGTGGCCCGTCCAGTCGTCCACCCAGCCGACGGCTTCCTCGGTATCGCCGAGTCGTTCGGCGATCGTCTCGGGATCGTCGGGACCGTAGGTGCGCCAGCCGATCCGCCCGAGGCCCGGCTCAGGTGCCTCGGTCACGATCAGACTCGAATGAGCCACTCAGCCCAGGCGCGTAAGTACACCGACTGGCCGACGCGTTCGGTCTCCTCGAGTCCGAACACCTCCTTCAGCCAGTTGACGGTCTCCTCGGGCTTGGGACTGAGCAGTTCGACGTGGGCGAGTTGGGACAGCAGGATTTCGGACATCGGATGGCTCCTGGTTACGAGGTCGTAGCGATGAGTTCGGGGGGTGCGACGCACATGTTGCGTTGGCTGGCGAGGCCGGTGATGGAGGCCTCGACGAGATCGCCTGGAACGAGCCACCTGTTGCCGTGATGGCCCGCGTTCCCGGCGGGCGAGCCGGTGAGAATCACGTCACCGGGGGCGAGGCGGGTCAGGTGCGAGGCATAACTGACGCACTCCTCGACACCGTGGATGATGTCGTCGATCTCCTGGTCCTGCATGACCTCGCCGTTGACGGCAAGCCTGATGCGCAACCGGTGATAGTCGGGCACGAATCGTCGGGGGACGATGACGGGGCCGGTAGGGAAGTACGTCGGACGATTCTTCGAGGTCAGGAAATCCGTCATCGGGAACCCTGGACGCGACATGACGTCCCGGACCGAGACATCGTTGCTGATGGTGTAGCCGGCGACGTGTTCGAGCGCGTGCGCAGGGTCGACCTGGTGGGCGGCCTTGCCGATCACGACGGCGAGTTCAAGCTCCCAGTCATGCTGGGAGCCCGGCTTCCACAGGACGATGTCGTCCCGCGCTCCGCATACCGCTGATGAGAGTCCGACGAACATGAACGGGCTGTCCACGCGGCTGCGCGCCTGATGGTCGGCGGCCTCGCGCAGTTCTTCGTCCGACCGTGTATCTCCGCCGTTGCGAAGGAAGCTGAAGACGATCTGCTGGACGTGCCGGTAATAGTTGGCTCCCGCGCAGAGGAGCTGTCCGATCGGCAGGACCGGAGGCAGCGGACGCAGCTCGCTGGCCGCTACACCGCCGTGCAGGTCGGGCAACGCCGCCTCCACCGTATCGATCGAGCGGTCCCAGTCCTCCAGGAGCGACCGGATCGTCGTATCGACACCGAAGAGCGGGCGCAGGTCATGCACAAGGTCTCCGACCATGACCCCGGCGAAGCTGCCGTCGCTGCCCTCGAATGTGCCGAGTCCGAACGCCCCATCGAGGACGGCTGGCTCGATCGTCGTGTCTGTCATCAGGCGGGGACGCCGACGACTTCGCCCACCTGGCGCATCACGCCGGGGACGTCGCCCTGGACGTGGTCGATGTTCCATTGCACGAGCTGCATCGAGCCGTCGACGACCGTCTTGACGCGCTCGTACCGCCGGGCCATGAACGCGTTCCAGAGCGCGTCGTCCACGCGGTCGGACGTTGTCAGCAGATCGGCGATCACCCAGGCGTCCTCGAGGCTGATCGCCGCGCCCTGCGCGATAGTCGGAGGGCAGACGTGCGCCGCGTCGCCGATCAGGACTACCCGTCCTCGGTTCCAGGGGCTGTCGAGCAGGTGTCGCTCGAACCAGGTGTAGTTGAGGTTCGCGGGATCCGTGAAGGCGTCTCGCGCTTCGTCCCACGGCCCGTGGTAGAGCAGGGAGAGCTCGCGGAAGACGTCGAGCTGCTGCTCGGGCGTGAGCTTGGTGCGATCCTGGGCCGGCTCGACGAGCGACCAGTACGCGGTCGTTTCGGAAGTCGGGCACACGCCGGCGAGGTAGAGCGGACCGCCGAAGATCGCGTGGAAGTCGGTCACGTCCTTCGGTCGCGGGCCGAACATGCGCCATGCACCGAGCCCGACGGACCGGGTCTCGAGCGGTATGTCCAGCATGCGCCTCGTCCACGACCGCAGTCCGTCGGCGCCGATCACGACGTCGTACCGTCCAGCGGAGCCGTCCGAGAATGTGACGTCCACACCATCGGCGTCCTGATCGAGGGACTGGATGGTCGTGGAGAACCGCACGCGCACGCCCGCGCGCTCGACCCGAGCCATCAGGATACGAGCGAGGTCGGGTCGATACATTCCCATGGTCGATGGCAGGTCGGGTCCACCGAACGGCACGTCGGCCACCTCCGCGACGATCGTCGCAAACGGGTCGGGTGCGCGGATGACCAGCTTCGAGAACGGGTATCCGTGCTCGCGACATTCGTCGAGGACGCCCAGGTCGCGGAGCACGCGCAACGCGTTCCCTTGCAGCGTGATGCCCGATCCGAGTGCGCTCACTTCGGGCTTCAGCTCGACCATGTCCACCGCGACACCGGCGTCCGCCAGCAGGGCCGCGGCGGTCGCGCCGGCAGCACCGGCGCCGACGACCAACGCGCTCTCGACAGCACTCATCAGGACTCCTTCGTCCGAAGGGGAAGCGATCGACTTCCTCGCCCCGAGACTAGGAATCCTCACGGTCGGGCGGAAATGCCCGTTGGCTATGGTTCGGATCCACGCGGCACATGCCCGGATCGTCGGCGCTCAGCGCAAGCCGAGTGCACCACCGCCCGCGTACTCCGCGCGGTCGCCGAGCTCCGCCTCGAGTTGCAGCAGCCGGTTCCACTTCGCCGTGCGTTCGGATCGCATCGTCGATCCGACCTTGATCTGGCCGGTGCGCCAGCCGACCGCCAGGTCGGCGAGCCAGTCGTCCTCGGTCTCTCCGGATCGAGCCGAGAGCACGGTGGCGTACCCGGCTGCATGTGCCTGCTCCACCACGGAATGTGCCGTGTCGAGCGTGCCGATCTGGTTCGGCTTGACGAGCACCGCGTTCGCCACCTCCGCATCGATGCCTCGCTGGAGCCGCTGCGGGTTGGTCACGAACAGGTCGTCACCGAGCAGCTGACGGCCGGCGAGCCGCCGCGTAGCGATCTTCCAGCCGGTCCAGTCGTCCTCGGCGAGCGCGTCCTCGAGCGAGACGATCGGATAGGCGGCGCACCAGGACACGAGCTCGCTGACAAGTTCGTCGGCGGACATCTCGCGGTGTTCGGCCGCGAACTCGTAGCGTCCGTCGGGAAGCACGAACTGCGTCGCGGCGATGTCGATCGCTATACCGACGTCGTCTCCAGGGCGGAGTCCTGCACGTTCGATTCCCCGGACGAGCGCTTCCAACGCCGACCGGTTCGTCGGGAGGATCGGGCCGAGGCCGCCTTCGTCGGCGACGAGCGCGACCGGATGGTCGTGCGCGGCGAGATACTCAGCCGTGGCGGAGCGGACGCGGGAAGCCCACTCGATGGCCTCGGCGAACGACTGGGCTCCGGTCGGGACGGCGAGGAAGTCCTGGACGTCGATGGAGCGCCCCGAGTGGGCGCCGCCCGAAATCACGTTGACCATCGGCAGTGGCAGCAGGGGACGAGCACCCGCTGCGGCAACCGCCTCGAACAACGCGATCCGTCGCGCTTTGGCTGCGGCGATCGCCGCAGCCACGGACACCGCCAGTACCGCGTTCGCGCCGAGTCGTCCCAGATCGGGTGTGCCGTCGAGCTGCCGCAGCGCGGCATCGAGCGCGGTCTGGTCTGCCGCATCGATGCCGCGGACGGTCTCGAGGATGGGTCCGGCGACGTTGGCGACCGCTCGGCGCACGCCGTTGCCGCCGTACCGGTCGCCGCCGTCACGGAGTTCGCGAGCTTCATGACGGCCGGTGGAGGCTCCGGACGGGACGGTGGCGCGGCCGCTCGTGCCGTCCCGCGAGGTGCACGGCACATCCGACGGTCGGCTTGCCCCGGGAATCCAGCGCCTCCCACGCAGCGATGTCGGCGATGGTCGTGACTGTCATGTGAGCAGCTCCCAGGCGTCGGTGATCGTGGCGGGCGGATCGCTCAGCAAGCGACGTCCCAGTGTCCGGGCGAAGCGCTTGCCCTCCTCCGTGAGGTACTCGACCGGGCTCTTGCCATCGACGCGCGCCAGAACGAGGCAGCCGGTCTGGCGAATCAGTTGCGTGGGATCCAGACGGAGGGCGCTGCCGAGTTCGTGATCGAGCGCCGCGAGGAAGCGGCGTCCGGCCTCGGCGTAATCGGACGCGGATTGCGGCCGGAAGACGGATTTCAGGAGAAGGTGCCCGATGACCGATGCGGGGTCGACGGTGGCATCACCGACGTGCGCCACCTCCCAGTCGATGACCCAAAGCTCGGTCGCATCCGATCCGATCAGGACGTTCTTCGGCGTGTAGTCGCCGTGCACGAGGCACGTCGTCGACGCCTCCATCGTGTCGATTGTCTCGGAGATCGGGCCGGCGAGGTCGGGATGCCTGGACGCGACGACTCGGTGGAACGGGTCGACGCGGAGTTGCTGGAACGCCGTCGTGTCGCCGAAGTCCTCCGCGACGACGAAATCGTCCGCCGTGGTCCGTTGCCAGACGCCGAGCAGCGCGCCGAGCCGTTCGGCGACCGCCGGGTCGATCCGTCCTGCGAGGAGATCGGGTTTCCACGTCCGCCAATGGGACGGCGCACGCTCGATGACGAGGAAGCCGTCGCTCAGATCGAGCACCCGGGGGACCGCTGCCGGGACGATCGAGCCGGCGAGGCGCAGTGCCCTGCCCTCCGTGTCCAGGCGGGCCGGGTCAGCGAGCCACTCCTCGGCGACCCGCAAGCGACTGAGCGCCTGCTTCACGACGGCATCGAGGCCAGGCGCGCGGACGGCGACGACATCGTTCGAGACCCCGCCGGCGAGCGGTAGGACCTCCAGGTCGCCCGCAGCTCGAATGAGTCCGCGTTGTGCGAGGTGGTCGGCCAACCGGGTCGTCTCCGGGACCGGTGACGTGCTCATCGGGTGGGCAGAGGTCCGCGCAGCACGGGACTGGAGAGGACCTCCGGATTGACGATCGACATGGGCGCGCGCCCGTCCAGAACCGCTACTGCGTTCGATGCCGCGGAGTGGGCGAGTTCGGCCAGCGAACCGTCGGAGGAGAAGGCCGTGTGCGGCGTCAGCACGACGTCCGGGCGCGTGCGCAGCGGATGTCCGGCGGGAAGAGGCTCGGGATCGGTGACGTCGAGCGCCGCGCCGGCGATGCTGCCCCGCTCCAACGCGTCCAGCAGAGCGGACGTCTGCACGATCGGGCCGCGGGCCGTGTTCACAAGCCACGCCGTCCGCTTCATCATGGCCAACTGCTCCGCGCCGAGGAGGCCGTGCGTCGAGGCGTTCAAGGGCACGTGCACCGACACGACGTCGGCGGTCCGCAGTAACTCCTCGAGCGAGGCGACCGGCCGGATGCCTTCGAAGTCGGCTCCGGATCGGGAGAACCCGATCACATCCAGACCGATCGCGCGCCCACGTTCGGCGAGTGCTCTCGCGGTCGTCCCGACCCCGATCAGGCCGAGCACCTTGCCGCGAAGCCGGACGCCCACGCCGGGAACCGTTCGGCCCCAGCCGTCAGCGACGACATCTCGATTGAGTGGCAGGAGACGCCGGGCCAACGCGAGAATCCCGAGCAGCGCCGAGTCGGCGACCTCGTCGGTGCAGTACACCGGCACGTTCGTGACGACCATCCCGAGTTCGGTCGCGCGCGCGACGTCGATGTTGTCGACGCCGACACCGTATCGGGCGACAGTGCGGCATCGAACCGCCGCATCGAGGACCGTTGCGGGCACCTTCGCGAAGCAGGTGAGGATGGCGTCGACGTCGCGGGCCAGATCCTCGAGTTCCTCGGCGGAGCCGGTCCGTGCCTCGATGAGCTCAACGCCCGCCTCAGCAAGGACAGCCTGCTCGACCAGCGTGTCGGGCCAGGCGATATCGGTGACCAACACCCGGGCGCGCGGATGATCAACCCCCGTGTGGGCATCGTCGCGAGCCATGCGTCTCCTCTTCGAGTGCTTCGAGCGTAGGAACTTTGGGTCGTCGTGCGGAAATGCACATAGTGGTTGGCTGGGATCCACGGTGGCGATGACGCCGTCCGTCCCGAACGAGGAGCGCCTCCATGAGACTCGGCCAAGTCGACCTGAACCTGCTCGTCATCCTCGACGCGCTTCTGCGGGAGAAGAACGTCACGCGCGCCGCTGCGAGCCTGCACATGTCGCAGCCTGCGACGAGCACCGCTCTGGCGCGGCTGCGCCGCGTGCTCAACGATGAACTGCTGCACAAGAACGGCCGCTACCTGGAGCTCACGCCCCGTGGTGAGTCGCTCATCGAACCGGTGCGCAGCGTCCTTGCGACGATAGAGCAGAGCATCGTTCGGCCGCCGACCTTCGATCCGGCGCACGACTCGCGACGGTTCAGCGTGATCGCGAGCGATTACGTCGGCGGGGAACTCCTGCGACCGCTGCTTGCCCGGCTGACCGGCCTCGCCGCTGGTTTACGCGTGGACGCCGCGCCCGTCAACGCGCGATACGTCGCCGCCCTGGAGCGTGACGAAGTCGACATCGCAATCCTGCCCGACCGGATCGTCGGCGATGGCGACCTCCCGCATTGCTCACAGCTACGGGTACTCGAGGACCGCTTCGTGGGCGTCGTCTGGAACGGACATCCCCACGCCGGCACGCACCTCGACGCAGCGCTACTCGCGACCTCGCCCTACCTGATGTACATGGTCGAAGGAGAGCACTCGATCGTCGAGGACGACCTCGATGAGGCCGGGTGCACTCGCACCGTCGTGGCGACGGCGAGCGGCTTCGTGAGTATGCCGTTCCTGCTGGCCGGGACAGAACTCGTCGCGGTGCTCCCCGAACGCCTCGTCCGCCGAGTGGCTGCGGCCGCTGACATCCGCATCCTCGAGCCGGCGATGGCGCTGCAGCCACTCCATCAATCCGCCTTCTGGCATCGCCGACGGGACCAGGACCCCGGGCACCGGTGGCTGCGAGAGCAGGTGCTCGGCGTCGCGCAACTCGGACCGGCCGACGACACCGCCGCGGTGGCGTGAGGCGGCTGGCATAAGTCGGGTGAATACCAGGACCCCTTCGGTTGGTGGTTCCGGTGCGGCTCGGCGCGCTCCATGCTGGCGTCGATGAATCGCTCAACGCCGACCATCGACATGCACGCGCACCTGGCCGTTCCCGCCGTCGACGCGCTCATCGAGCACGAGAAAGGACTCGGGCGGCAGCGACAGCTCGACGCACTCACGCTCGGTCCGGAATCACTCGCGTTCAACGTCCGCCAGATCGCCTCTCTCGCTCCGAGACTCAGCGATGTCGGGCTCCGCCTGGATGCGATGGACCGTGCTCGGGTGGACGTGCAGGCGGTTTCGGCGACACCGATTCCGCATGCCTGGGCTGATCGGGATCTGGCCGACCGGATCGTGTCGGAGTCGAACCGGTCCGTCATGGCGTTCTGCGCGCAGGAGCCGTCACGCCTCGTGCCGATCGGCTCGGTCTCGCTGCAGCATCCCGACCTCGCCGAGCGGCAGTTGCGGGAATCGGTCGAGATGGGCATGCGGGGCGTGCAGATTTCCACCGCGGCGGCTCCCGGCGTCGAGTTGGACGATCCGTCGCTCGCCGACTTCTGGTCGACGGCCGAAACCCTCGGCGTACCCGTGATGATCCATCCGTGGGGGTGCACCCTCGGTGCGCGGCTGGGTGCCTACTACTTGTTCAACACGGTAGGGAACCCGACCGAGACCGCCCTCGCCCTCTCCCGGATCATCTTCTCGGGCCTGCTCGAGCGGCATCCCGCGCTGACGATCTGGTCCGCACACGGCGGTGGGTATCTGGCCAGCTACATCGTGCGCGCCGATCATGCCTGGGCCGCCCGCGCTGATGCGCGCTCGACGGAGCAGGCGCCGTCGGCCCTGCTGCGGCGGACGTTCGTGGACTCACTCGTCTACACCCCGGCACAGCTTCGGCATCTCGTCTCCGTCATGGGTCCGGGACAGGTGACGCTGGGCAGCGATTACCCGTTCGACATGGGGGTCGACGACCCGGTGGACCGCCTTGAAGCCGCCGGGCTCGACGCCGCATCGACCGCCGCCATCCGAGGCGGCACCGCGGCGCGCCTCCTGCACCTCGACACGTCCGACGGGAACTGATGCTCGGCTACGACATCACCGTGGAATTCGGCACCGACCCCGAGACCGCGATCGCGGCGGCGGCCGTGCGGTGCAGCAACTGGGGCCGCTGGGGCGACGACGACGCCCGGGGCACCGTCAACCACCTCGATCCCGCCGTCCGCGCAGCGGCGGCGAGCCTCGTGCGCCGAGGCGAGAGTTTCAGCCTCTCGCTCCCGTTCGACGAGGACGGACCGCAGTTCGGCTGGAAACGGCGCGTCAACCCGGTCCACACCATGATGTCGACCGGGATGGACACGCCCGAGCAGATGGGGCTGCCGCACGGGTTGTCCGTCGCGGACGACGCGGTCTTCATGCCCTTGCAGTGCTCGACGCAGTGGGACGGCCTCGGGCACGTTTTCGACCACGGCGTGGCATGGAACGGCCGCGTCGGCCGGGACACCGTCACGAGCGAGGGGGACAGCGCTACCGGAATCGAGCACCTGGCATCGCCGCTTGTGGGTCGGGGCGTCCTGCTCGACGTGGGACGAGCCCTCGGCGACGGCGGCGAGCTCCCGGACGCCTGCCCGATCACGAGCGCCGACCTCGAGCACACCATCGAGTTGCAAGGCGGAACGTCCACCGTGGGCCCCGGGGACATCGTGCTCGTCCGGACCGGACAGCTGACACGCGTGCGACGCGCGCTCGCCGCCGGAAGCGGCTGGGGCGCCTACGCGGGCGGCCCGGCTCCAGGACTCTCGTTCGAAACGACCAGATGGTTGCACGGCAGCGACATCGCCGCCGTGGCGACCGACACGTGGGGAGTGGAGGTGCGCCCGAACGAGTGGCCGGGCGCGATGCAGCCGCTCCACCAGGTGGCCCTCCCGCACATCGGGCTGCTGCTCGGCGAGATGTGGGATCTCGACGATCTCGCGGCGGACTGCGCGACCGACGGAGTCTACGAATTCCTCCTCGCGGCACAGCCGCTGCCCTTCACCCGCGCGGTCGGCTCGCCCGTGAACCCGATCGCCGTGAAATGACGGGACCGACATGCGCCTGACGACGCTCATCACCGGCCGCGGTCCGCGCGTCGGTGTGCTCGACTCCGATGAGGGAGTCGTGCGACTCCTCGACGACGACAGGACGATGCTCGATGTCATCGCCGGCGGCGAGCAGGCGAAGGCGTACCTGTCGCGACTCCCGGTCGACGCCGAGGAGGTGCCGGTCGAGCAGGCCGTCTTCGGCCCCCTCCTCGTGCCGCCCTCGGTCCGGGACTTCCTGACCTACGAACGGCACCTCGCCGCACTCGCCGGAGCCGTGCCGGAGGAATGGTACGAACAGCCGCTGTTCTACTTCTCGAACCCCGCGGCGATCGTCGGCGCCTACGACGACGTACGGATACCGCCTCTCGTCGCCCAATACGACTATGAACTCGAGGTCGCCGCAGTGCTCGGCCGCGCCGGCAGCGATTTGACGCCCAAGCAGGGCGCGCAGCACATCTTCGGGTACACGGTCATGAACGACTGGTCGGCCCGCGATCTCCAGGTCGCCGAGTTCACGCAACCCATGGGACCATCCAAGTCCAAGGACGCCGCGATCACGCTCGGTCCCTGGCTCGTCACAGCGGACGAAATGACCGAGCACGTCAGGCACGGCCGTCTCGCCCTGACCACGGAAGTGCATCTCAACGGCGTCCGGACCGGCGGCGACACGACGACCAATATGTCCTGGACGTTCGGGGACCTCGTCGCGTACGCCTCCAGGGGAACACACGTCCGTCCAGGTGACGTCTTCGGGTCCGGCACCTGCGGCACAGGATGCCTCGCCGAGATCAGACGCACGCACCCGGACACGGCGCCCGGCTGGTTGGCGGTCGGAGATGTCGTTCGCATCGATGTCGAGCAACTCGGCCACACCGAGAACCTGCTCGTGGCGGGCGCGACCGCGGTCGACATCCCGAAAGCCCGTCGTAGCGCGGACGTCGTATGAGCCCGCCCGGTGTGCGAGATGCTCGACCGCTCGAGACGACCTAACACGCGGCCGGATGGACGCCTACTTCGAGCGTGCTGGGCCGCACCGCTTCGTGCCGACTGCGCACACCGGTGGCGCATGGCAACCGGCCGAGATGCACTTCAGCCCACTCGCGGGCCTCATGGTCCATGCGATCGATCGTCACCGTTCTGCAGCGCGCGGCGGCGCCGAAAAAGCGCTCGGGCGGGTCACGTTCGACATCCTCGGGGCCATCGTGATCGCCGAGTGCGAGATCGAAGTGCGGACCGTCCGCGCGGGTCGAACCATCGAACTCGTGGAAGCCGTCGTGATCATCGCCGACCGGCCGGTCGCAGTGGCTCGGGCGTGGTTCAGTGCACGCTACGACACGACCGCCGTCGCGACCACCGAGCCCGAGGCGTTTCCCGACCCCGAGGGCCTCGCACGTTGGCCGATCTCGGACGTGTGGCCCGGCGGGTTCGTCTCCTCGCTCGACGTGCGGCCCATCAGCGCGCCGGTGCCGGGCCGCGCGATCGCGTGGCTCGCGTCCGCGGTCGAACTGCTGCATGGGGAGGCGACCTCGCCGCAGGCGCAATACATCGCCCTCATCGACATCGCGAACGGCATCGCACCACGGCAACCGCCGTCGACCTGGCTCTTTCCCAATCTCGACCTGACGATCCACCTGCATCGCCAGCCGACCGGACGGTGGGTCGGACTCGACACCTCCGTGACGTTCGGTGCCGATGGCCAGGGACTCACCAGTACAGTCCTGCACGACCTGAACGGACCGGTCGGCCGCGCAGAGCAATACCTGACAGTTCGCCCCGTTCCGCCTGCGACGAGGAACTGAAGGGCGCCGGCTGGTCGGCGAGCAACGCGGCTGGACTATCGCGCTGACGCCGTGCCGGCCGGCTCGTCCGCGAAGCCGCCGGGCGACTTCTCAACATCGCGGATCACGATCGGCGAGGGTTCCGCCGCGACGCCAGGTACTCCATCGACTTCGTCGACGAATGCACGAGTGAGCGATACCTGCCGCCCGGTTCGGCTCCCGGCTCATCCGGTGGCAGATACGCGGCCTGTAGCGCCGCGGCGATCTGGACGGCGGCGGCACGAAGGGCCGTGACCCGTCCGGTTGGCGACGTGCCGTCGTTCGGCACCACGACTCCGAGTGCCGCGACAACGGTGCCGCCCGCGCCACCCACCGGGACTGCGATGCCCCGCGCTTCGGGATGAATGAACCCGTCGCCCACCGCGTGTCCTTCTCGTCGAACGCGGGCGAGCAGCGAGCGGAGCGTCTGCGCGTCGTGCACGGTCGCCGCCGTGAAGCGCTCGAGGTCGGTTTCCAGCACCGCCTCCTGCAACTCCTGCGAGGCGTGGGCGAGGAGCACGAGACCACTGGCCGAGGCGTGCAGCGGGAGCCGCCCACCGACAAGGGTCACGTTCACGACCGCTTCGCGGGTCGACAGGCGTTCGAGGAACAGCACCTCCCGTCCACTGAGCACGCCGAGTTGCGTGTGCTGACGGACTACGGCATGCACCTCCTGCATGTACGGCAACGCGAGCTCCCGCAGCCCGAGTGCGCCGGGCGTCCGCGCCGCGAGTTCCCAGAGCCGCACGCCGAGACGGAATGTCCGATCATCCAGCCGTTCCAGCAGCCCGTGCCCCTTGAGATCACCGACCAGCCGATGCACAGACGACATCGGTATCCCGGTCCGCCGGGAGATCTGCGACAACGTGAGAAACGGCGCGCCCGCGTCGAACGCGCCCAGCACCAGCAGGAGCCGATCCAAACTCGACCGGCCCGCAGACCCACGTGCCATCAGTCCTCCGATCGAGTCGCGCCGGCCCCGATCACACCGGGGCGCGGTCGACGAAATGTTCCGTTGAACAGAATCACCCATCCGCGGGGTCCTCGCGCCGCGTACGGTCCACGCATCCAGTCAACGAAGACCGGAAGGAGATCCACCGTGCCCACGCTCACCACCGATATCGACCACGAGGACACCCTCGTCGTCGCGGAAAAACGACTCGAGGCCGACGGACTCGTCTCGCTCGTGCTCCGCCGCCTCGACGGCGGTCGACTGCCCGACTGGACGCCTGGAGCGCACATCGATGTGATCCTCGACAGTGGCGTGACGCGGCAGTATTCGCTCTGCGGAGATCCGTACGACTGGCAGCATTATCGGATCGGCGTGCTTCGCGAGGATGCCGGCCGCGGGGATCGCGGCACATTCACGACCACCTCGAGGTCGGCGACCGTGTCGGCTTCGGCGGACCTCGCAACAACTTCGCCCTCGTCCCCTCACCGCACTACTCGTTCATCGCCGGCGGGGTCGGCATCACACCGATCCTCCCCATGCTCCGCATGGCTGAGCAGCTCGACGCGCAGTGGCGACTCCTCTACCTCGGCCGGAGTCGGCGCACGATGGCGTACCTCGACGAACTCGCCACGCGCAGCGGCGACATCGACATCCACGCGGCCGACGAGCGCGGCCGAGCGGATCTCGCCTCCCGGATTGCCGAGACGCCCCCGGACAGCAAGCTCTACGTCTGCGGACCCGCCCGGCTCCTCGATGCGGTCACGCAACTGACCCTGACCTGGAAGCCCGGCTGGGTGCGCATGGAACGGTTCACCGCGCGAGAGCACGGGGCGCCGGCCAGGACGACACCGTTCGAGATCGAGCTCCGCGACTCGGGCATCACCCTCACGGTCCAACCCGACACGAGCGTCGCCGACGCGATTCGATCAACGGGCGTCAAACTCCTGACATCGTGCGGCCGAGGCGTCTGCGGCACCTGCGAGACGACCGTCATCGACGGCACACCGGACCACAGAGACTCCCTCCTCGAGGACGAGGAGCGCGCCGCGAACACCTGCATGTTCCCCTGCGTCAGCCGATCGCGCAGCGATCACCTCACCCTCGCGCTCTGATCGGAAGACAGCCACATGACCACGACGACCGCAACCCTCCCCATCCCGGTCTCTGACGAGGATCCCTTCACCGAGGAGATCCTCCGCGACCCGGTCCCGTTCCAAGCGCGCCTCCGCGAAGCCGGCCCCGTCGTGCGGCTCGAGAAGTACGACCTCTACGCGATGGGACGCTACGAGACCGTCAGGTCGGCCCTCCTCGACTGGCAGAGCTTCCAATCCGCCGCCGGCGTCGGGCTCAGCAACTTCCGCTTCGAGAAGCCATGGCGCCCGCCGAGCCTGCTGCTCGAAGCCGATCCACCACACCACAACGCCCCGCGCTCCACACTCGCCAAGGTCCTGAGCCCCCGATCGATCCGGCGGATGGCGCCGCTCTGGGAGCAGGATGCCCGCCTCCTGATCGACGACGTCGTGAGTCGTTCACTCGAATTCGATGCCGTCCCTGCACTCGCCGAGGGCTTCCCCCTGCGCGTCTTTCCCGACGCGGTCGGTGTACCCGATGAGGGCAGAGAACTGCTCCTGCCCTACGGCGATCACCTCTTCAATGCCTTCGGTCCCGAAAACTTCCTCGTCCGCAACGGCATGCATCGCGCCCAGGAGCTCTCCCAGGGCGTCAACGAAATGTGTGCGCGGAACGTCCTCGCCTCAGGAGGGTTCGGTGCGGACATCTGGGCCGCATCCGACCGAGGAGACATCACACCCGCCCAAGCGCCGCTCATCGTCCGTTCACTGCTCTCAGCAGGTGTTGACACGACCGTGCACGCGCTCGGCGCCATTATCCAAGCGCTCGCGACGAACCCGGACCAGTGGGAAGCCCTCAAGGCCGATCCGAGCCTGATCCGCAACGCGTTCGACGAAGCAATCCGCCTCGAGTCACCGGTCCAGACGTTCTTCCGCACCGCGATGTCCGACGTTGACATCGAGGGCCACGTGATTCCCGACGGGAAGAAGATCCTCATGTACCTCAGCTCCGCGAACAGGGACCACCGGCGATGGACGGACCCCGACCGGTTCGACCTGAGCCGCGACCCATCCGGTCACGTCGGCTTCGGAATGGGCATCCACCAATGCGTCGGGCAGCACGTCGCGCGCATGGAAGCCTCCAGCCTGCTCGCCGCCATGATTGAGCGCATCGACACCATCGAACTCACCGGGACGCCCCGACGCCACCTCAACAACACCCTCCGCGCCTGGGCGTCACTGCCCGTTCGCATCACACTCAAATCGAAGGCCGCTCGATCGCCCGCGATCCACGCCGCGGCGCCAGGACCCGACCGAGGTCGGTGAGGTGGCGAGTGGGAGCGGCGACGAGAGCCGGTCCCGGACCAAGGACGGCCCGCCATCCAGCGGCGCGAAACCCCGACGAATCACCATCGCCTTGGACCACTCTGACCAGGCACGACACAGCGCATCATCCTCAAGGAAGGACCACCACACGTGGCTGACATCTCGCTCTCGCAGGCACAAGCAGTGGTCGCGGCGGCGCTCGACGCGTCGTCTGCGACCGGCACGCTGATGAACGTCGCTGTCGTCGATGCAGGCGGCAACCTCAAGGCCTTCGTGCGAGAGGACGGCGCGTGGCTCGGCTCGATCGACATCTCGATCAAGAAGGCGCGGACGGCCCGGTTCTTCGACATGAACTCGGGGTCGATTGGGGAGCTCTCTCAGCCGGGAGGTCCGCTGTACAACATTGAGGTGTCGAACGGCGGGCTGATCAGCTTCCCGGGTGGCATTCCACTGAACGTTGGCGGCGAGATCGTGGGAGCAATCGGTGTCTCCGGCAGCACCGTCGACAACGACCACACCGTCGCACAAGCGGGCGCCGACGCTCTCAAGTAGCGTCACTCCCGGATTCGGTCGACCCCTTCCTGGGGTGAACTGCCGCGGGGACTGACTCAGCACATGTCATCCCCGATGGGTTCGAGTTCGGATCTGAGTGCGACGAGTTCGCGCGCAGACGCGTCGAGGCGGCGGTCCTCCTCGGTCGCATGCCGCCCAACCGCGGCTACGTCGATGCCTTCGTTGACGGCGTGAAGCCAATCGGCTCGGAATGCGATTCGCAGGTCCCGGCGCGGACGCTGCGTGCCGTGCCGTGCCGTGCCGGCACGCCGGGTTCGCCGAACGTGGACCCGGTGTCTCGAGGCGCGGAGGCGGGCGTGCGACACCGTCGGTGTCGGAGAAGTGCCCGTCATCGATGCGCGCGGTCTGCCTGACAACCGGCACACTCGGCTTGACCGGCCGGATCAAGGTGTCGACAGCGCGGACGAAGCATCCGGCACCCCCTTGGCGCCCCGCGGTGCGCCAAGGGGGTGCCGGATGCTTGGGATGAATTGGGTCGTCTTGTCTCTCAGATCGCTGCTTGACAGACACTTCGATCGTGGATGACGCTCGACGGGTGACTCGCATCGCAACCCTGAACGGCGCCGCCGGCGGCTACGGACGCGCGATCGTCACGGTTCAACGGCAAATTCGAGTGACGTTCGGATCTTCGCTCCGCATGTCGACGTCAACGACTATCGCTGAACCCTGACTTCCAAGAGGTAGAGGTGCCGCCACGATGGCGGCACTGCAACATGTTCGAATCTCAATCAGAACAGGTCCTGATGGGGATGGTCAGAAGCTGATTTCTGGCCCGTCGAGTCTGAAGGTGTAGTCGGTGCTGTCGTACCGAGATCGGTGAGGGCGTAGGCGTCCTCGATGGCCCGGGCGGCGTAGCGGGTGTCCAGGTCGGGTCCGGGTTCGGTGCCCAGCGCGGCATTCGTCGTGATGCCGTGGGCGTCGCGGTAGGCGGCGACGGTTCGGGCGTGTTTCCACCAGGTGTCGGCGGCCGGCCCGTAGGGGACGTCTCCGAGTTCGCGGATCCACGGTTGCTGGTCGCGGATGGCGGTTTCAGCGAGGGTGGTCGCGCGGTCTTCGATGAGTTGGCGGCGTTCATCGAGCGCGGTCCGCATTTCGTCGGTCATGGGTCCGCAGGCGGCGGGGACGAGGCCGACGATCCGGCCACCGTCCGAAGACCGGTATCCGCCGGGCTGGGCGGTGGCTTCTTCGAGCCGGCTGGTGAGGACCGCAGCCGGGTCGACTGCCTCATCGAGGGGACGGGCGTCCATGAGGAGGGGGAGGATCCGATCGACGAGGTGCCCCTGCCCCTCCGCCCGCCGCAGCGATGCCGTGAGCACGCCGAACGCCTCGGACCGGATGACGGCGTCGGCCTGCTCCGCCCCGAGCGCAGCCGAGCGGACCAGTTCGGCCCACCGGTCGTGTTGGGCGGCGTTGGCGATGGTGTCGTACTCCGCGGCGAGCCGCGCGATCCCGGCGAGCGTGTTCTGATCGGTGGTGATTGTGTCGTGTCCGGACTGCTCAGCGACCGAGTGGCGGAGCACGCCGGCGAAGACCGCGGCGGCTGAGTCGGCGTCGAGGTGCGGTGCGCCGGTGTGGGCCAAATCGGGCCGGTCGGTGGCCACGTACGCGGTGTTCGCGTCGCGGCCGCGGGTCATCGCGACGTACGCGGACTCGCGACTGCTCGCCGACGTGATGACCGCATGGGCGGTGTCGACGGTCGCGCCTTGCGCGCGATGAGCGGTGACTGCGTACCCGAGTTCGACTTGCTGCGCCACATATGCCGCCGGCAGGACGACAGCGCGGCCGAGCTTCTCCCCGTCGCGGTGCACCGCCAGGCTGCCGTCGTGGTGGACGGCAGTGACGGTCCACCGGTCACCGTTGCGCACCCACCGATCCCTGGTGCCGAGCCGTCGATCATTCCGGCGAGTCACGACCACGTCACCGACCGATGCGCCACTGCCGTCATGCAGGCGGACCTCCAGGCCGGCGCTGACGGTGCCGTCGAGGATCCGATCGGCACGGGCACGCACGTTCAGGTCGCGGACCAGCTCGCCGCCATCTGCGACCAGCACGGATCTCCGTCCGGCCTCGATATCCACCTTCCACGTCTGGTAGGCGTGCTCAACGGTGCTCTCGGTGTCGCCGCGGTGCACGCGCCCGTGCGCGACGTAGGTGTCGATGACGCTGGTGTCGCCGGCGCGGAGTTGCAGCGTCGCGGTCCTCTCCCACTCCTGGGTGAACCGGTGCAGCCCGGTGAGCGTGGGCGGGTCGGCCCGGTCGCCGGTCAGCATCGCGAACGCACCGCCGGCACCGACGGCGTGCAGCTGGGCGGGGTCGCCGAGGAGGAGCAGTTTCGCGCCCGCGTCCTTCGCTGCGGCGGCGATCCGGTCGAGACTTGGGGTGCCGGCCAGAGACGCTTCATCGAGGATCACGAGCTGCCCTGCCCGAAGGGTGGCGCGCCCGGCGTCATGCTCGTGCAGCCATTTGGCCGTGTTCTCCGCGGGGACCTGCAGTTCAGACCCGAGAATTTCCGCGGCGGCCGCTGAGGGGGCGAGGCCGAGGACGGTGCCGCGGCCGTGTTGAGCTTCCCACCGATCGCGGAGGGTGCGCATCGCGGTCGTCTTCCCAGACCCCGCCGGCCCCACGAGCACATCGACAACTCGGCCCGAGGTCGCGACCGCTTCACCGCGACGACCTGGTCCGGACTCAACCGATGCGCGTGCCGAGCGGCCCGCATCGGCGCCGATGGCCGCGCCGGTGCAAGCGCCGGTCCCGTGTGGTCGCGGCCGAGCGCGAGGAGGCGGTCCTCCGCCTCAAGGACGGTGGTGGAGGAGTACTTCGTGGAGTGTCGTGGCCGGAACCGGCTGGACCCGTCCTCGCGCCGGAAAATCTCCGGGCTGGACGCGAGCTCTGGGGGAGTGAGCCGCACCGATCCGCGTTCCGCCGCGTCCGTGATTTGGGTCAGCACGGCCTCCCGGTCCTGCACTGTGTCGAATCGCCAGCCCATGGTCTGGCGGGCGGCTTCCGCCATCAGGTTCCAGCGCCGCCATGTCGACCGCCGCTCACCCACCACAGCCACCACCCGGCCAGCAAGATCCGCAGCCACCTCCCCGGTGACGTCATCCGCCCGCAGCACTGCCGGCGCCTGCCGATCGATGACGGTCGACGCCCACGCGGTCGCGTCCTCACCGAGTAGGCTGGTCGCGCGTCGGCACCAACCCGACGTCAACTCGGATAGCGGCTTCACCTGCTTCTCCGGCCGCGTCGAGAGGGTCGCCTGCGCCCGCAGCTTCACGATTGCCGCCTTGCCGGGCCGGTGGCCGTGCCTCGCGCGGTAGTGGGCGATCAATTCGTCCGTCGCGACGTCGATCTGTCGCGACCGGGATGAGAACGCGGCGCTCAGCTGCTCCGGTACTTGCTTGATCGACCAGGACGCGTTCCGGTCGCGCCCTTGCGCTCGGGGTTCCCAGTCGACGCCGAGGGCGCGGGTGAGCCGATCGGCGAACGCCGCCTCGTGCAGTTCCGACAGCGCAACCGTCGCCGAGTGCAGCGGTCGACCGTCGAGACTGCGCCACTTCCCGTCGATGACCGTCATGGCCTTGTTCGCGATGACGACGTGGGTGTGCAGGTGCGGGTCGCCGGCTCGGGAGTCGAAGTGGTCGAACCCCGCCGCGATGAACCCGGTCACGTCCATCTGCGCCACCGAACCCGACCCGTCGCTGACGCCCATCCGGGTCGCCGCGACTTCCCGCTCCATGAACGCGAGTACGTCCGCGACCGCGGCATGGTGCGCATCGACGATCACCCGCTGCGTCGTCGCGTCGGAGACCGCCCAAAGGACGGACGCGGACTTCGGGATCGAGAAGGTGAAATCGAACCCCGCCACCGCACGACGGTCGCTCGTCGCGAACTCCCGATACGCCCGACCGAGCGCCTCCCCGGTAATCGGGTCACGACCTTCACCGATCAGGAACGCCAGTTGCTCCTCCGTGACAACGTCACCGGCGTGGAGAGTGCCGTCGGCGAGGTGAGGAAACCCGGCGCCGATCCATCGGCCGGGCGGGGTACCCGCCTCCGCGTAGTAGCGAGTCAACGGCGTCGACAGCGAACGGTCACCATCGCCTGCAGCCACGGATCGCAACATGTACCGGTACCCGTCACCCGCAGACATCACCCGCATCGACACCGTCACACAACACAGGTGTCCAACCCCGTCACAAACCAGACACCACGCCTCTTGCAACCAAGGCGACGCGTCAGGGTCTTTGCGGCACGCGGGTGTGGCGCAACCTGCCTTCCTGGAAGCCGGCGATGCCGACAGCAGACGGACGCGAGGGCGTTCCCAAACGTGCTCGCGCGCGATTCCGACGTCAGGCACTCCGAGGCCGACCACCTTCGCTGGCCCGCTAGTCCGCCGAGACCGGAGCAAGATTCCCTTCGACAGGCGGAGAACCCGATTGACCGCGAGGAGATATTCCGCTCAGTTTCGCCTAATCGGCGTCGAGCCATCCTCCTCGCAGAAGCCCTTGAGCTCGGCGCAGACCGCAGGCTCGGTCGGAGTCGCGTCGACATCTGCCGAGCCCGTCCTACCTGATCGTCGTGCGGCCTGCGGCGCATCAACAGCGTCGATCCTTTCGAGGAGCAGCGCGAGATCGAGGCGGTCGTAACCATCGACCGAAGACATAGCTGACGGTCGACTTTCGGCGGGCCCGGTCGGCAGCGATTCGAGATCATGGGCAGGAGACGGCCCAGGCGGTGGCTCGCACTCGGGAGGGGTGCGAATGAGCTCCGCGGTGCACATGAAGGCCAAGGGACCGGCATTGACGTAAAAGACGCGAAGGCCGCGGTCCCACATCCCCGCGTCCACTAGCTCATCGATCAGCGACTCGCGAGTCGCGGCGAGACTCGCGACCTCTTCGAAGCTGAGGTGGCCAAAATGGCCGGCGAGAATCGTTGCCCGCAAAGCCTCGGCGTGGAGTGCAACCGCCGCGGCACTCAGAACCTTCATGAAATCCCCGCAAGTCCGGATGCCAAGGCGTCGAGGCCGCCTGCCGGCTCGATCGCCGCGGTTCCAGGGTCCGGGGATCCAATGGCGCTCACCGTGTCTACACCCCGGCGCCCGAGGGCGCACTGCACGCGAGCGACTATGGCTGACCGGAGCGCGATGCTGTTCGAGACCGCGATTCCGTCATCTCGGAGGTGGGTACGCGCCGAGCATGATGCTTCGCCTCGTCCCGGACATGCCTTGCGCTCAAGGGAGCGTCTCGTCGGGAAGTGTTGCTGATCGATCGCTTGTTCCAAAGACGCCCTCAAGCAGGGTCGCGGTCGTCGGGTTCACCATCTCGTTGCGTCGGATGTAGTGCTGCAAGGTGATCTTGGTGTCGGTGTGACCGAGCAGTTCGGCGGCGAGGTCGACGCCGGCTTGTTCGTTGATCGCGGTCGCGACAGTGCGGCGGAACGCGTGGGGCGTGACGCCCTCGATCCCGGCGATGTCCATCACCAGCCGTAGCTGTCGCCGGGTGTTGTTGGTCGTCGCCGGCGTCCCGTTGCGCGTCCCGAACAGCAGGGCGTCCGGAGACCGGTCGTCCATGGTGGTCAGCAGACGCCGTACCGCTTCCGCAGTAAATGGCGGGATCGCTACCAACCGGCGCGAGCGGGCCGTCTTCGGATGGTCCTGCCGGGTGGTCGGCTCACCCCTTCGGCTCACCACGGTCCCCGCGATCCGGATCGTCGGCGGCGCGCCGGTGACATCCACATCGCGCCGGCGGAGCGCCAGCACCTCCCCGATACGGGCCGAGGTGCCGAGCATCACCTCGACGATCACGCCGAGATGGCCGTCCGGCTTCGGGCCGAAGTTGGACAGTCCGCGTTCCCAGTGCTTGATCGCGGCGCGGATCGCCGTCACCTCGACGCGGTGAGTGCGTTCGGCGTGGACGGGGGCTTGTAGAGGCGGGCGACGTTGTCGACCGGGTTGCGGGCGAGCACCTCGTGCCGTACCGCCAGCCCCAGCGCGAGCCGTAGCACCACCCGGGCCTGCTTCGCCCGGCTGTAGCTCTGTTTCGCCGCGCTGCTTCAGGAACAGATCACAGCGGGCGACGCCGATCTCCCGCAGGGTGAGGTGCTCGAACGACGGCAGCACCAGCACCCGCATGTTCCGCTGTAGAGCAACCGCGTGGTCCGCGAGATGCGGCCCTCGAGATCGATGTCGTCGAGCCAATAGGCGGCGAGCGCCCCGAACGTGCTGTCCGGGGTCAGCTCGTTGGACTCGGGCTGTTGCGCAGACCGGTCGACGAGCTTCGCCTTCAACGCCTTCTCCGCCGTCGCGCGGGTTGGCCCGGATGCTTGTACCTGGCGGGTGGCGCCGTCCCAGTCGCGATACCGGGTGCGTGCGCGGACGAGGCCGCGCTTCGGCGTCGAGAACGAGATGGCACCGTAGGTGCCGATGTCGAGGCGGGGCTTAGCCACGTCGGCTCACCGCCCTGGCGATCGATCGCGCTGCGCCGCGACCCATTCGCGCACGTCCGAGACTGCGAACTTCAGGTGCTTGCCGAATCGGTGGGCGATCGGCCCCTGGCCGTGGGTGCGCCAGTCGTAGATGGTCGAGACCGGCACGCCGAGGTAGGCGGCCAGTTCGGGGACGTCCAGGAACGGTTCGAGGTGGTTTTCGCTGTGGGATGAAGGACTCATACCCACCAGGTGTGCGGCCGATGTCGCAACGATCCGCACCGTCCGGCGGGACGACGATCCAACCGAGTCCGGATCGCCCGAGGGGCGTCTCCGGAGGGGCAATGCGGTGACTAAGTGATGACCGGATCAAGTCTGCTCCACAAAAAAGTCCCGGAAACCCTTGAGTTTCCGGGACTTCTGCGTAGCGGGAGCGGGACTTGAACCCGCGACACCACGATTATGAGCCGTGTGCTCTAACCACCTGAGCTACCCCGCCGCGAGGCCGCCAGGCCTCGGGTGAGGCGGCGGTCCGAGCCCCGAAAGAGGATTGAACTCTTGACCTTCTCCTTACCATGGAGATGCTCTACCACTGAGCTATCGGGGCGGAATCCCGGGCCGCAACGGCCCGGAAACCACCGACGACTGTAGCATCCCGCCCGTCCGCGCCCCGTTCGCCGCGAGCGGCGATCCGTGGCCGGCCCCTCGGCGCGCGGGCGGTCTCGTGACGCATCCGGCGACCTCACTCGGGGTGCGCTCCCGGGGAGCGGGACGGCCCGGCGAGGTGCCGTCCCGCATGCGTCCGCGCCACTCTGCCGACCACTGTCGGTGCCCGGTGGCAGGATGCTGGCAAGCAACCAGGCGCGACACGCCGACCACAACATGTAGGGGTGGCGAAGCGACATGAACCGGTATATTGTGATCGAACCGCGAAAGCGGGGAACCGAGCACACCGAACTGACGCCCGAGGAATCGGGTCAGGAATCGATATTCCTGACCGACTCCGAGACGCGTCACATGACCACCAACCACTTGGGGGACGAGATGAACTTCGACACCGACAGCATTGACGGGTACGCCGTTCCGGTCGACCCCATGGACCTCCTTCAGTGCGACAGCTGCCAGTAGGCAGCGGGCCACTGCAGTAGTAGGAGGTCGGAAGCGCAGCGACATCGTGCGCTGACCGATCGAGGTCACGAAGCGCCCCTGGGAATCCCGATCCTGGGGGCGCTTCGCTTTCCCTGCCGGGCATCGGCGCTGAAATACACTCGGGGAATGCCAGTCAACGCCGACCTCGTCGGTACGAGCTATCCACGCACGCCGCCGTACGTCGTCGGGCGCGAGCACGTGCGCGAGTTCGCGAGCGCGATCGGCGCGACCGCATCCGTGCATCGCGATCCGGACGCGGCGCGCGCCGCCGGGTACCGCGATGTCGTCGCTCCCGCGACGTTCGCGGTCGTCGTGCAGGAGCGGACGCTCGCGCAGCTGCTCGCGGACGAGCAGGCAGGGATCGACTTCTCCCGCGTCGTCCACGGCGAGCAGCGGTTCCGCTTCACGCGCCCGATCGTGGCAGGCGACGCACTCACCGCGGTTCTGACCGTCACGAGCGTCAAGACGCTCGGCGGCAATGCGATGGTGACGGCCGACACGGAGATCACCGACGACGCAGGCCACCACGTCGTGACGGCGATCTCCACTCTCGTCGTACGGGGTGACGCGTGATCCGCCGAGTGGCATCGAGCGTCGAAGCCGTCCCCGCGGCGGGCCCCGTCGTCGGCGACGTGATCGCGACCGGCTCCTTCGAGATCGATCGCGACGCGCTCGTCCGGTACGCCGGCGCATCGAAGGACTTCAACCCGATCCACTACCGCGACGACGTCGCCGCATCGGTCGGCCTGCCCGGTGTCCTGGCGCACGGCATGCTGACGATGGGGGTCGCCGTGCAACCGGTCGTGGACTGGCTGGCGGGCGCCGGCCTCGTGACCGAGTACGGCGTGCGGTTCACGCGTCCCGTCGTCGTGCCGCCGCAGGGCGCCGCGCGGCTCGACGTCGAGGCGAAGGTCGCGCAGTGGGACGCCGCGGCCCGCACCGGCCGAGTCGACCTCACCGTGCGTGCCGGCGCGGACACCGTGCTCGGTCGCGTCCAGGTCCACGTCGCACTGCACGCAGCGTGACCACCACGATGCCGACGCTCGCCGACCTCACCACGATGCGGGTCGGTGGTCCGGCGTCGCGCATGGTCACCGCGACCACCACGGCCGAGCTGGTCGACGCGGCGACCACTTCCTGGGCGGAGGACGAAGCGACCCTCGTGCTCGGCGGCGGCTCGAACGTGCTGGTCGGCGACGACGGCTTCGAGGGCACGGTGATCCACGTCGCGACCCGCGGCATCGAGCGGCTGAACGACGCCGGCCGTGCGGTCGGGCCGGCGTTCCCTGCGACGGACGCGGAGCGGCTGCGCTCGCTCTCCCGCTCGTTGCGACCGCCGGCGGGTCGGCCGCAGGTGCGGCTCCGCGTCGCCGCGGGCGAGCCGTGGGACGACCTCGTCGCGCTGACCGTCGAGCAGGGGCTGGCCGGCATCGAGGCGCTGTCGGGGGTGCCCGGCTCGTGCGGCGCGGCTCCCATCCAGAACATCGGCGCCTACGGTCAGGAGCTGGCCGCGACGCTGGCGGCGGTCGAGTTCCTCGATCGGGAGACCGGGGACGTGTCCCGCATCCCCGCATCCCAGCTGCAGCTCGGCTACCGGACGAGCACGTTCAAGCAGGGACGCGCGGGCGTCGTGCTCTCGATCGAGCTGCTGCTGACCGAGGTCGGGGCGAGTTCAGCGCAGAGCGCGCCCGTCGTGTACAAGCAGCTCGCGGATGCGCTCGGCGTACCACCCGGCACGCGTGTGCCGCTTGGGCTGTTGCGCGGCACCGTCCTCGAGCTCCGCCGCAGCAAGGGCATGGTGCTCGACCCGGACGACCCCGAGTCGGTCAGCGTCGGCTCCTTCTTCACGAACCCGATCGTCAGCACATCCTTCGCCCGCACGCTGCCCGTCGGATGCGCCGCGCTGGCCGACGACGGACGACGAGCGCGAGACCGTGGTGCCGCTCGGTGCGCCGCTGCCGCCGTCGCCGTTCCCGACAGCCGGGCCGCGCGTCAAGGTGTCCGCGGCGTGGCTGATCGAGCACGCCGGGATCCGGCGGGGGTTCTCACTCCCCGGGTCGCCGGCCAGGGTCTCGACAAAACACACGCTCGCCATCGTCAACGGCGGGGGAGCGACCGCGGAGCAGGTCGCGGAGCTCGCCCGCTACATCCGCAATCTCGTGCAGATCGAGTTCGGCGTCCTGCTCCAGCCGGAGCCCAACCTGATCGGGCTCTCGCTCTAGCACGGTTCAGGAGACGCGGCCCGAAGTGAGCACCGTTCAGGACCGAATCGCTGATTTCGGCTGTTTGGTCCTGAACCGCGTGCGATCTCCTGAACGGTGATTCTCAGGGGCGGGGGAGGATGCCCAGTTCGAAGGCTTTCGTGACCGCCCTGGTGCGGTCGTTCACCTCGAGCTTCTCGAACGCGTGCAGCAGGTGGGTCTTCACGGTCGCCTCACCGAGATAGAGCCGCGCGGCGATCTCCGGATTGCTGCACCCGTCGGCGACGAGCGCCAGCACCTCGCGTTCGCGAGCGGTCAGTTTCGGGGCGGTCTGTCGCCGGATGCCGCGCGCGAGCGTCGCAGCGATGTCGGGCGCGAGGACCGTGCCGCCCGCGGCGACCGATCGGATGCCGGCGAGGATCTCCTCCGACGGCGCCGCCTTCAGCAGGTACCCGCTGGCACCTGCGCCGATCGCCTCGAGGATCGCGTCATCGGTCTCATACGTCGTGAGCACGATCACCTTCGTCCCCGGCCGGGCTTCGAGGATCTGCGCCGTCGCCGCCGCGCCGCCGAGCCCCGGCATCCGGAGGTCTGTGAGCACGACGTCCGGTGCCAGCGCCGAGGCGAGCCGAACCGCTTCCTCGCCGTCTCCGGCCTGGCCAACGACCTCGATGTCCACGACCTCGTCGAGCATCCCGACGATCCCGGCGCGGACGATCGGGTGGTCGTCGACCACGAGCACCCGAACAGTCACGAGGTCTGCCCGACCGGGAGCGCGATCCGCACCTCGAGGGTCGCGCCACCGTGCTCGCCGGCGCGCAGTACGACGTCGCCGTCGACGAGGGCGAGCCGGTCGCGCATGCCGGCGAGCCCGAAGCCGGCGTCCGCCGACGCGCTCCCGGGCCCGACGCCGTCGTCGATCACCGTGAGTCGCACCACGCCGTCGGTCTCCTCGAGGTGCACGTCCGCCCGGGACGCGGTCGCGTGCTTCCGCACGTTGGCGAGCCCCTCCTGCGCACAGCGCAGCAGGACGACCTCCAGTCCACGCGGCACATCGACCCGCACCTCGGTCGTGACCGTCACGCCCGTCTCCCGCTCGAACCGCTCACCGAGCAGCCGGAACGCTGCCGCGAGGCCACCGTCGAGGCCGACGGATGCGCTGGCGGCGACCAGCCCGCGCGTCTCCGCGAGCGCCTCGCGCGCGCTCTCCTCGAGTACGTCCAGCTGCGGGTCAGCCGGGTACCTGCGCCGCGCCCGTTCCGCCATCATCACGATGCCCGTCAGGCTCTGCGCGATCGTGTCGTGGAGTTCGCGCGCGAGCCGTTCCCGCTCGGCGGCCGCTCCGCGATCGACATTGAGCGCCGCGACCGTCTCCTGCGCGGCGGACAACTCCTCGAGCAGTCGTCTGCGCTGCTCGGAGAGATCGGAGATCTGGGAGATCCAGAGGCCGAGAGCGAGACTCATCGCGAGCGAAAGGCCCTCGACGAAGAGCGTCTGCACGAGGTCGTGGGTGAACAGGAAGTAGCCGGTGCCGATCGCCGCAGCCACCAGCACGTTCGCGACGATGCTCGGGCGGATGTCGTCGACGACCACCCACACGAGCGGGAATGCGAGGCCCTGGAAGATCGCGAAGCCCGGATCCGTCCATGCGCCCACGAAGCACACGGCCACGACGACGGCGACGAAGGCCTGCCAGCCGCGCCTGCGGCGGAATGTGCGCCGGCCGAACGCGAACCAGCAGACCACGAACACCAGGAGCGCCGGCCCGGTCCGCGACAGCGCGGCCGGCCCGACGTCGACGACCCCGACGAGCCCGGTGACGACACTCACGCCGAGGACGCCGACGTGCCACCATCCGCCCGCGCGGTGCTCGTCCTTCATCTCGGTCAGCGGTCCTTGCGCACCCAGCGGAACGTGAGCAGCGCGATCACCAGACCGAGCACCGTCCATGCACCGATGATGGTCGCCATCGTGCCGAGATCCCAGCTGCCGCCCACCTCGAGCGATTCGAACCTCGCCGGCAGGAACACCGATCGCATGCCCTGCGCCACCCATTTGAGCGGAAAGACCGAGGCGATGGACTTCAGCCAGTCGGGCAGCTGGTTGAAGTTGAGGTACACGCCGGAGATGAACTGCAGCACGAGCAGGATCGGCACGATCACGGCGCTCGCGCTGCGGCCCGATCGCGGCAACCCTGAGATGCCGACACCGAGGATCGCGGACATCACGATCGACGCGAGGAAGATCCACGCGAACCGGAGCCACGCGTCGGCGGTCGTGGGCAGTGCGACGTCGAACAGGATGCGCGCGACCAGCAGCAGCACGCCGACCTGCGCGATCGCGGTCACGAGCACCATCAGGATCTTGCCGATGAAGTAGCTCGGCGCGGGCAGCGGGGATCCGCCGAGGCGCTTCAGGGTGCCGTCGCTGCGCTCGCCCGCGATGTCGATGCCGAGGTTCTGCACGCCCGAGAGCAGGATGCCGGATGCGATCAGGCCGGGCAGGTAGAAGGCCGCGACCGTGATGCCGCCCTTGCCGTCCGGGCCGGTCCCGATATCGCCGGACGAACTGAACGCCGCCGCGAAGATCACGAAGAGCAGCGTCGGGAACAGGAACGTGAAGATCAGCGCGTCGGTCGCCCGGAAGTACTGGCGGATCTCGAAGCCGCCGCGCACCCAGCCCAGCTTGAGCGTGCGAGCGAAACCGTTGGTCGAGGACGACGTCGTGGTGATTGCCGATGTGGTGGTCATGCCTGGACCGCTTCCTGATGCTCGGTGCCTGCGATCAGTTCGAGATAGACGTCCTCGAGGCTCGGACGGATGACTTCGAGGCCCGCCGGCTCGCCGTCCGAGGCGGCGACGAGCCGCGCGACGAACTCGCCGGGTGCCTCCGTGCGCTCCTCGTGCCTGCCGTTCCCGTCCTGCCAGCGCACGCGGGGTGTGCGGGCGGCCGGGGAGCCGATCGCCCCGATCGCCCCGATCGCGACGAGCGATCCGCCGGCGATGACCGCTGCGCGGTCGCTGAGCTCGGCCGCCTCGTCGAGGTAGTGGGTGGTCAGCAGGATCGTCGTGCCCTCGGCGGCGAGGCGGCGCACGAGCTGCCAGAACTGACGACGCGCTTCGGGGTCGAATCCGGTCGTGGGCTCGTCGAGGAACAGGAGTTCCGGGCGGCCGATCACGCCGAGCGCGACGTCGAGCCGCCGTCGTTGGCCGCCCGACAGCGCGCTCACCCGCTTGCGCGCCGACTCGCTCAGTCCGACCGCCTCGATCGTCTCGTCGACCGACCGGGGATTCGGGTAGAACGACGCGAAGTGCGCGACCATCTCGCGCACCTGCGCGGTCCCGGCCTCGGTCGTCGACTGCAGCACGATGCCGAGCCTGGCTTTCCAGTCGACACCCCCGGCGCCCGGGTCCGTGCCGAGTACCGATGCGGTCCCACCGCTGCGACGCCGGTAGCCCTCGAGGATCTCGATCGTCGTCGACTTCCCTGCGCCGTTCGGGCCGAGGAGCGCGAAGGTCTCACCGCGTTCGATCTGGAACGAGACGCCGTGCAGCGCCTCCGTGTCCCCGTAGCGCTTCACGAGGTCGATGACCTCGACGACGGGGGAGGTGGATGTCATGACTCCATCGTCCCGTCCAGAGCCCCCGGCCGACAGCGGGTGATCGGCGGATGCGCCCGTCCACCGATCGGTGGATTGTCACCGCCTCGGACCCTGTTCTCTTGGTATAAACGTACGCAGGCCGGACCCCCTCGGCCTTTGGACCTCTGGCAGCGATACCCACGACTGTGACGCCATCCGATTCCTTCGTTCTGCGACCGCAATCGGTCGCCGGATCGAGCGAGCCCGTACCCCGTATCCGCGCCGCGGCGCCCGTCGAGGTGCCGGTCGCCGATCCTGCGATCGAGGCGGAAGCCGTCGTGTCCTCCTACGTCACGGAGTACGCGTGCCGCACGGGCCGTGCGCTCCCGTTCGTTCTCCGGTCGGGCCGGCGCTACCTGCAGGCTCGCCGCGCGGTCCGGCAGTTGCCGGTCGTGCAGGCGGCTCCGAGTCGTACCGCAGAGGGTGCCGCGGTGCGCCGCGGCCTTGCGATGACGCCGGTGTCGAAGCTCGCGTTCGGTCCCCTCCGCGGCGTCGTGCAGTTGTCGGCCGACCCGGCCGACTACCTCGCCGGTAGCGCACGCGCGACAGTGCGGCGCAAGGTGCGGGCAGCGGAACGCGCCGGGATCGGCTGGCGGCTGGTCGTCTCGTACGACGAGAAGATGCGGCTGCTCGACGCCGCGAACCGGTACGAGCGCCACAACGAGCGCCCCGAATACCGCAACGCCCAGCCGCAGAACGACGACCTGCTCGACATGTCCCTGTGGCTCACCGCCACGAACCGGGCGGGGAAGGACATCATGCTCGTCGTGCTGCCCGTCGACCGCGCGTGGGCGACGCTCCGCTACTACCGGACGCTCGAGGCGACCGACGACGCGAGCCTGGCCCGCTACGCGATGATGCCGGTCGTGGCGGAGGCGCTCGTCGCGAGGGGCGTGCGCTTCCTCGCGGACACGGCCGACCCGAAATGGCTGCCGCCAGGGCTCCGTCACTTCCAGCGCATGGTCGGGTTCCGGCTCGTGCGGGTGCAGATCCGTTGAACTAACGCCCGGCCGCGTGCCAGTGGTTCGCGATCTGCCCGACGGTGAGCGCGGTCGGATAGACCGCCACATCCGCGATCGAGCCGTTCAGGAACGCCTCACCGCTCCAGGACGTGTCGCCCCCGATCCGCCAGTAGCCGTTGCTGTCCTGCGCGCTCGTCACGTCCGTCCGCGAGTCGACCTGCGTGCCGTCGACGGACAGGCTGACGCCTGCCGCTGACACGCTCGCGTCGACGAGATGCCAGGTTCCGTCGTCGAGTCCGGCGCGACTGCTGAGCACCACGCTGGTACCCGGCCAGACGCCGAAGTGCACGGCGCCCGCCGCGTCGAGGTAGACCGTGCGGTCGCTCGCCGCCGATGTCTGGGTCCGGGCGTCGCCGAAGTCGACGACGCCGCCACCGGCCGTCGACGTGGTCCGGAACCACGCCTCGACCGTGAAGGTCTGCGGACCGGCCGTCGCCGTCTGGGTCGCGGCGGACGCGCTGCCGTCCGCATAGCCGCCGAAACCGGCCGCCGTCGCTCCCATCGGGCCGGCCGCGTCCCACCGGACCGCCGGCTGCGAGGCCATCGGCACCGTGCCGGCCGCGTCGATCACGCCGTCGTACCCCGAGAGACCGTCCAGCCGCCAGAAGTGCGCGGCTCCGTCACCGAGTACGGCGCTGTCGTACGCCGTCCGCGCTGCGCCAGGTGTCACCGTGACGGTGCCGCCGCGCACCGAGTGCCCGTCCGGATCGGTCGCCGTCAGCTGGTAGGTGACGGGCACGCCGGGTGCCAGACCGGTGTCGGCGAAGTCGAGCTGCGGTCTCGACCACCACCCGTGCGAGACGGATTCGACGGTGTCGACCACGGTCGAGTTCCGCGTGAGCGTCGTCACGAGATCCGCGTCGTCACGGTCCCAGTCCGCGAGCCACGACACCCGGACCGAGGTCGAGCCGATCGGGCTCACGGTGGGGGTGAACGCGGCACCGGAGAGGCGTGGGCCGTCGGTCGCCGCGGCTGTGCTGCGGAGCGCGAACCGCGCCAGTCCGGCCTGGCGGACGCCGTTCACGGTCGGGAACTCGCCGCCGAGCAGCACGTACCCGCCGCCGGCCGTCACGGACCACGCCGCCTGGTGCTGGCCGGTTGCGGTGCCGGTCGCCAGGTCGGGGTACCAGTTCAGCTGCGAGGGACTCGGGGAACCGGTGAACGAGTGGTACCCGAACTGATCGGCGGACAGCGTGCCGGTGGCGGCCTTTGTGAACGCGGTCGCCCGCTGGTAGTGCGCGGGCGATGTCTGCGGGAATCCGCCGCCCGCGAGGTTGCCGCAGTAGTGCTCGTGCGATGCGACGTACACCGTCGATCCCATCGTCGCGATCGAGTAGGAGTCGCCGTGGCAGTCCTCGATCCACGTCGCGGTCCCATCCGTCCATGACGCGCTGAAGGCGCCCTCGAGGTCGCCGGTCGCGGTCGCGCCGAAGACGTAGCCCGTGCCGTAGACGTCGGTGCCGTCGCTCCAGAGACTCGTGATGGCGGAGTTCACGCCGTGGTCCTGCACGAGGGACGCGATCCGCCACGTGGTGGGCAGTCCGGTCTTCGTGTCGAGGGCGACCAGTCCCTCCGCAGCGCGGCCGCCCGCGTGCCCGAAGCTGCCGCCGGCGACGAGCTTCGTGCCGTCGGGGGCGACGACGATCGCCCGGACCTCGCCGTCGGGGATCGGCGAGACCCAGCCGGTCACCGCGCCGGTGCTCGCAGCGAGTGCCGCGATGCGCAGCCGCGCCTTGCCGCCCGCCGTCGTGAAGGACCCTCCGACGTAGAGGGTGCCGCCGTGCCTGGCGATCGCGTCGATCGTCCCGTTGGTACGGCCCGAGAAGCCCGTGACGACCGCGCCGGTCGTGGCGTTCAGCGCGACCACGTGCTGCGCGGCCCGGCCGTTCGCGGTGGTGAAGGAGCCGACCGCATAGACGGTCTTCCCGTCGGACGACGCGACCAGGCCGAGCACCTGGCCGTTCAGCTTCGGCGCGAAGCCGCGCACGAGAACGCCGGTCGACAGGGTGTAGGCGAGGATGTTCGGCCGTGCGACGAGTCCGACACCCGCCTTGGCGGCGGCGGGCTGCGCATGCGCGAACTTGCCGCCGACGTAGACGGTGCCGCCCACGATGATCTGCGCCCAGACGACGCCGTCGACCTGCGTCGTCGGCAGGGATACGGCCGACGGCGTCGCGGTGGTCGCGGGCGCGGTCATCGAACGCGTCTGCGTCATGGGCAGCGCGGATGCGGGCTGCGGGGCGCCGAGGGCGGCGCCGGCGATCAGACCGATCACGGCGACGACGAACAGACGCCAGTGGGCTTTGGCGGCCAAGAAGGGACTCCTGGGTAGGGAGGTGGAGCGCGGGGGATTCGGGTACCTGCGAGCGTACGAAGCCGGGCCCGGGCCGCGCGCGCCCCAGTTGGAGGGACCGCACCGCCCCCGGTCGGGGGCTTGAGACCGTGTCGCCCGAGTCAGGAAAGTGGACGTCACCCATTGCTGTCGGACCGTGGCCCATGCGGTCAGAGATCGAGCCCATTCGTGACCACCACCTCTGTGCACGTCGATGCGCCGTTCCGCGGCGCGGCCGAACGGGAGAGCATCCGTGCCCTGCCCGGTGATCCCGAGCCGATCGCGTCGGCGTTCCTCGCCGACTACGCCGCCCGCGAGCAGTCGGCCGCCGCGTATCTCCGCGGCCACCTGCGTGAGTTCGTCGCGGCCCGTGAGGCGATCGGCGCGCTGCCGGGCTTCGACGCCGATCTCGGCGAGACCAGCGAGGGCATGGCCGTCCGGGCCGGCCTGCGGACGACGCCGGCCTGGCGCACGGCGTTCC
Source organism: uncultured Actinomycetota bacterium (assembly GCA_963716965.1). Lineage (GTDB taxonomy): Bacteria > Actinomycetota > Actinomycetes > Actinomycetales > Microbacteriaceae > Amnibacterium. The sequence goes on along the minus strand of CAVQUZ010000002.1, from coordinate 66,840 downwards.
GCGGCGTGCGGAGCGTCCTCGTGCTGCCGGCGAGCGGCGACCGCTATCTCGAAGGGCCCGACCGCGCGACGGTGCGGCGGAAGCACCGCGCCGCCGAGCGCGCCGGTCTCCGATTCCACGCGGTCACGAGCCTCGACGAGCGCATCGAACTGCTCGAGATCGCGAACGAGCACGAACGCCTCGGTGCGCTGGACAGCTACCGCACCAACGCGCCCGACAACGATGATCTGCTCGGCATCGGACTCTGGCTCGTCGCGACCGACGCCGACGGCACGCCGATCATGCTCGCCGTCATGCCCGTCGACAGCGGCTGGGCAACGCTTCGGTACTACCGCACGTTGCAGACGTCGGAGCACGCCTCGCTCGCGAGGTACTGGATGATGTCGGCGGTCGTCGATGCGCTCGTGGCACGTGGCGTCCGGGTGCTCGCCGACACGGCCGACCCGCGCTGGCTGCCGATGGGCCTCCGCCACTACCAGCGGATGATCGGCTTCCGCCTCGCGCGCGTGCGGCTCGTCGGCTAGCCGAAGAACTTCGCCAGGCGCGCGACGCCTTCGGCCAGTGCCTCGTCGCCGAGGGCGTAGCTGAAGCGCAGATAGCCGCTCGGTCCGAACGCCTCACCCGGCACGACGGCGACCTCGCACTCGTCGAGCAGCAGATCGGCGAGCTGCAGCGTGCTGGTCGGCGTCGAGCCGCCCCACTCCCGCCCGAGCAGCGCCGTCACATCCGGGTACACGTAGAACGCGCCCTGTGGCGTCGGGGTGCGGAACCCCGTGTATCGCGTTGAGGCCCGCGACGATCGCCTTCCGGCCTTCGGTCGAACGCCTGTCGCATCACCTCGATCGGCTCCGACGGTCCGGTCAGGGCCGCGATCGCGGCACGCTGCGACATGTTGACGATGTTCGACGTCATGTGCGACTGCAGATTCGGCCGCGGCCGTGATGACCTCGGTCGGCCCGACCATCCAGCCGACGCGCCAGCCGGTCATCGCGTAGGTCTTCGCGACACCGTTGACGAGCATCGCCGTGTCCGGCGAGCTCGGGCACCGCCTCGACGATCGAGACCGCCTTCACGCCGTCGTAGACGAGGTTCTGGTAGATCTCGTCGGTGATCACCCAGATGCCGTGCTCGAGCGCCCACTCGCCGATGCGCGGTCTGCTCCTCGGAGCTGTAGACGGCGCCCGTCGGGTTCGACGGGCGACACGAACAGCAGCACCTTCGTGCGCTCGGTGCGGGCGGCCTCGAGCTGCTCGACGGTGACCTTGTAGCCGCTGGTCGGCGCCGGCGAAGACCTCGACGGGCACGCCGCCCGCGAGCTTGACGACCTCGGGGTACGTCGTCCAGTACGGGGTGGCAGGACGACCTCGTCGCCCTCGTCGACGATCGTCTGGATCGACTGGTAGACGGCCTGCTTGCCACCGTGCGGTGACGATCACCTGCGAAGGCTGCCACGGCCAGCCCGCTGTCGCGCAGGGTCTTCTCGGCGACCGCTTCGCGCAGGTCGGGCAGCCCGGCGGCCGGCGTGTAGTGATGGTTCTGCGGGTCCCTCGCCGCGAGCGACTGCGGCCTCGACGACATGCTCCGGCGTCGGGAAGTTGGGCTCGCCCGCGGCGTAGCTGATCACCGTGCCGCCCTGGACGCGGCGAGGGCCTTCGCCTTCGCATCGACCTTCAGGGTGGCCGACTCGGCGATCGCGGCGATGCGCGGGAGAGATGGGGGGGTGCGTACGGGCCGTGCACGGAGGACGAGCCTACCGACGGGCGCCCGCCCTAACACGGTCAGGCCGGTCGGCCTGACTGGACTTGCCCAGGCGGGTCGACCTACACGTGTCTTGCGGTGGTGGCATCCACCAGGCTTTTCCATGTCCGAGCGGGTGTGGTCGCAGGCGAAACGGAATCGTCCGCATCCATAGGGCGGTGGCTCAATTGGTAGAGCAGCGGTCTCCAAAACCGCAGGTTGCAGGTTCAAGTCCTGTCCGCCCTGCAATCCGTGTACGAGGATCGGCGAATGGCCTGCGCAAGAGGCGCAGAGCTCGGAAGGTAACCCAGTGGCGAGAAAAGACGTGACGTTCCCAGCGAGGACGTCGTCGCGATCGCGAGGGCCGACGGCGCCGGCGCCGTGGCCGTTCGCGCGCATCGCGCTGTTCATCCGCCAGGTCATCACGAGCTGAAGAAGGTCGTCACACCGACCCGCAAAGAGCTGTTCGGCTTCACGGGCGTCGTGCTCGTCTTCGTCGTCATCATGATGGCCCTCGTGTTCGGTCTCGACTCGCTTCGGCTTCCTCGTGGCTTACGTCTTCGGAAACGGCGTCAACGCTGACCACGAGCCGGGCACGCGCGACCGCCGCGCAGGCGGTCGCGCGCGGCCCGACCGACCCACACATACAGGAATTGGATTAACCCGTGCCCAAGTACGACCGCGACGAACTCGACCTCGAGCCCGAGCAGGACCAGAGCTCGGAGGTCGACGACCTCGACGACGAGCATCCTGCCGAGCAGACGCCGAGGCTTCGACGGAGGCCGTGCAGGCGAGCGCATCGACGCGTCGTCGACGAGGACCCCGACGAGCAGTCGGCCGAGCTCGACGAGATCGAGGAGGCCGCGGACGCCCGAGGCCGACCGCGAGGTCGACGAGGCGCTCGAGATCCACGACCTCGACGACGCACGCGCAGCGGAGGCGGCGACCGACGACGAGGCCGACGAGGAGTTCGCCGAGGACTCGCCGCGCGTGGCATCGCCGAGGACGCTCGCGGCTGCCACCGACGGCGCCGCCGAGGACGAGGACGAGGACGACGACCCGAGGTCGACCCCTACGAGGCCTTCCGCTACGAGCTGCGCGGCAAGCCCGGCAAGTGGTACGTCATCCACTCCTACGCCGGCTTCGAGAGGCGCGTGAAGCAGAACATCGAGAAGCGCAAGGGTCGCTCGGCCAGGAGGACTCGGTCTTCGAGGTCGAGGTGCCGATGGAAGACGTCGTCGAGATCAAGAACGGCCAGCGCAAGCTCGTCAACCGCGTGCGCATCCCCGGGTACGTGCTGGTCCGCATGGACCTCAACGAGGACTCGTGGTCGATGGTCAGGCACACGCCCGGCGTGACCGGATTCGTCGGCAACGCGCACAACCCGACGCCCCTGCGGTTCAACGAGGCGTTCGAGATGCTGAAGAGCACCGTGCAGATCATCGAGGCACCCGTCAAGGGCGGCGCGGCCGGCTCGAAGCCGGGCAAGGTCGCCACGCGGGTCCTGCCGGCCGAGGTCGATTTCGAGGTCGGCGAGACGATCACGATCAAGGAGGGTTCGTTCGCGGGGCTGCCGGGCACGATCAGCGAGATCAAGCCCGAGAGCGGCAAGCTCACGGTCCTCGTCTCCCTGTTCGAGCGCGAAACCCCCGTCGAGCTGTCGTTCGATCAGGTCACCAAGCTCTGAGTCGGACGAATTCGAAGTAAGGTCTTCTGTCGGCCGAGAGGCCGATGGATCACCACGCCGCGCACAGGTGCGGAGGTGGGAGCAGGCGTACGCATCCGCTGCGCCTTCGAAGAGAGAAGGAATCATGGCTCGCCAGAAGAAGGTGACCGGCCTGATCAAACTGCAGATCAAGGCCGGCGCTGCGAACCCCGCACCGCCGATCGGGCCAGCGCTCGGTCAGCACGGGGTGAACATCATGGAGTTCTGCAAGGCGTACAACGCCGCGACCGAGTCGCAGCGCGGCAACGTCATCCCGGTCGAGATCACGGTGTACGAGGACCGCTCGTTCACGTTCGTGCTCAAGACGCCGCCCGCCGCCGAGCTGATCAAGAAGGCCGCAGGCGTCGGCAAGGGCTCCGCCACCCCGCACACCGTCAAGGTCGCGCGCCTCACGCGCGCCCAGGTCCGCCAGATCGCCGAGCAGAAGCAGCCCGACCTGAACGCGAACGACCTCGACGCCGCCGAGAAGATCATCGCCGGGACCGCACGGTCCATGGGCATCACGGTCGAGTAGGGGGACAGTCGATGAGCACGAAATCCAAGGCATACCGCGAGGCGGTCGCCAAGCTCGAGCCGGGCAAGTTCTACTCCCCTGAAGAGGCCCTGAGCCTCGCCAAGGTCACCGGATCGAAGAAGTTCGACTCGACCGTCGAGGTCGCGCTGAAGCTCGGCGTGGACGTCCGCAAGGCCGACCAGATCGTGCGCGGCACCGTCAGCCTGCCCCACGGCACCGGCAAGACCGCCCGCGTGATCGTGTTCGCGATCGGCCCGGCTGCCGAGGCCGCGATCGCGGCCGGCGCCGACGAGGTCGGTGGCGACGAGCTGATCGCCAAGGTCGCGGCGGGGTACACCTCGTTCGACGCCGCGGTCGCGACGCCGGACATGATGGGCAAGGTCGGCCGCCTCGGCCGCGTCCTCGGCCCGCGCGGGCTCATGCCGAACCCGCGCACCGGGACTGTGACCCCGGATGCGGCGCAAGGCCGTCTCCGAGATCAAGGGCGGTCGCATCGAGTTCCGCACCGACAAGCACTCGAACGTGCACTTCGTGGTCGGCAAGGCCGGCTTCACGGAGGAGGCGCTCGCCGAGAACCTGAAGGCCGCCATCGACGAGGTCGTCCGGCTCAAGCCGTCGGCCGCGAAGGGCCGCTACATCCAGAAGGCGTCGCTCTCGACCACGTTCGGCCCGGGCATCCCGGTCGACGTCGCCGAGCTCGTCTGACCTCGGGCTCGAATCACGGATGGGTCGCCCCTCGGGGCGGCCCATCGCCGTTTGACCGCGCCAGTTTGACCGCGCCCGTTCGGTACCGCACCCGTTTCTGCGCAGCGCCCAGGCGACTCGGCCGAATCACTTCAGCAGGACATTTCTCGTTCAGCAGGACATTACGGCCGGTTATGTCCTGCCGAACAGAAAATGTCCTGCTGAAGTGCTTGGGTGCCGCTCCGGGGTCCTCGTTCCGGCGTCGAGGAGCGTCAGTAGTCGGCCACCTGCAGCACGACCTTGCCCTGCACGTGGCCGGCGGCCACGCGATCGACCGCCTTGTCGGCGTCGTCGAGCGTGAAGACCTCGTCGAGTTGGACGCGCAGGTCGCCGGAGGTGATCAGACGTGCGATCACGGCCAGCGTGGTCGCGTCGGGACGCATCCGGTAGGTCGTCGCGCGCACGCCGGCCGACTCCGCATCCTGCACGAGCGTCGGCCAGCTCCCGGTCGGGAGGTTGACGATGAGACCGCCGGGCCGTAGCGCGTCGAGCGCGCGGGGGCCCGTGTGTGCGGCGTCGTCGCCGATGAGGTCGATGACGACATCCACGGGTTCCGTGGCCTGCTCGAACCGGCCGGCGGCGTAGTCGATCGCCTCCACTGCGCCGATCTCCTGCAGCCACGCGAGTCTGCCGGCCGACGCCGTGCCGACCACGCGGGCGCCGAAGTAGGCGCCGAGCTGCACCGCGAAGTGCCCGACGCCGCCTGCTGCCCCCAGCACCAGGATCCGCTGTCCTTCGTGTGCCTTGGCGAGCTCGACGACCGCACCCCACGCAGTGAGCGCAGCGACAGGCACACCCGCGGCTTCGGCGTGCGACAGCACGCTCGGCTTGCGGCACACGGACATGCTCGGCACGGTGAGGTAGTCGGCGAAACTGCCGGGATCACGCGGGGCCCCGCTCACCCCGAACACCTCGTCGCCCGGCTGCAGATCGAATTGCTCGAACGGCGACTCGACGACGACACCGCTGAACTCGTAGCCCAGCACCGCCGGCCAGTGGCCGATGCTCGTCGCGTGTCCCCTGCCGGCCCGTGTCTTCGCATCGATCGGGTTCACGCCGGCCGCAATGACGCGCACCAGGAGCTCCGAGCCGACCGGAGACGGCGTCGGCAGTTCGACGGACTCGAGCGTGCTCGTACCGTGCGCCAGCGCCATCGCGTGCATGGTGCGCGGCACGGCTGAGAGCGCCGTTCCGCCCTGTTGGATCGCCATCTGGCCTCCACGACGAGCCACGGGCACCGCCGTGGTCGGGGGCCCGCCGGGAAGAAGCGAGCCGGTCCCTATTCCATACCCGCAGTGAGTCGGTGCTGTTACGGGCGTGTCACCGGCTCGGAACAGCGTGGGCGCGTCACGGACCGCACCAGGACGGGGGACAGGAACCTCATGGTTTCCCCATGGCGCGCATGTCCCATCCTCATGATCCTCATAGGAAAAGGTCGATACTCGGAGGTGTGACTGTGACGCGACCCTCTTCCGGCCAAGAAACCTCCGCCCGCCCGCGGCTGAAGCACGCCGACGGCTCGCCGATTCGCGTGCTCGTGGTCGACGACGAGCCCACGCTGACCGATCTGCTGCAGATGGCGCTCCGCTACGAGGGCTGGGACGTGCGCACGGCCGCCGACGGCAGGCACGCCCTGAACCTGGCGAGGGAGTTCCGTCCCGACGCCATCGTGCTCGACATCATGCTGCCCGACATCGACGGCATGCAGGTCCTGTCCCGCGTCAGGCAGGACGGCCAGCAGACGGCCGTGTTGTTCCTGACCGCGAAGGATTCGCTCGAGGACCGCATCAACGGCCTCACCGCCGGCGGCGACGACTACGTCACGAAGCCTTTCAGCCTCGAGGAACTCGTCGCCCGACTCCGCGGCCTCATCCGCCGGTCGATGCTCGCGGTGAACGAGGAGGAGGACCCGCGCCTCGTCGTCGGCGACCTCATCCTGGATGAGGACAGCCACGAGGTGTCCCGCGACGGCACGCCGATCGAGCTGACGGCGACCGAGTTCGAGCTGCTCAGGTACCTCATGCGGAACCCGCGCCGCGTGCTGTCGAAGACGCAGATCCTCGATCGCGTCTGGAACTACGACTTCGGCGGCAAGTCGAGCGTCGTCGAGATCTACATCTCGTACCTGCGCCGCAAGATCGACGCGGGACGCAAGCCCATGATCCACACGGTGCGCGGCGCGGGCTACATGCTGAAGGTCGCCGAATAGCGTGTTCCACCCGCACAGCTGGACGCTGCGCACCCGGCTGATCACAGTCATGGTCGCGCTGGTCGCCGTCACCAGTGTCGTCATCGGCGGCGTCATGTTCTTCGTGATCCGGCAGAGCCAGTCGGACGAGTTCGACCAGCAGGTCGGCAACGCGGGGGCGCACGGCGCCTTCCAGATCGGGCAGAGCAGCTCGACGAGCCCGGACACCGACGGCGACACGCCCACCGGCACCCTGGTCGTGAGCGTCTACCCGGCGCCGTCCGCCTACATCCTGTCGGCGTCCGGTGCGTGGACGAAGCTGTCGACCGCCACGCAGAACTCGATCCTGAGCCGGTTGTCGGGCACGGACGGATTCGAGACGATCAGCGTCCCCGGGTACGGCTCCTACCGCTTCAGCGGACCGATCGGCCTCGGACGGTCGGAGTTCGGCGGCCCGGTCGAGGTGGTCGCAGGACTTCCCCTCTCCATCCTGCAGGCACGGGTCGCGGCGGTCGTCGGGCTCATCGCGCTCATCGTGCTCGCGGCCATCGTCCTCGCCGCGATCGCCGGGACGCTGATCGTCGGGCGTGCGCTCCGTCCGCTGCGACGGGTGGCGGGGATCGCGACGGACGTGTCGAGGATGCAGCTCGAGCGCGGTGACGTCGTGCTCGCGGAGCGTGTGCCGGACTCGGACACCGACTCCCGCACGGAGGTCGGCCAGGTCGGCGCCGCGCTGAACAACCTGCTCGATTCGGTGGGCTCGGCGCTGAAGGTCAGACAGGCGAGCGAGCAGAAGGTGCGGACGTTCGTCGCGGACGCGAGTCATGAACTCCGCACGCCACTCGCCTCCATCCGCGGGTACGCCGAGCTCACGAGACGCTTCGGTGGCGACCTGAGCGACGACGCCAGACACAACATCGACCGCATCGAATCCGAGACGAAGCGGATGACGTCGCTGGTCGAGGACCTGCTGCTGCTGGCGCGTCTCGACGCGCAGCGAGAACTCGAGGCCGGTGAGGTGGACCTGTCGAGGCTGCTCGTGGACGTCGTGAGCGACGCGCACGCCGCCGGGCGCGACCACTCATGGGAGCTCGACCTGCCCGAGGAGCCGATCACGATCCAGGGCGACGACCTGCGACTGCACCAGGTCTTCGCCAATCTGCTCGCGAACGCCCGCGTCCACACGCCCGCGGGCACGAGCGTCACGGTGTCGCTCGATCAGGAGCGCTCGGGCGAGGTCGTCGTGCGGGTCAGGGACTCCGGACCAGGCATCCCGGCCGAACTCCAGCCGACACTGTTCGAACGGTTCGTCAGGGGTGACAGCTCCCGGGTGCGCAAGACGGGCAGCACCGGGCTCGGACTGTCGATCGTGAGCGCGGTCGTGCAGGCGCACAACGGTTCAGTGGCGGTCGAGTCCGAGCCGGGTTCGACGGTCTTCACGGTCCGGCTTCCGGCAGACCCCGCATCGAGCCCCGCGCCGACGCGCAGCACCGCGGTCGCCGTCTGATCCGGAGACGGCCCGCGGAGCCTGCTGCGCTGGTGGCCGGAGCGTTCAGCCGGCCCCGAGATGGGTCGGCTCGAGTAGGACGCGATCGACGGGCGGGTCCTCGATGATCGGGGTCGGCGCGTTCTCGAGCCCCTCGACGAGCGTCGTCGGCAGCGACACCGCGAGCGCGCCCCACGAGACGGCGGTGCCGAGCGCGGCGACGATGTCGAGCTTCGTCCGCCCGATGGTGGTGCGATCGATGTCGCGGATGGATCCGGCGAGGAACCCCGCGAGCGTCGCGTCACCCGCCCCTGTCGTGTTCACGATCGTCGGCGCGGTGCAGTGGCCCCAGTGCGCCTCGTCGGCCGTGATCACGAGCGCGCCATCGGCGCCGAGCGACACGAGGGCGATCTCGACACCCTTCGCGTTCAGCTCGCGACCTGCCGCGAGCGCTTCGCCGATCGTCATCAGGTTGTGGCCGACCAGGCCGGCGAGTTCGTCCGCATTCGGCTTGATGAGGTTCACGAGACCGCTTGCAGCGAGTCGTTCGAGCGGGACGCCGCTCGTGTCGAGCGCGACTCGGGCGCCGGCCTCCCGGCTGCGTTCGAACAGCTCGAGCATGTCGACGAAGTCGCCGGTGTCGGCGTTGTGGGGATGCACGCCCGAGACGCACAACCAGTCCGCCTCCGTCTCCTCGATCTGCTCGACGGCGAGGTCCACCACGCGCTGCCAGTCGCTCGTCGACATCGGGATGGCGCTCTGGTTCACGTTGGTGGTGCGGCCACCGTCCTCGACGATCGCGGTGTTGACGCGGATGCGGCCGGCGACCGGCACGATCCGCAGCAACTGCGGGTACGGCGTGCGGAAGAGCAGGTGCTCGTCATCGCGACCGATCGGCATGACACTCGCCGCCGGCACCCGTGCCGTGTGCAGCGTCCGGGCCACGTTCATGCCCTTGCCGCTCATGAACTCGTGCACCTCGTAGGCGCGATTGACCTTGCCCTCGGCCATGTCGTGCACGAGGTAGGTGCGATCGAGCACCGTCGCGGGGGTCAGCGTCACGACGCCGGTCATGGCAGCACCTTCCGAGTCAGCGCGCGGGAACCTCGGGCGCGGCCCCAGAGCACTCTACTGAGCACCGGATGGGGCCGCTCGGCCCGTTCCGGCATGCGCCCGCTGCCCGAGCTGCCCGAAGACGGCGACCAGCACGACCACGATCGTCGCCGCGCCCAGCCCCATCCAGAAATGCACCTGCAGCAGGGCGGCCCCGACGAGGGCGCCGCCGGCGAGCAGCACGATCGCCAGCAGGCGCTTGGGCCACGGTTGCCCGGTGTGCCGCCCGAACCGCGAGTCGAACGCGAGCGCGGCCAGCGTCGACGTGATGACGACGGTGGTGACGTCGACGACGCCGATGTGGCGGGCCGTGCCGGCCTGCATCCCCATCGACAACCCGAGCAAGCCCGTGAGCGGGTAGCCCAGCCACAACGGATAGGGATTCGCCGTGACGACGATCGTCGGCACGAGGCCGATCACCAGCAGCACCGCCACGACCGTCAGCAGGGTGGTGTCGCGCCGGTGCCATCCCTTCGGCACGCCACGGAGCGTGCGCCCCGCGATCATGGCTCCGATCACGAAGCCGGCGAGCGCGATGATCGGGCCGATGACGGGCAGGCTCGCCGCGCCCGTGAGCCCCATCGCGAGGATCACGACGTTGCCCGTCATGTTCGCGGTGAACACGCGGTCGAGACCGAGGTACCCCACCGCATCCACCATGCCGGTCGAGAAGGTCAGGGCGAGCATGAGCACGAGGTGCAGCCGCTCCTCGTCGCGCAGCAGTCCGGGCACGGGCGCTCCTCTCGGGTCGGGTCCCCATCCAATCGGTCCGAGATTTCGGCGCGATAACGTGGGCGTCGTGGATGCGCTCGCCGACTTCAGCGGGTGGGAGGCCGTGCAACCCGGCTCCGACGCCGCCGCCTACCTGCCGGCGACACCGGCGACCGTACTGTGGGGCGAGCTGCCGTGCGGTGCTGACACCCCGGTGGCCACGGTCCGATCCGGTGATGTGCTGACCATCGACACCGTGTCACACGAGGGCGTGCTGCCTGAACAGGGGCAGGATCCCGTCGCGTTCTTCGGCGCGAACGGGGTGCCGCGCGAGCTCGTGCTGCAGGACGCGATCGCGATCGCCGCCGAGTCGGCGCCCGCGCCAGGCATGGGGCCGCATGTCGTCACCGGTCCGATCGCCGTCACCGGTGCGCGGCCGGGCGATCTGCTGCGGGTGGACATCGTGCACCTCGAGCCGCGCGTCCCGTACGGCGTCGTGTCCAACCGGCACGGCAAGGGTGCGCTGCCCGGCGAGTTCCCCGAGGACGACGGACCCGTCTCCATCTTCGCTGCGGTCGACGACTCGACCGGCGACCTGCGCGGAGTCATGCGCCGCGCGGCGGGTTCGGACGCGACCGTGCACTTCCCGCTCGCGCCGTTCCTCGGCATCACCGGCGTCGCCGCGGCGGGCGACGTGCGACCGCACTCCGTGCCGCCCGGTGCGCACGGCGGCAACATCGACATCCGCCTGCTCGTCCCAGGCACCTCGCTGTACCTGCCGGTGCAGGTCGCGGACGCGCTGGCCTACGTCGGCGACCCCCACTTCGCGCAGGGCGACGGCGAGGTCGCACTGACGGCCATGGAGGCGTCGCTCCGCGCCACGCTGCGGTTCACGGTGGTGCCCGCCGCATCCGCGCTCGCCGAGTTCGGCCGGATCACCGGGCCGCTCGTGGTGACGTCGGAGTACCTCGTGCCGACCGGGCTCGACGAGGACCTCGACGAGGCGATGCGGGCCTGCGTGCGTGCCGCGATCGACCTGCTGCATGCCCGTTTCGGCATGGACCGCGCCCATGCGCTCGCGTACCTCAGCGCGGCGACCGACTTCGACATCTCGCAGGTCGTCGATCAGGTCAAGGGCGTGCACGCGCGCATCCGGATCGCGGACTTCGATGACTGACTCCGGCATCGAGCGGAGCGCGCCGGTCGATGCGGACGGCGCGGTCCCGGACGGCCTGCTCGACGCGCTCTGGGCGTACGAGGCTGCGCTGATGTCGGACGACGTCGTCACGCTCGATGCGCTTTTCGCGCCGGGCGACGGCACGATCCGCGGTGATGCCGGCGGTCTTCTGCTCGGACACGACGCGATCGCGGCCTTCCGCCGGGGACGAGGCGGCGCTCCGAGCCGCCGCATCGGCGCGGTGCACGTCCGCGTCCTGGGGGACGACGCGGCGGTGGTCGTCGCCGAACTGCAGGTCTCGGCGGGCGGCTTCGGCACGCAGACGCAGGTGTGGGTCCGTTCCGCGGAGGGCTGGCAGGTGCGCGTCGCCTACGTCGCGGCGCCTGCCCCCGCCGTGGATGCCCGGATCTGGCGCGAGGTGGGCACGCCGCTCGTGCAGCGCACCGGTCCGCGCGAGGGCTGGCACGCCGGGCCGCCGATCGTGGGTGAGCGCGTCGCGGTGAAAGACCTCTTCGCGATCGCGGGCCATCGGATCGGGGCGGGGGTGCCCGCCTATCTGGCACACGCGCCGATCGAGACCAGGACCGCACCGGCCGTGCAGGCGCTCCTCGATGCGGGGGCCGACGTCATCGGCATCGCGCGGACCGATGAGTTCGCGTACAGCATCGCCGGGCAGAACCCGCACTACGGGACCCCGCCGAACGCCCGGGTCCCCGGCGCTCTGCCGGGAGGCTCCTCGAGTGGCCCCGTGTCCGCGGTCGCGCTCGGCCAGGCGACGATCGGGCTCGCAACCGACACCGCAGGATCGATCAGGGTGCCCGCGTCGTACCAGGGACTGTGGGGTCTGCGCACGACGCACGACCTGATTCCGCGCGGGGGCATGCTGCCCTTGGCGCCGAGCTTCGACACGATCGGGTGGCTGACCCGCGACCGCCTCACGCTCGCCGCGGTCGCGGGTCAGAGCATCCGGACGCTCGCGTCCGATCGCCCCAGGCGCGAGGCGCCGCGCCGGTTCGCGATCGCGCCCGCGCTGCTGGACGGACTCGAGCCCGACGTCCAGGCGGCGTTCCGCTCGGCGGTCGACGGCGTTCCCGACCTCGCCGAGCTCGACCTCGGCGACGTGGCCGCGTCGTACGAGGCGTTCCGCGTCGTGCAGGCGTACGAGGCGTGGCAGTCGGACGGCGCGTGGCTCACCGCGCACCCGGGTTCCGTGAGCGGGGCCGTCGAGCAGCGGTTCGACTTCGCCTCCCTGATCTCCGACGAGCAGGCGGAGGCGGCCCGTCTCGTCCTCTTCGATGTGCGGGAGTGGCTGACCCGGGTGCTCGAGGAACGCGTCCTGGTGCTGCCGTCCGCCGCGTCCGTCGCACCGCAGGCGAATGCGCCGGCCGCCGACATCGACCGGATCCGCGCGCAGACCCTGACACTCACCTGCTTCGCCGGCATCGCCGGCGCCCCTGCCGTGAGCGCACCGTACCTGACGGTGGGGGGAGCCCCGCTCGGCGTGTGCTTCGTCGGCCCGCGCTTCAGCGACGTCGACCTGCTCAACGCTGCGGCGGAGTTTCCCATGCCCTGACCTCGCTATGCCGAATCGCGGAGATCCGGTCTTTCGGGTGCGATCCATGCGGATCCGATGCCCGTGCCGACCGGATCTCCGTGATTCGGTGTGGGGAAACATGACTGAAACGTTTGTTCCGTAGGATGGCTAGTGAAACAGACGTTTCAGATCCGAGCCGAATCGAGCCGATGCCCGCACTGCAGATCGACCCACCCGCCCGGCTGCTGATGGGGCCGGGACCGATCAACGCCGACCCGCGCGTCCTGCGCGCCATGTCCGCGCAACTCGTCGGACAGTACGACCCCGCGATGACGGCGTACATGGCCGAGACGCAGGCGCTGTACCGAGACGTGTTCCGCACGCAGAACGACGCGACGCTGCTCGTCGACGGCACGTCACGGGCCGGCATCGAGGCGGCGCTCGTGTCGCTGGTCGCACCGGGTGACCGCGTGCTCGTTCCCCGGTTCGGCCGCTTCGGGCATCTGCTCGTCGAGATAGCCGAGCGCTGCGGCGCCGAGGTGCACACCATCGACGTGCCATGGGGCCAGGTCTTCGCGCCGGAGGCCATCGAGGCGGCGATCCGCGACGTGCGTCCGAAGCTCCTCGCCGTCGTGCACGGCGACACCTCCACGACCGTCGCGCAGCCGCTCGAAGATCTCGGCGCGATCTGCCGCGAGCACGGCGTGCTGTTCTACTGCGACACGACGGCCACGCTGGGCGGCAACGAGTTCCTGACCGACGAATGGGGGCTCGACGCGGTCACGGCCGGGCTGCAGAAGTGCCTGGGCGGCCCATCGGGCAGCGCGCCGGTCACCCTCTCGAAGCGAGCCGTCGAGGTCGTCGAGTCCAGGAAGAGCATCGAGGCGGGCATCGCGGACGACCCGTCCCAGGTGCGGGCCGAGCGCATCCGTTCCAATTACTTCGATCTCGCGCAGATCCTCGACTACTGGGGACCGAAGCGGCTCAACCACCACACGGAGGCGACCACGATGCTCTACGGGGCCCGTGAGTGCGCGCGCATCCTGCTCGAGGAGACGGTGGATGCGGCCGTTGCGCGGCACGCGCTGCACGGCCGCGCCATGCTCGCCGGTGCGGTCGGGCTGGGGCTCACGCCGTTCGGCGACCTGGCCCACAAGATGACGAACGTGCTCGGCGTCGAGATCCCGGACGGGGTCGTGGGCGACGCCGTCCGTTCGGATCTGCTCACGGACTACGGCATCGAGATCGGCACCTCGTTCGGCCCGCTGCACGGCAGGGTCTGGCGAATCGGCACCATGGGATACAACGCCAGGCGCGACACGGTGCTCGTCACGCTCGCCGCTCTCGAGGCGGTGCTGCGCCGGAACGGCGCCTCGGTACCGGTCGGCGGCGGCACCGAAGCCGCACTCGACGTGTACCGGCGCGAGGCGAGCGCGGCATGACCCCGGCGCACGCGGTCCCTCTGCGCGTCTCGGCAGGCGCGCAGCGCGCGATGGCGCACTGCGACGAGCTCGCCGGCGTCACCTCGCTCGCCACGGGCATCGAGCGCGTGCATCTGTCGCCGGAGCACAAGATCGCGAATGCGCTCGCGGGTGCGTGGATGCGCGAGGCCGGCCTCGACACGTGGCAGGACGCCGCGGGCAACCAGTGCGGTCGGCTCGAGGGCGCGACGCCGGGTCTGCCGGCGCTCGTGCTCGGCAGCCACCTGGACACCGTGACCGACGCCGGCCGCTACGACGGGATGCTCGGCGTGATGCTCGCGATCGAGGTCGCCGACCGCATCCGCCGCTCGGCCACGCCGCTGCCGTTCGCGCTCGAGGTCGTCGGTTTCACCGATGAGGAGGGCACGCGGTTCGGCAATGCCCTGTTCGGGTCGCGAGCGTTCGCGGGCGACGTCGGCGACGCGTGGTTCGACGTCGAGGACCGGAAGGGCGTCGCCATGCGCGACGCCGCTCGGATCTTCGGCATCGACCCGGTCCGCATCGGCGAGGCGGCCAGGGATCCGGAGGACCTGGTCGGCTACCTCGAGGTGCACATCGAGCAGGGGCCGCACCTGCTCGATGCGGACAGGCCGCTCGCGGTGGTCTCGTCGATCGCGGGCGCGCGCCGCTTCGCTCTGCAGATGACCGGCAGGGCAGGGCACGCCGGCGGCACCCCGTACTCGCGTCGGCGGGACGCCCTGGTGGGTCTCGCCGAGGTGATCGTCGAGATCGAACGGATCTCGATCGAGACGGGCACGATCGGCACGGTCGGTCGTGCCAGGGCGTTCCCCGGCGGCGTCAACGTCGTGCCAGGGGTGGCACGGGCATCGCTCGACCTGCGTGCGGAGCACGACGCCGACCGTGATGCCGCGTTCGAGCGGATCTGCGCGTTCGCCGACGAGGTCGCGGAGCGGCGGGGGCTCGTGTGGAGCACCGACGAGTTCTACCGGGCCGACGCGGTCGACTGTGATCCCGCACTGCGGGCGGCGGTCGCCGCCGGCATCACGGCGACGGGGGATGCGGACCCGATGGTGCTCTGGAGCCGCGCGGGCCACGACGGCATGGCCGTCGCGGCGGTCACCGGATTCGCGATGCTCTTCCTGCGCTGCGGGAACGACGGCGTCAGCCATCACCCAGACGAGATCGTCACGATCGAGGACGTCGCCGTCGCGCTCGACGCGTTCGAAGCGGCGGTCCGCGCGGTGGCGCGCGAGCACACCCCCTCGTGATGAGCGCGATCGGCGGGGGCCCGGTCGGTGCGGCGCCGGTCGACACCGCGCCGGTCGACACCGCGCCGGTCGGCACCGGGCCGATCGACACGGACGTGATCGTCGATCGCATCGCGCGGTCGTACGGGGTGCTCTCGCCGCAGGAGCAGCGGGTCGCGGACTTCCTGCGTGACCGGCCGGGCGAATCAGCGTTCTACAACTCGAGCGAGCTCGCCAGGCGGACCGGGGTGTCGAAAGCCACGGTGTCCAGGCTCTACCGGCGCCTCGGGTTCGCCGACTCGCGCGAGGCCCGCGAGTCGCTGCGGGCCAGGCGCGGCGTCGGCGTCCCGGTCGTCGTGCCGAGCGAAGGCGATCCGCTCGGCACCCAGCTCGAGCGGGACATCAGGAACCTCAGGTCCGCCTATGCGGCGCTCGACGGGGCGACGGTCGACGAGGTCGCGGCGGCGGTCGCCGGTGCCGGGCGCGTGATCGTGCTCGGATTCCGTTCGGCATACCCGGTCGCACATCATCTGCGAGCCCAGCTCGCCCAGGTGCGCGCGGACGTCGCGCTGGCGCCCGAACCCGGGCAGTCGCTCGGAGAGGACCTCGCCGACCTCACCGCCGCCGACGTCGTCGTGCTCGTCGGTCTCCGCCGCCGTCCCGAGCGCTTCGGCGCGGTCGCCGGCTGGCTCGTCGAGTCGCCGGCCCGGGTCGCGGTGATCGGCGAACCGGGGCTCCGCGTCCCCGGGGCCGACTGGTCGTTCGAGGTGCCGATCGAGTCCGCGTCGCCGTTCGACAGCTTCGCCGCCGTCACGAGCCTGGTCAGCGTGCTCGCCGGCGCGGTCCTGCGCGCCGCAGCAACCGGGGCGGCGCACGTGTCGGCGGTCGACCGCGCCTACGCGGGGCTCGGGGAGCTCGAAGGGCTCTGACCGGCGCGCCCCGCGGCCGCGGTGAGCGCCCCGACGAGTCCGGCGCGGTCGCCGAGCGCCGCCGGCACGAGGAACGCGTCGGGGGACGCGCCGATCGCGTGGCCCGCGTTCGGTCCGCCCGTGACGGAGTCGAGCTGCGCGCGGGACGCTTCGAGCACGCCGGGCGCCTGCAGCACGCCGCCGCCGAGGACGACGCGTTCCACGCCCGTCGCGAGCGCCACGGTCACCGCGACCTGCGCCACGACGTACCCGATGATCCGCATCGCATCCGCGCGGACCGCCTCGTCGAGGTGCGAGGCGTCCGCCCCCCATCGCGCCAGCACGGCGGGACCCGAGACGAGCCCCTCGGCGCAGTCCCCGTGGTACGGGCACACCCCGGCGAAGGTGTCGAGCGGATGCCGCCGCACGAGCAGGTGCCCGAGTTCGGGGAACCCGTTGCCGTGCTGCGGCACGCCGTCGCGGACCACACCGACCCCCACACCGGTGCCGACGGTCATGTAGGCGACGCGGCGCAGCCCGCGCCCCGCGCCCCATGTCGCTTCGCCGAGCGCGGCGCCGCTCACATCGGACAGGACGACGACGGGTGCGTCGGCGCCGATGCCGCCGAGCAGGTCGGTCTCCCGCCATGCGAGCTTCGGCGAATCCGTGATCCAGCCGTAGCGGGGCTCGTCGGTCTCGACGTTCACGGGACCGAACGACGCGACGCCGATGGCATCGACCCGGCCGGCACTCGCGGCGCCGGCGACGAAGTCGTGGATGCGGGCCAGCGTCGTCGCGGGGTCCTCCGTCGGGAACCGCACGATACCGGCCGGGGAATCCGGCCTGTCGGCCGTGCCGCAGACCACCTTCGTCCCGCCGGTCTCGATGCCCACGATCATGACGCGCCTCCTTCGGTCGCGAGGTCGACGTCGCGGCCGTCGAAGAGGTCGCCGCACTCCACCTCGGCCGAGCCGTGCGCCTCGAGATAGGCCTGCGCGCCGCGGTCCCCCCGCAGGCCCGCGACGAGCGCGGGGATGTGGTCCTGGCCGATCAGTACCGGATGTCCTGGCAGACCGCGGTAGGCGGCGCGACGCAGCACCCCCCGATCGATGCGGGCGTCGACGAGCCGCTCGCAGACCGATGCAGGCAGGCCCGGCAGATCGACCAGTGTCACGAGGACCGCGTCCGCATCCGCCGCCGCGGTCAGCCCCGTCTTCAGTGAACGGCTCATGCCGCCGGCCCAGTCGGCCGCGACGACCGGGCGCGCGCCCGCAGGCACCAGCCGGGCGGCCGCATCCGCCTCGGCGCCGAGCACGACCAGGACGTCGGCGCAGACGAACGAGAGCGCATCGACGGCGCAGCCGATCCACGCCCGGCCCTCCGGCGTGCGCGCCAGGGCTTTCGGAGTGCCGTATCGGCTGCCCGCGCCCGCGGCGAGCACGACGCCGGTGATGCCCTTCACGCCAGCAGTCAACCCCATCCGCGCCATAGGGTGGCGACGGGGAGGTGGCCGATGCGCGAGATCGACGACGCGCTCCTGCGCGAGCGGCTGACCGCGGCGCTCGGGGTGCGCCGCTGGGTCGACGAGGTCGCCGAGGGCGCCCCGTACGCCACGGTCGACGACCTCGTCGATGCCGGCCGGATCGCGGCGCACCTGTCCGACGACGAACTCGACGAGGCGATCTCCCACCACCCCCGCATCGGCGAACGGGACGGCGGGGCCGGCACGTCGGCGCGGCTCTCGCAGCAGGAACAGGCCTCGCTCGGCGTCGAGGACGAGCAGCAGCTCCGGGCGCTCGCCGCGGACAACGGCGCATACGAGGAGCGCTTCGGCCGGGTCTTCCTGATCCGTGCCGCCGGGCGCACTCGCGCCGAGATCCTCGTCGAGTTGCAGCGCCGCCTCCGAAACGACGAGCGCACGGAGACGGCCGAGGCGAAGGAGCAGCTGCGGCAGATCGCAGAGCTCCGTCTCCGCACGCTCTTCGCCGACGAATCGGAAGGGGACGGCCGATGAGTCAAGTGACCACCCACGTGCTCGACGCCGCGCACGGCGGCCCCGCGGTCGGCGTCGGGGTCACCTTCGACCAGCAGATCGACGACGGCTGGCGCGAGGTGGCGGCAGGAGCGACGGACGCGGACGGGCGTATCCCGTCCCTCGGCCCGGAGGAACTCCCGACCGGCATCTACCGGTTGACGTTCGCGACGGGTGACTACTTCGCGGCGACTTCGCGGCCGACGTTCTACCCGGAGGTGCAGGTCGTGTTCCAGATACTCGACCGGTCGCATCATCACGTGCCGATCCTGCTCAGCCCGTTCGCCTACTCCACCTACCGCGGCTCCTGATCGCGCGGATCGCACTCGGTCGGCATCCAGCGACCTCGCAATCTCGAGGCGTTCAATGACGGCAGAGACGGCGATTCGCCGGCGGGAAGGAGAAGCCATGGGCCTCGGAGACAAGATCGGGAACGCGGCGCAGGACCTGAGCGGGAAGGCCAAGGAGTCGGTTGGCAAAGCCACCGACAACGACAGTCTGACCGCTGAGGGAAAGGCCGACCAGACCTCCGCCGACCTCAAGCAGGCGGGCGAGAAGGTCAAGGACGCCTTCCACTGAGCTGACGTACCGGGATTTCGATGGGCCGGAGGCGATTCGCCTCCGGCCCATCGCCGTCTGTGCGGCCGTTTCTCTCGTCTGATCGGGATCCGATCAGACGAGACCCGAGTACGACCACCACGCGTCCCCGGCAGCCGGGGCGCCCTCGCGCACGGCACTGGCCTGGATGAGCCCGTACGGGCGGTCGTCGGCGTGGAAGACCTCGTTGTCGTTCGCCTCGTCGAACGCGGAGAAGTCCACGACGAAGTGGTGCTTGTTCGGGGCGATGAGCTTGATCTCGGCGATCTCGGGGTACGCCTCGAGAGCCGCCTTGCCCATGTACCAGAGCGTCTGCTGCAGCGCGTACGAGTCCAGGGTCGCGAACTGCTCGATCAGTAGGGCCTTCACCCCGGCGTACATCGCGTTCCAGTCCAGGTCGTCCGCCGGGTCGGTGACCCGCCACTTGACGGTGAGCGACGTCGCCATCACACGGTCGTCGGTCGGCACGAGCGTCGTGTACTCGTCCACCAGGAAGTCCCTGAAGTGGCTGCCGGTCGACTTCAGCACGATGAGGTCCTTGAACCCCTGCACGATGTGCGTCGCCGCCGGTTCGAGCGTCACTGCGGCGGTGCGGACCTCCTGCCCCGTGCGCACCCAGGTGTGGTCGTGGGCAACGCCGTCGATCTCGACGCGGGTCCAGTCGAACCGCTCGATCTCGATGCGAGCGGCCTGCACGGGCTCGACGTCGTCCACGAAGTGATGCGCCAGGGAGAGGCCCCACGATTCGATCGGATCAGGCACGTGCTTCTTCGCCCACACGTAGACCGTGTTCTTCTGGGTGTCCGTCGGCAGGACGGCGGACTGGTCACCGACGAGGTGCGCGGCGCTGAAGTCGCCGCGCAGCGCGGACGAGACGTTCAGATCGGTGATCTCGTGGTGCGGGGTGTCCCGCTGGATGCGGACGAGCCGCGTCTCCGCCTTGCCGTACTGGTTGGTGCCGAGGACGATCGCCATCGCTCCAGCCTGGCAGCGCCGTGTGTCGCGGGTGTAAACCGTGCCCGACCACCGGGCGCGCCCGCTCCGTGAGCCCCCGGCAGAGCACTTCAGCAGGACATTTTCTGTTCGGCAGGACATGAAAGGCAGAAATGTCCTGCTCAAGGGAAAATGTCCTGCTGAAGTGCTCTGGGGTCGGTGCGCGCTTCGTCGGCGGGGTGGGGCGGCGATCGGAGGTCAGGTGCGGCGCAGCAGACGTCCGTTGCGGGGACCGGCCGCGTCCACGACCTCGCCGGCGAGCACGGTCGTGCGAACGGCGCCGATGAGGTCGGCGCCGATGTAGGCGCTCACCGGGTTCTTGTACTTGAGATCAGCGGTCCGGACATGCACAGGGGCATCGGGTGCGAACACCGTGAGATCCGCCGCGGCGCCCTCCGCGATGCGTCCCTTCTGCTCGAGGCCGACGAAATCGGCTGGCCTCGACGAGAACCAGGACACCACCGTCTCGAGGGGGACGCCGCGCCTGTTCGCCTCGGTCCACACGGCCGGCAGCCCGAACTGCAGACCGGCGATCCCGCCCCACGCGACCTGGAAGTCGCCGTCGCCCGCGAACTTACGTGCCGCCGTGCTCGGCGAGTGGTCGGACACGACGAAATCGATCGTGCCGTCGACGAGGGCCTGCCAGAGCGCGTCGCGATTGTGGTCGTCGCGGATCGGCGGGCAGCACTTGAACTGCGTGGCGCCGTCGGGGATGTGCTCCTCGTCGAACACGAGATAGTGCGGACAGGTCTCGACCGTCAGTCGGAGTCCCTCGGCCTTGGCCGCGGCGATCATCGGCAGCGCGCTCGCCGCCGACAGGTGCAGCACGTGAGCACGGGCTCCCGTGCGCCGCATGCCCTGCAGCAGATGGTCGATGGCGACCGTCTCGGCTTCGGGCGGCCGCGATCGGACGAACCGCGGGTAATTCGTCCCACCCTCGTTCGCCGACCGGATCAGGACGTCCGGATCCTCCGCGTGCACGATCAGCAGGCCGTCGAACCCGGCGATCTCGGCGAGCGCGTCGTCGAGCTGATTCCTGTCGAGGTGCGGGAACTCGTCGACTCCGCTCGGCGCGAGGAAGGCCTTGAACCCGAACACGCCGGCGTCCCAGAGCGCGCGGAGGTGTCCGAGCGAGTCCGGGACGGCGCCGCCCCAGAATCCGATGTCCACTGCCGCGCCGGCGGATGCTGCTGCGCGCTTCACGTCGAGCGACGGCACGTCGATCGTCGGAGGGATCGAGTTGAGCGGCATGTCGACGATGGTCGTCACACCTCCTGCGGCGGCCGCGGCGGTCGCCGTCGCGAATCCCTCCCATTCGGTCCGCCCCGGCTCGTTCACGTGCACATGACAGTCGACGAGGCCCGGGAGCAACACGGCGTCGTCGCCGATCGTGGTCGTCGCGTCGGGCGCGTCGTCGAACGCGCCGATCGCGCTGATCACACCGTCGGCGATGTGCACGGTCGCCGGCCGGAACGTCCCGTCGATCAGGACGCGCGTGCCGCGGATCGCGGTGAGGATGTCGGGCATCGGGACTCCTTCTGGAATCGGCGGTGTTCCGATTCAACCAGGGCCGTGCGGCAGACTTGTTTCGGTGGACGGCTGCCCGAAGCACATGGTCTTCGGGCCCTGTGCCGGCGTGCGGGCCGACGGCCTCTGCGAGGTGGGGGATCGCCGCTGCGTGTTCATGGACCTGCCGACGGTCCGGTGGGATGCGCCGCCTGCGGAGCGCGGTCCGGAACCGTCGGCGTCGAGCGCCTTCCGCACGCTCCTCGGCTCACGACCCGTGCTGGTCGCCGACTTCGTGGGCGAGGCCTGCAGCGCCGTCTCGATCGCCGAGATCGGCGGCATGCTCGCGGGCCACGTCGATGCCGTGTTGACCGGGGACGCCCCGTCGCGCCGGGTCCAGTTCCCGCCCTCGCATCGGACCGCGCTGCTGCAGGCGGCCGGACTCGCGGTGATCCCCGGCGTGAACTGCCGCGACCGCAACCGGGTCGCGCTCGAGGGTGAGCTCGCGGCGCTCGCCGATCTCGGCCCGGCGGCGGTGTTCTGCGTGACCGGCGATCACACCGCCAGCGGGACGCGGGCCGACGCGCTGCCGGTGTTCGACCTCGACTCGACACGTCTCGCGGCGCTTGCAGCGGCCGCCGGCCACTTCGTCGCGGTCGCGGCCGCGCCGGCGGCGCCGCCGCGCGAGCGACGAGTCGAGCGCACCGTCCAGAAGCTCGCCGCGGGAGCCGAGGTCGTGTTCGTCGACCACTGCGCGGGGGTGGAGCCGGCGACCGCGTTCGCCGACGCCCTGCACCGCGCGGGTCACGCGCCGCGTCTGATCGCCTGCGTGCCCGTGGTCGTCGACGCGGGCAGTGCGGCGCTGCTCGCCGCCTTCCCCGGTCTCGCGCTGCCGCCGGGCTACCTCGACGAGGTGCTCGGCGCGGACGACGCCGAAGCAGCCGGCATCGAGGCGGCGGTCCGGCTCGCGTCGCGCTTCCTCGAAGCGGGTTTCGACGGCGTCGACCTCTCGGGCGGTCCCGGACCCGGCGGGGAGGTGCGATTCGCCGAGTCGCTCGTGCGGATCGCGGACCGCATCGGGGTCGTGGCCCCCGCTCGGGATGGGTGACGTGTCAACTCGCACGCTGGTACGCTTTTCGCATGGCGAACGCGCTCGATGACGCCGACTGGGCGATGTGGGTGGACTTCTCCGCCATGCGACGTGCGCTCGACCGAGCCGTCGAGGCGCGCCTGCAGCACGATGCCGGCCTGTCGACGCCCGATTTCGAGATCCTGCTCACGCTGAGTCGTGTCGACGACCGCCGACTCCGGGCAGGTGCGCTCGCCGAGTCGCTCGGCTGGGAGAAGAGCCGCATCTCCCACCAGGTCAGCCGGATGGCGGCACGGGGTCTCGTCGATCGGGCGGAATGCCCGACCGACGCGCGCGGTACCTGGGTGGTGCTCAGCACGGCCGGCGAGGCAGCGCTCGAGCAGGCCCGTGAGGGGTACGGCGACGTGCTGCGGTCAGGGTTCTTCGACCGGCTGTGCGAGTCGGACCGGGCCGTCATGCGCCAGGCCGCGTTGCGGGTGCTCGAGGCCGTCGAGCCCAGCGTCCGCCCAGCATCCTTGGAGACTGTCACGGCAGTGTGACCCTGACGAAGGGAACCACCACGATGAATCCGATCAAAGCGCTGGTCGATGCAGGCTTCAAGAGCGACTACGCCTTCTGGGGCGGGTTCGCATCCATCGGGCTCAGCTTCGTAGCCTGGGGCCTGTCGCAGGTCAAAGACTCCAAGGACAAGGCGCAGTCGGACCGCTGGGGCATCTTCGTCGGCCACTGGGCCCCGACGTTCTTCGCCCTCGGCGTCGCTCTCAAGCTCGAAGAGAAGTAGCCGCGCCACGAAGGGACTCATCGCTCACGCCGAGCGGTGGGTCCCTTCGTCGCGCCTACCCGGCGAGCAGGGAGCGGTTCCAGCCACCGCGGCCGTCGCCGACGAATTCGACGCGGAGGCTCGCGGTGTCGACGCCGACGGTCCAGAACGTGACCCGATGCGGCACGACCACGTACCCGATCCAGCCAGAAGGCGGGTCCAGCGATGCATGCCCCGCGCGGAATGTCTCCCATTCGGTGACGCGCTCGGCATGCGGGAGCTGGGCGAACTCGATCGTGTTCTGCCACGCCAGCTGCTGGAGATACGGTGAGCGCCTGGCGTAGGCGTCTGCGGCCGCCGCCTCGGGCTGCTCAGTGGCCACGCCACGGATCACGAGCTGCCTGGAGAACCCGGGCCACGTCACGTCGAGCGCCACTTCGGCGTGGTCCCGCAGCTGCGTGACCTTGCGCGATGCTCGGTCGGTGTGGAAGGCGAATCCGGCTGCGGACCACGACGTGAGCAACACGGTCCGGATGTCGGGGCGCCCGTCCGCGTCGACGGTCGCGATCTGCATCCTCGGGCGGTCCGGGTCGTCGTCGATGGGCAGCCAGTCCGTGCAGAGCGCGAGCACCTCGCCGGAGAGCTCCGTGGGCTGCGCGTTCACGGCAGCGGCGTGAAGCGATCGATCTCGCGGAACACCTCGACCGCGAATCCCACCGCTTCGGTGAACAGCCGCTCGCCGGCCGCCGCAGTCGCACCGGTCGGGTCGCCGATGACGCCGGAGGGGCCGAAGTCGTCGGACAGCCAGCCGAACGAGACCGGCTTGCCGTTGAAGCCGAGATGCTCGTAGCCCGCGAGGTGTTCGGGCACGCTGCGCGCGAAGTGTTCGGGGTGCACGAGGTCCGGCGCGAGGTGCATCACGAGGGACGTCTCACCCCAGCCCGCGTGGATGCCGAATCCGAACTCGTCCGGTTGTCCGTCGACGCCGGCGCCCGCCGTCTGCCGCCACGACGGCATCGTGAACGTCTGCAGGCCGAAACGGCGACGCAGTTCCCGATTCGCGACCTGCAGGAGTGCGGTGTTGCCGCCGTGGCCGTTGAGAAAGACGAGCTTCGTGATCGGCAGGGTCTGCAGCGATCGGCCGATGTCCGTGAGCACGGCCATCAGCGTCGACGTCTCGAGCCACAGCGTGCCTGCCGACCAGGCGTGCTCGTCCGACTTGCCGACGGACAGGGTCGGCAGCAGCCACGCATCGATGTCGACCGCTGCCGCCGCGTCGACCGCGGCAGCCGCAACCGATTCGGCCACGAGCGCGTCGGTCGACACCGGAAGGTGCGGGCCGTGCTGTTCGATCGCACCGATCGGCTGCACGAGGATGCTCCGTTCGGTCAGCGTCTCGGCGAGCGCCGGTCCCGACAGGTCCTGGAAACGCCGCTTCACCGGATCGCCCCCTTCCGCGGCCCGGCGTAGTCGGGGTGCAACTTCCCCGGGTTCAGCAAGCCGTGCGGGTCGGTCGTTCGCGCGAGTTCGACCGTGCGCTCGACCTCGAAGTCCACGTTCCACTGATGCGGGTTGTGCACGCCGACGCCGAGTTCGTTCAGCGCCGCGATGCCGGCGTAGACCTGCTCGGGGGAGTCGTACCGGCCGGCGAGCATGCCGATCGGCACGCTGTGGCCCGCCTCGATGTGCAGCTTGCCGTGGGGATACACCGCCTCCACCTCGTCGAGCCGCTCGATGAGCGCATCTCCGGAGACCTCGACGTGGAAGATCGGCTCGGGAGTCGATTTCTGGTACCACTCGATCGGGTGGTTGTAGCTCAGCATGCTGATCCGCATGCTCACCTGCGGCCCTTCGCGGACCGCTTCGACGCGCCCTCCGGCTCCTTCGATCAGCGCGGTCGCCTCGGGGATGGCGGACTCATCGACGATCATGCGCAGACTCGTCCGGCCGAACGGGATCGCCTCGTCGTCGGGGAGCGTCGAGGAGATGTCCGGGTTGTCGGCCGAGACGAGACGTGGGCGCGGCTCGATCCGGCCGAGCGCACGCAGGATGCCGAGCGCGCCGGGCAGGTCGGGGAAGCTCGCGTAGAGGCCGCGCCACGCGCGGAGCGGCTCCAGGCGCACGGTGGCTCGAGCGATGATGCCGGCCGTCCCGTAGTTGTGCACGTACGCCTGCGCCTCGTCACCCTCGACGTGCACGAGCGTGCCGTCGCCGTCCGCATGCACCACGTCGAGTGCCACGACGAAGCCTCGGTCGTTCGACCCGTGCTCGATCGTGCCCGTGCCGCCCGAACCCCCGGAGAGGAACCCGCCGATCGACGATTGCGCGGTCGACGGGTACATCCAGAGGGCCTGTCCGGTCGCCCACGCCTGCTGCTCCAGGACGACCATCTGTGCGCCGGCCTCAGCCGTGATGAAGCCGTCCCCGACCTCGAGCACCGCTCTGGCCCGCGTCGTGTCGACGACCAGTCCGCCGGACATCGGGATGGCCTGCCCGTAGTTGCCCGTGCCCTTTCCTCTCGGCGTCACCGGCACACCGCGGCGTACTGCTGCTGCGACCGCGGCGCCGATCAGCTCGGCGGAGGTCGGGAAGGCCACCACGTCGGCGAGTCCGAGCGGCAGCTGCGCCTTGATGATGGGCGACATCGGCGAGCCGTCGACCGAGGCCCGTTCGCGCACGCGCACCTCGGTGCTCACGTTCTTGTCGCCCAGCAGGTCGCGCAGGTCGCCTGCCAGGTCGTCGAGCACTGCCTGATCCACAGCCATCCCTCATCCTCTCCCATGTCGTCCGGCGCCTCGCCGAACGACGACGCGGCCCCCGGTGTCCCGGGGGCCGCGCACGCATCGCTGAATTCGTGTCAGAACTTGATGGACTTGTCGATGAACTGGTCGGTGAAGATGTCCGCCGCCGTCACCTTCGGGTTCATCGAGGTGATCTTCTGCGACGTGAACGTCGGGACGGCGACCTTGATGAAGTCCGAGACGCGCTGCTCGCTCATACCACCGGCCGCGCCGTCGTCACCGTTGCCCACCAGGCCGGCCGACTGCATGGTCTTGACGGCGTAGTCCGCCGCACCCTGCGAGTACGGGAAGCCGAGCTTGTACGCGGTCGTCAGCTTGAGGATCAGGTCGACCGCGGGGGTCGGATCCTTGAAGAAGTCGACGTCCGCCTGCTGCAGGACGGGCACCAGCTTCTTCAGGCAGCCGGAGAGCGAGGACAGCTTCGCGGTCGGCACCGAAAGCGCGGACGTGTACGGCGCCCAGCCCGAGTCCTTGATCAGGGCCGTCTTCACCGGCTTCTTCCACGCGGCGACCGTGTTCTCGTACGAGTACGGCTCCGACGTCACGAAGCCCTGCTGCGCCGACTTGCCCTTCGCCGCCACGAACTGCGCGGGCGTGTCGTTGTAGCCGCCGTTCAAGTTGCTCTTCGACAGGATCCCCTGCGCGAGCAGGTACGGCATGTACGCCGCCTGCGCCGCGGAGTAGATGACCTTGCCGCCCGACTTGGTGAGTGCCGCGTTCAGCGTCTTGAGGTCGGTGACCGCGGGGTAGGTCGCCGGGTCCCACATGATCATGAACGGGCTGTTGTTGAGCGGCGCCATGACGGCCGTGTTGTGCTGCGTCGCCGACAGTTCGATGTTCTCGTCGGTGCCGATGTAGCCGAGCGTGATCGACGGGTCCTTCGCCATCTGGGCCGAGACCGTCGAGAACGCGATCGCGGGCCCGCCCGCGCGGATCTCGACGTTCACACCGGTCGCCTTACCGCCGCTCATGAGCGGACCCGACACCGATTTCTTCGACGCATCGATCGTGTATTGCTTGCCCAGCAGGGCGTACTGCGATCCGTGCTCCGCTTCCGGAGCCCAGTCGGTCTGAATGACGACGGTCGCCGGGCAACCGGCGGCCTTCAGGTCGACGCCGCCGGCGGCGGCGGTCGCGGTCGGCGCGCTGCTCGCCGTCCCGCTACAGGCGGTGAGGCCGACCATGGCCGCTGTCAGGCCGATGGCCGTGGCAGCGAATCGGGTTCTGAGGCGCATTCGCATCTCGCTTTCGTGTATCTGCAGGTTGCTGTGGTGCAGGGGGTGGATCGGAACGGTCAGGAGGAGGGCTGGTACCAGCGGCCGACTGCGAGCTTCGAGATCCAGCCGAAGACCGCGAAGATCACGACCCCGAGGATCGCCGCGGTGAGGATCGACGCGAAGAGCGGCGGCCCGGACAGCGTGGACTCGTAGTAGGAGATCTTCGTGCCGAGGCCGGCGACCCCCTGCTGGAAGAAGAAGTCGCCGACGATGGCGCCGACGACCGAGAGGCCGGCCGAGATCCGCATGCCGGCGAAGATCGCGGGCAGCGCGGTCGGGAACTGCAGCTTCGTCAGCACGGTCCAGCGCGACGCGCCCTGCAGCTGGAACAACTCGCGCTGCAGCCGGTCGACCGACTGCAGGCCGAACAGGGTGTTCGACACCATCGGGAACAGGGCGATGAGCACACTGACGATGACGCGGGCCGGGAAGTCCTGCCCGAACCAGAAGCCGATCAGCGGCACGAGCGCGAGGATCGGCACGCACTGGAGGATCACGGCGTACGGGTACAGCGTCCGCTCGACGACCTTCGTCTGCACCATCGCGACAGCCCATGCGACACCGATGATGATCGAGATGACCAGGCCGGTGAGGCTCGTCGCGAGCGTCTGCAGCAGACCGCTCGCGATGTCCGACGCGATGTTCGGGTCGAAGAAGCCCTGGGTGAAGACCGTGTGCGGTGCCGGCAGCAACGCGCTGCCGAGCGAGCCGAGCGACGCGCTCGCGATGTACCAGATGATGATCACGACGGCGAGGAATGCGATCGGCGGACCGGCGAGCAGCAGGAGACCGCGGCTGCCGCGTCGGTTCCTCGTGACGCCGAGCGTCGGGGACTGGGTCGTGGCCGTCTCGGTGGCGACGTCGTCCTGCACGGTGCTCATCGGTGTCCCTCCCGGAGGGCGTGGGAGACCTTGCCGACGAGTTCGGCGAACTCGCCCGTGTACCGGATCTCGGGGTCGCGGGGCATGTCGAACGGCACGTCGAAGGTGTCGACGACCTTGCCGGGACGACCGGACATGACCACGACCCGCGTCGAGATGTAGATCGCCTCCGACACCGAGTGCGTGATGAAGAGGCCGCCGAACTTCGTGTCGGTGAACAACTTGATCAGCTCGTCGTTGAGGCGCTCGCGGGTGATCTCGTCGAGTGCGCCGAACGGCTCGTCGAAGAGGAAGAGCTCGGGGTCGAGGGTGAGGCTCCTGGCGAGGGACGCGCGCATCTTCATACCGCCGGAGAGCTCTCGGGGAAGGTTCTTCTCGAAGCCGCGCAGTCCGACCAGGTCGATCGCCGCATCCGCTTTCCGCTTGCGGTCGGCCGCGGGCTGCTTGTTGAGCTCGGCGAGCAGTTCGATGTTCGACTGGACGTCGCGCCAGGGCAGCAGTGTGGCGTCCTGGAAGACGTACCCGATGCGGTTGGTGGCGATGCTGGCGGTGCCGGCCGTGGCCTTCTCGAGGCCTGACGCGATGCGCAGCAGGGTGCTCTTGCCGCATCCGGACGGGCCGACGACGGTGACGAACTCACCGCGTTTCACCGTGAGGTCGACGTGCTCGAGCGCGACCGTGCCGGTCTTGTACTGCAGCGCGACGTCCTTGAAGTCGAGCAGCGTGGTGGTTGCGGTGTCGCGCGTGGCGACGGGTGGGGCGACGGTGGTCATCGGGTGACCTTCTCCTCGGTCGGTCGCGGCGCGGTCGCGCGGGGATGCGCGATCGTGGTGGAGACATGGGACGTGGCGACGACGCGTCCCTGGTGGAAGACGATGCGATCAGCGGGCGCGAACGCCACGGCCTCGCCGAGACTCGATGCCCGCACGGCGAGCAGTTCGGCGGCGGCGCCGACGCGCGGACCCGCCTTCGGCAGCCCGAGCACATCGCGGGCGCCGTCGGTGATCGCGTGCACGGCCTCGTCGATGCCGAGGTGACCGGCCGTGACGAGCAGGGAGGCGGTCTCGAGCGCGTCGCCCCTGCCCATCGGGTTGAAGGGGTCGCGCAGGTTGTCCGCGCCCGCCGCGAGCTTCACACCCGCGTCGAGGAGCGCGCGCACGGCGGTCAGGCCGCGCGGCGTGGCGACCGCGTGGTCCCGGCCCTGCAGGTACAAATTCGTGATCGGCAGCGTGATGATGCCGATGCCGGCGTCACGGACGGCGGTCACGACCGGCGCGAGTTCGGCCGGGCCCATCATGCCGAGCCGGACGCAATGGCCCGCGCTCCGCACGACCCGCCAATCCGCGGTGCGCTGCGCGTACCGCAGCAGGGTGTCGGGGCCGTGCAGCGACTCGTCCGTGTGCAGGTCGACGCCACAGCCGCGTCGTTCCGCGATGTCGAGCAGGGCGTCGAGCGCGACGAGCGGCTCCGGGGCCATGTGCGGGGCTCCACCGACCAGGTCGGCGCCCGCGTCGAGGGCGTCCTCCGTCCAGGAACCGGGGGTGTCCCAGCTCGGGAGCGCGACGACCTCGAGGTCGAGCAGGTCGCGGAACTCCTCGCGCAGCGCGACCATCGCGTGCACGCCCCGCAGTGCGTCGTCGCCCGGGTAGGCGTTCACGTGGGTACGGACGGCGGTCGTGCCTGCCGCGAGCATCCTCAGCAGCGCCGCGCGGCCCCGTTCGGTGATCGACCGCTGGGTCTCGATGTGTGCGAAGGCGTGGAAGGACGCGACCGCCTCGGCCAGCCCGCCGGCGGGAGGCGCGATCGCGTCGAACGTGAGTGCTTTGTCCAGATGCGCGTGCGGCTCGGCCGGCGCGGTGAGGAGCACGTACCCGTCCAGATCGATCGTCACCGCGTCGATCGCGGTCCGGGCGCCCACGGGGACGACGTCCTCGATCACGCCGCCGGCGATCGTGACATCGACCACCGTGCCGTCCGCGAGGGTCGCGCCGACGAGCACGGTGACGTCGGGCGGCTGATCGGTCATGCGCTCGCCCTCCGTGTTCAGGCCTGCTCGGGGTCCCGCGCCTCTCGGCGAGAACTGCTCAGCGACGCCATCGGGCCGAGAATGTTGGTGCTCTCAACACGAGCCAAACTATGCACCGGGCGTTTCGTCCCTGTTACGCGGCAGTTACCGCTCGTTTCGTCGCACTTCCGGCTTCATCCGGACGTGCTAGACGTGGGGGGACCGCGCGGCGGAATCGGAGGCGGCATGGATGAGCGTGACAGCGGACCCGCGGCACTGCTCGGCGCGCAGATCCGGCGCGTCCGGATCGCACGATCACGCACGCTCGTCGACGTCGCCGAGAGCGCCGGCCTCTCGCACTCGTTCCTGAGCCAGGTGGAGCGCGGGCTCGCGACCCCGTCGATCCTGTCGCTCGAGCGCATCGCGGTGGCGCTCGGGACGAGCCCGGTCGAGCTGATGTCGGCCGCGCAGCCGAGGCGGCAGCTCGTCGAGTCGCACGTGCTGCGCGGTCACGAGGGCGTCACCGGCCCGTACGGGCAGGGCATCGCCCGCCTGCTGGGGCCGGAGCTGCTGAGCTTCGTGCCCATGGAATTCGTCGGTGACAACGTCGAGTTCGCCGACCTCTACCGACACGACGAGGACGAGTTCGTGCTGGTCGTGGCAGGTCTGCTCGACCTCGATCTCGACGGCGCGGTGCACACGCTGTGCGCAGGCGACTCGGCGACCGTCGCCGCCTTCGCGCCGCACCGCTGGCGAAGCGCGGACGGCTCGGGATACCGGCTCGTCGTCGTGAAGGAGGGGGCGGGGATGGCCGCGATGCGCGCCGAGATCCAGCGCTCCGCGGCGGCCGCGCTCGCGGCGGAGGTGGTCTGATGCCGGTCGGATACGGCCTCGAGGTCATCGCGCGGACGGACGGTGCGGACGGCGTCGCCCTCATCGACTTCGGCCGCCCGGGCGGCGGTCCGCTCCCGGCCTGGGATCCGGGCGCGCACATCGACGTGGTGCTGCCCGACGGGCTGGGTGAGCGGCAGTACTCGCTGACCGGCGACCCCGCAGACCGGTCCGTGTGGCGCATCGGTGTGCTGCGCGAGGACGCGGGCCGTGGCGGGTCGGTGCTGCTGCACGGCCTCGCCGTGGGGGACCGCATGATCGTCCGCGGGCCGGCGAACCACTTCGCGTTCGAGCCGCATCGGGGCCGCCGGGTGCTCTTCATCGCGGGAGGCATCGGCATCACACCCATCGCCGCGATGGTCCGGGCTGCCGAGGCCGCCGGCATGGACTGGCGGCTCGTCTACGCGGGGCGCTCGAGGACGACCATGGCCTTCGTCTCGGAGTTCGTCGACCACGGCCGGGTCGAGATCTTCGCCGGCGACGAAGGGCGGCGGGCCGACATCGCCGCCGTCATCGCCGGCGAGCCGGAGGCGGACGTCTACTGCTGCGGGCCGGCCCGGCTGATCGCCGAGGTCGAGGCGGCCGCGGCGCTCCGGTCGGGGAGCGGCCGCGTGCATCTCGAGCGCTTCGAGGCGCGCACGCTCGCCGACCCCGTCTATCCCCATCCGTTCGAGGTCGAATGCCTGCTCTCCGGCGTGACCGTGACCGTTCCTCCCGAACGGTCGATCCTCGACGTGGTCGAGGAAGCGGGCGTGCTCGCCCTGTCGTCGTGCCGCGTGGGCACCTGCGGTACCTGCGAGACGCCCATCGTCGAGGGCGAGGTCGACCACCGCGATTCCGTGCTCTCGCCCGAGGAGCAGCAGGACGACTTCGCGATGATGATCTGCGTGAGCCGCGCGGCGTGCCCACGGCTCGTCCTCGAGCTCTGACGCGCCCCGGCGCGGTAGCGGCCGTGCCCGAGGCCACTTCGGTCCGGGTGGCACGGACCCCGTCCGCTCGGCATTGAGAGGATGGTCCCGTGTTCGAGCTCGCCGACCGGTTGATCCCGATCCTGGCGCGCGGCGAGCAGGTCGTCCTCGCCACGTCGATCGACATCGTCGGCAGTTCGCCGTCGCTCCTCGGCACATCCATGGCGTTGCCCGCCGACGGTGTCCCGATCGGGCAGGTCTCCGGAGGCTGCGTCGAGACGGCCGCCCTCGAAGGGTGCCGCAGGATGCGCGCGGTGCGGGACCCGCACGCGGCGCGGTTCGGCTTCGGCGACGACGCCGCCGTGCGGGCAGGACTCGCCTGCGGCGGCGAGGTCGACGTGCTCTTCCACGAAGTCGCGGGTGACGCGGTGCTCCGGATGCTGCAACGGAGCGTCGAAGGCCTCGCCGCAGCCGCCGGCGTCGTGACAGGCGGCCCGGCCGGCCTGGTGGGTGCGCTGGTCCTCCCGAGCGGCAACGCGCGAACCGATGGACTCGGCCGCGCGCTCGCGGGCGAAGTCGACGCGGCCATGCGCGACGGGGTGACCCGGACGGTCGTCGTGCCCAATGAGGGCGGCGATGTGCGGATGTTCGTGGAGGTCGTGCGAGCGGCTCCCGACCTGGTGCTCATCGGGGCGACCGACGTCGCGGCCGCTGTCGCGGTGCTGGCGGTGCCGCTCGGGTTCCGGATCACGGTCGTGGAGCAGCGCGCCGCGTTCGCGGACCGGGTCCGGGTCCCGGCGGCGCACCGAGTCGTCGAGGGGTACCCCCACGTGCTGCTGGCGGATCTCGACCTCGGAGTGGAGAGCGTCGTGTGCGTCCTGAGTCACGACGAGGATCTCGACCCGCTCGCGCTGGCCGCGGCGCTCGACGGCGGGGCCGGATACGTCGGCGCACTCGGCTCGCGGGCCACGCATCGTCGTCGCGTCGAGCGGCTCCGCGCACTCGGCGTCGACGACGCGACGATCGGCCGCATCCACGCGCCGATCGGCCTCGACATCGGTGCGAGTACCGCCGCCGAGACCGCGGTGTCGATCGTCGCCGAGATCATCGCGGTCAGGCGCCGGGCGAGCGGGCAGCCGCTCACCCGGCGGACCGGCCCCATCCATCAACCGATTCCGTCGGGGGCGTAGACATGGCCGGACCGGATGTGGACATGCTCGACGCGCCGGTGCTCGAACGCGGGCGGGTGCGGCTCGAATCGCTCTCGCTCGATCACCACGACGCCCTGGCCGCCGCGAGCGGCGAGGGCGACCTCTGGCGGAAGTGGACGACGAGCATCCCGAGCCCCGAGGGCATGCGTGGCGAGATCGAGCGCCGGCTGGCCGCGCATGCGGCCGGACGGACGGTGCCGTGGGCGGTGTGCTTCGACGGCACCGCGATCGGGATGAGCACCTACTGGGCCGTCGACGTCGTGAACCGGCGCGTCGAGATCGGCGGGACGTGGCTCGCGAAGCGGGTGCAGGGCACCGAGGTGAATCCCGCGGCGAAGCTGCTCATGCTCTCGCGTGCGTTCGACGACCTCGACTGCATCGCCGTCGAGTTCCGGACGCACTGGCACAACCGGCAGTCGCGGGCCGCGATCGCCCGGCTCGGCGCGAAGCAGGACGGTGTGCTCAGGTCGCATCAGCTGGGCGCGCAGGGCAGCCTGCGCGACACGGTCGTGTTCTCGATCATCCGTGCGGAGTGGCCGGCGGTGCGTGTCGGGCTCGAGGATCGTCTCGCCGCATTCGGCGGCGAACGATGACGCTGCCGTTCCGTCAGGTCGACGTCTTCGCGGGCGGCGCGTTCCTGGGCAATCCGGTCGCCGTGATCCTCGACGCCGACGACCTGTCGACGGCGGAGATGCAGGTGATCGCGCGTTGGACGAACCTGTCCGAGACGACCTTCGTCCGCACGCCGGTCGACCCGTCGGCCGATTATGCGGTCCGCATCTTCACGCCGGGCGGCGAGCTGCCGTTCGCCGGTCACCCCACGCTCGGCACCGCGGCATCGGTCGTCGATCACCGGGGGATCGAACTGGGCGCGCTCGGCCGGCCGCTCGTCCAGGAGTGCGGTGTCGGGCTCGTCCCCGTGCACCGTGCGGGCGACGGCCTCGCGTTCTCCGCGCCGCCGCTGCGCCGCACCGGCCCGGTCGAGCCGGACGACCTGCACGGCATCGTGGCTGCGCTCCGCATCGACCCGGGAGCGGTCCTCGACGCCGAGTGGGTCGACAACGGCCCGGGGTGGGTCGGTCTGCTGCTCGGCAGCGCCGACGCCGTGCTCTCGCTGCGACCCGATCTCACCGAGATGGGAGTGCCGGTCGGCGTCATCGGGGCCTATCCCGCGGGCGGCCCCGTCGCGTTCGAGGTGCGGGCATTCGTCCCGGGTCTCGGCGTCCCCGAGGATCCCGTGACCGGCAGCCTGAACGCATCGCTCGCGCAGTGGCTGCTGAGGACCGGGCGGGCGGTGGCCCCGTACACGGTCGGCCAGGGCGGCGCGATCGGCCGGAACGGGCTCGTGTCGGTGAGCACGGACGGCGGCGACGTCATGATCGGCGGCGTCTGCGCGATCCGGGTGCGCGGCACCATCGACCCGGGTCCCCGGGGGGCCTCGGCGCCGTAGAGTCGGGCACGGCGACCCCGAGCAGGAGACCGGACCCATGGCAGACCGACCAGGCACGACCGCGCGAGCGACGATGCGCGGCGACGCGACGGCCGAACTCGAGATGGACGGGACGACGACCGCGATCGTCGGTGCCTCCGAGGCCGACGCCCGGCAGCAGATCGTCGAGCGTGTCCTGGAGCGGGCGCGGCGTGACGACGCACCCGTCGTGATCTCGATCGAGGACAGGGTCGGGTCCGGACGGCTGCTGGTGCGGCCCGACGGTGGCGTCGAGCCGGTCGCGGAACCGCCGGCCGCGCGTCGCGCACCGGTGAGCGAGCTGCGTCGCTTCCGTGCGCCGGAGCCGGCCGCCTACCCCGACCCGATCACGTCGAAACCGCCCGCGGCCGACGAGGTCGTGGTGTTCGAGCCCGAGGCCGCTCCCGCGACCGCCGGCATCGACATCTTCGACGTCCTCGACGTCGAAGACGATGACACTGCCGACGTCCTCGACGTCGAAGACGATGACACTGCCGACGTCCTCGACGTCGAAGACGCTGCCGACGGCACTGCCGGCGAACCGGACGTCGAAGACGACCACAGCGCCGAGGTGCGGGATGTCGAGGCGGATCGCGGTGCGGACGTCGTCGGTGACCCGCAGGGTGCCGGGGCCGCGCCGGTCGCTGCGTCGCCCGCGCCCGCGCCCGCCCCCAGAGGACGCCCACCGTGCACGACGTCGTGCCGCCCCCTCGACCGGCACCGCGCGCGCCGCGTCCGCACCAGGATGCGGCACCGCACGCGCCGATCACGCCCGAGGACGCCACGCCGAGTTTCATCGAACCCGACGACGACCGTCAATCCGCCCGGTTCGGCTGGCGCGCGGCTCTCGGACGCATCGGCATCCGTCTGGCGCCCGGCGCGAACGAACGCGCGGTGCTCGCCGATCTCGACGTGGTGCAGCGGCAGTGGTCCGGTCCGCGCACGATCGCCGTCGTGAACGGCAAGGGCGGCGCGAACAAGACACCGACCACTGCGCTGCTCTCGGCCGTCTTCGCCCGGAACGCCGGCGCGAGCGTGCTCGCCTGGGACAACAACGAGGCGCGCGGCACACTCGGGTGGCGAACCGAGCAGGCGGCCCACGACGCCACGGCACGCGATCTGCTGCCCGCGGCCGACCGGCTGCTGTCGCGTGGGGCGCGGTCGTCCGATCTCGGCGCGTTCGTGCATCACCAGGGCGCGGACAAGTACGACGTGCTCCGTTCCGCGCCGCTCGAGCTCTCGGGCGAACACCGGCTCGACGCCGACGAGTTCGACCTGCTGCACGCCGTCGCGAGCAAGTACTACCGGCTGACGATCCTCGACTCGGGCAATGACGAGTCCGCACCGCGCTGGCGGCAGATGATCGACCGCGCCGACCAGCTGGTGATCGCGACGACGGCGATGCCCGAGCACGCCGAAGCGGCGTCCCTGTTGCTCGCCGCCCTCGCGGCACGCGACACCCGGTCGGCATCGCTCGCCGGCAACGCCGTCGTCATCGTGTCCCAGTCGGAACCGACAGGTGGCATCCGCGCCGCACGACGTGTGGCGGAGGCCTTCGAGGGCGTCGTCCGCGCGACGGTCGTCGTGCCGTTCGACCGCGGGATGCACAGCGGCCGTCTGCGCTACGACGGACTGCGCACGCGCACGCAGCACGCGTGGATCCGAGCGGCCGCGGCGACCGCGTCCGGCTTGTGATGCGCCGGGTGACATGACCGCACGGGTCGTCGTCGCCCCCGACTCGTTCAAGGGCAGCATCGACGCGGCCGGCGCGGCGAGCGCGATCGCGGCGGGCTGGCGCACCGTCCTGCCCGAGGACGAGCTCGTCCTGCGGCCGATGGCCGATGGCGGCGAGGGCACCCTCGACGCCTTCGCGGTCGCCGTGCCGTACGCGGTGCGGGTGCCGATCCCGATCTCCGGCACACGGACGAGCGAATGGCTGCGCATTCGGGACACCGCGATCGTCGAGCTGGCGACGACGTGCGGACTGCTCGTGCAACGGCAGGCGCCGCACGACGCGGACACCTACGGGCTCGGGCTGGCGATCCGGGCGGCGATCGAGGCGGGCGCCGATCGGCTGCTGATCGGGATCGGGGGCAGCGCGTCGACGGACGGCGGCGCGGGCGCGCTCGTCGCGCTGGGCGCGCGCCTGCTCGACGCCGCGGGCGAGCCCGTCCGGGCGGGCAACCGCGGCTTGCACGACCTCGCGAGGGTGGACACCTCCGCGATGCTGCGGCCGCCGTCCGGTGGCGCCCTGATCCTCGGCGACGTGACGAACCCGCTCACCGGGCCGGCAGGCGCCGCAGCGGTGTTCGGCCCGCAGAAGGGCGCGACGCCCAAGGACATCCCCGTGCTCGACGCCGGTCTCGAGCGGTTGCAGTCGACGCTCGGACTCCACGGCGACCTGCCCGGCGCGGGTGCGGCAGGCGGAACGGGCGCCGGCCTGGTGTGGTGGGGGGCGCGGATGCGGTCGGGCGGCGCCACGGTCGCCGACGCGATCGGGTTGCCGACCGCCATCGCCGCCGCCGACCTCGTGATCACGGGGGAAGGGCGGTTCGACGCGCAGTCGGCCGCGGGCAAGGCGCCCGACACCGTCCGCCGGCTCGCCGCGTCGCACGGCGTGCCGGTCGCGCTCGTCGCCGGCGGGGTCGACCCGGGCGGCGCCACCGGGTTCTGGGCCGCCGCCGACCTGGCACGGATCGCGGGATCGCAGCAGGCCGCGATGCGCGACGCGGCTCTCGCGCTCAGGCTGGCAGGCGCCCGCCTGGCCGAGCAGTGGCGCCGTCGATGAGGCGCCACACGCGGTCCCTCGTCATCGGCAGGTGCATGGGACGCAGCCCGATCGCATCGCGGACGGCGTTCGCCAGGGCCGGCGCGACCGGGTTGTAGGGCGCCTCGCTCATCGACTTCGCGCCGAACGGACCCAGGTCGTCGCGGGTGGCCGCGAACAGCACTCGCATCCGCGGCACGTCGGCGAACTGGGGGATGTGATAGTTCCGGAACGTGCGCGTGGTCACGTGGCCCGCGCCGTCGGTCAGGACCTCCTCGTAGAGGGCGCTTCCGATCGCCTGCGCGCAGCCCCCTTCGACCTGACCCCTCAGCTGTTCGGGGTTCAGCACCGTGCCGGCGTCGACGGCCTGTATCGAGTCGAGGATGCGAACCTCGCCGGTGCCGGTGTTCACGGCGACGCGGGCGGCGTGCACGTTGAACGCGAGGCTGCGTGGTGTGCCGTCGGCGCTGCCGGTCGCCGTGAGCGGGGGAGCCGATGCGGCGACCTCGGCGAGGCTCACCGTCCTGGTCGCCGTCGCGACGCCTTCGGGGCTCAGTATGCCGCTCACGGCATTCGAGCCGGTCAGCTGTTCCGCTTCGGCGATGATCGCGGTCCGCAGCCGCAGTGCCGCCTGGTGGACCGCCTTGCCGGCGACCACAGTGCCGGCTGATCCGAATGCGCCCGTGTCGTACTCGGCGCCGTCCGTGTCCGACGACCTCACCCTGACCCGCGATGACGGCAGTGCGAGCACCTCTGCCACGAGTTGCTGATGCACGGTGGTGGTGCCGTTGCCGAATTCCGCCGTGCCGACCTCGAGCGTCACGCCACCGTCGCCGTCGAGTCGTAGCCGCACCTCGCTGAAATGTCCACGCGGCGGCATGGTCGCGATCATCGCCATCGCCATGCCGGTGCCGATGCGCCATTCGTCGCCGTCCGGTGACGCGACCGCCGACGGTTCCGCGAGGGCGGCCTGCGCCAGGTCGAGGCACTGGTCGAGCCCGTAGCCGCCGTATTCGAGGTCGCTCTCCTCATCGGGGTCGGTGACGAGGATCGGGTCGCCCGGCCCGATCGCATTGCGGCGCCGCAGGTCGAACGGGTTCATGCCGAGTTCGCGGGCGAGTTCGTCCATGGCGGATTCGACGGCGAACATGACCTGGCCGAGCCCGTAGCCGCGGAACGCCCCCGACGGCGGATTGTTCGTGTAGACGCTCTCCGCGTGCACGCGCCGGTTGGCGACCCTGTAGACGCTGAGGGACTCGTGGCTCCCGTGGAACATGACGCCCGGCCCGTGGTTGCCGTAGGCCCCGGTGTCCGCGAGCACGTCCACGTCCATGGCCGTGAGCAGCCCGCGGGCGTCGGCGCCGAGCGTCACGCGAACCCGCTTCGGATGCCGCAGCGGTGCGATCGTGAACTCGTCCTCCCTGGTGAACTCGTACTGCGCCGGCCGGCCGGTCCGCAGCACGGCCATCGTCACGAGATCCTCGGTGAGCAGCTCCTGCTTGCCACCGAACCCGCCGCCGACGCGGACCGCGAAGACGCGGACGCGGGACCGGGCCAGCTCGAAGATCCTGCAGAGCTCGTCGCGGACCAGATACGGCACCTGCGAACTCGTCCTGATGACGATCCGCCCGTCGTCGTCCAGCCAGCCCCGTGCCGCGTGGGTCTCGAGCTGCGCGTGCGAGACGCGCGACGTGGACCACTCCCCGGACACGACGGCGTGCGCGCGGGTCAGCGCCGCGTCGACGTCGCCCATCTCGCCGTGCTTCTGGGCGACGACGTTGCGAGCCGGGTCGGCGATCCGGCTCGTCGCGGCGTCCTTGTCGCCGTGCAGCAGCGGTGCGCCGGGGCTCCGTGCCGCCTCGGGGTTGAAGACGCCCGGGAGCACCTCGTACTCGACCCGGATCAGGAGGCGGGCCGCCTCGGCGACGCCGATCGTCTCGGCGACGACCGCCGCGACCCGCTGTCCCTCGAACCGCAGGACGGGGTCGAAGACGCGGGTGTCGTCGGGGTCTTCGAGCCGGTTCTGGTGCCGGCCGGTGGAGAACAGGACGTCCGGCGCGTCCCTCGCGGTGAGGACGGCCAGCACGCCCGGGAGTGCTTCCGCCTCGCTCGTGTCGATGGACGTGATGCGGGCGTGGGCGTGGGGACTACCGAGGACGGCGATGTGGGTCAGGTCGGGCGTGACCAGGTCGAGCGCGTACGGCTCGCGGCCGCTGACGACGCGCTCCGCCGCCGGTGCCTTGATCGCCCGCCCGATGCCTCCGACATCCTCGCTGCGCGACGCGGTCGTTGCGCGGCCGGCGATCGCGTCACCGATCGACCGGTAGCCCGTGCACCGGCAGAGGTTGCCCTTCAGCACCTGCGGCAGCGTCTCGGGCGTCGCCGCGTCGACCTCGTCCGACGACGCCATCACGACCATCCCCGCCGTGCAGAAACCGCACTGGAAGCCCGCCGCGTCGGCGAAGCGCTGCTGCACGGGCCCGAGCGCATCGGGGGTGCCGAGCCCGGCCGCGGTGACGATCCGCGTACCCTCCGCGCGATGTGCGGGGTAGATGCAGGAATTCACCGTCAGACCGTCGATCTGCACGTTGCACGCGCCGCAATCGCCGGCGTCGCAGCCCTTCTTCACCTCGAAATGCCCCTCGGCGCGCAGGAATGTGCGCAGACACTGCCCAGGGAACGGCTCGGCGTCCACCGGCTCGCCGTTCACTTCGAATCGCATGCGACCCTCACGCCCCCTGGAAGTCGTGCCGGATGTGCTCGGCGAACCGCGCGCTCATCGCGTGCCGCCAGTCGGCCGCCCCGTGCACGTCGCTGAAGAAGGAGCCGATCGCGTCGATCCGCGCTCGGAGTCCTTCTTCCGTCGGAACGCCCGCGAACCGCAGGACCTCGGGCCGGAACGTGCCGCCGGTGACGACGAAGACCGTCGAACCGTCCGCGTCCAGCCGGCCGGAGACCATCGTGCCCACGCGGCCGAGCGGTGACTGCGCGATGCGTTCGAACCCGGTCAGCGCGGCGAGTGCGTGGGGCGGGAACTCGATTGACCGGACCACCTCGCCCGGTCGCAGCGTGGTCAGCCGCTGAGCGAGCACGAAGTCGGCGACCGCGACCCGGCGGTCGCCCCCGTCCGGGGTCCAGATCAGGAGTTCGGCGTCCAGCGTCGCCGCCAGCCCGATCATCGAGCCGGCGGCGAGCGCGGTCACGATGTTGCCGCCCACGGTCGCGACCTGCCAGACCTTGAACGACTGCAGCAGCGACGTCGCGCATTGGCGGAAGAACGGCACGACCGGCCATTCGGCCCCGGGTATGGCGACCAGTTCCGCGATCGTGCAGGTCGCGGCGACCGAGAGTCCGCCGTCGGAACGACGTTCCCACGGCCGCCAGCGCATCCCCATCAGGTCGACCACGCCGGTCAGGTGCGGCTGCGGCTCCGAGTAGAGCCAGGTCCCCCCGCCGATGGGCTGCACGGTCTCGCTCACCGCGATGTCCGAACGGGAGCGCGCAATGCGCACCACACGTACGGTCGGCAGGTCCACGGACTCATTCCACCCGAATCGCGTTGCGTCGGTGTTTCGTGCTGCGGCTCAGCGTCCCGCCGCGAGCACGCCGGCGAGGTCCTCGATCTCGTCGAGCTCCTTCGCCAGGATCGCGGTCTCCTTGTCGCCCGGGGTGAAGACGCCGTCCGAGATCCGCGCGCCCGCGAAGCTCAGCTCGACGTTCGCCGTGACGCGGACGAGCCCGAGTCCGGTGAGGCTCGGCAGCAGCCCGACGACACCGCGAGTGCCGGACGAGACGCCGCCGTACGAGACGAATCCGTAGGGCTTGCGCCACCACTCCTGGTTCAGGAAGTCGATCGCGTTCTTGAGCGCGGGGGAGAAGCTGTAGTTGTACTCGGGGGTGACGAGGATGAACGCGTCAGCGGCGTCGACCCGCTCGCTCCAGGCGATCGTGTGGGCCTTCGTGTACTGCCGCAGGCGCGGGTGGTTCGGCTCGTCCATGAACGGCAGGGCGAGCTCGGCGAGGTCGACGAAATCGACGTCGAAGCGCTGCTCCGCGACCTGCCGCACCCAGTTCGCGATGGGGAGCCCGATCCGTCCGGGACGGACACTGCCCACGATGATCATCAGTCGAGTCATGCGACGATTCAACCCCGCGCGAGCCCATCTCGTGCGCCAGGCAGAGGAGCCGCCCGTGCGAATCACGACGCTGAACCTTCGCGGATTCGTCGACTGGGAGACCCGCCGACCGCTCATCGAGCGGTATTTGGGACAGCAGCAGCCCGACGTCGTCGTCTTCCAGGAGGTCGTGTTCCTGCCGGACGTGTCGCCGTTCACGCAGCCCACGATCCTGAATCGGACGCTCCGCTACCCCTTCGTGCACACCGACGTCACCCGGCTGCAGGCGGCGCGCGACGGCGGCCTGTACCGCGAAGGGCTCTCGCTCGTCGCGCGCAGGCCGGTGGTGACGACCGAGACCCTCGTCCTGCGGCATCAGACCTACGACCCGCATCAGCGGATCGTGCAGTTCGCCGACATCGATGCGGGCGGGGGTGTCACGTGGCGGATCGCGAATGTGCACCTCTCCGTTCGCGACGACTACGCGGTCACGCACCTGGAGGAGGTCCTGGGGGTGCTGGCGGCCCGCGGTGAGGCGCGGATCATCGCCGGGGACTTCAACGTCAACCATCTGGAGCGCCATCGGCATCTGTGGCAGGACGAGTACGTGCTCAGCACCGAGGTCGAGCAGTACGTCTCCTATCCGCACTCGGGTCAGGCGAACGACTACGTCCTGCTTCCACGTGCCTACCGGTTCGCCGCCATCACGCCGTCGAGCGACGACCTGTCGGACCACCGCGCACTCACGGTCGACATCGAGCCGGCTGAGGCGGCTCCCGTCAAGGGCTCGCCCAGCGACGCGGCATAGGTTCGAGTCTCATGACGACGACGACGAACGCAGTGCCGACGATCACGCTGAACAACGGCGTCGAGATCCCCCAGTTGGGTTTCGGTGTCTTCCAGATCCCGCCCGGCGACACGAAGGCTGCCACGCTCACCGCCCTCGAGGCCGGGTACCGGCACATCGACACGGCCGAGATGTACGGCAACGAGCGCGGCGTCGGTGAGGCGATCCGCGAGTCCGGCATCGCCCGCGACGAGATCTTCGTGACCAGCAAGCTGAACAACGGCTACCACGAGCCCGACGACGCGGCCAAGGCGTTCCGGCGCACGCTCGACACCCTCGACATCGGCCACCTGGACCTCTTCCTCATGCACTGGCCGCTGCTCGGCGACGGCTACCTCGCCACCTGGCGGGCGATGGAGGAGATGCTCCACGGCGGCGACGTCAAGGCGATCGGGGTCTCGAACTTCCAGACGCATCACCTGAACCGCCTGCTCGCCGAGACCACGGTGATCCCGGCGGTCAACCAGATCGAGATCCACCCCTACCTGACCCAGAACGAACTGCGCGCATTCGACACCGAGCACCAGATCGCGACCGAGGCGTGGTCCCCGATCGCGCAGGGCCTGGTTCTCGACGACGCCGTGATCGTCCGCATCGCGCGCCGGGTCGAGCGCACGCCCGCCCAGGTCGTGCTCCGCTGGCACATCCAGCGCGGCGACATCGTGTTCCCCAAGTCGGTGACCGCCGAGCGCGTCCGCGAGAACTTCGCGCTGTTCGACTTCGAGCTGGCCGACGCCGACATGAGCGACATCTCCGGCCTCGACCGGGGCCAGCGCACCGGCCCGGACCCGGACCACTTCAACTACATCCCGCGCTGAACCCTCCCGCCGCCCCGGCCCCGCCGCCCCCCTCCCGGGCCCCGAGCGAGAGCACCTGAGCAGGACGATCAGCACCTGAGCAGGATCGACGCGCTACGGCAGGACGCATGTGCACATACGTCCTGCCGAGGCGCGTGCGTCCTGCTCAAGTGCTTTTGTCCTGCTGGGGTGCTCGGGGGACGACCATGTCGACAGGCGTCCCGGGATGCGCGACGGCCGGAGCACCAGGGATGCGGACGGCCCGGGGCGGTGGGCCGCGGTCGGTCTGCTAGTCTTGTCCGCGCCAAAGACCGTCGGTCATCGCCGTCTCACGACAGCGATCGAAGATCCCGGACATTCGTCCGGGTGGCCCGCGCAGGTGAACCCGAGACGTCCAGCGCTCCCGCGTGTGCGACAGCCCCGAGCCACTTGTGCCGGGGCATTTTTTGTCGGATCAGTTCACGCCGGTGGTCGAGTGCAGACGGAAGGAATGACGATGGCGACGAAGGAAGCGACGGTCGCCGAGCTGACGGAACAGTTCCGCAGCTCGAACGCCGCACTGCTGACCGAGTACCGCGGTCTCTCGGTCGCGCAGTTGAAGCAGTTGCGCGCCGAGCTCCGCGAGAACGCGACGTTCGCCGTGGTGAAGAACACGCTGACCAAGATCGCGGCGAACAACGCGGGCATCACGTCGTTCGACGACGAGCTCGCCGGACCGTCCGCGATCGCGTTCGTGCACGGCGACACCGTCGCCGTCGCGAAGACGCTGCGTGACTTCAGCAAGGCGAACCCGCTGCTCGTGGTGAAGAGCGGGTACTTCGACGGCGCGCCGCTCAGCAACGCGGACGTGACCAAGCTCGCCGACCTCGAGTCCAGGGAGGTGCTGCTGGCGAAGCTGGCCGGCGCCTTCAAGGCCTCGCTGTTCGGTGCGGCCTATCTGTTCAACGCCCCGCTCGCGAAGGCCGTTCGCACGGTCGACGCGCTGCGGGAGAAGCAGGCGTCCGCGGCCTGA
Organism: uncultured Actinomycetota bacterium; assembly: GCA_963716965.1. Taxonomy (GTDB): domain Bacteria; phylum Actinomycetota; class Actinomycetes; order Actinomycetales; family Microbacteriaceae; genus Amnibacterium. The sequence goes on along the minus strand of CAVQUZ010000002.1, from coordinate 22,355 downwards.
CCCGCGGCAGACAATCAAGAAAGTAAGGGATACGTATGGCAAAGCTCAGCACCGACGAGCTGCTCGACGCGTTCAAGGAGCTCTCGCTCATTGAACTGAGCGACTTCGTCAAGAAGTTCGAGGAGACCTTCGAGGTCACCGCCGCCGCTCCGGTCGCCGTCGCGGCCGCTCCGGGCGCCGGTGGCGCCGCCCCCGTGGAGGAGGTCGAGGAGAAGGACTCCTTCGACGTCATCCTCGAGGCCGCGGGCGAGAAGAAGATCCAGGTCATCAAGGAGGTCCGCGCGCTGACCTCCCTCGGCCTCGGCGAGGCGAAGGCGCTGGTCGACGGCGCTCCGAAGCCCGTGCTCGAGGGCGCGAACAAGGAGGCCGCCGACAAGGCCAAGGCGCAGCTCGAGGCTGCCGGCGCCACGGTGACCCTCAAGTAGTACGACTCCGCACGGAGCGAAAGGGGTGCCGTCCGTATGGGCGGCACCCCTTTCGCGCACCTACAGGCGATCAGGCGCCCTGTGCCAGCTCCTCGGCCGCGTACGCCGCCGGCCTGATCGCGCGGGTGCTCGTGCGCACGATGAGCGAGAGCGGCGGCATGGGCAGTTTCGCGCCGCGCTGCGAGGCGTCGTCGATCTCCGCGAGCAGCGCCCTCGCCGTGGCGACCCCCTGCGCGAAGGGGTCCTGTCGCACGGTCGTCAACCCGTACGCCTCGCTCCAGGTGTGATCGTCGATGCCGACGACGGACAGGTCGTCCGGCACGGCGAGCCCCAGACTGGTCGCCGCGGCCAGCACGCCGAACGCCATCTCGTCGGACGCGGCGAAGATCGCGGTCGGCCGCACCGGCTGGGTCAGCAGCGCGAGCGCCGCCGCTTTGCCCTCCGGCATCAGGAACGAGCCGGAGGCGAACCACTCCGGCCGCACCGTGACCCCGTGCTTCGTCAGCGCCCTCGCCCACGCTCGGTGCCGCAGGATCCCGACCGAGCGCTTCATGCCGTACTCGTCGACCCCACCGACGTGCCCGATCTGCGTGTGGCCGAGCTGCAGCAGGTGTTCCATCGCCAGGCTGCTCGCTCGGCTGTCGTCCACGCCGATGTTCCGGACGCCGCGCGTCCGGCGGCCGATGATGATCGACGGCATGGCGAGCGCGCGCAGCTCCCGCAACTCGTCCTCGTAGAAGTCGAATCCGAGCGCGATCACCCCGTCGGCCCGCTTGCGCAACAGCGAGGTATGGAACAGCCGTTCTCGTTCCCCCTTCCCCGCCGCGAGGTTGATGAGGAACATGTCGTACCCGTCGCGGCGCAGCACGCTGTCGATTCCTTCGATCACCGTCATGTCGAACCAGCGGTGGGTGGAGGGGATGACGACTGCGATCGCGTGGTGCCGGCCGCTCGCGAGCCCGGTCGCGGAGGGGGATGCGATGTAACCCAGCCGATCGGCCGCCGCCTGGACGGCCGCGCGCGTCGCAGGCGAGACGTTCGGCAGCCCGCGGAGCGCGCGGGACACGGTGGCGGTCGAGAATCCACAGGCCCTGGCGACCTCGTCGATGCCGGTCACGCTGCTGTCCCCTCGATCGCGACAAGTCGTCCGTCCCGCACCGCGACGGGGATCGGGTCGAGGAGCTCGAAGGCGAAGATACCCTCCGGCTCGGTGTTCCGGAATCCGAGGATCGCCCATGATCCGTCGCGGCGCTGCACGAGCGGCGCCGCGAACAATGCGGGCTCGGCGGTGAACGGCTTCGCGGTCGCGATGTCCCACGGGCCGAGGGGGCCGTCCGCCCCGGTGACCGACCAGGTGCAGTAGGCGCCGTCGCGCTCGACGAGCGCAGCCGGTCGCTCCTGGGGATGGCACGTGAAGACCATCACCCACTCGCCGTCGATCTCGCGGACCTGGACGACCTCGAGCTGGCCGAACCCCGCAGGCGCGGTGACGGGCGGGCCGAGCGTCCAGCGGGCCATGTCGTCGCTCGTCGCGTGCGCCACGACGCCGTCCTCCTGCGGTTCGGCGTCGACGGATCGCGCGGTGACGAACATGTGCCAGCCGTCCGGCATGCGGAACACGAACGGATCGCGCCACGTCTCGCTCGCCGGTCCACCGGAGAGCGTCTTGTACCAGCGGGCGTCCGCTTCGAGCGCGGGGGAGCGGCCGACCCGCTGCCACGTCTCGAGGTCGGTGGACACGGCAACCCCTACGCGCTGATCCTTGACGCCGTTCCCGCCGGTGTTGATCGCCGTGTAGAACATTCGCCACGCACCGTCGTCGCCCCTGACGGTGCTGCCCGTCCAGAGCGCGAGGTCGTCCCACGATCCGCTCGCCGGTCCGAGCGCATCGGGGTGGACGTCCCACGTGACCAGATCGACGCTCGTGGCGTGGCCGATCACCGCGCGCTCGTGGCGCAGGCCAGGATCCGTCAGCGATCGCGGGGCCTTGAGGTAGAAGAGGTGGTAGCGCTCGCCGTCATCGGCGATCCAGCTGTCCCACACCCAGTCGTCTTCGAGGCGCAGCACGTGCGTCACCTCCTGCAGCGTGCGCGACACTGCGCACGGTCGATCCGGCGGTCGCTGCCGACGGATCAGCGATTGTGGATCGAGCGCCCCCGGCGCTCGTCAGGTCTCGGTACAGGCGTCAGTGCTCGTCGGCGTCGGCCTCGACGGGGACTCGCAGATGTCGTCGCCTGACGAACCACAACGCCGTCAGCATGAGTGCCAGCACCAGCGTCGTGATCGCGGACCACAGGGCGTCGTTGCCGGTCACCTCCGCGATGAAGGTCATGATCAGGAAGGCGGCGGTGAACGCCCCGATGAAACCGAGACCGAGGTCGTAGGTCTCCTTGACGTCCCGCCGCCGCCTTCCGTCCATGATCAGCCCTTCACGCCGCCGGCGGTCAGCCCCGCCACGATCCGCCGCTGGAAGATCAGTACCAGGATGATCAACGGCACGGTGACCACGACACCGGCCGCCATGGTCGCCGAGTACGGGATCTGGTGCGGCTGGCTGCCGGTGAACTGCCCGATGACGGTGGTGACCGTCTGGGTCTGGTCACTGTGCAGCACCGACGCGAGCAGGTATTCGTTCCAGCTGGCGATGAACGCGAGGATCGCCGTGGTGAACACCGCGGGTGCCGCGAGCGGCAGGATCACGATGCGGAACGCCTGCGCCGGGGTGCAGCCGTCGATCCGCGCCGCCTCTTCGAGCTCCCACGGCATCTCGCGGAAGAACGAGTTCAGCGTGTACACCGTGAGCGGCAGTGCGCCCGAGATGTACGGAATGATCAGCGCCTGGTAGGTGCCGGCCCAGCCGAGGTCGGTGAACAGACCGAACAGCGGGGTGAGGAGCGCCACGCCGGGGAACATCGAGGCGCCGAGCACGGCGCCCATGACGAGCCCCTTGCCCGGGAAGTTCAGCCTGGCGAGCGCGTAGGCCGCGAAGATGCCGACCAGCAGCGCGATCAGCGTCACCACGGTGCCGATGAACAGGCTGTTGATCAGGCCGAGGCCGAGCTGGTTGTTGGCCGGGTCGAACGCCGTCTGGAAGTTCCCGAGCGACAGGTGGTCCGGGAACGGGTTCGCCTCGAACACATAGCCGACGTCGCGGAACGCCGTGACGATCATCCAGTAGAACGGCAGGACGCACCAGACGACGATCAGGACCGCCTGGACCGCTGTGCGTGCCGCCGCCCCCGCCTTGCGGCGACGCAGTCGGGCCTGGACCGCGGTGTTGCTGAAGACCGGGCGCTCGGCATTCGCCGCCGCCTGACCCGCGATCGTCGTGCTCACAGTTCCTTCGCCACCTTCTGGGACTTGCGTTCGCTACCGGTGATGTTCGCCCCGAGCAGTCGGATGAAGATGAATGCCACGGCGAAGATGATGATGAAGGTGATCGTCGACAGGGCGGACGCGCTGTTCGGTCCCTGCTGGATCTGTTTGACCACCAGCATCGACAGGGTCGTCGTCGCGTCTCCTCGGCCGCCACCACCTCCCGTGAGGATCGCCGGCAGGTCGTACATGCGCAGCGCGTCGAGCGTGCGGAACAGGATCGCGACCACGAGCGCCGGCCGCAGCAGCGGCAGCGTGATCTGGAAGAACTGCTGCACGGTCGAGGCGCCATCCATGCGGGCCGCCTCGTAGGTGTCCTCGGGGATGAGCTGCAGACCCGCGAGGATCAGCAGCGCCATGAACGGCGTGGTCTTCCAGGTGTCCGCGATGATGATCGCGAATCGGGAGGCCCAGAGGTCGGAACCCCACAGGATCTGCTGTCCGATGATCGTGTTCACGATGCCGCTGGTCGCGAAGATGAAGTACCACAGCTTCGCGGTGACGGCCGTCGGGATGGCCCACGGAACGAGGACCGCGGCGCGCAGGATGCCGCGACCCCGGAAGTTCCGGTTCATGATGATCGCCATCCAGATCCCGATGATCGTCTCCAGCACCACGGTGATGACCGCGAAGAAGAAGGTGACGAAGACCGAATTCCAGAAGCTGTTCGCGAGGTTGCCCGGAGCGCACGCGGACGTGCCGCCGGTGGCGTTCGCGCACTGCTGCAGGAGCCAGTGCGTGTAGTTCGAGACGCCGGCGAAGCCGCCGGTGACCTGGAACCCGGTCGTCTGGTCGAGGTGGGCGTCCTGCTGGAACGAGTTGATGATCGAGAGGACGATCGGGTAGCCGACGACGATCGCCATCACGACGATGGTCGGGGCCAGGAGCAGGTAGGCGAAGCGCGCCTGCCGGCGACGGTTCGCCTCGAGGCTGTCTCGCCCGGGATAGTTCCCGCCTGGTGGGAGCGCAGACGTGGGTGGGGCGGCTGTGGTCATGTTGCCTCCTCGCAATAGACCGGGTTCGAAAAGTGCGAGGGGGCCGGGCGCCGACCGGGTGGTCGGTGCCCGGCCCCCTCGTGTGATGGTGCGGGACTAGCCGTTACTCGCCTGCGTGATGGCCGTCGACATGTCGCTCAATGCCTGATCGACCGTCTTCGTGCCCTTGAGGGCTGCGTAGGCGTTGTCCTGGATGGCCGTGGTGACCGCGTTGTAGAACGGGGTCGCCGGACGCGGCACCGCGTTGTCCAGCGACGCCTTCAGGGTGGTGAGGTACGCGTACTTCGACGTGAGCGCCGAGTTCGTGTACTCCGAGAGGACGACCGGAGCGGCCGAGGCGTGCTCGATCGAGAACTCCTGGACCGCCGGGCTCTCGAACCACTTCAGGAACTGCAGCGCCGTCCCCTTGTGCTTCGAGAAGTTGCTGATCGCCCAGTTGTGGCCACCGAGGCTCGACTTGCCCGGGAATCCGGCGATGCCCAGGGGCACCGCGTTCGACTTGTTCGTCGCGTAGATCGACGTCTTGTCACCGGTGTTGTTGGCGTTGGTGGTGAGGCTGTACGCGTACGGCCAGTTCGTGTAGAAGAGCAGCTTGCCCGCGTCGAACGCGGCGCGGCCGTCCTCCTCCTGGTACGTGATCGCGGCGGCGGGGATGTCGCCGTCCTTGAACGCGTTCACCAGGGTGGTGAGGCCCGCCTTCGCGGCCGCCGTGTTCAGGGTGGGCTTGCCGCTCGAGTCCACGATCGTGCCGCCGGCCGAGTTGACGGCTTCACCGAAGTTCACGGTGAGGCCCTCGTACTTGGCGAACTGGCCCGCGTAGCAACCGATGCCGGCCGCCTTGGCGATCGAGCAGTCGGCGAACATCTCGGCGTAGGTCGTCGGGACCGGCTTCGAGCCGAGCAGCTTCTTGTTGTAGTAGAGGATCTGCGAGTCGGTCGCGGCAGGGGCCGCATACAGGATTCCCCGGTACTTCGCCGTGTTCAGCACGGCGGGCACGAGCTTCGAGGTATCGATCTTGTACGCGCCCACGAGCGGCTGCAGGTAGCCCGCCGAGGCGAGCTGCTGCGTCCACACGACGTCGGACGAGACCACGTCGTAGTCGGTGGACTTCTGACCGAAGTGCAGGGTCAGGTCCTGGAGCTGCTGGTCGGCCTGGTCGGACTGCTGCTTGAACGTGACCGGCGTCTTCGGGTACTGCTTGTCCCACATCTGCTTGAGCAGCGGCAGGGTGCCGTTGTTGTCCTTACCTTGGACCACGGTGATGGGGCCGAACTCGCTCGCCGGGATGGTCCCGGAGGAGCTCGGGGACGTCCCGTTCGAACTGGAACAGGCGACGAGGCCCATTCCGGTGAGGGCGAGTGCAGCTCCCGCTGCAGCCACACGGAGGGTGGACTTCATACTTCTCCTCGTTGAGATCTGATCGCAGGGGTGCTGTGAACAGACGCGGCTATGCGTCTGCCGTGACACTAAGGCGAGACGCGCACGTCTGCAACCGGAACCTGCAAGCGTTTGCGGTGCCGTTGCAACGATCGGGTAACGGCGTCGCCGGCGCTGAGGCGACTCCCAGAATGCGGTGCGATCGTGCGCGGTCGCCCATCCGATCCCGCTTAGCCTTGATCGCGATGAGCATGGGGCGCGTGATGCGCGGGGGACGCGGCGGCGCAGGCGACGCGGCGACCCAGCGCGCCGAGATCGCCGCCGCGCCCCGCATCCCCGATCTGGGCAAGCGGGTCGCTTCGCTGTTCCGGCCCCACCGGTCGAGGCTGATCCTGACCGTGTCCCTGGTGCTGATCTCCGCGGCGCTGACGGTGGTGTCGCCACTGCTCACGCAGCGCGCGTTCGACATCGGGCTCTTCCCGCCGAGCGGGCGCCCGAACCTCACCGCCCTGTCCTGGATCGTCGGGACGATGCTCGCGGTCTGGCTCGTGTCGCAGGGCCTCGGGGTCTGGCAGACGTACCTGACCGCCCGGGTCGGCAACTCGGTCACCGCCGCGCTGCGCGAGCGGCTCTTCTCGGGCCTGCAGCGGATGGAACTGGGCTTCTTCACGCGCACGCGCACGGGCGTCATCCAGTCGAGGCTGGCGAACGACGTCGGCGGCGTCTCCAACGTGCTGTCGAACACGATATCGAGTGTGGTCGGCAACACCGTGACGGTGATCTCGGCCGTGGTCGCGATGCTCCTGCTGAACTGGCAACTCACGATCGTGGCACTGCTGCTCGTTCCGGCGCTCGTGGTCCTGCAGCGCCGAGTCGGACAACGGCGCGCGCGGATCGCGACGCAGACGCAGGAGTCGCTGTCCGAGTTGTCGGCCATCACCCAGGAGACGCTCTCGGTGTCGGGCATCCTGCTCGCCAAGGCGTTCGGGCGGCAGCGCAGCGAGACGGAGCGGTACCGCAGCGAGAGCGAGCACCAGCTGCAGTTGCAGGTGCGGCAGGAGATGACGGGTCAGGGCTTCTTCGCGCTCGTGCAACTGTTCTTCCAGGTCGTCCCCGCCGTCGTCTACCTCTTGTCGGGGATCTTCCTGCTGCAGGGTGCCCACATCACGGCGGGCACGATCGTCGCATTCACGACGGTGCAGTCGCGGCTGACGTTCCCCCTGATGGGCCTGCTGCGCGTCGCACTCGACCTACAGACCTCGGGCGCGCTGTTCGCGCGCATCTTCGAGTATCTCGACCTCGTGCCGGCGATCGCCGATCGGCCGGGCGCGGTCGAACTGCCACGGCGCGCGCCGGCGACCATCGAGTTCGACCACGTCGGGTTCACGTACCCGGCGACGGGGGAGCCCGCTGAGCCGGTGCTCACCGACGTGAGCTTCCGCGCCGCGCCCGGCAGCTTCGTCGCGCTCGTCGGCCCGTCAGGCGCCGGCAAGACCACGATCGGCTACCTCATCCCCCGGCTGTACGACGCGACCGCGGGGCACGTGCGGTTCGGCGGCGTCGACGTCAAGGATCTGCAGCTCGAGTCGCTGCAGTCGGCGATCGGCATCGTCTCGCAGGAGACGTATCTGTTCCACGCGACGATCCGCGAGAACCTGCGCTACGCGAAGGCCGACGCCACCGACGAGGAGATCGTGGCGGCGGCCCGGGGCGCGAACATCCACTCCACGATCGCCGGCTTCCCCGAGGGGTACGACACCGTCGTCGGTGAACGCGGGTACCGGCTCTCGGGCGGCGAGAAGCAGCGCGTCGCGATCGCGCGGGTGCTGCTGAAGAACCCGCCGGTGATCCTGCTCGACGAGGCGACGAGCGCCCTCGACTCCGTCTCCGAGCGCATCGTGCAGCAGGCGCTGGACGCGGCGGCGGCGGGTCGCACGACGGTCGCGATCGCGCATCGGCTCTCCACCGTCGCGCGCGCCGACGAGATCCTGGTGCTCGATGCGGGCCGCGTCGTGGAGCGCGGAACCCACGGCGAGCTGCTTCGGCTGGGCGGTCTGTACGCGACGCTCGCCGCCGAACAGTCGGCGGAGGGGGCGGCGGCCCGCGAGGTCGACCCCGCATGAGCTGCCGCTATGCTCGCCGTGTGCATCTGGGCTCCGCGCATCTGGCAGGTGGCTGTCGCCCGTCCTGACCGGACCGGCCACATCCCCCGCGCGCTCGCGCCCAGCCAGTGAAGGCAGCAATGCACTACGCAGACACCGTTCTCGGCCTCATCGGTGACACCCCGCTCGTCCGTTTGAACCGCGTCACCGACGGCCTCGCGCCGCTCGTCCTCGCGAAGATCGAATACCTCAATCCCGGCGGCTCGTCCAAGGACCGCATCGCCGTCCGCATCATCGACGAGGCCGAGCGAGCGGGCCTGCTGAGGCCGGGCGGCACGATCGTCGAGCCGACGAGCGGCAACACGGGCGTCGGCCTCGCACTCGTGGCGCAGCAGCGCGGCTACCGCTGCGTGTTCGTGATGCCGGACAAGGTCGGCGAGGACAAGCGGAACGTCCTCACCGCCTACGGCGCCGAGGTGGTCGTCACGCCCACGAACGTCGCGCCAGAGGACCCCCGCTCCTACTACAGCGTCTCCGACCGGCTCGCCGCCGAGATCCCCGGCGCGTACAAGCCGAACCAGTACGCGAACCCGAACGGACCGGCCAGCCATTACGCCACGACCGGCCCGGAGATCTGGCGGGACACCGAGGGCCGCGTCACCCACTTCGTCGCGGGCGTGGGCACGGGCGGCACGATCACGGGCACAGGCCGCTACCTCAAAGAGGTCTCCGACGGGCGCGTCCAGGTGATCGGCGCGGACCCTGAGGGGTCGGTGTATTCCGGCGGCACCGGCCGCCCGTATCTCGTCGAGGGCGTCGGCGAGGACTTCTGGCCGCCCGCCTACGACCCGAGCGTCGTCGACCGGGTCATCGCCGCGAGCGATGCGCGCTCGTTCGCCCTCACCCTGCGACTCGCGCGCGAGGAGGGTCTGCTCGTGGGCGGCTCGAGCGGGCTCGCGGTGGCCGCAGCCCTCGACGTCGCCCGCGACGCGTCGCCCGATGACGTCATCGTCGTGCTGCTGCCGGACAGCGGTCGCGGGTACCTGGGCAAGATCTTCAACGAGCGATGGATGCGTGCGTACGGCTTCGGGAGCGCGCCGGGGGAGCGCACGGTCGAGCACGTGCTCGCCGCCAAGCGGGCCGCGAGCGCGACACCCGACCTGCTCTTCGTGCGGCCCGACGACACGATCCGCGACGCCGTCGAGCTGATGCGCGAGCACGGCGTCTCGCAGCTGCTCGTCCTCGCGGCCGAACCGCCCGTGGTCATGGGCGAGGTGCTCGGCACCCTCGACGAGAAGCGGGTGCTCGACCGCGTTTTCAGCGGCGAGGCCGGTCTCGGCGACCAGGTGCGCGACGCCATCGGCCCGGTGCCGCCGCTCGTGGGCACGCACACGCCGGTCGGCGACGCGCGGATCGCGCTCGCGTCCGACGACGTGCTGCTCGTGACCGAAGAGGGCAAGCCCACGGGTGTCATCACCCGGTCCGATCTCATCGCGTTCGTCACCGACTGACGCGCGACTCCAGGGAGCAGCAATGGCATCCGACGACCGCTTCGACACGCGTGCGGTGCACGCCGGCCAGACGCCGGATCCGGTGACCGGCAGCATCACCCCCGCGATCCACCAGACGTCGACGTTCCTGCAGGACGGCATCGGCGGCCTTCGCGGCGGCTACGAGTACGGTCGCAGCGGCAACCCGACCAGGATCGCGCTCGAGGAGCAGGTCGCGTCGCTCGAGCTCGCGGCGCACGGCATCGCCTTCGCGTCCGGGCTCGCTGCGGAGGACGGCCTGCTGCGCGCGGTGCTGCGGCCCGGTGCGCACGTGATCCTGGGCGACGACGCGTACGGCGGCACGCACCGGCTGCTGTCCAAGCTGCTGGGGCCGTGGGGAGTGACACTCGACACCGTCGACATGGCCGATGCGAGCGCTGTCCGGGCTGCGCTCGAGAACCCCGCTGCCGCCCTGCTGTGGGTCGAGACGCCGAGCAACCCGCTGATGAAGATCACCGACATCGCCGCGCTCGCCGAGATCGGCCACGCGGCAGGCGTCCGGGTCGTCGTCGACAACACGTTCGCGTCCCCCGCGCTGCAACAGCCGCTCACCCTCGGCGCGGACGTGGTCGTGCATTCCGCGACCAAATACCTCGGCGGCCACTCCGACGTCATCGCCGGCGTCGTCGTGACGGACGACGCCGAACTGGCGGAGGCGATCAGGTTCCAGCAGTTCGCCGTGGGAGCCGTGCTCGCGCCGTTCGAGTCGTTCCTCACCACCCGCGGCATCAAGACGCTGCCCCTTCGCATGGCCAGGCATTCCTCGTCCGCCGCGCGGATCGCCGAGGCGCTGGTCGGGCATCCCCTCATCGAGCGCGTGTACTACCCCGGACTCGCCGACCACCCGGGCCACGTCGTCGCCGCCAGGCAGATGAGCGCGTTCGGCGGCATGCTCTCGGTCGAGGTGCGCGGTGGCGCCGAGACCGCACGCCGGTTCGCGGAGAGCACCCGGCTGTTCGCGCTCGCCGAGTCGCTGGGTGGCGTCGAGTCGCTGATCGGGTATCCCAGCGAGATGACGCACGCGTCCGTCAAGGGCACGCCGCTGGCCGTCCCCGACACGATCGTGCGGCTCTCGGTCGGCATCGAGGACCCGGACGATCTGCTCGAGGACGTCCTCGGCGCGCTCGAGATCGCCGCCAAGTCCGCGACTGTGCAGAGCGGTGTCATAGGAACGGCATAGGGACGGTCCGCACGATGGACCCATGCCGACCAGCGAAGCCCCCGATGTCGACGTCATGGTGCCCGTGTTCAACGAGGCCCGCGTCCTCCAGGCCAGCGTCTGGCGTCTGCACGAGTACTTGACGCGGCACATGTCCGCGACGTGGCGCATCACGATCGTCGACAACGCCAGCACGGACGGCACCTACGGCATCGCCCGCGACCTCGCGAACACGCTCCCCGACGTCCGGGCGCTGCACCTCGACCGGAAGGGTCGCGGATACGCGCTGAAGACGGCGTGGACCGCGTCCGACGCGAAGGTGCTCGCCTACCTGGACGTCGACCTCTCGACCGACCTCGCCGGGCTCTCGCCGCTCGTCGCGCCGCTGCTCTCCGGTCACTCCGACGTCGCGATCGGCACGCGCCTCACCCGGGCGTCGCGGGTGGTGCGTGGACCGAAGCGCGAGTTCATCTCCCGCTCCTACAACGGCATCCTGCGGACCGTGCTGCAGGCGTCGTTCTCGGATGCGCAGTGCGGCTTCAAGGCGATCCGACGCGACGCCGCCGTGCGGCTGCTGCCGCTCGTGCAGGACGACGGGTGGTTCTTCGACACCGAACTGCTGGTGCTCGCCGAGCGGTGCGGCATGCGCATCCACGAGGTGCCGGTCGACTGGGTGGACGACCCGGACAGCCGGGTGGACATCGTGCAGACCGCGAAGGACGACCTCAAGGGCATCTGGCGCCTCGGCAACGACCTCGCCCGTCACCGGTTGCCGATCGAGGCGATCGCCGAGGAACTCGGCCGCGGCCCGTTGCGGCCAGCGGCGACGCCCCGGTTCCAGCAGCAGGTCATCCGGTTCGCGGTGATCGGCGGCCTCTCGACGCTGGCCTTCGCGTTGCTCTACCTCGTGCTGCATCCGTTCGTGGGCGCCCAACCCGCCAACTTCCTCGCGCTGCTGATCACCGCGGTCGCGAACACCGCGGCGAACCGCTGGTTCACCTTCGGGGTGACCGGCAGGTCCGGAGCCGTCCGGCATCAGGTGCAGGGCCTCATGGTGTTCGCGCTGACCTGGGCGATCACGGCCGGCTCCTTGATCGCCCTGCACGCCGCCGTGCCCCATGCGTCGCCCGCGGAGGAGATCGCGACACTGACGGGCGCGAACCTGCTCGGGACCGTGCTGCGCTTCGTGCTGTTCCGCGGCTGGGTCTTCCGCAGCCGTCGTGCCGCACCGAGCACGCCGGCCACCGTGCGCACGCACGCCGGTGAGCCACACGCCGGTGAGCACTGCTCGATGACCGTGCATCCCGCCCGAACGAAGCCGGCGGCCGTGGCCGTCGCCGCCCCCGACCCCGTGGAGACCGTGCAATGACCGCAGCTTCGACCGGCGCGATCGAGACCGATGGGAATCGCCGCACCGTGGCCGGGCGACTGCGGTCCCTTCCGGCCGCGGCCTGGCGCGGTCGGGCGACCGACGCCGCGTGGGTGCGCCCAACCTACCTCGGTCTGCTGCTCGTCACCGCGATCCTGACCGTCTGGGACCTCGGCGCAAGCGGCTGGGCGAACTCCTTCTACAGCGCGGCGGTGCAGGCAGGGTCGACGAACTGGGAGGCCTTCCTCTACGGCTCCTCCGATGCCGGGAACTCGATCACGGTCGACAAGCCGCCGGCCGCGCTCTGGGTCATGGCGCTGTCGGTGCGGATCTTCGGGCTCAACCCGTGGGCGCTGCCTGCTGCCTCAGGCGATCATGGGCGTGCTCACGGTCGCGCTCGTCGTCGCGATCGTGCGGCGCGGGTTCAGCGCCCCGGCCGCGCTGATCGCCGGCGCCGTGACCGCGTCGACGCCTGTCGCGGTCCTGATGTTCCGGTTCAACAACCCTGATGCCCTGCTCGTGCTGCTGCTCACCCTCGCGGTGTACTGCACGGTGCGGGGGATCGAGGACGGCCGGGTGCGCTGGATCATGCTCGCCGGTGCGGCCGTCGGTCTCGGATTCCTCACCAAGCAGTTGCAAGCCTTTCTCGTCCTTCCGGCACTCGGCCTCGTGTACCTGTACGCCGCGCCGAAGCGGTTCCCGGTGCGCCTCCTGCACGGCCTCGCGGGTATCGGCACGCTGGTCGTCTCCGCCGGCTGGTGGGTCGCCATCGTGGAGCTCGTGCCCGCGAGCATGCGGCCGTATGTCGGCGGTTCGACCGACGACAGCTTCCTGAACCTCACGTTCGGCTACAACGGGATCAGCCGCCTGACGGGCAACGGCAACGGCGGCGGGGCGGGATTCGGGGGAGCGACGGGCATCACCCGTCTGTTCGCGGCAGAGTTCGGCACGCAGATCTCGTGGCTGCTGCCCGCGGCGCTCGGAGCGTTCGTACTGGGCGTGATCGTGCTGTGGCGCCGACCGCGCATCGACGGCCAACGGGCACTCGTGCTGCTGCTCGGCGGCGTGCTGATCGTCTCGGGCCTCGCCTTCAGCTTCGGGCAGGGCACGATCCACCAGTACTACTCGATCGCGCTCGCCCCCTCGATCGGCGGCCTCGTCGGCATCGGTGCGCAACTCATCTGGCAGCGCCGGCTGTCCTGGTGGGCGGCGATCGTGGGCGCGGTGCTCGTGCTCGGCACCATGGTGTGGAGCGTCGTGCTGCTCGCCGAGGCGAGCGACTTCCAGCCCTGGCTCCGCGCGGTCGTCGTGATCACCGGCGTGCTCGGCGCCGGAGGCATCCTGTTCGCGCGCTATCGCCGCGAACTCGTGCCCGTCGCCGTCGGTGGCAGCCTGATCGCCGCGCTCGCCGGTCCTGCCGCGTTCTCGGTCGAGACGATGCTCACGCCGCATTCGGGTTCGATCCCGACCGCGGGACCGGCCGTCGCGAGCGGCGGCTTCGGGGGTGGGCGTGCCTTCGCGCAGGGAGGCGGCCCGGGCGGTTTCGCAGGCGGGCAGGGGTTCCGGCAGCGCTTCGGCGGCACCGGCACGGGCGCAGGCGGCGGTTTCGCGGGAGCTCCCCCGACCGGCACCGGCACGGCGGGCGGATTCGCCGGCGGCGCGTTCGGCGGCCGCGCGTTCGGCGCCCGCCCTTCGGCGGCGGCACCGCCAGTGCCGCCGTGACCTCGCTGCTCACCGCGGACGCGGCCGAGTACCGCTGGGTCGCGGCGACCGACGGCTCGAACACCGCCGCGACCTACCAGCTCGCCGCACGCGCATCCGTCATGCCCATCGGCGGGTTCACCGGCAGCGACCCGTCGCCGACGCTCGCGCAGTTCGAGCAGTGGGTGGCCCAGGGCAAGATCCACTACTTCATCGCCTCCGGTCAGGGCGGCGGTGGACGCGGCGGCGGCGCCAGCACGTCGGGCTCGATCACGACATGGGTCGAGGCCCACTTCACGGCGAAGTCCGTCGGCGGCACCACGCTCTACGACCTCACCGCCCCCACGAGCAGCTCGACCGGGGCCTGAGGGCGAGGGTCGACGCCGAATTCCGGGGATCCCCGGTTGTGCTCGCTCCGAGGTTTGGCCCGATACGTTGAGCGCCATGCGAATACTGCTCGTGGGGGCCGGCGGCGTGGGCGACGCGATCGCCAAGATCGCGGCGACGCGCTCGTTCTATGAGGCCGTCATCGTGACGGATTACGACCTCGGGCGTGCGGAGCGCACCGTCGGCTGGATCACGGAGCGCCACGGCGCGGAGATCGGCGCGAAGTTCGTGTCGGCGCGCATCGACGCGTCCGACCCTGACGCGGTCGCCGCGGTCGCGCGGGCACACCGCGCGACGCATGTGATGAACGCGGTCGAGCCCAAGTTCGTGCTCTCGATCTTCGCGGGCGCGCTCGCGGCGGGTGCCGACTACCTGGACATGGCGATGAGCCTGTCGGAGCCCCACCCGACGGACCCGTTCCACGAGACCGGCGTCAAGCTCGGCGACGACCAGTTCAGCCAGGCGGGCGAGTGGGAGTCGGCCGGCCGGCTGGCGCTCGTCGGGATGGGTGTCGAGCCCGGCCTGTCCGACGTCTTCGCGCGGTACGCATCCGACCATCTGTTCTCCGCGATCGACGAGCTCGGCACACGTGACGGCGCCAACCTCGTCGTCAAGAACGAGGCGGGCGATGAGATCTTCGCGCCGTCGTTCAGCATCTGGACGACGCTCGAGGAGTGCCTCAACCCGCCGGTCATCTGGCGCCCCGACGAGGGCTGGACCACCACGGAGCCGTTCAGCGAGCCCGAGGTCTTCGACTTCCCCGGCGGCATCGGACCGGTCGAATGCGTGAACGTCGAGCACGAGGAAGTGCTGCTGATGCCGCGCTACCTGAACGCGAAGAAGGTCACGTTCAAGTACGGCCTCGGCGCCGAGTTCATCGGCATTCTGAAGACGCTTCGTCAACTCGGCCTCGCCTCCACGACGCCCGTCCGCGTGCGCACCGCCGACGGGCCCGCGTTCGTCGCTCCGCGCGACCTGGTGGCGGCTGCACTGCCGGACCCGGCGACGCTCGGGCCGCGGATGTCCGGCGCGACGTGCGCCGGTCTGTACGTGACCGGCACGGGCACCGATGGGCAGCCGCGGGCCGTGTACCTGTACCACGTGGCCCGAAACGAGGACACGATGCGCGAGTTCGAGAGCCAATGCGTCGTCTGGCAGACCGCGCTGAACCCGGTCATCGCGCTCGAGCTCCTGGCATCGGGCGTCTGGGCCGGACTCGGCGTGCAGGGACCGGAGGCGTTCGACGCGGACCCGTTCCTCGAACTCATGGCGAAGCCGGTCGCCGAAGGCGGATACGGTCAGGCCTGGGGCTTGGAGGAGCGTCCGGTCGCCTCCTGACCCGAGTCGTGGTCCCACCGGGGGTGCCTGCACAGGGCGGAACGGGGTTCCGACAGTTTGCATGCACGGCGTGTCGGTCTGTACCGCTCAAGAAAATCGGAGTACGCTCGAAGTCAGCTGATGGCAATGCCGTCGACGCCCCGCAACGGGGTCGGTCGTGGGTGGGCGTCGGCGCACCACCCGGCACAGCGTCGAGCCGGCCGCCTTTCCATCTGGAATCTCTGCCGTGACCACCAGCAGTATCCCCGTCGTCCGTTCGATCCACCCGGGCGACCTCCTCGCATCGCGCACCCGCACCGCCACCATCGTGGTGCTGGGCGCCCTCGTGGCGCTCGGCCCGTTCACGATCGACCTCTACCTGCCGGCGTTCCCCGCGGTGCAGGCCGATCTCGGCGTGCCCGCGGTCGCCATCCAGCTGACGCTGACCGGCACCATCATCGGGTTCGCGCTCGGCCAATTGCTCGTCGGTCCGCTGTCGGACCGGTTCGGCCGACGGGCCCCGCTGCTGATCTGCGCCGTGGTGCACATCGCCGCCTGCGTGCTCGCGTCGTTCGCGCCGGACATCCTGTCCCTGGGGATCCTGCGCGTGCTGCAAGGCGCGGGCGCCGCCGGCGGCGGGGTCGTCGCGCAGGCCATCGTCCGTGACCTGTTCGGCGGCCAGCGCCTCGTCCGGGTGCTCGCTCGCATGGGTCTCATCACCGGCCTGGCGCCGCTGCTCGCGCCCCTGGCCGGCTCGCAGTTGCTGCGCATACTCGACTGGCGCGGCCTCTTCCTCGTGCTCGCCTGCTACGGTGCGGCCGCCGTCGTGCTGGCGACGATGACGATCGGCGAGTCGCGACCGCGGTCTGCGCGCGAGATCGTCGGCCACGACAGCGTCGGTGCCCGGTATCGAGCCGTCCTGGGCGACCGTGTGTTCATCGGCGTGGCGGTCGTCGGCGGGATGCAGTTCGCGGGTCTGTTCGCCTACCTGTCGAGTTCGTCCTTCGTGTTCCAAGAGCTCTACGGTCTGTCGGCGCAGCAGTACGGCCTGCTGTTCGCGATGAACTCGCTCGGCGTCGTGCTGGGCTCCCAGGCCGCGGCGCGCATCATGCGCCGGGTCGGCCCGCAGTGGATCCTCGCCTGCACGACGGCGGTGCAGTGCTCCGCGGCCGTCGCGATCGTGCTCGTCGGGCACCTCGGTCTCGTCGCGGTGCTGATCCCGCTCTGGTTCTTCATCGCGGCGTGCGGCTTCGGATTCCCGACCGTGCAGGTGCTCGGGCTCGTTCGGCACGGGGCCGAGGCCGGCACGGCCGCGAGCCTGCTCGGTGCGGTGAACTTCGGCTTGGCCGGCGCGATCTCGCCGATCGTCGGCGCGCTCGGCCTCGCATCCGTCGCCCCGATGGGCGGTGTCATGGCGGTGACGGCGGCGGTCGGCGCGGCAGCGCTGTGGCTCGTCGTGCGCCCGAAGACCGTGCCGTCGATCGGCGACTGACCCACCGGCCGCGCCGTGTAGGCATCAGCGCGCGCCGTAGGGCGACAGGCCGCCGATCCGCCTCCACCGCGCGCTGATGCCTACACGGCGCGCATTGTCGCCCGGAGACGAGAAGGACCCCCCGCGCACCCGCCAGAGCCCGGTTACCCTTGCTGCGTCTCCGCCCTGGGGGAGTTGGCCTGGATGGCGCCACGCGGGGAGCCGGATGCGAGTGTACCGAAGCGGATGTGAGGACGCGCGTCATCCGGTGTCGATAGGATGCATGGTCGGTTCCGGCTCACGCCGTCCGGCACGGAGGATTCGCCTAGTGGCCTATGGCGCACGCTTGGAAAGCGTGTTGGGTGAAAGCCCTCGGGGGTTCGAATCCCCCATCCTCCGCACTCCTGGGGGCCCTCGATCCGCGTAACGACGCGGATCGAGGGCCCTTGTCCTTCTCCGGCCCCCACAAAAACCCCACACTTTTGTGGGGGCTCTGGTTGACGCGGAGCGTTCTGACCTCGTCCAGACGGTCCGAGACGGCATCGAGGTCGTCATCGAAGAGATCGGCGTAGGTGTCGAGCGTCATAGCTGCGGAGGCGTGGCCAAGCATCCGTTGCACCGCCTTCACGTTCGCGCCGGCGCTGACCGCGAGGCTCGCCGCTGTGTGACGCAGGTCGTGGATCGTGATCCGCGGAAACGTCGGGTCGATCGCGCGGGCTTGGCCGACGGCGCGCATGAACCAGCCGTTGCGCGCGTGAGGTCGCGGTAGGTGGGTCAGGCCATCGCCGAAGACGATCGCCTCCTGGCCCTTGCCAGCCATCTGCTGCGCCAGACCCTGCAGCAGGAAGCGGGGAGCGGCACGCTCCGCGTCTCGTGGGTCTTCGGGGTCCCGACGACGATCTTCGTGGACACCTTGACCGCGTTCTCCTCGACCCGGGCGCGGCGGCGCTGCAGATCCACGTTCCGAACCCGTAACCCGGTGACCTCGCCCCACCGCATACCGGTGTAGGCCAGCGCGTAGACGAGCGCCGCGTGCTCGGCACCAGCTCGACCAGCAGCTCCACCTGCTCGACGGAGAGGTAGACGCGGGACTTCGCCGTCTTGCGGGGAAGCATCACGCCGCGAGCGGGGTTGCTCGCGATCCGCCGATCCCAGACCGCGGTGTCGAGGATGCCGGCCAGCACACCGTGCGCTCGCTTCACCTTCGTCGCGGCCCTCGAAGCTTCGCCCGGGGGAGCGAGGCGCCGGATCCAGGCCTGCACCTCCGAGTGCCGGATGTCGCCAATTGCACGGGTTCCCCACGCGGGCTCCACATGGACTCGCCATGCGACCTCGAGCGACTTCCACGAGGATGCCTTGAGATGCGTTCGGTTCGCCAGCCACTCCGCGCCGAGCTCCGACACCGTCACCTTCGCGGCCCGCGGATCGATGTACTCACCACGAGCCGATTGCACGGTGACACCAGCGAGGTACTCCTCGGCATCGAACTTTCTCTGGAAGCCCGCCTTCTCACGTGACTGATGCGCTGGGTCGCGGTATCGGACTCGGTAACGCCGACCCCGGCTCGTCTCGTACGCCTCGACGCTCCCCACTGCGCACCTACCTCTCGCTGTCGAGCAGGATCGCCGTCTCCTCTGACACGGCCCGATCCGCGCTGGCGGAGCGGATCGCGCCTCGCTCGTCGAATACGACGCGAACGCCGACCCGAGGAGCGATGTCGCGCCCGGCTGGGGTGGCCTTCAGTGCGGTGCGGACCGCGCGCGCCGCGCCCTCGGTGCAGAGGTAGGCGATCCGGTCGCTGTCGCCGAGCTCGAGGCGCCGACGGTAGGCGGAGAAGATCGAGGCGTAGCGCGGCGCTCGCTTCGCCGTCAGCTCGACCTCTATGAGCTCGCTCGTTCTCCTCCCGAGCGCGACACCGTCCGCCTGATGACCCCCGGCATACTCCGGCCGGTCATCTCGACGCCAAGCGAAGCCGGCATTGATGTACAGGGCTGACACGGAGGACACCGCGACCTCGTGCCGGGTGGTCTGCCCATAGATATTCGGGCGCGACCGCCCGGTCGCCTCATAGGTGCCCCAGACAATCGATCCGCCCGGGCTACCGAGGTTCGCCCGCTCGACAAGTCCGACGACCTCCATCCGTGCAACCCACGTCTGCGCGCGCCGGGTCGAGACCGGACCTTCGATGTCGTTCAGCGCGCCCAAGATCCATCGGATCGCCTGTACGTCGGTCACTCGCACGATCCGCAGCCATTCGCAGACCCGCTCGTCCCGACCCGTCACCCACGTTCGACGACTCGTCCCATCGACAATCCGAACCATCCCGCAATCCCGCTCCCCGACGCATTCCACGCCTCAGATCACGTCACCATCTCCCACTGCCCCACCGCACCCCATCTGTGTCCCCATGTCACAACCGTCCGTTCTTCTCCCCCCACCTGTTTCTCTGCATCCCCTTTTCTCCCTTGTCCTTCTCTTGCCCTGTCCTGGCCTGCCACCTGTACTTCTGAACCACCCTCAGTCAGCAACGCTTTTCTGCTGAGTGAGGGTGGTTCGGAAGCCGCATCGCGGAGGTGGCAGGCCGGGACAGGGCAAGACGCCCGAAACCCGTCGTCGCCTACGGCACGTTCAACGCCGCACCTCGCGAGGGGTCTGCCGAGGGGTCTGCAAGGGGCATCTCCCGCTGCGTGACTCACCGGCCGCGATCGCCTGTCGCCGCCGGCCTCTTCCTGGTCGGGTCGGACGAGATGAGAATGCCTTGCCGTCGGGGCCCCAGACATCGGCGTCCTCGAGCGCCCGCAGCATCTCCTCATGGCGCTCGAAGTTCCACGGATCGTCCTCCGGAGCGCCTCCTGGTCTCATGAACGCCTCCGTGAATCCCGCGACGTTGCATCGGCCACCGCAATCGGTCTCAAAGTGCCCACTGGGCGGCATTATGGGGGCGACTAGTCGGAAGAGCGCCGCACAATCCTGCACCAAATGAAAATTCGCGAGGCTCATCACGGAATCGCCTCGCGCTGCGAACCGACTCTTTCCAGGTGATTTGCTCCCGACCGCAACCGTGATCGACCGCACAGTTCCGATATATCAGCCAAAAAGGAAGGGCCCCGGCGACGCCGGGGCCCTTCCTGCATGCTCGTCAGTAGACGATGTGGATCAGATAGGCGGTAGCGGCCGGATTAGCGTTCAGGATCCAGTCGTTGTCACTCGACGACCAATTCCAGCCCTTCCAGTGGGCCGGACCCTCATGCTGGTCCACCTTCGTCTGGCTTCCGTCGTTACCTACGACGATTGCCAAGTGGTCGATCAGTGGCAGGTCAGCTCCCCCGCCGCTCGACCACGCGTACGCGATGACATCTCCGGGCTGCGCGTCCGGCACCATGTCCTGGTTGAGGCTCACCGGAGTCACTGTCGCGTAACCCTGGTCGAGTAGGTAGTGCACGAACAGGTTGGCGTCGGCATACGTCTTGGTCGGCGATGGGATCGTCCGAACAGCGACCCCGTCCTCGATGCGACCTGGTTGACGTCTGTGGACGAGCTCGACCAGATCGAGTCCTGGGGGATCGACTGGGCGACGGAATCGCTCGTGTAGACCGTGCAATCTGGCGCCCAAGGGATTCGGCGGCCGGAGTTCCAATGAGCGTCCGCGTACGCGACGACGGCCGTTCGGTCGTATTGATGGACGACGTTCTGCTGCGGGCTGATGGGCACGCTGATGCCCTCGTCGCAAGGCGGCAGTGTCGACAGGACGGACGCAGGATCTGTGTCCGTGTAGGCCACTGGCAGGAAACCGCGTTCCTGGGCATAGAACCAGAGGTCCGAGTCGATTGACGGACCGGCGACGTCGACTCCGTGTCGGTAGCACACGGCGTCGACCTGGTTTTGGTCACTGAGCGCCGACGACGAATGGGGTGCATTCCAGTCGGGCGTTTGTCGCGGGTAGATGCCGATGGAGGTTCCGGAGACGGTGATCGTCATGTCGTCGGCGAAGGCCGGTCCGGGGGTGGCGGCGAGAAGCAGCGCGGCGGTCACGGCCGTCGCTGACGAGATGGTTAGTAGGGAGGTGCGGGAACGAGGACGCGGCATGTGGAAGTCCTTCCTGGGTGGGCCGCAGCATGGCGTGAGTGCGTCTGGCGTGGCTCCCTCCTGTCGGTGCATGGACGGACGCTCCTCAGCTGTCGTGTACGCGGTCGATCTCTGTTCTTCTCCTACAGGTCAAGCATTCTGGACATCCCGGCCTGCTGCCACGCCCCAGCAGGTGGTTGTTGCGCCTCGCAATGCCCAGTTGTTCGATGCGTGATCGACACATGTGGCTACATGGGTGCAGACTGGGGTTGAAAGGTGGTGCTGACGAAGCGTGAAGTGCCCTTACTGCGAAGCGGACACCAAGGTTGTGAAATCACGGTGGGTTCAGGACGGTCACGGCGTCGCGCGAACGCGGGAGTGCCTTGGTCCCGATGTCCACAGGTTCAGCACGACCGAGACGCAGCCACGTCAGTCGCTCGACCGGGTCGTGGTGCGACGCTCGGGGGATCAGGCTCTGGGCAGATTCGATCGCGACAGGCTGCACAGAGACGTGGAGCGAAATTTGTTCGGTCTCCTGACGGCGGCCGAGGCCAGCCGGATCGTGGACGATGCCATCGTTGTCATGGAGCGCGAGCTCACTGAGGCTCGGCGACGACTTGAGCCGGGTGAGGCGGCGCACCTGGGCACTCACGTTCCTCGGATGGGTTGCCGACACTTTCCATCCGCGACGCCATCGAGAAGCAGCTGCGCAAGCGCACGAATCGCATCGCGTTAATCCTGTATGCCCTCGCGACTCGCGGACGACTTGACCGTCCGGGCCTGGAAGGTTGGCCTGGACGCGCAAGCGGTCATGACGTGGCTTCAGGAGACGTTCGGGCCACAGGCTCCGGGGCCCGATTGGTCCTCTGAAGATCAAGAGATGTTGACCGTTCCTCCCGGGGCCGTTCGGACTGACGTCCCAGGGGCGAGAAGTGCGCAAGATGACCGTCGTGGAATGGCGACGGCCGACGACGGATGCTCCTCAGCCGGACACGGTGTCCAAGCAGCGTCCGGTAGAGAACCGGTGGGAGAGGCGAGAAGTCCCGTTCAACTTCAACCAAT
>CAVQUZ010000001.1:0-1364614 GCA_963716965.1 uncultured Actinomycetota bacterium | reverse complement strand
CGATCGGCCAGCTCGGCGAGCGCCTCGAGGCCCGGCGCCTGCCCGGCTCCGCCGGCGGAGCGGAGCACCGCCACGAGCGCTTCGAGGTCGGTCGCCGCATCCCGCCCCGCAGCACGGACGGCACGCAGCGACCGGCGCGCTGCTTCCGGGTCGTCGACGACCGCGAGCCGTGCCGCTCCGGCTTGGATCAGCATCAGTGACACCGCATGCGCCACAACGTCGTGCAGGTCGCGCGCGATCCCTCGGCGCATCTCCAGCACGGCCGCGCGCTCCCGGTCGGCCTGGCCGCGCTCGACCTCGGCGAGCAGCCCCGCGAGCCGCGCCTCCTGCCTGGTCGCACGGCGCAGCGCCGCCCCGAACAGCACCGCGAACACCTCGAACGTGACCAGGAACAGCACGTCGGAGAACGCCGGGTTCACGGGATGCGGATCGTGACCGATGCCCCAATACGGCACGAGGACCGCGAGCAACGGCAGCAGGCAGGCCGCCATCGCGACGCGCAGTCGCCGATATCGGGCGACGGTGTAGACGAGCACGATCTGGACCATGTAGCCCGACCAGAACAGCACCCAGATCGGCATGAAGATCGACGGAACCACGATCGAGGCGGACGCCACCGCGAGCGCGCCCATCGGCGCGATGCGGCGGAAGGCGAGCGGCAGGACGGTGAGGGTCGAGAACAGCGGGCTCGCTCCGATCGGCCCGTAGCGTTCGCCGTCGTCGGCGTGCGGCCCCCAGGAGTATTCGACGATCACCAGCCCGAGCACCAGCAGGGTCGCGAGCACATCGACCCAGAGCCGCGGTGGCAGACGCAGCACGGAGGCGCGCGGCAGCGCGAGCGCCGTCATGGCCGGTCCGGTCGGGGCAGGCGGATACGCAGTTCGCGGCCGCCCACGAGGTCGCCGCCGAGCAGCGCGACCCGATCGCGCACGGGGGGTGACGGCACGATCACCCCGGTCGACGCGGCGACCCTGATCTCGACGTCCCCGCCACATCGGACCGCCACGCGCAGGGCGAGATCCGCGTCGAAGCCCGCCGCGACCGCGTCCTCGACGAGCCGGTAGACGCTCGTGGAGAAGCCCAGCGGCAGGTCGTCGGCGTCGCCGTCGACCGTCACCTCGAGCGTGCGCCCGGGGGTCGCGACGCGGTCGGCCAGCGACGCGAGCGAGGAGAGGCGGGGCCTGGGCGTCACCTCGGCCGGGTCGTTCTCGATGCGCAGTAGCCCGAGCATCCGTCGCAGATCGGCGGTCGCCTCCCGGCCGGCACGCTCGAGGGCGGCGACTCGCAAGCCGGCCAGCAGCGGATCCCGGTCGAGCACCCCGTCCGCCGCTTCGGCCTGTGCTGTCATCAGTGCGACCGCGCGCGACACCGTGCCCTGCAGCTCGAGGGCGAGCCGCGCCCGTTCCGCCAGCACGGCCGACCGTGCGCGCTCGTCGCGGTCGGCCTCGAGTCGCAGGCGGGCGACCACCAGCCCGTCGCGCGCGACCGCCGACCGCCGCAGGGTGTCGCCGACGAAGATCACCGCGAAGAAGAGCGAGCACCAGAGCAGCGTCTGCGGGTCCCACGGCTCGAGCACCGTGAAGATCACGCCGAGCGCCACGAAGACGCCGATGAGCGACAGCAGCGCGATCCGCACGCCGCGGAGCCGGGCGACCGTGTACGTCTCGATGACGATCGGCGCCATGTGCGACCAGACGAGGAAATCGTGCCGCACGAAGAAGGTCGGCAGGGCGATGATCGCGCACGTCGCCAGCAGCACGCGGACGGGCGCCACACGGCGCAGCGCGAGCAGCAGCACCACCGCGGTCGTGATCGGGATGTTCGCGGCCGCGGGACCGGCGTGCAGATCGTCACGGGCACCCGCTTCGATGATCGCGATCGCCCCGAAGACGGCAGCGAGTGCCGCATCCTGCAGAGCAGTCGGCACCCGCCGCGGTCGGCGCTCGGATGCCGTCGGGGCCGCAGTCACAGGTGCGACGGTATTGCCCCTCGTCCGGCCTGTCATCCGACCTGGGTAGCGGGTGCCTCCGACCGGAGTCGGTGGCGGATCCCTCGCAGGTGGACCGGATGCGCGCGAGCCGGCCGGCGTCCGAATACCAGGGCAGGACGCGCACGGGGCCACGGACCGCGACGCTCGGATCGCCGGAACGCCCGGCTCCACCGATCCAGGAGTTCCTGATGACGAATGAGTTCCCCGCCGCACCGTCCGCCCCCTCCCCCACGCGCCGCCGGCTGGCGGGCGCCTCACTCATCGCAGCCGCAGCCGCCGGGCTCGCCCAGGCCGCCCTGCAGCCCGTCGGCTCCGACGGCTCGGCCGCCGAGTCGGTGCACGCGATGGTCGCGAGCCCCGGCCTCGCCTCCGCTGCGCAGGCGTTCGACGCACTCAATTGGCTGCTCGCAGTGCCCGGCATCATCGCGATCTTCGGCTACCTGCGCGGCCGCGGACGAGTGCTCGGTGCCATCGGCACGGTTCTCGCGACCCTCGGCGCCGTCGCTTCGACGTTCGGCGTCGGCGGCGAGCAAGTGCAGCTGCGCGTCGCGGAGCTGGATCCGGCCGTCGCCGCCCGCGTCAACGACACGTTGGGCGATGCGCCGCTGTTCCCGGCGTTCCTGGTGCTTATCTACCTCGGCCTGATCGGCCTGGTGCTCGTGACGATCGCGGCCATGCGCGGTGGCCTCGTCCGCTGGTGGGTGCCGGCGATCTACCTGGTCGGTCTCGCCGCCAACGTGCTGCTCGACAACGGACTCTACGGGTTGCCCGCCGCCGCGCTGTACGTCCTGCCGGGCGTTGCAGAGATCCTGCTGGCGATCGGCCTGTTCCGAGCCGGCTCGACGGTGTCGCCGCTCACCCGGCCGGCACGACGAGTCGTGCGCCGCGAATCCGTCGCCGCCTGACGCCACCGCCACGGTCACGGCCACATCCGGACACTCGGCCCGGTTCCGCGCTCACCCTGAGGCCGGAGCCGGGCCGCGTCGCCGAGCGGATCCGCCCGCTGCCATGCCGTGAGCGCGAGGTCGCCCGCGCTCACGGCCACCGCATCCGCGGCCGCATCGTCGCCCACCTGCCAGTCGGCCCCGAAGGTCCACCGCCGGTCGACGTCCGTCGCTTCGAACGCGACCGGGTCGGGCAGCACCGACAGGATCCCCCGGACCTCGGCAGACACTCCTCGAACAGCTCGTCGATGCCGTCCGTGTCCGTTGCGATTCGCGTCCCATCCGTTCGGCACGACGGGAACTCGCAGGGAGGTGTCCCGATCAAAAGCAAGCATCTTCTGAACGACCGACACCGTGGCGAGCCCCAGTTCTCACCGGAGCCCGCCATGACTAGTCACCCTTCACGTTCACCAGCTGCCGGAGCGTGTGCCGCACCGACACCAGGTCCGCCGCGTCGGCCATCACGTGGTCGATCGGCTTGTAGGCGGCCGGGATCTCATCCAGGAACGCTGCCGTGTCCCGGAACTCGATGCCCGACATCGCCTCCCGCAACTCGTCGATGGTGAAGCGCTTGCGCGCGGCCGTCCGCGAGAACATCCGGCCGGCGCCGTGCGGTGACGACTCCAGTGAGAGCGGGTTGCCGAGCCCCTCCACCGCGTAGGAGGCGATGCCCATCGAGCCCGGCATCAACCCAAGCTCGCCCGTCCGCGCGGATATGGCCGCCCAGCCGCAGTCTCGTACCGCTCGATACGCCACAGCCGGCTTCCGTCATCTCGGAACGGCATCAGCGTACGAACGCCTACCGACGATCCTTGTCCCGCCTACTACCTTCCTCGGATCTCCTCGTCTCCACCGCCTCTCGTCACCTCACCTGACACGTCTTGTTTGCCATCACTCCGCCCGCCACCTCTGCCCTGTCCTGGCCTGCCAACTGCACCCCTGAACTACCCTTGCTCAGCAACGCTCATCTGCTGATTGAGCGTGGTCCGGGAGCCGCGTCAGCGGAGGCGGCAGGCCAGGACAGGGCAAGACGTCCAAAGCCCCTCGCTGGACTCCTCGGACTCAACGAGGGGTTTCGTCTGCGCCTGTGCGCAGCGGGGGAGCTACTGTCCGCGTGTCCCCACACTTTTCAGCACACCCTCGCGTCGCGGCTGGGCAAGTTCCACAGGGCTTCAACTGGGCTGTTGGATGGGAGCGCGACTACGACCGGCACCGGCTGGCTGTCCGTGCACGATCAACCATGAAAAGGCGATCGACGAACTCGAGCGTCACGGCGCGAGCAGTCAAGCGGCATCCGGCGCGGCGCACTCCGGCTGCGTGCAGCGCGGGCGGGCGTAGGAAGCCGCAGCCGGGCGGTGCGCCTTCCAGATCTCGGCGAGGTCATAGTGATCCAGCGCCGTTCGCATAGCAGTCAGCGCGTTATCCGAGTACTGAATGAAATGGGCCTTGCCATGGTTGAAAGTGTGAGCCATGTCCGGGTTGCCGTCGACGCCGACATGACGCCGAAGGGCGGTGTTGCGCGCAGACGAGATGCCGAGCTTCGCAGTGAGCTCGTGCGCGGACCAGTGGTACTTCGCCGTCAGGTCAACCTCGCGGATCGCCGCACGGTCAAGTTCAGCGCCAGCCTTAACGTAAGTGACGGGCAGGCCGCCGTGCTTCACGAACCGAACCTCCACAGTCGTACCAGCACCGCTCACATCGGCACCGACACCCTCCAGCTTCGGGAACACCTGTGTCCGCGTCAGCCCCGCTCGTATCCCCTTACGCACCCGTGACACGTCGGTTTTGGAGACGCGAGCCTCCTCTGAGGAGTGCGCTTCCATTGCCAACAGCGTCCTGATACGCGCGTCTGCTTCGGAACCGACTCGGCGCCCGGGCCGCAGAAGTCGCGCCACGTTCTCGTACTCACGGTCTACAAGCAACTGGAAGTCTTGCGGCGCTTCTGTCGAAACCGGCAAAACTCGGGTTGGAAGGTGCTCCGCAAGCCGCTCACCGAACGCTCGGAAAAGTAGATCGTCGAACAGTGTCACTGCAGCGCGGACATGAAGGTACAGCAGACCTTCCTCGACTTCGAGGTACCAGTGCTGCTCATCGTCGCGCATCGCGTCAATCGTGCGAATCGTCCCCGACTCAGCCTCCGTCAGCTTCACGCCGGCCAGCGCTTGCGCTTGCCGCACTGCAGCCTCCAGCCCGATCGACCGCCCCGTCCTCTTGTCGAACACCGCGACCCGGTTCTGCGTAAGTATCGCCTTCAACACCATCTCGAACGCGTGCTGCAGCGAAAGAAGCACGCGTGTCTCGCGGGCGTCGTCGGAAAGCGAGTTGAAAGCCTCGACCGCTGAGCGCATCGAGCCGATCGCCTTGCGCTTCAGGATGGCGGCGTCGCGCCTCAGTTTCACCCGACTAACGATAAGGACGGAGTGAGACCGCCGACGAGGACCTTCGAGCCGCGTCCGGCCGCTGTCCCCTGTACACCTCTCGCCCAGACAGCGGTGTTGGCAACCACCGGCACTTCGCCGAAGGCTGCACCCAGCCACTGCAGCAGAGCCGCGAAGGGCTGACACCCTGAGTTTGCGACGGCAGACCGGAGGTGCGCACGCCGGTGCGACACGGGCCGTACAAAGCCGAAGCTGACGCCACTTGTGTAACAGTCAACCTCGTCACCAGCGATAAACGAAAGGCACCAATCAGTGGATATCGTCTCCTACAACCCGGGCCACGATGGCGCCCTCGTCCACTTGCTGGACGGACACCTGGACTTCTCTATTGAAGCGGAGAAGGACTCAAACTATCGTTATTCGCCGCTAAGCAGCCAGAACGTCGTCGAAGCTCTGGGCCACCTCGACCAAGCACCTGACGTCGTCGCAGTCGGGGGTTGGTGGCCACGCGAAGCTGAACCGACGGGATCAGTCGCTCACGTCGGATATCGAGGAATTGGCAACGACGATTTCTGGCTAACAGAGGGCAGGCTTCTCGGCAAGAATCTCACCAAATTTTCGTCCTCCCATGAGCGATCACACTTGATGTCCGCGCTAGGAATGTCGGACTTTCCCGAGGGCACACCTTGTTACGCGCTTATCTGGGAAGGCGCGATCGGCGCCTTCTATGAGATCGACACTTCGACGAATATTACACTGCTGGCCAACGTGATGAATCAACCAGGGAATAGATACGCCTCCATATACGGCCTGGCCGATCCCACGTTCCCGAAGAACGCCCCCTTCTCTCGCTTATCAGACGCAGGCAAGCTGATGGCTCTCGCCTCATTCTCGAAAAGGAGTGAGCCGACCGCCGACGAGGAGGAACTCATGCACTTCTTACTCGGGTCGGAGGACGTTCGGCTGGACATGTATGAACAACTCCAGTCCGCCGCCCACTACAACGTCGGGGTGGACGACGAGGAGTTCCGCAACTTCTCCGGAATTTATAGCGACAGGATTTTCGACAGATTCGCGACCTTTGCTCACGACAATCTCGATCGGGACCGACCGCTAGTCATTGCAGGCGGTTGTGGTTTGAACTGTGACTGGAACTCAAAGTGGCTTCACTCGGACCTTTTCCCCGACCTCTTTGTCCCACCTGTACCCAACGACTCGGGCTCAGCCATCGGCACCGCCATCGACGCGCAATTCCGTCTCACCGGCAAAACAAAAATCGACTGGGATGTCTACGCGGGCCTACCCTTCGACTCGGGTTCTGATGTAGTCAGTGGGCGTTACGATGAGGTACGCGTTACCGCTGACGACGTCGCTCTCATGCTCGCCAGCGGATTGATCCTGGGATGGGCGCAAGGCCGATACGAGATTGGACCGCGCGCACTCGGTAATCGATCGATACTGGCGGCACCCTTCGAAGACGGAACACGTGTGCGACTGAACGAGATCAAGCACCGTGAACAGTTTCGACCGATCGCTCCAGTTTGCCTCGAGGACGACGCTGCGCAGTGGTTCGGCTGCACCACCGCGAGCCCGTTCATGCTCTACACATATCGGGTCCGAACTAACCGTACACATCTGGGGCCTTCGCTTCCGTTCAAGCTTTTCAGTACGGGCGCTTCCAGGCTGAAATACGCGCGGCCCCTGGCAGGGGTGTGATCACTGGGTTTTTCCTATACCGGTCCATGCCGCTTCAGGAAATCGATATTGAATTTGCGGGGTCAGATCCGCGCCGAATGCTAGCCAACGTTTTCTTCAACCCTGGCGACGAGGGTGCAAGTTCAGACTTCGGTTATCGAGGGACGCCGCACTGGATCGACTTGGGTTTTGACAGCACCCAAGCATTTCACGAGTACTGCATCGACTGGCGGCCGGACCGCTTACTTTGGTCAGTTGACGGCTCGGTTGTTCACGAGCGCGCAACCTGGAATCCAACACCGATACCACATCTTGAGATGCAACTCCACGCGAACCTGTGGGTGCCACGATCCCAAGAACTGGCTGGCCGAACCAACGACCGAGACCTTCCCACCTCGGCGAGATTTCGAAATGTGGTCGTTACCGACTGACAAAAACGGGCTGATGCGACAGACGGCCCATCGGCGCGTTTAGCATCTCGGAACGCAGGCCGCTCGGTTCTTGAAACTCCTGCCCGTGCGGGCCGGGGCATCATGGCGTGCGAACGTATACAAGCAGTGAGTTCGGGCCGTGAGTGACGTGCCGAGTTACGTGTCCAACACAGACTCTGGACACGGTCCTAGTTACTGCCGCAAGAAGACTCCCGCGGCGGGAGGCCGGGCTGATCTCAGGTCGAAGCTCGGATCCTCGCTGATCGGCCCGGAGTGGGCGCCGCGCGAAGGGTGATCAGACTGGTCACGTGGACCGCCGCTCAGCAATACTCAGATCAAGCACTTCACCGGCGCTGCCCCCACAAAAACCCCACAGTCTCCTCAACACGCCACGACCCCTGCAATTCCGACACGGGGCCTTAACTCGGAAAGGCGGTCCCGGGCACCTTCTTCGATCTCCGGATATTCAGTGAGATCGGTGTTTTCGGACCCGAGTCCTGCGGGAGCGGCGCCTTCGCAGGGTCTGCTTTTTCGAACGCCGCGGATCGCGGCCCACCGCTGAAGCAAGCGTCACGCAACTTCGACCGGGCCCGCCCGACGGGTGATTTCATCCAAGGTTTCTACGATCAAGGTGACGTCCGCGTCGGCGAAGAGGAAGTCTGGCCCGCTCGGCGCCCGGTCCGTATAGGGCGACTCGTAGAGGCGAGCCGCCTGCATGACGCCATTGGCGGTCAACTCGTCGACGATCAGGTCGATGAAGCGGATCTGGTCGACGGAGAAGCGGGAGCCGTCCAGGAACCCCTCGAACGCCTCCAGCGCCGACTCGTGGTCGAGGCCGACCAGGGAGCGGATGAAGGCACCGAGGCCCTGCGCCTTCTGCGCGGCGAGATCCATGTCGGCCTTCGAACCGGCGCCGCTGGCGAGCAGCATCTGTTCCAGCGAACTCATGTCGGCCGACGTGAGCTGCTTGTTCCGGCGCAGCCGCTGCAGGGCGATGTGGTCCTCGTGCTGCCGCAGGTAGGCGGTTGCCTTCGCGCGAAATCGTTCGAGGTCGGTGCCCGGGGTGGTCTGCGGCAGCACGATCTCCGTCGCGTCGCCGAGTTCGTCGATGAAGTCGGTGTAGACGCGCGGACGGGTGACGTTCGGCACGAACCGCACCAGCCCGCGGATCCGCAGCCTGGCGACCTCGAGCATCGCGAGCGTGACGTCAATCCACCACTCCTCTCCGGCGACCTCCTCGAGCAGCACCAGTTGCTCCGCGACCGACGGGATCGCCGCCTTCGCCAGCAGCGCGGTCGCGACGGCCTGCACCTGTTCGCGGATGCGCTCGGCCGTGACGTGGTCGCCGTCGAGCTGCGCGAGCTGGCGGCGCAGAATCAGCAGGTCGAAGCGCTTCGCGTCGACATCGTCGTCCTTCACGCTCGACGGCAGGCCGGCCAGGTGTGCGAGTACCTCGGCGGCGTCCTCCGGCGTCAGCGCGTCCCATGCCGCAGAGTCCGCGAACTGCTCCACCCAACGCCGCTCGGGGCGGACCAGGAAGTTGTCGAGGTTCATCCCTGCGACGAACGCGTGCAGCATGTCGGCGGCGGATGCGCGAAGCGGAGCATCGTGATGCGCCCGGTCGAGCGCTGTGACCAGGCCCAGCCGGGCCTCGAAGAGCCGCTGCGTGAGCGACTTCTGGAGCGATCCCTCGCTGCCAGGCAGATCCTGGCTGAAGAACTCGAGGTTGCCGCAGAAGTCGAAGACCAGGAAGTCGCGCTTTGGCTGCCCCTCACCGAACAGGTCGGGGCGCAGGCGGGTGCCGCGGCCGATCATCTGCCAGAACTTCGACTTCGACCGCACGGGCTTGAAGAAGACCAGGTTGACGATCTCGGGCACGTCGATGCCGGTGTCGAGCATGTCGACCGAGATCGCGATGTGCGGCGCATGGTCGGGTATCGAGAACTCGTCGATCAGGTTCTGCGCATACGGGGTGCCGTGGGTGATCACGCGCGCGAAATGACCGGCATGCTCCGGGTACTGCTCGTCGAATCGCTTCTGGATGAATTCGGCGTGCGCCTGGTTCTTCGCGAACACGATCGTCTTGCCGAGCCGGTCGCCGCCGGCGACCTTGTATCCCTGCGTCATCAGGGTGGCGAGCACCTTGTCGACGGTGTCCTCGTTGAAGAGGAACCGGTTTACCTCCTCCGCGTCGACCGTCAGCGGTGTGCCGCCCTCACCCCAATCGAGCGCGTCCCAGTCGTCCTTCTCCTCCTCGCTGAGTTCGTCGTAGCGGATGCCCTGCCGCAGAAAGCGCGTGCCGACCGCGACACCGCGCGGCGGCACCAGGAACCCTTCCGCGACCGCCTCGTCGAGTCCGTACGCATCGGTCGGCACGCCGTCCTCGAGGTGGAACCGTCGGTAGGTGTTGTGGTCGACCTCGTCCTTCGGCGTCGCCGTCAGCCCGACGAGCAGTGCATCGAACCAGTCGAAGATCGCCCCGTATTTCTGATAGATCGACCGGTGCGCCTCGTCGATCACGATCAAATCGAAGAAGCCCGGCCCGAACCGCCGCACCGGTCCGCCATCGCTGTCGGCGATCTGGTCGATGAGGTTCATCATCGTCGGATAGGTCGAGACGTAGACGCGCCCCTCGGCCGCCCGCTCGGTCACGAGGTTCACGGTCGCCGCTCCTGGCAGGTGCGCCTTGAACGCGTTCGCCGCCTGGTTGACGAGCGCAGTGCGGTCGGCGAGGAACAGAATGCGCTTCGCCCAGTTCGTTTTCATCAGCTGATCGGCCAGCGCGATGACTGTGCGGGTCTTGCCCGACCCCGTCGCCATGACGAGCAGCGCCTGTCGCTGCTTGCGATCGAACGCGTCTCCAACGGCCCGGATCGCGCGCACCTGGTAGTGCCGGCCCGCGACCTGCGTGCTTACCTGCGCACCCGCGAGCGGCAGCCGCGTCAGCCGCCGCTGCACCATCAGTTCCAGCTCGCTGCGTGTGAAGAACCCCGCGACCTGGCGCGGCGGATACCCGGCCGCGTCGTCCCACAGCCAGTGCTCGTACCCGTTGGTGAAGAACACGACCGGCCGGCGCCCGAACGTCGCCTCGAGGCAGTCGGCGTAGAGCTTCGCCTGCTGCTGCCCGACCTGCGCGCTCTTCGTCGTGCGCTTCGCCTCGACGACCGCGAGCGGCAGCCCGTCGCTCCCCCACAGCACGTAGTCGACGTAGCCGATGCCCGGCCCGTTCGGCATGCCGGTGACCTCGAACTCGCGGTCCCGCCTCTCCGCCAGCGGCCAGCCCGCCTCGGCGAGCAGCACGTCGATGAAGAGGTCGCGGGTCTCGGCCTCGGAGTAGTCGTGGTCGTCGGATGCGCGGTTCGCCGCCTGCGCCGCCGCTACCTGTGCCCGGAGCGCCTCGATCTCCGCAGACTGCGCGGCCGCGATCTCGTCGCGCTCCGCCAGCAGCTTCGCGTGCGCCTCGTCCTGCGCGGCGAACTTGGCCGCGAGCCGCTGCACGTCCTCGCGGCTCAGCGGCGCCGCGCGGGCGGCAAGCGCGGGATCGAATTGCGCGCCTGTCGGCACCCCCTCCGGATGCGCCGAATGGTGGAACACCGCCCACACCATCACGTGATGCAACTCGCGCAGCACCGCCAGCGCGACGTCGGGTCGAATCGGCTGCTTCGCGTGCACCGCCTGGTTGCCGACCTTGCGGATCAGGTTCAGCTTCTGCTCCGATGCCGACGCCCGCCACCCGCGCGAAGCCGGCATCGTTGATGCGCGCGGCGAGGTCGTCCTGGTACGGCACCGGCAGATCGAGGACCTCGTAGAGGTGTCCGACAAGTTGCTCGACCGCACGCCGGCGCGTAGAAGCACGCCGACCGCGGATCGCTCGACAGGTACGACTCGGCGCGGGCGCAGTCGGCGAGCACGTCCGGCCACGCAGTCCGCACGAACTCAAAGTTTGTGGTCACAGTTCGCCCCGGAAAGCTTGGGACTGCAGGGACGCGAATAGCTCCGCGTCAGCCGCGGTCGCTAAAAGAGCCCGAGATCTCGCTGATTCGATTCCGCATTGCGAGGAGAACACTTTGAGTCTCGATCGTCGTTCCAAAACAGGCAGCTCACGCAGCCTCGTCAAAGTTGATCCCGCGGAACGTCGCTCCTTTGACCTGCGCTCGAATCCAGTTTTGCGTGCGACTCGAGCGGAGGTGATGGAGCAGGAACCGCGAATAAAACGTGCCCGACTCGGCGCGATACGCGCCGTGTCCTGGGTGAGATTGGAACCGTCAGTTCGGCGCCTACCAGCGCGGTTGTCCGACCGACCGTTGCTCGAATACTCATCACGATGTCCCCTGCCGAGACGCGCGATCGAGAAAAGCGCGAAGCAATGGCAGGGTCGTCCTTTGAAGCGTCGCCGTGCGAATTTCGACCGTCAACGATGTCGCCTGTTCGAATGTATGGGACACCGCCAGGAATTCGGGTCGCCGGCCTGAACGATTCCGTACGTACGATCGTGCCTTCGCGAACAGCATCCAGCGAGGTCGAATCAGGTCTCCCACTTTCGACCCGGCAAACATCTGCTCGAAGGTGGATTCTTCAGCAGAGCGTCGAGGTGGGCGAGCACCTGGCGGCGCTTGGCGCGCAGCGCGTCGGCCTGGTCGAGGATCGCGGCGATTCGCCGCTGTTCCTCCAGCGGCGGCAGCGGAACTTGAAGTTTCTGCAGGAAATCCGCTGGAACGCGTCGCTGGCCACCGCTCCCAGTCATACGCAACTCACCGGCGGCGCGCACTTCTGGTCGACGCAGGAAGTGGAGTAGGTACCCCTCGGCGACATCAGGTCCGGGCCGGACAATGTGGAATTCCGTCGACCCAACACCGATTTTGTGCTCGAGGACCGCCTGCCCGATTTTGCCGTTCTCGAAGCATGGCGTGATTTTTGCGACGAGCAAGTCGCGATCACGAAACACTGTGTAGCCCTTCGAGACCTCGGCGAACGCCTTGGATGCCAACGGGCGAGCCTTCGCCGTAACGTCGTCGAGCTGTGCCATCCCAACAAATGACACAGCCTCGTCTCCCGGCACTCGATCGCCTCGGGGATTGATTGCGGCGATGTTCGCCAAGGGCACCAATCTCACGTGAGCATCGCTTTCAGCTCGGCGAGACCATCCGCGATGTCGGCCTCAAGTGCCTCGATGTCGGCGACGATCTCGAGCGGCGGCCGGTGTTCGACCTCGTCGTGGACGATCTCCTTGTAGCGGTTCAGGGACAGGTCGTAGCCCTGCTCGGCGATCTCGGCCTTCGGCACCGTGAACGACCGGTCGGTGCGGGCGCGGTCGCGTTCGGTCGTGCGGCGCTGCGCCCACCGCTCACGCACATCCGCCAGGTCGTTCGCCTCGATGGGGTTGCGTTTGTCGTCGAGGGAGAATCCGTCG
Organism: uncultured Actinomycetota bacterium; assembly: GCA_963716965.1. Classification (GTDB taxonomy): domain Bacteria; phylum Actinomycetota; class Actinomycetes; order Actinomycetales; family Microbacteriaceae; genus Amnibacterium. Next base: position 1,351,766 of record CAVQUZ010000001.1, on the reverse strand, counting down.
GCGGTGACGTCGTAGAACCAGACATCGTCGGTGCCGCCCGAGTTCGTCTTCGTGAAGAACAAGATCGCGGTCGACACGCCCGCGTAGGGGCGGAAGACGCCGCTGGGCAGCTTGACGACCGCGTCAAGCTTCTGGTCCTCCACGAGCATCCGCCGCAACGCCTTGTGCGCGTTGGACGACCCGAACAGCACACCGTCCGGTACGATCACGGCCGCTCGCCCGCCGGGCTTCAGCAGCTTGAGAAACAGGGCGACGAAGAGCAGCTCGGTCTTCTTCGTCTTGACGATGCGTTGCAGGTCCTTCGACGTCGACTCGTAGTCGAGCGACCCGGCGAAGGGCGGGTTGGCGAGGATCAGCGTGTACCGCTCGGCGTCGTCGCTCGCGCCCTCGGAGAGCGAGTCGCGATACCGGATGTCGGGCGCCTCGATGCCGTGCAGCAGCATGTTCATGCTGCCGATGCGCAGCATGGTCGAGTCGAAGTCGAACCCATGGAACATGCTCGTGTGGAAGTGCGAGCGCTGCGCCGCGTTCGTCAGCACGCCCGGATGTTCCCGCCTCACGTACTCCGACGCGGCGACCAGGAACCCGGCCGTGCCGCACGCAGGGTCACAGATCTCATCCGATGGCTGCGGCGCCATCAGGTCCACCATCAGCTCGATGATGTGGCGCGGTGTGCGGAACTGACCGTTGACGCCCGCGCTCGCGATCTTCGACAGCAGGTACTCGTACAGGTCGCCGTTCGTGTCGCGCTCGGCCATCGGGATGTCATCGAGCATGTCGACCACCCGTGACAGCAGCGCGGGCGTCGGGATGGTGAACCGGGCGTCGCGCATGTGCTCGCCGTACGTCGACCCGTCGCCGCCGAGGGTGCGCAGGAACGGGAACACCTGGTTGCCGACAACCTGCCACATGACCTCGGGGTCGTCGTTCTTGAAGCGGCTCCAGCGCAGCCGCTCCTGCCCGGGCAGGTAGACGGGCCGTTCGATGGCGCCGCCGGTGACGCGTGCCTTGTTCTCGGCGAGTGTCTGCAGGTCGTCGAGCCGACGCACGAACAGCAGGTAGGTGATCTGCTCGATCACCTCCAGCGGGTTCGAGATGCCGCCCGACCAGAACGCGTCCCAGACTCGATCGATCCTGCCTTTGAGTTCGCCCGTGATCACGCCGTCACCATATCGACCCATCAAGACTCGCCCGAGGAGCACCGCCGGGGTCGGGAAACGACTGATAGACCGTCCCGGCCTCGACCACCCGAGACACTTCGACCCAACGACGGAGCGTTGGTGACGTCTCGACCGCACTGATGTTCTTGAGAATGTCTCTCGCTGCGAGCCCAGACACCGCTCGGTCTTCGAGCCAGGGCCAAGACTGCACCCGCCTCAGTGTCCGTGGACGACGTTACAGTCCGCTCGTGGTAGACCTCCTACGCGACTCGACCGAATCCGCCGCGATGATGGAAAGCGGAGCGAAAATGCTCGGCGAAGACATCGCTCGCATTGATCGCCTTCGCGAGGAAATATCTCCCGAACGGATGGCGGTCGCCCCAGGAAGTCGAATGTTCTTTGACAACGAAGCGACTGAATACGACCCACTGTCCGACCACACAGCCGGGCTCGTGGCCTCGGCCGTTGATCACTTGGAGACACTCAGGGCGGTCCTCCCTCGAGATGGCGGCGACGGAATCCTTCCGGCGATCGCGGGCTTCACGCTTCTGCGGTCTGCACTCGAGACATCGGCACTGACAATCTGGCTGCTTAGCGGAGGAACGATGGACAAGCGCGTTCTACGTTCTCTTCGCCTAACGTGGAACAGCCGGGGCAACACGATTGGCTTTACGCGCGCTCTCAACATCGAGAACGCGGAGGGCAGGCGCAGAATGGAGGCCCGCTTAGAAGCACTGCGCGACAAGCGCCCGCGCATCAGGACAAAGGCGCTCGACGTATTTCCGAAAATCTCCGACATCTTTCGCGATGTCGATCACTGCTTCCCCAGCGGGGCAATCAGCGGACTGAGCGCATGGCAGGCGATGAGCAGCATGGCGCACGGGAATCGAGTCGCGATGCAAACGATGCTTGAACGTCGCGTTGTTTCGACGACCAAGCGAGCAGCAACCTACTCGATCACGAGCAGTCTGATCGTATTTTCAACAATGACACGTCTTACCGTTGACTATACGGAAAACGCCATATCCAGACACATCACCCACGCCACAACCTTGGTGTCAAATCTGCCACCAAACTACGACAAGCGAACCTGAGCGCCAATCTGCTCGCCCCGTCGAGTTTCGTTTGTCTCGCCCGCTGCCGCCACACGCGCATCACGATCGGCTGTTACGCTTGAACTAGGTCGGCCGCGAGATCCCCCATTGCCTCACGCCTTGCGCATCTGCGGCACGAGACACGCACCCCCGAGCAGCGCGCCGATGACCATCGAGGTGATCGACGCCACGATGCCTAAGGCGCCGCCCGTCAGCAGGACGCCGCCAGTCGCTTGCACCGTGAGGATGTCGTTGGGGGCTCGCCTGAAACAGCGATCCTGAGCACAGACTCGGTGGAGTTCCAGCCGGCGTGGATGCCGATCACGAGCCACAGGTTGCGGCGCCAGGCGAAGCAGGCGCCGGGGAAGAAACCGGCCTCGACCGCGATCGCGAGGGCGCCGAAGTCGGTCGCTCCCGGTCCGAGAGGTGCGCGGCGCCGAAGAACACCGACGTGATCGCGAGCGCCCACCAGGTGATGAGGCCGCGCTCGAGGCCCCGCCAGATCACGCCGAGGAGGACTCGTCGAACAGGGCTGGACTGACGAGGAAGCCACGACCCTACCGCCCACGGCCGACGAGCTCGTGGGTAGGCGGGCCTGACGGGAATGTCGTTCGATTTGGGACAAATCGTGCCCGGCGCGCATGCCGACGTGTCCCAAATGCGCTGACGAAGGCGCGGCCCGTCGACGCTCAGACCGGGCGGATGAGGGTGCGCGAATTCGCCCGCTCGACGTAGGCGGGAATGCAGCAGAGGTCGACGATCCACCAGATCACCAGCGCTCCGAGCGGAATGAAGCCGATCAGGATCCACACGGTGAAGATGGCGGCGAACCAGAGCAGCAGTTGCGCGATGGCCGGACCCGGGCGGCCCAGGTAGAAGTTATGCGCGCCGAAGTGGCCCAGGAAGATCGCGAGCACGTAGGCGGCTGCGGTGCTCGTGCCAGCCTGCGCGACTGTCGGCGCGGCGACGAGAGGCTGGCGCCACTCCTCCCACGAGCTGCCGTTCCAGTAGCGCAGCACGCCCGGCTTGCCCGGTTCGGGGTACCAACCGGCTGGCAGCTGCGAAACCTGGCTTGGCTGCGGCGGAGCAGTCACTGTCGGGCGCACCGGAACGACCTGATTGCCCGGCCGCGTGGGCTGCGTCGGATTGATCGGCCTCGCGGCGTCGACCGGAACAGGGCGTGGGGCTTCGTCGAACGTCATCGGGAACTCTCCGGTGGTCGGCGCGGGCTGCGTCCTCGCACGATAGGACACGCGACACGTGGCCGGATGCCCGTTCGCGGCGTGTTCCTGCGCGACAGGGTTTGCCCGGGTCGGGTGGCGACTTATCGCCTGAAGCGCGCGATCGCCAGTGTCGCGTCAAAGCCTGACGAGCACTCCGACGGTGCAGCCGGTCCCGCGCGAGGCTTATGATCTGCTTCGGCATCGCTCGATGCCCTTCACGCCGGACCACCGCCCGCCGGTCGGCGTCGCATCGCGACGCAAGGGCGCTCAAATTGGCAGACACGCCAGCAGCCGACGAGCTGCAACTCAATGTCCTTCGCATCCGCCTGACGTCCCGGGGCCGGACCCGAGTCCGCATACAAGTCGATGGCCGGGATCTCGATGACGGCCTCGGTCTGCAGGGCTTTGCGCCGAGTGAGCTCTTCGAGCCGGATCTTCCGTTGCTGCCCTCGCATCCGCCTCGGCGCGTCGCGGTGCTCGCCTGCTCATGCGGCATCGCGGGGTGCGACTCGCTCGCCCCGATCATCGAGTACGCCGGGAAGGACGAGCAACTGGTCGTGTGGTCAGACTTCCGGCACTTCACCGGGGTCTTCAATTCTCCGACCACCGATGAAGACGTCAACGGCGGCAACCGAGCAAACATGTCCACACTGATCTTCGATCGGATGCAGTACGAGACGGCGTTGTTCGAAGCGTTGGCTGATCGCACGTGGGAATCGCCAGGTGCCCAGACCGCACGGTTGCTCTCCGGCATGCTCGAAACCGACGGCGCGCGACTTCGGGCCGCCGGCCTGGTCCGACCTTCGGCCTACTGGGAGGACGTGGAGAACCGGTGGAGCGTCTACTTCGCCTCGCCTCCCATCCACCGGACGGAGACGCAAGAACGCGCCGAGCAGGTCGAGCGATTTCGTGCATATCGGGCCGCGGTCGCGGCCGGCAGTCTGCCGCCCGATCAGATGGGTTGGGTGTTCGAAGCGGCACCCGCACGGTACGGGCACCTTCGGCCCTGGGAGACGGAGCCCCATCAGACGCGTCTGACCCTGGAGACGGACCCCGGCGACCCGCCGACGCAGGCCGCAGATCTCTATCGACAGCTCTGGGCCGCGCCGATCGACGAATGGGAGCAGTGCTTCCACTGGATCCCTCCCTATGGCGAGCCCGCTGGCGACGACGAGCCCACCGACGAGTGAGGAAGCGCGCCGAGGACCGGGCTCGGCGGACCGTCGAGCCCGGCTGAGCGGCGTCCTAGTTCGCCCAGCCGGATGATGATCCGGTGGCGTCGTTCCTGACCGACTCGTTCCTGGCGCGCACTCCGTCGCCGGGCGTCGGGCTCATCGATCCCGTCGCTCAAGCTCGTGTCCTACCTCATGCTGATCGCGGTCGCCGTGATCGGGGTTCTCCGAGTCAGGTCACCGCGCCCTCGATTGGGTGCGTCAAGCATCGCGGGGTTCTCGATGTGGTTCGTCGCCGCCGGCTGGCTCGTGTTCACGCCCGGGCACTCCGGACGGCTGAATCTGGTGCCGTTCGATTTCGGTGGAGCGGCGACGGCGTTCGAGCCCGTCGCGAACATCCTGTTGTTCGTGCCGCTCGGGATGCTGCTCTCGACGCTGGGCCGGCGGGTGCTCGCGGTGGTCGGCGCCGGCCTCGCCGTCTCGCTCGTGATCGAGGTCACGCAGTATCTGCTGAACATCGGGCGGACCGCCGACGTCAACGACCTCATCGAGAACACGCTCGGCACCCTCATCGGGTGGCTCGTCGTGCTCGCGGTGCGACGCATCGCCGCCCGGCGAGCCGCCTAATCAGGCCATACCGGTCGCGATCAACTCGGCGTAGCCGTCGAGCAGGCGCTGCAGGCCGAACTCGAAGAGCGACTCCAGGTCCATGTCGACCTCGCCGGCGGTCAGGCGCACCAGGCGCGGGAAGCGGCCGGCCATCAGCGCGGAGAGCGCCGGCTCCTGCACCTGCATCCATTCGTCGTCGGTCAGGCCGGTGTCCTGCTCGTCGCGCGCCTGCACCTCCAGGCTCAGCGCCATGCCGCGCACGTAGGCGAACAGGGTGATCGCCGCGTGCAGCACGGTCGTGGCGTCCAGGCCCAGGCCGTCGAAGGCGCCCAGCGCCCACTCCGTGTGGGCCATGCCGTTCGGCAGCGCCTGCGGGCGCGTGATCGAGACGACCTGCGGCAGCCACGGGTGCCGGCGGTAGTGCCGCCACTGCACGTGCGCCGACAGCTCGAGCTGCGCCCGCCAGTCGCCGACGCGGGCCGACGGGCGCTGCTCCGCGAAGGTCGCGTCGGCCATCGCCAGCACCAGGTCCTCCTTGCGCGGGATCAGCCGGTACAGCGACATCGTCGCGACGCCCAGCTCGGTCGCGATGCGGCGCATGGTGAGCGCGGCGAGGCCCTCCGCGTCGGCGAGCGCGATCGCGGTGCGGATGACGCCGTCGCGGGTGAGCGGGTCGGCGGATGCGGGTTGGCGGCCGGCGGTCGTCGGGGGCGGGTGCGGACTCGCGCTGCGGCTCGGTCGGTGTCGGCCCGGTGGGGTTCGCGGCGACCACGGTGCCGACGCCCGGGATCGGGCGGGTCAGGCCGCGGCGCTGCAGTTCCGCGAGCGCCTTCGACGCGGTCGCCATCGCGACCTGCCAGTCGCGGGTGATGCGGCGGGCGGAGGGCACGGGGTCGCCTTCGTGTAGTTCGCCCGACCGGATGCGGTGCTCGATCGCGGCCGCGACGACCAGGTACGGGGACGGCTGAGTCTGCGTCATGACTGCCTCCGGTCGGTGCTCTAGACGAGTGCACTAGTGCGCGTTGACAGCGTCTCGCGCTGCATCACGCTGAGTCTGCACCGCTCGTCGACGGAAGGGAACCGACCATTGCGCATCCTCATCTCCGGGGCCGGGATCGCCGGTCCCGCGGCCGCCTTCTGGCTCGGCCGCGCCGGCCACGACGTCACCGTCGTCGAAAAGGACGCCGTGCCCCGCACCGGCGGGCAGGCCGTGGACGTCCGCGGCACGGCCCGCGAGGTCGTGCGGCGCATGGGGCTGGAGGCGGCGATCGACGCGATCCGCATCGACGAGCACGGGTTCGCCTACGTCGATGCGCGGGGCAGGGCGCGGGCGCGGATGCGCGCGGACGAGTTCGGCGGCGAGGGCATCGTCGCCGAGGTCGAGCTGTTCCGCGGCGATCTGTCGCGGGTGCTGTGGGAGGCCGCGGCGCCGTTCGTCGCCGAGCGGTTCGGCGACTCGATCGCCCGGCTCGAGCAGACGCCCGAGGCCGTGCGGGTCGGGTTCGAAGGCGGCGGCGAGGCGACCTACGACCTCGTCATCGGGGCGGACGGCACGCGGTCGCGCACCCGCACGCTCGCGTTTGGTGACGGCGCCGCGCATCATCCGCTCGGTGCGGTGATGGCGTACTTCTCGACGCCGATCGAGCCGCCGATGCCGCACTGGTTCGCGATGTACTCGGCGCCGGGGCGGCGGATGCTGGCGCTGCGGCCGACCGCATCCGGCGGCTCGATGGCGCTGCTCAGCTTCGCGACCGGGCGTCGGGCGGCGCCGCTCCCCCGCGGTCGCGCGGCGCAGGAGGCGCTGCTGACCGAGGTGTTCCGCGGGGCGGGCTGGCTCGCGCCCGAGATCCTGGCGGCGATGCCGACCGCATCCGACTTCGCGGTGGACGAGCTCGCGCAGGTGCGGCTCGACACGTGGTCGGCCGGCCGGGTCGTGCTGCTCGGCGATGCCGCGTGGAGCCCGTCGCCGCTGACCGGCATGGGCACGAGCGTCGGGCTGGTCGGCGCGTACGTGCTGGCGGGCGCGCTCGAGGAGGTCGCCGACGTGCCCGCGGCGCTCGGCCTGTTCGAGTCGCGGATGCGCCCGTACGTGGCGCGGTCGCAGGAGCTGCCGCCCGGCGGCATCCACGGCTACCTGCCGGCGAACCGGCTCGCGATGGCATCGCGGAACGCGTCGATGCGATCGATGTCCCGCTGGCCGATGAAGCGGATCTTCGAGCGGGTCTTCGCGCACACGGACGAGATCGCGCTGCCCGCGCATCCGAGCGCCGTCGACGCGCTGGGCAGGCGTCCGGTCGATGCCGGCGGCGGGTCCTGACGGCCCAGCGGGCGCTCGGCTCGGCCGTCGCAGACTGGTCGGGTGCCAACGATCAGCGCGGTCCTCGGGGACATCACGAAGCAGCAGGTCGACGCGGTCGTGAACGCCGCGAACAGCCGGATGCGCGGCGGCGGCGGGGTGGACGGCGCGATCCATCGGGCGGGCGGTCCGGCGGTGCTGCAGGACTGCGTCGCCCGGTTCCCGAACGGGCTCGCGACCGGGGATGCGGGGTGGACGACCGCCGGCGAGCTGCCCGCGCGGTGGGTGATCCACACGGTCGGCCCGAACTACGCGCGCGGGGCAGCGCGACCGGTCGCTGCTCGTGTCCTGCTACCGGCGGTCGCTCGAGGTCGCCGACGAGCTCGGCGCGGCGAGCGTCGCGTTCCCGCTCATCAGCGCCGGCATCTACGGGTGGCCGTTCGACGACGCGGTCGCGGCCGCGGTACAGACGATCGCCGCGACGCCGACGGATGTCGAGGCGGTCAGCATCGTCGCGTTCTCGCGGGACGCGTTCGAGGCCGTGCGTCGAGAGCTGGGGTAGCGCGGCCGGACCCCGCGCTGCGCGCATCCACCCGCATCCGACGTGGATGCACGTCGATTCGGGACAGATCGTGCTGCGCGCGCATGCCGACGTGTCCCGAAGGTGCTGTGTCGCGTCCGCACGCTCGGCCCATGGCAGTGCGGCGGGTCGACCACGTGGGCATCAACGTCACGGATCTCGAGGCCGCGAAGGCGTTCTTCGTCGCGGTCGGGCTCGAGCCGCAGGGCGAGATGGAGCTCGACGGCGACTGGCTGGGCGACATCATCGGGCTCACCGACGTGCGCACGCGGCTCGTCGGCATGCAGGCGCCGGGAGCCGGAGCGTGGATCGAGCTGACCACGTTCATCCACCCGACCGACGGCCCGGATGCGGGGGCGCTGCCGGCGAACGCGATCGGCATCCAGCACGTCTGCCTCGCGGTCGACGACCTCGACGAGACGCTCGACCGGATCCGGGCCGCCGGCTACGACACCATCGGCTCGGTCGTGAATTGGCAGCAGGCGCACCGGCTCTGTTACGTGCGCGGACCCGAGGGGATCATCGTCGAGCTGGCGGAGGCGCAGGGGTGAGGCGGGTGGAACTCTCTCCCGAGGGAAGCGAATTCGTCGTCGCGGGTGATTCCGCGTCGAGATCAACGGGTGCACTCCGCGGGTTCACGCTCTCGAACACCTGCATACTCTGACGGCATCATTGTTCGACGTCGCGCGCGAATGCATTGTCGGTGGCCCGTGATTGCATTCACTCGTGGACGACTTCGAACCTTCCCGCGATGACGGCGATCAGCCCGTCGGTGCGGATGAATTCGATGCCGTCGCCGAGCCCGCAAGCGCATTCGCTCGGCGAATCGCCGAGGTCGGGCTCGACGGGTCCGAATTCTTCGCGGCGGATCGCGCATTCGAGGCGATGAACGGCCGGCTGCGGTCGACGATGCGCGCGCAGCGGGTGGCCGAGGCCGCGACGGTCACCGCGGTCGTCGAGGCGTGGGAGCTGATGGTCGCCGACGAGCAGGCTCGCGGGCGCAGGGTCGCCTTCGACGGGCCCGCCGCGAAGGCGTTCATGATGCATCTGGCCGGCGAGCTCGACGTCACGCGAACGGCCGCCGCGTCCCTGCTGCATCTCGGGCTGAGGTTGCAGCACGATCTGCCGCGCACCCACGCGCGCTTCGTCGCGGGCGACTGCGGCATCCGAACGGTGCGCATGGTCGCGAGCGCCGCTGAGGGCATCGACCGCGAGCGGCTGGACTGGTTCGACGCGCAGGCGTCCGCGCACGTGACCGGGCTGGCGCCGAAGCGGCTGAACGACAGGCTCGATCGCCTGCGCATCCAGGCCGACACCGCCGCCGCGGCCGCACGGGAGCGGCTTGCCACCGCCGCCCGCGAGGTCTCCTTCTGGGCGGAGGACGACGACCAGGCCGTCATGCAACTGCGTGGTCCGCAGACCGACATCGCGGCGATCCACGACGCGCTGCGCCAGGCCGCGGTCGCCGCGCACGGTGTCGAGGGCAACACGCGCACGCTGTCCACGCTCATGTACGACGCGGCGGCCGAGGTGCTCGTCAAGTCGCTGCTCGATCTGCCGATCGCGCCGCGCGACCCGGGCGCGCCCGAGAGCCGCGTCGGCCTGCCGACCGAGATCCGGCTCGACACCCGCCGGCCGAAGCTGAAGGGCAAGCCGATCCAGGCGCGCCTGCTCGTCATCCTGCCCGCGGACACGGCATGCGGCGAGGGCGACGAGCCGGGCACCCTGGCCGGATGGGGACCCATCACCGCCCCGACCGCCCGGCGCATCACCGCGGTGACGGCGAAGTGGACGCGCGTGACGGTCGATCCCGTTGACAACGTACTCATCGGGGTCGATTCGCACAGTCGCTACATCGACTCGCAGCTGTCCGCCGCGCTGTTGGCCATGGACCAGACCTGCCGAGGGCCTGGATGCGGCACTCCGGGGCACCAATGCGACATCGACCATGTGCGCCGGCGAGAACACGATGGGGTCGACATCGCTCGAGAACCTCCACCTGGTGTGCCGCAACGACCATCAGATGAAGGACGACGGCTACGTGCAGGTCGCCGCGAACCCCGACGGCAGCCGCACCTGGGAGACCCGCTGGCACGGCACCTACACGAGCAAGCCGGCCATCCGCATCGCGCCACCGCCGACCGAACCCGATCCGCCGCCGTTTTGATGTGGCGGGCTTCGGCCTGGTCCGCCCACTCCGCCCACTCGCCATGCCGCGTGACCTGACCGGACGATCGCCGATTGCGGCGAAAGCAGCGAAAGCGGCCGAAAGACATCGAACGCCTCGTCGAGCCAGGGCCTTTGGTCGCACGCGCCGCTGCATTACCGGGGCCTAAGTCCCTGCATTGCGCGACCGGGTCGGGTGACCATGACGACGCGTGGCGCAGAGAGCCCACAGAATTCGAGGGCCCCATGTTCGCCGACCACATCGACGCAGGGCGCTCCGACGTCCCTGCCATGACGGCGGACGAGGTCGCGGCCGCACTCGATGCACGCACGACGCGGCGGACCGCGAGAGGTCCGCGCGTCGGCGGCGCCCCGATCCGCATCGGAGTCGGCGACGTGACGGTCGAGGGGCTCCTCGATCTTCCCGAGGGAGCAACCGCGGCGGTCGTGTTCGTGGACGGGCCGCGGAGTGCTCCGAAGGATCCCGGCCACGGGTATGTCGCCGCGCAGCTCGCGCAGGCGGGCATCGGCACCCTGCGCGTCGACCTGCTGACGCCCGAGGAGGACCGGCACGGCACGGCGGCCTTCGACATCGACCTGCTCGCCGGCCGCCTCCGCACGGTGACCGACTGGTTCGCGCATCGGTCGGGCACCGGCGTCTGCCGGATCGGCTACTACGGTGCCTCGACCGGCGCGGCCGCAGCATTGCGCGCCGCGGCCGGCCATGGCCCGCCGGTGTCCGCGATCTTCTCCGCGGGCGGCTGGTCCGACCTCGCGGGGGCCGACGTCGGCAAGGTGGAATGCCCGACCTGCTTCGTCGTCGGCGACTGGAATCAGGAGCTCCTCGAGTCGAACCTGCGGTCCCAGGCGCACCTGACGGGCATCTCGGAGCTGGACGTCGTGCCCGGGGCCGGCCACCGGTTCGAGGAGCCCGGCATGATCGAACAGGTCGGGGCCCTCGCCTGCGACTGGTTCGGCGAGTACCTGCGCGAGGACCCGGCGGCGGCGGCGGGCGACGACGCGCATTCGGCGCCGTGCGTGGTGCATCCGGTCGATGCGCGCCTTGCCGCAAGCGGCGTGTGACGCTCGCCCGCGGCGTCAGGCCACCGCCGCCGGCTCCCGTGCGGGCACTGGCGCGCGCGATGCGAGCCGCACCGCCGCGATTCCAGGCCAGAGGAACAGCAGGAACCAGGCGCCGATCATGACGGTGCCCGCGATGCCCGTGACGAACTGCGCAGGGATGAGCAGCACGATCACAGCGACGGCGGTGATCAGCCCCCACCATCGCGCGGCACCGAAGACACGCGCCCGCAGCGTGGCGATGCCGAGCACCGCGAGCGTGACCGCGAGCAGGATCGTGACGATGCCGTAGCCCGTGTCGACGATCCCGGCAGCCGCGGAGTCGTCGTCGGCGTGCGCGACCGCGATCGCGACCAGTTCCTGGACGCCGATCGCGACGAACGCGATCGCGCTGAGCGCAGTGCCGACCACGGCGAGCCTGCCGCGACCCGCGAGCCCCGCTCTGCCGAGCAGCCAGACACCGATCGCGAGCGCCCAGTGGTGCAGGCCGAGCGCGATCTGCTGGCCCGTGAACCCCGCGGGCGACAAGGGCGCGCTGTATTGGGTCGCCGGCACCTGCGCCGGCACGACCGCATCGATCGCCACGATGACGAGGCCCGCGACCGCACACAGGATCGCGATCCAGCCGCCTGTCCTCGCCGCTCGCGCATCCATCAGACCTGGGTTCCTGCCGGCGATGTCCATGCCAGAACGCTCCCGGTAGGGCGGCCTGTCGGGCATCCGCAGAAGTACGCAATCATTCGATATGCGTGCCGGTTATGCGGGTGGTGCCGCTGCCGGGCTCGACCCGCGCGGCGCGCGGCGGCGTGCGGGCGAGCTGCTCGACGAGGCGCGCCGTGAGGCGCGTGGCGGCTCGCTCGAGCGGGCGTGGCAGCTGTCCCGGTCCGCGGCCGCGATCGGCCGGGAACTCGGCGACGCGCAGATCGTGGCGCGCGCGGCCCTCGCGGTCGACGCGCCGGGCCTCGCCGCGTGGAGCGCCATCGCGGCCAGGCAGTCGGCCTGCCTGGAGGCGCTCGGGATGCTCGGGCCGGCCCCCGGCGACCTGCGGCGGCTCGTCGAACTGCAGCTGGCCGCGATCGACAGCGCGTGGCTCGAGCGGCCGGCGGAACCGGGCGAGCGGCCCTCGGCCGACCGCACCGCGCTCGAGTTCGCCGAATTGCGGGCCGCACACACCGGGGCGCTCGGGCCGGCCGGCGTCGGCGCCCGGCTCGAGCTCGCCGCCCGCACGAAGCTCGTCGGCGCAGCCGGCGGCGACGAGCAGATCGTCGCGTGGGGGCGGCTGTGGCGGCTCGACGCGCTGCTGCAGCTCGGGCTGCGGGCCGAGTGGAACACCGAGTACATCGCTTTCGAGTCGCTCGTCGCGCGCCTGCAGTCGCCGAGCTGGTCGTGGCGGCTCGCGCTCGCGCGCACCTGCCTGGCACTGCTCGAGGACCGGGTCGACGACGCCGTGCCGCTCGCGGCCGAGGCGCTCGCGCTCGGCGAGGCGTGCGGGGCGCCCGACGCCGCGTTCTTCGGACTGATCGTGCGCGCCGAGCTCGCGACGCGCACCGGCGACGGGCTCGCCCCGATCGAGGCCGAGGTCGCGCGGGCGATCGCCGGCGCGCCGTTCGTGGCGCAGGGCTGGCGGGCTCGCATCCTCGCCGCGCTCGGCCGGCGGGATGCGGCAGTCGACCTGTGGCGGGCGATCGCCCCGCACATCGGCTCGATGCCCGAGACCGTGGTCGAATGGCTGGTGGCCGAGGCGGGGCACGCCGAGCTCGCCGTGCTCGCCCGCGACCGCGACGCCGCCCGAGCGATCCGGCAGCGGCTCGAGCCCTACGCGCACCTGCACGTCACGGCGACGGTGCTCGGGCCGTACAGCGGCCCGGTCTCGCTCGCCCTCGCGACCCTGGCCCGGTCGCTCGGCGACGACGCGGCCCAGGAGCGGTGGGCGCTCGACGCCGAAGCGCGGGCCGTCGCCGTCGGCAGCCGGACCACGGCGGCTGCCGCGCGGGCGCTGCGCGCGCCGGCGGGTGGTCTCACCCCGCGCGAGGCGGAGGTCGCCGCGCTCGTCGCGCGGGGGCGCACGAACCGGGAGATCTCCGACCGAGCTCGTGCTCTCGGAGCGCACGGTCGAGCAGCACGTGCGGAGCATCCTGCGACGGCTCGGCGTGCCGAACCGCGCCGGGGTCGCGGCCTGGGTGACGCGAGCAGCACGCCAGCCGGACGCCTTCTGAGCGTCGCGCGGACACGCTCGGTGCGCCGGCTCCGCGAGCCCTGGGTGAGTGGGCCCGATCGGGCCCGGTCCCCCACCCGAAGCCGCGATCCGAACAGGGTCTTTGGTCGGGTCAGTAGTCACGTGCATGGGGCCTAGGTCCCTGCTTTCCGCCTTCGCGCGGGGTGACCATATCGATGCGCGGGGCAGAGCGGCTCCGCAGAGATCGAGGTCATCATGTTCGCCGACGAGGTCGACGCAGCACACCGCATCGAAGCGAGCGGCAGCCCGGCGCCATCGACGGTCCGCATCGACGTCGGCGACGCGACCGTCGAGGGCGTACTGCAGATGCCGACGGATGCGGCGGGCGTCGTCGTGCTCGTCGACGGGCCGCGACGCGCCCCCCAGGACCCCGGCCACCTGCACGTCGCCGCGCGGCTCGCCCAGGCCGGATTCGGCACGATCGTCGTCGACCTGTTGACGCCGGCGGAGGACCCGCAGAGCTACATGGCCTTCCAGATCGACCAGCTCGCGAAGCGCCTGCTCGGCGTCACCGAGTGGCTCGCGGCGAAGTGGGCCGCGGCAGGCCCCATCGGCTACTTCGGCGTCTCGACCGGCGCGGCAGCCGCGCTGCGGGCGGCCCCGAGCGCGGGCCCGCAGGTGTCCGCCATCGTGTCGGCCGGCGGCTGGTCCGACCTCGCCGGCCCCGACGTGTGCGCCGTGCACTCGCCGACCTGCTTCGTCGTCGGCGACTGCAACCAGGAGCTCCTCGACTCGAACCAGCGCGCGCAGGCCCGGCTGAGCGGCATCTCGCAGCTCGAGGTCATCGCGCGGGCGGGCCACCGGTTCGAGGAGGCGGGCATGATCGAGCGCGTCGCGACCCTCGCCTGCCTCTGGTTCGGCGAGTACCTGCGCTCCCCCGGCGCCCTGCGCTCCCCGAACGCCACCGTCCGCTGACCGTCCGCGCGCCGGCGCTGCGCGCTCTGGGCCGGCGGGAGTCGGGGGCAGCAGTCTGGGCGTCTTCTCGGTTCGGGGGCCTGGTACTCGCGCCGCCGCCCCGCGAGACTGGCGGGCGGCGGCCGCACCGACGGCGCCATGGTCGGTCGGAGGAGCGATGGCGGACGGCGTCTACTACGCGGGGCAACACGACCGCGTGTGGGAGGGGTTCAGCCGCGAGCAGGCGCTCGCCTGGACGCGCGTGCTGCGCGTCCACTGGCCCGACTGGCCGGGCGCCGCGATCATGTGGATGCTGAGCAACGCGCTCAAGGAGGGCGTGCCGGCCGCCCTTGAGACCTGGGCGGATCGCGCCCGACGGGCCGAAGCGGTGGGCTTCTCCCCCGAGCTCTACGACCGGATGCAGCGGGCGCTCGACGAGATCCCCGCGGTCGAGCACCCGACGCATCCGGACAACGACCCCGACCCGCGCTGGCCGATCCACACGATCCGCCCCTTCGCCGCCGCGACCTGGCAGGACTGGCCGTGGCTCGTCGAACAGGGCTGGACCGACCAGGAGGCCGTGACCCTGCTGCTCACCGCCGATGAACTGGTGGGCGGGCGAGCCTGAGCCCGCGCCGGTCGCCCGCGTCAGTCGAAGCGGGCACCGTTCGGGTTCGGCCCCATCAGCAGGAACACCAGCAGGATGATCCAGCCCACGATCGGGATCAGGAACACGAAGGCGAAACCGCCCGACCCGTTCGCGTCGTGCAGGCGGCGCCAGGTCAGGGCGAGCGACGGGACGAGCGTCGCCAGCCACCAGACGAACACGAGCACGCTGCCGGCGGCGCCGAGCGGGCCGGCCGTCGACGCGCCCGTGTTCGGGTCCACGGTGCCGCCGACGAAGATGAGGCCGTAGCCGATCGCCGTGACGACCGCCTCGACCAGGGCCCACCACCAGTACTCACTCCGACTGGCGCGGCCGCGGAAGATGCCGAACTTGCGCCAGAACCGCACGACCGCGACCGGCAGCGACGCCCCGTAGACCGGCTGCATCAGCGGGCTGTCCCTCGCGTGCTGCTTCATGATCGGGTCCTCTCCACGGTCGGCCGTCGGGATCGTACCGGTGCCGATTCACGCGTGCCGCGCAGACGTGACCGTGCCCCGCGGTCCCTCGTCGAGCAAGGTCCCGCGGGGCACGGAAGGATGCCGGTGCGGCTCAGTCGAAGCGTGCGCCCTCGGGCTTCGACGGCATGAGGAACAGCACCAGCAGGATGATCCCGCCCACGAACGGGATGAGACCCAGGAAGTAGAACGGCCCGGCGAAGTTCGCGTCGTGCAGCCGGCGCCACGCGATCGCCAGAGTCGGCACGATGGTCGCGAGTGCCCAGACGATGAGCAGCGCGAGCCCGACGCCGTAGAGCGGACCGGGGCTGTTGACGAAGATGCCGGTCGAGGGGTCGATGTGCGAACTGCCGGAGAAGGCACCGCCGAGCATGACCGCGTACAGCACGCCGACGACCACGATCTGGACGAGATACCACCACCAGAATTCGCTGCGGCTCGCGCGCCCGCTGAATGTCGCGTACTTCTTCCAGAAGCGCGAGAAAGCGATTCCGAAGGAAGCGCCGTAGTAGGGCTGGGACAGGGATGTTTCGGCGTATTGCGTTGCCATGGATTGACCTTTCTCAACATCGAGCGATGCGAGCGTAGCGGCACGACATTGAGAATTCGCCGAATAGTCCACACCAAATGCACGGGCCGTGAATGTCGGCTTGGCGGATGGTTCAGGCGCGCCGTTCGTGCATTGCCGCGAATGACGGCAGCCGGTCGCGCTCGATGTGCGCGTAGGCCACCGACTCGGCGACGCGCTCGTTGCCCGAGGCGATCGCGTCGCGCAGCGCGACGTGATCGTCGAAGGCGTCCTCGGCCGGCAGGCCGCTGGTCAGGAAGAAGAGCCAGGTCATGCGGCCCGGAGACCGTCCGCATCATCTTCATCATCAGTTCGTTCGCCGCGGTCTCGACGATGGCCTCGTGAAAGGCCGTGCTGGCCTGGGCGATCGCGTAGGCGTCACCGCTCGTCGACGACGTGCTGCGCGTCGTCCAGCGCGGCGTCCAGCGCGCTCCATCGAGCGCCCCGAGCGCGACCTGCCGGGCGGCGTAGCGCGCCGCCCCCACCTCGATGCAGAGCCGGACGTCGAAGAGGTCGTTGATGGCCTTCTCGTCCCAGCTGGCGACGACCGCGCCGCGCCGCGGACGGGTGTGCACGAACCCGTCCCGCTCGAGCAGCGGCACCGCCTCGCGCAGCGGCACGCGCGAGACGTCGAGCTCCTCCCCGATGCGCTGCTCGGGGAGCCGGCTGCCCTGCGGGTACTGGCCGAGGATGATGCGCTCCCGCACCGTGTCGTAGATCGTAGCGGGACAGCGAGCCGCGGCTCCTCCTCGACGGGGATGCTGGTCACGTGCTGCCGATCCTTCCGGTCGCCGCGTCGATGGGGCCGCGCGTCAGCGCGATGCGCGGCCCCAGTCGCCGTCACTTCGCGATGCCGAGCTTGCAGAAGTCCAGCTCGTTGGCGCCGATGTTCTGGCCCCGGCGACGCCGGTCAGCCACTTCTGCGCCACGACCCAGTCCTTGTTGTACGACAGGTTCAGGAAGCAGCCGGTCTGGCCGTACAGGTCGCCCGCCTTGACGTAGCTCGGCGGTGTCGCCGGTTTCGACCGCGTCGTTCAGCAGTCGAGTTCACCTGGCTCGGACTGGCAGCCGAAGTAGTTGATGCCGCCGGACGCGTCCCAGAAGACGTGACCCCACATGTACGGGTCGCCGCCGTCGGGGCCGTTGTTGCCGTCGATGAACGCGTCCGGTCCCTTCGGCGGGTTGTTGATCCAGCCGAACACGGTCGAGGTGTCGTAGCCCTGCGCGGACGGCGGTCAGCCCGACCGTCTGCAGGTTCGCCACGACGATGTTCGCCATCGGCTGGGCGTTGACGTTGCCGTTGGCGTAGCCGATCACGAGCTTCGTGCTCTTCGCGGTGGCCGAGAGACCGCCGACGTAGGTCTTCAGCGCGGTCGCGTCGTAGCGTGATCGCCTGCTTGTCGGCCGCCCGGCGATCATGCCCTTGGCGTACATCGTCGTGGCGACCGCAGCTGCGCTTGCCGAGCACCTGCTTGACGAGCTGCGCCTGGTCGATCGACTTCAGGAACGCGATCCTGGCGGTCGGCGGTCTTGAAGAACGGGTGGCTCGGGTTGACCGTGACCAGCGCCCCCTGCAGCGTCGGCAGGAAGTAGTTCGACGGCGTTGGACGCCTTGGAGTACTTGTCCAGGCTCGACGACGGCAGCGCGGCGACGATCGTGTCGACCGTGCCCTTGTCGAACGCCAGCTCGAGCGCCGACTCGTCGGTGTAGACCGGCATGTCGATCTTCGTGAACGGCGACTTCGGGCCCCAGTACTTCGTCGTACTGCGTCAGCTCGTACTTGACGCCGGTCTGCGCGGTGGTCAGCTCGTACGGCCCGGTGCCGAGGTCGTGCGTCGACAGGTAGGTCTGCGCGTCGTCCGTGCCGGCGTTGCTTGGTCAGTCCGGTCGGCGACTCCATCTTCGGGCCGAACGGGCGACGCGAGGTAGCTCAGGAACGCGGAGTTCGGCGTGCGTCAGCGTGACGACGGCGGTGTAGTCGTCCGGCGTCGCGACGCTCTTGACGCGCCTCGACCATGTAGGCGGCGCCGCCCTTGACCGCGATGCGCCGCTTGAACGCGACGTCGACCGCCGCCGAGGTGAACGGGGTGCCGTCGTGGAACGTGACGCCCGTGCCGGAGGTGGAACGTGTAGACGGTCGTTGGTGCTGTTCACGTCCCACGACGTCGGCGAGCCGCGGCGCGATCTTCACCGCGTCGGTGTCGTTCTTGTACTGGACCAGGCCCTCGTAGGCGTTGATCATGATCGCGGTGCCGTTGTTGGCGTAGTAGATGTCGGGGTCCGGCGGCTGGCCGATGTCGCCGAGCAGGCCGACGGTGAGGACGCCGTTCGGTCGGGGCGCCGGGCTGGCCGCCGGCCGAGGTGGCGGGTGCCGCAGCTGCACGCGGTGAGCGCGAGCAGCGGCAGCACAGCGGTGCAGGACGACGAGCGTCGTGAGTGCGCGTCTGACGGGGTTGCACGCAGCGTGGTTCGTGTCGGGAGGTGGTCGATGCACCGGGTGGTGCTCCTATCGGATCGCTGTGCCGGGGAGGTGGGTGGTGCGGCATGGCGGCGACCCTCCGTGCGACGCGGTGCATCCGGGCGCCGCCATTCCGCGGCGATGCGCGGATCGGCGACGGCCTGCAGCAGGTCGACGACGGTGTTGGAGAGGACGTAGATGGTCCCGAGCACGAGCGTGACGCCCGCGATGGCCGGGAAGTCGGCGACGGGGATGGAGGCGGCGAGGTAGTTGCCGATGCCCGGCCAGGAGAAGACCTGCTCGACGACGACGACGCCGGCGAACATGAAGCCGAGCTGCAGGCCCGGCCATCGACAGGCCGGGACCGAGCGCGTTGCGCACGACGTGACTCGACGAGCACGCTGACGCCTCGGTGAGGCCCTTCGAGCGGGCGGTGCGCACGTAGTCGGCGTCGCAGCACGCCGTCGAGGGAGGCGCGGAACACGCGGCCGATCGCGACCGCGGGCGCGATCGACGAGCACGACCGCCGGCAGGATCAGGTGCCAGCACGGCGTCGCGCGAACGCGTCGCCCTGGCCGTGCAGCAGCGTGTCGATGACCTGCACCCCGAACGGTCCCGGGTCCTGGAAGTCGCCGAGTGCCGCCTGGCGGGCAGCCAGCCGAGCTGCGCCGAAGAACACGATGATGCCGACGAGCGCGAGCAGGAACGGCGGCGCGGTGGCGAGCAGCAGCAGCAGGCCCCGCCCGATCGCGCCGCCCGGCCAGCGCAGCGACGCCGACACCGCGAACAGCGCGGCGAGCACGAGCGCGATCAGGAACGCCGCGATGACGAGCTCCGCGGTGGCCGGCAGGTAGGTGCGCGAGGTCGGCGGTGACCGCGTGCCGGGTGCGCAGCGACCGGCCGAGATCGCCGGTGCAGGGCGTGCCGAGGAAGCGCGACGTACTGCACGAGGAACGGGTCGTTCGAGGCCGAGGCGCTGCCGTTCGGCGGCCACCGCGGCGTTCGACGCGTTCGCGCCCGACGTAGGCGCGCGCCGGGTCGCCTGGCGAGATCGTCTGCAGCAGGAAGATGACGAACGACAGGATCAGCAGCAGGATGCACGGCGGCGCCGAGCCGTCGGCGCGAGGAAGCGCATGCCATGGTCACCGCCGGTCACGGGAGCAGGTTGCGGATCGCGTCGCCGCCGACGTTCGCGGCGAGGCTCAGCACCAGCACCGCGATGCCGGGGATGCCGGGCACCCACCACTGGCTGAGCAGCTGGCTGAGCGCCCGCGCGGTGTCCGCGCCGAGTTCGGGCGCGGGCGCCTGCTGGCCGAGCCCGAGGAAGGAGAGCCCGGCGAGCAGCAGGACGACGTTGCCGATGTCGAGGCTCGCCGTGACGATCGCGGTCGGCACGACGCCGGGCAGCAGGTGCCGGGTCAGGATGCGGACCCGGCCGACGCCGGCCAGCCTGGCCGCCTCGACGTGCGGCCGGGCGGCGAGCGCCTTCACCTCGCCGCGCATGATGCGGGCGTAGTACGGCCACCAGACGATCGCGACGCCGAGCAGCGTGTTGCCGAGACCGGGGCCGAGCGCGGCGACGATCGCGATGGCGACCAGCGCGCCCGGCAGGGCGAGGAACAGGTCGGTGATGCCGCATCAGCACGGTGTCGACCCAGCCGCCGGTCGCGCCCGCGACCAGCCCGACCACGCCGCCGATGACGAGCCCGCTCGCGACGATCGCGAGTGCGCTGAACCAGCTCGCCTGCACGCCGATCAGCGTGCGGGAGAACAGGTCCCGCCCGATCTGGTCCGTGCCGAGCAGGTGACCCGGGCTGAACGGCGGCAGGTTGATGCCGCCGACCGGCTGCATCGGGTCGTACGGCGCGAGCAGCTGCGCGAACAGCGCGACGAGCGTGATCAGGACGAGCAGGCCCGACGAGCGCCCAGGCGACCGGGCGCGGCAGCGGCACGCCCGCCGATCGAGCCGGGACGGATGCGGGTGCGCGGCGCGAGGGCGGTGGTCATCAGGCGACTCCCGTCGATCTCCGGCACGGCCGTGCGAGCAGCGTGCGGGTGTACGCCTCGCGCGGTTCGGCGATGACCTGCTCGGCCGGCCCGAGCTCGACGACGCGGCCGGACTGCATGACCGCGATGCGGTCGCCCATGAGCCGCGCGACCGCCAGGTCGTGGGTCACGAACAGCACCGTCATGCCGATGCGGGCCCGCAGGTCGCGGATCAGGGCGAGCACGCTCTTCGCCAGCGACGCGTCGAGCGCGCTGGTGGGTTCGTCGCAGAGCAGCACGGTCGGCGGCACCATGGTGGCGCGGGCGAGCGCCACGCGCTGGCGCTGGCCGCCCGAGAGCTCGGCCGGCCGCGCCTTGGCCACCTCGGCGGGCAGCCCGACCGCGGCGAGCGCCGCACCGACGCGCGAACGCACCTGGTCGCGGGGCAGCTTCAGCGGGCGCAGCCGCTCGCCGAGCATCTCGCCGACGCGTCAGCCAGGGGGTGAGCGACGAGCCGGCGTCCTGGAACACCATCTGCGCGCCGCCGGTGCCGGCGAGCTCGATCGAGCCGCTCGTGGCGGTCTCGAGGCCGGCGACGATGCGCAGCAGCGTGGACTTGCCCGACCCGCTCTCGCCGACGATCGCGAGCGCCTCGCCCTTGGCGACGTCGAGGTCGACGCCGTCGACGGCCTGCGATGTGCTGCGTGCCGCCGCGGCCGCGCCGCACGGTGTAGGTCGCGGCGCAGGTCGCGGATGCGGACGGCGGGTTCGGCCGCGTCGTCCGTCGGTGCCGCCGAACCGCGCGTCCCGCGGCATCGTCAGCGACAGCCGGGACGCCAGCAGCGACTTCGTGTAGTCGTGCTGCGGCGCGCGCACCACCTCGCGGGCCGGCCCGATCTCGACGAGGTCGCCCCGGTACAGCACGGCCAGCCGGTCGGCGATCTGGTCGGCGACGCCGAGGTCGTGGGTGATGAGCAGCACGGAGCAGCCGAAGTCGTCGCGCAGCTCGCGCAGCAGGGCGAGCAGCTGCGCCTGCACGGTGACGTCGAGCGCGGTGGTCGGCTCGTCGGCGACGATCAGCCTCGGCCGGCCCGCGACGGCGATCGCCGCCATGACCCGCTGCCGCAGGCCGCCCGAGAGTTCGTGGGGGTAGACGCGCAGCCGCAGCGTCGGCGTCGCGCACGCCGACGGTCTCGAGCAGGCGCACCGACTCGGCGTCGTCGTGGGTGGCCTCACCGATCTGGCCGCCGATGCGCATGGTCGGGTTCAGGCTACGTCATCGGGTCCTGGAAGATCGCGCCGAGCGCGTCGCGGCGGACGCGACGCAGCTCCTCAGGGCGGGCCCGCAGCATGTCGACCCCGGTGACCGTGCACTGCGCCGTCGGCCTCGGGTTGCGAGCCCCCGGGCAGCAGCCCGAGCAGGCTGAGCGCGAGCACGCTCTTGCCGCTGCCGGATTCGCCGACCAGGCCCAGGATCTCCCCGGGCCGGATCTCCAGGCTCGACGTGCCGCAGCACCTCGTTGCGACGCCCGTTGCGCACGAGCGACAGCGACAGGTCGTCGACGACGGCGACGGGCTCGTCCGCGGTCATCGCGCCACCTCCGCCGGTCGCCCGAAGGTCGCCGGATCGGCGAGCACCGCGGCATGGATCTCGCGGGGCGTCGCGAACCACACGCCCGTCGCCGCCGGCCACCTTCGCGAGCGCCCGCCCGACGGCGTGCAGGCGGAAGGGCACGCCGCTGATGAACGAATGCGGTCACGATGCTCATCACGAGCGGCCGGTCGGCCGCCGCGGCGGCCAGCTCCTCGTACTCGGCGACGATCATCTCCGCGAACTCCGTCGCCGACGCCTGCCGGCCGATCATGGTGCTCGAGTCGTTGATCTCGGCGTTGTACGGGATCGACAGCAGCGGCCCGCTCGCGGTCGCCAGCCAGACGGGCTGGTCGTCGAGCCGCAGATCGAGCAGGTACTCGTACCCGGTCTCGGCGAGCAGGTCGAGTGTCGCCGGCGTGTGGGCGAGCCACGGGCTCGACCACCCGCCCGGCGCCCGGCCCTCCGCCGCCCGGATGCGGGCGGCGACGTCCGTGAGGTATGCGCGCTCCTCGGCCGGCGCCATGCCGACGAGCGAATCGGAGTTGCTGCGGCCGTGCCCGACGAATTCGGCCCCCGCGGCGCGGGCCGCGACCAGCACGTCAGGGGCCGTGTCGTAGACGTCCGTGTTGAGCAGCACCGTCGGGCGGATGCGCAGGTCGGTGAGCCGGTCGAGGAGCCGGAACGCGCCGACCCGGTTGCCGTAGTCCCGCCAGGCGGTGTTCACGTGGTCGGGTGCCGGCACCCCGGGCAGCACGTCCTCGGTGTGGCCGTCGCCGAAGCGGTACTCCTCCACGCCGACGCAGACGACGACCGCGAGGCGGGCGCCGTTCGGCCAGGTGCCGTCCGGCCTGGACGGCATCGCGCTGTACGCGTACGGCGCGGTCACTCGCGTGCCCACCCATCGGGTGAAGCCGACATCGGTCGCCGCCGCCCGCCGGACCATGCGCTGGTAGGCCGGGAAGAGCGTCTCGGCGTCCCGTGCCTGGGCGGCGCGGACCGCGGGCAGCTTCGCGGCGAACAGCTCGCGCGCCTCGTCGAGCAGCGCGGTCTCGTCGACCGCGGTCACGTGCCCGTGCTCCGCGACGACGCGGCCGTCGACCATGGTGAGCACGACGTCGTGTCCGTCCTCGCAGTGCACGAGCTGCTCCCGCAGGTCGTTGAGCGGCGTGAACGCGATCGTGCGCAGGTCGACGAGCGCGAGATCGGCGAGCATGCCGACCTCGACCGCGCCCAGCTCCCCCTCGCGGCGCTGGGCGCGGGCTCCGCCGAGCCACAGCGAGTCGAGGACCTCGGCGGGCGCCGGCCAGTCGTCGCTGTCGAGGCCGGAGACGGTGTGGATGAGGGCCGCGACCTTCGCGACGGTCCAGAGGTTGATCGTGTCGTCGCAGATCGCCTCGTCGGTGCCGAGGGCGACCGGGATGCCGCGGTCCCGTGCCGCTCGCCACGGCATGACGCCGCTGCCGAGCCGCAGATTGCTGACCGGGTTGTGGGCGATCGTCGCGCCGGACGCCGCGATGAGGTCGAGGTCCTCGTCGTCGACCCAGACGGCGTGGATGACGTTCGTGTGCGGCTGCAGCAGACCGAGATCCGCGGTGTAGCGCACGAGCGAGCGGCCGGCGAACCGCGGCTGCTCGGTCGTCGAGCGTGCGCTGCGGTTTCGTCTCGAGCATGTGCGCGTAGAGCGGCAGGCCGTTGCGGACCGCGAGGTCGTCGAGCGCGGCGAAGTACTCGGGGCTGACCCGCTGCGGGGCGGAGATCGAGACGGCGGCGCGGATGCGGTCGCGGCTCGACCCGTGCCAGGTGACGAGCAGATGGTCGTAGGCCTCGAGCAGCCGCTCCGCCGGCGCCGGCGCCGGCGCATCCAGCCCGTCGCGCGCATCCCCGAACGCGTCGAGGAACGGCAGCTTGGCCGACTCGGGCAGTTCGGGCTGGTCGAGGGCGATCGTCGCCCGGATTCCGCTGTCGCGGTACGCCGGACGCCACCGCGTCGATGATCTCGGGCGTCGGGTACGGCATCAGGAACGCGTCGTCCTGCACGCTCGTGATGCCGCGCTGCAGCATCTCGATGGCGCCCAGCATGGTGCGCAGGTAGGCCTCGCGCGGTGTCGGCGCGAGCGCGTCGTCCGCCGGCGACTCGAACAGCATGAAGAGCTCGAGCGGCAGGCTGCGCACGGCGCCCTTCAGGTGGTTGGCCGGCGAGTGGAAGTGGGCGTTGATCAGGCCGGGCACGAGCAGGTGACGGCCGCGGCCCTCGACGACGCGAGCACCCTCTGACGGCGGCAGACCGGTCCCGATCGCGGTGATGCGCTCGCCCGTCGACGAGCACGTCGTGCGGTCCGGTCATGCCGGCGGGTGCGGCGCGGTCGTACACGTGGACCTCGCGGAACAGGGTCGCGGTCATGCGAGCCGCACCCCGTCCAGGTCGGGCAGCGCGGGCGCTGCCGCGTAGGTGTTCGCGCGCGACGTGCCGACCCGCATGCGGATGAGGGAGGCGGCGGCACCGACCGCGGCGGCGACGCCCTCGATCACGGGCACGCCGAGTCCGGGCCGCGAGCGGCTCGACGAGGTCGGCGAGGCCGGCGCAGCCGAGCACGACCGCCTCCGCGCCGTCGTCGCGCATCGCGGCGAGCGCCTCGTCGGCGAACGCGTCGAGCAGGTGCAGTGGAGCCGCCCTCGAGTCCGCCACGGGCACGTCGACCGCACGCACAGAGCAGCGGTGCTCGAGGCCGAGCGTCTCGGACGACGCGGTCGCGAGTGCGCGATCGTGCGCGCCGGCATCGTGATCACCGACGAACCGGTGGGCGACCAGACAGGCTGCCTGCAGGGCCGCCTCGGTCATGCCGACGACCGGACCGGTCGCGGCCTCGCGAGCGGCATCGACGCCGGTGTCACCGAAGCAGGCGACGACGAACGCGTCCGTGCCGGCGTCGTGCGCGCGCACCTGCTCGAGCACGCCGACGGCGGCGATCGCCTCCTCTGCGTGGCTCTCGACGCTCGCGGCACCGACCGTCGGATGCACGCCCTCGACCTCGACGCCCGCGAGGGGCGACCGGCGCGCGCGGCATCGGTGATCGTGCGCGTCAGCGCGTCCGAGGTGTTCGGGTTGATGACGGTGATCCGGGTCATCGCGCCGGCTCCAGCTCGTGGACCGCGCGCGAGCAGTCGCGTCGATGCCGTTGCCGCCGACGGCGACGCGCGCCGCGGCCGCCCCGGCACGGGCCGCCGCGATCGGATCGCCGGCTGCGCAGGTGCTCCGCCGCGAACGCGCCGCAGAACGCGTCGCCGGCGCCGGTGCTGTCGACGGCGTCGACGGCGTCCGCCGGCACCGCGACCGGATCGGGCACATCGCGGGTCGCGACGAGGCACCCCGCTTCGGCCCGCTTCACGACGACGACCGAGGGCCCGAGCGCCAGGAAGGTCGCGGCGGCGGCCGCGAGGTCGGCGGTGCCGGCGAGCGCGACGGCCTCGACCTCGCTCGGCAGGAACACGTCGCACGCGCCGACGGCGTCGAGCAGCGCCGCCTCGTTGCCGGCGACGTAGTCCTCCTGCGGATCGAAGTAGATGGTCGCCGCCGTGCGCGGGCGCAGCCAGGCGGCCAGTTCGAGCTGGGCGCGCAGCCCCATCGCCGACAGCAGCACGCCGTCGGCGGCCAGGACACGGTCGTCGATGTCGGCGGGGTGCACCGAAAGGTGCCTCGAAGTGCTCGTCGCCGAGGACCAGCTCCCAGCTGCGCCCGCCGTCGGCGCCGTAGCGTGACGACGTTCCGCACGGTCGGCGCCTGCCGCGACGGCAGCGACGACGGATCGGTGCCCGCGGCGAGCACGGCGGCGCGGAGCGCGTCCGGTGCGTCCGCACCGACGGGCGCGAGGACGCGGACGTGCAGCGCGGGGTCGGTGAGCCGGGCGGCGAGGCCGGCGAAGAGCGCGTCGCCCCCGACGGAGACGGCCCGCTCCCCCACGGGCGAGACGGCCTCGTCGATCGTCAGGTTGCCGATGCACACCAGCGTGCGCGCGGCCGTGGTCGCGTCAGGCATGTGCCGCCGCCGCTTCGGCTGCCGCGAACCCGGCGAGCCCGAGGTGGTAGCCGACGAGCTGTGCCGGCAGCAGGTAGAGCAGCGGCGAGAGCGGCTCGGGCACGGCGGGCAGCTCGATCAGCGCCTCGGGCGCGAGCGAATCGAACGCGTGCTCGCCGTCCGTGGTGACGACGTAGAGGCGGCCGCCCCAGCGGTGGGCGTCGGTGCCGGTGTCCACCGCACGCGGCACGGAGGGACCGGCCGGCGCGAGCAGGAACAGCGGCTCGCCCGCCTTCTGCGAGTTGTAGTGGTGGTACTCCTCGACCTGGATCTCGATCGCGTGCAGCGGCGTGCACTCCTTGACCTTCGCGGCGCCCACGATCGCCGCCGCGAGCGTGGGGCCGGCGCCGCTGAACAGGACGGCGGCAGCCGGCTCGAGCAGGGCGATCTCCTCGGCGGCGATGCGCGCGATGGGCGCATCGATCGCGGCGAGGACCGCCGACATCGTGTCGGGCATCGCGTCGAGCGCCGCACGCCAGTCGGCGGCCGGCGCCGCGCCCCGCCGCTCCCCCACGCGGACGGCCAGTTCGAGCAGCAGCGCGAGCGCGGCGGTGGATGACTGCGTCGGCCAGCCGACCCGGGTCGCCTCGATCTTCAGCGCCGTCGTCGCCTCGGTCTCGAGGGTCGAGCCGGCGGTGTTGGTGAGCGCGACTGTATACGCGCCGGCGTGCTGCGCCACGAGCATCGCCTCGACGGTCCGTGTCGTCTCGCCGGAGCTGGACACCGCGATCACCGCGGTCGAACTGACGGCAGTGGCGCCCTGGTAGTACGCGAACTCGAGACTCTGGACCGGCTCGCACGGCACGCCCAGCATGGTCTCGAGCGCGGATCGGGCCGCCACCATCACGGCGAGCGAGTCACCCGCGCCGACCAGCACGACCCGGTCGATGCCGCTCGACGAGCCGGTCGGCGATCGCGTCGAGTGGCCCGTCGTTCCGGGCGAGGGTCGCGCGGACCGCGTCCGGTTGGCCCCGCAGTTCAGGACCGGTCGCTTCGACGCGGAAGCGCCGCTTCGGGTCCAGCGGGTCGTCGGAGGGCAGCGCGAGGATGTGCGCCCGCTCGGCCGCCGAGACGCGCTCCACCACCTGCCGCTGCCGCGCGTCGAGCACCTGCGATCGAGGGTCGAGCAACGGCGAGACGAGCGGGACAGCGGATGACGAGGACACGACGAGTGGCTCCCGAGCGGTGCGGTCGGCGACTGGATTGCCCGCGACGGTATACCGTCACTGTTTCGATGCCGTGTCGCCGTGTGTCGTCCGCGTTACGACCTGCGCAGCGGCCGCCGTCCAGCGAAGCGTGCCCGGAGCACCGCCGCGGCGAGTCCGACGACACCCGCGACTCCCGCGATGAAACCAGCGCCGAGGAACACGTGGCCGAATCGCGAGGTGCCGCCGACTCCGGGCGGCAGGGCGTCCGAGACCGACATGGCGATCGCGAACTCGCTCCACCACTGGAAGAACACCGCCAGCCCGACGAGCACCAGGCCGATGGAACACGCGAGCAGCTTCGGGACCCGCTGCGCGAACGGCGCGAGCGATCGCCGCAGCGGCACGAACACGAGCAGGTAGAGCGCGGTCAGCACCGACCAGACGACCGGCCACGGTGCGAAGGTGGCCACCGCCCAGTCGAGGTCGCCGTCCGACGCCAGCGTCGCGCCGATGCGCTCGAGCGGCACCTGGGGCGCGAGGTCCTGCGGCGTCCAGATCAGGGCGTCGCACACCCCGAGCACCTCCGTCGCGATGAGCAGGATGCCCGGCACCCACACCGCGAGGCTGCGCACGGTCGCGGCACGCGGGGTCACCGTCGGCACGCTCATGGCGACGCCGTCGGGCGCACGCGCCCGGTCGCGGCCCATGCCGCGACGTCGAGCGCGAAGGGGCCGGGAGGCAGTTCGGCGAGGCAGCGCGCTCGGAGCGCCTCCGCGTCGGTTTCGTCGAGGCCGGCCAGGTAGGCGCCTGCAGGTCCGACGCCGAGCGTGAACGGTTCCCAGTAGTCGGCGGGGCCGGCGAGTCCGACCGTCGCGGAGAGCGTCCGCCTGGTCACCTCGATGAGCCCGGACCGCTCGAAGAGATCGGCGAGCTCGCCGTCGTGGGCGCCGAACTGGCCCGACTCGTCGTGCGCCGCCGGGTCGGATTCCCCGACGGCGCGCCAGAACGGCGCAAGCGGACTGCGCTCGCCGCCGTGGTCCCACACGGAGGCGGACACGATGCCGCCCGGTCGCGTGACCCGGATCATCTCGGCGAGCCCGCGCACGGGGTCGGCCATGAACGGCACGACGAGTTGCGCGACGGTCAGGTCGAAGCTGTCGTCGGCGAACGGCAGGGACTCGGCGCTCCCCCGCCGCACATCGGCGCCCGGGAACCGCGCCCGGGTGCTCGCCACGAACGGGGACGATGGGTCGACGGCGGCGACTCGCCCCTCGCCGAGCGCGGCGACGAGCCGGGTCGTGACCGCGCCCGTGCCGCATCCGACGTCCAGGGCTCGGTCCACGCCGCCCAGATCCAGGCTGCTGATGTGCGCGACGGCGAGCGGGAAGGCGAATCGGCCCATGAACCGGTCGTACGCACCGGCGGCCACCTCGAAGCTCACACTCGCAGCGTAGAACCACCGGCATCCGCGCCACCGAAGCAACTCACGAGTGAATTCGCAAAGCGAATTGCCCCGAGAAATGGGTGTATTCGAATTCGCGCCTATTCACTAGGTTTCGGCTCGTGAGCATCCGTCCGCCCGGCGCGCCCGCGCGAGCCACCGCCGCCTTGGCGATCGCGTTCGCCCTGGTGACGGCGCTGAGCGCGTGTGGATCGATCGATCTCACGCCCGGCGCATCGCCCACAGCCGGCGACTGGGCATGGGACGAGACGCCGACCGCACCCGCAGCCGTGCCGACGCCCGCGGTCCCGGCGGGCGCAGCGCCGGCGGTCGCCGCAGCCGTGGCCTCCGCAGCGCCGACCACGCCGCCGACGAGTGCGCCGACGGCATCGGCCCTGCCGGTCGACCTCGGGTGCCCCACCGGGCATCTCACCGGATCCGTGACGAGCGTCATCGCGGACGGACTCATGGGCAACGACACGACCGTGGCCGTGATCGTGACCGGCACCGTGACGAACGCCTCGACCGCCGCGGTCGACATCAAGGGAGCCGCTCCCGCGGCCCGCGGCTACGACACGGCAGGGGACGTGAGCTTCACGGCCGAGCCGGGCTCGTGGCAGTCGGCGGCGACCACGGCATCGGGCGCGGTCGTGCTGCAGCCGGGCCAGTCCGTCGGATGGTCGTCGACGACGGTCACCGACAGCGACAGCTGGCAGCAGACCGAGACGATCGGCGGCTCGCCGACGGCAGCGGTGACGTCGGCGTGGGCCGACGGCTCCATCGCGACGCAGTGCCCCGACGCGGCCCCGGCCATGCCCGCGAGCGACGCCGGAGTGACCGCCGCCCGCTGACCGGACCCACCGCCGCTACCGTGTGCGGATGCGTACCGGGCGACTCGAGGCGTTCACCGACGCGGTCATCGCGATCGCGTTGACGATCATGGTGCTGGAGCTGCCGCGGCCGCACGAGGTGACGTGGGCGGCGCTGCAGCCGGACATCCCCGTGTTCCTCGCGTACGTGCTGAGCTTCATCTACCTCGGCATCTACTGGAACAACCACCACCACATGCTCGCGGCGACCACCCATGTGTCCGGCGGCGTGCTGTGGGCGAACCTGCACCTGCTGTTCTGGCTGTCGCTCGTGCCGTTCTCGACGGACTGGATGAGCGAGTCGGCGTTCGCGACGGCGCCCACGGCGCTGTACGGCCTGTTGCTGCTCGCCGCGGCGATCGCCTATTTCATCCTGTCGCGCATGCTGTTGCGCGCCCAGAACGGCGACGACCGGCTGAAGGCCGCGATCGGGCGCGACCGCAAGGGGCGCATCTCGCCGATCCTGTACTGCGTCGGCATCGCCGGCACGTTCCTGTCACCCTGGATCGGCGTCGCGCTCTACGTCGTCGTCGCGGGCATGTGGCTGATCCCCGACCGCCGCGTCGAGCGGGTCATCGAGCAGGAGGACGCCGAACACAGCGCTCCCGCCGAGTAGCCGGGGCGTCAGTGGTGGAAGGCCTGCGCCTTCTGCGCCCGGTCGGGCAGCGGTTCGGTCAGCGACTCGAGGTAGCCCACCTCGGCGGTGAGGTCGTCGAGGAAGACCGCCGCGAGGTCCCGGCTGAAGCCGTTCCGCACGACCACCCGCTGCACGGTGATCGACTCGAGGTCGGCGGGCATCGGATAGGCGGGCACGAGCCAGCCGTGCATCCGCAGCCGGTCCGACAGGTCGTACAGGGTCCAGTTCTTCGTGTGACCGTCCGTGAGCATCCACGCGAAGACCGGGATGTCGCTGCCGTCGTTCCAGAGCTCGAACGGCGCCAGCTTCGCGATGCCGTCGGCGAGGTAGTGGGCGACGTCCTGCGACGCCTGCTGCACCGCGCGGTACCCCTCCGCGCCGAGCCGCAGGAACAGGTAGTACTGCACGAGCACCTGCGCGCCCGGCCGCGAGAAGTTCAAGCCGAACGTCGGCATGCTGCCACCCAGGTAGCTGACGTCGAAGACGAGATCCTTGGGCAGCAGGTCGCGGTGCGGCCAGACCACCCAGCCGAGCCCCGGCGGCACGAGACCGTACTTGTGCCCGGACGTGTTGATCGAGGCCACGCGTGGCACCCGGAAGTCCCACGCCAGGTCGGGCTGCAGGAACGGGGCGATCATCGCGCCGGATGCGCCGTCGATGTGGATCGGGACGTCGATGCCGGTCGCCGCCTGGATCTCGTCGAGCGCGGCCGCGATCGCCGCGACCGGCTCGTACATGCCGGTGTAGGTGACGCCCATGATCGCCACGACACCGATGGTGTTCTCGTCGACGTGCTCGGCCAGGTCGTGCCCGTCGAGCACTCTGTGCTCCTGGGTGACCGGCACGAAGCGCGGCTCGACGTCCCAGTAATTGCAGAACTTCTCCCAGCAGACCTGCACCGCAGAGCTCATCACGAGGTTCGGCCGGTCCGTCGGCTCGCCAGCCGTGCGGCGGGCGTGCTGCCAGCGCCGCTTGAGGGCGAGGCCCGCAAGCATGCACGCCTCCGACGAGCCCAGGGTCGAGGTGCCGATCGACTCGCCCGGATCCGGCGCGTGCCAGAGCTTCGCGAGCATCCGCCAGCAGCGCGCCTCGATCGCGGCCGTGGCCGGGTACTCGTCCTTGTCGACGAGGTTCTTGTCGGCCGCCTCGGCGTAGATGCGGGCGGCCTGGTCGTCCATCCAGGTGCCGACGAACGTGGCGAGGTTCTGCCTGGCGTTGCCGTCGAGCATCGCCTCGTCATGCACGATCTGGTACGCGGTCTCGGGCAGCGACGGCGAGTCCGGCAGCGCGAAGCGGTCGAGCTCGGTCGCCTCACCGGGGCGCGCGAAGAGCGGATTGAGGTCGACGGGCAGTGCGCGTGCGCGGCCGCTTCCGAGTCGGTTCATGCCGCGCACGCTACCGGCGTGAGGGTAAGGCATCCCGTTTTGGGGTGGCGGCCCACCTCCCACCCGCGCCGCCCGGTTCCTACCCTGTGGAGATGCTCGGATCCCGCGCGCCTCGGCGACGTCCGCCGCGGACTGCGGTGTACTCCGCACTGCTCGCCGCGGCGCTGTTGACGGCGCTGAGCGGATGCGCGGCGGCGACGCCGTCGCGGCCAGGAGCCGCGCTCGTGAACACGTCGGCCAACGGCACGATCCAGCAGGCGGTGCTCGGCGCGATACCCACCGCGGCGCCGGTACCCGCATCCACCTCGGCACCCACGAGCGTCGGGCAGAGCAGCAACTTCTACGGCGAGCCGTATCCCGTCGTCGCGCAGATCTTCGGCACCGCCACGACGGTGAAGAAGGTGAAGCACACGGTGACCGCCACGTGCCCGATCGGCTCCCTGGACGGCTCGATCACCTGGGTCAACCGCAACGCGGTCGCCTCGTCCTCCCCCACGTTCGTCGTCAGGGGCGGCGGCACGGTCACCAACAACAGCAGCGCCACGGTCACCCTCAGCGGGTCGTCGGCGCCGACGGTCCGGGCGTGGGGCGGGACGGCGAAGCTCGTCCGCACCTTCACGACGAAATGGACGTTCACCGGCGGCACCTACGCGCTCGGTGCCGGTCAGACGATCGGCTGGACGCTCACGCCCACCACCGTCGCCAACGCGGTCTGGTGGAAGATGCTCTCGATGAGCGGCAGCCCCACGGCGCCCATGACGGCCTCGTGGGTGGCGGCGCAACTGCCCTCCGGGTGCGCGGTGACGAGCCCGCTGCTCGCCTCGACCGAAGCGCCCATGTTCGACGTGCACACGGGCTACACCGGCCGCTGACGCGGATCCGGCTCGGCCGGAGACTCGAATCAGCCCGAAATGTCCTTCCGGCTGAATCGCCATGCGGCCAGCGTGCCGAGCACGAGCGCCCAGATCAGGCCGGACAGCACCGAGTTCGCGACCGGGGCGAGATCGACCGGATCCGTCAGGAACTGCCGATAGGCGGCCGCGAAGTGGGTCGGCAGGCCGATCCGCAGATCACCGAGGGCCGGGATCGAGTCGAGGATGCGCGACAGGATCGACGCCAGCACCACGCCGCCCGCGGCGGCCAGCGGCGAGTCCGCGACGACCGTCAGCAGCGTGCCGAGCGCGGCCGCCCAGAGCAGCGCGGCGGCGGACGCGGCCGTCGTGCAGACGAGCCGCAGGACCGAGTCGCCGAGCGTGAGCCGGGGGCCGCCCGGCACCTGGATGCCGCCGGGCCCGTAGGAGACGATCCCGACGAGCAGCGCGACCGCCGTCAGCGCCACGAGGCCGGCGAGCAGGATGAGCGCCGCGACGCCCACCTTGACGGCCAGCAACCGCATCCGCGGCACGGGCACCGTCAGCAGGTATTTCAGCGTCGAGCGGGACGCCTCCCCCGCGATCACGTCGCCGAACAGCAGGGCGGCGATCAGCGTCGCGAGGAAGCCCTCGGTCAGCACGAGCACGAAGGCGGCGAACGTGCCCCCGTTCACCTGCGCCAGCGCGGTCAGGTCGGTGACGCCCGAGCTGCTCGACGGCGGCGGGCCGCCGAACAGCAGCGCGATGCGGACCACCACCGGCAGCACGGTGAGGATGATCAGCACGATCCGCACCCGCCACTGGCTCAGCTGGCGGGCCAGCTCGACGCGGAACGGCAGCGGCCGGCGCGTCCGCTCGGTGCGCGCGGGGCTCGAGAGGGCGGCGGTCATGCGCTCGGCTCCGTCGCGCCGATGAGATCGAGGAACGCCGACTCGAGGCCTTCGCCGCCCGCGATGACGCCGACCTCGCCGGCCGCGACGACGCGGCCGTGCGACATGACGACGACGTGCGAACACGTGCGCTCCACCTCGGCGAGCAGGTGGGACGACACGATGACCGTGCGGCCGCCCTCGGCGTACCGGCGCAGGACCCCGCGCAGCGCGGTGATCTGCGGCGGGTCGAGGCCGTTCGTCGGCTCGTCGAGCACCAGCAGGTCGGGCATGCCGAGCATCGCCTGCGCGATCGCGAGCCGCTGCCGCATGCCCTGGCTGTAGCCGCGCACCTTCTTGGCGATCGCGCCGCCCAGGTCGGCGACGGCGAGCGCCTCCTCGAACCTGGCCTCGCTGCGCGGCCGGCCGGTCGCCGCCCAGTACAGGTCCAGGTTGCGGCGCCCGGACAGGTGCGGCAGGAAACCGGGGCCCTCGATGAAGCAGCCGAGCCGGGACAGCACGGGCGAGCCGGGGCCGACCGGGGCGCCGAACGCTTCGACCGTGCCCGCATCCGGGCGGATGAGGCCCGCCACCATGCGCAGCGTCGTGGTCTTGCCCGCGCCGTTCTCGCCGAGCAGCCCGAGCACCTGGCCGCGCTCCACGGTGAACGAGACGTCGTCGACCGCGACGAACCCCGAGCGGAAGCGCTTCGTGAGGCCGCGGATCTCGAGCGGCGGCCCCTCCGAATCCGCCGGCGCAGCGCCGTCGGGTGCGGCGGCGGGACGGCGTCGTCCGCGGACGACCACGACGACGAGCAGCACGGCCGCCACGAGCAGCACGGCCACGATGCCGATCAGCACGCCGGTCGCCGGCTGCCCGGCGCTGCGGTCGGTCCCGATGGTCGCGACCGTCGGCAGGTCGATCGGGCCGGTGAGGGCCACCGTGTACGCGGCGGCAGCGGTACTGCCGGCGTATTGGGTGTCGCTCGTGCGCAGTGCGAGGACGAGCTGGTCGCCGGGCGTCAGGCTCCACGCGGTGCCGGGCAGCGTCACGTCGACCGTTGCGCCGCCCGCGGGCAACCGGACGCGGACCGGCGCGACGCCGCCGGGCAGCGGCCTGAGCGCATCCCCGGTCCGCGTCGCGAGCTGCGCGTAGAGCAGGGCCTCGCCTGGCGCCGTACCGCCGGTGGGCACGATGCGGATGCGCACGTGGGCGGCCCCCGCGAGCACGGTCGGCGCCGTGAGCTTCGCCGAGCCGAACGTCGCCGTCTCCCCGGCGGGGTTGCCCGCGCCGAGCAGTCCGGTGGCCTCGCGGCCGAGCGCGGTGCTGGAGCCGAGTCCCGGAATGCCCGTGACCGACGACGGCTCCCCGCCGGGCGGATTCACGACCGTCTGCGGCGGGCCGGCGAGCGCCACGGTCTTCGTCGCGCCCGGCGTGCCGTCGAGACCCGGATACGACGCCGCCGTGCGGGTCTCGTCGAACGAGGTGGCCGTCGCCGGCACGTCGTAGGCGAACGTCGCCGGTACGGCGCTGTGCTGCTTCAGATGCGCTGCGAGCCAGTCGTCGGTGACCGTGTCGGTGGTGTCGAAGTTGCCGCCGTCGTGTCCGCCGTCGAACCAGCGGACCTGCACGGGCGCGCCGGCCGCCGCGATCTGCCGCTCGTTCGCATCCGCCTGGTCGAGCCCGAAGAGACTGTCCTGCAACCCCTGCAGCAGCAGGGTCGGCGCCTTCATGCCGGCGAGCACGGTGTCCGGCGACGACCGCTTCAGCAGCGCCTCGTCGGCCGCGGTGAGCCCGCCGCCCGCGACGAGCCGCCCGTACAGGTCGCAGAACGCCGGGGTGAAGCGGCCGCACGGGGTGGTCGCGCCCGCAATGCCCGCGCCGAAGAGGCGGGCCATCCAGCCGGATTTGAAGTCGCGCAGCGGCGTCGCGCCGGCGTCGGCCACTGTGCCGGCCGATTTCGGGTCGACCGCGTCGGCCAGATCGTTCCAGGTGATCGCCGCGACGACCGTGTCGATGCGCGGATCCGTCGCGCCGAGCATCAGCGCGAGCGCCCCGCCGTACGAGCCGCCCACCGCACCGACGACCGGGTCGCCCTCGACCTTCTCGACGGCCGGATTCGCGGCGAGCACGTCGACGAGCGCGCGGGCGTCCGGCACCTCGGCGTCGAGCGAATCCAGCGCGATCTCGCCGCCCGACCTGCCGAATCCGCGCGCCGAATACGCCAGCACGACATAGCCCTCGCGCTGCAGCCGCTTCGCCTCGGGGGCCAGCGCGGTCTTGTCCTGGCCGAATCCGTGCGCGAGCAGCACCGCGGGCGCCGGGGTCACGGCCGGCGTGTAGAGCGAGACGTCGATCGGGATGCGCGCGGTGCTGCCGGGCGAGGCCGGGACCTGCACGAAGAACGCCCGCACCGATGCGGTACCGGTGGTGGCGCTCGCGGCGATCAGGAACGGCGCGACGAGCGCGAGCGCGACGAGTGCGACGGCGCGAGAGATGAGGACTCGCGCTGACGGCATGCGTCAATCCTCGCCGCTGCCGGAGGCCCGACTGCGCGTGGGACGCGTGCGGGGTGTCAGCCCTGGTTGCTCAGCAGGTGCAGCGCCTGGTTCGCGGCGGCGAGCAGGTCGGTCTGCGAGACCGTCGAGACGTCCGACTTCGTGCCCTCGGCGCGCACCTCGATCCACCCGTCCGCACTCGCCGCATCCACGCGCCGCAGGGTGCCGGCGGCGTCGACGCGGTACGCGGCCCTCGTCGCCCCGGTCACCGTGACCGCGCGCGAGGTGCCGCCCTTGGAGGCGCGGAACGCGTTCGCCGCGGGCCTGCCGCCCGGCAGCACCTGGACCTGCAGTTCCACGGTCGAGCTGCCGGCCGTCTGCCACCAGTCGCAGCCGAAGTAGTTCGTGCGGGCGAGCGTGGCACCGGCGGGATCCATGTCGATCGACGTGTCCGCGCTGTCGACGCTGTCGACCGTGACCCCGGCCGCCGCAGCGATCGAGTCGCCGGAGTCGAACGCCGTGCAGTCGCTCGGGTCGGCCCAGGAGGAGGCCGCCGCCGTCACGGTGTGCGCGTAGCCGGCGCGGTACGCCCAGCGGAGTGCCGCGAGCAGGTGCGTCGCGCGCGTCGCGGCGGTCGACGCCGAGATGTCGGTGTCGCCCTCGTAGAGCGCGCCGACCCACACGTGTCCGACGAGCACACCGACCTCGCAGCCCCAGCCGTCGCTCGACACGCTGCAGTCGCGGTAGGTGGTCGCGGTGACGGCGGTGCCCGACCCGGTCACCGAGGCCTTCTTGACGGCGAACTGCGCGTCGCCCGCGGCCAGGGCGGCGACCTCGAGCGAGTCGACGGTGTGCGGGGCGCGCCCGCTCCAGCTGCAGACCACGGCGCCCGCCGTGTCGAACAGCGCGTAGCGCGGCGATGTCGCGGTCCAGGTCGGGACCGCGTCGTACGTGCCCTTCGACCAGAACGCCGGGGACTTGGGCAGCACCGCCTTCAGCGCGCCCTTGGCGGCCGGCTCGCACCGGGCGGCGAGCGCCTTCGCGGCGGCGGCGGGCGAGACGGATGCGGTCGAGCGCCCGACGTGCGGGGCCGCCGGGGCGGTGGCGGCCACGTGTCCGAACGTCGCGGCGGCCGGGACGGCGTCGAGCAGCGGGGTCGCCTCGGCGCATCCGGTCAGGGATGCGGCCGCGAGCAGGGCGACGACGATCCCGAGACGCCTGGCGATCTTCATGCTGCGACCGTACGAATCGAGGGGCTGGCCGCCGGGCATCGCCACAGCCCCAATTCGGGGCCGTCGGCACCCCGATGAGCGTTCGCCAAGTGCTCGCCGATCGATTGGCGAACGATCGCTCCGAGGTGCAGTGTGAGCGGTGCAACGATGCGAAGGAGCGCCATGACCACCGATCTCACCGGCAAGCGCGCGGTCGTCACGGGCGGCGCGAGCGGCATCGGTGCCGCGGTCGCCCAGGCGCTCGCGGGTGCGGGAGCGACCGTGGTCGTGGCGGACCTCGACGCGTCCGCCGCCCAGCAGGTGGCCGATCGCATCGGCGGCGAGGTCTGGGCCGTGGACCTGTCGAAACCCGCCGGACTCGACGATCTCGAGCTCACCGCCGACATCCTGGTCAACAACGCCGGCGTGCAGACCGTGAGCCCGATCGAGGACTTCGACCCGGCCCGCTGGCGGTTCATCGTCGACTTGATGCTCGTCGCGCCCTTCCAGCTCACCCGGGCGGTGCTGCCGGGCATGTACGAGCGCGGGTGGGGTCGCATCATCCACATCTCGTCGGTGCACGGGCTGCGCGCCAGCCCGTTCAAGTCGGCCTACGTGGCCGCGAAGCACGGGCTCGAGGGCCTGTCGAAGACGATCGCGCTCGAGGGCGGCCCGAAGGGCGTCACCAGCAACTGCATCAATCCGTCGTACGTGCGCACGCCGCTCGTGGAGAAGCAGATCGCCGATCAGGCGCGCGTGCACGGCATCCCCAAGGACCGCGTCGTCGAGGAGATCATGCTCACCGAGACCGCGATCAAGCGGCTCGTCGAGCCGGCCGAAGTCGCCGATCTGGCCCTCTGGCTCGCCGGCGACAGCGCGCAGATGGTGACCGGCGCATCGTACACGATCGACGGCGGATGGTCGGCGAAGTGACCGGGCCCGAACGGCTCGACGTCCCCGTCGAGGGCGGCACGCTGACCGCCGCCGAGTGGGGATCGGGCGAGCGCGTCGTCGTGGTGGTGCACGGCATCACCGCGTCGAGCCGGTCGGTGCTCGGACTCGTGCGGCAGCTGCCGGATGTGCGGCTGATCGCGCCGGACCTGCGCGGCCGCGCGCGCAGCAACCGGCTGCCCGGACCGTACGGCCTGCGGCAGCACGCCGCCGACGTGCGCGCGCTGCTCGACGCGATCGGCGCCGACCGTGTCGTGCTCGCCGGGCACTCGATGGGTGCGTTCGTCGCCGTGCTCGTCGCCGCCCAGGAGCCCGAGCGCGTCGCCGAGCCGGTCCTGATCGACGGCGGGTTCCCGCTGGTGCGGCCCGAGGGATTCGACCCCGCCGCCGCACCCGCCGCCCTGCTCGGGCCGGCGTTCGAGCGGCTGACCCGCGTGTTCCCGTCGCGCGAGGCGTACACCGCCTTCTGGCAGGCCCATCCCGCCTTCGTCGG
Organism: uncultured Actinomycetota bacterium; assembly: GCA_963716965.1. Classification (GTDB taxonomy): domain Bacteria; phylum Actinomycetota; class Actinomycetes; order Actinomycetales; family Microbacteriaceae; genus Amnibacterium. The sequence continues at coordinate 1,313,081 of CAVQUZ010000001.1, read as the reverse complement.
CGACTGGAACGACGACGTCGCCGCCTACGTGGACTACGACCTGCAGCCGGTCGACGGCGGGTTCCGGCCGTCCGCCGTACCCGAGGCCGTCGCGATCGACCAGGTCGAGCTCTACGGCAGCGACTGGTACCTCGACGCGCTGCACGCGCTGCAGCAGCCGGTGACCGTGCTGCGCGCGCCGCTCGGACTGCAGGCGGAGCCGCCCGGGCTGTACGCCCCCGGCCGGCTCGAGGAGTTCCGGCAGGACGTGCCGCACCTGCAGATCGTCGAGGTGCCCGACGTGAACCACTACACGATCGCGATGGCGCCGCGCGGCGCCGCGCGCGTGGCCGACGTCGTGCACGCCGCGCTCGACCGCGCCGGCCGCTGACCGCATCCCCCACCCACCCACACCAAATCACGGAGATCCGGTTCCGCTGCACGTCCGATCCGCATGATCCGGTCCAGAAACACCGGATCTCCGTGATTCGGTGTGTGACGGGACCGGTCCGAACGAAGGAGTTCCGATGGAGACAGTCCTGCAGGGCATCACCGCGCGCGACGTCACGACGCCGCGCCTCACCGCCCGCGTGCTCGAGCGCGCATCCGACGGCGACGCCGCCGCGACGCTCGTGCTGATCCACGGCAACGTGTCGTCGTCGCTGTTCTTCGAACCGCTGATGCTCGGCCTGCCCCCGTCGGTGCGCGCGCTCGCGATCGACCTGCGCGGGTTCGGCGAGAGCGAGACGCTGCCGGTCGACGGCACGCGCGGGGTCCGCGACTTCAGCGACGACGTGGCGAGCGTGCTCGACGAGCTCGGTACCGGGGCGGTGCAGCTGCTCGGCTGGAGCATGGGTGGCGGCGTCGTCATGCAGCTCGCCCTCGATCGGCCAGAGCTCGTCTCGAGCCTGATCCTCGAGTCCACGGTGTCCCCGTACGGATGGGGCGCGACGGCCGCCGACGGCAGCATCCTGTCCGGCGGCGCGGGATCGGGCGGCGGCGCGGCCAATCCGGCATTCGTCGCGGCGCTGCAGGCGGGCGACCGCGGCGGCGACGACCCGAACTCGGCGCGCGCCGTCTACCGGGCCTTCTACGTGAAGAACCCCGATTCCGTACCACTGGAGGACCTCTGGGTCGAGTCGATGCTGACGACGAGACTCGGACCCGACAACTACCCGGGCGACGCGACCACGGTCGACGCGTGGCCGGGCTTCGGACCGGGTACCCGTGGGGTGCTGAACACGATGACGCCCGACCACTTCGACACGACCGCGATCGTCGGCCTCGCCGACAAACCGCCGGTCCTGTGGATCCGCGGACTCGACGACGCGATCGTGTCGGACGCGACGTTCTTCGACCTGAACATGCTGGGCCAGGCGGGCGTCGTGCCCGGCTGGCCCGGCGCGGACGTCGCCCCGCCGCAGCCGATGGTCTCGCAGACGCGCGCAGTGCTCGACCGGTATGCGGCGGCCGGCGGGACGTATCGCGAGCTGGCCCTGCCGGACTGCGGCCACTCGCCGCACATCGAGTACCCGGCGGAGGTCACCGCGGCCGTCCTCGAGTTCATCGGGGTCAGCGCGTGAGCGAGTGGATCGACCCCGAGATCGCCGCGGCGCTCGGCGCGCTCCCCGACTTCGCCCTGACACCGGAGGTGCTGGCGATGGTGCGGTCGATGCCCGCGCCGCCGACCGAGACGCCCGCATCCGTGCAGCTGATCGAGCAGCACGTGCCCGGACCTCAGGGGTCCCCCGACGTGCGGGTGCTCGTCGCCCGGCCCGCGGACCAGGCGGGTGTGCTGCCGGCGCTGGTCTGGATCCACGGCGGCGGCTATGTGCTCGGCAGCGCGGACGCCGACGTCGCGACGGTCTTCGAGGCCGTGGAGCGCGTCGGATGCGTGGTCGTCTCGGTCGATTACCGGCTCGCGCCCGACACCCCGCATCCCGGCCCGATCGAGGACTGCTACGCCGCACTGCGATGGACGGCCGAACACGCGGACGAGCTGCAGATCGATCCGGCGCGGATCGCGATCGGCGGCGAGAGCGCGGGTGGCGGCCTGGCGGCGGCGCTCGCGATCCTCGCGCGTGACCGCGGCGAGGTGCCGGTGGTGTTCCAGGCCCTCGTCTACCCGATGCTCGACGACCGGGCGGTCACCACCGACCGCGACCCGGCGACCGGCGCCCACGTCTGGAACCGGCGGTCGAACGAGTTCGGCTGGCGTTCGCTGCTCGGCACGCTCGAGCCGGGGGGCGCGGACGTGCCGGCATACGCCGCGGCCGCGCGCGTGACGGATGCGGCCGGCCTACCGCCGGCGTTCGTCTCGGTCGGCGCTCTCGACCTGTTCCGCGAGGAGGACATCGCCTACGCCGACGCCCTGCTGCGCGCCGGCGTGCCGACGACGCTGCACGTCTACGCGGGCGCGGTCCACGGTTTCATGCACCTGCCGAGCACGCTCGGGCGGCGGCACAACGACGAGCTGTGGGCGCTCGTGGCCCAGGCGCTGGCCGGGTGATCGAGGCGCCCGCCGGGCGGAACGCTCAGGGGCGTTGGCCCAGGATGAGCGCATGGGACAGATGATTTCGATCGAGGGCGCCGACGGCGTCGACGCGTACCTCGCACCGCGGGCCGAGGGAGCGCCGAATCGGGGCGGACTGATCGTGATCGAGGAGATCTGGGGCCTCAACGACCACATCAAGGACATCTGCGACCGGTTCGCGGCACAGGGCTACACCGTCCTCTCCCCCGACCTGCTGGGCAGGATCGGCATCACCGCCGAGCTCGGGGACGAGCTGGCCACGCTGATGCGCAGCCCGGACGAGGCGGTGCGGACGGCCGCGCAACCTCGGCTGCGCGAGGCGATGTCGCCGATGCAGGCGCCGGACTTCGGCGCGAAGTCGATCGCCGCGCTGAAGCGGGCCATCGACGTGCTCGTCGAACAGCCCGGCGTCGGCGACACCGTCGCGGTCACCGGGTTCTGCTTCGGCGGCACCTACACGTTCGCGATCGCGGCTGCCGATCCGCGCGTCCGCGTCGCCGCGCCGTTCTACGGTGCGCCGCCCGCATCCACCGAGGTGGCCGGCATCACCGCGCCCGTCCTGGCGTTCTACGGCGAGCGCGATCAGCGGCTGATCGACGGTCTGCCCGAGGTCACCGCGGCGATGACCGCAGCGGGCGTCGACTTCATGTCGAAGGTGTACCCCGGCACCGGCCACGCGTTCTTCAACGACACCAACCCGCACGCCTACGACGAGGCTGCGGCGACCGACGCATGGCAGGCGACGCTCGCGTTCTTCGAGTCGAACATCTGACCGCCGGCCCCCGCGCCCCGCGCCGCCCGCTGTCGAGCACCGGATGGGCCGTCGAGCACGCGGCGCCCGGTGCTCGGAGGCCCGATCGGTGCGTGATGGGGCGGGGTCAGCGCAGCCCCGCGTCGTAGGCCGCGACGACCGCGGCGGTGCGGTCGCGCACCCCCAGCTTCGTGAGGATCGCGGAGACGTGTGACTTGACGGTCCGCTCCCCCAGGTGCAGGTCGGCCGCGATCTCCGTGTTGTTCGCGCCGCGGCACATCATGCGCAGCACCTCCGCCTCGCGGGCGGTCAGTGCGTCGAGCCGCCGCGGGTCCGAGGCCGCCGGCTGCGCCCTGGCGCGGGCGAGCACCCGCGGCAGCACGCGCGGGTCGATCCACGCGCCGCCCGCGGCGACGAGCCTGGCGGCTTCGACCAGCGTCTCCGCCGGGCTGTCCTTCAGCACGAAGCCGTCGGCCCCGGCACCCAGCGCGGCCCAGAGCACGTCGTCGTCGTCGAACGTGGTCAGGGCGAGGACCGGCGGCGGCTCGTCCAGCGCCTTCAGCAGGCGGGTCGCCTCGGGCCCGTCGGTGCCGGGCATCCGGACGTCCATCAGCACCAGGTCGGGGTGGTGGCGCTCGACGGCGACGACCGCGGCCGCGCCGTCGGCGCACTGCGCGACGACCGTGATGTCGGGCTCCGCGCCGAGCACGAGCGCCAGCCCGGCACGCACCATCGCCTGGTCGTCCGCGAGCACGACCCGGAGCGCGGTCACGCGTCGCCTCCCGTCGGGGCGGCCAGCGCGGGGGCGAGGGGCAGACGGCACTCGACGAGCCAGCCGCCCGCATCCGGGCCGCTGGACAGCTCACCGCGCATCGCCGCGACCTGCTCGCGCAGGCCGGTGATGCCGTAGCCGCCGGATGAGGTGGCCGGGCGGCTCGCGCCGGGTCGGCTCGCGATCGAGGCGGATGCGGCACCGGCCTCGACGACGACCCGCACGTCCGTCGCGCCCCCGCCGTAGCGGGCCGCGTTCGCGAGGGATTCCTGCACCACGCGGAACAGTGTCACCCGCGCCGCGAGCGGCAGCGCGCTCCATTCGCCGTCGAGCGTGAGCACGACGGGCAGGCCGGTCGCCCGGTAGGTGCCCACGAGCTGCTCGACGTCGAGCGAGAGCCCGGGGACGTCGTCCGCATCGCGGAGCAGCCCGACCACGCCGCGGATGCCGTCGAGGCTCTCGCGGCACACGCGTTCGGCGTCGGCGAGCGCCTGCTGCGCGACCTCCGGGTCCGCGCGGAGCACGCGGCGAGCGCCGCCGATGTGCAGCACCACGACGGTGAGCGAGTGGGCGACGAGGTCGTGCACGTCGCGTGCGATGCGGGTGCGTTCCTCTCGCGCGGCCGCGTCCGCGAGCCGGGCCTGCGCGGCGCGGAGGGCGGCCGCGAGCCGCATCGCACGCCGCAGCAGCAGTCCGACGAGCACGCCGAACACGGTCCCGAACGCGAAGTACGCCTCGCCGGGATCGACGCCGAGCGTGAGCGTCGCGGAGAACGGCAGCGCGGTGGCGACGACCGCGGTCGCCGCCACCAGCCACACGTCGTCCGCGCGGCTCGCGACCCGGCTGGCGGCTGCCGTCGTGAGGAAGATCACCGCGCCCGCGCCCTCGACGAGCACGGCGGGCACCACGGGCAGGATCGCGACTGCCGCGAACAGCCAGAGCGGCGGCTCCCGGCGGATGAGCACCGCCACCCACGGCAGCAGGGCGATCACGATCCACAGGCTCGTGAGCGGCGTGTTCCGCGGATCGAGGAACGCGACGACGGCGGCCGCGCCGGCGACCGCGGCGTAGATGCGATCGGCGGTGACCGATTCGCGCGTGGCGACCTCGACCGGCGGCATGGGCTCTCCTTCGCGGGCTGCGACCCGATGCGGTCCAGATTCGCGCATCCGGCCGGGATCCGCCTCGTACTCCGGGCGGAGACGGATCGGCCCTCTGGTCCGATGTGGGCGGTCGGGGCCGCGACGACGCTCGAGGCATGAGCCAATCGACCGTCACCACCGCCCCAGCCGAGCCTGCGGCCGCCGTTCCCGCATCGGCCCCGCGCCGCCCCACCGACCCGCGGACGATCCTCCTGATCGGCGCCGTCGTCGCCGCCGTGGCGCTGGCCGCGTCGCTCGTCGGCCTGGCCGTCGACCACCGCGTGATCCAGGGTGCGCCCGCGTGGCTGAAGCCGATGAAGTTCGGCGTCTCCATCACCGTGTACCTCGTCACGCTGCGCTGGATGCTCGGTTTCGTGCAGGGGCATCGGCGATTGCTGACGGTGTTCTCGAGCATCGTGCTCGTCACGCTCGTCGCCGAGATCGTCGGCATCGACATGCAGGTCGTCCGCGGCACGACGAGCCACTTCAACGAATCGACGGCCTTCGACGGCGCGGTCTACGACACGATGGGCGGCCTGATCTCCGTGCTCTTCGTCGCGATGCTCGTCCTGGCTGTGGTCCTGGTGCGGGTCCGCGGGCTGGATGCGGGCATCGCGGCCGGGTTGCGCTGGGGCGTGCTGCTGTCCGTGCTCGGCATGGCGGAGGCGGTTCTGATGACCGTGAACTTCGGCTGGAGCGACGGCGGCGGCCACACGGTCGGTGCCCCCGACGGCGGCCCCGGCCTGCCGTTGACGGACTGGAGCACGCTGCACGGCGACCTGCGGATCGGGCACTTCGTCGGGCTGCACGCGCTGCAGCTGTTCCCGATCCTCGCCTGGGCGGTGCGCCGCTGGACCCCGTTCTCGGCCCGCCGCCGCGCCGCGCTGTTGCGGGTCGGGGGCGCCGGCTATGCCGGACTGATCGCGCTCGTGACATGGCAGGCGCTGCGCGGACAGTCGATCGTGCGGCCGGACGCGCTCACGATCGCCGCGTTCGTCCTGCTCGTGCTGCTCGTGGCCGCCTGCGTCGCCGCCGTGCTGCGTCGATCGGATCAGACCGTGACCGTGGCCGTGGATTCCTCGTCGAACATCCCCCGCGCGAGCACCGTCGCGCCCGCCACCGCCACCGGCATCGCGAACACCGACACGACCGGGATCAGGAACGCCAGGTAGCAGACGCCGCCGAAGACCCCCGTGCGCACGCGGTGCCGCCGTACCACCCGCCGCCTGTCCTTCAGGCGGCGGCCGCGCGCCTCGAAGGCGTACCCGGTCAGCTCGACCGCGAGCAGGCGGCCGCCGATCAGCACGCCGACGACGACCGCGAGCGGCGCGCCGACGACCGGGACGAACCCGATCAGGAAGACCACGACGCCGAGCAGGACGCTCGGCACGACGAGCCGGACCCCCTCGAGCACCGCCCGGCCGAGACCCCGCAGCCACGGCTCGTCGCGCTCGAGCGGCGGATCCCCGAGCCGCTGTTCCACGCGACGCGAGATCCGCTCGTAGAACGGGTCGCCGACCGCGAGCGTCACCGCGACGTAACTGAGGACGAACAGGGCGCCGGCGAGCAGCACGACGGCCACCCCGACCAGCACGCGCAGGGCCTCGCGCGCGAAGTCGTCCCAGGTGCCGGCGAACGGCGTCAGCAGCCTGGCGACCGTGTCGATACCGGCCACGAGCCAGATCCAGAGCCCCAGGAAGACGGTGCCGACGATGAGTGCGGGCAGGGCCCCGAGCAGCATGAGCAGGGGCGACGTGCCCCAGAGCCGCACACCACGGCCGAGCGCCGCGAACCCGGCGGCGACCTCACCAGCGAATCGGCGCGTCGCCGGGCGCGTTCCGGCCGTCCTGGGTGTGGGCATCGCGCCCAGCGTAGGGTCGCGATCGATCGAAGGAGATCCACGGTGACCTTGCACGAGCTGCACTCGGGACCGGTGCCCTTCCTGCTGCCGAACGCGTGGGACGTCGCATCCGCACTCGCCTTCGTCGAGGCGGGGTTCCCGGCGGTCGGCACGACGAGCTTCGGCGTGAACGCCGCCAACGGCGTGCCGGACGGGCACGGCGCGAGCAAGGCGGGAACCCGCACGCTCGTCCACCGGCTGCGGTCGCTGCCCGCGTACGTGACCGCCGACGTCGAGGACGGCTTCAGCGAGCATCCCCAGGACGTCGCCGCGTTCGTCGCCGAGCTCGGCGTCGACGGCGTGAACCTCGAGGACTCGGACGCGCCGCGGCTGGTGGCCCCACGTGCACACGCCGCCAAGGTGGCCGCCGTCAAAGCCGCCGCGCCTCGCGTGTTCGTGAACGCCCGAGTCGACACGTACTGGTTCGGCGTCGATGCGACCGTGAAAGCGACTGTGGCGAGAGCGCTCGCGTATGTGGATGCGGGCGCCGACGGCATCTTCGTCCCCGGCGTCACCGACCCCGCGGTGATCGAGCAGCTCGCCGCTGCGATCCCGGTGCCGCTGAACGTGCTCGTCGTGCCGGGGCGCACGCTGCAGCAGCACGCGGACCTGGGTGTGCGTCGCGTCAGCTGCGGATCCCTGCCGTACCGCGCGGCGCTCGACGCCGCGGTCGGGGTGGCGACGACGATGCGCGACGGCGGTCTCGCGCCGAGCGCGACGTCGTACGCGGAACTGCAGCGCAGGCTGGAACAGCACGTGCAGCGCCCCCGCTCGCAGACCTGATGCAGGAGAGCACGCCGCGTGTCGGAGGGTGCCAATAGCGTTTCGCAGCCCACTGTTCCCAACCCACTGTTCCCAGCCCACCGTTCCCAGTCGGAAGGAGCCGCCATGATCGTGCGTGACGGCGCGGTGGTCTGGAGTGCCTCCGATCTCAAAGCGGCGGTCGAATGCGAGTGGGCGCTCATGCGGCGCCTGGACGCGAAACTCGGGCGCGTCGAGGCGGTGCCCGATCCCGACGACGAGATGAATAGGCGAGCGGCGGCGCTCGGCGACGACCACGAGCGCCGGCAGCTCGACGTGTACCTCGCCGAATACGGCCCGTACTCGCCCGGCCGGCCGGGCGGGGTCGCCGTCATCGCCAGACCGGAGTCCGATTTCGACGCCTACCGCGCCGCGCAGGCGGCATCGCTCGCCGCGATGGCGGACGGTGCCGACGTGGTGTTCCAGGCGACCTTCTTCGACGGCGACTTTCTCGGCTTCGCCGATTTCCTGGTGCGTGACGGCACGAGATGGGACGTGTTCGACACCAAACTCGCCCGTCGCGCCAGGGTCACCGCCCTGCTGCAGCTCGCGGCGTACGCGACCCGGCTGCGCGCACTCGGTCTCGAGGTCGGCGGTGTGCACCTGCTGCTCGGCGACGGCACGACGTCGTCGCATCGGCTCACCGACATCGAGCCGGTCTTCGTGGAACGCACCGCACGGCTCGCCTCCCTCGTCCGCAGCCGGCTCGCCGACACCCTGCCGATCGCCTGGAACGCCGTCGGCGTCACCGCCTGCGGGCGCTGCGCCGAATGCGCCGCCCAGGTCGAGGCGCTGCGTGATCCGCTGCTCGTCGCCCGGCTGACGATGCCGCAGCGGCGGCGGCTGCGCGCCGCCGGCATCACGACCATCGACGCCTTCGCCGCGAGCACGGGGCCCGTCGTCGGCATCGGTCCCGGCACGCTGCACCGCCTCCGCAGGCAGGCGGCACTGCAACTCGAGGCCGAGCAGGCCACCGGTACGGAGAATCCGCCCGTCCGGTTCGAGGTCATCGAGCCCGACGCGCTCGCTGCGCTGCCCGCCACGGATCCGGGCGACGTGTTCTTCGATTTCGAGGGCGATCCGCTGTGGAGCGACGACCACCGCGAGTGGGGTCTCGAGTACCTCTTCGGCGTCGTCGTGCACGGGTCCGACGGCGGGACCGAGTTCCGCCCGTTCTGGGCGCACGACCGCGCTGCGGAGCGGCAGGCGCTGCTCGACTTCCTGGCGTTCGTGGCCGAGCGCCGGCGCCGGTTCCCCCGACTGCACATCTACCACTACGCCGACTACGAGCGCAGTCACCTGCTCGCACTCTGTGCGCGGCACGGCGTCGGCGAGGCCGCGCTCGACGAGTTGCTCCGCGACCACGTGCTCGTGGACCTCTATCCGATCGTGGTGCGGTCGATCCGCGTGTCCGAGCGGTCCTACAGCCTGAAGAAGCTCGAGCCGCTGACGATGGGCGACGATCTGCGCACGAGCGAGGTCACGACCGGCGCCGGCTCCATCGACGCGTACGTGCGCTACCAACAGCTCGTGGCCGGCGGCGACGTCCGAGGGGCGGCGGCGCAGCTCGCGGAGATCGCCGACTACAACGAGTACGACTGCCGGTCGACCCTTGCGCTGCGCGACTGGCTGCTCAGGCAGGCGGATGCCCGGGGCGTGCCCCGTCGGTTCGCGCCGCCCGAGGAGCCTGAGCACTCGGCCCGGGTCAAACAGCTCGAAGCGCGCGAGGAGGCGACCAGGCGCGCCCTGCTCGCGGGCATCGACGGGGTCGCCGCGGCCGACCGGAGTCCCGCGCAGACGGCGATCGCGCTCACCGCCGCGGCGATCGACTTCCACCGCCGCGAGGACACGACGTACTGGTGGGAGCACTTCGACCGGCAGTTCGCGCCGCTCGACGAGTGGGCCGACACCAGGGACGTGCTCATCGTGGACTCCGCGGTCGGGGACGACTGGACGCCCGGCCGCAGCCGCACTCTGCGGCTGACCGGCCGGCTCGCGCCTGGCAGCACCCTCGGGCCGGGCGCCGAGGCGTTCGCGATGTACGCGGCGCCCGCTCCCGGCATCTGCGGCGACGTCCCCGTCGGCCACCGGGGCGAGCACGCGGGCGTCGAGGTGGTCGAGGTCCGCACGCTGCCGGACGGCTCGACCCGCGTCACCGTCACCGAGCGCAGCGGCGCGTGGGCGCCGTGGACGCAGGTGCCGATCGCCCTCACGCCGCGGGCGCCGTTCTACACGACACCCTTGCGGCAGGCGATCCTCGACTGGGGTGAGCGGCTCGCGCACGACCCGCACCGCCGCGACGCGATCGCGGACGTGTTGCGCCGACGGCCGACACTGGCCGGGCGTGCCGACTCCCCCGCGGATGCAGCGACCATCGTGCGCACCCTGCTCGACCTGTCCGCGACGGGCGGCGCGCTCGCCGTGCAGGGACCGCCAGGCACCGGCAAGACGCACGTCGGCGCCGAGGTCATCCGGCGTCTCGTCACCGACCACGCGTGGCGGATCGGCGTGGTCGCCCAGTCCCATGCGGTCGTCGAGAATCTGCTCGACCGCGTCGTCGACGCCGGGCTCGACCCGGACCGCGTCGCGAAGCGGCCGCAGGACGCGGCCGAACAGCGACGGTGGACGGCTCTCGCGGCCGCGAAGGCGATCCCGGAGTTCCTCGGGCGCCACGAGGACGGCTGCGTCATCGGCGGCACGGCCTGGACGTTCAGCACGCGCAACCAGGTCGACCGCGGCGTCCTCGATCTGCTCGTGATCGACGAGGCCGGCCAGTTCTCGCTGGCGAACACCATCGCGACGGGCGTCAGCGCTCGGAACATCCTGCTGCTCGGCGACCCGCAACAGTTGCCGCAGGTCAGCCGCGGCCTGCACCCCGAGCCCGTCGACCGCTCCGCGCTGGGCTGGCTTGCCGGCGACGAGGACGTGCTGCCGGCCGAGTTCGGCTTCTTCCTGGCGTCGAGCTGGCGCATGCATCCGGCGCTGTGCGTGGCGGTCTCCGACCTCGCCTACCAGGGGCGCCTGCACTCGCAGCTGCCGACCACGACCGACCGGCTGCTCGACGGGGTCGCACCCGGCATGCACCCGGTCCCGGTCGTGCACGCCGACACGTCGGGGCAGTCGCGCGCCGAAGCCGTGGTGGTCGTCCAGATCGCGGCGAGCCACATCGGCCGGCAGTGGACCGATCCGAGCGCGGGGCGGAGCCGTGAGCCGCTGCGGCAGCGCGACGTGATCGTGGTGGCGCCCTACAACGCGCAGGTCGCGCTCATCCGGTCGCTGCTCGACGAGGCCGATCTGCCCGATGTCCGCGTCGGGACCGTCGACAAGTTCCAGGGCCAGGAGGCGGTCGTCGCACTCGTCTCGCTGACCGCGTCATCGGCGGCGGAGACGCCCCGCGGTGTCGAGTTCGTGCTCAACCGGAACCGGCTGAACGTCGCGATCTCGCGGGCGCAGTGGGCGAGCTACCTCGTGCACTCGCCCGCGCTCGCCGATCAGCTGCCGCACAGCGCCGAAGGGCTGGCGCAGCTGAGTGGCTTCCTCCGCCTCACCAGCCATCACTGACCAAACGACGGCCGAACCCGACGCGCATCCGGTCAGAAGCCTGTTTCTGCGCCGATTCCGCCGAAAGGCCGTCGATTGGGAAGGGGGCCGTGCGTCAGCGGTACGGCCACCAGCCCTTCCACGTCTCGAGCAGGTCGCCCTGCGGGTTCGCGTCCACCCGGTCGGTGACGTCGACGATCAGCGTCTTCCGGTCGACCGGCTCGTACGTCGGCCAGTCGGCGCCCCCGCCGTGCGCGAAGCGCAGCCAGCGCTGCATCATCCTGGCCGTCACGGCGCGGGCCGCCCTCGCGCCGCCGCCCGTGGTGATCACGCGGCGCACCGGTGAGTCCTCGCGGCCGAACACGAAATCCAGCTCGACGCCGTGCGTCGCGCCGAGCCTGGTGGCGCGCAGCCAGGGCGTCGTGAAGTCGAACCGGTACATCCACGTCGGAGCGACGCGCGAATGCCCCTCGGCGATCGCCACGCTCGAATGCCAGAACACGACATCGGTGAGCATCGCCGCGCGCGAACGCGCCGACGGATAGTGCGGGTACGCCGACAGGACGCGGGCGCCGGCCTCCTCGCCGGCGAGCGCCATCATGCGATCGACGCGGATGCGGGTCGCGGCGATCGTCGGAATCAGCTGGAAGAACGTCCCCTCGTTCGCGTTGGTCCCGATGATGAGCGGCACGGCAGCGCCCCGCCCGTCGGCGAGCACGTCGAGGGGGTATTCGGGAATCACGTCGTCACCGGCGACCGGCCCGAGCATGCGCTCGCCGGGGAAGTCGTCCGCGAGCCGGCCCTCGACCTTCGCGGTCGCCGCCATCAGCTCCTCCGGCGTCGCGGTCGCGAGGATCTCGACCGGCGGCCGGTCGTCGTGCTCGGCGAGCGCACCCAGGATGTCCGCGGCCCACTCCGCCGCCCGTGGCTTCCTGGCGATCGTGCCGGCCGCGCCGCTCTGGATGATCGCTCGGGAGAAGAGGCCGGCGGCAGCGGGCGCCGTCATGAGCGCGGCGACTGACGTGCCACCGGCGGATTCGCCGAAGAGCGTGACGTCGTCGGGGTCGCCGCCGAACGCGGCGATGTTGTCCCGCACCCATCGGAGCGCGGCGATCTGGTCGCGCAGCCCGACGTTCGTCTCGATCGGCCGCGCATCCGTGCCGTAGGCGCTGAAGTCGATCCAGCCGAGCGCGCCGAGCCGGTAGTTGAAGCCCACGAAGACCACGTCGCCGCGGGCCGCGAGGCGTTCGCCGCGGTACGAGCCCGAGCCGGAGCTGCCGATGCCGAAGGCGCCGCCGTAGATGAACACCATGACGGGCAGGGCGGCGGGCGCCGCGGTACGGCGCAGCACCGTGATGCTGAGGCAGTCCTCCGACATCGGAGTGCTGCGGCTCGCACCGGTCGCGGCGGAGGTCCGCGGCTGCGGCGGTACAGGGCCCTGCTGGGCGGCCTCGAACGGCTCGGACCACGGCTCGGGCGATCGGGGTGCGCGCAGGCGCAGATCGCCGACCGGCGCTGCTGCGTACGGAATACCCCGCCATGCGGACAGACCGGCCTCGCGGTGCCCGACGACGGGACCGCTCCTGGTCTGCACCAGGAGGTCGGCACGCACTGTCGTCGGTCCACTCACAGGGACCAGTCTGCCCGCACTGGGCTGGACGTCAGATGACGTCCATTCGCGTCTCAGAGAGACGCGCTGCGTCAGATGACGCGGATGTTCGCGGCCTGCGGGCCCTTGGTGCCCGGGGTGACCTCGAACTCGACGCGCTGGTTGTCCTCGAGCGTGCGGAAGCCGCTCGTGGCAATGGCCGAGTAGTGGGCGAACAGGTCGGGACCAGCCTCATCGGGCTGGATGAATCCGAAGCCCTTTTCGCTGTTGAACCATTTGACGGTACCGGTAGGCATCGTTTCTTCTTTTCTCTCGAACGGGTGAAACGCACACAGCGTGCGCCCCACTTGTCACGCTGAACACACGCGCTCGAGATCCGCTTTTCACCGGTTACTCCGAGACTGCCACCTGCACAACACAACTTCTGAGGTCAAGGCTAGGCCATCGGACGGGTGTCGGTGTGCGCGCTTCCTGCGGGCGGAAGTCGGCATCGGCCGTAGGCTGGGCGCCGATCCACGCATCCGTTCGGGCTGGACGGAAGGATGCCGCATGGTCGCCGCGCATCCGCCGAGGCTCCGGGCGCTCGATCCGGCGCTCGCGCAGAGCACACGGCAGCGGTTCGTCGCCGCACTCACCCGGCTCCGAGTCGAGCGGGTCGTCACCGCGAGCGCCCTGCTGGCGGGCATGGTGCTGCTGCTCGTCGAGGCGCCGTTCGCGTCGAGACTCACGTCGGTCCCCGTGGCGGTCGCGTTCGTGCTGGTCGCCGTGCACGTCGGTTCGCTGCCGCTCGCGGCGATCCGCCCGTCCGCCGGCGCCGTGCTCGGCATCGTCGGCGCCCTGGCGCTCGAGGCGGTCTCGCGCACCTCGGGACCGCTCTGGCCGTGGTGGCCGGTGCTCATCGTCACGCAGACCCTGATCCTGGCCGTCGCCGGCACCCGGGCGCGCTGGCCGGTCGCGCTGCTGCACTGGGTCGTGGCGGTCGGCACCTCCGCCATGCTCGCGGCGGTGCTGCGGCCGGAGAGCCCAGCCGCCACGAACGTCGTGACCTTCGGCGCCGTCTCGGGGGCGACCCTCGTCGTCGCCGTGGTGCTCGCGCAGTGGGCGCGCATCCGCGACGAACTCGTGCACGAGCGCCGCATCGCGGCCGAGGAGGCGACCAGGGTGCGGCTGATGCAGGAGCGCACGCGCATCGCCCGCGAGCTGCACGACGTCATCGCGCACAGCATGTCGATCATCACGGTGCAGTCGACGACCGCCCGGTTCCGGCACCCCGGCTTCGACGAGACGGCGATCAAGGAGTTCGACGAGATCGGCGCGCTGTCGCGGGGTGCGCTCGACGAGATGCGCTCGCTCTTGCGCGTGCTGCGCACGGGCGACGACGACCGGGCGCTGCGACCGCAGCCGGGGATCGGCGATCTGGCCGATCTGGTCGCGCAGGCTCTGCGCGCCGGCAAGCCGGTGACGCTGACCGAACTGCCGGAGCGGGACCGCGCCCTCGTGTCCGAGGTCACGGGGCTCGCGACCTACCGGATCGTGCAGGAGGCCCTCTCGAACGCGATCCGGCACGCGCCGGGCGCCGCCGTGCAGGTCCACTGCGAGCGCATCGGCAACGATCTGCGCATCGACGTCGTCAACTCGGCCGCCGTCGAGCAGCCGGGCGCCACCGACGAGGCGGATGCGGCGGGCGCCGGCCGCGGCGGCGGCCACGGCCTCATCGGCATGGCCGAGCGCGCGGCGAGCGTGGGCGGCTCGGTGACGTTCGGCAGAACGCAGGACGACGGCTTCGCGATCCACGCCGTGCTGCCGTTGCGCGGCCGGCTGCCGACATGATCCGCGTGCTGATCGCGGACGACCAGGCGATGGTGCGCGCCGGGTTCGCCGCGCTGTTGGACGCCCAGCCGGACATCACCGTGGTGGGGCAGGCGGCGGACGGCCGCGAGGCGGTCGCACTCACCGCCGACACGCATCCCGACGTCGTGCTGATGGACGTGCGGATGCCGGTGCTCGACGGTCTGGGTGCCGCGCGCGAGATCCTCGCCGTCGCCGACGCGCCGAGGATCGTGATGCTCACGACCTTCGACATCGACGACTACGTGCACGACGCCATCCGCGCGGGGGCCAGCGGATTCCTGCTGAAGGACGCGCTGCCCGACGACCTCGTGGCGGCGGTCCGGGTCGTGGCCCGCGGCGACGCGCTGCTCGCGCCGAGCGTCACGCGGCGGCTGATCGCGCGGTTCGCCGCGCAGCCCGACCACACACCGCTCTCCCCCGTCGGGCTCGACGAGCTGACGCAGCGCGAGCGCGAGGTGCTCACCGAGATCGCCCGCGGCCGCAGCAACAGCGAGATCGCCGCCGAGTTGCACATCGCGGAGCAGACCGCGAAGACCCACGTGAGCCGCGTGCTCGGCAAGCTCGGCGTGCGCGACCGGGCACAGGCGGTCGTCGTCGCGTACGAGACCGGCCTCGTCGTGCCCGCAGCCTCCGAATCGGACTGACCGCCGAGGGGCCGGACGCCCTCGCGCGCCATCGCCCGCGCGCCACGCGAGCCCGCGCGAGACCGTACTCGGGTACTACGGCGAAGACGCCACCGGGGAGGGACGCGGCGACGAGCGCCGGTCCGTAGCGTCATTGGATGAGCACCATCGCCCCTCCCACCGGTTTCCGGTCGACCAGTCCCCGCCGCGTGTCACGCGGCGACGGCCAGTCCTCGCACGCAAGCGACTACACCGGCCTGTCGAAGCGGATCAAGGCGGAGGGCCTGCTCGAGCGGCGCCCGGGGACGTATCTCGCTCGTGGACTCGCGGTCGCCGCCGCCTTCGCCGGCGCGTTCGCGCTGCTCGAGGCCGTCGGTCACTCCTGGTGGCAGGTCGCCGTCGCCGTGCTGTTCGGTGCCCTGTTCGCGCAGGCGGGCTTCCTGGCCCACGACGGCGCGCACCGCCAGATCTTCGCGTCGGGCAAGCGCAACGAGTGGGTCTCCCGCGTCATCGCGAACCTCGTCGTGGGTCTCGGCTACGGCTGGTGGATGCACAAGCACTCCCGCCACCACGCCAACCCGAACACGATCGGCAAGGACGACGACCTCGACGCGAACGCCGTCGTCTACACGCCCGACCAGGCCGCCGGCCGCACCGGCATCGCCGGCGTGATCATGCGCCGCCAGGGCTGGTTCCTGCTGCCGGCGATGACCCTCACGGGTCTCGACCTGCACGTGAAGACGATCCGCATGCTCTTCGGCCGCGCTCCCGTCCCGCACCGCTCCGCGGAGATCGCCCTGCTCGCCGTCCGGCTCATCGGGTTCCCCGTCGTGGTCGTTCTGGCGGCCGGGCCCGTCATCGGCGCCGTCTTCCTCGTCGTGCAGCTGCTGGTCTTCGGCTTCCTGCTCGGTGGCGCATTCGCCCCGAACCACATCGGCATGCCCCTCATCGACGAGACGCAGAAGGTCGACTACCTGCGCCGCCAGGTGCTCACCTCCCGCGACATCACCGGCGGCTGGTTCATCGACTTCCTGATGGGCGGGCTGAACCACCAGATCGAGCACCACCTGTTCCCGAGCATGCCGAGTGCGAACCTGCGCCGGACCCGCCGGATCGTGCGCGAGTACTGCCTCGAGCTCGGCGTGCCGCACACCCAGATGTCGCTGCCCCGCGCGATGGCCGACGTCATCTCGACGGTGCACCGCCTAGGGCTCGGCCACGCGGATCCGTTCGACTGCCCCGCAGCCGCCGCCCTGCGCCTCGCCTGACCGCCCCGTCCCGCCCCCGCACCCTCCCCCGCACCCTCCCCCTGCCCAATTCAGGAGTAGCCGCCGTATTCAGGACTCGGGGGCCCTCCGCGTCCTGAATACGGCACCGAGTCCTGAAACAGGCAGCGAGCGGACGAGGATGGGTGGGTGCCGCACCACGAACCCACGCAGTCCGAGCTCGCCGACGCCGGTGAGGCGCGGATCGGCTGGATCCGCTCCCGCATGGAGCTGCTCGCAGCCGCCCGCGCCGAGTTCGCCGAGTCGAAGCCCTTCGACGGCCTGACGATCGGCGTCGCGCTGCACACCGAGCCGAAGACGGCGGTGCTGCTCGAGACGCTCGCGGCCGGCGGCGCCACGTTGATCGGCACCGGGAACCACGGGTCCACGCAGGACGACATCGTCGCCGCGATGGCGCGCCGGGGCATCACGATCTTCGGCACTCGCGAGGACACCTGGGACGACCACATGGCCGATCTCGCCCGCACGCTCGACGCCGAACCCGACATCCTGCTCGACAACGGCGCCGACCTCGCGGTTCTGGCGATGGACCGACGCCTGCCCCTCATCGGCGGCACCGAGGAGACCACATCCGGCGGCACCCGGCTCCGCGAGCGCGGCGGGGTGCCGTTCCCGGTGATCGTGATCAACGACAGCCCGCTGAAGGCGATCGCGGAGAACCGTCACGCGGTCGGGCAGAGCACGGTCGAGAGCCTGCAGCGCATCACCAACCTGCAGATCGTCGGCGCGCGATTCGTGGTCGTCGGGTACGGCTGGGTCGGGCGGGGTGTCGCCCAGTACCTCCGCTCGTTCGGCGCGAAGGTCGCCGTCGCCGAGCCCGACGAGCTGAAGGCGTTCGAGGCGGCGTTCGACGGGTTCCGCGTCGCGCCGCTCGCCGACCTCGCGCCGTGGGCGGAGGTCGTGATCACCGCGACCGGCCGGCAGGGCGTCGTCGGCATGGACGTGATCGAGGCGCTCGAGCCGGGCACCGTCCTCGGCAACGTCGGCCATTTCCCGTGGGAGATCGATGTCGGCGCGCTCACCGCGGCCGCGACGTTCATCGAACAGGCGGGTCCCGGGCTCGAGCGGTTCGAGCTGCCGGGCGGCGGCCATGTGGTCCTGATCGCGGGCGGCCGCATGTTCAACCTCGGCGGCGTCGCGCCGAAGGGCAACTCGATCCGGTCGATGGATCTCGGCTTCCTGCTGCAGGCGCGGTCGCTCGAGCGGATCGCGACGAATCCGGACTCGCTCGTGCACGGGCCGCAGCGCGTGCCGGATGACATCGAACGGGCGGTCGCACGCCAGGTGATGGCCGTGATGGGTGCGGATCGATAGGGCTCAGCGCGCGTCGAGCGCGGTGAGCGCGAACAGCACCTCTGCCGCGTCGCGCGGATCCGCGAGGCTCCGGTGCGTGAGCTCCTCGAAGCGCCGCAGCCGGTGCCGGATCGTGCTCGCATGCACGAACAGGGCCTCCGCCGCACCGCTGGAGGAGCCGCCCTGGTCGAACCAGGTGCGCACGGTCTCGACGAGCAGCCGGCCCTCCACCTCCGGGGCCGCGGCGATTCCCTCGAGGACGCGATTCGCGGCCCGTCTGGCCACCTCGGGTGCGGCCGCGGCCATGATGCTCATCG
Source organism: uncultured Actinomycetota bacterium (assembly GCA_963716965.1). Classification (GTDB taxonomy): domain Bacteria; phylum Actinomycetota; class Actinomycetes; order Actinomycetales; family Microbacteriaceae; genus Amnibacterium. The sequence continues at coordinate 1,294,684 of CAVQUZ010000001.1, read as the reverse complement.
GCCGTTCACCGAAGTCCGCGACCTCGCCGTCGGGCGCCGCCTCGAGCGCGATCAGCGCGAACCGCAGGCCGGATTCGGCGAACGACCAGTCGTCGAGCCGCGGGCTGATGCCGACGGTCGCGCCCGTCTGCCTGAGCACATGGCGCACCACCTCGAGCGCGTTCTCGACCGGCGCGTCGGAGCGGTGCCGCCGCCCCGCGCGGGTCGAGGCCGCGTCGAGGCTCACGACGCCGATCCGTGCATCCGCCCGCAGGCGCCAGGCGGAGGGGATGCGCGCCGTGTCGAGTTCGCGGTCGACGCCGGGCATCGGGTCCTCTGCCAGCCGTCGTGCCCTGGCCGCGACCACGACGAAGCCACCCGGGGGCAGGTCGAGCCGTGCGGCCGCCTCTCGCAGATCGGACTCGGGACGGCCGCTCAGCAGCGCGTCGACGAGCGCCGACCGCTCCGCCTGCTGTCTGGCCTGCATGCGCAGCTCCTCCGCGCGGTAGCCCTCGGTGATGCGGCGCAGGTACTCGTCGTGCAGGGCCCAGTGGTCGGCGGCGAGCGCCACGAGCATCGAGTCGTCGACGGCACCCGAGCTGCGGCCGTACGCCACGAGCTCCTCCCAGAGCGCCAGCGATCCGGCGCGCAGCGCGTCGAGCATCGGCGGCAGCGCCACGCCCTGCTGCAGGCGCCGGCGGCCGAAGCCCCGCGTCGCAGTGCGATCCGACCGACCTTCCGGGCCGCGCAGCAGCGTCAGGTAGGCGTCCGTCGCCGCCCGCACCTCGTCGAGCGGCACGGCCGGCACCGCGCCCGCGAAGGCGGCGTGGGCCACGACGACGTCCGAGACGGTCGCGACGACCTCGGGACGCGTATCGAGCAGTTCGCCCACGAGGGCGCGGAACAGCTCCCGCTCATCCCGCCCGCCGGCCGCATCGGCGCCGACCGGGTCGACCTCGATCTCCGCCACGAGGGCGACCATAGCGACACGACACGCCGAGGAGCGTTGTGAATCGCCACAGTTCACGATTCCGCAACACCGCGCCGTGGGTGGGGAAAGTCGATCCAAGCGCGCTGCATGAGCGCACCAAGTGCCGTTCGGCAGCGTCGGAGGCGTCGAAACCGACCCCGATCCGCTCAAGGAGCCGCAATGTCCACCATCGAACTTCCCGTCGCCGAGCAGGCCGCCGTCCCCGCCGACAGCCATGTCGCGGTCCGCACACCGGTGCCGGCGCCGCGTCGCACGAACCCGCTCGGCACGATCGCGTTCGTCTTCGCCCTCATCGGCACGGCGATCGCCGCGATCCCGTTCGTCGCGATGGGTGCGTGGCTGATCACGCTGCCCGCCGCGGTGCTCGCCATCATCGCCGTCACCCGCCGACGTCCGCGCCGGCTGGCGACGGCGGCCCTGGTCATCGCGACCACGGGCTGGGTTCTGTCGATCGTCGTGACGATCGTGTCGCTGTCCGCGGCCGGGGTCCTGCACATCACGACGAAGAACGCGCCGGAGGTGCCGGTCCGTCCCGCAACGACCTCGCGCGCCCACAGCGTGCCCGACACATCACCCACGTTCCAGGTGCTCACCCCGACCGACTTCGGCGCGATCGTGACCGATCCGGGTGCCGCGAACGGGCAGCTCATCGTCGCCTACGCGACGGTGACCGAGCACGACGCGAACACCGGCACCTGCACCGCGCTCGCCCACACCACTGCGGATGCGGCGGGCATCGGTCAGCGCGAGGCGGTGAACACCGTGCTGACCAGCGGCGACGGCGAGTCGCACTGCCCGATGCTCAGCCACGTCGGCGAGGGCGACACGCTGCGCCTGCAGGTGCGGGTGCTCGGGTCGTACACCTACGCGAACGCGGCGGGCGGGAAGACGACAGCCCCGGCGTTCGAGGTGCTCTCGGCCGAGCGCCTCTGACCACCCGCATCCAGAGGGCCCCCGCCACGCGGCGGGGGCCCTCGTCGCGCCCACCCCCGACCCACGGCCCACCGCCACGCTCGCCACGGCCCACCACCGCCCCACGCCCACCGATCCAGGCTCACCACCGACCCACGGCACACCGCCACTCGGCGGCCGGCCCCACCGCACTCTCCCCACGGCACTCTCCCCATGCGCCGTGTAGGCATCGCCGCGCGGCGTAGGTCGACACGCCGCGAATCCGGCTACGCCGCGCGGCGATGCCTACACGGCGCGGACAGCAGGGTGCGGTCGACCTCGTCGCCGCTGCCCCGTCACGCGAGCGCGGCGAGGATCGCCGCCTCGGTCGCGGGCCAGTCGAACATGACCTGGCGGTAGGTGAGGCGCATCGTCCGGTAGTGGAGACCCGCCGCTGCGACATCGCGGACCCGATCGGCTTCGAACGACTCGGCATGCGTCGCCCGCCCGTCGGTCTCGATGATCAGGCGCCGTTCGACGAGCAGATCGACCCGACCGACTCCCCTGATGAGGACCTGGATCTCGACCCGCAGCCCGTGCAACTGCAGCAGGTATCGCACGATCGTCTCGAGGCCCGACTCGGACCGCGCATCCGCGAGCGCGAGGACGCCTCCCGCGCGCGCAGGAAGCGTCGCCGCCAACGCCGCGAGCTGATGCGTCCGGAGCTGACGTTGGAACAGCGCCGAATCGACCATCGCGAGCCACAGCTCGGGCCGGAGCACGGCGAACGCGTGCGCGAGCAGCACGTCGATCGACACCGAACCCGTCGGTGTCCTCGCGGTCGGGGCCGTCGGCAGCCAGTGCAGGTGCACGGCGGCACCGTCCGTGAGCGGCTTCGTCGCGTCGTCCGGGTCACGGAGCCTCGGTGTGTTCCTTGGCACCGCCACTCGCAGCGTGTCGTCGGGCGGCGTCCAGAGGCCCGTCACACGCGCGGCGGTCGTCGCTGTCGCAGATCCCCCCACTCGCACTGCGCGAACGAGCTCGAGCGGGGTATCGGGGAAGCAGTAGTGCCCGATTCGCGGACGGATGAGGTCACCGGCGTGGACCGCGGCAGCGAGGCCGTTGACACTCCAGCCTCGCGCGATCATCTCGGCACGCGAGAAGAAGAACTGACGCATGCCGGGATGGTGACGGCTCGCCGGAACGCTCGCCGGCGAACACCCGAGTCTGTGGATGACGCCGTCGAGCGGGACGGCTGGGGAGGAGTGCCTTCCTCCGTCCCGCGCCGTGTAGGCATCGCCGCGCGGCGTAGGTCGACACACCGCGAATCCGCCTACGCCGCGCGGCGATGCCTACACGGCGCGGAAAGGGCCGGACCGGGCTCCGCGGATGCGCGGCGAGGTCGCCGAGGAACCGCTCCAAGGCAGGGCTCCAAGGCGGCGCCAAGTCCTCCGCGCCGCGGCCAAGAGGGTCGCAAGCGCCCCCGGACACAGTCGATGACGACCGATCAGCCGGACCTCTCACCCTCACGGAGCACACCATGACCATCACCACCTCCTCTCCCGTCGCCGCCGCCTTCGACGACCTCGACGCGGACCTGTACGGGTCTCTGCACCTGCCGGGCAGCGACGACTACGTCCGCCTCGCCACCCCCTGGAACGTCGCCGTCGGCTCCCGGCCCCTCGCCGTCGTCGCCGCCGCGAACGCCGCCGATGTCGTCACCGCCGTGCGCTGGGCCGGCGCCCACGGCGTGCAGGTCGCTGTCCGCGCCACCGGCCACGGTGCCGCGGACGAGCTCGACGACGTGCTGCTCGTGCACACCGGTGGGCTCGACGAGCTCACGGTCACCCCTACCGGCTTCGCCCGGGTCGGCGCGGGCGTGAAGTGGGAGCGCGTCATCGCCGCTGCCGCCCGCTACGGACTCGCCCCACTCGCCGGCTCCGCGCCCGACGTCGGCGTCGTCGGCTACCTCACCGGCGGCGGCGTCGGCCCGCTCGCCCGCACATTCGGCGTCTCGTCCGACTGGGTCAGCGCGATCGAGGTCGTGACGGGTGACGGCGAGTTCCGGCGCGTGACCGCCCGACACGAACCGGGCCTGTTCTGGGGTCTCCGGGGCGGCAAGGGCGCGCTCGGCATCGTGACGGCGATCGAATTCGGCCTCGTCCGCATCCCCACGCTCCTCGGCGGCGCGCTGTACTTCGCCGAGGAGTCGATCCCCGCGGTGCTCCGTGCCTGGGCGGCATGGAGCCCGGCGCTGCCCGAGCTCGTCACCACCTCGGTCGCGATCCTGCGGCTGCCGGAGGCGCCGTTCGTTCCGGCACCCCTGGCGGGCCGGACGACGATCGCCGTGCGCTGGGCATGGACGGGTGACCCCGTCGTCGGGGATGCGCTGCTCGAGCCGATCCGCCGGGTCGCTCCCATCGTGTTCGGCGGCGTCGGGATCATGCCGCTCGAGTCGATCGGGATGATCCACAGCGACCCCGTCGACCCGATGCCGACCAGCGAGCGCGCAACGCTGTTGCGTGCGCTGCCGCAGGATGCGGTCGAGGCGCTCCTGCAGGTCGCGGGTCCCGGCTCGGGCAGCCCGCAGATCGTCACCGAGATCCGGCAGTACGGCGGCGCCGTCGCCCGCCAGCCCGAAGTGGCGAGCGCGTTCAGCAACCGCGACGCGGCGTTCAGCGTGCTCACGATCGGCATCAACGCCGGTCCGCTCGCCGCGGCGACCGCCGCGGATGCGGACCGCGTCGCCTCGGCCATGGCGCCGTGGTCGACCGGGGCGCAGTTCCCGAACTTCGCCCCGAGCACCGACCCGGAGCAGGCACTGAAGGTCTACGACTGCGAGACGCTCGCCCGACTGGGCGCGCTCATCGCCGCGTACGACCCGGGTGCGGTGATCAGCGCATCCCAGCCGATCCGCGAGGCGCTCCTGCTGACCGTGGAGTGACGTCAGCTGGACCTCTCGAGCGGGGTCGCGTGCACCGATGGTGCCGCGACCCCGCTCGCCGTTCCCGATGAATTCCCCGTGCGCCGCCCCTATGCACGTGGTTACACTGCGAGCACCCGGCGCCGGGCCGGGTACGCCCACCGCCCTCGCCTCCAAGGACGTTCCGTTGAGCGCTCTGCAGTTCCGCATGCTCGGTCCCCTCGAGGTGCTGCGGGACGGCGCGCCGGTCGATCTCGGCTCGCCAAAGCAGCGTGCGGTGCTCGCGATCCTGCTGCTCGACCTCGGCCGGGTCGTCTCGACGGATCGGATCGTCGAGTCCGTGTGGGGCGACGACGCGCCGAACTCGGTGAGCGCCAGCCTGCAGGCGTACATCTCGAACCTGCGCCGGATCCTGCGCACCGACGACGGCCGATCGCTCATCGAGCGACGGACGCCCGGCTACGTGCTCGACATCCCGGCCGACCAGGTCGACCGCACCGCCTTCCTGGAGGCGGCGCGTGCCACACGGGCGGCGGTCGAGGACCGTGACTGGGATGCGGCGATCACCGCGGGCTCATCGGCGGTCGGGATGTGGCGCGGGCCCCTTCTCGCGGATGTCGGCGACGCGCGGTGGGTGGCGTCGGAATGGCGGGCGGACAGCGAGCGCCTGTGCGAGACGAGCGAGCAGCTCATCACGGCGCTGCTCGGCGCGGATCGGACAGGCGAGGCCGTGGCCGAGGCGGAGCGGCTGCTCGCGGTCGAGCCGCTGCGCGAACGCGGCGCGTGGCTCCACATGGCCGCCCTCTACCGGGCGGGCAGATCCGTCGAAGCGCTCGACTACTTCCGTGCACAGTCCGCGCGGCTCGACGACGAACTCGGGCTCGAACCCCCGCAGGCGTTCCGCGATCTCCACGCCGCGGTGCTGCGGCAGGACCCGGCACTCGCGACGTGGCCGAATCCGCCTCGCGTCGCGTCGCGGACGACCGCCGCGGTCCCGCAGCAGCGGATCGCCGCTCCGCACGCACCCGGCCCGGTGACCGCATCCGCCGGATTCGTCGGTCGCGCCCGCGAGCTCGCCGCGATCAGCGAGTTGTTCGGCGGGGACCAGGCGGGTGTCCGATGGCTCGTGATCACGGGACCCGCCGGCATCGGCAAGACCCGCATGGCGGAGGAGACGGTCGCGTCCCTCGCCCGGCGCGACGTGCGCGTCGTTCGGACGACGTGCCCCGACGACGAGGGCTCGCCGCCGTGGTGGCCGGTCAGGCAGCTCGTGCGTTCGTTCGGCGCGGATCCCGACGCCGTGCTGACGCCGCCGGCAACCAGCAGCGCCGACGAGGGCCGCTACATCGTCTACGAGCGCCTCGAGCAGTTGCTCCAGACAGCCGTCGCGCCCTTGGCGGTGCTCGTCGACGATGCACAGTGGGCCGACCGTAACTCGCTCCGCTGGCTGAGCCACATCGCCGACGGCCTCGCGCAGGCGTCCGTCTCGTTCCTGCTCACCGTGCGGGACGAGGTCGAATCCCCCGCCCTCGAACGACTCCTCGCATCGGTCGCCCGCAGTCGTGCCTCCAGGATGATCGCGATGCCGCCGCTCGAGGCGGCGGAGGTCGGCGCGCTCGCCGCCCAGGTCAGCGGCGAGTTCGTCGGGCCTTCCGAGGCAGTGGCGCTCGCGAGGCAGACGGCGGGCAACCCGTTCTTCGTGGGCGAGTACGCGCGCCTGCCGGCCGAGGAGCGTGCCGCCGGCGGGGTACCGATGGCGGTGCGGCCGGTGCTGCGCCGTCGGCTCGCCGCCGTCGACTCCGAGGTGCTGCAGGTGCTCCGCACGGCCGCGCTCGCCGGCGACCCGATCGACGTCGACCTGCTGCGCGCGGTCACGCGACTGGACGACGACGAGCTCGCGGACCTGCTCGAGGAGGCCGCCGACGCCGAACTCATCGTGCCGCTGCCCGACGGGACCGCCTACCGCTTCGCACACGGGCTCCTCCGCGACGAGGTGCTCGCCGGGCTGTCCGTGCCGCGGCGCCAGCGGCTGCACGCTCGGATCGCCGAGGCGCTGGGCAGCGGCACCGGGCAGGACCGGCTCGTGGCACGGGCCCGTCACCTCGTCGCGGCGCTGCCGCTCGCCGACGCCGAGGCGGCGTTCGAGGCGTGCCGGGCGGCTGCGACCGACGCGGAATCGCGGTGGCAGTCGGATGCGGCGGCGGAGTGGTGGGCTGCGGCACTCCGCGTCTACGGGGTACTGCCGGCCGAGCGGCAGCACGACGAGGAACGCGACGATCTGCTCATCGCCCGCATCAACGCACTCGGCCGCGCCGGGTACCGCCAGACCGTCATCACCGACATCGAAGCCGCGCTCCTCGACGCCGTCCGGAACGACCGCATCGGCTCGGCGGGCCGACTCGCCGCGGCCACGCTGCGCACCAGCGGTTCGTGGCCCTGGACATCGTTCTCGGTCGACGCAGGGCCGCTGCTCACGCGCCTCGCCGGCGTCGAACCGCTGGTCAGGGTCGATCCAGGGGCGCACGCCAGGGTGCTTGCGGCGCTCGCCGTCGGCAGCTACTACGACCCGGACGCCGGGGTCGCCGATCGTCTTTCGGCGCGGTCGCTCGAGATCGCGGAAGCCCTGGGCGACGCCGACGTGCTCGCCGACGCGATCTGGGGTAGGGCGCTGTCACTGAACGGCGTCGCGCCCCGGGTGGACGAGACCGTCGTGCTCGCCCAGCGGCTGCTCGCGCTGCCCCATCGGCTCCTCTCGCTCGACGCCGTACTCGCCCACAATCTCCTCACGCTGGGACTGCTGACGCGCGGCGAGGTGCGGGCTGCCGAGGAGCACCTGCGCGACGGCATCGCGGGCAGCGACGCCATGCGGCTGCCGGTGTCGCGGGTGCAGCTGCGCTGGCTCGAGGCGACGCTCGCGACCTGGCACGGCGATCTCGAGCGCGCCGAGCAACTCGCCCGACTCGCCGCCGAACTGCACCGGCAGACCGAGTTGTACATCATGAACGTCGACGGCTTCTCGTCGCTCGCGCGCTTCTGGGAGCGCGGCGACTTCGCCGCGATGGCCGCGATGAACCCCGTCGACAATCCCACGATGCCCTTCCTGCAGGCCGTGCGCCAGATCGTCAGCGGTGACGCGGATGCGGGCGTCGCGACGCTGGAGCAGGCGCGCGCGCATCCCCCGCGCGAGGTCTGGACGACGCTCGGCGAGCGGGTGCTCGCCGCCCATGTCGTGGCGGATGCCGGGGTGCTGCCGGCTGTGGCGATCATGCGCGAGGTGCTCGAGCCGTTCCGCCCGCTCATGGGCACGCTCGGCCAGACCGCGCAGCTGGGTCCGGTCTCGCTGGCGCTCGCGCGCCTCGAGATGCTCGCGGGCGAGCCCGACCGTGCACGCGTCTCCCTCGCCGCCGCGCGGCGCATGGTGGAGGAGGGCGACGGGCGGGCGATGCTGCTGCGCTGCCGGATGCTCGCGGCACGCCTCGACGGGGCCGACGCAGACGAACTCGCCGACCTCGCCGCCGCAGCAGAGGCGATGGGGCTCGCGAGGATCGCGGCGCACGCCAGGCGCCTGCTGGTCGAGGCGGCCTGACGCTCAGGATGCCACGCCGCCCCGCGCGCAGAATGGCCGGATGCACGCGGTCACGTTCGATGCCCCAGGCGACCCCGACGTCCTGACCTGGGCGGAGGTCGACGACCTGCCTGCGCCGGGTCCCGGGGAGGTGACGATCGCGGTCGAGGCCGCGGGCGTGAACCGTGCTGACCTGCTGCAGCGACGCGGGCACTATCCGGTGCCGCCGGGCGCGTCCCCGGTGCTCGGTCTCGAATGCGCCGGCCGCATCACCGCGATCGGCGACGGGACGACGGGCTTCGTCGTCGGTGACGCCGTCTGCGCGCTGCTCGCGGGCGGCGGGTACGCCGAGCGCGTGAACGTGCCCGCAGTGCAGGTACTGCCCGTGCCGCGCGGCCTGTCGATGACCGACGCGGCCGGACTGCCCGAGGTCGCCTGCACGGTCGTCTCGAACCTGCGGATGCACGCCGACGTGCGCGAAGGCGACACGGTGCTCGTCCACGGCGGCGGCAGCGGCATCGGCACGTTCGCGATCCAGTGGGCGAAGGTGCAGGGCGCGACGGTGATCGCGACGGCCGGTTCTGCGCGCAAGGTCGACCGTGCGCGCGAGCTGGGTGCCGACGTGGCCGTGAACTACCACGAACAGGACTTCGTCGAGGCCGTTCGGGCGGCGACGGAGGGCCGCGGTGTCGACACCGTGCTCGACCTCGTCGGCGCGCCGTACCTCACCCGGAACCTCGACACGCTCGCGCTCGACGGGCGCATCCAGTTGATCGGCGGCGACTCGTCGCCCGCATCCGTCCCGCTCGGCCTGCTCATGCAGAAGCGTGCGACGCTCTCGGCGACGACCTTGCGGGCGCGACCGGTCGCGCAGAAGGCCGCGATCGTCGAGCAGGTGCGCGTGGGCGTCTGGCCCGAGGTCGAGGCGGGTCGCATCGTGCCGGTCATCGACACCGTGTTGCCGATCGAGCAGGCGGCGGCGGCGCACCGGCTGTTCGAATCCGGCTCGACGATCGGCAAGGTCATCCTCCAGGTCCACCCCCACTGACCATCCCCCCACTGACCAATCGACGGCCTTTCGGCCGAATCGAGGGCGAAACAGGCCTCTGACCGGATGCCGACCAGGAATGGCCGTCGTTCGGGACGTGCGCTGTCAGCGCGCGAGCTCGGCGTCGGCGGCGGCGCGCGCCCACCGGTCCGCCTCGAGCACCGCGTCGCGATCGAGTCCGCCCTCGGGCGCGCTGTAGCGGCCGAGCACCGTCTCGATCGTGCCGACGATGTCGAGGAAGCCGATCCGGCCGTCGTGGAACGCGTCGACCGCCTGCTCGTTCGCGGCGTTGAACACCGCCGGCCAGGTGCCGCCCGACTCGCCCACCCGCTTCGCGAGCGCGACCGCCGGGAACGCATCGGCGTCGAGCGGCTCGAACGTCCACTGCTGCGCCGCCGTCCAGTCGAGCGGCACACCGACGCCCGCGACCCGCTTCGGTCGGTCGAGCGCGAGCGAGATCGGCAGCCGCATGTCCGGTGGCGAGGCCTGCGCGATCGTCGACCCGTCGACGAACTCGACCATGGAGTGCACGACGGACTGCGGATGCACGACCACGTCGATCGCGGCGAACGGCACGTCGAACAGCAGGTGCGCCTCGATCACTTCGAGGCCCTTGTTGACGAGCGTCGCCGAGTTCGTGGTGACCACGCGGCCCATCACCCAGGTCGGGTGGGCGAGGGCCTGGGCGGGCGTCACCTCCACGAGCTCGGCGCGGGTCCTGCCGCGGAACGGCCCGCCCGATGCGGTGAGCACCAGGCGGCGAATCTCGGCATGCGTCCCGGAGACCAGGGCCTGGGCGATCGCGGAGTGCTCCGAGTCGACCGGGGCGATGCGACCCGCGCGCGCCGCCGGCGCGACCAGCGCGCCGCCGATGATGAGCGACTCCTTGTTCGCGAGCGCCAGCTCGGCCGTCGTGTCGAGCACGGCCAGCGTCGGCCCGAGCCCGGCCGCCCCCGTGATCCCGTTGACGACGACGTCCGCCTCGACGTCGTGCACGAGCCGCTCGGCGTCGTCGGCCCCCACCGCCGTCGCCCGCACGCCGAACCGCTCGGCCTGCTCGGCCAGCAGGGTCGTATTCGATCCGGTCGCGAGCCCGACGACCTCGAAGCGGTGCCGGTTCGCGGCGATCACGTCGAGCGTCTGCGTGCCGATCGACCCGGCGGACCCGAGCACGATGACGCGTCTCACGGCGCCACCGGCTCGATCAGCACGGGGAAGTTCACCGAGTTCGCGATGAAGCACATGCGGTGCGCCTCGTGATGCTGCGCGTCGGCGAGCTCGCGTTGCGTCTCGTCGGCGAGCGTCACGCGCGGATGCAGCACGACCCGCGTGAACCGCCCAGACCCGTCGGGTTCGGTCGTCATGGCGCCGGTCGCCGCATCCGAGTAGGCCGTCACGACCACGCCCACATTGACGCAGGCGTGCAGGAAGCTCAGCATGTGGCACTGGCTGAGCGCCGCGAGCAGCAGTTCCTCGGGGTTCCAGCGCGCAGCGTCACCGTGGAAGGTGCGATCGGCGCTGCCTGCCAGTTCGGCCTTGCCGGCCGCCCGCACGACGTGGGCGCGGCTGTAGGAGCGGTACCCGGCCGTGCCCTCGCCCCGGTTCCCGGTCCACTCGACCTCCAGGGCGTACCGGTGCTGCACCCCTGCAGCCTAGGCGTGCGTGCCCCCCACCAAATCACGGAGATCCGGCATCCCGGACCCCACTCATGCGGATGCGGGGGCCACCGGAACCGGATCTCCGTGATTCGGTGTGCGGCGTCACCTAGGCGTGCGTGGTGGCGAGGATGTCGATGACGAAGACCATCGTGTCGGTGCCCTTGATCGTGCCGTCCGAGCTGCCCGCCGTGCCGTAACCCTCGGCCGGTGGCACGATGACGACGACCTGCGAGCCGACCTTCTGACCGACGATCGCATCCTTGAACCCGGTCACGACGCTGGTCAGCGTGAACGACGCGGGCCCGGTCGTCGATCCCCAGGTCTGGTCGAAGACCTTGCCGGTGCGCCACAGCGTGCCCTGGTACTGCACGGTGACCTGGTCGGTCGATTTCACGGTCTCGCCGGTGCCGGCGATGGTCTGGGCGAGCTTCAGCTTGGTCGGCGGGGTGGCCGACGGGATCTTCACGGTCGGTTTGCCGTCGGACGCGAGCGTGACGGTCGGGAACCCGGACGGCAGCGACTTGCTCGTGCCGGTCGCCTTCAGGGGTGTGAGCGCGACGACGTCGATCACGTAGACCACCGAGTCGCCCTTGCCGACGCCGGCGGTGGTGCTGCCCGCCGCGCCGAACGCGTACTTGGCCGGCACGACGATGGCGATCCGCGAACCGGCCTGGGCGCAGTACAACGCCTGCATCACGCCGGGTAGGTACTGGGTCGGGTCGACGGCGAGTTCCAGCGCGGCGCCCGCGCCGTAGCCGACGCTCGCGCCGGCCTTCAGGGCCTTGCCCGTCTTCGCGTCGAACCCGCTCAGCGCGAGCTCGACGCGAGTGCCCTTCTTGATCTTCGTGCCAGAACCCTGGATCAGCACCGTCTTCTGCGTCGCCGTCGCCGCGGTCGGCGTCGGGAACTTCACCGTCGGCGCGGAGTCGAACGCGCCGGTCGCCGTGATCGCCTTCGACGCCGATCCCTCGTCGACACAGGTGTCCGGCACGCTGACCGCGGTCGCCGTGGCGGAAGCGGACGGCGTCGCGACCGCCGCCGCGGACGACGGGGACGACTGCGTGGACGATCCGGAGCAGGCCGCGAGCGTCGTCACCACCACGGTGGCGATGATGGCGGAAGCGAGCGTGCGGAAGCGGGTCGGCGCGGGCATCCGACCATCCTGAGGGATACGAGCGGGCTTGGCGCGCATTGTGCGCCCGAACGCTTAGCCAATCCTTGGGTGCCGAGGACGCCCGATGGGCGCGGCCGGGCGGCGAATCGGCGGGAAACGGCGGGTGACACGCCGTTGGCGGTACCCCCCTTCGTAGGGTGGGGCCATGACGACTCCCCCCGCCCCGACCGTCACCACTGCCTCTTCCGCGTTCACCGTGCCGCAGGAACGCCGCCTCGTGACCGCCCTGCCCGGCCCGAAGTCGATCGCGCTGCAGGCGCGCCGAGTCGCCGCCGTGTCCCGCGGCGCGGGCACGCTCGCGAACATCTACATGGACCACGGCTCGGGCGCGATCCTGGTCGACGTCGACGGCAACCAGCTGATCGACCTCGGCTGCGGCATCGGCGTGACCACGATCGGCCACGCGCATCCCGCGGTGCAGGCCGCCGTCGCGGAGCAGGCGGCCAAGCTCACGCACACGCTCTTCACCGTGACGCCCTATGAGAACTACGTGCGCGTCGCCGAGAAGCTCGCCGAGATCACACCGGGCGACTTCGAGAAGCACTCGATCCTCGTGAACTCCGGCGCCGAGGCCGTCGAGAACGCGGTGAAGATCGCACGCCGCTTCACGGGGCGCCGCGCAATCGTGACGCTCGATCACGCGTTCCACGGCCGCACGAACCTGACGATGGCGATGACCTACCGCCCCTGGCCCGAGCGCGAGGGCATGGGACCGTTCCCCGGCGAGATCTACAGCGTGCCGATCAGTTACCCGTTCCGCGACGGACTCTCCGGCGAGGAGGCGGCCGAGCGCACGATCGACTACATCGAGACGCACATCGGCGCGCGCGAGGTCGCCGCCTTCTTCGTCGAGCCCATCCAGGGCGACGGCGGCATCATCATCCCTGCACCCGGGTACTTCAAGGCCATCTCGGACTACTGCACAGCGAACGGCATCGTGTTTGTGGCGGACGAGATCCAGGCGGGCATCGCCCGGACGGGCGCCTGGTACTCGATCGAGCACCACGGCGTCGTGCCGGACCTGATCACGAGCGCCAAGGGCATCGCGGGCGGCATGCCACTCGCCGCGGTGACGGGACGAGCGGACATCATGGATTCGGTCCAGCCGGGCGGCATCGGTGGCACGTTCGGCGGCAACCCGGTCTCGACCGCCGCGGCGCTCGCGGTGTTCGACCTGATCGAGCGCGAGGACCTCATCGGCGAGGCGCAGCGGGTGGAACGGGCGCTCATCGCGCGCATCGGGGACTGGGCGACGAAGTTCGACGTCGTCGGCGAGGTGCGCGGCAAGGGTGCGATGTTCGGCGTCGAGCTGGTCCAGCCCGGCACGAAGAAGCCGAACCCCGAGGCGCTGAAGGCCGTGCTCGCCCACGCGACCGCGAACGGCGTCATCCCGCTCGACGCGGGCAGCTGGGACAGCGTGCTGCGGTTCCTGCCGAGCGTCGTGATCTCGGAGGCACTGATCGACGACGCCGCGGGCGTGCTCGAGGAGGCGCTCGCCGAGCTCTGACCCGCCCACCCCCTCCCGCGCCTGTCCAGCGCACCGCTTTCGCGCGGTGTAGGCATCGCCGCGCGCCGTAGGACGACAGGCCGCCGATCTGCCTACACCGCGCGGTGATGCCCACACGGCGCGAAGCGCACGGGCTCGGCGTAGCGTCGAGACGTGGCTGAGGCGGTGATCCCGTTCCGGTTCGTGCCGGATGCGCGCGATCTGGCGGATCTTCGGGCGCGGCTGCGGCACGCACGGTGGCCGGAGCGGGAGACCGTGAACGACTGGTCGCAGGGCGTGCCGCTCGCGTTCCTGCAGGACCTCTGCGCGTATTGGGCGGACGGCTACGACGCGGAGTCGCGCATCGCGGCCTGGAATCGGCCGCCCCACTTCACGACAACCATCGACGGACTGCCGATCCACTTCGTGCACCTGCCGTCCCCGCGGGCCGATGCGGTGCCGTTGGTCCTCACCCACGGCTGGCCCGGATCGTTCCTCGAGTACGCCCCGCTGGCCGACGCGTTGGCCGAACCGCCGGCCGGTGACATCGCGTTCTCGGTCGTGGTGCCGTCGTTGCCGGGATACGGCTTCAGCGGCAAGCCCGATGCGGCGGGCTGGTCGGCCTCCCATGTCGCCGATGCGTGGGCCGAGCTCATGAGCCGGCTCGGCTACGACCGGTTCGGTGCGGCGGGCAGCGACTGGGGTACGACGGTCTCGACGATGCTCGGCGAGCGCCACTCGGGCCGGGTGGTCGGCATCCACCTGATGCCACCGCTCGCCGCATTCGGTGCGCCCTCCACCGATGCCGAGCGTCGGGCGATCGCCGACTTCGACCGCGTCCGGGCGCACGGTTCGGCGTACGGGGAGCTCCATCGGACGCGACCGCAGACGATCGGCTACGGTCTCGTCGACTCCCCCGTCCTGCTCGCCGCGTGGATCGTCGAGAAGTTCCACGAGTGGACCGACGGCGGCCTCTGGTCCGCCATCGACCGCGACACCGTGCTCGACGACGTCACGCTGTACTGGCTCACCCGATCCGGCGCGTCGGCGCCCCGGCTGTACCGGGAGAGCGCGGCCGAGCTCGCGGCCGCCCTGACGGATGCGGATCCGGCGCCCATCACGGTGCCGGTCGGCGCCACGATCTTCCCCGCCGAGAACCCACGGATCTCGCGCCGGTGGGCCAAGCGCCGCTTCCCGCACATCGAGTACTGGGGCGAACCCGACCGCGGCGGCCATTTCGCGGCGCTCGAGGAACCCGATCTGGTCGTCGCCGAACTGCGCGCGTCGTTCGCCGCGATGCGCTGACGCCGATCAGGCACCGAATGGGCCGTCGAGTACCGCGCGCCCTGTGTGTGGAGGCCCGATTCGTGCCTGACGCGCGAGGGCACGGCTCTTGGGCGGATTCAGGGAGCGGCTCCTAGGCTGCTGGCATGACTTTGCTCAGCGACGCCGCGACCGAACTCACCGAACGCCGGATCGTGACCGCGATCCCCGGTCCGAAGTCCCAGGCGCTGCACGCGCGGCGCCTCGCCGCGGTCCCGGTCGGCGTCAGTTCGATGCTGCCCGTGTACATCGCCCGCGCGCACGGCGCGATCGTCGAGGACGTGGACGGGAACCGGTTCCTGGATCTCGGCGCCGGCATCGGCGTCACGACCATCGGCCACACCGACGACGCGGTCGTCGCGGCGGCCCGCGCGCAGCTCGGCGACTTCCTGCACACGCTCTTCACGATCACGCCGTACGAGTCGTACATCCACGTGGCCGAACTCGTCGCCGCGCGCACGCCCGGCACCTTCGCGAAGAAGACGGTGCTCGTGAATTCGGGCGCCGAGGCGGTCGAGAACGGCGTCAAGATCGCCCGCAAGTCGACCGGCCGTCGGGCCGTCGCCGTCCTCGAGCACGCCTACCACGGCCGCACGAACCTGACGATGGCGATGAACTTCAAGGCGATGCCCTACGGCCTCGGCTTCGGCCCCTTCGCGGGCGACGTGCACCACGCGCCGAGCTCGTACCCCTACCGCGACGGCCTCTCCGGCGCCGACGCCGCCAAGCGCACCATCGAATACCTCGAGAAGCACGTCGGTGCCGAGGACATCGCGATCCTCGTCGTCGAGCCGATCCAGGGCGAGGGCGGCTTCCAGGTACCGGCCGAGGGCTACCTGCCCGCGTTGCAGCGGTGGGCGAACGACAACGGCATCGTCATCGCCGCGGACGAGATCCAGAGCGGTATGGCGCGCACCGGCGCGTATTTCGCGAGCGAGCACTTCGGGTTCGAGCCCGATCTCGTCTTCTTCGCGAAGGGCATCGCCGGCGGCCTGCCGCTCGCCGGTGTCACCGGCCGCGCGGAGATCATGGACGCGTCGCAGCCGGGCGGTCTCGGCGGCACGTTCGGCGGCAACCCGGTCGCCGCCGCCGCAGCCGTCGCGGTCTTCGAGGAGATCGAGCGACGCGACCTGCTGAGCGAGGCCAAGCGCATCGAGGGCGTGCTCAAGTCCGGGCTGCAGGAGCTGCAGGCGAAGCACGACGTGATCGGCGAGGTGCGCGGCCTCGGCGCGATGATCGCGATCGAGCTCGTCCAGCCCGGTACGGCCAGCACGACCAAGGAGCCGAACCCGGCGCTCGTCACCGCGGTGTCGACGTACGCGGGCCAGCAGGGCGTGCTGCTGCTCACGGCGGGCACCTACGGCAACGTGCTGCGCTTCCTGCCCAGCCTCGCCATCACCGACGCGCAGCTGCAGGACGCGCTGTCCGTCATCGACGAGGCGCTCACAGCGGCGCAGTAGCCCGCGGCAGTCGTGCCCGCTGCAGCGATCCCTCGGCGGGCACGACCACGACGTCGTCGGGATGCGACAGCGGCGGCGCGAGTTCGCTGCGCCCCGTGATCAGCCTCGTCTCGGCCTCGGACAGCCCGTCGAGTGCGACCGGCCCGGTGAATCGAGCGCGCTCGGACCAGGCGCCCTGCCACTCGGCCACCGACGCGACCACCACGGCCGCGGCGTGCTCCCCCGATGCCGGCAGACCCGCGGCGTCGAGGCCCGCCGCGCGCAGTTGTCTGACCCGCGCCCCCGGGCGTGCGCTCACGAGCAGGAACGGGCTGTCTCCGATCGGCCGACTCGGCGAGGCCGGCGACGGCGAGGCGGGCGAGGGCGGGAACGCGACTCGGCAGGCCGTGCCGTGCCATTCGCCGTCGCCCGGCCTCGCTCGGTCGTGCCACAGCGCACGCACGCCGCCGGCCGCGGCATGGTCGTCGGCGCTCAGCCGCAGGAGCAGCGTGCGGTCGGCGAACGCTGCGAGCTGTCGCATCGGTATGCCCGCCCAGGCCGACGGGCCGCGCGCGGCGAGCACGGTCGGCAGGCCCACCCGCATGCGCGCCGCGATGAGGTCGGCGGCCGCCTGTGCGTGCGAGAGGGTGAACGAGGCGAGCAGCGCGTCGAGGTCGTCGATCAGCAGCAGCGGGGCCGCCGTGTGCAACTCGTCCCACGCCGTCGCCGGATCGCTCGAGAGCACCTCCCCGCCGCACTGCGCCGAGATCACCCCGAGCGCGGTCGAGCGGCCGCTGCCGGACCCGCCGAGCACGAGGAGCCGCGGGTGCAGGACCGGATCCCAGTCGAGGCGCGGTTGGCGCTGCTCGTCCGGTAGGTCCAGCAGCCCGAGCGCGACCGCGCCGGGAGGCGCTGCGGCGGCGACGGTGCCGAGCGGAATGCGGTCCAGCGGCCGGTCGCGCCATGGCCGCCTCGGCGCGGCATCGGGGTGCCGGCCGGCGATCTGCGCGACGACGGCCACCAGCGTGTCGTCCGTTAGCGGCGCCGCGACCCGGATGAGCCTCGAGCCGTCGGCGTCCGCGACGACCGCCGTGCCGGGAGCCGACCGCGGCAGTCGCGCGGCTCGATCCGTGCCGACGAGTGCGGTGCTGTCGGCACGATCGTTCACGCGAAGGCTGATGCGGAGCGCGCAGTTCGCGAGCAGCTCGTCGCGCACCTGACCCACCGGGCGCTGCGTGCAGAGCACGAGATGCACCCCGAGCGACCGACCGCGAGCGGCGATGTCCGCGAATACGGCGGCGGCGTCCGGTGCCCGCTCGATCAGCGCCCGGTACTCGTCGACCACGACGACGAGACGCCCCTGCCCGCTGCGCTCGATCGACGGCACGCCTTCGGCCCGCAGCAGTTGCTCGCGGCGGCGCAGTTCGGCACGCAGCCCGCGGACCACCCGGTCGATCGTCGCGAGCTCGAGATCGGTCACGACGCCGACCACGTGCGGCAACGGCAGGAGCGGATCGAACGCGGCGCCGCCTTTGCAGTCGAGCAGCACCATCGACAGCCGCTCGGGTGGATGCGCCATGGCCATCGCGAGCAGCCAGGCGGTGAGCAGCACGCTCTTGCCGCTGCCCGTCGTGCCGCCGACGACCGCGTGCGGGCCGTCCGCGACCAGGTCGACCGGGGAGGGCGCGCCGTGCTCGTCCACCGCGAACGCGGCGCGAACTCCGGCGCCGCCGGACTCGGCTGCGAGCGATTGCAGCCCGGGAACGGCGCCCCGGTCACGGACCTCGGACGCCCCGGATCGCAGTTCCGGGCGGAACCCGAGGCCGGCGAGCGAGGCGGCCGGGCCGGTCGCCCGGAGCACGCGGGCGGTGTCCGCGGCGACCAGTTCCACGCACACCCCGTCGACCTGCGGCGCCTCGCCGCCGGACACGATCCTGGGTGGCACGCCGGTCTGCGCGGCGACCGCTCGGCCGAACGCGTCCGCGAGCAGCGGCGGCCCGATGACGACGATCGGCGTGCCGGCCGGCACCGTGATGGGCGCCGACGGCAGCACGGCGGACAGGGCCACCAGGGCGCGCTCCCGCTGATCTCTCGGTCGCCCCGACACGAGCGGT
Organism: uncultured Actinomycetota bacterium; assembly: GCA_963716965.1. Lineage (GTDB taxonomy): Bacteria > Actinomycetota > Actinomycetes > Actinomycetales > Microbacteriaceae > Amnibacterium. The sequence continues at coordinate 1,276,093 of CAVQUZ010000001.1, read as the reverse complement.
TCCACCGGAACGTCGCCAACACCGAGCACCACGTCGTCGCCCCGCCGCACCTCGACGGACGGCGGCGGCATCGCGCGGACGAGGGCCGCCGTGCGGGCGGCGAGGCGCTCGACCACCTCCCGTTCGAGCTCGGCGAGATCGCCGGCCCGTGCCGCAGCCGCCCGCCGCCGGGTGCGACGCCGTTGCAGCGCGCCGTCAACGACGGAACCGACCGCGAACACCGGACTGAAGGCCGCGAACAGCAGCACCGCGCTCGACCGGGTGATCGCGAAGAGCACTGCCGCGACGGCGAGCGGCGCGAGCACGCCGGCGACGGGGAACGGTGTCGCCTCGGGCGCCGCCGCGGTCGGCGGCAGTCGGAGCGGTTCGGCCATGTCCGGCATCGTGCCGTCGCCGACCGGTGGCCGCGCCGCAGCCGTGCGATCAGGGGAGAACTGCGTGGCGGACCCCGCCTGGGGAGGAGTGGGCGACCCTGTGCGGTCAGGCCCCTCGCGTGATCGCGAGCACGTCGACCAGCACGGCCGTCACGTTGTCCCTGCCGCCGACGGCGAGCGCGGCGTCGACGAGCCCCTGCACGGTCTGCGCCGCGTCGAGGCCCGCACCGAGTGCACGAGCGATGGTGCCGTCGTCGACCTCTTTGGTGAGGCCGTCCGAGCAGGCGAGCAGCCGCAGGCCCGGCTCCGCCGGCAGGATCCAGTAGTCGGGCAGCGGCGGCTCGTTGAAGCCGATCGCCCGCGTGATCACGTTGCTGTCCGGGTGGTGGTCGGCCTGCGCGCGCGTGATCGCACCCGCATCCACCATCTCCTGCACGACCGAGTGGTCGACGGTGACCTGCTCGAGCTCGCCCTCGCGGAACTGGTACACGCGCGAGTCGCCGACGTTGAAGACCGCGAAATACGGGTCGCCGCTCGACTCGGTGACGGCGATGCCCGTGACCGTCGTGCCGGCGCCGAGCACGCTGACGCCCTCGAACGCGCTGATGTCGTGCGCGGCGCGGGCGAGTGCCAGGCCGATGCCCGCCGGCGTCACGAAGGTGCCATCGGGGATCTCGGCGAGCCGCTTCACGACGGCACTGCTGGCCAGATCGCCGGCCGAGTGACCGCCCATGCCGTCCGCAACCGCGAACACCGGCGGCGTCGCGATGAAGCTGTCCTCGTTCACGGGCCGGCGCTTGCCGACATCGGAGAGCGCCGCCCACCCGATGGTGAGGACGCCGCCGTCAGGCAGCGGGAGATCGGTCTTCTCGGTGCTGCCGCCGAGTTCGGTCACCGGCGGGCCTTTCGTCGAGCGCTTCGGTCATCTCCAGGGGAGGATCTCGATCACGTTGCCGTCACCGATGTCGACGAGCGTACCCGGTGACACCGGCACGGACTCGCCCGGTTCGAGGCGACGCACACCGCGCCCCGGCTCGCGGACGACCGTGCCGTTCGTGGAGCGCAGATCGGTGAGCACCACACCTTTGGGTCCCGGACGCAGTTCGACGTGCGTCGCGGACACCTCGAGCGTCGGTGAATCGACCCGCACGAGGCGCGGCATCGTCGCGCCCGTCACCCGCGGCGAGCGCGGCTGCCTGCCCACGTAGACCGGGGTGTCGACCCGCTGCGGCATGCCGTGGCCGATCCGGAAGGATGCGGCCGCTTCCGTCTCGGGGGTGGGCGCGGTCGCCGGCGGCTCGTCCGCGCGCTGCCGCAGCGCTCCCATGCGGCCGAGGTCGTCGTACCCGACGGTGTCGCCCGGCTGCGCGCCGTACCCGGCGCCGGGTGGCGGGGTGCGCCCCGCGATCGGCGGCGGGAACTCGGTGGCGGCTGCGGCCGCGCGAGCCGCTCGCCTGCTCGGCAGGGGCTCGTCCGCGATCGGCGTCGCGGGAACCGCCGCTCGACGGCCCGGACGCGACCCGCCGCCTGCCGCAGCCGGCCGGATATCGGTGGCCGCCCACGTCAGCGATGAGCCGACGACGACGGCGTTCTCCACCGGCAGGTCGCGAGGTCCCGGCTCGACGTCGCCGGGCGCGCGCTCGACCGGACCGAGCGCCAGCTGCGTGACACCGCCCAGCTCGACGACCGACCAGGGTTCGCGACCGCGCGAGTCGATGCGGTGCACCTGCCTGCCCGCCACCACGTCCGCGCACGCGCCGCCGCGCGCAACGATCGTGGTGCTACCGCCTGCGAAGACGGCCAGAGCGAACGAGGCGATCGCGTTGCGGCCGCGGACCGGGATCGCGTCGATCAGCGCGTCGATGGGGGCGCCGTCGTTCGCGACGCGCCAGAGGTCGGCCATCGTGTGCACGGTCGTGCCCGGCCCGAAGGCGCCGAGCACACGGTCCGTCGCGAGCAACCGCCAGCCGAGGTCGTGTGCCGCCGATCCGGGCGCGTAGACGGTGGCGCTCACGAGGGGCCCCTTCCCGGTCGCGTGCGCCGGTCGCAGCGCCGTGTACCGGGTCCCGAGTCTAAACCCGGGCCCGAGAGCGCTCTCGGCAGCCGGGCCGAACCGGGGCACCCAGCGGATCACCTGCAGGAGCTGCGGGTCAGCTCCCGATGTAGGACATGACGTGCTTGATGCGGGTGTAGTCCTCGAACCCGTACATCGACAGGTCCTTGCCGTACCCGGAGTGCTTGAATCCGCCGTGCGGCATCTCGGCGACGAGCGGGATGTGCGTGTTGATCCACACGCAGCCGAAGTCGAGCCGCTTCGCCGCCCGCATCGCCTTGCCGTGATCCTTCGTCCAGACCGACGACGACAGTCCGTACTCGACGCCGTTCGCCCACGCGAGCGCCTCGGCCTCGTCGGTGAACTTCTGCACGGTGACGACCGGCCCGAAGATCTCGCTCTGAATGGCTTCGTCGTCCTGAGTCAGCCCCGACACGATCGTCGCGTCGTAGAAGTACCCCCGGTCGCCGTGCCTCGTGCCGCCCAGCTCGATGTTCGCGTGGTCGGGCAGCCGCTCGAGGAACCCGCCGACGTGGGTGAACTGGTTGATGCTGTTCACCGGGCCGAACAGCACGTCCTCGTCGGGCGCGCCGGTCTTGGCGTTCTCCTTGGCATAGGCCGCGAGCGCCGCGACGAACTCGTCGTGGATGCCCGCCTGCACCAGCACGCGCGTCGCGGCCGTGCAGTCCTGGCCGGCGTTGAAGTAGCCCGCGGCGGTGATCCCCGCGACGGCGAGCTCGATGTCGGCATCGTCGTACACGATCACGGGCGCCTTGCCGCCGAGTTCGAGATGCACGCGCTTCAGATCGTCCGCGGCCGACTTCGCGACCGCCATGCCCGCGCGCACCGAGCCCGTGATGGACACCATCTGCGGGATCCTGTGCTCGATCATCGCGGCGCCGGTGGCGCGGCCCCCGGTGATCACGTTCAGGACGCCGGGGGGCAGGAACTCGGCAGCGACCTCGGCGAGCAGGAGCGTCGACGAGGGCGTCGTCTCCGACGGCTTCAGCACGATGGTGTTGCCGGCCGCGATCGCCGGCGCGAACTTCCACGTCGCCATGTTCAACGGGTAGTTCCACGGCGTCACCTGGCCGATCACGCCGATCGGTTCGCGGCGGATCATCGAGGTGTGGTCCGCCATGTACTCGCCGGCCGCGCGGCCCTCGAGCACGCGCGCGGCACCCGCGAAGAAGCGGATCTGGTCGACCGAGACCAGGATCTCGTCGGCGACCAGGCTGCCGAGCGGCTTGCCGGTGTCCTTCGACTCGAGTTCGGCGAACTCGTCGGCCCTCGCCTCCATCGCGTCGGCGATGCGGAACAGTGCCAGCTGGCGTTCCGACGGGGTGGAGTCGCCCCAGACCTCGAAGGCCTTCGCGGCCGCCGTGTAGGCGCGGTCGACGTCCTCGGCCGAGGAGTCGGCCTCCGTGCCGTACGTCTCCTCGGTGACCGGGCTCACGAGGTCGATGCGGGCGTCGGTGGCGGCGGATGTCGCCGCGCCGTCGATGAAGTTGCCGAGAGTCGCCGTTGCCATAGGCCAAACCTACGCCACCGCATCCACCACCGGAATCGACGGAATCCGTCGTCGGACTGCCCATTCGCTGCGAAATCGGTTGGATGCTTGCACCGATGGGTGCCAGACTCGGGCGCATGACCGAGGTCCGTGCGGCGCGCGCACGACAGCCGAGCCTCGACGCCGTGTCGAAGGCGATCATCGAGCAGCTGCAGCAGGACGGCCGACGGTCCTACGCCGACATCGGCAAGGTCATCGGGCTGTCCGAGGCGGCCGTCCGGCAGCGCGTGCAGAAGCTCACCGAGGCGGGCGTGATGCAGATCGTCGCGGTCACCGACCCGATGCAGCTGGGCTTCACCAGGCAGGCGATGATCGGTGTCCGCGCGACCGGCGACACCCGCACACTCGCCGACGAGCTCGCGAAGCTGAGTCAGGTCGACTACGTCGTGCTGACCGCGGGCAACTTCGATCTGCTCGTCGAGGTCGTCTGCGACGACGACGAGGACCTGCTCGAATTGCTCAACGACCGCATCCGCGTGCTGCCGGGCGTCGTCTCGACCGACACGTTCGTCTATCTGCAACTCCGCAAGCAGTTCTACAACTGGGGTGTGCGCTGACGCGCACGTCCCAACGAGGGGAATCATGACCGGCAGACTCGACAGCACCACCGCGACGACCGTGGTCGACGAGCCCGTCGTCGCCGACCCGGCTCCGGTGCAGGGCACGACGCTGCAGCAGAAGGCGGCCGACCACCTGTGGATGCACTTCTCGCGGCAGTCGGTGCTCGAGGCCGAGCGCACGCCGATCATCGTGCGCGGCGAGGGCCACCACATCTGGGACTCCAACGGCAAGCGTTACATCGACGGGCTCGCGGGTCTCTTCGTCGTCGCCGCGGGCCACGGTCGCAAGCGGCTCGCCGAAGCCGCCGCGAAGCAGGCGGAGACCCTCGCGTTCTTCCCGCTCTGGTCCTACGCGCATCCCGCCGCCATCGAACTCGCGGACCGGCTGGCGTTCGAGGCGCCGGGCGACCTGAACAGGGTCTTCTTCTCGACCGGGGGCGGCGAGGCGGTCGAGACCGCCTTCAAGCTGGCGAAGCAGTACTTCAAGACGGTCGGCAAGCCCAACAAGCACAAGGTGATCTCGAGGGCGATCGCGTACCACGGCACGCCGCAGGGCGCCCTCGCGATCACCGGCATCCCCGCAATGAAGGCGATGTTCGAGCCGGTCACGCCTGGCGGGTTCCGCGTGCCGAACACGAACTTCTACCGCGCCGCCGAAGCGGGCGCACCCGCCGACGACCTCGAGGCGTTCGGCCTGTGGGCCGCGAACCGCATCGAGGAACAGATCCTCTTCGAGGGCCCCGAGACGGTCGCGGCGGTCTTCCTCGAGCCGGTGCAGAACTCGGGCGGCTGCTTCCCGCCCCCTCCCGGCTACTTCCAGCGGGTGCGGGAGATCTGCGACACGTACGACGTGCTGCTCGTCTCCGACGAGGTGATCTGCGCCTTCGGGCGCATCGGCCACACGTTCGCCTGCGATGCGTACGGCTACGTGCCCGACATGATCACCTGCGCGAAGGCGATGACGAGCGGCTACTCCCCCATCGGCGCGACCATCGTCTCCGACCGGATCTACGAGCCCTTCCGGCACGGGAGTGCGAGCTTCGCGCACGGCTACACGTTCGGCGGCCATCCCGTCTCCGCGGCCGTCGCGCTCGAGAACCTCGCGATCTTCGACGAGGAGGGGCTCAACGATCGGGTCCGGGAGAAGTCGCCGGTCTTCCGTTCAACGCTCGAGAAGCTGCTCGATCTGCCGATCGTCGGCGACGTGCGCGGCGACGGCTACTTCTTCGGCATCGAGCTGGTGAAGGACAAGGCGACCCGAGAGACGTTCGACGACGCCGAGTCCGAGCGGCTGCTGCGGGGCTTCCTCTCCGGCGCACTCTTCGAGGCGGGGCTCTACTGCCGGGCGGATGATCGGGGCGACCCGGTCATCCAACTCGCTCCCCCGCTGACGATCGGCGAGCCCGAATTCGACGAGATCGAGCAGATCCTCCGCAGCGTGCTCACCGAAGCCTGGACGAAGCTCTGACGGTGACCGCGCCGTCGTCGAAGGCGCTGCAGGCGCGGTATCGCCGGGCGTCGTTCTGGCTCGACGACCTGGTGGTGCGCGGCGTCGACGACCTCGTGCCGCGTCCGGGCCTGTCCGGTGACCGGTACGTCGACGTCTGCATCGTCGGCGCCGGCTTCACCGGGCTGTGGGCGGCACTCGCGATCAAGGCCGAGGCGCCCGAGTTGCAGGTCGCCGTCGTCGAGGCGGAGATCGCCGGGTTCGGGGCCAGCGGCCGGAACGGCGGCTGGTGCTCGGCGCTGTTCCCACTCGGCGACGCCGAGCTCGTTCGGCTGTACGGCATGGGCGCCGCCCGCGCCATGCGGCAGGCGCTGCACGCCGCGGTCACGGAAGTCGGCGAGCACGCCGCCCGACTCGGCATCGACTGCGACTACCGCGCCGCCGGCACGAGCTCACTGATCCGGTCGCCCGCCGCTCGCGAGGCGGCCGATCGCGAGGTGGCCGGCGCTGCGCTGCTCGGCGTCGACCGACCGCAGGAGCGCGACGACGGGGCGCTCGGTCCGCGGCTCTTCGAGCCGATGTGCGCGAGCATCCACCCCGCGAAGCTCGCCCGCGGACTGGCCCGCGCGGCCGAGGCGGCCGGCGTGACGATCTGGGAGCGCAGCAGGGCGCTGTCGTGGGGCCGGAACACCGTCACCTGCGAGACCGGCACGATCACTTGTGACCGCCTGGTCGTCGCGACCGAGGCGTGGGGCGCGACGCTCCCCTCGTCGCGCCGACGGGTGCTCCCGCTCTACTCGCTGATGGTTGCGACGGAACCGCTGCCGGACGCCACCTGGGATGCGATCGGGCTCGCGCCGGGTGAGACCGTCGGCGATTTCCGCAAATTGCTCGTGTACGGCCAGCGCACGGCGAGCGGCCGTCTGGCGTTCGGCGGACGCGGGGCCCGCTACCACCTCGGCGGCTCGATCCGCGACGCCTGGGACAGGTCCCGCCGCGTCCACCAGCACCTTGCACGGGCGATCGGCGAGCTGTTCCCCGCAGCCCGCGACGCGGCGATCACGCACCGGTGGGGCGGACCCATCGGCGTGCCCCGCGACTGGCACCCGTCGGTCCTCACCGGCCACAACGGTGCCACGGTGTGGGCGGGCGGCTATGTCGGTGACGGGGTCGCCGCGTCGCACCTCGCGGGCCGCACCGCGGCGGACCTCGTCCTGGAGCGCAGGACCGAGCGCACCGCGCTGCCGTGGGTCGGTCACCGCTCGCCGAAATGGGAGCCGGAGCCGCTGCGATTCATCGCCGTCAACGCGGTGACCACCGGCTACGCGATCGCCGACCAGGAGGAGCGCCGCACGGGCAGGGTGTCCCGTGTGGCGGGCCTGATCGACGGGGTGATCCGCTGATACCACCGGCTCCCGATCATGGGCGTGTCAAGCCCTGGGTATCGCGTCACAATCCGGTCAAAATGGCCTCAATGGTCTCGTACAGCACGCGCGAACGGCCGGTCACGAAGCGACGCCGGTTCGACCTGCGCGCCTTCGTCGTGCTGCTCGCGTTCCTCGGCATCTCCGCCGCTGTCGCCGGATTCGGTTCGGTCGCCGCGGTGAGCGGCGTCGACGGCTGGTACGCGCACGCGCAGCACGTCGAGTGGACGCCGCCGAACTGGACGTTCGGCGCGATCTGGAGCGTGCTGTACGTCATGATCGCCGTCGCCGGGTGGCTCGTCTGGCGGGCCGGTTGGCGTGCGAGCGTGCGCGCGCCCCTGACGTTCTTCGTCATCCAGCTGGTGATCAACTCGGTGTGGACGCCGGTCTACTTCGCCGGCTTCCAGGTGTTCGGCAGCGCCTCGACCTGGGCCGCCCTGGCCATCATCCTGCTGCTCGACTTCGCGGTGGCCTGCACCATCGTGTCGTTCTGGCGGGTCTCCCACGTCGCAGCTCTGCTGCTCGTGCCCTACATGGCGTGGATCCTGTACGCGAGTTCGCTGAACTGGGGCGACGCGATCCTGCTCGGACTCGGCTGACGCCACTCCTCCCCAGGTCGACGGCAGGGCGGGGTTCTCCACCGGCTCGGCGACGACGTGCAGGCACGGCGGCCGGGGCACCTAGCGTGCGACGCATGTTGCCCGACCCCGCCCGTATTCTTGGACCGATGCCCGCACTGCCCGGCCCCGATGGTCTGCTCCGCTGTCCGTGGGCGCTCGGCTCGCAGATCTACTCGACGTATCACGACGACGAGTGGGGCAAGCCCCTGCACGGCGATCGCCCCCTCTTCGAGAAGCTCACGCTCGAGGGCTTCCAAGCGGGTCTCTCCTGGATCACGATCCTGAAGCGACGCGACGGGTTCCGCGAGGCGTTCGACGGGTTCGATCCCGAAATCGTCGCGGCGTACAGCGACGACGACGTGGACCGCCTCATGGGCGATGCCCGGATCATCCGCAACCAGGCGAAGATCCGTGCCGCGATCGGCAACGCGCAGGCGCTCCTCGCGCTCGAGTCCGCGCACGGCGACGACGCGCTCGACAGGCTGATCTGGTCGTTCGCACCGGCGCCGCGCGCCGTGCGCCTACGCGAGGTGACCGAGGTGCCCGCGAAGACGCCCGAGTCGATCGCGCTCAGTACGGCCCTCGCGAAGGCGGGATTCCGCTTCGTCGGCCCGGTCTCGATGTACGCGCTGATGCAGTCGGGCGGCTTGGTCGACGACCACCTCGCGGACTGCTTCGTCGCCACCGCCTGACCCGGCCCGGCCCGGCCCGGCCGACCGTCAGGGGGTGACGAGCAGGGTCACGTCGTGCGGGCCGCGCGGCTCGAGGCGCAGGCCCGCGGCCGGCGCCCAGGCGAGCAGGTCGTCCCGCGAGCCGATCTCGGGCCGCGCCTCCGCCAGCCGTCGCACGAGAACACCCTTCGCGTGCTTGTTGAAGTGGTTCAGCGCGCGGCGGCGGCCATCGCCGTCCTCGCTTTCGACGTGCAGGGAGGCGCTGCCGTGTGGAGACGCCCCGAGTGCGGCGTACGCGGACGATCGGGCGTCGAGCACCCACCCGTCCACCGTGGCGAGCGCCCGGGTGAGCGCCCCGTGCCAGTGTGCCCGCAACGACAGGCCGGGCAGGGCGGACCCGGCCGACAGGCGGTACCTGGGGATGCGATCCGCCGCGCCGAGCAGTCCGAACATCGCGGACGCGATGACGACGTGCTCGTCGATCCACACCCGTGCGGCCTCATCCGCGGTCGCGACATCGACGGCGTCGTACACGACGCCCGAGTACCGCTCGACGGCCGGGCGTACCGGCGACTGGCGCAACACCCGGTTCCAGCGTGCTTCGGCGGCCGATGCGGGCCCGAGGTGCAGCACCCGCGGCGCGTCCGCGAGCGGTAGGCGCTTCGCCGCCGCCATCACGGCGCGACGGCGACCGGCCAACTCGGGGAACGCGAGCCCACCGGCATCGAGCACGCCGTCGCCGCCGTCGGATTTGGTCTCCGACGGCGGCAGCAGCACGTACAGGTCAGCAGTCCGATCGCGTCAGCGCACGAGTTCGACGTCGCGCGCCGCGATGGTGACGGTGTCGTTCTCGACGGAGATGAAGCCGTCCTCCGCGTTCGCCACGATGCGCCCGCCGTCGGCGGCGGTGATGCGCACCTGCCCGGTCGCGAGCATGCCGAGCAGGGGCTGGTGCCCGGCGAGGATGCCGATCTCACCGACCTGCGTCCGCGCGATCACCTGCCGCGCAGCGCCGGCCCAGACCTGCTCGTTCGCCGAGACGACCACCACCTGCAGATCAGGCACGGATCACTCGCCTTCCTTCTGGATGGCAGCCCACTTCTCCTCGACGTCCGAGATCGCGCCGACGTTGAAGAACGCCTGCTCGGCCACGTGGTCGAAGTCGCCCTTGGCGATGGCGTCGAACGATTCGATGGTGTCCTTCAGCGGCACGGTCGAGCCCTCGACACCGGTGAACTTCTTCGCCATGTAGGTGTTCTGGGAGAGGAACTGCTGGATCCGGCGCGCACGCGACACGGTGATCTTGTCCTCTTCGGAGAGCTCGTCGACACCGAGGATCGCGATGATCTCCTGCAGTTCCTTGTTCTTCTGCAGGATCTGCTTCACGGTCGTCGCGACGCGGTAGTGGTCGGCGCCCAGGTAGCGCGGGTCGAGGATGCGGCTGGTCGACGTCAGCGGGTCGACCGCCGGGTACAGACCGCGCGACGCGATCTCACGCGACAGCTCGGTCGTCGCGTCGAGGTGCGCGAACGTCGTCGCGGGCGCCGGGTCGGTGTAGTCGTCGGCCGGCACGTAGATCGCCTGCAGCGAGGTGATCGAGTGACCGCGCGTCGATGTGATGCGCTCCTGCAGCACGCCCATCTCGTCCGCGAGGTTCGGCTGGTAGCCCACCGCGGACGGCATGCGGCCGAGTAGCGTCGACACCTCGGAACCCGCCTGTGTGAAGCGGAAGATGTTGTCGATGAACAGCAGCACGTCCTGGCCCTGCACGTCGCGGAAATACTCCGCCATCGTGAGCGCCGACAGCGCGACGCGCAGGCGCGTCCCGGGCGGCTCGTCCATCTGACCGAAGACGAGGGCGGTCTTGTCGAAGACGCCCGCCTCCTCCATCTCGTGGATCAGGTCGTTGCCCTCACGGGTGCGCTCGCCCACGCCGGCGAACACCGACACACCGCCGTGGTCCTGGGCGACGCGCTGGATCATCTCCTGGATCAGGACCGTCTTGCCGACGCCCGCGCCGCCGAACAGGCCGATCTTGCCGCCCTGCACGTACGGGGTCAGCAGGTCGATGACCTTGATGCCGGTCTCGAAGAGCTGCGTCTTCGATTCGAGCTTGTCGAACGCCGGCGGCTTGCGGTGGATCGGCCAGCGCTCGGTGATCTCGAGCTGCTCGCCCGGCTCGAGGTTCAGCACCTCGCCGATGACGTTGAACACGTGGCCCTTGGTCACGTCGCCGACCGGCACCGTGATCTCGGCGCCCGTGTCGCGGACCTCCTGGCCGCGGACGATGCCGTCCGTCGGCTTCAACGCGATCGCGCGCACCAGGTCGTCACCCAGGTGCTGTGCGACCTCGAGGGTGATCTCCGTGCTCGTCTCGCCGATGACGATGGTCGTCTTCAGCGCGTTGTAGATCTCGGGGATGGAGTCGTGGGGGAACTCGATGTCGACGACGGGGCCCGTCACGCGGGACACACGACCGAGCCCCGGGGTCTTCGTCTCTTCTTCGACGGCCACTGCGGTTGTCGCACTCATCGGCTGTCTCTCCTTCTTCGCGTAGTCGTTCAACCGGCCAGCGCGTCAGCGCCGCCGATGATCTCGGAGATCTGCTGCGTGATCTCCTGCTGTCGTGCGTTGTTCGCGAGGCGCGTGTACTCGCGGATGAGCGCATCCGCATTGTCGCTCGCGGCCTTCATGGCCTTCTGTGTGGCGGCGTGCTTGCTGGCGGCCGACTCGAGCATCGCGGAGAAGATCCGCGACTCGATGTAGGCGGGCAGCAGGGCGTCGAGCACTTCGGTGCCGTCGGGCTCGAACTCGTAGAGCGGCAGCGCCTTCGACGGCTCGGGCGGCTCGATCCCCTCGACCACCGCCAGTGGCAGCAGGCGCAGCATCTCGGGCGTCTGCGTGAGCATCGATACGAAGCGGTTGTAGACGATGTGGATCTCGTCGACGCCGCCCTCCTCGGTCGGGCGCACGAAGTGCTCGACGACCGCCTCACCGATCTCACGCGCGGTCGCGGTGTCCGGGTTGTCCGTGCCCCCGACCCACTCGCGCACGAAGTCGCGCCGACGGAACCGGAAGTACCCGACCGCCTTACGGCCGACCAGGTAGTACACGACCTCTTTGCCCTCTTCGCGGAGCAGTTCTGCGAGCTCCTCCGACTTGCGCAGCGCGTTCGAGTTGAACGCACCCGCGAGTCCGCGGTCCGACGTGAAGATCACGACGGCCGCGCGCTTCGGATTTTCGCGCTCGGTCGTCAGGATGTGGTCGACGTTCGAGTACGCGGTCACCGCCGACACGGCCCTGGTCACGGCATTGGCGTACGGCAGGCTTGCCGCGACGCGCTGCTGCGCCTTCGCGATCCGGGACGCGGAGATGAGCTCCATCGCCCTCGTGATCTTCTTCGTCGTCTGTGCCGAGCGGATCCTCGCCCGGTACTCGCGGACCTGTGCCGGCATCTACCTGCGCGCCTTCTGAATGGTCGCCTGCTCGACGTCCGCCCGGTCGGCCGGCGCGAACTCCTCGCGCCCGACCGATGCGAGCGCCTTGCCCTCGCCCGTCTGGAACTCCTTCTTGAAGTCCGTGACGCCCTGCTCCAGCGCCGCCACGGTGTCGTCGTCGAGGACGTTCGTGTCGCGGAGCGTCTCGAGCACCGACGTGTTGCGCTTCAGGAAGTCGAGCAGTTCGCGCTCGAACCGCAGCACGTCCGGAACCGGGACCTCGTCGATCTTGCCGTTGGTGCCGGCCCAGATCGAGACGACCTGGTCCTCGACCGGGTACGGCGAGTACTGCGGTTGGCGCAGCAACTCGGTGAGGCGGGCGCCGCGCTCGAGCTGGCGGCGGCTGGCCGCGTCGAGGTCGGACGCGAACATCGCGAACGCCTCGAGCGCGCGGTACTGGGCGAGCTCGAGCTTCAGCGTGCCGGAGACCTTCTTGATGCTCTTCACCTGTGCGTCCCCGCCGACGCGGGACACCGAGATGCCGACGTCGACCGCCGGTCGCTGGTTCGCGTTGAAGAGGTCCGACTGCAGGAAGATCTGGCCGTCGGTGATCGAGATCACGTTGGTCGGGATGTAGGCCGAGACGTCGTTCGCCTTGGTCTCGATGATCGGCAGACCGGTCATCGAGCCGTGGCCGAGCTCGTCGGACAGCTTCGCGCAACGCTCGAGCAGGCGGGAGTGCAGGTAGAACACGTCGCCCGGGTAGGCCTCGCGCCCCGGCGGCCGGCGCAGCAGCAGCGACACGGCGCGGTACGCCTCCGCCTGCTTCGACAGGTCGTCGAAGACGATCAGGACGTGCTTGCCCTGGTACATCCAGTGCTGGCCGATCGCGCTGCCCGTGTACGGGGCGAGGTACTTGAAGCCGGCCGGGTCGGATGCGGGGGCCGCGACGATCGTCGTGTACTCCATCGCGCCGGCGTCCTCGAGCGCGCCGCGGACCGCGGCGATGGTCGAGCCCTTCTGGCCGATCGCGACGTAGATGCAGCGCACCTGCTTGTCGGGGTCGCCCGAGTCCCAGTTCGCCTTCTGGTTGATGATCGTGTCGATCGCGATGGCCGTCTTGCCGGTCTGGCGGTCGCCGATGATCAGCTGACGCTGGCCTCGGCCGATCGGGATCATCGCGTCGATCGCCTTGATGCCGGTCTGCATCGGCTCGTGTACGGACTTCCGCGACATGACGCCCGGCGCCTGCAGCTCGAGCGCGCGGACCGCGTCCGTCTCGATCGTGCCGAGCCCGTCGATCGGGTTGCCGAGCGGGTCGACGACGCGCCCGAGGTAGCCCTCACCGACCGCGACCGAGAGCACCTCGCCGGTGCGGTGCACCTCGAGGCCCTCCTCGATGCCGGTGAACTCGCCGAGGACGATGACACCGATCTCGTTCTCGTCGAGGTTCAGTGCGAGCCCTGAGGTGCCGTCGGCGAACTTCAGCAGCTCGTTCGCCATGGCGTTCGGCAGGCCCTCGACGTGCGCGATGCCGTCGGCGGCGTCGATGACGGTGCCGACCTCGGTCGCATTCGCCTTGCCCGGCTCGTAGGAGGCGACGAACTCGGCGAGCGCGCTGCGGATGTCGTCTGGACTGATGCTGAGGTCGGTCATGGAGTTCCTTTTCGCGTGGGTGAGCTTCGGGTGCGGGGGTCAGCCCGCGAGACGCTGCTTGAGGTCGTCGAGACGGGCGCGGACGGTGCCGTCGATGACCTCGTCACCGATCTGCACACGCACCCCGCCGACGACCGATGGGTCGACGACCTGGTTGACGGCGACCGGCCGGCCGTACTTGGCCGTGAGTGCCGCCGCGAGCCGCTCGTGCTGCTTGTGGCCGAGCGGGCGCGCCACCTCGGCGACGGCGACCAGGCCGCCGTTCGTCTCGGCGACGATCCGTTCGGCACGGGTGAGGGCCTCGACGGCCCTGCGGCCGCGCGGGAGCGCGACCACATGCCGCACGATCGCCTGCGTGGCGGAGCCCGCACGTACCAGGATGCGGTCGGCGAGTGTGAGCCGCAGGGCGGCCGGCGACGACTGGTTGGAGAGTGCCAGCTCGAGCTCCGGATCGCTCGAGATCGCCCGCTGCACCGTGAACAGCTCGGTCGCCAGCGGCTCCTTCGCGCTGCGTGCGAGCGCGCGGAAGCCGAGGGCCTCGATCGTGTCCACAAGGTCCCGCGGGCTGGACCAGCGGCCGGAGACCAGCGTCGTCAGCAACGATCTCGTGTCCGCGCCGAGTGAGCCGAACACCCGGTTCACGAGTCCGGCCTTCGCCGTCGCCTCGATCCCGGGGTCCGTGAGCAGCACGGAGAGCTGCTGCGACGACGCGACACCGCGCGCCGCGGTCAGCAGGTCTCCACCGAGGGCGGCGTCAGGGCGCTTCATCGCGTCGAGCGCCGCGACCGCGGCCCGCTCCGACTCTCTCGTCGCGGCGCCCATCAGGCGTCGGCCTGATCGAGCTCGGCGAGGAACCGGTCGACGACCGCTTTCGCGTTCGCGTCGTCGTCGAGGTGCTCGCCGACGACACCGGACGCGAGCTGCACGGCCAGCGAACCAACCTCGGCGCGCAGCGACTGCACCGCAGAGGCGCGCTCGGCCTCGATCTGCGCCTGCGCCTGCGCCGTGATGCGGGCCGCCTCGGCGGCGGCCTGGTCACGGAACTCCGCGACGATGCGCTTGCCGTCCTCGCGAGCCTGCTCGCGGATCCGGCCCGCCTCGGCGCGCGCTTCCGCGAGCTGGGCGTTGTACTGCTCGAGCGCGGCCTGCGCGCCGGCCTGCGCCTCTTCGGCGCGCTTGATGCCGCCTTCGATCGCCGCGGTGCGCGCATCCAGCAGTGCTGTCAGCCGCGGCACCACGAGTCGCGCGAACAGCACGAGCAGGATGACGAACGCGACGATGCCCCAGAGCAGATCCGCCGGTGCGGGCAGGATCGGGTTGGGAGCCGCCGCAGCCGTGATCAATCCGTGTGCCACGGATGTCTCCTTCCGGTCGAGAGACCGATTACGGCTTGGGGAACGGGATGAACGCCACGGCGATCGCGATGAACGCGAGCGCCTCGGTCAGGGCGATGCCCAGGAACATGAGCGCCTGGAGGCGGCCCTGCAGCTCGGGCTGGCGCGCGACCGACTCGATCGTCTTACCGACGATCAGGCCGACGCCGACACCGGAGCCGATGGCGGCGAGGCCGAAGGCGAGAGGGGCGAGTTGTCCGACAAGGTCCACAGGTGGTTCCTTTCAGGGTTGTGGTCAGGGTCTGAGCGGGGTGCTCAGTGCTCGGAGGCGAGCGACATCTGGATGTAGATGGCGGCCAGGAAGGTGAAGACGTAGGCCTGCAGGGCCGCGACGAAGATCTCGAAGACCATCCACACGGTGCCGAAGGCGAAGGTGCCGACGCCGAGGAGGCCGAGGAAGTTGCCACTCGGCAGCAGGGTGAAGAGGAAGAACTGCGTCGCCGCGAAGCACAGCGCCAACATGAGGTGCCCGGCGACCATGTTCATGAGCAGTCGCAGCGTGAGCGTGATGGGCCGCAGGATGAAGGTCGAGAGCAGCTCGATGGGCACCAGCAGGATGTGCAACGGCCAGGCGACGCCCGGCAGGAACAGTTCCTTGCGGAAGTAGTGCCCGACGCCGTGCTCCTTGATGCCGGAGTAGATCATCAGCACGTACGACGACAGCGCCAGGATGAGGGGCAGGCCGATCAACGACGTGCCCGCGATGAGCAGCGGCGGGACGATGCCGGTGATGTTCATGCCGAGGATCAGGAAGAAGTACGTCATCAGCGGCGCCATGAAGCGCCGGCCGTCCTTCTCGCCGAGCGTGTCGATGATGATGCTGCTCCGCACGAACGTGAGGATGAACTCGAGCAGCACCTGTGCGCGCCCGGGCACGAGCTTCATGTTCCGCGTGCCGAGCCACAGCAGCAGTGCGAGGACGGCCGTCACGAGCAGGCGGATCAGCATGATGCGGTTGAGCGCGAAGGGGGTCCCGGCGAAGAGGACCGCCGCCGGGTAGAAGTCATTGATCGACGGCGGTTCGAATCCGCCGTCGCTCGCAGCGTTGACCGCGGTCAACAAGAGGTGTGGAATCAGCGCTTTCTCCGAACCGAAGGTGCGTCGGTGCACGGTGGTGAACAGGGGACGGGCGTTCGACCAACCCTATCAACCCGAGCGCACTGCCGCCCGACCCGGGAAAGCCTGGGGACGGCCGAGCTGGACCGGAATCTTGGCGGAGTCTCAGTGCGACGGCACGTCGATCGGGATGCGGGCGCGGGCGACGACCACGGAGTCGATGACGAGCGACGCCAGCACTGTCGCGACGATGCCGACGAGCACGATGGGACCGACGATCCAGGGCTGACCGCGGATCGCCAGCATGATGCCGACGAACAGCAGCACCTTCACGAACCAGCCGCCCAGGAGCGCTCCCATGAGCGCGACCTGGCTCGTCTCCCGCGGCATCCGGCCGGCGAGCATCAGCGCCAGCGCCGTGATGCCGAGGAAGAGGAACGCGGTGCCCGCGCCGAAGATCGCTGACAGCAGGCCGTCGCCGCCGGCGACGATCGTGCCGACGACGCCGAGGACCACAGTGATGACCGCGGCGGCGACGGCGCCCCAACCGATCGCCCGTCGCATCGCCGCGCGTGCGGCGTCCAGACCGGCGTGCTCGGCACCGACGGCATCCGTGCCGCTCATGTGCGGCCCTGCACGGACGTGTCGGGGAGCGGCGCATCGACGACCGCGGCGGCGTCGAGCGGATCGAGCACGGCGATCTCCGAGGTGGTCGACTCGACGGGCCGGGACTGCACCCGGATCTCGGCGCGCTTGCGCCTGGAGAGCGGCGCGAACGTCGCGATGGCGCAGATCACGAAGCCGCCGCCGATGAAGACCCACGCCCACCAGTACGGCCGCGCGGCGAAGAACAGCAGCGAGCCGACGGAGAGCACCGCGCTCCACGCGTAGAAGATCAGCACCGAGTGCAGCGGCGTGTGGCCCATGTCGAGCAGCCGGTGGTGCAGGTGCTTGCGGTCGGCGCTGAAGGGGCTCTTGCCCGCCCCGAGCCGCCGCACGACGGCCATGGTGAAGTCGAGCACCGGCACCATGAGGATCGCGAACGGCAGCAGGATCGGCAGGAACGCCGGCGCGACCTGCGACCGCGAGAGCTGCTCCGGATCGATCTCGCCCGTGACGCTGATCGTCGAGACCGCCATCAGCAGCCCGATGAGCAGCGCGCCCGCATCCCCCATGAACAGCTTCGCCGGGTGCCAGTTGAGCGGCAGGAAGCCGATGCACGCGCCGAAGGCGATCGCGGAGACGAGCGAGGCGATGTTGAAGAAGTTCGTCGGGTTGACTTCGCGGATGAGGATGTAGCTGTAGAGATAGAAAGCGCCGTTGGCGATCGCGCAGACGCCGGCGACGAGGCCGTCGAGGCCGTCGATGAAGTTCACGGCGTTCATCACCGCGACGACCGCGAGCACCGTGATGGTGAGCGACAGCCACGTCGACGGCACGGTGAGGCCGCCGATCGGCAGCGTGACGATCTGCAGGCCGCCGTACCACGCGAGCAGGCCGGCGGCGAGGATCTGGCCGAGCAGCTTCGTGGTCCAGTCGAGGTCGAAGAAGTCGTCGAGCACGCCGATGACGACGATCAAGGTCGCCGCGAGCACGATCGCCAGGACCTGGTTGCTGTTGGAGAAGACGAGCCCGAAGAACGGGATCTGGCTGGCGACGCCGAACGCGGCGAGCACGCCGAGGAACATCGCGATGCCGCCGAGCCGGGGCGTCGGTGTGGTGTGCACGTCGCGCGCGCGGATCTTCGCGGGATACAGCCGGTAGCGGACCCCGACCTTCCACATGACGATCGAGAAGAGGAACGTCACGACGGCCGTGACGCCCGCGATGATCAGGGTGATGATCACGGCGCGACGTCCGGATCCGATGCCGTGGGCGCGGCGAACGCCTCGGGCACCACGGCCGCGAGCGCCTCGATCGGCAGGGCGCCGGCGCGGAGGATGCGCACGGGACCGGTCCCGTCGACCAGCGGGGTGGCGTCGATGATCGTGGAGGCCTGGGCGCCCGGCGTCGGTCCCCCGTCGAGGTAGACCTCGATCGACTCGCCGAGCTGGTCGAGGGCGCCCTGCGCGGTGGTCGCGGCCGGTTCACCCGTGCGGTTCGCGGACGAGACGGCGAGCGGGCCGGTCTCCTCGAGCAGCTCGAGGGCGATGCGGTCGTCCGGCATGCGCAGGGCGACCGTGCCGTGCGTCTCGCCGAGGTCCCACGCGAGGGTGCTTCGTGCCGGCAGCACGATGGTGAGGGCGCCGGGCCAGAACGCCTCGGCGAGGCGGCGGACCGCGTCGGGCACCTGGTCCGCGAGCGCGTCGAGCGCGGCGACCGATGGCACGAGGACGGGAGGCGGCGCCTGCCTGGTGCGGCCCTTGGCGTCGAGCAGGCGCTGCACGCCCTCGGGCGAGAACGCATCCGCGGCGACGCCGTAGACCGTGTCGGTCGGGATGACGACGAGCGCCCCGCGCGCGATGGCCGCGCGCGCCGCGCGCATGCCGGGCAGCACCTGTCGGCTGTCGGCGCAGTCGATCACCGTCGCCATGTCGGGGCCATCGTACCCATGGCCTTCCGTGAGGCGGCGGTGCCGGGCCGCCGTCCGCCCATCCGGCGCGCTTCGGCGGCCGGACGACGCCAGTCGTCTCAGCACCTCGGCAGGACGCACGCACGTGAGCAGGACGCATGTGCACCAGCAGCCTGCTGAAGCGCGTACGTCCTGCTCAGGCGCTGTTCGTCCTGCTGAAGTGCTCGGGCGCGGGCGGGGGACGCGGCCGGCCCGCGGCCCGGCCAGGGCGGGGGCGGGGAGGCGGGCGGACCCGGGCGTGTCAGCGGCGCAGCGCGGTCGTGGTGCGGTCGCGGCGGGTCAGGTCCTGGTGCGTGGCGGCGCCCGCCCAGTCGGCGGCCGGCAACAGCGCCCGCACCTCGGCGCCCTGCAGCTCGCCGTGCTCGACGACCAGCAGGCCGCCCGGATGCAGCAGGCGCGCGGCCGTCGCCACGACCGCTCGCATCGGATCGAGCCCGTCCTCGCCGCCGTAGAGGGCGGCGGGCGGGTCGAAGCGCCGCACCTCGACGTCGCGCGGGATCGCGGCGTCAGGGATGTAGGGCGGGTTGGAGATCACCACGTCGGCCGTTCCGTGCTCCCCCGGCAGGGCGCTCGCCAGGTCGTCGCAGACCATCCGCACGTTGGGCACACCCGTCCAGGCGAGGTTCTCCCTGGCCCAGACGTAGGTCAGCGGCTCCCGCTCGACCCCGATCACGCGGGCGTTCGGCACCTCGGCGCCCATGGCGAGCGCGATCGCGCCGCTGCCGGTGCCGAGGTCCACGGCGAACGGCTCGGGCGACGCGGAAGCACGCAGGGCGTCGATCGCGATCTGCACGACCGACTCCGTCTCGGGGCGGGGCACGAAGACCCCGGGGCCGACGCGCAGCGACAGCGTGCGGAACGCCGCCATGCCGGTGATGTGCTGCAGCGGCTCGCGTGCCGCACGCCGCTGAACCATGCGGTCGAACCGCAGGGCGGCGTCGGGTGGCACGTGGTCGCCGACGAGCATCCGCACCCCGAACACGCCGCGCTCGAGGCCCAGCACGTGGGCCATGAGCGTCTCGGCGTCGGAGCGCGGCGACGGCACGCCGGCTGCGGCGAGCACCGCCGCAGCGTCTCGGACGCGCTCGGCGAGCGAGCCCGCAAGAGCCGCCGCCGTCACTCGGTGAGCGCCTTCAGCCGAGCCGCCTCGTCCGCCTCGATGGCGGAGCGCGACGATCGGCTCCAGCGCCCCGTCGAGCACCGCGTCGAGGTTGTACGCCTTGTATCCGGTGCGGTGGTCGGCGATGCGGTTCTCCGGGTAGTTGTAGGTGCGGATGCGCTCGGAGCGGTCCACGGTCCTGACCTGGCTGCGGCGCGCGGCGGACGCCTCCGCCTCCGCGGCCTCCTGCTGCGCGGCGAGCAGGCGGGCGCGCAGCACGCGCATGCCGGCCTCGCGGTTCTGCAGCTGGCTCTTCTCGTTCTGCATCGACACGACGATGCCCGACGGCAGGTGGGTGATGCGCACCGCCGAGTCGGTCGTGTTCACGCTCTGGCCGCCCGGGCCCGACGAGCGGAACACGTCGATCTTCAGGTCGTTCGGGTCGATCTGCACCTCTTCGGGCGCGTCGACCTCGGGGAAGACGAGCACGCCGACCGCGGAGGTGTGGATGCGGCCCTGCGCCTCGGTCTTCGGCACGCGCTGGACACGGTGCACGCCGCCCTCGTACTTGAGGTGCGCCCAGACGCCCTCCGCAGGGTTGTTGCTCGAGCCCTTGACCGCGATCTGCACGTCCTTGTAGCCACCGAGGTCGCTGTCGGTGTGGTCGAGCAGTTCGGTTCGCCACCCCTTCGACTCGGCGTAGTGCAGGTACATGCGGGCGAGGTCGGCCGCGAACAGGGCGGACTCCTCGCCGCCCTCCCCCGCCTTGACCTCGAGGATCACGTCGCGCCCGTCATCGGGGTCGCGCGGGATGAGCAGGGTGCGCAGGCGCGTCGCGGCGGACGCCTCCGTCGCTTCGAGCGCCGGCACCTCCTCGGCGAACGCCGCGTCGTCGGCGGCCAGCTCACGGGCCGCGGCCAGGTCGTCCGCGGCCTGCTGCCACGCGTGCGCGGCCTGCACGATCTGGGTCAGCTCCGCGTAGCGGCGGCCGACCCGCCTGGCGCGGATCGGGTCCGCGTGCAGGTCGGGGTCGGCCAGCTGCGCCTCGAGTTCGGCGTGCTCCGCGACGATCGGGGCGACCCCCGCGAAGTCGTCGGTCACTGCGTTCGGCCACCCTGCGGCTGCGACTTCTGCACGGCGACGAGGTACTCGACGTTCGACGCGGTCGCCCGCAGCTTGTCGACGACGCTCGTCAGCGCGGCCTCGGTGCCGAGGCCGGCGAGCGAGCGGCGCAGCGCCCACGTCACGTCGACCTCGTCGGCGCCCATCAGCATCTCCTCGCGGCGCGTGCTCGAGGCGAGCAGGTCGATCGCCGGGAAGACGCGCTTGTCGGCGAGCTCGCGCGAGAGGCGCAGCTCGAGGTTCCCGGTGCCGGTGAACTCCTCGAAGATCGCCTCGTCGAGCTTCGAACCCGTCTCGACGAGCGCGGTCGCGAGGATGGTCAGCGAGCCGCCGTTCTCGATGTTGCGGGCGGCACCGAAGAACTGCTTGGCCGGGTAGAGCGCGGCGGCGTCGAGGCCGCCCGCGAGGATCCGGCCGGACGGCGGCGTCACCTGGTTGAAGGCGCGGCCGAGTCGCGTGATGGAGTCGAGCAGCACGACGACGTCGTAGCCCAGCTCCACGAGGCGTTTGGCGCGCTCGATCGCGAGCTCGGCGACCGTGGTGTGGTCCTCCGCCGGCCGGTCGAAGGTCGAGGCGATGACCTCGCCCTTGACCGTGCGCTGCATCTCGGTGACCTCTTCGGGCCGCTCGTCGACGAGCACGACCATGAGGTGCGCCTCGGGGTTGTTCTTCGTGATCGCGTTCGCGATCGCCTGCAGCACGACGGTCTTGCCCGACTTCGGGGGTGCGACGATCAGGCCGCGCTGGCCCTTGCCGATCGGCGCGATCAGGTCGATGACGCGGGTCGCGAGCGTCGCGGAGTCGGTCTCGAGGCGCAGGCGCTCCTGCGGATAGAGCGGGGTCAGCTCCGAGAACTCGACACGGCGCTCGGCGTCCGCGACCGGCAGGCCGTTGACCGAGTCGATGCGGACGAGGGCGTTGTACTTCTGGCGACCGCCGGCGTCGCCCGCCGGCGGCTGCTTGATCGCGCCGACCACCGCGTCGCCGCGGCGCAGGTGGTACTTCTTCACCTGGCCGAGGGAGACGTAGACGTCGCTCGGGCCGGGCAGGTAGCCGGACGTGCGGACGAACGCGTAGTTGTCGAGCACGTCGAGGATGCCCGCGATCGGGATCAGGACGTCGTCGTCGTTGATCTCGGGCTCGTCGATGTCGTTGGTGCCGCCGCGGCGCTTGCGGTCGCGGTACCGGCCGCGGCCGCGGCCCTCACGGTCGTCCTGGCCGTTCTGCGCCTCGCGAGCGGCCGCGTTCTGCTGGCCGTTCTGGGCGCCCTGCTGCTTCTCGGGCGCCTGAGCCGCGGGCTTCTCCTGCTGACCGTTCTGCGCGCTCTTGTCCTGCTGGGTGCTCTGCGCGGCGGCCGGCTGCTGGCCGCCGCCCTGCTGGCCGCCTCCCTGCTGGCCCGCGGCCTGCTGGTTGTCGCCACCGCGGCCGCGGCCGCGACGGCGGCCGCGCGGGGTCTCCTCGCGAGCGGCCTCTTCGCCCTGCTCGCGGCGCTGCAGTTCTTCGAGGTCTTCGGCGATGCCGGTGATGCCGGCGTTCTGGTGCGATGCGGCGGACCTGGGGGCGTGGTCGACCCCTGCCTCGCCGGTGTCCTCGTTCAGGTCGGCGTCCGCCTGGGCTGGCGCCTGCGGCTCGGTCTCATCGGCCGGCTGCACGTCGGCGGGAGCGCCGTCGGCCGGCCGCCGTCGGCGGCGGGCTCGACGACGGCCTGCTCGACCACTGCGGGCTCGGGCCCGGACGCCGTCTCGGCCGGCTCGTCCCGCGTCTCGGGCTCGGCGGGGGCCTCCCCGGTGGGCGGTGCGTCCTGCGCCGCGTCCTGCGGTTCGTCCGCTGCCGGCGCTTCGTTCGCCTGTTCGGTGTTCACGGCGTCCGCGGTGACCTGTTCGGTCTGCGGGTCGTCGGTCTGGTTCTGGTCATCGGGTGCGTCGACCTGGTTGTCGACGCTCGTGTCGCTGATGGCGTCCATGAGGGACTCCTTCCGGAGTTGAGAGGTACGACCGATGCCGAGCGCACTCGCGAACCCGCGCAGTTCCGCGACCGTGAAGGTCGCCAGATCGGCGCGGGATGCGGCGCGCGCCACGAGGGCACGCGCGAGTGTGTCGACTTCGGTCACAGAGGAAAACGGGTCCTTCGCCCGGGATGTTCGCGGGCGATCCCGCAGAACGGTGAGGGAATGGCGACCGGCACACCGAGGCCCTGCCGCTTCTTCCGCGGCACCGGATTCGGTGTCAGAGCCGGTGAGACGGACCCGATCGGGCTGTGCTCAGGCGGCGGTTGCCGAGTGCGCGACCACTGTAGCACCCTTGATATCGACGGCGGGAAGCATGGCGGTCCACGCGAATCGTGCCTGATCAGCCACCAATTGCGCGGCCTTCAGGCGCTCGCCCGGGTCGCTCGACAGCACGAGGATCGACGGGCCGGCGCCCGACACGACGGCGGCGTGACCCGCGGCTCGCAGCAGCTGGATGAGGCGGTCGGTCTCGGGCATCGCGCTCGCCCGGTAGGACTGGTGCAGCCGGTCCTCGGTGGCGTCGAGCAGCAGCTCGGGCGACTGGATGAGGGCCGCGATGAGCAGCGTCGAGCGCGACACGTTGAAGATCGCGTCCTCGTGCGGCACCGACTCGGGCTGCAGGCTGCGGGCCAGCGCGGTCGACATGGTGTGCTCGGGCACCAGCACGAGGGGCGAGACGCCGCGATGCACGAGGAGCTTCTTGTGCTGCGGTCCCGCCACGCCCATCCACGCGATCGTGAGACCGCCGAACAGGGCGGGCGCGACGTTGTCGGGGTGGCCCTCCATGCGCGTGGCGATCGCCAGCAGCCGGTCGCCGTCGAGGCCGGCGTCGGGCAGCAGCCCCGAGGCGGCCACGATGCCCGACACGATCGCGGCACCCGACGACCCGAGGCCCCGGCCGTGCGGGATCGTGTTCCGCGCGACGAGGTCGAGCCCCGGCAGCGGCACACCGACCTCCTCGAAGACGGTCGCGATCGCGCGCGCGACCAGGTTCGTCCCATCGGTCGGCACCTCGCCCTCGCCGACGCCCTGCACCACGACGCGGACACCGGGTTCGGCCGAGACGGTGACGGTGAGGGTGTCGTAGATGCTGAGCGCGAGACCCAGCGTGTCGAAGCCGGGACCGAGGTTCGCCGTGGTGGCCGGCACCTGCACGGTGACGGCGTCGCCGACGGCGGGAGCTGTCACGGTCACGCGGCCGGGACCAGGCCGAGTTCGGCGGCGATGGCGGCCGGGTCCACCGGCACGCTGGTCGGCGACACCTCGCCGCCGCCCGGCGCCTTGAGCGCCCACTGCGGGTCCTTCAGTCCGTGTCCCGTGACCGTGAGCACGCACGTCGCACCCGACGGGATCGCGCCCGCGTCGGCCCGCTCGAGCAGCCCCGCGACGCTGATCGCGCTCGCGGGCTCGACGAAGATGCCCACCTCGGCGGACAGGATGCGGTGCGCGGCGAGGATCGCGTCGTCGGTGATCGCGCCGAAGTAGCCGTCGCTGTCCTCGCGGGCGGCGATGGCGAGCTGCCACGAGGCGGGGTTGCCGATGCGGATCGCCGACGCGATGGTCTCCGGGTGCCTGACGATGTGCCCCTCGACGATCGGCGCGCTGCCCGCCGCCTGGAAGCCGAACATGCGCGGCAGCCGCGTGGTGACACCGCGCGCCAGCTCCTCGCGGTACCCGCGGTGGTACGCCGTGTAGTTGCCGGCGTTGCCGACCGGGATGAAGTGGAAGTCGGGCGCGTCCTCGAGCACCTCGACGACTTCGAAGGCGGCCGTCTTCTGGCCCTCGATGCGGTCGTTGTTGACCGAGTTCACGAGGTGCACCGGATAGTGGGCGGCGAGCTCGCGGGCGATGTCGAGGCAGTCGTCGAAGTTGCCCTGCACCTGCAGCAGGCGGGCGTCGTGCGCGATCGCCTGGCTCAGCTTGCCCATCGCGATCTTGCCCTCGGGCACGAGCACGGCGGCGGTGATGCCCGCGTGCGTGGCGTACGCCGCGGCTGAGGCGCTGGTGTTCCCGGTCGACGCGCAGATGACGGCCTTCGCGCCCGCCTCGAGCGCCTTCGACATCGCCATCGTCATGCCGCGGTCCTTGAACGACCCGGTCGGGTTCATGCCCTCGAACTTCACGAACACGCGGGCGCCGGTACGGTTCGACAGCGCCTTCGCCTCGATGAGCGGCGTGCCGCCCTCGCCGAGCGTCACGATCGGCGTCGCATCCGACACGTCGAGCCGGTCGGCGTACTCGCGGATCACGCCGCGCCACTGCCGGCTGCGCACGGGTGCCTGCGCGCTCGCTTGATTGCCGCTCATGAACACTGCCTCCTGACGGGCGATCAGGACTCGCCCTCGATGCGGAGCACGCCGTCGACGGATGCGACCTCGGGCGATGCCGCGAGGGACGCCACCGTGGCCGCGAGCGCCGCTTCCGACGCGCGGTGCGTACCGATGACCAGGGTAGCGGTGCCGTCCGCGTCGGCCCGCGACTGCTCGACGGTCTCGATCGAGACGCCGAGCACGGAGAACACACCCGCGAGCGAGGCGAGCACGCCCGGCCGGTCCGTGACCCGCATCGAGACCTGGTACCTCGTCTGCACGATGCCGGGGTCGACGATCTGCAGGACCGCGTTCAACGGCTCGACGAGGCCCGGGCCGCCGATGACGTGGCGGCGGGCCGCCGAGACGAGGTCGCCGAGCACCGCGCTCGACGTCTCGGGGCCGCCGGCCCCCGCGCCGTAGAACATCAGGGAGCCGGCGCTCTCCGCCTCCACGAAGACCGCGTTGTTCGCGCCGTGCACGGCCGCGAGCGGATGCGTGCGCGGGATCAACGCGGGGTGCACGCGGGCGGACACCCCGAGCGTGCCGTCGGGCGCGGTCACGCCGCTCGCAGATCGCCAGCAGCTTGATCGTGTACCCGGCCTTGCGGCCGAGGGCGACCTGCTCCGCGGTGACGCGCTCGATGCCCTCGACCGGTACGCGCTCGATGGGCACGGCGGTGTGGAAGGCGAGGCCGGCCAGGATCGCGGCCTTCTGGGCCGCGTCCGCGCCGGAGATGTCGGCGGTCGGATCGGCCTCGGCGTAGCCGAGTTCGGTCGCCCGGGCGAGGGCGTCGTCGAACGTGTCGCCGTCGACGTCCATCCGGTCGAGGATGTAGTTCGTCGTGCCGTTGACGATGCCGAGGATGCGCTGCACGTGGTCGCCCGCGAGTCCGTCGCGCAGCGGGCGGATGATCGGGATCGCGCCGCCCACGGCGGCCTCGTAGTTGAGTTGCGCGCCGACCCGCTCGGCGATCGCGAAGAGCTCCGGGCCGTGCGCGGCGAGCAGGGCCTTGTTGCCCGTGACCACATCCGCACCGCTCTCGAGCGCGAGCGTGACGAGTTCACGGGCCGGCTCGATGCCGCCGATCAGCTCGATGACCACGGTGGATCCGAGCACGAGGGTGCGGGCGTCGGTGGTCAGCAGCTCGCGCGGGACGGCGGGCGAGCGGACGGCGTCGAGGTCGCGTACTGCCACGCCGACCAGCTGGATTGGGGCGCCGATGCGGTCGGCGAGTTCGTCGCCGTGCTTCAGCAGCTGGTCGATCACGTTCGCGCCGACCGTGCCGGCGCCGAGCACGCCGATGCGGATGGGCCGCCTCGCCGGGGTCATCGCAGGACCGCCACGGAGCCCTCGTCGCGGGCGAGCAGGTCGGCGATCGTCTCGCGGCGGACGAGCACCCGGCTCACACCGTCGGCGACCGCGACGACCGGCGGGCGGCCGAGGTAGTTGTAGTTGGAGGCGAGCGATGCGCAGTAGGCGCCGGTGGCGGCGACGGCGAGCACGTCGTCCTCCCCCGCGTCCTCGGGCAGGTAGTCGGCGCGGACGACGATGTCGCCGGACTCGCAGTGCTTGCCGACGACGCGCACCAGTGTCGGCTGCCCCGCCGATGCGCGGTTCGCGAGCCGCACGGTGTAGTCGGCCTCGTAGAGCGCCGGCCGCACGTTGTCGCTCATGCCGCCGTCGACGGAGAGGTAGCGGCGCACGGCGGTGGTCCCGTCGGAGCCGGGCACGTCGACGTCCTTCACGGTGCCGACGGTGTAGAGCGTGATGCCGGCCGGCCCGATGATCGAGCGGCCGGGCTCCACCGCGACCGCCGGGACCGGGATGCGCAGCTCGTCGCAGATCGCCGCGACCTCGCCGAGCAGCCGGTCGGCGATCTCGGCCAGCGGCACCGGGTCGTCGGCGGTCGTGTACGCGATGCCGAAGCCGCCGCCGAGGTTGAGCTCGGCGATGGGGCCGCCCCAGAGCAGTTCGCGCTGGACCTCGAGCAGGCGGCGTGCTGCCTCGCGGAAGCCGGCCGTGTCGAAGATCTGCGAGCCGATGTGCGAGTGCAGGCCCCGGAACTCGAGCTGGGGCATGGCGCGGATCGCGCGGACGATGCCGGGCACGTCGGGCAGTGCGATGCCGAACTTCTGATCCTCGCGGGCGGTCGCGAGGTATTCGTGGGTCGAGGCGTGCACGCCCGAGTTGACGCGGAGGCGCACCCCCTGGGTCCTGCCTGCGGCGCCGGCGGCGGCCGCCACCCGGCCGATCTCGCTGACGCTGTCGAGCACGATCGTGCCGACGCCGGCCTGGACCGCCGCCTCGATCTCGGCGAGCGACTTGTTGTTGCCGTGGAAGCCGATGATGCCTGGCTGGATGCCGGCGGCGAGGACGAGGGCGAGCTCGCCGCCCGAGCAGACGTCGACGCCGGCGCCGGCCGCCTGCATCCACCTCGCCACGTCGACGGACAGGAACGCCTTGCCCGCGTAGTAGACGTGGGCCGACGTGCCGTTCGCCTCGGCGGCGCGCTGGAACGCGCTGACGGCCTCGGCGATGCGGCCCCGCACGTCGCGCTCGTCGAGCACGTAGAGCGGCGTGCCGTACTGGGCGACGAGGTCGGTGGCGCGGACGCCGCCGACGACCAGCACCCCGTCGGCATCGCGGTGCGCGCCCGCCGGCCAGAGCCCGTCGTCGATCGCGTCGGGGTCGGCGGGGACGGCGAGCCAGTCGGGCGCAAGCGGATTGGCGGCCACGAGCAACACCTCGAGAGAGACAGGACGGACGGTCATCAGCCGGCGAGCGGATCCGGATCGACCCCTGAGACCGCCATGCACTCTACCGGGGCGGCACATCCCGTATCGGCCGCGCCCCCGCCCGCCGCCCCTCCGCAATTCCCCCCTGCGCAATTCAGGAGTCACGGCCGCATTCAGGACCCGAGGCGCCCTTGGGTCCTGAATTGCGCCGCACCTCCTGAATTAGGCAGGGGTGCCGCGTCGGGGTCTCGGTTCAGCAGTGGCCCGTCTTGCCGGACTGGGCGGCCGCGAGGTCGAGGTCCTTCGCCGAGAGGTCCAGAGTCGCGTCGCCCTTGGTCACGGTCAGCTGGTCGAGCGTCACGCCGATCGGCAGGTACTGCGCCGCGCAGACCGAGATGCCGTTCGGCAGCAGCAGGTGCAGCAGCGTCGTCCCCGGCAGGTCGATGAAGCCGCTCTTCAGCCGTGCGTCGGTCGGATCGAGGTGGATGTGCTGGCCCTGCAGTGACGTCGCCAGCGTCACGTCGACCGTGATCGGGATGCCGAGCACCTTCCGTACCACCGACGTCGAGATCGTGCCGTCGCCGAGCACGGGCTTGCCGACGTCCTGCCCGGCCAGCGGCGCGATCGCATCCACGGCCGCCTGGCTGATCGTCAGCGTGCCGGACGCGGAGGGGATCGTGCCGGTACCCGACGTGGGCAGCTTCTGCACGAGGATCGTCGCCGACGCGTCCCCGCCGTCGACCTTCAGGTCCCGGGTGCTGAGCGACACCTCGTCGAAGCTGCCGTGCAGCCACTGCAGGATCACGGAGCCGCTGCCGAGGATCTTCGCGTCGACCTTCCCCGAGAGCCCCTTCGGCAACTGGGTCTGGATCGTCTGCCCGATCTGCTTCTCGGCCGTCGACCGGAAGATGCGCTCGCCGACGATCGCCGCCACGACGAGCAGCACGACCACGACCAGCACGATTGCGAGCGCGATCACGAGCCGCCGCCGTCTGCGCCGCTTCGTTCCCGCCACCTGGACGGGCAGCGGCAGGGTGTCACCGGCCTCCCAACTCACATGCGGTCCGGCGCGGAGACGCCGAGCAGGCCGAGTCCGGTGCGCAGCACCTGCGCGACCGCGTCGTTCAGCACGAGCCGCGACCGGTGCACGGTCTCGATCGGCTCGCCCGACTGCGGGATCACGCGGCAGGTGTCGTACCAGCGGTGGAAGACGCCGGCGAGCTCCTCGAGGTAGCGCGCGACGCGGTGCGGTTCGCGCCGCTCCGCGGACCGCGCCACGAGTCCGGGGAATTGCTCGAGGACCCCCAGCAGGTCGGACTCCGCCGGATGCGAGAGCGTCGACGGATCGAACGCGTCCACACCGTCGAGTTCGCGCGCGACGCCGGCGACGGCCGCGTTCCTGGCGACCGACCGGGTCCTGGCGTGCGCGTACTGCACGTAATAGACGGGGTTGTCGTTCGACCGCTTCTGGAGCAGCTCGAGATCGATGTCGAGCGACGAGTCCACCGAGGAGCGCACGAGGGCGTACCTCGCCGCATCCACCCCGACGGCCTCGACGAGGTCCTCCATGGTCACGACAGTGCCGGCCCGCTTCGACATGCGCACGGCGACGCCGTCGCGGACGAGGTTGACGAGCTGCCCGATCATCACCTCGAGGTTCACGCCCGGGGTGTCGCCGAACGCGGCGGCGACCGCCATCAACCGCCCGATGTAGCCGTGGTGGTCCGCGCCGAGCATCAGGATGCAGCGATCGAAGCCGCGCTCCCGCTTGTTCAGGTAATAGGCGATGTCGCCGGCGATGTAGGCGGGCTCGCCGTTGCTCCTGATCACGACGCGGTCGCGGTCGTCGCCGAACGTGGTCGTGCGCAGCCAGACGGCGCCGTCCTGCTCGTAGATGTGGCCGAGGTCGCGCAGCCGCGCGACGGCGTGCGCGACGGCGTCGCTCTCGTAGAGGTCGTTCTCGTGGAAGTAGAGGTCGAAGTCGACGCCGAAGTCGTGCAGCTCCTGCTTGATCTCGGAGAACATCAGGTCCACGCCGATCGAGCGGAAGACCTCGCGGGCCGCGTCGTCGGACAGCGTCGCCAGGTCGCCGTCGTAGGCGGCCACCACCCGGGCCGCGATGTCGGCGATGTACGCCCCCGCGTACCCGTCCTCGGGAGCGGGCTGCCCCCGGTACGCCGCGAGCAGGCTGTTCGCGAACCGGTCGATCTGGGCGCCGTGGTCGTTGAAGTAGTACTCGCGCCCGACGGTCGCGCCCTGCGAGATGAGGATGCGCGCGAGGCTGTCGCCGACCGCGGCCCACCGGGTGCCTCCGAGGTGGACGGGCCCGGTCGGGTTCGCGGACACGAACTCCAGG
The DNA here is from genome assembly GCA_963716965.1 of uncultured Actinomycetota bacterium. Lineage (GTDB taxonomy): Bacteria > Actinomycetota > Actinomycetes > Actinomycetales > Microbacteriaceae > Amnibacterium. The sequence continues at coordinate 1,245,627 of CAVQUZ010000001.1, read as the reverse complement.
TTCATCGCGACACCGGCGTAGACGTCGCCCGAGCCGAACGCGTCACCGGCCGTCACGATTCCGCGGGCGAGCTCGCCCGCGGACGCGGCATCGAGGGTGATGTTGATGAAGCCGGGGCCGGCGACCTCCGCGGCCGCGACGCCCTGCAGTCCGCGCAGGGCCTCCACGAGCTCGCCGGCGAGCTCGCGCGGGTGCGACGCCGACGCGCTTGCCGACGCGCATCGCGACCGTGCTCGCCCAGTCGCCGTGCTCGCGGCTGCGCGGACGCTCGAGCGTCAACTCCGCTTCGGAGAGTTCGACCGACGCACCGCGAGAGGCCGCTGCCGCCCCCACGAGGTCACGGATGGCGAGCGACAGTTCGGCCGGAGTCATGGGAACACCGAGTCTATCCGGCGCGCCGGGGCGGCATCCCGTGATCGCGCGCCCCGTTGGTTATCGTCGAGCCGCCCGCTCGGACCCGGAGGGAGCGCACCCGCATGAGCAGACGCATCGCGCGCATCGCCGTGATCGCGGCGATCGTCGCGCTCGCGACGACCGGATGCACCTCGAACCCGGTCGCGTCGAAGTTCACGGTCGCACCCACGCCGAGCGAGACCGTCGCGCCGGCCCCGAGTGCGACGGTGACGACACCGCCACCGACGCAGAACCCGCACACCGCATCCGCCGTGCGCATCGCCTGCTCGACGCTCGTCCCGGACTCGGTCATGGCCCAGTTCCTGCCGAACCTCACGCCGGTGTCGGATTACGTGCCGGCCGACGGCAGCGACATCGCCAAGCTCGCGGCGCTCGACGGGTCCGTCTGCGAATGGACGGGCGGCGGGCACTCGGTGCAGGTCGCCGTCGCGAAACCGTCGGCCAAGGACCTCCTGGCGCTGAAGGACGACCTGGTCGAACGCAGCAACTCGGTCCCGACGTACGGCGAGGAGGCCTACTTCCAGGTCGTGCGGAACATCGGCGAAGCGGACGCGTTCCACGGCAAGTACTGGATCGTCACCACGTCCTCCGAGTTCTACGAGCCCGGTGACGCGTCCGTCATCGTGCAGGCCGTCGGTGCCGCGCTCGACGGCAAGACGAAGGCCGCCGAGCCCCAGCCGAGCGATTCCGCCACCCCGAACTGAGCCGTGGACCGCGACCCCTGGCAGCGGCTGTGCGCGCTGCTCGACGACGACGAGCACCTCTGGCCCTCGGTGGCCGAGGCGCTCGAGGGCACGGACCCGGGGGGCGCCTGGGCCGCGCTCATCGACGGACTCGACGACGCGGGCGCGCTCGCCTACCTCGAGGCGGGCGATTCCGGCATGGAACTGACTGATGCGCTGGTCCAGCTGCCGCGGGTCTTCCAGGTGCAGCCCGATCTCGACGAGGTCACCGACACGGACGACCTCGATGATGCGTTGCGTGCGGCAGACGGCATCCTCGCCGCTGACCAGTTGCGTCTCGTGCGGCTCGACGACGGCGACGAGGACGCGGTCGCGCTGGTCGTGGTGCCCGCGCAGGCCGCCGTCCCGATCGTCGACCTGGCGGCCTCGCTCGGCCACCACGCACTGCTGCTCCGCTGACGCGCGGCGCACCGCCGCGATCGCGCTACCGTGCGGATTCCACCGCACGACGAGGAGCGTCCCGATGAACGACACCACACCGACCGGACCAGCAGGACGCCGGAGCGCGCTCGTCGTGCGCGGCGGGTGGGAGGGTCACGAGCCGGTCCAGACCACCGACCTGTTCATCCCGTTCCTCGAAGAGCACGGATTCGACGTGCGGGTCGAAGGCTCCCCCGACGTCTACGCGGACACCCGGGCGCTCGCCGAAACCGATCTGATCCTGCAGAGCATCTCGCTCGGCCCGGGTGCCGAGCCGGTCGTGCTCACCGACGCCGCGGTCGCCGGCCTGCGCTCGGCCGTCGAGTCGGGCACCGGCTTCGCGGGATGGCACGGCGGCGTGACGGCCTCGTTCCACAGCAACCCATACATGCAGCTGATCGGCGGGCTCTTCATCGACCACCCCGGCAAGCATCCGTCGGAACGCGTCGGCGGCCCGACCGACGTGTTCGTGCCACACACGATCGATCCGACCGAGCTCGGCCGCACCCATCCCATCACCGCCGGTATCGAGTCGTTCGAGCTCACCACCGAGCAGTACTGGGTGCTGCACGACGACTACATCGACGTGCTCGCCACCACGACCCAGGCCGCCCGCCCGTGGGACCCGTGGCACCGGCCGGTCACGTCACCGGCCGTTTGGACGCGCCAGTGGGGCGCCGGCCGCGTGTTCGTGAGCACCCCGGGTCACTGGGCCGACGTGTTCGACCACCCGGCGGTGCGCACGATCACCGAGCGCGGCCTGCTCTGGGCCTCGAGGGGTGCCGACGCCGCCTAGGTGTTTTCGTGACCGTTACGTAACCTTTCGTTGCGAACCCCGCGAAAATATTTCGTGATGGTGTTACGGAACTGTTACCGGAACCTGCGTGTGTGATGCGAAAGAAACTCATAGTGTCAGCGGCCAGGTCGTCACCCACGACACGGAATTGGCTCGTGTCGGGGTCCGCAAGAGGTAATGGAGCCTAATGAACAAGAAGATCTATGGGATGGCCGCCGTTGCAGCCGTCTCGCTCATCGCACTCTCCGGCTGTTCCAACGCCACGAGCGGGGGCGGAAGCACCACCGCCGCCGCCAAGGCGAAGACCGCCTGCGTCATGCTGCCCGACGCGGTGTCGTCCGGTCGCTGGGAGAACGGTGACCACCAGGCGCTGCAGAAGGCGTTCACGGCCGCCGGCTACAAGACGGACATCCAGAACGCGCAGGGTGACACGGGCAAGTACGCCACACTCGCCCAGCAGGAGCTCACCCAGGGCTGCAACGTCATGGTCCTCGTCGACTACAACGGCGCTGCCGTGCAGGTCACGACCAAGGCCCACGCACAGGGCATCCCGGTCATCGCGTACGACCGCCCGATCGCCGGCGCCGACTACTACGTCTCGTTCGACAACTTCCACGTCGGTGAGCTGCAGGGCCAGATGATCGTCGACGGCCTCAAGGCCGAGGGCAAGGACCCGAAGACCGCGCACGTCATCTACGTCCCCGGTGACCCGACGGACGGCAACGCGGCGCAGTTCAAGGCCGGCGCCGTCTCGATCATGAGCGCGGCCGGCATCAAGCCGGAGTTCACCACCACGGGCACCTGGCTGCCGGACAAGGCGCAGACCTACTTCGAGCAGGCCTACACCGCTGAGAAGGGCAACGTCGACGCGGTCTGGGCCGCCAACGACGGCAACGCCGGCGCAGCGATCGCGGTTCTGAACAAGAACGGCAAGACCGCGGTGCTCGACGGACAGGACGGCCAGGTCGCGAACCTGCAGTACATCCTCCTCGGCAAGCAGTACGGCACGGTCTTCAAGCCGTTCCAGCTCGAGGCTGACGCTGCATCCAAGCTCGCGATCCAGCTGCTCCAGGGCAAGAAGCCGACCTTCTCCAAGAAGGACACCACCGGTGTTCCCTTCGAGGCGCTCCAGCCGGTCGTCATCCACGCCAACAACCTGCAGACCGTCCTCGACGACGGTGGCGCGAAGTACTCGGACGTGTGCACGGCCGCGGTGCTCGCCGCCTGCAAGAAGTACAACGTCCACCAGTAACACCTGAGCGGATGGTGGCCATGCGTCTTTCGCGTGGCCACCATCCGCCTTCCTACGCCGCCGTACGACCCGTACGATGACGGCTGCACCTCCTGAATTTCATCGGCGAACTAGGAGTCAGAGACGTGGTTGTCCCACTGATCGATCTGGTCAACATCCGGAAATCCTTCGGACCGGTCGAGGTCCTCAAGGGGGTGAATCTCCAGGTCTTCCCCGGCAAGGTCACCGCACTCGTCGGTGACAACGGCGCGGGCAAGTCGACGCTCATCAAGGGGCTGTCGGGTGCCCAGCCCTTTGACAGCGGCGACCTCTTCTTCGACGGGTCACCGGCCACCATCGGCCACCCGAAGGACGCTGCCGGCCTCGGCATCGAGGTCGTGTACCAGGACCTCGCCCTCTGCGAGAACCTCGACATCGTCCAGAACATGTTCCTGGGGCGCGAGGAGCGCTATCAGGGCACACTCGACGACGGCCTCATGGAGCAGCAGGCGTCGGCGACGCTCGCGGGCCTCTCCGTCCGGACGATGAAGTCCGTACGCCAGAAGGTCTCGTCGCTCTCGGGCGGCCAGCGGCAGACGGTCGCCATCGCGCGCGCCGTGCTGCAGAAGGCTCGGGTCGTCGTCCTCGACGAGCCGACCGCCGCGCTGGGTGTCGCGCAGACCGAGCAGGTGCTGCAGCTGGTGCGGCGCCTCGCCGACGCTGGTGTCGGCGTCCTGCTCATCAGCCACAACCTCGCCGACGTCTTCCGCGTCGCGGACACGATCAGCGTGCTCTACCTCGGCAACATGGTCGCCCAGCTCAACCGCTCGGAGACGAACAACAACGAGGTCGTGCAGTACATCACCGGCCTGAAGTCGGACGAACCGAAGAAGGAGGCGACGGCATGACCACCACCGGCAATTCCAGCAACCCGTCGACGGACAACGCCGAGCAGACGATTGCCAACGCGGCGTCGAGCAATGCTGCACACACCATCGCGACCGGTTACGAAGGCACGGCGATGGACCAGTTCCGCGCCTACTTCCAGCGGGTGCGCAGCGGTGACATGGGCGTACTGCCCGCGCTCGCCGGCCTCATCGTGCTCGCGGTGCTGTTCGGATTCCTGAGCCCGTACTTCTTCACCAACCTAAACATCGCGAACCTGCTCACGCAGACCGCGGCGCTCATGATGCTGTCGATCGCGCTCACCTTCGTGATCCTGCTCGCCGAGATCGACCTGTCCGCCGGTGTCACCTCCGGCGTCGGCATGTCGGTCTTCATCCTGCTGCTCGACCGGGGCGGATGGAGCTGGCCGGCGGCGCTGCTCGTCGCGATCATCACCGGCATCGTGATCGGCCTCTTCATCGGGTTCTGTGTGGCGAAGGTCGGCATCCCGTCGTTCGTCGTGACCCTGGGCCTCTTCCTCGGCTTCCAGGGCGTGCAGCTCGCCCTGCTGGGCGACGGCGGCTCGTTCCGCGTGGGCGACCCGGCGATGCTCGCGATCATGAACTCGGCCATGCCCGACTGGATGGGCTGGACGATGCTCGTGATCATCGTCGCGATCACGCTCTTCACCGGCCTGTACGACCGCAGGCGCCGCACGCGGATCAATCAGCCCGTCCGGCCGATCAGCCTGCTCTGGGCGAAGGTCATCATCTGGGCCGTCGGCGGCGGACTCTTCGTGCTGCTGCTGAGCCAGAACCGCTCGACGGGTGTCATCCCGATCGAGGGTGTGCCGATCGTGGTGCCGATCGCGCTCATCGTGGTGTGGGTCGGCTCGCTCATGCTCGGCCGAACGAAGTTCGGCCTGCACCTCTACGCCGTGGGTGGCAACCCCGAGGCGGCTCGTCGCGCGGGCATCAACGTCGCCCGAGTGCGGATCACGGCGTTCGTGCTCTGCTCCTCGCTCGCGATCATCTCCGGCCTGTTCTACGCAAGCCAGACGGGCACGGTCGAGTCGTCGCTCGGCCAGACGTCCGTGCTGCCGGGCGTGGCGGCGGCCGTCGTCGGTGGCGTCAGCCTCTTCGGTGGTCGCGGCAAGCTCGTGCACCCCGTCATCGGCGGTCTGCTCATCGCGATGATCACGAACGGCCTCGGCCTGCTCGGACTGCCTGCCGGCATCACCTTCATCGTGCAGGGTGCGGTCCTGATCCTCGCGGCCTCCGTCGACGCGCTCTCGCGTCGCCGGACGGGCGCTTCGCTCGCCCGCAGCTAGCCGGTTCTCGATTCGTGCGGGGCGGGGGCGACCCCGCCCCGCACGTGTCAGAGAGCGGTAGGCCGATGACGTCATCCGACTCCTTCTCGAACCCGGTGATCGCCGGCTTCGCCCCCGACCCCTCGGTGCTCCGAGTCGGGTCCACCTACTACCTCGCCACCTCGACGTCGAGCTGGCTGCCCGGCATCCGGATCTATTCGTCCACGGACCTGGCCGACTGGACGCTCACCGGTCACGCACTGACCGAGTGGATGCCGGATGTGCGTGGCGTGCCCGCGAACGCCGGTGTGTGGGCACCCGACCTCTCGTTCGATTCGGCGACGGGCATGTTCACGCTCGTCTACTCGATCATGTGGAGCATGACCGCCGAGGTCTTCGACCTCGACAACTTCGTGATCACCGCCGAGGACCCGGCAGGGCCCTGGAGTGAGCCCGTCTACCTGAACAGTCTCGGCTTCGACCCGTCGCTGTTCCACGACGACGACGGCCGGCACTGGATGGTCACGCTCGAGTGGGATCCGCGCACCGACTACCAGCACCCGGGCGCGATCGTGCTCGAGGAGTACGACCCCGTGGGCCGGCGCCTCGTCGGCCCGACCACCCGCATCTCCCGCGGCTCGACGGACCGCGGCTGCCTCGAGGCGCCGCACCTGTACAAGCGGAACGGCTTCTACTACCTGATGACGGCCGAGGGCGGTACCGGATTCGGTCACTGCGTCGCGTTCGCCCGGTCCGAGCGGATCGAGGGCCCGTACACGCCGGCCCCGAACAACCCGATCATCACGAGCGCACCCGATGCGTATTTCGATCGGAACAATCCCGATTACCTGCGCCCCGAGCGGTTCAATCCGCACAGCGTGCTGCAGAAGTCCGGGCACGGCGCCCTGGTCGACACCCCGGCAGGCGAGTGGTTCGTGGCCCACCTGGGCGCCAGGCCCGCGGGCCCGGAGCGACGCTCGATGCTCGGGCGCGAGACGTTCGTGCAGCATGTCGAGTGGACCGACGACGGCTGGCTGACGCTCGTCGGCGGCGGCCGGCTCGCCGAGGAGCGGGTGCCGGGCATCGCGGGCACGACCTACTCCGAGCGGGCGCTCGACGACCTCTCGTTCGACGACGATTTCGACGCATCCGACCTCGACGTGCGCTACATGACATCCCGCACGCCGTTCAGCGACGACTGGGGCCGACTCGACGAGCGGCCCGGGCACCTTCGGCTTCGCGGGCGACACGCGCCGACCTCGCGATACGACGTCTCGCTGATCGCGGTGCCGCTGAAGGCGCGCAGCTGCACGGCGAGCACGGTCGTCGAGATCGACCCGAGGCACTTCTCGCAGAGCGCCGGACTCGCGCTGTACTACGACGAGGCGAACCACATCGAGTTGCGCGTCTACGCGAGCGAGAGTCTCGCGAGCCGCGCCGTCGGCATCGTGATCGTCGAACTGGGCGAGCGCCGAGAGCTCCGGTCGGAGCGTCGCGCCATCGGCGACGGCCCCGTTCGGCTCGAGGTGCGCCTCGACGACGGTGTCGCGCAGTGCTGGTTCGCCGTGGGTGACGCCGAGCTGGAGCCGATCGGGCCCGCCATCGACGCGACCGTGCTCTCCGACGAGGCGACTCGCGGCTTCACGGGCGCGACCGTCGCCCTCGTCTGCCAGGACTCGTACCGCCGCGACCTGTGGGCGGACTTCGACTCGTTCCGGGTGGCCTACGCGTCGCCGGGTACCGAATGAACAGCCGGGTCACGCTCGCGCGGGTCGCCGCTGAGGCCGGCGTCTCCCCCGCGACCGTGTCCAAGGTCGTCAACGGGCGCGTCGGCGTGAGCTCGGAAACGCGCCGGGCCGTCGAGCAGGTCATCGAGAACACCGGGTACGTCGGCGTCTCCGAGCGCGAGCGGCCGATCCGCGGCAAGCGCGAGCCGCTCGTCGAGGTGATGGTCGACCAGCTCGACAGCCCGTACACCCTGACCTTGCTCGCGGGAGCCGTGTCGATCGCGGAGTCGTTCGGCGCGGCCGTCGTCACGCGGCGGGTGTGCGCGATCGAGGACGAGCCCCCCTTGCAGTGGGCCGAGCGCCTCGCCCGCACCGGGCGAGTCGGCGTGCTCGAGGTGACGTCGGCCTACTCGCCCGAGCGCGAAGCGGCACTCCGCTCGGTGGGTCTGCCGATGTTGCTGGTCGATCCGCTCGACGCGCCGCGCATGGCGACCAGGAGCGTGGGCGCGACCAACTGGGCGGGCGGCGTCGACGCGACGAAGCATCTCGTCGATCTCGGTCACACGGAGATCGGCTACATCGGCGGCCCGGTGACCGCGGCGGCCGACATCGCGCGCCGGCACGGGTTCGTCGCCGGCATGGAGATGGCCGGTCTGCAGCCGAATGCGGGCTGGGAGGTGCACGGGCCCTTCACCTTCGCGTACGGGCTCGAGGCCGCGCTGACCCTGCTGAGCCGCCCGCATCGGCCTACGGCAGTGTTCGCGGCGAGCGACCTGACGGCGCTCGGCGTGCTCGAGGCGGCCAGGCGGCTCGGCATGCTCGTGCCGCTCGATCTCAGCGTCGTGGCGTTCGACGACACGCTGCTCGCGAAGTCGTCGGCGCCCGCGCTGACCGCGGTGCACCACCCGATCTTCGAGATGGGCCAGACGGCCGTCACGACGATCATGCGGCTCGCGACCGGCGACGTCTCGACGGCGAAGCGGGTCGAGTTGGCGACGCACCTCGTCGTCCGCGATTCGACGGCGCCGCCGCGCGAGCACTGACCGCGTTCAGCCGCGCAGCGCGAGCTGCAGGCCGATCGAGAGCATCGTGACCGCGATCAGCGCGTCCAGTACGCGCCACGCGGCAGGCCTGGCCAGCACGGGGCGCAGCAGCCGCGCGCCGAGGCCGAGCGCGGTGAACCACAGGCAGCTCGCGAGCATCGCGCCCGCAGCCCACCACCAGCGCAAGTCGGGCCCGTGCTGGTTGGCGACGGAGCCGAGCAGCACGAGCGTGTCCAGGTAGACGTGCGGGTTGAGCCAGGTGAAGGCGAGCGCGGTCAGCATGATCGGCCGGATGGATGTGCGGGTCGCGACGAGCACCGCCGCTCCCCCGTGCCCCGCCGTCGCCGTCTCGGATTCGACGACGAGCGCCGACGGCCGGAACACCCGTCGCGCCGCGAGCAGGCCGTAGCCGATGAGGAACGAGGCGCCCGCGAAGCGCAGGATCACGAGCAGCAGGGGCGCCGCCTGCACGAGCACGCCCACCCCCGCGACGCCCGCGGCGATGAGCACGATGTCCGACGCCGCGCAAATGGCCGCGACCGTCAGCACGATGCGGACCGGACTGCTCACGCCCTGTCGCAGCACGAAGGCGTTCTGCGCGCCGATGGCCACGATGAGCCCGAACCCGGTCGCGAGTCCGGAGAGCACGGTGAGCAGCATCGGCATGATCCGACGGTACGGGCAGGGGTGGATGAAGCCCAGGTCGGATCTCTGCACTTGCATAAGCTGAGCTTCATGCTGCAGACCGATCATCTGGACACCCTGGTCGCGGTGCTCGACGCCGGCACGTTCGAGGGCGCCGCCGCGCGGCTGCACATCACGCCGTCGGCCGTCTCCCAGCGGGTGAAGGCGATGGAGCAGCTCGTCGGCCACGTCGTCCTGCAGCGCACCAATCCGGTCGGTGTGACGTCGGCCGGCGCGGCCATCGTCCAGCTCGCCCGGCAGGTGCAGCTGCTCATGCAGGACCTGGACCGCCGCCTGAGCGACGCCGCCGCGAGCCCGCACATCCCCATCGCGGTCAGCGCCGACGCCTTGGCCACGTGGTTCCTACCGGCGATCGCCGAGGCCCATCAGGAACTCGGCGTCACCGTCGCGCTGCACCGCGAGGACCAGGCGAACACGGCCGATCTGCTGCGCTCCGGCACCGTGATGGCGGCGGTCACCAGCGACCCGGTCGCCGTGCAGGGTTGCACCGTGACCGCGCTCGGCGTGATGCGGTACCGCGCGGTCGCGACACGGTCGTTCCGCGACCGCTGGCTGCGCGACGGCGACCTGGCGTCGGCGCCCGTCATCGACTTCGACGAAGCGGACCTGCTGCAGCGTCGGTTCGCAGGCGCCGGCTCGGACACCGCGCCGCGCCACCGCATCCCGACCTCATCGGACTTCGCCCGGGCGGTCCGCCTCGGCATGGGCTGGGGACTGCTGCCCGACCAGCAGTCGGGCGACGCCCTCGCCAGCGGCGACCTGATCGACCTCGCCCCGGACCGCGTCGTCGACATCGCGCTCTACTGGCAGCGCTGGAACCTCGCGTCCCCCGCGCTCGACGGAGTCAGCGGCATCGTGCTGCGGCACGCGCGCACAGCGCTCGCGCCCATCCGCTAGCCGCGCGGAGGCCACGGGACGGCGAACCGCCCTGCTACCCTGGAGCGTCCCAGAGCCCCCATAGCTCAGGGGATAGAGCACTGCCCTCCGGAGGCAGGGGCGCAAGTTCGAATCTTGCTGGGGGCACAGCATCCGAGGCCCGGAACGACGCCGAACGCGTCAGTCCCGGGCCTCGTCCATTTCCGCTGGTGGGCACGTTTTGGACACAACCGCCGACGTTGCGGCCTGATCGAGGCGCTCTGCCACGTCGTCCAAGTCATCGTCGAAGAGGTATGAGTAGACGTCGGCCGTGACGGTTCCGGACGCGTGACCGAGCATTCGCTGCACTGCTTTGACGTGCGCGCCGGGGCTGATCGCCAAGCTGGTCGCCGTGTGCCGCAACGCGTGCGGCGTGAGACCGGGACGTCCGATTTCGGCACGTTCATCGACACAGTCCGAACTCCTCTCGCAAGCGAGATGCTGATGGCACATTGGTGAGGTGAGATTCGAATTCGGTCTTGCCCGGGACACGCCTGGGTGGGCAGATCCCTCGATCGAAGTGGACGGCGACGTCTTGCGCATGTGCGCCTCGTACTTGACCGATGCGCTCGGCGACCTCCTGAACGCGCTCCTCAAGCTTCTGAACGGCTCGCCCGACGCATCCTGTAGATGGACGCAAGAACCTGCCGACTGGGAATGGCGGTTCGATCGCCCGAACGAGGACGACATCACGCTTCGAATCCGGTTCGTGAGAGACGGATTCCGCGCCCCTCCGCAGCGATTCAGCGACGAGGACGCGCGCCTCACCGTCCACGCCCCGTTGGTCGACATTGTTCAGGCCATCGCGGGCGGCGCGCGACGATGCCTCGACGAAGTCGGTCCAAGCGGATTCGCAGAACAGTGGATGGAGTCTCCGTTCCCGGGACTTCAACTCGAGACACTCGAGCGGTGGCTCGCCACCGACCGACGTGCCCCACGGTACCTCTTCGAGGAGTAGCGCAACGGTCCGAGTTGCCGCATCCAGCACCACGGAATCAGCTCGATAGGACGCATGCCAGGGGCCGATGGGGCCCGTGCAGCGGAGCTCGCGACCGCCACCGAGTCCGCGCGGTGGACCCGCCGAGCACCGCCGCCAGACACGCACCACTCAATATCGTCAGCAGGTCGCCTGCCGAGACGTGCGACTCGGCGCGCGACGGCGCCGGACAGCGACGCTGTCTGCCCTGCGCCAAAGACCGAAACGGCGAGGAACGCTGAGCGGATCAAGGCGACCTGCTGCGCCGCGGACATCTGGAGATGAGATTGGGCACTGAGTGGAACCTGAGATCATCAGCACCAGGACGACGGCGAACGCGACGTTTCGTCCCCTTCGAGGGTGACCGTACTGGTCAGCGAACGTCTGCCGGACGAAGATCCAAGTCCCTAACTGGACTCAAGACGCCGATGCGCCACCGCCACCGCCACCGCCACCTTCGTCGGCGAGGATCCCGAAACGGTCAACAAGTCGCGATGGGCTCGGGCTACAGACGTCGTCCGCCTCGCCAGATCTCGAGGTCGGCTCGCTCGCGGCGTTCAGCTCGCGGGATGCGCGAGCGCATACGCCCGAACGCGTCGCGCGCGCGCGTGGAGAAGGGGGATCTCGATCGCGAGTATAAGTACGAACATGACGGCCTCACCGATTCGAACAGTCCCGAACGTGGCATCGCCAGAGTCGGCCCCCGGGAACACTGTCAGCAGGAAGCCAACGCAAAGGAACACCGACTGAACACTCTGATACGGCAGCCAGCGCACTGAAATAGCCGCGTAGCGCGCGGCACTGATTTCTTCGTCCGGCGACAGCGCCTCGATCTTGCTCCGCAGTACGACGCGACCGATTCTCCGCGCGCGGCTGTACTCGGGTCCTGTCGCGAGTCGGAGTCCTCGCAGGATTCGAAACGACGACAAAGTGAGACCCATCCCAGCGGCGAGAACCGGGATGCAGATGCCGGACGCCACGAAATGGAAGTCGAGGTGGGTCGAACCCACGGTCGCCGTCAGGAGGACAGTGACGCCGGCCATGAACGCCACCGCTGCGACGAATGCGATCGCGCCGTTCCGGTACCCGCGACGCACGTCGGCTTCCGTCGTATCGACCCAACCGCTGTCGGCCGCCGCGCTGACCACCGGCGCCCCCTCCACGTCGCCGCGCACCAGTCCGCGGCGCGCATCTCGAGCGCGCGCCTTCCGACCGATGGCGATCAGCAACGGCATGAGCGCAAATCCGACGAGAAGATCGAAAATCCAAGCACCGACGACGACGCCGCCGTGAATGCATCCGAAGACGAAGAGCGCCGCGCCCAGCACGTCGACGGCGAGCAGGATCACGAACAGTCGTCGGACCCGTCGGCGGCCGTCCGCATCCGTCCACGTCATGTAGCTGACGGTGATGCCGCACGCCAGCGGTACACAGGCGAGCAGGACTCCCCCAAGCGTGACGCCGAGAACGGACGCGGTGGTTGTCCGGGCACCAGCAGTCGTCGCCAATACAGAACTGAACACCAACACCTGAATGTAGACGAACACGAACACGCCAATGAGGAAGCGCAGAAATGTTGACATGGTGACTCTCGAAGGAGGGGTTAGCTTTCACCGTAGAGTACGGTTATCGCCGGTCTTCCCTTCCGAATCTGCGTACAGGAATCGGGGCTTTCCCGGTCCGGTCAGGCTGTCGCGTCGACGGACGCCAATAGCGAAGCTCGGTAGCACGACGACGGGATTCGGGCTCGGTCAGACAGTGGGCATCGTGCGAGAGAGGCGCGAAGGAGTTGAGTCATCGTGAGTGACGAAGCCGCTTCGGAGGATCCGGACAAGGCGACGTTCGAGCTCGCGGAGGCGCTGTTCGCGCGCGGCGACTTCCGAGCGGCAGCGCGTCTGTGGGCTGGACTGACGGGCGATGGCGACGCACTCTTCAACGCCGCCAACGCCTACATGGAGGCCGGCCACCACAAGAAGGCCAGGCCCCTTTACCGGAAAGCAATCCGGATGGGCATCACGGAGGCCTACCTGAACTACTCTTACGCGCTCCACGCGGCGGGGCAGCGCAACGATGCACGGCGACAGCGCGGGTTCGCGGACAGGGTGGAGGATCCCAACGGGATGCTGGCGCACGCGGTCGACATCCTGGATCTCGACCCGCCCAGGGTCGTCGCCCGGATGCGGCAGTTGTCAGAACGGGACGACGACGTCGGGCGCATCGCCCGCCTGATCACCGCCCAAGCACGAAGGCTGATCAACCCGAACGACCCTCGAATCGAGGACGTTCTCTCGGCCGCGACTGACGACCCCGAATCGCAGATCGAGTTCGCGGACTGGCTTGCGTCTGTGGGCCGGCCGTCCGAGAGCGAAGCCATATTGACGGCGCTCGTCGCCGACGGCCACGGCACCAGCGAACCACCTCGGCATTGAACGTGGCCACATCGGACGGATCCGCCGGCCTGGTCGCTCCGTGAGAAGGCATGGGAGTTTTCAGCATCAGCGCGTTCGCGATTGTTCGAGAATGCGTGCGTGCAACTGTCGCGGCTCCCGGTCCGGTCGATCGCCGAGGTCGCGGAGGATCCGTTGCCGCGCGACCGATGGCCGGCGTCGATTCCCGCGGTGGGCCAGTTGCTCGATGAGGGCCTCGAACTCGGGCCGGCAACGGTCCTCGTGGGCGAGAATGGGGCGGGCAAATCGACGCTGATCGAGGCGATCGCGATGGCGTTCGGGCTTGCCGCGGAGGGCGGGTCGACGAACCCGAACCGGCACACCCGCGTCAGCGAGTCACCCCTGGCCGATCACCTCGCCCTCGTCCGCGGCCTCGGTGCCAGCCGCTACGGCTACTTCCTGCGCGCGGAGACGATGCACAGCTTCTACACGTTCCTCGAGGGCAATCCTCGAGGCCCGACGCAGCGACCGGACCTGCGCTTCCACGAGATGTCACACGGGGAGTCGTTCCTCGCGCTCATCGAGGACCGCTTCCGCAATCGCGGCCTGTGGGTGCTCGACGAGCCCGAAAGCGCCTTGTCCTTCACCGGCTGCATGGCGCTCCTGCAGCACCTCATGGACCTCACCGCCGACGGTCGCAGCCAGGTCATCCTCTCGACGCACTCGCCGCTCCTCGCAGCCCTCCCCGGGGCGACGATCTACGAGATCGGCACCTGGGGCTACCGACGCGCCGACTGGAGCGACCTCGGCCTCACCCGCACCTGGCAGACCTTCTTCGCCGACCCGGGACGATTCCTCCACCACCTCGAGAGCCACGAAAATTGACCTTGTTCGCGGTTGATCGCGGTCGGTCTCGATGTGCGACGCGGTATCAGCAGGCAGGCGGGACTCAGGGTGGGTCACGACCACGGCCCGGTGCCGACGAGGTCCCGCCCTCGCGGCCTCAACTCGACAGTGAACGTCACCGCTGCGGCTTCCCAGAACGAACGACGAACGCCGAGCACACACCGGACTCTCAAATCGCTGCTCGTGTGAAACGGGTTCGACTTCGAGCGTCTTCCACGCCTCGATAGCCGGCACACCCTCCGTTCCAAGACGTGTGACTGAAGGTACTGCGCGGCGATGACGATGGGACCTGGGAGAAGGGTCGTCCGTATGGTCTCGATCGTGAAGGTGGTGGGTGTTGAGGTCATCGGGACGGTGGTAACTCCCCGAAGAACGGGGTCTCCCGAACCCACTCGACCAACCAGGTCGCGCGTCCGCCGCAGACGATCCCCCAAAGCGGTGAACCATTCGACGAACGCACAGCCGGTTTGACGTATCCGCGACGCGCAGCAGCAAACCGACGCTAGAACGATCGCGGGGGGAGTCCAGTTACCCGGAGCCATACAAGGGCTCAGCATGCGAGCAGAAGCGAAATGGTGCGGTATGCACATCGACATACGCCGCGAACGGGCCGCCACCCGGTCTGTTCCGGGCCGCAGGTGCGCACGAAGAATGACTGTATGAGCGCGCGATCGGTCCCCTCTGCGCCGGGCTCGTTCGTCGAAGGCTGGATCACCCTGGTCCGGACGGTCGAGGGTGACCGATTCGTGTGGTGGGGCCGCGACGGAAGCGGCAACGACCTCATCGCCACCATCAACGGCGCCGTGTTCTGGACCGAATCACCCGAAGAACTCGATCGGGTGGTGCGCACCGAAGGCTGGGGCTTGCCCGGTTCCTTCGCTGTCGACACCGGCGCGACACTCGACATCCGAGCCGCGCAGGCCTGGGTGCGGTCCCGTCAGCGCTTCGACGCCGAATCGGCGCTGAACCTCTGGAACCTCGCCGAGGACGTCCTGCGAAGCACCACCGGTGACCGGCTCACGTCAGGTCGCAATGCGGCCACGCGGCACGGCAACCTCACCGCGATGGCACTTCCCTGGCTCCTGAAATCGCCCCGCACCCCGACCTGGTCCTCGTATGAACTGGGGACCGTTCGAGGCATCGTGCAAAGAGCCGACCGCATCGTGCACTGCGCGCTGAACACTCGCTAGCGCACATTCGCTCCCTCGCCTCGTCCTCGCTCACCGTCAGATCCCACAATGAGAATCCGTAGGGCTTGCCGGTCGACCGCACGGCGAACCCTGACCCCAGCAGGACATCCGCTCTCGCCGCGGTTGATGTGCGCGTGGGCGCCGCACCGACACGCATCGAGAGTCAACCGAGGCGGATCTGGACCTGACTCGGCTCGTTGGGGCGCCCCTGCCGCGGTACCGTCACGACGTGAACAGGGACGCGACGCTTCGCATCGTGAACGGCGTCTTCTTCGTCGTGATCGGGCTCGTCGTGGTGTTCGTACCGATTCCGCACGAGCCGCCGTGGCTTCACCTGCTGGGCGGGCTCATCGCGGTCATCGGCGCCGCGCTCTGCGTGTGGTGGGTCCTGTCCCGTCGGGGCACGTGACACGGACCACCGTCACGCGGGTGCGATCAGCCGGCTGATCGCTGCGCGAGCGGGCGGCGGCGCAAGACCGGATCGCCCACCTCCTGGCCGCGGTAGACCATGTCCATCGCGCCGATGCTCTCCCCCGGCGGCACGATCTCGTCGATGCGGTCGAGCACCTCGTCGGAGAGCGCCACGTCCATCCCCGCGATCGTGTCCTCCAGCTGCTCCATCGTGCGAGGTCCGGCGATGGCCGACGTGACGCCCGGATGCGCGATGACGAACGCCATGGCGAGGTGGGTCAGGGGCAACCCGACCTCCTCAACCAGAGCGACCAGCTGCTCGACGACCGCGAGTCGCCGCTCGTCGCGGAAGTGGCGCATGCCGGTGCGCGTGGCTCGGAAGTTGTCGTTCTCCTGTCCGGCGCGGTAGCGCCCCGTGAGCGTGCCGCCGGCGAGCGGACTGTAGACGAGGGTGCCCATGCCGTAACGCTGCGCGACGGGCAGGATCTCACGCTCGATCTCGCGGTCGAGGATGGAGTAGTTGGGCTGCTCGGTCCGGAACCGCTCGTATCCGCGTCGCTCGGCGGCCCATTGCGCCTCGACGATCTCCGACCCGCGCATGGACGACGTGCCGATCGCGCGGACCTTCCCTTGACGCACGAGGTCGGTCAGCGCCGAGAGCGTCTCCTCGATGTCGGTGTCGGGGTCGGGTCGATGCAGCTGATAGAGGTCGATGCGGTCGGTCTGCAGGCGGCGCAGGGAGCGTTCGACGGCGGCCACGATCCAGCGGCGGGACGCGCCCCGATGATTGACGTCGTCGTCGACCGGGCCCCAGAACTTCGTGGCGAGCACGACCTCGTCCCGACGGCCCTTCAGGGCCTCGCCGACCACCTCCTCGGAATCGCCGTACCGGTCGGCCGTGTCGACGAAGTTGATGCCGGCGTCGAGCGCGCGGTGGACGATTGCGATGCCCTGCTGCCGATCGGGGTTGCCGAGCGACCCGAGCATCATCGCGCCGAGGGCGTACGGGGTGACCTTGATGCCGGTCCGGCCGAGCGTGCGGTACTGCATTCAGCGACTCCTCGCGTCGTCACCGCGCCCGAGGGCGGCGATGTCCTACCATCTCCTAGACGGAACATCCGTCCGGATATCAGACGAGCGTAGGCGGAACACTGTTCCGCTCGCAAGCGAGGATCGGCATGTCTGCCACATCGAGCACAGCGAAGAGCCGCGACGCCGCGACGCCGCGACCGATGCGTGCCGACGCGCGGGCGAATCTCGACGCACTGCTGGCGGCGGCCAAGGCCGAGTTCGCCGAACGCGGCGTGGACGCGCCTGTGCGCGGCATCGCCGAGCGAGCGGGCGTGGGCATCGGCACCGTGTACCGGCACTTCCCGCTGCGGTCCGACCTCATCTCCGCCGTCTTCCGGCGCGAGATGGACGCCTGCGTCGACGCCGCCGCGGAGATCGAAGCGGCGTTCCCTGCCGGCATCGCGCTCGATCGCTGGATCCTTCGGTACACGGAGTTCGTCGCGGCGAAACGCGGGCTGGCCGCGGCGCTGCACTCGGGCGACCCCGCGTACGAACCGCTCGCCGAATACTTCGCGACGCGCCTCGCGCCGACGCTCGACCGGCTGCTCGACAGGGCGATCACCGCAGGTGCGATCACGCACCGTGTCGAGGCCACCGAGTTCCTCGGCGCGGTCGCGAACCTCTGCCACGGCGTCGGGCCGAGCGAGCAGAGCGCGGCGCAGGCCGAGCGGATGGTGCGCCTGCTGCTGGCCGGTCTGCGCGCGCCGGTCGCCTGACCGCGCTCGGTCGCGCGCCCTCGAGCGTCGCGATCCGGCGGATCCAGGAGGGCGTGCAGGGTGCGGCTCTCGGCGACGACCGTGAACCCGGGGTCGTCGGGCGCCGGCCACGGGACTGCGAGGATCGGCGCATGCACACGGATCCGGTCGGCGACATGGATCCCCGCCCGCTCCTGCTGCACGGCTTCGATGCGGTCGATGCGGAGTCGCGGCAGCAGGACGCGTGGCTGCTCGCGCGCGGGGGCCGCATCGAGGCGCGCGGAACCGGGGACGGCTGGCGTGGGCACGCTGCCGGTGTGGCGCCGGATCGCACGATCGAGGGCCGCGGCCGGATCCTGGTCCCCGGGTTCGTCGACCTGCACCGGCACGGCGGCGGGGCCGCGTCGCACGAGGACGGCGCGGAGGCGGTCGCTCGCGCCTTCGCGCTGCATCTGGCCCACGGCACCACGCGGGGGGTCGTCAGCTTCGTCGCGGCTCCGATCGACGACCTGGCCGCCGGTCTGCGGATGGTCGCGTCCCTCGCGACCTCGAATCCGCTGCTGCTCGGCTCGCACCTCGAGGGCCCGTTCCTCGCCGCCTCGCGCCGCGGGGTGCATGGGCGGGCGCACCTGCTCGACCCCGATCCGGCCGTGGTCCGCCGCTTCCTCGATGCGGCGGACGGCACCCTGCGGCAGGTGACGATCGCGCCCGAACTCCCCGGAGCGATCGCCGCGGTGCGCACGTTCGTCGAGGCGGGTGTCACGGTCGCCGTCGGGCACACCGATGCCGACTACGCCCAGGCCCGCGCCGCGTTCGACGCCGGTGCCACCCTGCTGACGCACACCTTCAATGCGATGCCCGGCCTCGGTCACCGGGCCCCGGGTCCGATCGCGGCTGCGATCGACGACGACCGGGTCCGACTCGAGCTGATCCTCGACGGCCACCACGTGCATCCGAGCATCGCGTCGATCCTGTTCCGCGCGGCCCCGCACCGCGTCGCGCTCGTGACCGACGCGATGGCGGGGGCGGGTGCCGGCGACGGGACCTTTCGCCTGGGCGACGCGGTCGTCGAGGTCACCGACGGACTCGTGACCGTCGCCGGCACCGCGACGCTCGGCGGGTCGACGCTCACCCTCGACACCGCACTGCGGGCGGCGATCCGGCTCGGCGTCGAGCCGACGCAGGCGGTCGAGGCCGTCACGAGCACCCCGGCCGCCGCGCTCGGCCTCGACGCCCGACTCGGCATGCTCCAGCCGGGCTACGCCGCCGATCTCGTGGTGCTCGACGACGGCTGGCACATCACGGCCGTCTTCGCGGCCGGCCGCCAGGTCGTCGCCGTCCGCTGACGCGGCCGATCAGTTCTGCGGGAAGCCGAGGTTGATGCCGCCGTGGCTGGGGTCGAGCCAGCGGCTCGTGATCGCCTTCTGCTGGGTGAAGAACCGCACGCCCTCGGCGCCGTGAGCCTTGGTGTCACCGAACAGCGACGCCTTCCAGCCGCCGAAGGAGAACGTCGCGACGGGCACCGGGATCGGCACGTTGATGCCGATCATGCCCACCTCGACCTCGTTCTGGAACCGCCTGGCCGCGCCCCCGTCGTTCGTGAAGATCGCGGTGCCGTTGCCGAACGCGCCCGAGTTGATGAGGTCGACACCGTCTTCGTAGGTGGCGACGCGAACGACCGACAGGACCGGGCCGAAGATCTCCTCGGTGTACACCCTCGACGACGTGGGCACCTTGTCGATCAGCGTCGGACCGAACCAGAATCCGTTCGGATCGCCGTCGACCTCGACACCGCGGCCGTCGACGACGACCTCGGCACCGTCCTGGATCGCGATGTCGACGTACGAGGCGACCTTGTCGCGGTGCACCTTCGTGACCAGCGGGCCCATGTCGCAGCTGCGGCGGCCGTCACCGATCTTCAGCGTCGCCATGCGCTCCTTGACCTTGGCGATCAGGTCGTCCGCCACCGGCTCGACGGCCACGACGACGGAGATCGCCATGCACCGCTCCCCCGCAGAACCGAAGCCCGCGTTGATCGCGGAATCGGCGACCAGGTCGAGGTCCGCATCCGGCAGCACGAGCATGTGGTTCTTCGCCCCGCCGAGCGCCTGGACGCGCTTGCCGTGCTTCGTGCCGGTCTCGTAGACGTACCGCGCGATCGGCGTGGACCCGACGAACGAGATCGACTTCACGTCGTCGTGGGTCAGCAGCCCGTCGACGGCGACCTTGTCGCCGTTCAGCACGTTGAACACGCCGTCCGGCAGGCCGGCTTCCTGCCAGAGCTTCGCGATCCAGATGGATGCGGACGGGTCCTTCTCGCTCGGCTTCACGACGACGGTGTTGCCTGCCGCGATGGCGATCGGGAAGAACCACATCGGCACCATCGCCGGGAAGTTGAACGGCGAGATGATGCCGACGACACCGAGCGGCTGCTTCGTCGAATAGACATCCACCCCGCTCGACACCTGCTCGGAGAACTCGCCCTTGAGGTGATGCGCGAGCCCGGTCGCGAACTCGACGACCTCGAGGCCTCGGGTGATCTCGCCGAGCGCGTCGGAGAGCACCTTGCCGTGCTCGCTCGTGACGATCTCGGCGAGCTCACCCTTCTTGGCGTCGAGCAGCTCGCGGAACCGGAACAGGATCGCCTGCCGACGCGCCAGGGACAGGTCCCGCCACTCGGGGAACGCCGCCTTCGCTGCGGCGACCGCGGCGTCGACGTCCGCCGCATCGGCGAGCACGACGTGCTTGGTCGCGATGCCGAGCGCCGGGTCGAACACCGGGGCGGTGCGCGTGCCGGCACCCGTGACCGATTCGCCGTTGATCCAGTGGGCGATCACCGGCACGGTGTCGGACTCGTCGAGCTGTGCGCTGGGAACTGTCGTGGTCATTCGTTTCCTCGATCGGTGGGCTGGGTCGCGCTCGTGCAGGCGGAGGCCATCGTTCCGCGGCTCGAACGGGAGCCTACTTTCCGTGGCCGTGGGGTGCCCGCCGATCGCCGACATCGCGACCCTGCGCGGGCCCCCTCACGCCACGACGGCGGCCTCGACGCCGGGACGAACCGCGGCGTCGGCCGGGTCTGCGCGGATGAGGGCACGGGCGAGCAGGACGTCCACCGCGAGGAACGGAATCGCGAGCACCGCGCCGAGCACCCCACCGCCGAAGTTCGCGATGAGGATGCTGGCGATCAGCATCACGCCGATCCAGACGGGTACCGGCCGACCGATGAGCACCGCGACGGCGGCGAGCAGGCCACCGAGTCCGGCGACGATCGAGAACAGGAAGAGGCTGCCGAGCCCGCCGTCCGTCTGCAGGGCTGCGATGACCTGCGCCGCGTCCGCGGCGGGCAGCGCCGCCTGGACGAACGCCGACGTGAGCACGGCACCGCCCATCACCACGCCGCCGATGACGGCGAGTACCGCGCCGAGCGTCGCGAGCGCCGAACCCCGGCGCTGGACCAGCATCGCGATCCCGACGCCGACGGCGCCGAGCAGGGCGAATCCGGCTGCGTCGATCACGCTGGCGGGCAGGTAGGCGGCGGTGTGAACGGCCGCCGCCGCCTGCGCGGGCGTGCCCGAGGTGGACGGCAGCAGCAGGTTGCCGACCGACAGGCAGATCGGTGAGCCGACCATGCCGATCGCGACCAGGGTCCGGCGGGAACGAGTGACGGGTGTCATGGTGAAGCCTTTCGATGACGTGTGGTGCGGAACGAGAGCGACTGTAGGAACCGCATCGAGCCGTGTACTCCGCCCAGCTGCGGTGCGCGCTCCGCCGTAGGGAGGAGTCGGCCTCCGCCGGATCGGGGGTCCGCCGAGCCGGGGGCGCTTGTAGCGTGACGCCATGCCATCCCGGTCCGCGCTGCACCGATGGGTGCCGTGGCTGATCGACGGCGGGATGGCGGTCGCGCTCTCGATGGTCGCGATCGGCACCGTGCTCCTCGGCATCGACGACGGGTATCGCGGCAGCGCTCCCGTGTGGCTCAGCGCCGTGGTCGCGGGAGCCGCGCCGCTGCCCCTGGTGCTGCGCCGGCGCCGTCCGGTGCTCGCACTGGCGTGCATCGTGCTGATCCGCGGTGTGCCCCAGCTGCTGAGCGATGTCGACCGTCCGTTCGTCGGCGGTCTGATCGTGGTCGTCGTCGGACTCGCGGCCTGCGCGCAGTACGCCCGCACCCCGTGGAATTGGATCGCGATCCTGTTCCCCGCAGGCCTCTACGGCGTCTACGCAGCGCTCGACCCCGCGTTCCGGCGCCCGTCGGAGGCCATCTTCGAGATCGTGCTGTACGCGGTCGGTTGGGCGCTCGGCACCGTGTTCCGCGTGCTCGCGGCCCGGAACGCGGCGGTCGCCCGAGAGCTGCAGGCCGTGCAGCAGGCCGACGCGCTGCGCCACGCGGCGATCATCGCGGCCGAGCGGGAGCACATCGCCCGCGAACTGCACGACGTGATCGCGCACAGCGTGACCGCCATGGTCGTCCAGGCGGGATCGGCCAGGCTGTACCTTGCGAGCGAGCCCGCATCGTCGGCCCATGCGCTGGAACAGGTCGAGTCCGCCGGCCGTGAGACGCTCACCGAATTGCGGCGAGCACTCGGACTGCTGCGGGTGGAGACGGACGAGCCGACCGAGCGCAGCGGGCCGAACGCCCTGCGGGAGCACGTCTGATGCGGGATCGGCCGATGCCGGTTCGCGCGATCGCCTTCGACACGGCGATCGCCGTCGCGTTCGCCGCGATCGCGTTCTTCGAGGCGGCGACCCACGCCGACGACGGGTTCACCACGACGGGGCCCGCCCTGCTCGGCGGGGTCGCCGCGGGCATCGCTCCCGTGCCGCTGGCGCTGCGACGGGTCAGGCCCTTGACCAGCGCGGCAGCCGTCGCCGCCCTCGGCTCGCTCCCCCACCTGCTGCTCACCTACGACGTCGTGTCCGTCGGCGGACTGGTGCCGCTGATCATCGCCGCGGAGGGCGCCGCTCGATACGGCCGGAGAACGTGGAATCGGCTCGCGCTGCTGTTCCCCGTGCCCGGGCTCGTCGTGATGTCGATCACGGTGCACGGCTTCGTCGGGCAGGTCGCGGTGTACGCGGCCGCGATCGGCATCGGCTGGACGGTCGGCGTGCTCGTGCGCGCACTCGTCGAACAGCGCGGGTCGCTCGCCCGCGAAGTGGCCGCGCTGCACGAGGCGCGCGAGCTCAGGCTCGAGGCGGCGGTGCGCGCCGAGCGCGCCCGCATCGCGCGCGACCTGCACGACGTGATCGCCCATCACGTGAGCGTGATGGTCCTGCAGTCCGGCGGCGCCCGCCTTCGGATGCGCGTCGATCCGGCGGGGAGCGCGATCGCCATCGCCCAGGTCGAGGCGACGGGCCATGAGGCGCTCGTCGAGCTGCGCCGCGTACTCGGTGTCCTGCGCGGCGAGCCGGACGACGAGCCCGACCGCTCCGTGGCGCGACTCGACCGGCTCGCGGACCAGCTCGGCAGTGCCGGCCTCGACGTCTCGCTGCGACTGGAAGGCGACGTGTCGTCGATTCCCGCCGGTCTCGACCGCTCCCTGTATCGGGTGGCACAGGAGTGCCTGACGAACGCGCTGAAACACGGCAGCGACGCCAGCGCCGACGTGCGTCTTGGCGGTCCACGATGATCGCGTGGAACTCGAGGTGTGGAACGAGACCGGTCCGGAGTCCGGCGAGCCGCTCCCCGGCGGCAACGGCCAGATCGGCATGCGGGAGCGGGTGGCCGCATTCGGCGGCCGACTCACGACGGAAGCCACCGCGAACCGGTACCGCGTGTTCGCGGTCGTTCCCCTGGCGGACGCATGAGTTCGCCGATCCGGGTGCTCATCGCCGACGACCAGGCGCTCGTGCGAGCCGGATTCGCCGCGATCCTGTCGATGGTCGACGATCTCGAGGTCATCGGGGAGGCGACCGACGGCGTCGAGGCGGTCGCGATCGCCCGCAGAGAACGACCCGACGTCGTGCTGATGGACGTGCACATGCCGCGCCTCGACGGCATCGCGGCGACCGGCGCGATCGTCGGAGAACGGCTCGCGAAGGTACTCGTGCTCACGACGTTCGACCTCGACAAGTACGTGCTGGACGCGCTGCGTGCCGGTGCGAGCGGCTTCCTGCTCAAGGACGCGCCGGCCGAGTCCCTCGCGCCTGCTGTCCGCACGGTGCATGCCGGCCAATCGCTGCTGGCACCCTCCGTGGTCGCGCGGCTCGTCGAGCGGCACGCGCCGCCTCCGCAGCAGGATCCGCGCAGACAGATCGCGCTGGACCGCCTCACGAACCGTGAGATCGACGCGCTGCTCGCGCTCGCCGAGGGATTGTCGAACGCCGAGATCGCGGCGCGCATGCAGGTCGGCGACGCCACCGTGAAGACCTACGTCAGCGCGGTGCTGACCAAGCTCGGACTGCGCGACCGGCTGCAGGCGGTGGTCTTCGCCTACGAGACCGGAATCGCCGTGCCGCCCGCACGCTGACGAAGTCGAACGACCGTTCGCGTGACGCCCACGCGGCGAGCGGGCGTCCGTCAGCGCAGCCGGCCGACCCAGACCTCGACCACGACCCGTCTGCCCTGGTGCCACGCCGCCTTGCGGTCGACGCGTCGGAAGCCGAGGCGCCGGGCGAGCCGGATGCTCCGCCCGTTGCCTTCCACGATCTCGAGCCGGGCCGTGCGCACGCCGGCGCCGCGCGCCCACCGCAGCAGCGCCGCGACCGCGGCCGTGGCGTGGCCGCGTCCCCTCGCCCGGCCCAGCAGTGCGTAGCCGATCTCGACGTCGCCCGGGCCGTGCGGGATGAGCACCGCGACGCCCACTGCCCGACCGTCCACGAGGATCGCGTACTGGAACGCCGAGCCGCGCAGGCGCCGCCGTGCGAGGTCGATCGCGCGCACCCGCGCGTCCCCCTCGGTGAGGTGTGGCCGGTACGGCGTCCACACGGGCACGTCGGCATCGTCGGACAGCTGCTGCTCGAGGCGCCAGTCGTCCGTGCGGAGCGCGTGCAGCCGCACCCGCCGTCCGTGCAGGACGGCGGGTGGCGACTCGGACGGGCTCACGGTGCGTCGGCGGTCAGTCGACGCGCCGCCCGGTCACCGCCGTCGGGAACGGGTTCCGCTCCGCGTTGTTGACGATCTGATGCCAGTAGGGGTAGCTCGCGGTGGTCGCGCTCGCGGCATCCAGCCGGGCGACCTGGTCGGCGTCCAGCGACCAGCCGACCGCGCCGAGGTTCTCGGTGAACTGCGCCTCGTTCCTCGCCCCGAAGATGATCGACGACACCGTCGGGCGGCCGAGCACCCAGTTCAGCGCGACCTGGGGCACGGTCCGGCCGGTCTCGCGGGCGAGCTCCTCGAGCACGTCCACCGTCCGGTAGAGCGTCTCCTGGCTGCCCGACGCCTCCGTCTCCCCCGGCACGACCAGGCGGCTGCCGGACGGGATCGGCGCATTCCGGCGCAGCTTGCCCGACAGCCTGCCCTGCGCCAGCGGACTCCACACGACGGTGCCGACGCCCTGGTCGATCGCGAGCGGCATGAGTTCCCACTCGAACTCGCGTGCGGCGAGCGAGTAGTAGGCCTGATGTGCGACGTAGCGGCTCCAGCCGTAGCGCTCCGAGACGGACAGCGACTTCATCAGATGCCAGCCCGAGAAGTTCGAGCAGGCGATGTACCGGACCTTCCCGCTTCGGACGAACTGCTCGAGCGTCGCGAGCACCTCGTCGACGGGCGTCAGGCCGTCGAACCCGTGCAGGTAGTAGACGTCGACGTAGTCCGTCGCGAGGCGGCGCAGGCTCGACTCGAGCGCCCGCACCAGGTGGAACCGCGAGCTGCCGACGTCGTTCGCGTCCGGCCCGCTGCGACCGGACGCCTTCGTGCCGATCAGGACCTGGTCGCGTCGCGAGCCGACCGCCGCGCCGAGGACCTCCTCCGCCCGCCCGGCCGAGTACACGTCGGCCGTGTCGAAGAAGTTGATCCCCGCATCGAGCGCCAGGTCGACCATCCGCGTCGCCTCGTCGACCTGCACGTCCCCCCAGGCCCCCGGGCGGTCGCCGCCCGCGAAGGTGGCGG
This sequence comes from uncultured Actinomycetota bacterium, assembly GCA_963716965.1. GTDB lineage: Bacteria > Actinomycetota > Actinomycetes > Actinomycetales > Microbacteriaceae > Amnibacterium. The sequence goes on along the minus strand of CAVQUZ010000001.1, from coordinate 1,219,759 downwards.
TGCCGAACGAGAGCGCGGGGACCCGCAGGCCCGAATGTCCGAGATGCCGATATTCCATGCGCCCAAGCCTTCCATCCCGCGCTCGCGCAGGCGGCGGGCACACTGGGACCGTGCCCGCACGACGCCTGATGCTGCTCGACACCGCCGCGCTCTATTTCCGAGCCTTCCACGGCATGCCCGAGCACGGTGACCGCGGCCGACGGCACGCCCGTGAACGCGGTGCGCGGGCTGCTCGACATCATCGCGAGGCTGGTCGGCGAGTTCGCGCCGACCGACCTCGTCGCCTGCTGGGACGACGCGTGGCGGCCGCGCTGGCGTGTGGCGCTGATCCCGACCTACAAGGCGCACCGGGTGGCCGAGGCCGGCGACGGCGACCGGCCCGACGTCGAAACGGTGCCAGAGCCGCTGACCGCGCAGATTCCGATCATCGCCGAGGTCCTCGACGCGCTCGGCATCGCGGTGGTGGGTGCCGCGGACCACGAAGCCGACGACGTCATCGGCACGCTCGCCGCGACCGCGTCGACGCCGGTCGACGTCGTGACCAGCGACCGCGACCTCTTCCAGGTCGTCGATGACGCCCGCGAAGTGCGCGTCATCTCGACGGCGCGGGGCATGCGCGACCTCGAGCTCGTCACGGACGAGGTGATCCGGGCGAAGTACGGCGTGAGCGCGGCCCAGTACGCGGACTTCGCGACCCTGCGCGGCGATCCGTCCGACGGCCTGCCCGGGGTCGCCGGCATCGGCGAGAAGACGGCTGCGACACTGCTGGCCCGCTTCGGCGACCTCGACGGGGTATTCGCCGCCGCGGCCCGTGGCGACAGCGCGATCCCGGCCGGACAGGCGGCGAGACTCCGCGCCGGCGAAGAGTACGCGCGGCGCGCGGCGCCCGCCGTGCGGGTCGTCCGCGACCTGAGCGTGCCCGAGGTCGGTACCGCCGTCGCGATCAGCGACGGCGAGCGGGCCTCTGGCGAGGCGCTCGCCGTCCGGTGGTCCCTCGGCCGCTCCATGGACCGCGTGATCGCGGCGCTCGCGGGCGGGGCCGACTGAGCCCGCTGGTGATCCCGATCAGAGGGCCTTGCCCGGGTTCAGGACGCCGGCGGGGTCGAAGAGATCCCTGACGCGGTGCTGCAGCTCGAGGACGTCGGGACCGAGCTCCTGCGCCAGCCACCGCCGCTTCAGCAGCCCGATGCCGTGCTCGCCGGTGACCGTGCCGCCGAGCTCGAGGGCGAGCGCGAAGATGCGGGCCGCAGCCGCTTCGGCCGCCGGCAGATCATGCGCGAGCAGGATCGGATGCACGTTCCCGTCGCCGGCGTGCGCGAACACGAAGGTCGGCACACCCGTCTCCCGGCCGATGTCCCCGACCGCGCGGACGGCGTCGGCGAGCCGGGACGGCGGGACCGCGATGTCCTCGATCAGGACCGGCCCCTGCAACTCGATCGACGGCAGCGCGCTTCGCCGCGCGAGCAGCAGGCGCTCGGTCTCGACCGGATCGTCCGTCGTCTCGATGCTCGACGCGAGCGGCGCGACTGCCCGCGCGAGTGCCTCGAGCTCGAGGGACGCGCCGAATCCGTCGGTCTGGGCGAGCAGTAGCGCGCCGGCCGCGAGGGAGGTGCCCTGCGCCGCATCGATCGCGTCCAGGGTCGCGGCGTCGAGCAGTTCGAGCACGGCGGGCCGGATGCGCGCCGCCCGGATGGCGGCGACGGCGTCCGCCGCTGCGGCGAGGGACTCGAAGCGCGCGACCGCGGTCGCGGTCGCGACCGGCCTCGGCAGCAGTCGCACGGTCGCGCCGACCACCACACCGAGCGTGCCCTCCGACCCGACGACGAGCGACACGAGGTCGAGGCCGGCGACGCCTTTGAGGGTCTCCCGGCCGAGCCGGATGAGGCTGCCGTCCGCGAGCACCACATCGAGTGCGAGCACCGCATCGCGCGTCACGCCGTACTTGGCGCCCCGCAGGCCTCCGGCGTTCGTCGCGATGTTGCCGCCGATCGTCGAGATGCCGACGCTACCCGGGTCGGGTGCGTAGAGCAGTCCGTGTTCGGCTGCGGCGCGATCGAGGTCGGCCGTGATGACGCCGGGCTCGACGACCGCCACGCCGTCATCCGGGCGGATCGCCACGATGCGGTCGAGCGCGGCGAGGTCGAGCACGATCGACCCGGCGACGCTGGACGCCGCCCCGGTCAGCGCGCTCCCACCGCCGCGGGTGACCACCGGCCGTCCCGTCGCGCTCGCCCAGCGCAGCGTCTCCTGGACGTCCTCGACGGACGTCGCCCGCACGACGGCGATCGGCGTGCCGCCACGGACGCCGGAGCGGTCGGCTCTGACCTCATCGCGGGCGCCGGCGGTGCGCTCGAGACGCGAGACCGTCAGGGCGAGCGTGTCCAGATCGGCGCTCGACGTGCGAATGAAGCTCACGCCTCCTCCGCACCCGGAGTCACCGTGAGCCCGGCGGCCTTCCAGGCGGGGAACCCGCCAGCCACGTGCACGACGTTCGTGAAGCCGGCTGCGGCGAGGGCTTCGGCGACGGGCCGCGAACCGTTCTCGGAGGCGCAGATCACGACGACGGGCTGGTCGAGCGCGTGGACACCCGGGAGCGTGCCGTCGCCCTCGATCGCGAACTGCTCGTCCAGCCGCGTGCGGTCGGCGACGATCGCCTGCGGCAGTCCACCGAGGCGCTCGCGGGTCGGCAGGCTGCGCACATCGACGAGCAGCGCGCCGCCCGCGACCGCGGCCGCGGCGAGGGGTGCGGGAACGAGGGCGGGTTCGGCGACGGCGAGCGTCTCGGCGGGCACGGCGCATTCGGTGGCGACGGTGTCGGACATGGTGGGGCTCCTTGACTGGTGACGGGTCGGGGTCAGTGGGTGCGCAGCCCGACGGGCTCACGCAGGTCGTCGAGGGTGGCGACGACGACGTCGGCGGGGTCGAGCGCGGCGGTCCATGGCCGGCTCGGCAGCTCCCGCCGGAGCACAGGCGCGACGTCCGCGACGAACAGCTCGAGGCTCGCTCGGGCGGCGGCGCGCGGCACCCTGGACAGGTCGCCGAGCGCCTGGACCTCGTGGCCGAGCGCGTCGTGGTAGCGGTGGATCTTGTCGATCACCTGCTGCGGGCTGCCGACGAGCAGCGAGCCGCGCTCCAGCGCGTCCTCGATGGTCGGGAAGATCGGCCCGCCGCCGGCCCACCGGATCTTCGCCGCGGTCGACTCGAACACCGGTCGGTATTCGTCGACCGCCTGCTGGGAGGTGCGCGCGACGTGGACGCCGAGCGTGCCGGATCCGACGAGCGCGTCCGCAGGGTCCCGGCCGTACGCCTCCCACCGCTCCCGGTAGTGCGCGACGAGCGCACGGTAATGCTCGAGGTCGCCGCGGATGTTCCCCTCGAATATCGGGTCCCCGAGCCGGGCGGCGAGGTCCATGGTCTCGAGGTTCGCCGCGCTGCCGTGCCAGGTGCGCAGCGCCTGCTGGATCGGGCGCGGCTGAGTCGTGGTGTCCGTGAGCGGCGGTCGGGTCGTGCCTGCCCAGTCGACCGACTCCCCGTGGAGCAACCGGCGCAGCAGCCCGACCTTCTCCGCGTTCCGCATCCACTGGTCGGACGCGTCGACGCCGAACAGCGCGTTCTGGTCGGCGGTGTTGCCCTTACCGACGATGATGTCGATCCTGCCGCGGGAGAGCTGGTCGAGCGTCGCGAAGTCTTCCGCGACGCGGACGGGGTCGAGCAGGCTCAGCACGGTCACGGCCGAGACGAGCCGGATGCGGCTGGTGCGTGCGGCGATCGCGCCGAGCACCACGGTCGGGGCCGAGGAGAGGAAGCCCGGCTGGTGGTGCTCGCCGATGCCGACACCGTCGATGCCGAGTGCCTCCGCGGCGACCGCGTCGTCGATCACACGGGCGAACCGGTCGGCGGGCGAGAGGTGCGGCTCATCGATCGGGCCGGCCGAGCCGAGCAGGTCGAGGGCGAGGAACTTCATAGGGGCACTCCTTCACGCGCGGCGAGCAGTTCGGTGAGCGGATGCTTCAGGTCGACGCCGTCACCGCGGGCCGCGTGGGCGCCGAGTGTGCGCTGCACGAGCTCGTTCACCGGAGTCGGGACGCCGTGCAGCCGGCCCAGCAGCACGACCTCGCCATTGAGGTGGTCGACCTCGCTGGACGCACCGCGGGCGAAGCTCTGCCAGGTCGACATCCGACCGGCCGGATACCCGGGGACGGCGCCGTTCGAGAGCCGGAGGCCGGCGAAGTCGATCTCGGCGGCCCGGATGCCGGCGGCGTCGTAGACCGCCTGCGCCTCACGGACGAGCAGTGTCCTGGCTGCGACGCGTTCCTCGGCGCTGCCCGTGTAGAGGTCGAGTGCGTTGCCGAGGTTGCCGAGCAGCTTCCACGCCTTCACCGCTCGGATGTCCGTCCTGCTCCAGGTCGTGTAGCCGGCCGCCCGCAAATCGCGCGCATAGGCCCCCTGATCCGCGTCGACGACATCCGGGTAGCCGCCGATCCAGGCGAGGCCGATCTCGGGCCACGCCGGGGACGCGACCTCGCCGGGCCGGAGGTGCACCGCGGCCACCGCGATCGTCGCCCCGATCACGCGCCGGAACAGGCGAAGCGCCTCGGGCTCGGTGACGAGGCCGTTCTGGAACGTGATGACGGGCAGATCGGCGCCCACGCCGCCTCCCGCGACCGGCTGCCACGCCCAGTCGGCGAGCGCGGCGGCCGCGTGCTGCGCCTTGACCGCGAGCACGAGCACGTCGTCCGGGGTGAGGGCGGCCTCCGCCGGTGCGCCCACGACCGGCACGTCGACCGAGTCGACACCGGCCGGCCGCGCGACGCGCACGCCGCGGGTGCGGACGGATTCGAGCGCCTCGCCGCGTGCGACGAGCAGCACGGGGATGCCGGCGAGCCGCAGCTGGGCGGTGAGCAGCGCGCCGATCGCGCCGGCGCCGATGACGACGTACCGCCTGGCGCTCATCGAGTCGTCCCTGTGAGCAGTCGCTCCCCCGGCACCGCGCGCAGCAGGTCGGTGGTGTACTCGGATCCGGGTGCGTCGAAGACGCGAGCGGTCGGGCCCGAATCCACTACGCGGCCCTCCCGCAGCACGACCAGGTCGTGGGCGATGCGCCCGACGACCGCGAGATCGTGGGACACGATCAAGAAGGCGACGCCGAGCTCGCGCTGCAGCTGCTCGAGCAGGGTCAGGACCTGGTCCTGGACCCGCACGTCGAGCGCGGACACGGGTTCGTCGAGGAGCAGCAGCTCCGGGCGCAGCGCGAGCGCTCTGGCGATCGCGACGCGCTGTCGCTGGCCGCCCGACAGCTCGCCGGGGCGACGCTGCAACACCGATTGCGGCAGGGCGACCTGGTCCACGAGCTCGGCCGCGCGCCGCGCGCGGTCCGTCCTGGTACCGACGCGGAAGGCGCGCAGCGGCTCGGTGATGCTGTCGACGACGCGGAACCGCGGGTCGAGCGACGAGTACGGATTCTGCTGGACGAGCTGGACGCGGCGCCGGAACGCGCGGAGCGCGCCGCCGCGCAGCCCCGTCACGTCATCGGCCCCGAACGCGACGCGACCGCTCGTTGCGCGCTCCAGGCCGAGTGCGATGCGCAGCGTGGTCGACTTGCCCGAGCCGGACTCGCCGACGAGCGCGGTGGTCCGTCCCGCGCGGACCGTCAGCGAGACGCCGTCGACGGCGGTGACCGGCGCCTCCCCGGGGCGATGGAAGCGCTTCACGACGTCCTCGACACGGAGCACCTCACGCGCGGCACGGTCACCGTCGGGCGGCCGCACGTCGAGCCGGGGTGACGCGTCGAGCAGCGCGCGCGTGTACGGCTCCGTGCTCGTCCGGACGACCGCCGCGGTCGCACCCTGCTCGAGGACCGCGCCCTGCCGCAGCACGACCAGCCGGTCGGCGCGGTCGGTCGCGACCCCGAGATCGTGCGTGATGAGCACGAGCGCGATACCGCGCTCGGTCACGATGCCCGCGAGCCGATCGAGGATGCGCCGCTGCACGGTGACGTCCAACGCACTCGTCGGCTCGTCCGCGATGAGCAGCTTCGGATTTCCGGCGATGGCGATGGCGATGAGCACGCGCTGCCGCTGGCCGCCCGAGAGTTCGTGCGGGTACTGCCGGCTCTTCACCTCCGGATCGTCGATCCCTGCGGCGGCGAGTGCGTCCACGACGCCGGCGGCGACACCACCGCGATCGTGGACGCCGGCCTGGCGCACCGCCTCGGCGACCTGCGCTCCGATGCGGATCGTGGGGTTGAGGCCGACGGCCGGATCCTGCGGCACCAGCCCCACGTGCCGGCCGCGCAGGCCGCGGAAGACCCGCTCCCCGGACCTCGTCACGTCCCGGCCCGCGAGTTCGACCGTGCCGCCGGTGATGTGCGCAGTGCGCGGCAGCAGTCCGAGCGCAGCGAGCGCGAGCGTGGACTTGCCGGAGCCCGACTCTCCGACGACGGCGACGGTCTCGCCCGCGTCGACACGGAAGTCGACGCCTGTCAGCGCGGCGTGCGACGAGTAGGCGATCGTGAGGCCGCGCGTGGCGAACAGCGGCGCCCCGATGACGGTGGTCGTCGCGGTCATCGGCGGGCTCCTTCGATGGCGCGGGCGATGTGATTCAGGCTGAAGACGACCAGTGCGACGAACAGGCCGGGCAGTAGCGACACCCAGGGTGCGGTCACGAGGTAGGCGCGCCCGTCGGCGATGAGCGAGCCCCACTCCGATGCGGGCGGCTGCGCGCCGAAGCCCAGGAAGGACAGGCTCGCGATCGCGAGGATCGCGGCGCCGAAGTCGAGGACGGACAGCACGATCACGGGCCCCCACGAGTTCGGCAGCACGTGCCGCAGGACGATCGTCCACGGCCGGACGCCGGCGACCCTCGCGGCTTCGACGTAGGGCAGCGTCGTGACCCTGAGCACCTCGGACCGGGTCGTCCTGGCGAACCCGGGCACGATGCCGATGCCCACCGCGACCGCGACGGGCACGGTCCCGAAGCCGAGCGCGGTGACGAGCGCGAGCGCGAGCAGCAGGCCGGGGATCGCGAGCAGCACGTCGACCGCGCGCATCAGCACCGCGTCGAGCCAGCCGCCGACGAATCCGGCGAGAACCCCGAGCGTGAGGCCGGCGACGAAGGCGATGCCGATCGCGATCAACGTCGCCTGGATGGTGAGCGCAGATCCGTCGACGACCCGGGCCCAGAGGTCCCGGCCGAGTTGGTCGGTGCCGAACCAGTGCACACCCGACGGCGCCTGCAGGATCGCCTTCGGATCCGTCGCCGAGGGGCTCTGCGACGCGAACAGCCATGGCACGAACGCGGTCGACACCGCGAAGGCGACGAAGACGACGGCGATGACGAGCCCCGGGCGCCGCACGGCGGTGCGGAACACCCCGCGTGCCCCGCCGCCGGCAGGCGCCCATTGGTCGATGTACGGACTCGGGGTCCGGCCGGCCGGAGCCTGGCCGGGCGTGTACTGGACGGATGCGATGGGCGCGAGGCGCACCTCGGTGCTCATGCGATCGCCACCTTCCTGTGCAGGACGACCCTCGGGTCGATGAGCGGGTAGACGAGATCGACGATCAGGTTGACCGTCACGAACAGCGCTGCGGCGAGCACGACGATCGCCTGCACGACGGGGATGTCCTGCGCGAGCACCGCCTGCTGGGCGAGCTGGCCGACACCCTGCCGGGAGAAGACCACCTCGACGACGACCGCGTTCGTGACGGTGTTCCCGATCACCAGACCGAGGATCGTGAGCACCGGGAGGGCCGCGTTCCGCAGCGCGTGCCGGAACTGCACGACGCCTGCCGAGAGCCCCTTCGCCCTGGCCGTCTGGATGTACGGCTGCGCGAGCGCCTCGTCGAGGCCGCGGCCGAGCACTTGTGCGATGACGGCGGCGCCGGGGATCGCGAGGGTGATTCCCGGCAGCACGAGACTCGCGAACCCGTCGGTACCGGTCGATGGGAACCACCGCAACTCGAACGCGAACAGCTGGATGAGGAGCAGCGCGACCCAGAACCCCGGCACGCTCACCCCGACGGCCGGCAGGCGTTCGAGCACGAGCTTGACCGGCCGGAATCGGACCCACGCGCCGAGGAACGCGGTCCCGAAGCCGAGCAGCGCCGCGACGACGACCGCGAAGGCGGCCAACGCGACCGTGCCGGGGAGCCGGGCCGCGATCGCCGCGGTCACCGGTCCCCCGAGCGAGAAGGACGTCCCGAAGTCGCCGTGCAGTGCGGCGAACAGCAACGATGCGTACTGGACCAGCACGGGCTTGTCGAGGCCGTAATGGGCTCGCGCACTCGCGAGCTCGGCCGGCGACAGTGCCTGCACGTCGGTGTTGTTCGCGGCCAGGATGATCGTCAACGGGTCCCCCGGCAGGAGGTAGAGCACCGCGAAGCTCACCGTGTAGGCGGCCCAGAGCACGACGACCGCCTGCGCGATCCGTCCCAGTACGTACCGCTGCATGGGGCTCACCGGTTCAGCCAGATGTCGTACAGGGAGAGGAACGCCTCACTGGTGAACCGGAAGCCCTTCACGGCCTTCGAGACACCGACCTCCTGGACTCGCTCGGCGAGCGGGAACGCGAGTTCCTGGCCGCCGACGAGGTACTGCTGCAGATCGGCGTAGGCCTTCTGCCGTGTGGCACCGGAACTCGTCAGCCCCGTGTCGAACAGCGATTGCACCTGCGCCCGCTGTGTCGCATCCGCCATGTTCTCGGCGAACTGCGGACTCGTCGCGTCCCGCGTGTCGAGGATCGACTGCAGCACGGCCGGATCGGCGCGGGTCAGGTAGGAGACGCCGAGGTCGTACTTGCCCGCCGCGCGGTCGGCGGCCCACTGCGGGCTCGTCTCGACACGGATGACGAACCTGATGCCTGCCTGCTTCAGCTGGTCCTGCAGCAGCTGGTCGCCCGCCGCCTGCGCGTTCGTCGGGTAGTCGATCGTCAGGGTCGCACCTGCCTTGTGGCGGTACCCGTCGGTCCCGAGCTTCCACCCGTCGGCGTCGAGGAGCGACTTGGCGCCGGCGAGGTCGAACCCGAGCGATGCGGACTGGTCGGTGAAGTAGGGCGTCGTCGAGTCGTACACGCTGCCGACGACCGGGTACGACCCGCCGTAGATCGTCGCGGAGTAGCTCGTGCGGTCGATCGCCTTCTGCAGGGCCTCGCGGACCTTCGGGTCGGCGAGCACGTGACCGGCCGACACGTTCGGGTACAGCGTGTACGACGGCCCTGGCAGCGAGCGCTGCTCGAGCACGTCACCGGATGACGTCACGACCTTCTGGTCGGCAGCGCTGAACGGATTGCGCGGCCAGTCGATGTCGATCGCATCGCTCGTGAGCTGGCCGAGCCGGACACTGTCCTCGGCGACGTACGAGATGCTCACATGCTTCAGATAGGCGTCGCCCTGGTGGGCGTTCAGACTCGAGGCCCAGTCGTAGCCGCTCCGCCGGGAGAGCTCGGTGCCCTTGGCCGGGTCGTAGGAGTCGAGGACGAACGGACCGCTGCCGACGATCGCACCCTTGTCACGCTGTTCCGGCGTCTTCGCGTACGAGCTGGCAGCGAGGATGCCGAGGTTCGTCGTGCTGGTCGCCTGCAGGAACGCGGCGTTCGGACGCGAGAAGTCGACCTCGACCGTGTTGGCGTCGATCACCCGAGACCCGGCGTATCCGCCGATGTAGCTGGCGCCGAACGCGCCCGGCACGTCTTTCGCGGTCTGCGCGTCGTTGTCGAGGGCGAGCTTCACGCTCTGGGCGGTGAACTTCGTGCCGTCGCTGAACGTGACCCCGTGCCGCAGGTCGAACGTGAACTTCGTGTTGTCGGCGTTCGCGCTCCACTTCCTGGCCAGCCACGGGACGAGCTGCCCGGTCTTGGGGTCCTGATCGGTGAGCGAGTCGACGACGTTCCGCAGGATCGACCTGGTCTCGATCCAATACACCTGGAAGGGATCGATCGAGGTGAAGTTCGGGTTGTCGGGCCAGAAGGCGAGCTTCAGCGTGCCGCCCGAGACGGGCGCGTCGCCGCCGCTCGCGGCGGGGGTCGTGCCGCCGGCGCATGCCGTCAGCAGGGTCGCCGACGCGGTGAGCACTGCTGCTGCCGCGATCCGGATGGATCGTCGGCGGTACGGATGGGACATGGGTGGGTTCCTCACGGTCGCTGCGGTGGTGCGGAGGGGTCAGAGGGTCAGGAGTCGCGTGCCGAGGGCGGCGAGCGCGTGATCGGCCTGCGGCGGGTGCACGCGGAACGCGAGCACGTCGCGCAGGTGGCGCTCGAGCGGGTGGTGGCGGGTGAGGCCGTTGTTGCCGAGCGCCGCGACGGCGGTCTCGACCGCGGTCACGGCGGCCCGCTCCGCGAGGAGCTTGGCGGGAGCGAGCGTGGCGCCGGACCCCGGGTCGCCCGACTCGATGGCGTGCGCGGAACGGGCGAGCACGGCGTCGGCGAGCGCGAGCTGCGCCGCGATCTCGCCGGCGGCTGCCGTGATGTTCGGTGTCGTGGCGATGGGACGGCCGAGCGACGTGGGGACGCGGTCGTTGGCGAATCGCGCGAAGAACCGCGCCGCCGCATCCGCGACGCCGACGTACAGGGCGTGGACGGAGAGCACCGAGGCCGAGACGCCGGCGCCCGCGTTCGGATCCGCATTCGGCGCATGCCCGACGAAGTGGTCCGAGGGGATGTGGACGTCGGTGTAGACCACGTCGTGGGTGCTCGTGGCGCGCTGGCCGAGGTGGTCCCAGGTCTTCACGATCTCGATGCCGGGCGCGTCGGACGGCACGATCGCGTGCGCGACGAGCGGCTCCTCGTTCTCGGTCGCCGCCCACACCAAGTGGTATGAGAGCCCCTCCGACCCGGTCGCGAACCCCTTGCGGCCGTTCAGCACCCAGCCGTCGGCGGTGCGGCGGACGGTCGTGGACGGCAGGCCGCCGCGCGCGGGAGCGCCCCATTCGGGCTCGGCGCGGATCGCGTTCAGCAGCACGGGCGCTGTCAGCGAATCGGCCGCGACCCGCTCGTAGAGGGCCTCGGGCCACCACGGCGCACGGGCCTGCAGGTCGTGCTGCACCACGGTCATCGCGGTGATCAGCGCGACCGACGGATCGCCCGCGCCGAGCGCCCGGAACACCCGCACGGTGTCGGTCGCGCTGACCGGCGTGCCTCCGTAACGCGGGGCGATCCCGAGCCGCAGCAGGCCGGCGCGATGGACCGCCTCGATGCCGGCCCACGGGAAGTCGCCCGTGCGGTCGTACTCGGCCGCCGTCCCGGCGAGCTCGTCACGGACCGCGGCGAGCGCCTCGTCCGAGAGGTCCACGGTGCGTACCGAGTCGACGACCGTCACGACGCCGCCCCTGCGAGCTCGGCGGCGGACAGGTCGGCCGGCAGCGCGCCGAGATGCTCGGACTGCAGCGTGCCGCGCTGCCCGGTGCGTTCGCGGTGCGCGAGCTCCTCGCGGACCAGCGGGATGAGGTAACGGCCGTAGTCGACGGCGTCGTTGAAGTTGTCGTAGCCGCGGATTGAGATCAGCTCGGCGCCGAGGTCGACGTAGTCGAGGATCGCGGCGGCGACGGTCTCGGGCGTGCCGACCAACGCGGTCGATGCGCCGCCCGCGTTCGTGGCGGTCGCGGTCGGCGTCCACAGCGCCCGATCGTGCACGTCCTTCCGTGCGGCGATGTCCAGCAGACGCTGCGATCCGACGTTCGCCGGGCGCACATCCGTGCGCTTGCCCCGCCAGAGTCCGCCGGACCTCGCCGTGCGGTCCTGCAGGATGCCGAGAATGCGCTCGGCCTTCTCCCACGCCAGTTCCTCGGTCGGCGCGATGATCGGCCGGAACGTGACCCAGATGCGCGGGGTGTCGGTGCGGCCGACGGCGCGCGCCGCCGCGGTGATGCGGTCGATCTGCTCCTGCGTGTCGGCGAGCGGCTCGCCCCAGAGTCCGAAGATGTCGGCGAGCGCGCCGCCCTGGCGGTACGCGTCGGGGGACGAGCCGCCGACGGAGATCGGGATGGTGCCGTTGACCGGCGCGACGTGCGAGACGAAGTCCTCGAACCGGTAGTACTTGCCCGCGTGGTCGAAGGGCTCGCGCTTCGTCCACACGTCTCGCAGGATCCGCAGGTACTCCTCCTGCCGCTCGTAGCGCTCGACCTTGTTCAAGCGGTCGCCCTCGCGTGCCTGCTCGTGGTCGTCGCCGCCGGCGATGAAGTGCACGACCGCACGGCCGTTCGACAGCTGGTCGAGCGTGGCGAGCGCCTTCGCGGCGACCGTCGGGTACTTCGTGTTCGGCCGCAGCGCGACGATCGGCTTCAGCCGCTCGGTCACCTGGGTGAAGGCGGCGGCGATGGTGAACGGGTCGTGGAACGACGAGCCGTACGGCACGAGGGAGTAGTCGAACCCGCCGTCTTCGAGCGCCCGTGCGTACCGGGTCAGGTACTTCACGTCGATCCGGGGATCGGTGAGGCCGTTGACCTCGTTGCCCGGGTTGACGTTGATGGCGGAGATGAACTCGACGGTCATGCGCGGATCTCGCTTTCGGTGGCGTCGCCCGTGGCGACGGGTCGGTCGGGATGGTTGGACCACTGGCTCCAGGAACCGGGATAGAGGGCCGGCGTGAACCCGGCGAGCGTGAGGGCGAGTGCCGCGTGCGCAGCGGTGACCCCCGAGCCGCAGTACGTGGCGACCGGGACGCCGTCGGTGACGCCCAGGGCGGCGAAGCGTTCCCGGAGCGCGGCCGGGGTGAGGAACCGGCCGGCCGCATCCACGTGCTCGGTCGTCGGTGCGCTCACGGCTCCCGGGATGTGACCGGCGCGCGGATCGATCGGCTCGACCTCGCCGCGGTACCGCTCGCCGGCCCGCGCGTCCAGCAGCACACCGGAATCGGGGAAGACCGCCGCGCCGTCGATGTCGAGCACCGGCAGCGCGCCGTACGTGATCGTGATGTCGCCGGCGTCCGGCACGACGTCGCCCCCTTCGAGCGGCAGCCCGGCGGCGGTCCAGCCGCGCAGCGAGCCGTCGAGGACGCGCACGTCCGTGAGACCGGCGTAGGTGAGCAGCCACCAGGCACGTGCGGCGGAGAGGCTCTTCAGATCGTCGTAGACGACGACCGTCTCACCGGCCACGAGACCCCAGCGGCGGGCGGCGGCTTCGAGGCGCGCCGGTGACGGCAGCGGGTGGCGACCCTCCTCCGGTGCGCCGTGCTCGGCGAGCTCGGTGTCGAGGTCGACGTAGACGGCGCCGGGGATGTGACCGGCGAGGTAGTCGGGCCGGCCGTCGGGGCGGTCGAGCCGCCACCGGACGTCGAGCACGTGCACCGGGCGCGCGGCGCGCAGGGCGACGAGGTCGGCCGGGGTGATGAGCACAGGCATGGTGAAGGGAGCCTCCTCAGGCATGGGTGGACGAGCGCCCGCGGGCGCGCCGAACGGGACCGGCGGCGCCGGCAGGCGCTGCCCTCAGTGGATGCGACCGACGAGGGTCAGCAGGTGGGACGGAGACACGAGCGCATCGCGGTCGTGCAGCCGTCCTGCAGCATTCGCATGCCGGTCTGCATCCGCGCGTGGCGCGCGGGCATGACGGCGGTGATCTGCATGATCATCACGCTAGGGAACCCGCGAGCGGGCGTCCAACTGCGATGTCCGATGAGATCTCATCGGCGGGCGCGATGGGTGCGTCCGTGCCGAAGAAGTCGAGCAGCGCGACACGCGCGGTCGCCTCGACGGCGGCATCCAGACCGCGGCGGCCGATGAGGCGCACGCTCGCCGAGCCCAGCAGCGGGAGCTCGTGGCGCAGTTCGAGACCCGCGGGGACGCGGGCGCCGCTCGGCAGGACCGCGACGCCGAGGCCCGCGCGGGCGGCGGCCAGGACGCCCTCGAGGCTGGTGGATTCGGCGACCACCTCCGCGCCCCTGCCGTGCTCGTCGAGCGCCGTCAGGGCGCGGCGGCGCATGCCGCACGGTTCGACGTACGCGACGAGCGGCACGGGGCCGTCGGGCAGCGCGAAGCCGGGGGCCGCGTACCAGTCGAGGTCGAGCACGCCGACCTCGACGCCGACGAGGTCGTCCCCCACGCCCAGCAGGATCGCGAGGTCGATCTCGCCACGCGCGACGCGGTCCTCGATCTGCGTCGACCGATCGATGTGGAACTGCAGGCGACGGCCGTCGAACGCACTCCTGACCGCGCCGAGCAGATCGGGCAGCACCTGGTCGGCGGCCGTCTCGGTCGAACCGACGACGAGGACCGGGTGCGCGACCGCGTCGAGCCGGCCGACCGCCTCGTCGTGCACCGCGAGGATCCGGCGCGCCTCCGTGAGCACCCGCTCCCCCGCCTCGGTGAACCGGGCGACCCGGCCGATCTTCTCGAGCACTCGCGTGTCCAGCCGCTTCTCGAGCGCGCGGACGTGCTGGCTCACGGTCGGCTGGCTGAGATGCAGCGCGGCGGCCGCTCGACCGAACCCACCACACTCGGCGATGGCGACGACCGTGCGCAGATGCACGATGTCGAGGGGCGCGGCCATGGCTCGAGAGTAGGGAGTGGGCGCATTCGGCGGAACCGGACCCTGTCACGCGGCGCAACGTCACGCGGCGGGGTCTCCTCGCTCGTTCGCGCCGGCCGATCCCGTGGGACCTTGGTCCCTGGTCGGACCGGCCCGAGCGGGCCACGATGATCTCCCCGTTCGAAGGAGCCCGTCATGGCCGACCCGTCCGACGTCCCAGGCCGGCCGAGCGGGCCGCCGACGGCGGTCTCGAGCGACGCGGCGGAGCGCCGCATCGCGGCGATCAGGGCCGCGGCCGCCGCGGCGTCGGCGGTGTGCTGGACGATGGACGCCGCGCCACTCGCCTGATCGGCCCGAGGTCCTCGGGGCGCAGCATCCGATGAGCGACGCGGGGTACAACGGATGCGATGGGACGACAGACGAGGGAAGCACTCGACGCTTCGGCGGCGGCGCACGCGACGCGGACCTGCGCGTCCTGCGGCCGCGTGATGCCCGCGTCGCAGCCGGACGCGCGGTACTGCTCCGCGCGCTGCCGGGCGCACAAGGTCGACGACACCGACCGCGCCCTCGAAGCCGCGATCGGCCACCTCCTGGACACCCGCGCGGCGACCTCGAGTACCTGCCCGTCCGAGGCCGCGCGCGCCGTCGCACCCGACGAGTGGCGGCCGCTGATGGAACCGGCGCGACGCGCGGCGCGGCGTCTGGTCGCGCGCGGCGAGGCGGAGATCACCCAGGGCGGCAGGGTCGTCGACCCCTCCACCGCGAAGGGACCGATCCGCATCCGCCGGCCGCGCTGACCCGTCGGATCACCCGGCGGTGGCGCTCTGCTTCGCCAGGGCCTGCCACGTCTCGACGACCGTGTCGGGGTTCAGGCTCATGGTGTCGATGCCCTGCTCGAGCAGCCACGCGGCGAGGTCCGGGTGGTCGCTCGGACCCTGGCCGCAGATGCCGACGTACTTGCCTCGGGCCTTCGCCGCGGCGATCGCGAGACTGAGCATGTGCTTGACCGCGGGATCGCGTTCGTCGAATCCGGCGGCGACGAGCGCGGAGTCCCGGTCGAGACCGAGCGTCAGCTGCGTCATGTCGTTCGAGCCGATGGAGAACCCGTCGAAGAAGTCGAGGAACCGGTCGGCGAGCACCGCGTTCGAGGGCAGCTCGCACATCATCATCACCTGCAGGCCGCGCTCGCCGCGCGTGAGGCCGTTCGCGGCGAGCAACTCCACGACGCCCTCCGCCTCGGTCAGCGTGCGCACGAACGGGATCATCAGCTTGAGGTTCGTCAGCCCCATGTCGTCGCGGACGATCCGCATCGCCTCGCACTCCATCGCGAAGCAGTCCGCGAACTCGGGCGAAAGGTAGCGCGAGGCGCCGCGGTACCCGATCATCGGGTTCTCCTCGTGCGGCTCGTACAGCTCGCCTGCGACGAGGTTGGCGTACTCGTTCGACTTGAAGTCCGACAGGCGCACGATGACCGGCTCGGGCGCGAAGGCCGCGGCGATCATCGAGACGCCCTCGGCGACCCGCTGCACGAAGAACTCGCGTGGGCCCGCGTAGGCCTTGATGCGCTCCTGGATCTCGCTGCGCAGCGGCTCATCGATGCGGTCCGGGTCGTCGGCGAGGTCGAGCAGCGCTTTCGGGTGGATGCCGATCTGCCGATTGATGATGAACTCGAGGCGCGCCAGTCCGACGCCCTTGTTCGGCAGGCGCGAGAACGCGAACGCCTGGTCGGGCGTGCCGACGTTCATCATGATCTTCACCGGGATGTCGGGCATCGCGCCGAGCGACGTCTCCTCGACCGAGAAGTCCAGCAGTCCCTCGTAGACGAATCCGGTGTCGCCCTCCGCGCACGACACCGTCACCTCCCGGCCGTCCGCCAGGGTCTCCGTGGCCGTGCCCGTGCCGACGACGGCGGGGATGCCGAGCTCGCGGGCGATGATCGCCGCGTGGCAGGTACGGCCGCCGCGGTTCGTGACGATCGCGGACGCGCGCTTCATGATCGGTTCCCAGTCGGGGTCGGTCATGTCGGCGACGAGCACCTCGCCCTGCGCGAAGGAGCTCATCTGGTCGACGCTCGTCAGCACCTTGACGGGCCCTGCGCCGATCTTCTGGCCGATCGCCCTGCCGTCGATGATCAAGGACCGCCCGGAGGCCGACCCCTCGATGCGGTACCGCGTCGTCGAGGCCGTCGACTGCCTGGACTGCACGGTCTCCGGTCGGGCCTGCAGGATGTAGAGCCTGCCGTCGGTGCCGTCCCTGCCCCACTCGATGTCCATCGGGCGGCCGTAGTGCTCCTCGATGACGAGCGCATGCCGCGCGAGCTCCAGCACCTCGTCGTCCGTGATCGAGAACAGGCCGCGGTCCGCCGCAGCCACGTCCACGAACTCGGTCGTCTTCCCGACGGTCCGGTCGGCCGTGTACACCATCTTGATCGCCTTACCGCCCACCTGCCGCTTCAGGATCGCGGGCCGCTGCGCCTTCAGCGCGGGCTTGTAGACGTAGAACTCGTCGGGGTTCACGGCGCCCTGCACGACCGCCTCGCCGAGCCCGTAGGACGACGTGATGAAGACCGCGTCGGTGAAGCCTGACTCGGTGTCCATGGTGAACATCACGCCGGACGCGCCGACGTCGCTGCGGACCATCCGCTGCACACCGGCCGACAACGCCACGACGTCGTGCGCGAAGTCGTGATGCACGCGATACGCGATCGCGCGGTCGTTGTACAGGGACGCGTAGACCTCGTGGATCGCCGTGAGGATCGCCTCGATGCCGGTCACGTTGAGGAACGTCTCCTGCTGCCCCGCGAACGACGCGTCGGGCAGGTCCTCGGCGGTCGCGGACGAGCGGACCGCGAACGAGGCGTCGGCGTTGACCCCGGCCAGCTCCGCGTACGCGGTGCGGATCTCCGCCTCGAGCTCCGCCTGGAACGGCTGGTCGAGGATCGCCTGCCTGATCTGCTTGCCGACGACCGCGAGGCGCTCGACGTCGTCGATGTCGAGCCCGGCGAGCAGCGCATCGATGCGCTCCGTCAGGTCCGTCTGGCTCACGAACCGGCGGTAGGCGTCGGCGGTCGTCGCGAACCCGTCGGGCACGCGGACCCCGAGGTTCGACAGCTGGCTGATCATCTCGCCGAGCGACGAGTTCTTGCCGCCGACCTGATCCAGGTCGATGAGCCCGAGGTCGCGGAACCAGCGCACGTCACCGCCGCTCTCGAGTCGACCGGCGAGGGTGGGCGTGGCGGTGGAAGCGCTCATCGTTGACTGCTCCTTGTGGGTTGCTGGGCGAGGTGCTGCAGGATCACGGTCGACATCTCCTCGACCGACTTGGTGGCCGAGTTCACGGTCGGGATGCGCTGGGTGCGGAAGAGCGCCGCGGCACGCGCGAGCTCCCATTCGCATTGCGCCAGCGACGCATAGGTGGAGTCGGGCTTGCGCTCGTTCCTGACCTGGCTGAGCCGTTTCGGATCGGTCAGGATGCCGAAGCAGCGCTCGCGCAGGTGCCTGACCGGCTTCGGCAACCCGAACGCCTCCAGGTCCTCGGGAATCAGGGGGTAGTTCGCGACGAAGACGCTGTGCTGCAGGGCCAGGTACATGGTGGTCGGGGTCTTGCCGCACCTGGACGGCGCGAGCAGGATCACGTCGGCGTCGTTGTACTTCCTGGTGCTCTCGCCGTCGTCGTGCTCGATCGCGTACTCGACGGCCTGCATCCGCCGGTCGTAGAGCCGGAAGTCGCCGACGCCGTGCGCCTGGATCGCCAGATGCTGCGCCTGGATGCCGAGCAGATCTTCGACGACGCCGAGGTGCGAGGAGACGAGGTCGATGATCGGCGCCTTGCTGAGCTTGAGCACGCCCAGGATCGTGTCGTCGGCGATGGTCGCGAACACCAGCGGCGTCCTCGGGCCGGCCATCGCGGCGTCGAGCGTGGCGACGGCCTGCCGCGCGTCGCTGATCGAGGAGATGAACGGGATGCGCCGGCGTTCGAAGGTGACCCCGGGGAACTGCACGAGGAGCGCGTTGCCCATGGCCTCAGCGCTGATACCGGTCGACTCCGCGACGAAGAACACGGGCACGGGCGGCTGATCCCCCGCGAGCGGGTTGTCCACCTCGCTCGAGCTCGTGTCTAGGGACACGCACCCTCCAGACGTCGCTGTCGGCGTCGCACACGGCGACGCTGCCGATCCTGCCCCGCACGGTTGTCGGCGTCAACCTCGCATCGGCGACAGGAGGGCCCGCGTCACCTGCCCGTCGCGTGCGGTTCGCCGAATCGGCCGTCGGCGGCCGCGCGCAGCACGCCGTCGTGCACCGTCACCGCGGTCACCTTGCCCTGCGACGCCGGCGCGGCCTCGGCGACGTCGTGGCCCCGGGCGCGGAGCGACGAGAGCACGGCCGCCGGCACGTCCGCCTCTGCGACGGCGCGATTCGGCGCCGCCGGGCGGGGGTAGAACGATTCGGCGACGTGCTCGGAGTGGATCCGGGGCGCATCGATCGCCTCGCGCAGCCCGTCGCCGTGGGCGATCCTGAGGAACACGCCGAGCGCCCACTGGTCCTGCTGGTCCCCGCCTGGTGTGCCGAGCGCCATGTACGGCACGCCGTCGCGGAGCACGATGCCGGGCGACAGGGTCGTCCGCGGGCGGGTGCCGGGCGCGAGCGAGGACGGCAGTCCCTGCTCCAGCCAGAACATCTGCGCGCGCGTGCCCAGGCAGAAGCCGAGGTCGGGGATCGTGGGTGAGCTCTGCAACCATCCGCCGCTGGGCGTCGCGGAGACGAGGTTGCCCCACCGGTCCGCGACATCGAGGTGCACCGTGTCCCCGTGCACGGCGGTGCGCTCGCGACGGGTCGGCTCGCCGACGCCCGCCTGCGCGCCGGCGTCGATCGCGGTGCGCCGCGGCAGCCTCGGCGGGACCCCGAGCGGCGATCCCGGCCGCAGCGTCCGGTCGGCCACCTCGCCGATCAGCGTGCGGCGGCGATCGTTGTAGCCCGTGGAGAGCAACTCGTCGAGCACGTCGGGCCGCGACGGCGAATCGCCGTACCAGGCCTCTCGGTCCGCGAACGCGAGCTTTGACGCCTCGAGCACGACGTGCGCGCGCTCGGACTCGGACATCGTCTCCATCGGGAGGCCGCGGAGCAGCGCGAGTTGCTGCAGGAACACCGGGCCCTGCCCCCACGAGGCCGTCTTGGCGACCGTGAAGGCGCCGTAGTCGACGGTCGCCGGGTCCTCGAATGCGGCCCGCCATCCGGCCATGTCGTCCCCGGTGAGCAGCCCTGCGTGCCGGCCCCCGCTCGTATCCGGCCAGGCCGTCCTCGCGAACGCGTCGATCGCTTCCGCGACGAAGCCGGTCGACCAGACCGCACGTGCCGCGGCGATCTGCGACTCGCGGTCCGACCCGACCGCCTCCGCGTGCTGCAGCACGCGACGGTAGGTCGCAGCGACGACCGGCTGTCGCACGAGGCGGCCGTCGGCGACCGCGGCCCGGACCGGCGCCCACTGCGCATCCGAGGTCGGCCACGACTCCGCGAAGAGGGCCGCCGCCCCGTCGAGCACGGCGGTCAGCCACCTGCCCGCGGCGATCCCGCCCTCGAGCAGCGCGAGTGCCGGCTCGAGCACATCGCGGATCCGAAGCGAGCCGTACTCGAGGAGCAGCGTCATCCACCCGTCGAAGGCGGCGGGCGTGCAGGCGGCGAGCAGACCGGTGCCGGGAACGTCGTCGAGCCCGAGATCGTGGAATGCCGCCGCAGTCGCCGCGGCGGGGCTCACGCCCTGCGCCGCGAGCACCCTGACGCGGTGCTCGGCCGCCGACCAGAACACCACGGGGGCCTCACCGCCCGGCCCGTTCTGGTGCGGCTGCGCCGCCTGCAGCGCGAATCCGCCGGCGACGGCGGCGTCGAACGCGTTGCCGCCGCGCTCCAGCACGCCCATCGCGACCGACGTCGCCAGCCAATGCGTGCTGGCGACGACACCGAACGTGCCGACGATCTCCGGGCCACTCATTCCCGGATGGTCGCACGAGCCGTCGAGCCGCGGCCGAGAGCGGCCGTCAGGAAGCGGTCGACCGTTCGTACGCCGGGATGAGCTCGCTCCAGCGCTGCTGCCAAGCGGGCGCCGCGGTCCGGTCGGACCATCCATCCGGATGCGCGGAGCCGTCGATCGCGAGCGCGCGGACCAGGTCTTCGAGGTGCGCCTGCCAGCCGGCGCCGTGGACATGGACGTCCGACAGCGGCAGGCCGCGCTCCTCGACGACGAGCCGCGTGCGGTCATCCTCTGCCGTGAGCCACACTTCGATGCACGTCTCGTCGACCGAACCGGGCGCCGACGTGATCAGCAGGTGATCAGGGGCGTCGCAGGCGTCGATCCTCGCCGGACCGCTCCACGTACTGGTGAAGACCGCCTGGATGCGCCCGCCGACACGAAGGTCCCCCGAGACCTCGGCGATCCAGCGGGCGAGCCGCTCCGGTCGCGTGCAGGCATGCCACAGATCGTCGATGCCCGTGTCGTAGACGTCCTCCACCCGGACCGCCCCGCGGCCGCCGCCGATCGCCCTCGTGCTGCCGATGATCCTCATCGCTTCGCTCTCCTGCCTCGTGCGACCTCGGTGTGCAGGGCGTCCAGCCGATGCCGCCAGAGCGCGCGGTAGGGGCCCAGCCAGTCGTCGAGATCCGTGAGCGCCTCGGGACGCAGGCTGTAGACGCGGCGCTGCGAGTCGGCGCGGACCTCGACCAGCCCCGCTTCGCGGAGCACGCGAAGGTGGCGGGACACGCCCGGACGGGCGATCGGGAGCGCGTCGGCGAGTTCGCCCGCGGTCGCCGGATGGTCGCGCAGGATCTCGAGCACCGTGCGCCGGCTCGGGTCCGCCAGCGCCTGTAACACCTGGTCCATGCCGTCAGTGTACCCGGTCGGTTACATAACGACAACGGTAAGCAAGGCGCCAACGGAACACGCCGGCGATTACCCGTGCTCAGCAATGCGGCCTACGGTTCGGAGGATGAGTACTCCGAAGCCCACACCCCGACCGAAGCTGACCGTCGTCGCTCCCGAGACGGGCACCGAACCGGACGCCCCAGCGGGCGAGGGCACGAACACCGGCGAAGCGGCCGGCGCGGAGGCCAACACGGTGAATCCCGAGGTCCCCTGGGTCAAGCCGAACGCGGATTGAGCAGGGCCCCGGCCGGGCGTGACACGATGGTGGACGTGACATCCACCGTCGAAGAAGCACTCGCACACGACCGGGTCATCGACATCACGACGACCGGCCGCAA
This sequence comes from uncultured Actinomycetota bacterium, assembly GCA_963716965.1. Lineage (GTDB taxonomy): Bacteria > Actinomycetota > Actinomycetes > Actinomycetales > Microbacteriaceae > Amnibacterium. Next base: position 1,198,057 of record CAVQUZ010000001.1, on the reverse strand, counting down.
GACCGGCGAGCCCCGCCGGATCGAGATCTGGTACCACCGGATCGACGGCCGCTACTTCATCACCGGGTCGCCCGGCGCGCGCGACTGGTACGCGAACCTGGTCGCGACGCCCGGCTTCACGTTCCACCTGAAGCAGTCCGTCCGGGCCGACCTCGCCGCGACCGCGACGCCCGTCGAAGGCACGGAGAAGACGCGAATTCTGGCAGCCATCACCGCCTCGATCGCGAGCAGCGGGGTCGTCCTCGACCCGCGAACCAGCCCGCTGGTCGAGGTCGTGTTCGACGACGCCGCGTAGACGGCTCAGCGACGGCGGTTCGCCGCGTCCAGCGATCGGGTGCCGACCGACCACATCGTGTCGGCGACGGCGAGGCTCGTTCCCGGTGGCACGATCGCGTCGATGCGATCGAGCACGTCGTCGGCGAGTTCGACGCCGTCGGCGGTCAATGAGCCCTCGAGCTGTTCCATCGTGCGCGGGCCGATCAGCACGGTGCTCACCGCGGGATGGCGAGCGACGAATGCAGTCGCGAGTTGCGGCACCGTGAGTCCCGCATCGTCCGCGAGGGCGCCGAGTGCGTCGGCCGCGGCGAATTTGGTCGCGTTCCCGGGCGCGGTCGCATCCATGCGGCCGCCTCTCGCGCGCATGGGCGAACCGGGTGCTGCGATCGCGGCGCCCTGGCGGTACCGCCCGGACAACCAGCCGCCGCTCAAGGCACTGAATGCGAGCACGCCGATCCCCAGCCGCTCGCACATGGGCAGCAGGTCGTATTCGACCGCCCGATTGAGGATCGAGTACGGCTCCTCCGCGACTCGGAAGACGCCGTGACCACGCCGTTCGGCGACCGCCCGCGCCTCCGCCATCTGCGAAGGCGGCAGCTTCGAGGTGCCGAACGACCGGATCTTCCCTGCAGCGACGAGATCGGTCATGGCGCCGAGGGTCTCGTCGATGTCGGTGTCCGGGTCGGGCACGCCGAGCTCGTAGACGTCGATGTGGTCGGTCCGCAGCCGACGCAACGAACCCTCGATGGCGCGGGTCAGGAAGCGCCTCGAACCGCCGCCCTGATTCGGCGGACCCGGCCGCAGGCCGGTCTTCACCGTCAACACGACGTCGTCCCGCCGGCCGTCGGTGAGCGCCTCCCCCAGCGTCTCCTCCGACTCGCCCGCCGAGTAGCCGTCCGCGGTGTTGATCGTGTTGATTCCGGCGTCGAGTGCCCGATGCACGATCCGGATGCACTCGGTCCGGTCGGGGTTCCCGAACGAGCCGAACATCATGGCGCCGAGTGCGAGGTGGCTCACGGTGATCCCGGTCAGGCCAAGGGGGCGGTACTCCATCGGGGGCTCCTTGCTCCGCCGTGCCCGACGGTACGATCGATCCGAACGGACACCCTGTCCGTTTCCAGACGCTACGCCGAATCGGAGAGGCTGTCCACTTTGACCTCGACGCCGGGCGAGGCGGTGCGCCGCATCGATGCCGAGCGCAACCGGGTGCGCATCCTCCAGGCCGCGCGCGCGGTGCTCGCAGACCGTGCCGGCGAGGTGTCGATGGCCGAGGTGGCGCGGACCGCAGGCGTCGGCATGGCGACGCTGTACCGCAACTTCCCCGGCCGACGGGAGCTGCTCGAGGCGCTCTACAAGGAGGAGGTCGACGCGCTCTGCGCGGCGGCCGAGGCCCCCTCGGGATCTGCCGGCGAGGCACTCATCACCTGGCTGCGCCGATTCGCGGTCTTCCACGAGAACAAGCACCCGATCGCCGCCGAACTGCTGCGGCACACCGACCGGACGGACCCGGTGTTCGGTGGCAGCCGCTCCAGAGTGCTGGCCGCAGGCCGTCCCCTGCTCGACGCCGCCCAGGCATCGGGCGCGGCTCGCCTCGACCTCGATCTCGACCAGGTGCTCGACCTGGTGCTCGCCGTGGCCACGGTCCCCCGCGAGCCGGCCTACGTCGAGCCGATCCTGCGCGCGGCGCTCGACGGACTCCGTCCGTGACGCCGTCAGTCGTTCGGTGGGAGCGCGAGCCCCGCCGTCCACTCGAGACCGATGCCGTACTGCTCGAGCCCGGCTCGGCAGGCCGCCAGATCGGCCTCGGCGGTCGCGGTCAACGGAAAGTAGATGTCCATCTGAATCCTGACCTCGATGCCGTCGAGATCGGGATGCTCGTGCGTCAGCTGGCCCTGCGTGGCGTACATGACGTAGTTGCCGAGCTTCTCGTTCATCAGGTCGAAGTCGGGGTGGTCGCCCCACTGCTCCGTCTCGATCAGGTACAGCACGCACACGCGCCTGTCATCGGACACGGCGATGAGGTCGATCACATCGGGGTTCGCGATGCCGGACACCGTTTCAGCGTAGGCCGGTCGCCGGTCGACGCAGGCCCGTGAACGCGACGACGCCACACAGCGCGCAGAGCGCCGCGACGAACCACAGGCTGACGCCGTCGGGCACGCCGACGGCGACGGCGGCGAGGATCGGCGGCAGGAGGAAGCCCGAGTAGGTGAGGGCGTAGTAGACGCCGGTCAGCTGCGCGAGACGGTCGGGCGGCGCGAGGCGCTGGACCTCGGCGAGCCCGCTGACGAGCACGACGCCGTAGCCCATGCCGCAGACGAGGGCGATGACGATGCCGAGCGCCAGAGACGGATGCAGGGCCTCGATCGCACCGAGGGCGATGCCGACCGTCGCGACGCCGAGGCCGACCGGCAGCGCTCGGCCGGCCGTGATGGCATCGATGCGGCCGGCGAACGGCTGGACGGCGGCTCCCGCGGTCAATCCGACGACGGTCAGCAGTGCTGCGATCGCGATGCCGTCGCCCGGATCGACCGAGGAGAGCAGGGCGGGGACGACGACGAAGGCGACCGCCGCGCATCCGAACACCCACGGTGCGGCGGGGATCACGACGCGCCACAACCGCCTGCGCGCATCGGCACCCAGAGTCGTCGCCTGCGTGCGGGTGCCGCCGACGCGCGTGCGCGTCTCGGGGGCGCGGATCAGCAGCACGATCGAGAGCGCGGAGAGCGCGCCGTGCACGACGTAGGGCAGCACGGTGGGCCACGGCGCCCACTGCGCGAGCGCGCCCGCGACACCCGCGCCGAGCCCGAAGCCGGCGGTCACGGTCAGCGCCGCGCGGCGAGCGGCCGCGCTCCCTTCGGCCGGCGGTGCCGCAGCGGTCGAGAGCTCCTTGATCCAGCTCGAGCCGACCGCCATGGCGACCGCGACGCTCACGCCGGCCAACAGCCGTCCGACGCAGAGCAGCACTGCCGAAGGGGCTGCGACGGCGAGGATCACGCTTGCGACGATGCCGAGCAGCGCGGCTGTCAGGGTGAGCGGCTTGCGGCCGTACCGGTCGGACAGACGGCCGGCGACGAGGAACCCGGGCACGAGCCCGACGACGTACGCGGCGAAGAAGATGTCGACGTCGAGAGCCGTGTAGCCCTCCGCCCTCCTGTACAGCAGGAGGAGCGGCGTGAAGTGATTGCCGCCCCATGCCGTCATGGTCACCGCAGGCGCGACGAGCGCCCATGCGGATCGACCGACCACCGCTCGGGCGGCATGCTCGTTCGTGGCGTCGATGCCTCAACGCTAGAGCAGGCCGCGCCGGAACCCCACGGCGACCGCGGCTGCACGGTCGCCGACCCCGAGCTTCGCGTAGAGGCTCAGCAGATGTGTCTTCACGGTCGCCTCGCTGACGTGTAGGCGATCCGCCGCGGCCCGGTTCGTCGCGCCGTCCGCGATCAGCGCGAGGATCTCGAGTTCCCGCACCGTGAGGAGCCCCGGCTCCGGCGTCCGGACGCGATCCACGAGGCGGGATGCGACGGACGGCGCGAGCACCGCACGACCGGAGGCCGCCGCATGGACGGCGCGCAGGAGCTCGTCACGCGATGCGTCCTTGAGCACGTACCCGGTGGCGCCGGCCTCGATCGCGGGCAGCACGTCCGCCTCCGAGTCGTAGGTGGTGAGCACGACGACCCTGGCACGGACGCCGAGCCGGGTGAGCTCGCGGATCGCGGCGACGCCGTCGAGATTCGGCATCCGAAGGTCCATGAGCACGACATCGGGCTCGAGTGCGCGGGCGAGCCGGACCGCCTCCGCCCCGTCGGACGCCTCTCCGACGACATCGACCTCGGGATCGGAACCGACCATGCCCACGATGCCGTCGCGGACGACCGGATGGTCGTCGGCGACGAGCAGGCGAAGGCTCACGCGGGCACCTCGGCCAGGACCGCGGTCCCGCTCCCCTGGGCCGACTCGATGATCAGCTCGCCGGCGAGCGCCTCGATCCGCTCGCGCATCGCGACCAGCCCGAAGCCGCCGTCGGCGCCGGCGGGCTTCGTCCTCGACGGGTCGAAGCCGCATCCGTCGTCCCGCACCTCGAGCCTCGCGCTTCGGCCTGCGCGGCGCAGGGTCACGGTGACGTGGCGCGCGTCCGCGTGCCGTTCGACGTTGGCGAGCGCCTCCTGCGCGGTGCGCAGCAGCGTCACCTCGGTCTCGACGAGCAGCGGCTGCCTGTCCCCGTCGAAGCGGAGATCGACGGGGACGCCTGTGCGCTCCGTCCACCGGTGCGTCACTCCGGCGAGCGCATCGGGCAGCCGCATCGCGTCGAGCTCGGCGGGCCGGAGCGAGGTCACGGAGCGCCGCGCTTCGGCGAGGCCTTCGCGCGCGAGACCGATCGCCGCGTCCGTGTGGCGGCGGCGCACGGCCTCGTCCGGTGCCTGCTCGGCCGCCTGCAGCTGGGTCACGATTCCGGCGAAGCCCTGCGCGAGCGTGTCGTGGATCTCGCGCGCCAGCCGGGCCCGCTCCGCTTCGGCACCCGCCCGCTCCGTCAGACGGGTCGTGAGCTGCAGGCCCCACGACATGCCGCACATCACGACGACGTTCAACACGATCACGACGACCGTGCCCGCGACCCCGATGAACGTGTCGCGCGAGAAGCTCGAGCTCTGCGCGATCCCGGCGACGACCGCGGTCGCGCCGACTGCGAGCAACTCCCACGGCCATGCGGCGAGCGAGTACGCGAAGGTGAATGTCGCGATCGCCAGGAACCCGAAGTAGCCCTCGCGCAGCACGAGGACGACGTTGATCAGGATCGCGCCGGTGAGGAACACGGCGATGACGGCCGGCCGGGCGGCCCACCGCAGTCGCAGCGTCTGGAACACGAGCGTCCACGCCGCGAGCACAAGCAGGAGCAGGACATCGGGGACGAGCCGAGACCAGGCGCCCCATTGGATGCCCACCGTGAAGGCGATGAGCATCCCGAGGACCAGGTGGGGCACGACCCGCACGGTCGCGCTCCAGCGGGGGTCGATCACGATCGCACTTTATGCGCGCTTCGGGAACAGGGCACGTGTCCGACCCATGTTGACGAGGATCGCGACCGGGAGCACGAGGCCGCCGCACACGCCCTGCTCGATGCGGACCCAGGTCGGCAGGAAGCCGGGGATGGAGACGATCACCACGACGGCCGCGACGACGACCACGCTGATGATGCGGATGCGGATCCACGCCGATCGCGAGCCCCGGGCCGCGCCGATGGTCAGGAGCAGCAGGACGACGGAGCTCGCCAGCACGGCGGAACACCGTGTCCAGACCGCGCCGTCGACGGCGCTCCCGAGGACGCTCAGCGTGACGAGGACGAGTTCCATGGCGAGGCTGACGGCGACGAAGCCGGCGAGCAGGACGACGAACGGGCGGAAGCGTTCCGAACGGGTGTCGGCGAGGGATTCGTGCAGGGATGTCTCGGTCATGCACCAAGGCTCGCGAAGCGCGACCCACGACGGATCGGCCGTTCGGCTGCTCTCCGGCACCGATCGGCTATCGCCGTCGGCCTCGTCCACCGAAGAGCGCGTACAGCAACGGCAGCGCCGAGACGGACATCACGATCGTGGCGAAGACGGCGGCGTCGTGGTGCAGCACAGCCCCGCCGATGAGGAGCGCCCCGAACAGCAGGGCCGCGACGATGCGCCCGACCGAACGTTCGAGCCGCGCGACGCGCCGCTCGAGGCTCGGCACCGTGACGGCCAGCGTGCCGTTCTCGAGCCGGTCGGCCAGCGCATCCAGCCGGTTCGGCAGGCGCAGCGCGATCCGGGCCGTGTCGAGCGCCTGCTTCGCGAGGTCCTGGACGACGTTCCCGCGCTCCTCGCGCAGCAGTTGTGCCGCGTAGGGCTCGACCGAGTCCCAGAGGTTGAACGACGGGTCGAGCGCGCTGCAGACGCCCGAGGTCAGCGAGATCGCGCGGATGATGAGCAGGAAGTTCTCCGGCAGCTGGAACGGCAGCGATCGCACGACCTCGCCGAACTGGTTCCCGAAGTCGCGGAACTCCTTCGGGTCCACGTCCCGCAGCTCGGCGAACCCCATGCCGCCGAACCGGGCGAAGAGCGCGTCATCGCCTGCTCGAGCTCGGTCGTGTCCGCCGTGGGCAGCAGCACGCCGACGTCGCGCATCGCGTCGACGAGCCCCCTGCCGTCGCGTCGCGGCGGCCGCGATGAGCAGCTTGCGCAGGCCGCTGCGGGTGTTCGCGGGGACCTCGCCCATCATCCCGAAGTCGATGAACGTGAGCCTCCACGGCAGCGCTCGCGGTCGTCGACCGGGGTGACGAAGATGTTGCCCGGGTGCGGGTCGGCGTGGAAGAAGCCGTGCGCGAACAGCTGGTCGAACATGACCGCGGCGAACACCGGCGCGACCTCGGCCGGGTCGATGCCCGCTGCGCGGAGCGCGTCCGCGTCGGTGATCTTGATCGCGGTGACGTCCTCGAGCGTGAGGACTCGGCGAGTGGTTCGCTCCCAGACGACCGCGGGCACGGCGACCCGGTCGTCGTCGGCGAAGTCGGCCGCGAACCGCTCGGAGCTCGCCGCCTCGTGCAGGTAGTCGATCTCCTCGAGGCTCGTGAGCGCGAACTCCTCGACGAGCGCCGGCATGTCGACGCGGTCGGAGACGAGCCGGACGTGGCTGAGCCAGCCGCCGACCCGGCGCAGCGCGGCCAGGTCGACGTCGATGATCGCGTCGATGCCCGGGCCGCTGCACCTTCACCACGACGCCGTCGAGCCCGGTCTCGGTCGCGTCGAGCGGCGCGAGCCGCGCGCGGTGCGCCTGCCCGAGCGACGCGGCGGCGACGGGTGTCTCGTCGACGGACACGAACGCGCGGGCGAGCGGCACGCCCAGCTCCGCCTCGGCGAGCGCCCGGATCGCCGCGAACGGCACGGGCGGCACCTCGTCCTGCAGCCCTTCGAGCTCCTTGGTGATCTCGGGCGGCAGCACGTCGAGTCGCGACGACATGAACTGGCCGACCTTGATCATCAGACCGCCGAGGTCGACCGCGAGCACGTGGAAGCGGCGCGCGAATCGGCTGCATGCGCTTCGAGCGGGTGCGCTCGGCGACCCTGGTGAGCCCGATGCGCGGCAGGAGCAGCTCGAACCACCAGGTGACGGCGAGGTTCCAGCCGGCGAAGCGGAGGATGCGCCTGGACCGCGCGCGCATCGCCGCCGTCGCGGGCGTCGTCCCGGCGCGACCCGGATGATCGGACGGCACCTGCTCAGTCCTGGCCGAGGATCGAGTAGAGCCGCCTGCGCGCCTCGTCGAGCACTGCGACGGCACGCGCGACCTGCTCGGGCGAGCCGTGACGGCCCACCTGCGCGGCTGCCTGGGCGAGCTCGAACCCCGCCTTGGGCAACGCGTTGAAGCCGGCGCTCTGCGTCGCATCCGTCGCCTGCCAGGGGGCGGAGGTGTCGGCCGCGACGACCTGCTCGCGCCCGGCATCGGTGAGCGCGTAGGTCTTGCGTCCGTTGGACTCCGCGGCGCTGACGAGCCCCTCGTCGGCGAGCAACTGCAGCGTCGGGTAGACCGAGCCCGCGCTGGGCTTCCAGTTGCCGCCGCTGCGTTCTTCGATCTCGTGGATGATCTGGTAGCCGTGCATCGGCTGCTCCGCCAGCAGGGCGATCACGGCGGCCCGTACGTCGCCGCGCCCGACCCGGCTGCCCGCCCGCTTCTCGAACCGGGAGGCGAACTGCTCGACCGCCTGCCAGACGCCGTCCGGGCGCGATCCGGCCCCGAATGCTCCCGATGACGAACCAGCCATGACGACGCTCCTGACCATCGCGAGCGATACTCAGCGATATAGAGCGACCCTAGCAAGCTCCAGCCGGCACGACCGCCGGGCGTCCCCAGGCCGGCTCGCACACCCCGGTCCGCTCCGTCTCGGATCAGCCCCAGACGTCGTGGGCGACGCCGACGACCTCGCCGAGCTTCGCCCACTGCTGATCCTCGGTGAGCACGTTGCCCTCCTCGGTCGACGCGAACCCGCACTGCGTGCTCAGGCCCAGCCGCTCGAGCGGCACGAACGCCGTCGCATCCTCGATGCGCCGCTCGACGTCGCCCGGCGCCTCGAGCGCCCCGGATTTCGACGTGATCAGGCCGAGCACGACCCGCTTCTCGCCGTCCGGCAGGAAGCGAAGCGGTTCGAACCCGCCGGCGCGGTCCGAGTCGTACTCGAGGAAGTACCCGTCGTACGGCGTCCGCTCGAGGAGCTGCTGCGCGACGGGCTCGTATCCGCCCGACGCGATCCAGGTGGACCGGAAGTTGCCGCGGCAGACGTGGGTCGTGATGCGCATGTCGGCGGGGCGGTCGCGCAGCGCGGCGCTCAGCAACTCGGCGTACGCGTCCGCGAGGCCGTGGGTGTCGAGGCCACGGTCCTCGGCGCGCGACATCTCGACGTCCGAGCACAGGTAGGCCCACGCGGTGTCGTCGAACTGCAGGTACCGGCATCCGGCGTCGTAGAACGCGCGGACGGCGTCCGCCCACGTGGTCGCGAGGTCGGCGAAGAGCGAGTCGCGGTCGGGGTACACGGCGGTGTCGACGGCGCCCTCGGCGAGCCGGAAGTGCATCACGGTCGGAGACGGGATGCACATCTTCGGCACCAGATCGGTGTGGTCCCTGAGGAACGCGAAGTGGCCGAGCATCGGGTGGTCGGGCGGGAAGGCGACGCGATCGGAGATCCGCACCGCGCGGGCCGCCGGCGCACTGCCCTGGAAGGCCATGCCGCTCTCGCCCTCGACGACGTCGACGCCCGCGAGCATGTCGAAGAAGTCGAAGTGCCACCAGGCCCGGCGGAACTCGCCGTCGGTCGCCGACTGCAGACCGACGCGCTCCTGTCCCGCGATCGCGTCGATGATCGCCGCATCCTCGATCTCCCGCAGCGCATCACCGGAGAGGGCCCCCGCCGCGAACCGGGCCCGGGCGTCGTGCACCGCCTCCGGCCGGAGCAGGCTGCCGACGTGATCGGCGCGGAACGGGGCAGTGGTGAGGGTCATGGCTCTTTCTACCAACTGCGCTTGCGTCGGTGATCCACGGCCGGTGATCGAACGGGGCCCCGGACCGGGTCGACGCCCGGACACTCGATCGACGCGCGCTCCGCGAACGCGCAAGCCGCACACGGCGGACACTCGGGTATGGAACGTACTTTCGAACAATGAGTGATCAGGATGCCGACATGCTCGGCGCACCCACCCCGCAGAGCGGGGCGGTCAAGGACCCCGAGGACTGGGTGACCGGCGACGAGCCGATGACCGACGCGCAGCGCAGCTATCTCGACACCCTCGCCCGCGACGCAGGCGAGCTGATTCCCGCCGACCTCACCAAAGCGCAGGCCTCCGAGCACATCGATCGCCTGCAGTCGAAGACGGGCCGCGGCGACTCCTAGACCGCGGTTCGGGTCATCCGAGGTCAGGGCTGTCCGCGTCGTACCGGATCAGCTGGACGGCGGCGCCGCCGGGAAGACGAAGCAGTCGAGAGTCGGCTCGCGCCGGTTCGATCCGGATGAGCGGCCCGTCGGCCGATGCGCCTGAGGCGATCAGCTCGTCGGCGGCGGCAGCAACGTCGTCGACCCGGTAGGCGGTATGGGTGAACCGGCCGTTCGCTTCGTCGACCTCGACGAGTTCGGTCTTCGGGTCGGCGGCGAGCATCGCGATGCGGAGCCCGGTCACGACGTGCGCGCCGACACGGAGCAGTCGCGCCCCCAGGACGTCCTGGAACCAGGCGAGATCGGCCTCGAACATCGTGGTCTCGATGCCGACGTGGTCGAACTCGAGGTCGGTCACGCGCGCCGTTCAGCGCCGACGACCTGCTCCGGTGCGAGCACGTCGCGGGCCGCGTCGTCCACGGCGCGGCCGCGGTGCTCGAAGAAGCTCGCGCCGAGCTTGCCGGGATTCAGGATCCCGTGCGGGTCGCATTCGGCCTTCAACCGCAGCACCGCGGTCGTGTCGCCGACGAAGCCGCCCTCCTCGACCACGAAGCTGTGCGGGTTCATCACGATCATGCCGAGCCCGACGCAGAACGCGATCAGCTCCTCGAGCGCTTCGTCGTGGTTCTCGAGCCCGACGATCGCGGGGATCGCCATGGCTCGCACGCCGACGGCGTTCTGGTTGATCTCGATGTGCTGCAGGAAGACGCCGTGGTAGTGCTCGTCGATCGCTCTCGACTGCGCCAGGAACGCGGCCCTGTCGGCCCGGGCGTACTCGCCCTGCAGCCAGGACGAGCCGGGGTGCGCGCGTCTGGCCCACAGGATCGCGTGACTGTAGACGAACTGCGTGATCTCCTTGCCGTCCTCTGGCCACGGCGCGGGGTCGCCGCCGTGCTCGTGGGCCAGCGCGGCGAACTCCTCGGCATCCGACTCCCCCACCCAGCTGAGCACCACGTGCCGGCCCTCGGGGATGGCGTCCGCGATCGGCGTCATCCCGCTGCCGAGCGGCGCCTGGTGCACCGAGATCAGCCGGGTCCGCAGCGGGCCCGCCACTGCGTCCCAGCCGAACCCGGCCGCGGCCTCGAGCGTGTCGAACCCGACGATGAACTCGCGGTACTCGGCTGCGGGCACGAGCCGCACCTCGACCCGCGTGAGCACGCCGATCGTGCCGTACATGTGCAGGATCGATGCGACGTCGCCGCCCTCGAGCCGCACGATCCGGGGCTCCTCCTCGACCGTCAGCATCTCGACCGCGAGGATGTTGCCCGACCACAGATCGCCGTTCAGCGCGGCTCCCGGGCCGCCCGATCCGCCCGAGACGAAGCCGGCGATCGTGGCGACGCGATAGGTGCTCGGCATGACGGCGAGCTCCTGCCCCGCCTCGCGGGCCGCGACCTCCATGTCGCGGACGATCGTGCCGGCGAGCGCCGAGATGCGGCCGTCGGCGACCTCGAGCACGCCGGCCACGCCGCGCACGTCGACGACGATTCCGGGCTCCAGCGGCAGCGACTGGCCGTAGTTGCCCGTGCCCGCGCCGCGCATGGTGAGCGGCGCGCGATGCCGCGCCGCGATCGACACGACGCCGCGAAGCTCGTCGAGGCTGCGCGGCAGCACGACCGCCTCGACGGTGGTGTCGGCGAGCGCGTTCTCGAGCACCGGGCTGTACCAGGAGAAGTCACGCAGATATTTGGTGACCTTGCGCCCCGGCGGGATGACCCGGTCCTCTCCGAGCAGCGCGACGAGGTCGGCCCGGTACGCATCGGGATCAGGGGCGGAGCCGGTGGTCGTCATGCCGTGCGGTCCTTCCTCGTGGTGAGGGCGGGCGATCAGATCGGTCGTGCGTGCCAGATGCGGTCGAGGTAGTCCTGCATCGACCGGTCGGATGAGAAGAACCCCGACCGCGCGACGTTGAGGATCGCCTTCTTCGTCCACGCCTCCGTGTCGCCGTAGGCCGCCTCCACCGCGGTCTGCGCGGTGAGGTACGACTCGAAGTCGGCGAGCGCCATGAACCGGTCGTGGTACAGCAGGTTCGACACGACCGGCTCGAACGTGTCCCGGTTGCCGTCGGAGAACGCACCGGACGCGATGAGGTCGAGCGCACCCTTCAGCTTCGGGTTCGCCTCGTAATAGTCCGTCGGCCGGTACCCGGCGGCCTGGATCGCAGCGGCCTCGGGCTCGAGCAGCCCGAAGAGGAAGAAGTTCTCGTCACCGACGAGCTCGCGGATCTCGACGTTCGCGCCGTCGTCCGTGCCGATCGTGAGCGCGCCGTTCAGCGCGAACTTCATGTTGCCGGTGCCCGACGCCTCCATGCCGGCGAGCGAGATCTGCTCGGACAGGTCGGCGGCCGGGATGAGGGTCTGCGCGAGCGTGACGTTGTAGTTCGCCGGGAACACGATGCCGAGCCTGCCCTGGACGCGCGGGTCGGCGTTCAGCACCGCGGCCACCTGATTGATCAGGAAGATGATCTCCTTGGCCATCCAGTACCCGGGTGCCGCCTTCGCGCCGAAGATCACCGTGCGGGGCAGCACCGTCTCGACGTCGACCGCGCCGGAGATGATCTGCTCGTACTGGCTGACGACGTGCAGGACCTTGAGCGTCTGCCGCTTGTATTCGTGCAGGCGCTTCACCATCACGTCGAGCAGATGGTCCTCCGGCAGCTCGAGGCCGTCCCGCACGCGCAGCAGGCTCCGCAGCCGCGTCTTGTTGTGCGCCTTCGCCGCCCGGAACGATTCGCGGAAGTCGGGGTCCTCGGCGAACGGCTCGAGCCCCGCGAGCAGGCTCAGGTCGGTCACCCAGCCGGCGCCCACCGCATCCGTGATCAGGTCGGACAGGCGCGGGTTCGCGAGTCGCACGAAGCGACGCGGCGTCACGCCGTTGGTCACGTTCGTGAACTTCTCGGGCCAGTACTCGCTGAACTCGGGCAGCACCTTCTCGGCCAGCAGCTTCGAATGCAGGGCCGCGACGCCGTTCACCTTCGTGCCGGCGATCGTGGCGAGGTACGCCATGCGCACGGAGGGGTTCGGGTAGCCGGTGATGATCGACATCGACCGCGCGCGCATCTCGTCGCCCGGGTAGGCCTCGCGCACCTCGGTGAGGAACTCCTCGTTGATCCGGTAGATGATCTCGAGGTGCCTCGGCAGCAGGCGCGCCATCAGGTCGACCGGCCAGACCTCGAGCGCCTCCGGCAGCAGGGTGTGGCACGTGTAGGCGAAGCACTGCTTCGTCACCTCCCACGCCTCGGCCCACTCGAAGTGCTTCTCGTCGACCAGGATGCGCATCAGCTCGGGCACGGCGATGACGGGATGCGTGTCGTTCAGCTGGAAGATGATGCGCTCGGGCAGCCGATGCAGATCGAATCCGGGCTCGAGCACCTGCTGGATGAAGTCGCGGATCGAGCAGGCGACGAAGAAGTACTGCTGCTGCAACCGCAGCTCGCGGCCCTGCGGCGTCGAGTCCTCGGGGTAGAGCACCTTGGTGATGTTCTCGGCGAACGTCTGTGCCCTGACCGCCTCGGCGTAGTCGCCGGAGTTGAAGATCGCGAGGTCGAACGCCTTCGTCGCCTTCGCGCTCCAGAGCCGCAGCGTGTTGACGCGGCCGTTCCGGTAGCCGGGGACCATGTAGTTGTAGGGCACGCCCAGCACGTCCCACGACGGCACCCACCGCGTGCGCTCGACCCCCTCGTCGTCGTAGCTCTCGGTGTAGCCGCCGAAGTTGACCTGCACGGCCGCCTCGGGGTGCGGGAACTCCCAGGGGTTGCCGAGCGTGAGCCACGTGTCGGGCTGCTCGACCTGCCTGCCGTCCACGAAGGTCTGCCGGAAGATCCCGTACTCGTACCGGATTCCGTACCCGATGCAGGGCACGCTCATCGTGGCGAGCGAGTCGACGAAGCACGCGGCGAGCCGTCCCAGGCCGCCGTTGCCGAGGCCCGGCTCGACCTCGACCTCGCTCAGCTTCGCCAGATCGAGTCCGCAGACCTGCATCGCCTCGGCCGCGATCTCGCCGAGGTCGGTCGCCAGGAGCGCGTTGCCCAGCTGACTGCCGAGCAGGTATTCGGCGGACAGGTAGCCGACCGACTTGGCCTTCGTCTCGCGTTGATGTCTCGTCGTCTCGAGCCAGCGCGCCATCAGGTAGTGCCGCACCGTGCGCGCCAGCGCGAGGTACTGGTCGTTCACCGATGAGCGGGACAGGGGCACGCCCGGCCCGGTGTTGAGTTCGTGCAGGAACTCGCGGACGAACCCGTCGACCGTGTGCTGGGGAGAGCCGACCGGCGCGAGCGCCAGCGGGTGCGTCGGCTTCGATGTCGGCCCGATGCGGGCGGCGCCGGTCTGTGGGGCGTCGGGCGGAGGAGCGGGCAGGCTGATGGAACTCACCTGGGCACCGTAGCCCGCCGCATGTTGCGTCGGTATAAACGCGGCGGCCGCGAGTCGGATCAGCTCGGGTCGGTGGGGGGCTGCTCCGCGTCGGCGGGCTCGGCGTCGGCCGGGGGCGCGAGGCGCTTGCCCGCCTCGGTGACGACGAACGATGCGGCGATCCCGCCGATGAGCGCGGCGAGCCCGATGCCGACGCCCCACTTCCGCTTGCCGATGATCGCGTCGAGCGAGATCGCTCCTGGCCCCTCGACGAGGGTCGCGAACAGCGCGGCGATGATGGCGAGGTTGTACTCGAAGCCACCCTGCGACGCCCAGAAGCCCTTCGGCAGGTGCACTTTGCGCAGGGCGACCGCCTGGCTGGCGATGAGGGCCGCCGCAGCGAGCGGCGTGCCCGCGCCGAGCGCGAACGCCGCACCGCCGGCCGTCTCCGTCCAGGTGATCGCCTGTGCGTTGACTTCGGCCGGATGCAGACCGAGCGACCGCGTGACGGGCACGACCCCGCTGATTCCCGGGCCGCCGAACGCGCCGAGCTTCTGCAGGCCGTGACCGGCGAGGACGCCGCCGATCGTGAGACGGAGAGCGAGGGTGCCGAGAGCCATGGGCGGTTCCTTCCGGTTGCGGAGGCCGGAAACGAGCCGCGCTCGGCCCGCCTCCGTACGTGACGTGTCAACCTGCTTACCGCATCCCGGTGGGGAGGCCCCGACACCGCCCGGATCGGCTAGCGTGCGAGTCACCATGGTCGCTGTCAGCGTCGTCGTCGCCACATCGGATCCTGGGGCCGCTCTGCCCGGCCTCGTGCGCTCGATCGACGCGCAGACCCTGCCTGCCGCCGACTTCGAGGTCGTCGTCGTCGACGACTCGCGCGACGGCAGCGCCGAGCGGCTCCATCAACTCGCCGGACGGCGCAGGAACGTGACCGTGCTCGGCGCCGGTGGACCGGGCGCGCTGGACGCGGCGGCAGCGGAGGCGAGCGGCGAGTACGTCCTGGTGCTGACGCAGCGACAGCGGCTGGCGCCGCGCGCACTCGAACTGCTGCTCGCCCGTGCACGCGAGACCGGGGCCGACGTCGTACTGGGGCGAGCCGTCGCTCGCACCTCGGGCTCCGCCACGCTGCCCGATGACGTGGTCGATGCGACCGGTGTCGACCCGGTGGACTGTGTCGCGCTGGTCAGGCGGTCGTTGCCGGGAGCGGGGGTGCGCGAGCTGCGCTCGCTCGTCGTCGAGGCGGGTGTGGTGAGCGCGATCGGCCGCTCCGCCTGCGCGAGCGAGGACGTCGGGCGGGTCGCACTCGACGATTCGATCACCCTCGAATCCCTCGAACACCGGTGGGAGGCCGGCGCGCTGCACCTCTCGATCGAGGTGCGCACGCCCGGTGCCGGGGATCTGTCGGCGTGGTTCGTGCTCGCCAAGGACCTCGCCGAGACGGCCGTCCCCGCGACGACCGTGGCAGCCGGCCGCGACGCGATCAGCGCCTCCGTCGTGCTCGACCCGCGCATCGCGGACGGCGGTGGTCCGCTCGGCGACGGCAGGTGGAACGTCCTGATCCGCGTCGCGGGGCATGGGCGGGAGGCGACGCTGCCGCTGCCCGCCGGGCGGGCGCGCTCGGCCGTGATCGACGGCCGGCCCTACGTCGTGCACGCGACCGGCGGGGCGCTCCGGCTCGATGCCGGCGCCACACGGACCAGCGCGATCGGTCCGGTGCTGCAGTCGAGGACCACGATCGCGGAGTCCGCCAGCGGAATCCTGGTGACGCTCGACTACCCCTCCGTGCACGTGCAGGGCGACGCCGTCCTGGACGCCCAGTTCGTGCTCGACGGCTTCCGCCTGCCGGCCCGCCTCGTCTGTCGTGAGGGACGCGCGCAGCTGGAGTCCTGGGCGAGCTCGCTCGCCGGGGTCAGTGCGGTGTCCGTGCTCGCCGGCGGCGGGAAGCCGGTACCGACCGGCCTCCGGCTCCGGGTGAGCGGCGCGGGCGCGATGCGGTTCGAGAAAGCGCCCCCACCGCAGTCGGAGCGGACCACGTCCGGCGGCCGTGCCCCGCTGGTGCAGCGGGTGCGCCGGCGCGTTCCCGGCGCGCTCGAGCCGCTGGCGCGACGCATGGTCCGCGTTCCGGTGCTGCGCGACACCTACCGGCGGCTGCTCAAGCGGAAGTGACCGGCTCCCCGGTCACCCGGCCGGCGCGAAGTCCGCGCCGATGGTGCGAACGACGCTGTCGGTGATCCGTGCACGCAGGTCCTCACCCGCGTCCGCACCGGCGAGCACCTCGAGCAGATCGCTCTCGAGCAGCCGCTCGGGCGGCAGCACGGTCAGCCGGTCGAGCAGCAGCGGCGGGACGTCCTGCGGATCCGGCCGCCGGAACTCGGCCAGGATCTCGTCGAAATGATCGGTGAGCGTCGTACTGGTCGGATCGAGCGCGGTGACGAGGAGCAACCCGGTGGGCCGCGTGCCGACCGGCACGACGACGAGATCGGGTCGGTAGCGCGACAAGACTTCGAGCATCTGGAAGACGTCGCCCGTCCACCCCTCGGTGTGCCGCTCGCGCGCCGCCTCGTCGATGCTGCGCGGCAGCACGTCGTCGAACACGATCAGGCCCCGCTCGGAGCTGTGCTGCTCGGCGTGGACGAAGTCGCGGAAGGCGAACTCGAACAGATGCAGGCCGTCGATGAACGTCATGTCGAACGGGGTGCCGCCGGTGGGCGCGAGCGGCTCGGGGCGCGCGAAGTACTCGTCGCTCGTCGTCCGGAACAGCGCGACGTCGGCGTCGAGCTCGACGGTGATGGCGAAGGCCGGATCGATCGCGACGGATCGGCAGTGCGACTGCGCCAGACTGCCGCCGTCGCGGACGCCGATCTCGAGGTAGGCGCGGGGCGCGAGGCGCCGGTGCAGCTCGGCGAGGAACGCGTAGTAGTACACGCCTGAACCCTAATCAGTCGAGCCGACGCGGCGGTCGACGAAGCCGGACGCCTGATCGCCGTCCGGGCCGTCGGCCAGGTGCGTCCCGAAGACTCGGTCGAACAGGTCGACGCCCCAGCTCGTGGGTGCGGGCGGCGCCTCCTCCAGCGGCAGCATCGCGTCGCCCGACCCTCGCGGCGCGCGCAGGAACAGCGCCTCGCCCCCTGCTCCCGCCCGCAACGCCGACGCGAGTCCGAACAGATGCGTGACCAGCCTGATCTGCACCCCGGCGCGCAGCAGGGCGGTGACGATCTCGAGGGCGACCTCGGAGCCCTCGCGCTCGTTGGTCGAGGAGAACGACTCGTTGAGCAGCAGCAGGTCGCCTGGCGCGATCGCGTCGACGATCGCCCGCATCCGCGCCAGCTCGTCGTCGAGCTTGCCCCGGGTGAGCGCGACGTCCTCCTCTTTGGACCAGTGGGTGTGGACCGCACCGGCGATCGGCGCGGCGAAGCGGGTCGCCGTCACAGGGAGGCCGGCCTGCATGAGCAACTGTGCGACACCCAGCGCGCGCAGCGCGGTCGACTTGCCGCCATGGTTCGCGCCCGTGATGACCGCGAGCCGCCGGCCGCCGAGCACGATGTCGCTCGGCACCGGCGCGCGGCCGGTCTCGAGCGCCAGGCCGGGGTCGACGAGACCCGTCGCCGTGGCGGCGGACGCGCCGGCCGCCACCACCGTCGGGACGGACAGCGCCACGCCGATGCTCCCGAGCCGCGCGACGAGCCGGAGCCCGCCGAGATAGAACGTGAGCTCCGTGCGGACGGCGCGGAAGAACCCGAGGACGTGATCGACCGCTCGCGACGCGACGCCGGCGACATCGTCGAGACTTCGGTTCTGCAGGTCGGCGAGCCGATCGAGCGACTCCTCGTCGCGCGCCGACAGGGTGAACGAGACGTGGGGACGCTTCAGCGGTGTCCGGCCGAGCGAGCGCCGGTTCGCGTCGCGCGGGCGACGCAGCGACTGGCCGACGACCTGTCCCTCCGAGCCGAGGCGCGCGCTGAACAGCAGGCCGTCCCGCGGCTCCAGCAGTCCGACGGCGGCGTCGAGGCGCTGCAGCGCCGCGTCGTCGAGGTCGGTGCGCACGGTCGCGAGGAAGCCGAGGAGCGCCTCCGAGCGGAACCCGTTCTGCGCATCCGCCCAGGTGCGCAGTTCGCGGACGATCGGCAGCAGGTCCCGAAGGATCCGGGCCGCGCGCTGCAGGCGCATCGGCGAGGGGCCGTCCCCCATCAGGTGGAGCAGCATGTCCTGCTCGGTGCGCAGCGCCCTGGACGAGAGCGCGAACACCGCCTCCACGGCGCCGGTGTTCCTGGCACAGTCCTCGAACGCCTCCTGGCGGTACCGGATCGAGGCGGCGTCGCCGAGCGGGTGGAGCAGCGCGGTGCGGGCGACCGCTCTGTCGAACTCGTCGCCGCCCGCCGCATCGAACAGGCGTCCCAGTTCGAGGTCGTGCTCGAGGTCCTGCGCCCAGGCCGGATCGGGCGCCGCCGCGTCGAAGTCCGCGTCGGCATGCATGAGGTGCGCCTTCACGGCCGCCTCCGATCGGCGACTCGGGCGACGATCGCGTCGAACGTCAAGCCGTGCTTCGCGGCCAGCGCGAGCGCGTACGCCATGCCGTCGGGCGCCCGCCGTTCGAGCCGGAACGTCCGCGCCGCCGGGTCGTCGGGGTCGATCACCCCGACCAGGCTGACCGTCTTCGCACTCGCACCGGCGACGTCGTCCGCGAACGTGACGCAGACGCAGAGGGCGTCCAGCTCGCCGATGCGCCTGATCACCTCGCGGGTCAAGCGCCTCGCGTCCTCGAGCGCGGTCGAGGCGAAGACCTCGTTCAGCACGATCACGCTCCGGCCCGTTGCGACATCGAGGAGGTCGCGCATGCGGCGCACTTCGGTCTCGAGACGGCTCTCGAGCGACTCGAGCTGCTCCTCCCGATCGAACTGCGTCAGCACGACGTCGGGCAGCGTCAGTCGCACGGCGCGTCCCGGAACCGGACAGCCGACGGCGGCGAGGTGGTGCAGCTGGCCGATCGCGCGCGCCGTCGTGGACTTGCCGCCCTGATTCGGACCGGTGACCACGAGGATCCGCTCGGTGCCGATGAGCGCGATGTCGTTGCCCACGACCGGCGAGCCGGCCGCCACGAGCCGCAGGGCCATCGCGAGGTCGAACACCCCCTCGGCCGTGAAGGCCGCGGATTCGGACAGCGCGGGGATGCAGACGGGAAGGCCGGCGTCACGCACCGGCTGGACGATGTCGAGATAGGCCAGGAAGAACCGCAGTTCCCGCGCGAACCGGAGTACGGCCGGATCGGCGAAGGCGACGGTCGCCGCCTGGAATGTGCCGAGATCGGTGAACAGTTCGGGGAACAGCTGCCCGACCCCGTCGAGGATCGCGGCCTGCACGATGTCGAAGCGCGGCTCACGGCGCACCGACCGGTCGGCGGCGTCGTCGCCCTGCTTGAACCGGTCGAACGCCGCGTCGATCTCGGCCGACAGATCCGGCTCGTCGTCGAACCGCGCGAGCGTGACCCTCGAGCCTCGGAGCCAGGTGATGTACCGCAGCGACTCCCACTCCGCTTCGAGCCGACCCGACTCGTGCTCGAGGTGCAGGAACGCGGCCGCCGCGACCACGTCGCGCACGTGGGCGAGGAGATCGGCGAGCGCCACGGACGCACCGAGCGCCGCCTCGACCTGTAGTGCCCGATCGACGAAGTCCCGCACGGCCGTCGTGTAGCGCCGCACCGCGCTCAGGTGCAGCCGGGCTCCCCGGATCGGATGCGGCGACGCCGCGGCGCGACGCGCCGTCTCGAGTGCCGCGCCGACGGCGCCGGCGAGATCGCCGAGCAGCGCGCGGACCGACCGGTCCTCCAGCGCGAGGAACACGGCCTGCCGGTAACGAACGGCGCCCGCGTCGTGCAGCGGGTGCAGGAAGACCGCAGCGATCTCGTCACCGGCGCGCTCACGCAGCCGGGCGGCGATCTGATCGAGCGCCAGATCGCGCACGACGTCCTCGGACGCCGCGGCGCCGGCGACCGTTCCGGCCGGCGCGAGCAGGCCGGCGAACTCGCCACCCGTCATCGGGCCGGCGTCCTGATACCCCACCGTCGACAGCGTAGGACGCGCGCGCCACCTGCCCGACGCCGATCCCCCGGGCGGTGTCAACCCGTTGCGTCCAGACCGTGCGTCCCGGAGCCGGGCCGCCGGAACGTTCAGGTCACCCCCCGTACCGTTCGAGGGTCCTGCCGCCGGCCCTGAGGAGCCCCCGTGTCCCATCCCCGCTCGACGCCCTATCCGCTCGGCGTCACGCTCGTCGACGGCGGCGCGAACGTCGCCGTCTACTCCGAGACCGCCGACGCGGTCACTTCTGCGCACGTTCGACGGCGGCGACGAGCAGCGCAGACCGCTGACGGAGCGCACCGGGCACGTCTTCCACGCCTTCGTGCCCGGCGTGGGCATCGGGACGCACTACGGCCTGCGGATCGAGGGCGAGTGGAATCCCGATGCGGGCCTGCGGCACAACGTGACAAGCTGCTGCTGGACCCGCACGCGACGGCGATCTCGGGCGACTACACGTGGGGCCAGACCCTCTTCTCCACGACCAGAACGACCCGGCGCGCATGGACGAGTCGGATTCGGCGCCGTCGATGCCGCGCTGCGTCGTCACGGACCCGGCGTTCGACTGGGGCGACGACGCGGCGCCCTGCACGCCGCTGGCGGAGACGATCGTCTACGAGACCCACGTCAAAGGGTTCACCAAGCGTCTCGATGCCGTGCCGGAGGACATCCGCGGCACCTATGCGGGCCTCGCCCATCCGGCAGCCGTCGGCTACCTGACCGCTCTGGGGGTGACGGCGGTCGAGCTCCTGCCGGTCCACCAGTTCGTGCAGGACTCCCACCTGCTCGAGCAGGGACTGCGCAACTACTGGGGCTACAACTCCATCGGATTCTTCGCGCCGCACGGCGAATACAGCTCCTCGGGCGATGACGGCGGCCAGGTCGCCGAGTTCAAGTCGCTGGTCAAAGCGCTGCACGCAGCCGGCCTCGAGGTGATCCTCGATGTCGTCTTCAACCACACCGCAGAGGGCAATCATCAGGGCCCGACCCTGTCGTTCAAGGGCATCGACAACGAGGCGTACTACCGGCTCGTCGACGGCGAAAAGGGTTCGTACTTCGACACGACCGGCACGGGCAACAGCCTGAACGTGTCGCATCCGCTCGCGCTCGGTCTGATCATGGACTCGCTGCGCTACTGGGTCACGGAGATGCACGTCGACGGTTTCCGCTTCGACCTCGCGACCACACTCACGAGACAGGGCGGCGACGCGAGTCTGCACAGTGCGTTCCTCGACCTGATCGCGCAGGATCCGACGCTCGCGCCGATCAAGATGATCGCCGAGCCGTGGGACACCGCCGGGTACCAGGTCGGCGGGTTCCCCGCCGACTGGTCGGAGTGGAACGGCAAGTTCCGCGACGACCTGCGTGACTTCTGGCGCGGCGCGGACAGCCTGCTCGGCACGACGTCCCAGCGCATCCTCGGCAGCCCGGACGTGTACGAGGCCGACCGTCGCTCGCCGCTGTCCAGCATCAATTTCATCACCGCGCACGACGGGTTCACCCTCGCCGATCTGACCTCGTACAACGACAAGCACAACGCGGCGAACGGCGAGGACAACACCGATGGGGAGAGCGACAACCGGTCGTTCAACTCGGGCGCGGAGGGACCGACCGACAATCAGGCGGTCAACGAACGACGTGACCGCCAGCGGCGCAACCTGCTCGCCTCACTGCTGCTCTCGGCGGGTGTGCCCATGCTGCTCGGCGGCGACGAGATCGCACGCACCCAGGGCGGCAACAACAACGCCTACTGCCAGGACGACGAGATCTCCTGGTACGACTGGGCGGCGGCGGACGACGAGCTGCGCGCATTCACCACGTCGCTGATCGCGCTGCGACGGGAGAACCCGGCTCTGCGGCCCGAGTGGTTCAGGCGGGCCCCGTCGGACGACGCGGTCGACACCGTCGTGGTGCTGCGGTCGGATGCCCAGGACTTCGCGGAGGAGGACTGGGACAACCCCGACGCCCGCACGATCCAGTTCGTCGTCGCGCATGCCGGAGCCGACGCGTTCGCGCTGCTGCTGAACTCGGCGGAGAACGGCGTCGAGTTCACGGTGCCCGACGCGCCGAACGCGGAGTGGGAGCTGGCGCTGTCCAGCGACCCCGGCCAGGAGGTGCACGGCGAGGTGACGACGCTCGTCGTCCGTGACGCGTCGTTCACCCTGCTGCGGTCACGGGCGACCTGAACGGGCCGCCGCGACCGGGCGCGGCACACGGCAGGATCGGGCCGGACCGGACGGCGCCTTCAGGGCACCTGATGCAGTACCTGCCAGACGTACTGCGTGCGCGGGTCCGCGGTCGCGAACGCGATCCGGGTGACGGCCGTGCCGTCGGGGATCGCGACCGTCGCGAATTGCAGGGCGCCCTGGCTCGCGTCGCCGCGCACGGCGACGGTGGTCGTTCCGGGCGCGGTGCCTTCGTCGCTGTGGCCCGTGGTCGGCACGACCTGCACGGTGCACCGCCATGCCGTGCCCGTCGTGAGCACGACTCCGATCACGACGCGGCCGCCGGTGAGTCCTGCCGAACGGAAGAGCGGCGCCGGCGCGGGCGGCTGGTGGACGCCGACGGTCGTCTCGGCGTCCCGGTACTGGTCCGTGTCGGCGAGCGGATCGGGGTTCTGGCCGGTGGTCCCCCGCGGAATCGCGTCGAAGAACCGGCGGCTGATGCCCGGGAGCCCGTCGTGGGACACGGGATGCAGGGCGATCGTCGCGGCCGCCGCCTGCTCGAGCGCCAGGGTCGCGGACGTCGAGAGAGGCAGGCGCGCCGCGATGATCTCCGCGGTGGGGTGGACCGTCGCCCGCGCTCGCGGCAACGCCGAGCGCTGCGCCGGGTGGTGTGCCGCCAGCACCCCGATCCCGCCGGCGACGAGGGCCACCGCCAGGATCACGACGGGCACACGCGCCCGAAGCGGCACCGCGTGGCGTCTCGCTTCGCGCGGTGCAGCAGTGGGCGCCGCGCAGGCGGCCAGCGCCCGGCCCCATTCGTCGCGCATCTGTCGCTCGAGGCGGTCGTAGCGGCCGTATTCGCCGTCATCGGCCGATCGCCGGTAGAGCGGGATCCGGGCGGCCGCGAGCCGCGCTCGTGGCGACGCCGCACCCGACGGTCCCGGACGATCCGGGTGCGCGAGCCACCACCACGCGTCAAGGGGATCGAGCCCGCCGTCGTACCGCGCGACGAACCGGCGACACCGGCGACGGTCGTCGTACTCCGCGAGCGTCAGCACCGGCGCCCAGGTCGCGTCAGTGGGCGTGGGGCGCCTCGTCGCGGTCGGAGAAGGACGACATGCGCCAATTGTGCTCCGGACGGCCGCGAAGGCGACTTCTGGATGAACTTTCTGTCATCCGACAGATAGGGGGCTTGCCGACGACAGCGGCGATGCGCAAGCTGGTCTGATGAGCACCAGCCCCATGATCGCGAGACAGCAGTTGCAGGCCGAGATCGAAGCAGCGCTCGGCACGCACGCGACCGGGACACAGATCGTCGACCTCGTCATCCGCAGCGGCTGGCAGCCGCGTCCGATCCCCGACCCCAACTCCGATTACCTGGAGGGTGTGCTCGCCAACGGCGTGCGGGTGCCGATCGAGATCCGCCACGCCCTCGCCGGACGGGTCTTCTGATTCGACGACCGGGCGTCAGGCGGCGCGCCACCCGCAGAAGGCGCACTCGAAATGCTCGCCGTCGTCGGTGAGTCGCATGAGGTAGTCGCAGTCGGGGCACAGGCCCTCGGCGACCTGAAGCGGCTGGTTCCCGTCCATGCTTCGAGGCTAGATCGCAGTTGTCACGACAACGTTCCAGACATGTGAACTGAGCCTGGCGATCTGCTCAATGCACACCGCTCTCGCACGGCGGGGCGTCTGCGGATGACGCGATACTTGGTGCCAGCCGCCAAACGCGTCCGGTCGGCTCGTGGTGGGTCATCATGAGCCGACACCCGCCCCTCGATGGAAACCCGTGACCGACGCCAAGCCAACCGCGATCCGCCAAGGCCGGTATCGCGTCGACGCGACGATCGGCCGGGGCGGCATGGCGACCGTCTACCGTGCGAGAGACCTCGTGCTCGGGCGCGACGTCGCGATCAAGCTCTTCCTCACCCCGGCGTCCGAGCCGGAGGACCTGCGCACGCAGGAGCAGGAGGCTCGCCTGCTCGCCTCGTTCAGCCACCACGGTCTCGTGCAGCTCTTCGACGTCGGCATCGACCGGTCGGACCCGGCCGCCCCGCACACGTTCCTCGTGATGGAGCTCGTGCACGGGACCGATCTGCGCGCGCGACTCGCATCAGGGGCACTGCCGGAGCTCCATGTCGCGCATCTCGCCTTCGACGTCGCGGAGGCGCTCGGCTACGTCCATGAGCACGGTGTCGTGCACCGGGACATCAAGCCGGCGAACGTGCTGCTCGTGGACCACGCATCGGAACGGCGACCCCGCGTGAAGCTCACGGACTTCGGCGTCGCACTGCTCGAGGGCCGCCCGCTCAGGCTCCGCGAGGACGATCTCACGATCGGCACGGCGGCCTACCTCTCCCCCGAGCAGGTCGAGGGTGACGAGGCCGGAGTCGCGTCCGACGTGTACGCACTCGGGCTCGTGCTGCTGGAGAGCCTGACCGGCCAGGTCGCGTTTCCCGGTGCGGTGACCCAGTCGGCGTTCGCCCGCCTGCATCGGGATCCGGCCGTGCCCGACACGCTCGCTCCCGAGTGGCGGGATCTGCTGACGGCGATGACGGCGCGCGCGGTACGCGACCGGCCGACCGCGGCGGATGCGGCCCTCGCGTTCCGGCAGATCCTCGTCGACGAGCTGATCGCGCACGGATCGACGACCGGCGGCACGGCGGCGCGCGAGGTGGACCGCATCGCCGCGGCGAGCCGGTACAACGTGCTGGGGGGCGGCGAGGACGCCGCGATCGACCACATCGCCGATCTGGCGCGCGACATCCTGCACGGCACGGGCGCCGCAGTCGTCTTCACCGACGGCGACGAGGTCCGCATCAAATCGCGGTCCGGCTTCCTGCCCGAGCCGTTCCCCCTCGAGGCGGCGCTCGCTGCCGCCACGGCTGCTCGCATCGGCGACGGCGGCAGCGTCGCGGCGCCCGTGCTGACACACGACGGTCAGTCGATCGGGGCACTCGTCGTCACCGGCGTGCCCGGGCCGGCCTCGCGGGCGGCCGACCTCGTCTCGCTCGACGACCTCGCGTCCATGGTGATGCACGAGCTCGAGATGCGCAGGGCGGTTCGGCGAATCGCGCTCGCTCGTCTGTCCGAGCCGTGAGGTGAACCGTATGGTGGATCGATCACGGCCCCGTTGAGGGCTCTGCGGACCGCTTGCGAGGATGCCGTTGACCGAGATCTCCGCCCGACCCGCCGTCACCGTCGTCCAAGGCCGCTACCGGCTTCGCGCTCCGCTCGGCACGGGAGCGCGATCCACGGTCTATCGCGCGCGTGACGAGCTGCTGGGCAGGGACATCGCCCTCAAGGTGTTCAGCGCCGCGGCCAGGGCGACCGCCGACCCGGTCTCCGAGGAGGCGAAGCTGCTCGCGTCGCTCAGCCATCACGCGCTGGTGACCCTGCTCGACGTCGGCATCGATCTCTTCCCCGACGGGCAACGGCACCTCTTCCTCGTGATGGAGCTGGTCGAGGGCATGAACCTCCGCGCACGGATCGACCGGACGCCGCTCACCACGCTGCAGGCGGCCTATCTCGGCTTCGACCTCGCCGAGGCGCTCGAGTACGTCCACGATCAGGGCATCGTCCATCGGGACCTGAAGCCGGCGAACATCCTGCTCGAGGACGACGGACTCGGCAGGCAGCAGGCGCGGCTGACCGACTTCGGCGTCGCGACGCTGATCGGTGAGGCGCGGACCGCGTCGGGCATCTTCACCACGAGCACCGCGGCGTACCTCAGCCCCGAGCAGGTCGACGGGAGTCCGGTGGGTCCGGCGACGGATGTGTACTCGCTCGGCCTCGTCGTGCTCGAAGCGCTGACGGGACGCCGCGTCTACCCGGGTGACGCCGTCGAGTCCGCGGCGGCGCGACTCACCCGCGCACCGTCGGTCCCCGACACGGTGCCGGCGGACCTCGCCGCCCTGCTCGAGGCGACGACCGCGCTGCACCCGGGCGACCGTCCAGCGCCCGCGACGCTCGCCGTGGAGTTCCGGAACGTGATCGCGAACGCATTCGGCCGGCACCGCCGCCTGCAGACGCCCGGCCCTTCGGCCGACGAGGAGGCGCTGCGCCTCGACGCGCTGCACCGCTACGACCTGCTCGACAGCCCGCCGGACGGCGCCTTCGATCGCATCACCGACCTCGCGGCCAGGGTGCTCGACATGCCCGTCTCGACGGTCAGCATCGTGGACAGGGACCGCATCTGGTTCAAGTCGCACCACGGCCTGCCCGGCGGCGAGATCGCCCGACAGCCAGGGCTGTGTGCGACCGTCGTGTCGTCTGGCGACCTGATCTACGTGCCGGACGCCGACCTCGACCCGTCGACCAGGACCCATCCGCTCATCGCGGGCGAGTCCGGCCTGCGGTTCTACGCCGGTGTGCCGCTGATGAGCACCGACGGATTCGTGCTCGGCGCGCTGAGTGTCGCCGACTACGTGCCCCGCACGCTCACCGACGCGCAACTCGGGATCCTTGAGCGCCTCGGCGAGATGGTCAGCCACGAGATGGAGATGCGGTTCGCGACGCGCAGGGCGGTCCTCCGGCACGAGTGAGCGCGACGGCCGTCAGGCGGCGGCGCCGACTCGTCGAACGCACCGATGCGGGTTCAGATCCGACCCACCGTGCGGTGGCCCTCGTCGATGGTCAGGGTCCATGTGGTGCCCGCACCGAGCGTGCTCTCGACCGAGAGCACCGCGTCCACGCCGCTCTCGCGCACCGTGTCCTGCAGCAGACGCAGCCCGAAGTGCCCCGCAGGCGGGTTGCGGATCGTCGCCGCCGCGTCGAAGCCGGGACCGTCGTCTCGGACGGTGAGCACGACGGTCTCGTCCCGCTGATCGACGCGCAGCGTCACCGGCCGCCCCGCGCCGTGCTTCACGCCGTTGGCCAGGGTCTCCCGCGCGATGCGGAACAGCAGCCGTTCCGCGTCCGGGGACATCCGCACATCGTCCCCGAAACGGTAGACGACCATCCCCCCGCGCGATCGCGCCCCGGCGACCAGGTCCCCCAGCGCCACGCCGATGCCGCCATCGGAGAGCGATGCGGGATACAGGTCGACGAGCATGTCGCGGAGTCCGTCCACGGTCAGGTGCACGCTCGCCTCTGCCGCTTCGACCGCATCTCCCGCCGGGGTGCCGGCGGTCGCGGCCGCCGCGGCACCGAGCCGGTAGGACGCGCCGATCAGGTCCTGCACCGGGCCGTCGTGGACGGTCGCGGCGAGGCGCCGGCGTTCCGCGTCGGATGCGTCGAGCGCCTTGATGAGCAGGAACTCGCGCTGAGCACGAGCCCGGTCGACGGTCCGGATCAGCCCGTTCAGGAGCGGCAGCAGCGCGAGCAGCAGAAGCAGCAGGCTGGCGGCGATGACGCCGGCGAACCCGAACCAGATGCGTTCGGCGGAGGTGAGGACGTCGCCGTAGCGGTAGTAGACCTCGAAGAGCAGCGGGACTCCGCTCGGGGTGCGGACCGCCTGGTACACCTCGAGCAGTTCGCCGTCACCGCGCTCGTACCGGTTCTCGGGCTCGTCGAGATCGGAGATCTCGGCGTGGCTGCCACCGGATCGGAGCGCGTCCAGCTCGTCGTCGCCGATGCCGAAGTGCACGCCGATGAGTCGCGGCTCGTCGGAGTAGACGATCGTCCCGTTCGCGTCCCAGACCTTCACCCTGGCGATGTCGGGACCCAGCACCGACTGGCGGACACGGGCGTCGAGCCGGCGGATGTCGGTCACGTCACCGCTTCGAAGGCCGTCGCCGATGACCGGCTGCACGACGTCGAGCGCGATGCTCTCCGTTCGCACCGTGGCGTCGCGGATCGCCTCGGACTCCGCCAGCTGCCTGGCCACGAGACCCGCGGCGATCATCACGACGACGGCGACGGCGAGCCCGATGAGGAACACGCGAAGGATCAGGGTCCGGCGGCGGACGGGGCGCTCGGGTGTGAACGACGTGCCCCGGGCCACGATCAGCGGCGCTGCCGTTCGCGTCGCCGCGAGCACCGGCTGCTCGGCCATCACCGTCATCATTCCCCCGAATTGGAATCATCGAAATCGAGTTCGATCTCTCCCCAGAGATCGGCGCATTCGATTCAAGAAACGATAAACGAATTCAGTTCGGGAGAAGAGCCCCGCATTCGAGGGAGCTCCGGGCGGGGTCAGGGGAATTCGAGCGCGTGCCACGCCTCGACGGGCTCGGGTACCGCGAGGCCCTCGAGCACGAACGGGTCGCCGGTCGGGAACGCCTCGGCGGCCTCTCGCGTGCGGAACACCGACATCGCGCCGGCCTCCGGGGCCGGCAGCAGCGGGCCGATGAGCATCACGTCGCCGCCCTTCGCGAACTCGTCGAGGTAGGCGCGATGGCGCGGGTAGACATCCGGCACGCGGTCGCCCGCACCCTCCGACATGGCGTACCGGACGATGAAGAGCACGTCAGCGGCGCCCGCGGAGGAAGTACACGATCGGCAGCAGACCGAACGAGTTCACGGTCAGCAGCGCGACGACCCAGCGCTTGCGCCCGCCGACCACCGTCGTCCTCGACCGCACCGCGAGATCGATCAGGGCCGCGATCTTCAAGCCTGCCTCGACCGCACCGATCACCGTGAGGACCTGCTTGGTGGCCGGATCGAGTTGCTTCCGCTTCGCGTGCATGCGGCAACTCTCGACCCAGTGCCCGTCGACCGCAAGCCGGTCGGCCGCTACGGAGAGCCCGGCCGATCGGATCCGCCCTCCCCGCGGATCCACCCGACCTCACCGAGGACGGTCAGCCGTCGCCGCATTCCGAGCGCAACTCCCGCACCAGGCCGTCCCGCTCCTCGAGCAGACGCAGCTTCCGCACATCGATCTGCCGCTGACCGTTCGGAACGAACCGGCTCTTCATGCCGTAGGCGGGCGAGGTCTCGAAGCCCTGGGAGAGCCGGACCAGGCGTTCGTCGATCTGCTTGATCCGCATGTCGAGCGCCTGCGCATACCGACTCCGCGTGCTTCGAGCATCCATTCCGAGAAGATAACTCGACCGCTGACCAGGTGTTGCGCTTCACGAAGGACTCTCACGACGCTCGCAGCCTCTCAGTGGCGAGCGCCCAGACGGTGACGTACGTCGGCGCGCAGAAGACGCTCGGAAGCGGCCGGTTGAATCGGCGGATGGACGAATCCGCACAGCCGAGAGCCGCACTGTTCGACATCGACGGCACGCTCGTCGACTCGAACTATCTGCACGTCGACGCATGGTCGCGGGCGTTCGCCGCGGTCGGGCACCCGGTCGAGGCGTGGCGCATCCATCGGGCGATCGGCATGGATTCGGCGAAGCTGCTCGAGACGCTGCTCGGGGACGACGCGGATCGGTTCGGCGACGACGCGAAACAGCAGCACGGCGAGCTCTACTCGGCGATGGCCGAACGGCTGCGGCCGCTCCCCGGTGCCCGAGCGCTCCTCCGGACCCTCAAGGAGCGCGGCGTCACCGTGGTGCTGGCGACCTCCGCCCCCGAGAACGAACTCGAGACGCTTCGCCGCGTGCTCGACAGTGACGGCTCGGTCGACGACTTCACCTCATCCGCCGACGTCGCCACCGCGAAGCCCGAGCCCGACATCGTGCGCGTCGCCCTCGAGCGCGCAGGCGCCGAGGCCCACGAGGCGGTGTTCGTCGGCGACGCCGTGTACGACATCGAGGCGGCCGGGCGGGCGGGCGTACCGGCGATCGGCGTCCGGAGCGGTGGCGTCGCGATCCAGGAGCTGCTCGACGCCGGCGCCGTCGCGGTCTACGACGACGTCGCCGACCTGCTGGACCACCTCGAAGCCGCGTTGTCGAACGCGCTCGACCACGCCGCCGGCGGTCGTGCTCGAGCCGGCGGCGCGGGAGTCTGAGGGGCGCTACGCCGCGGCGGCCCGGAGCTGCTCGAGCAGCGGCCCCGCAGCCTCGTCGAGGAATCGCTGCTGCAGCCGGTCGCCCACCTGCACGATCGCCACGTCGGTGAAGCCCGCTTCCCAGTAGGCCTTGACGCCCTCGACGATGTGGTCGAGATCGGGGCCGCACGGGATGCTCGCCGCCACGTCCTCCGGGCGGACGAATTGGGATGCCCC
Source organism: uncultured Actinomycetota bacterium (assembly GCA_963716965.1). GTDB lineage: Bacteria > Actinomycetota > Actinomycetes > Actinomycetales > Microbacteriaceae > Amnibacterium. The sequence goes on along the minus strand of CAVQUZ010000001.1, from coordinate 1,167,700 downwards.
CGCGAAGCCCGCGGGCGTCGGCAGGTCCGCGTTCACCGACCAGCCGCCCCCGAACCACCGGAACTGCTCGTGGGCGAGGTCGATGGCGGTCTGCTCGTCCGGTGCCCAGCAGATCGGCACCTGACCGATCTTCCGCGACTCGGGCAGCCCTGCGCGGGCGTCGTCCCAGTCCGAGATCAGCGCGGCGTCGGGTTCGACGGCGATCAGGTGGTCGCCGACCTCGGCGAAGCGGGCGATCGAGGAGCCACCGGAGACAGCGAGGCCGAGCGGCACCCGCTGATCCGGTACATCCCAGATGCGCGCCGAGTCGATGCGGAAGTAGTCGCCCTCCCAGGTGACGAGTTCTCCCGTGTGCAGCTCGCGGATGATCTCGATCGCCTCCTCGAGCATGTCCTGGCGCTGTTGCACGGGAGGCCAGCCCTCGCCGGTGATGTGCTCGTTCAGGTTCTCGCCCGCGCCGAGTCCCAGCACGAAACGGCCGTCCGAGATGAGTTGCAGCGTCGCCGCCTGCTGGGCGACGACGGCCGGGTGGTACCGCATGGTCGGGCAGGTCACGTAGGTCATCAACTCGACCCGTTCGGTCGCCTGCGCGACCGCACCCAGGGTGACCCACGCGTTCGGCGCGTGCCCCTGCTCGGTCAGCCACGGCGAGTAGTGGTCGCTCGAGACCTCGAAGTCGAAGCCGAGGTCCTCCGCCGCTCGGGCGTAGCCGATCAGTTCGCGCGGACCGCTCTGCTCGGTCATGAGCGTGTAGCCGAATCGAACCATGCGCGTCAGTCCTGCCTCAGCGAGGGGTACTGCTTCTCCGCGTTCTCCCGCACGAAGTTCGAGTCCTTGATGTGCTTCCGCTGATCAGCGCTGAGTTCCGCCATGGTGCGACGCTAAGAAGGGTTCCCGGATGCGGGCTGAACACTCGCCGGGCGAGCGCTGCACGAACACTTGGACTGTCAGTCGCGGTCGCCGAGGTGCAGCACGCCCTTCACGCGGTCGACACCCTCGGCGGCGAGCGCCTGCGCCGAGTCGACGACCGCGGAGACGACCAGCGGGTCGCCCTTCGCGAACGCCTTGGCGGTGTTCTTCGCGTATTCGACGCTGATCTTCGGGGGCAGTGGCGGCGCGTTTCGGGTGACGTGCGCGTCGATCAGGGTGACGCCGCGGTGCGCGAGCGCCCGCTCGATGGCCGGCGCGACCTCGTCGTTCGTCGTCGTCGTGATGCCCTGGAAGCCCAGTAGCTGCGCCCAGCCCGCGTAGTCGACGGTCTCGACGTCCTGCGACGCCGACCAGACCGGGTTGCCGTCCTCGGTCCGCATCTCCCACGAGACCTGCGCCAGGTCGTCGTTGTGCATGACGATCACGACGAACGTCGGGTCCTCCCAGCGGTGCAGGTACTTCTTCAGCGTGATGAGCTCGTTCATACCCAGCATCTGGAACGCGCCGTCACCGATCGTGCAGACGACCGTGCGGTCGGGGTAGGCGAACTTCGCTGCGGTGGCGTACGGCATGGATGCGAGCATGCTCGCGAGCCGGCCGGACATGTCGCCACGCATCCCGCGGCGCAACCGGATGTGGTGGCCGTACCAGTCGGCGGTCGTGCCGGCGTCGCAGGTCACGATGGCGTTCTCGGGCAGCCGCGCGTTCAGCTCGGCGAAGACGCGGCGCGGGTTGCCGCCGTCGGGGAAGTCGAGGGCGGCCTGGCCGGCCATCTCGCGCTCCCAGTCGCGCATCTCGTGCGCGATCCGCTCCTGCCACGGCTTCTCGGCCTTCTGCGCCAGCAACGGCACGAGCACCTCGAGCGTGGCCTTGACGTCGCCCCAGAGGTTCAGCTCCGTCGGATAGCGCTGGCCGAGGTGCTCCGGGCGCAGGTCGATCTGCACCCCCCGTGCCTGGCCGGTCTTCGGCAGGTACTCGCCGTAGGGGTAGTTGGTGCCCAGCAGCACGATCGTGTCGCAGTCGGTCATCTGATGCAGGCTCGGCAGGCTGCCCAGCAGCCCGACCTGCTGCGAGTGGTACGGCACGTCGGACGGGATGACGTCCTTGCCGCGGAGAGCGGTGATGAGTCCGGCGTCCGAGCGCTCGGCTGCGGCCAGGATCTCGTCCGTCGCACCGCGCGCCCCCGCGCCGACGAGGAACGTGACCCGCTCCCCCGCGTTGATGATGTCGGCCGCGCGCCGGATCTCGTCGAGCGGCGGCACGATCGCGGTCGAGACCGGCGCGGCACTCGACCGGGACACCCAATGCTCCGCCGGCCCGTTCGACGCCTTCATGCCCTGCACGTCGTGCGGCAGGATCACCACCGCCGGCTGCAATCGCGCGCGAGCCGTGCGGAACGCGGTGTCGATCACGACGTCCGCGTTCTCGGGTGTGACCACCGTCTGGACGTAACAGGCGACGTCCGCGAAGACCCGTTCGAGGTCGTCCTGCTGTTGCACCTCGGTGCCGAACGCGGCGAGTCCCTGCTGGCCGACGATGGCGACGACCGGCACGTTGTCGCTCTTCGCGTCGTAGAGGCCGTTCAGCAGATGGAACGCGCCAGGGCTCGAGGTCGCGACGCAGACCCCTGTCTCGCCGGTGAACTTCGCATGCGCCGTCGCCATGAAGGCGCAGATCTCCTCATGCGTCGGCCGGATGTAGTCGAGCCCCTCACCCCGTCGTTCCGCAGCACCCAGGGCCCCGTCGAACTCGCCGATGCCATCGCCCGGATAGCCGAAGACGCGCGACACGCCCCAGGCTCTGATCCGCTCGATGACCCTGTCGCTGACCGTGGTCGCCATCCCGATCCCTCTCGTCCCAGGCGCCGGAACCGCGCGCCCGCAGCGACCGTAGGCGCGCGCGCTGAGCGTCCGCTTTCAGCGGGCTCACCGGTGACGTTCAGACGGACGAGACCGGCAGCTGCAGTTCGGTGACCCAGTTCGCCTGGTCGCCCATCGGCGCCTCGAGGTAGACCTCGCGCGGATCCCCTGCGACCTCGACATCGGGCCGATCGGCGACCCACGCGCGCAGCACGTCCCAGCTCGTGCCGATGCCGGCCATCGGACCGAGGTGGACGAGGGTGGCCGCCGATGCCACGCCGAGGAGGTCGACGACCCGCAGCCCCGGCGCATCGGCACGATCGACGGGGAAGCCGGCGTGGACGCGGACGCCGTCGCCGCCGCCGAGCTCGTAGCGGGCCACGGCAGGGCCGACCGGCACGATCGAGTGCGCCCCCAGGGTGTCGATCACCAGGTCGAACAGGGGGCCGACGACGCCGTCGAGGGCGGACTCCGAGAATTCGGCGACGTCCGCATCGGCTTCGGCGAGCCGCATGGGCGCGACGGGTTTGATCTGCACGGTTGGCATCGTCCGGCTCCTTCGACGTCGATCTCCCTCCTGCATCCTGCCTCCACCCACGGCTCAGCGCGAGAGTTCGGACGGAGCAGGGCGAGACTCGGTGGCATGAGCGACTTCCAGGACCCCACGGACAGCACCTACACCGCCGTCTACAAGCGCGAGACACCCGATCTGCTCGCGAAGTTCGCGGCGTTCGACGAGGCGGTGTTCGCCGCGGAGGGCCGAGCGATCCCGCTGAAGTTCCGCGAGCTGATGGCGATCGCCGTGGCGCTGACGACACAGTGCCCGTACTGCATCGACTTCCACACGGGGCAGGCGGTGCGGGCAGGGGCGACGGACGAGGAGATCGCCGAGACCGCGTGGGTCGCGACGGCGCTCCGCGCAGGCGCCGCGTTCACGCACGGCCGCCTGGCGTTCAAGCTGACCGAGCAGCACCGCCACTAGCCGGGGTCGGTTCCAGCTCCCCCGCCGGCACGCGGATCGCCGCGCGGCTGCGGAAGTGACCGACCATCGCCAGCAGCATGCCGCCGACGGCCCACGCGCCGAGGACCAGCCACTGCTTGCTCACGTCCGCGTCGGGGAAGTAGGACAGCGCCCTGACGAGGCTCGACGCGGCTCCCGGCACGAAGTACTGCCCGACGTCGCCCCATGGCCGGGTGATGAACTGGTACGGGATCGCCGCCCCCGCGATGGGATTGCCGATCAGCAGACTGATGACGGAGCCGATGGCGATGCCCGGCGTGCCGATGAGTGCGGTACAGCCGACGACGAGCGCCGCGGTGGCGAGCATCGCGAGCCCGAACCCGGCCGCGTTCAGCAGCCAGTCGCGCTGCAGGACGTGCAGCCAGGTCTGCAGCACCAGCGTGACCGCTGCGCCGGCAGCGATGCCGTAGACGATGAGCGCCAGCAGTCGGCGCACGACGCCCACGACCAGCAGCGACATGAGCACGCCGCCGAGCATGCCGCCGAGCACGAGCGGGAAGCTCGCCGCGTTCAGACCGGCACCGGTCGGGTCGTCGCTCGAGAGGGCGACCACGTCGGTCACCATGACGGTCGGGACGGCCGCGGCGGCGCTGCTGCCCGAGGAACTCGACCCGGCCGAGCCTGCGGCGGGCGGGGTCGCGCCCGCCGCGACCGCCTTCAGCTCCGCCTGCAGGCCGGCGATCGCCGTGCCGGCCTGCTGCAGCTTGGCGATCAACCCGGCCTCCGCGGCCGTCGAGATCTGCGTCTGGATCGCCGTCGCGACCCCGCGCAACGCCTGGTTCGACGCGGCGCCCGCCGCGGACGAGGTCAGCACCTCTGGCGAGTCACCCAGCAGGACGGCGCCGTAGATCGTGCGCTGCTTGATCGCCCTGATCGCATCCTCGCGAGAACCGACGGACTGGAAGGCGAAGGTCGTGACGCCCTCCTTCTGCAGCGCCGTCTCGAAGGCGCGCACTTGCGCCGAGGGGCCCGACAGCCCGACCGGCAGGTTCTGCGCCTTGGCCGTGGCGGCGGGCCAGACGAAGGCCAGCACGATGATGCCGACGACGAGCGCACCGACCAAGCCGAACACCGCCGCGAACCCCCATTTGGTGTGCGGACGGACGGGTCGGGTCGCTGCGGTGCCGGACATGGCGCGTCTCCTCAAACAGAACGGGCGTTTCCCTTGAGCATACAGAACGGCTATCTTGTTTGCATGCCGAGACTGACCGACGCCTCCAAACAGGCGCGCCGCGACCTGATCGTGCAGGCCGCGGTCCGCGTCCTCACCCGCAACGGCGTCGCGAACACGTCGATCGCCGACATCGTCGAAGAATCGGGACTCTCGGCGGGGTCCATCTACTCGCACTTCGAGAACAAGGCCCAGCTCGCGCTGTATGTCGCCGACGCGCTGCTCGGCTGGCGCATCGACAGCCTCCGCGGGCTCGCCGAGCAGACCCCGCCGAGCCCGCCGATCGCCGTGCTGCGGCACCTCCTCGGGCTGCACACCCAGTCCCCGCCGCCCATGCCCGTGCTGCTGCAGTTCTGGGGCGAGGCGACCGTGGATCCCGAGCTGCACGCGGTGCTCTCGACGAAGGTGACCGCGCTGCGCGGCGCGTTCGAGCAGGCGATCACACCGTGGGCCCGGGACAGGGATGCCGGGCGGTCGGTGGCGTTGGCCGAGCGGACCGCCGCCGCGATGGTCGTGATCTGCCAGGGCTACCTGGCGAACCTCGCGCTCTTCGGCTGGTTCGAGCCCGACGAGTACCTGAGCGCCGCCGCCGAGGTGTTCGGCTGCTGAGGGGTCACCCGAAGGCGTATTCCGTCGGGTCGAACCGCGCATTCGCCGCCCGGAATCGGCTGCCGCGCAGCGGCCAGAGCGCCGTGTTCCTGCCGGTCTCCGGGTCGAGGTAGTAGCTCGTGCAACCGCCGCGCTCCCAGACGGATGCGGCGAGCAACCGGCGGACCGACCGCTCGTACGCGTCCGTCGGCGCGGCCGCCGCTTCGGCCACGGGCCGCTGGACGCCGCGCGCCCGTGCCGCGTCGCGGATGGCCAGCACCCCGCCGACCGCGTACTCGACCTGCACCTCGATCATCGCCACCAGACTGTTGTGCGCGATGCCCGCATTCGGCCCGTCGAGCAGGAAGAGATTCGGGAACCCCGGCACGGCCGAGCCGCGCAACGCATACGCGCCACGCCGCCAGGCATCGGCGAGCGTCCCGCCCGTCCGCCCGGTGATGCGGCCGGCGATCGCGGGCCTGGCCACGTCGAACCCGGTGGCGCACACGATCGCGTCGACCTCGTGCAGGCGCCCGTCGGCGGTCACGACCCCCTCCGCGGTGACGCGGGCGATGGGCGTGGTCTCGAGGTCCACATTCGGTCGTGCCACCGCCGGATAGAAGTCGTCGGACACGAGCACGCGCTTGCAGCCGATCCGGTAGTCGGGCGAGAGCGCCGCGCGCAGCCCCTCGTCCGCCACCTGCGCACGGCGGTGCGCGCCGGCGATCGCGGCGAAGGCGGGCGTCAGCAGCCGGTAGCGGAACGCGAACCACCGCAGGTCGTTGGTGCGGAAGATCCAGTCGCGGACCGCACGCTGGGCGGCGGGCAGGACCCGGAACAGCCGGCGCCGCCGAGCGCTCGTCGGCCGGTCGCGGCGCGGGATGATCCACGCGGCCGACCGCTGGAAGACGGTCAAGTGGGTGACCTCGCGCTGCAGCGCAGGGACGATCTGGATCGCGGAGGCGCCGGTGCCGACGACCGCGACGCGCGTGCCGGCGAGCCCGGCGTCCGCCGGCCACGCCGACGAGTGCAGCAGCGTCCCCGCGAAGGTGCCGAGTCCCTCGATCGCCGGCCAGTGCGGTTCCGAGAACGGGCCGTGCCCGAGCAGGAGGACGTCGGCGGTCATGTCGCCCGCCGGGGTGCTGATTCGCCAGAGCGCGGCCGTGTCGTCCCACACGGCGGCGGTGCACTCGGTCCCGAACCGGATGTGGTCCCGGATCCCTCGCTTCCGGGAGACTCCGATCAGGTACTCGAGGATCTCGCTCCGCGTGCCGAAGGTGCGCCGCCAGTCGGGATTCGGCGCGAACGAGAGGCTGTAGAGGTCGCTGCGGATGTCGCAGGCCGCCCCCGGGTAGCGGTTCACGAGCCAGGTGCCGCCCACCTCGTCGGCGCGCTCCAGCACCGCGAAGCCGGTGACGCCGGCGTCGAGCAGACGCCATGCCGCTGCGAGGCCGGCGAACCCCGCGCCGACGACGACGACCTCGACGTGCTCAGTCACACCGCCACCGTAGCGACCGCGGGTGGTGCCGAGGGCCTCAGTGGAAGAGGGCCTGCGTCGGCACAGGTCCGAGGGCGGTCGTCCCGCCCGAGGTGACCGAGATCGTCGCATCCGACACCGGCGTCAGGTACATCGGTCCCACCCCGGAATCGTCTCCGGTGATGGCGTCCCAGGCGTAGTCGCCGTGCGCGGCCGTCGCGCGGAAGGCACCGGTCGACGTGGTCTCGCCGGAGGCCCAGCCGGAGACACCCGTCCCGCCCACGAGGTCGACCTCCGCGTCCGCCAGCGGGCCGCCAAGGGGAGAGTCGACCGTGCCGGTGATCGTTCCGTACTCCGCGCCCGCGGCGATCCCGCGGGTGGCGCTCGCGGCGATGCGGATGTGGTGCGACGCGTAGTCGTACCCGGTGGTGACGACGCCCACTCGGAATCGGCCGGGGATCAGGTCGTGGACCACGAACCGCCCGGCTGCGCTGATCGTGGCCTGCCGGATGCCGACCGTGCCGTCGCCGCTCACCATCGCGAGTCCCGCCGACTTCGCCGTGGTGCCGGTGAGGGTCAGCAGCCCGTGGGTCGCGGTGATCTGTTTCGCGACGACCCGCGCACCCCGCTTCGCGGTCGCGGTCACGCTGCCCCACTTGGCGCCCACCCGCGCGATCACGCGCACCGGACCGGACGGGATCGACCCGAGCGTGTACGAGGCGGATGCGCCGGTGGAGGTCACGACCTCGTCGTCGAGCAGGTCGCCGTCCTCGTCCTCGACGGAGACGGTCGCCTTCGTGCCCTTCTTCAGGGTGACCCGGCCCGTGACGGTGCCGGCGACGGCGAGGTCGGCGTCCGCGGTCGGCGGATTCGCGATGTCCGTGATGGTGACGGTCTTCGACGTGCCGATGTAGGTCACCGCCGACGCGGTCGTCGTCACCCGGGTCGCGAGGTCGACGGCCCGCGTCGACGCGGCGCCCGTCCTTCCGACGACGGTCGAGACGAGCGAGTCGGACAGGCGGGCGTCGGCGCCGTACGCGACGACGTAGCCGCCGACATCGAGGCCCCTGATCGTGAATCCCCCGTTCGCGTTCGTCACCGCACTGCCGAACCCGCCGCCGACGAGCCCGTCGGCGCTGACCGCGACGACGGGGACCCCCTTCTTCCTCACGCCCCCGACGGTGACCGTGCCGGTCAGCACCGCACCCGTGACCGGGGTCGCCGACGCGTCGGTCTGCTGCCCCGCGGTGACGTCGACGTCGATCGTGCCCTCGAGGAGTCCGGTGTTCGCCGGCACGTAGTCCAGGGTGTAGGCGCCGGGGACGACCCCGGTGAAGTCGAGTACGCCGGTCGTCCCGGTCGCCGTGTCCTCCTGGACCCAGTCGCCGCCGCGGTTCTCGAGGGTCCAGTCCGCCGCCTTCAGGGCCGTATCGGCGATGTGGATCGTGCCTGGCCGATCGAGTGCGACGTGCACCGAGCCGAGGGCGTCCAGGTCGGACGCGTCGAGCGCATCCGACGCCTCGCGGTACGCGGTCGACCCGCCGGCGGCCGGGTTCGTGCCCACGTACTGGACGACCCGCCGCACACCGCCGACGACGAAGGTCTTCGGGCTGTCACCGGTCGTCTCCGTGCCGACCTCGATCCATCCGCGGGTCGACGACGTGACGGGCACCGAGAGCGTCGCGACGCCGTTCGTCGCGGTCGTCGTCTTCGCGCCGATCAGGGATCCGGCGGCGTTCACGAAGGACACGGGCACACTCGCCACCGGGGTGGTGCCGTCGCTCTCCGTGACCGTCACCGTGATCGGGTCGGTCGCCGCCGATGCGGGCAGTGCGGGGATCACGACCAGAGCCGCGGCGGTCGCCGCGGTCGCGGCGAGGACGAGGGGACGTCGGAACATCGGCGGCCTTTCGTGGGAACGGTCGCCGGTGGGGCGCTCGCGGGCCACCGTAGGCGGGCCGTCGTCGTTGTCCTGTCGCGACACGCCAGGCACGACCATCGGTGCGTCACGGCGCGGGCCCCGGCCGGGGCTCCCCCACGGTCTACGGTGAGGGCATGCCGGCGAAGTTCGTGGTGGTCCCGCAGTGGCAGGGTTCGGCGTCGAGCCGCTCGATGCGCCTCATCGACGGAGCGGAAGCGATCAGAGGCGACCTCCCGTCGTCGGCGACGACGCTGGTCGAGGTGCCGCTCGGCGCAGGCGACTCGGTCGGCACCGCCGTCCACCGGTTCTCGAGTGTCGCCGTCGTGCGGGAACGACTCGCGATGGCGCTCGGCGACTTCACGGCGGCGGATGTGCCCATCGTGATCGGCGGCGACTGCGGCGTCGAGCTCGCGGCCGTCGAGCACGCGATCCAGGTCGCCGCAACGGCGGGCGAGACCCTCGGGCTGCTCTGGTTCGACGCGAACGCCGATGCCAACACGCCGGCGACGAGTCCGAGCGGCGCGTTCTGCGGCATGGTGCTCCGCGCGATCCTCGGCGAGGGGGCCGACGGGCTCACGGCCGACACGCCACTGCCCGTCGAGCGGGTGCTGCTGGCCGGCACACGCACGGTCGACGACGAGGAGGCCGCGTTCCTCGACGCCTCGGGCATCCGGATGATCGCCGCCGATACCGCCGCGGCCGACGTCCCCGACGCGGTCGCCGCACTCGACTGCGACCGGTTGTACATCCACGTCGATCTCGATGTGCTCGACCCGTCCGAGATCGCGGGCCTCACGGACCCGCAGCCGTTCGGCATCGACGTCGCCGGCCTGACAGCGGCGATCGCGGGGGCGATCGCCGCCAAGCCGCTCGTCGGCGCGGGGATCACGATGTTCGCTCCTCGCTCCCCCGAGGACGCCGCACCGGACCTGCCGACGATCCTGCGCATCCTGTCGGCGCTCACGGCCGGCACGCGGGCGAAGCGCTGACCTCAGGCGCGCGTGCGCCGGCGGTAGCCCCGCCCGGGGTGCCACGACTCGACGACCAGCAGTGCCGCCGCCGCGTCGACGGAGGTGAGCACCACCTCGGTGAGATCGATGCGGAAGTAGCCGGCGTCGGGCACCGCGGCGTCGGCGGGAGCCGCGGTCGCGATCAGCGTGCCGGCCACTTTGGCGTCGCCCGCCCAGGCGCCCTGGTCGGGCGGATCGGGCGACGGGCCGTGCACGGCGACCCGCGGATCGCGGAGGACGTCCCGCAGCTTCAGCGACCCGGGCATCATGCCGAGGGTCACCTCACCGTCGCGGAACTCGAGTTCCGTACCGCTGATCCGGGGCGCCCCGCTGCGCCGCAGTGTCGCGATGGTCTTGTTGATGCCGACGTCGAACCGGGCGCGCACGACGCCCGCGAACGACGGCGCCTCCGCCTGGAACTGCGACCAGGAAGCCATGCCGCGACGGTACGAGCGCCCTCCGACACCACGCGAGCACCCGGGCCGTGCGGGTACGTGGCTTTCACGGCACTCAGAGCGCTCCCAAGCGACTTGCGGCGCGCGCTGGGTACGGTTGCCGCATGAGCACAACGGTGTACGACCTGATCGTCATCGGCGCGGGGCCCGTCGGCGAGAACGTCGCCGACTACGCGCACCGCGCCGGCCTCTCCGCGGTGGTGGTCGAGTCCGAACTCGTCGGTGGCGAATGCTCCTACTGGGCGTGCATGCCGTCCAAGGGACTGCTGCGACCGGGGGCCGCCCTGCGCGGTGCGCGCAACGTCGACGGGGCGAAGCAGGCGGTGACCGGTGGCCTCGACTCGGCCGCCGTCTTCGCCAGACGCGACCGCATCGTCAGCGGGTTCGACGACAGTGGGCAGGTGTCGTGGCTCCAGGGTGCCGGTATCGACCTCGTGCGCGGACACGGCCGCATCACGGGCGTGCGCACGGTCGAGGTCGTGCAGCCGTCGGGCCCCGTCGTGCAGCTCGAGGCGCGCCATGCGGTCGCGGTGTCGACGGGCAGCGGTGCGCTACTGCCGCACATCGACGGGCTCGCGGACGCGAAGCCGTGGACGTCGCGCGAGGCGACGAGCGCGGAGTCCGCGCCCGAGAGCCTCATCGTGATCGGCGGCGGTGTCGTCGCCAGCGAGATGGCGACCGCGTACACGTCGCTCGGCACGAAGGTCACCGTGCTCGCCCGCTCCGGTCTGCTCGGGGGCATGGAGCCGTTCGCCGGCGAAATGGTGGCCGACGCACTTCGAGCAGACGGCGCGGTCATCCGCACCGGTGTCGCCCCGACGTCGGTGTCGCGGACCGACGACGGTGTGACCGTCACGCTCGATTCGGGAGAGCAGATCACCGCGGCCGAACTGCTCGTCGCGACCGGTCGCTTCCCGCGCACCGACGACCTCGGCCTCGCGTCCGTCGGCCTGAAGGACGGCGACTGGCTGGCCGTGGACGACACCATGCTCGTGAGATCGGGCACGAACGACGGCGAGCGCTGGCTCTACGCGGTCGGCGACGTGAACCATCGCGCCCTGCTGACCCACCAGGGCAAGTACCAGGCCCGCGCGGCCGGCCGGGTCATCGCCGCGCGAGCGAAGGGCGAGGCCGTCGACGACAGGCCATGGGGCGCGCACGTCGCGACGGCGGATGCCCGCAGTGTCCCCCAGGTCACGTTCACCGACCCGGAGGTCGCCTCCGTCGGCCTCACCGAAGCGGCTGCGACGGCCGCGGGGCTCACCATCCGCACGGCCGAGTACGACCTGTCGTGGGTATCGGGCGCATCCGTCTTCGACGACGACTACGTGGGGCGGGGCAAGGTCGTGATCGACGATGCGCGGAACGTGGTGCTCGGCGCGACCTTCGTCGGTCCCGACATCGGTGAGCTGGTGCACTCGGCGACCATCGCCGTCGTCGGCGAGGTGCCGCTCGACCGGTTGTGGCACGCCGTGCCGTCCTACCCGACGGTCAGCGAAGTGTGGTTGCGCTTCCTCGAAGTGGACGAGCAGCGATGAAGGTCCGTCTGCCGGTCCCCGAGCGGGCCGACGGCCTGACTGTCGTCATCACGGGCGCGAGCTCCGGAATCGGCAGAGCGGCGGCGCGGGAGCTCGGCGCGCTCGGCGCGACCGTCGCGGTCGTCGGCCGCAATCGGGCCCGCACCGAGGCCACGGCCGAGGAGGTCGGCGGCAGGGCGTACCTCGCCGACTTCGCGGACCTCGCGAACGTGCGCACCCTGGCCGACCAGCTGCTCGCGGACCTGCCGCAGATCCACGTGCTCGCGAACAACGCGGGCGGCATGTTCCCGAGGGAGGACTCGGCCGACGGTTTCGGACTGACGTTCCAGCTGAACCATCTCGCCGGATTCCTGCTCGCCGGTCTGCTGCGCGACCGGATGGTCGAGACGGCGAAGGACGCGGCGCCCGGCACCGTGCGCATCATCCACACGTCGAGCGTCGCCGCCCGGTCGGGCAAGATCGAGCTCACCGACCTGGACAACCGGCGTGGACCCTGGCTGGCCGGCTGGCGCGCCTACTCGGCCGCCAAGCTCGAGAACATCGTCACGACCCGAGAGCTCGCCAGGCGGCTGCAGCGCACGGGCGTCTCCGCCTACGCGTTCCATCCGGGATGGGTGGCGACCTCGTTCGGTGCCGATCAGCCGTTCGTGAGCCTCGCGTCCAGCCGTTTCGCGCTGTCGCCGGAGCAGGGAGCGCAGCCGCTCGTGCGGCTCGCGTCGACGCATCGCGTGCCCGTGCCGAGCGGCAATGTGTTCGACCGGCTCGTCGCCCCGATGCGCGTGCCGGCGCAGGCGAACGACACCAAGTTGGGCCGCGCGCTGTGGCAGGTCAGCGAGCGGCGCACCGGGCTCGCCTGACCCGTCCGTCACCAGAATTCGGGCGGATGCCGTCTCGCCCAGCCGAACCGGCGCTCGAGCTGCCGTCCGATCGCGAACAGCACCGCCTCGCCGCCCGGACGCCCGATGAGTTGCACGCCCTCGGGGAACCCGTCGTCGGTCGCACCGACCGGCAGGGTGATCGCGGGCAGCCCGGCGACGTTGACGAAGGACGAGTAGGGCGCGGCCTGCACCTGCCGCTCGAAGACCGCATCCGCGTCCGGCCGCTCGGTGAACCAGCCGAGCGGCTGCGGCGGCAGCGCGAGTGAGGGCGTGAGGATCGCGTCGTACGGCGAGAACGTCGCGATCGTGCGTCGCTCGAAGGCGGCGGCCTCCCTGAGGGCTGCGAGGACCTGCTCGACCGGCAGCGCGCGGCCGCGCTCGACCAGTTCGCGCGTGTACGGCTCGAGGAGCGCGAGCTCGTCGGGCGTGTGGGCGGGGATGCCGGCGGTCGATGCCAGCCAGAGCGTGCGGAACAGGGCCGGGTAGCGCTCCCCCGGCAGGTCGACGGGACCCGCGACGCGGTGGCCGAGCTCCTCGAGCACGCCGGCTGCACGGTCGCGGGCGGCGGCCCACCGCGGATCGAGGCGGATGTCGGCCGCGTCGTCCCACGGGGAACCCGACAGGACCCCGATGCGGTACCGCCCCTCGCCGCGGACCGCGACGCCGAGGAACGCGCCGTCGATGTCGGGATGCTCCTCGGGCGGCGGCACGGTCGCGAACCCCGCGGGTCCCGCGAGCGCGTCGAGCAGCATCGCCGCGTCGGCGACGGTCCGCGCGATGGCGCCCGCGGTCACCAGGCCGGCGAAGGAGTCCTGGCCGCCCTGCGCCGGGATGCGCCCCCGCGAGGGTTTGACGCCGACCACGCCACAGGTCGCGGCCGGGATGCGGATCGAGCCCCCGCCGTCGGACCCGACGGCGAACGGCACGAGTCCGGCCGCGACAGCGGCGGCCGCGCCGCCGCTCGAGCCCCCCGCACCCGTCGTCGTGTCCCATGGGTTCCGGGTGGGTGGCCGCCCCGCCGGCTCGGTGAAGCCGGTCAGCCCGAACTCGGGCGACGTCGTCGCGCCCAGCGAGATCGCGCCCGTGGCGTCGATGGCATCCACGATCGCATCCGATCGCCGCACCCGCCGATCGGCGAACAGGCGCGAGCCGGCGGCACCCGTGGTGCCTGCGCGGTCCGCCAGTTCCTTCTCGGCGATGGCGACGCCGTCGAGTGCGGCGGCGGACGGCCCGTCGACATCGCGCGCGGCCGCCCGAATCCGCGCGCGGTCCGCATCGACGCGGGCGAACGCGCCCAGACGGCCGTCGAGCGCGGCGATGCGCCCGAGGCAGTGCTCGACGAGCCCGGTCGCCGTGGCCTCTCCTCGGCGTATCCAGTCCCACTGCTCCTGGGCGGTGAGATGGTGCAGGGCGAACGCCACTCGCGGCTACTTCAGGGTCTTCTGCAACATGATCGTGCCGATCCAGCGGTCGAACTTGAAGGCGACCTTGCCCATGCGGCCCTGCTCCTTGAAGCCCAGCTTCTCGTGCAGGTGCAGCGAGGCCTCCGCCCCCGGATCGGCGATCACGGCCAGCAGCTGCTTGAGTCCTGCCTGCTTCGACGCGTCGATGAGCGCACTGATGAGCGCCTCGCCGAGCCCCTTCGAGGTGGACGCCGAGCGCAGGAAGATCGAGCTCTCCGCGGTGAAGCGGTAGCTGCGCTTCTGGATCCACGGCGATGCGAGCGCGTAGCCGAGCACGTCGCCCGACGGGGAGACCGCGACCAGGAACGGCAGTTTCAAGCGCGTCAGGTAGGCGAACTTCGACCGCCACTCGCGCAGCGTCATCGTGTCCTCGTCCATCGTCACCACACTGTTCGTGACGTAGTGGTTGTAGATGGCGCGGACCTCCGGCAGGTCCTTCACGGTCGCCGGGCGGATCGAATAGGCGAACTCGGGCTCGTCGGGTTCGATCTTCCGCAGATGGAACGGCCGCGGTCGACGCGGCGCGTACTCCTCTTCCAGCACGGGGCACGAGCCTAGACGACGGCCCTCCGATCACCCCGCGCTCGCGACGTTCGGCCCGCGCGGCGCGGCCGGATCCGCGAGCACGCGGTCAGCGTGCCCGGAGCACGCCCGGGGCCGTCGGCGGCCACGCCATCGGCGCGACGCCGTTCGACGCCATCCACGCGGCGCCGCGGGGGTCCCCGGCCATGACGCGGGTCCGCGCCGCCTGGTAGATCGCCCCCGCATCGTCGAGCCGATCCGCGATCGCGAGCAGGGCGGGCACATCGCCTGACTGCAGCGCCTCCGCGCGCTCGACGAGGAACAGGGCGACCGTCGTGCCCGCGGTCGCTTCGCGCGCCCGCGCGAGGAGATCCGGCTCGCCCTCGCCCAGCAGCACCTTCGTCTCGCATCGGTAGGCGACGTACCAAGGCCGCCACAACCCCACGAACCAGTCGGCGCGCGGCGTCGACTCCTGTTCGATCATGGCGCGCGCATCCTCGAGTCGTCCCTCGTGCAACATCGGCAGCGGATCGAAGACGACCAGGTCGATTCCGGTGACATCGCGACGGTGCGAGGCGATCCGGTCCGCGAGGTCGCGCCACTGGGCGGCGAGCACGGCGTCGCCTGCCAGCCCGAAGGCGGCTGCCGCAGCTCGGGCGGAGAGGGCGAGATTGCTCGCTCTCGGTCTGCCCGCGCGCTCCCAGCCGTCGCGGAACTGCTCCGCAAGGGCCATGCAGGTGCCGAACTCGCCCGTGAGTGCGGTCACCAGCAGCATGCGGGCGGTCGCCAGATGGAGTTCTTCCGCGTAGCACGGGATCGTGAGCAGCCGTTCGGCCGAACGGCGGGCGGCGGCGAGGTCACCGACGGCGCAGCAGCATTCGACGGCCATGAGCAGCGCGTCGGTGTACTCGAAGCCCAAGTCGGCGGTGAGGGGCAGCGTCTCGAGCAGGTCGACGCGCCTGATCGCGTCGGCGCGCGCGGCGATCAGGTCGCCGGCGACGAGGCGCGCCGCGCACCGCGAGTCGAGTGCGGCGCTCTCACTCACGGAGTCGCCGGCGGCGAGCGCCTCGG
The DNA here is from genome assembly GCA_963716965.1 of uncultured Actinomycetota bacterium. Classification (GTDB taxonomy): domain Bacteria; phylum Actinomycetota; class Actinomycetes; order Actinomycetales; family Microbacteriaceae; genus Amnibacterium. The sequence continues at coordinate 1,151,796 of CAVQUZ010000001.1, read as the reverse complement.
CGAGCGCCTCGTCGGTACGCTCCCGATCGGTCCCCGGATTGCCGAGCGACGCCTCCGCGAGCAGGATCCGTGCCACCACGCGATGGTCCGTCGACGTGCCGAGCAGGCGCCTCGCCTCGGCGATCAGCGGCAGCGCCGCCGCAGCGGGCAGCGGGTTCGCCATGATGCCCGGCGCCCTGTTGATCAGTTCGGCCATCCGCGCGGACCGGAACGCCGCTTCGACGTCGTTCCCGGCGGCCGTCCACCGTTCGGCCGCCGCGCGGTGCAGGCGCATCGCCTCGTCGCCGAACTGGCGGGATTCGGCGGCACCGGCCGCCAGACCCAGCAGGTCGGCGGCTCGAGCGGGATCAGCCGACATGCCGGCCGCCTGCTCGTACATGCGCTGGGCCTCTGCGGGCAGACCGCGGGCGAACGCCAGGTCGGCGAACCGGGCGGCGAGCCGGGCCGCGGGCTCGGCGGGACCCTCATGCGTCACCGCCCAGCCGACCGCGGCACGCACGTCGTCGGCCAGCTCGTCGAACGACCGCCGCCACGCGGCGAGGTCGTCGGGCAGCGGCAGCGGCAGCGCCTCGGCCCGGACGCGGCACCATTCGAAGTGACGCAGATGCGCCTCCGCCGTCTCGCCCGCCGCGGCCAGCAGATCCTCGCCGAACTGGCGCACGGTCTCGAGGGCGCGGTAGCGCATGCCCATCGACGTCGGGCGCGCGACGAGCAGGCTCTGATCGGCGAGGTCGGCGAGCACGCCGCGCACCGACGGCACGATCGGCTCCCATCGCTCGAGCAGTGCGGCGGCGGACTCGGCCGAGAAGCGGCCGGCGAACACGGCGACCCGTCGCAGGACGGCCTGCTCGGCCGGGCGGAGCAGGTCGGTGCTCCAGGCGAGCGCGGCGCGCAGCGAGCGGTGGCGGCCGCCGCTTCGACGACCGCTCATGAGCAGATCGAGACGGTCCAGCAGACCCGCCTCCACGCCGTCGAGTCCGAGCGAGGGCGTGCGGGCGGCGGCGAGCTCGATCGCGAGCGCGCTGCCGTCCAGCGCCCGACAGACCGCCGCGACGCGGGTGCGGTCGAGGGTGTCCCTGCCGGCTCCGGCGGCGATCGCACGCGCCTCGAACAGGTCGACCGCGTCGCCGCCGTCGACATCCACCGACAGACCGGGCACGGTGAACACCCACTCGCCCGGCACTCCGAGCCGGGCGCGGCTCGTCGCGAGCACGACGAGCCCCGGGCTCTCGGCGAGCAGCCGTTCCAGCAGGTCCGCGACGGCGTCGAGCAGGTGCTCGCAGTTGTCGAGGACGAGCAGGGTCCGGCGCTGCGCGAGCCACCGCACGACGATCTCGTCGGGCGTGCGGCCCTGCTGGTCGCCGACGCCGAGCGCGGTCGCGACCGCCGGAGCGAGCGCGGCCGGCGACGTGACCGGGACCAGATCCACGTAGCAGTCGCCGTCGGGGTGGCGGTCCCGGACCTCCGCGGCCACGGACAGTGCAAGGCGCGTCTTCCCGATGCCACCGGGTCCGAGCGCGGTCACCAGTCGATGCCGGGCCAGGGCGTCCGCGAGCTCGGAGCGCTCCGCCACGCGCCCGATGAACGACGATGCCGGCACCGGGAGCGGCATGCGGTCGCCTTGCGTCTCCGCGGGGGCGGCGGCCAGCGCGGCGAGCTCCCGACGGTCGGCCGCGCCCGTCTTCCGCAGCAGCGCGGCCACGTGACTCTCGACGGTGCGCACCGAGATGAACAAGCGGGACGCGATCTCGGCGTTCGTCGCGTGCGCGGCGATCTCGGCGAGCACCTCGGCCTCGCGCGCCGAAAGAGCGACCGTCACACGGCGATCATCCTCTGCGAGCGGCGCCGCGACCACACGTCAGCGGGCGACGGGGTGGAGGCGCGCGAGGCGCGCGAGGATGCTCGCCCGCGGCGCGGCGTGCACCCGGTTCGTCCGCGCAGGGCGGGCGGCCAGCACGGCGCGCGTCGCGGCCTGCTCACGGGCGCGGTCCTCGGCGATCCGCATGGCGTATTCGGTCTGTGCGAGCGAGTGCATGATGGCTCCTCCGGTGGCTGTCTGAACTGCTTCCACCCTCGCGACGGGCCGTTTCCGCCACATCCGTGCCGGCCACCGAACCCACCACTGATTCCGCCACGGAGGTGCCCGGTGCCGGGCGGGAGGTGAGGCGGCCGGTCAGACGGCCCGCAGATGCGAGGGCAGGCGCCAGTCGACCGGCTCGCCGCCCTGCTCCTCGAGCGCGGCGTTCGCGCGGCTGAAGGGCTTCGAGCCGAAGAAGCCGTTCGTGGCCGAGAGCGGGCTCGGATGCGCGGACTTGATCGCGGGCACGTCGCCGAGCAGCGGCTCGAGGTTCTGCGCGTCGCGCCCCCAGAGGATCGCGACGAGCGGGCCGCCGCGCTCCGCAAGCACCTGAATCGCGTGCTCGGTGACCGCCTCCCACCCCTTGCCCCTGTGCGACGCAGGCGCCCCTGGGCGCACCGTGAGCACGCGGTTCAGCAGCATCACACCGTGCTCGGTCCACGCGGTCAGGTCGCCGTGGGCGACCGGATCGAGACCCAGGTCGTCGTGGAGCTCCCGGTAGATGTTCGCGAGGCTGCGCGGGATCGGCCGCACGTGCGGGTCGACCGCGAACGACAGCCCGATCGGATGTCCTGGCGTCGGGTACGGGTCCTGTCCGACGATGAGCACCCGGACGTCGTCGAGCGGCGCCTGGAAGGCGCGCAGGACGTTCGCCCCCGACGGCAGATATCCGCGGCCCGCGGCGCCCTCCTCGCGCAGGAAGTCACCCATGGCATGGATGCGGTCCTCGACGGGCTGGAGCGCGAGCGCCCAGTCGGCGTCCATCGCACCGTCCTCGGCGAGTTGCTCGAGCGTGCGCGGTCCTGTCATGCGTGCTCCCTCCGCACGTGCACGCCCTCGTCGCCCGGCTCGACCCACCAGACGTTGCCGTGGCCCTCCACGCGCATCGCGTCGTCGTCGATCACGAGGGCGGTGCGCTCGTCGATGGCGGCGCCGCGCGTGACGAGTCCCTGCTCCACGGCCGTGATCATGCGGGCGAGCGTGCCCCACTGGGCCGCGTGGACGTCGACGGCGAACGGTACGAGGCCGAGGCCCTCCTGCACCGTCAACTCGTCGAGGTCCTCCGCGGCGTCCGGGTCGAGGACCGGCACGCCGCCCCGCCGCCATCCGCCGACGAGCGCTGCGGCCGGGGCGATGGCGGCGCCGGCGGAGAAGCCCGCGAACGGCACGCCGTCCTGCACGAGGGCACGGACGCGCTCGGCATGCGGCGCGAAGACCCGGTTGTAGACGGGCGTCACGCCTCCGCACACGACGAGCGCGTCGATGCCGTGGAACACCGTGTCCCTCAGTCGCCGCCCCTCGCGCACGACCGTGATGCGCGCATCCACGCGGCCGACGGCCCGCAGCGCGCCGACGATGCGCGCGGCATGCGGCTTGGCGTCGATCGGCCGCACGACGATCACGGCGACGCGCGGGACGCGCCTGCGCGCCTGCGCCGCCGTGACGAAGCTCCGCCACTCCTCGCCGTCCGGGTCGCGTTCCACCCGGCCGCCGCCGACGAGCACGATCACGTCAGTGCGCCGAGCCGGAGCCCGTCACCGGCGGCTCCGCCGACCACGGGAACACGATCCACCTGTCGGTCTCGCGCCACCAGTAGTCGGGCACGAACGCGGTCTGCGGCTTCGTGTAGAGGCAGGCAGTGCGCACGTCCGCACCCATGGCGGTGATGATCTCGACCGCCAGCCCCAGCGTGAGACCGGACTGCGAGACGTCGTCGGCGAGCAGGACGCGCTTGCCCCGCAGGGATTCGCCGTCGAGATGCGGCGGCAGCAGCAGCGGGGCCGGCAGGGTCTCGTCGACACCGGTGTAGAGCTCGACGTTGAGCGATCCGCAGCTCTTCACGCCGAGGGCGTAGGCGATCGCACCGCCGACGAGCAGGCCGCCGCGCGCGATCGCGACGACGATCTCGGCGTCGAAGCCGTCGTCCGCGACCTTCGTCGCGAGCTCGCGGACGGCGTCGCCGACGCCGCCCCATGGCAGGATCTCGCGGGCAGGAGGCGCCGCCGTGTCGATCGTCACCGGCCCCACGTTATCGGCCCTCCCAGGTCTGCAACGATCGACGGATGCGCGCAGCACGGGTGGCACACGGCGTGCTGGCGCTGCTCGTCGAGCTGGCGCTGCTCGCCGCCCTCGTGGTGGCGCCGCTCGTCTCCGGACTCCCGCTCGCGGTCGCGGTCGCGCTCGCGGTCCTGCTGCCCGTCGCTGTGGTGCTGATATGGGCACGCTGGTGCGCGCCCCGCGCCTCCCACCGCCTCGCCGACCGTCCGCGGCTCGTCCTCGAGTCGGGACTCTTCGCCGTCGCGGTGCTGGCCCTCGCCCTCGCCGGTCTGGTGGTCGCCGCGCTCGCGTTCGCGATCGCCGCCGCGCTGGACATCGTCCTCTCGGTCCTCCTTGTTCCACGCCCCCCGCCCAATTCAGGAGTGAACGCCTGATTCAGGTTCCGGACGGTCTTCCAGTCCTGATTACGGCACCCGATCCTGAATTGGGCAGGGGGGGAGGGCGAGGTGCACGATCACGTCGTCGAGATCGTCCGCGTCGTCGAGATCGGCTGGGTCGGGGGATGTGTCGGCGACCACGCCTGGCACCTGCCCCGCCTGCTCGGCGGAGAGCAGCGTGATGAGGGGCGCGCCCGGCCGCAGCCAGGGCGCGATGCTCGCGGCGGCCGCGCGGAGGGCGTCGAGGCCGTCGGTGCCGCCATCGACCGTGCGCCGCGGCTCGTGGGCACGGAAGTCGCCTGGAATGAACCGCACGGCGTCGCTCGGCACGTGCGGGAAGTAGGCGACGGCGACGTCGATGCGACCGCGGAGCGGAGCGGGAAGGGCGGCCGCCCAGTCGCCCTGATGCACGTGGAATCCGTAGCGGCGCCCGTTCACGCGGGCGAACTCGACGGCCGCCGGATCGATCTCGGCGGCGTGCACCTCGGCGTCCGGCCGTGCCGAGGCGACCGCGGCGGCGATGGCTCCGCAGCCGCAGCCGAGGTCGACCACCGTGCCGCCCACCGGCAGTGCCCGCACCACCGCGTCGACGAGCGGTGCCGCCCGGAGGCGCGGCACGAAGACGCCGTCGGCGATCGCGAGGTCCAGCCCGTGGAACCGCGCGACGCCGAGCGCGTGCTCGAGCGGCAGCCCGGCCGCGCGGGCCGCGACCACGGCGTCCTCGTCACCGCCGACCCGCCTGATCTCGGCCGCCTCGTCCTCCGCGAAGACGCAGCCGACGGCCCGCAGCCGGTCGGCGAGCGGATCAGCGCTTGACGTGGAGTGGTCCCTTCACCGTCTGCGACCCGTTCGACTGAGCCACCGGCTTGATCGTGACGAGGTCGAGGTTCACGTGCCCCGGCAGCGAGACCGTGTGCACGATCGCCTCGGCGACGTCCTCCGCCGTCAGCGGCTCCGGCACCTCGGCGTACACGGCGTCGGCCCGCGCCCGATCGCCGCCGAACCGATTCAGCGAGAACTCCTCCGTGTGCACGAGACCGGGCGCGAGCTCGATCACTCGGATCGGCTCACCGCCGAGTTCGAGCCGCAGCACCCCCATGAGCGCTCGCTCGGCGAATTTGGCGGCGTTGTAGCCGCCACCGTTCAGGTAGGGCACCTGACCGGCGATGGACGTCACGGTCAGGATGTCGGCGTGGCCGCCTGCCTCGGCGCCGTCGCGCAGCAGCGGCAGCAGCGCGGCGGTGACCTGCTTGGTCACGATCACGTTCGCCTCGAACATCCACCGCCAGTCGTCGACGCTGCCGGCCTCGACCGTGTCCAGCCCGCGCGCACCGCCGGCGTTGTTGATGAGTGTGGTCAGCGGCCCGATCGCCCTGACCGCCTCGGCGAGCGCGGCGACCTGCTCCGGGTCAGTCAGGTCCGCCGCGAAGGGCACGCACCCCGTCTCCTCGGCGAGCGCCTCGAGGCGGTCCTTGCGCCGTGCGACGGCGACGACACCCCAGCCGTCCGCCCGGAACCGCCGTACCGTCGCCGCCCCGATACCGGTGCTCGCACCGGTCACCACTGCCAGTCGTTCCGCCATGTCGTGCCTCCCGTCCCATTCAATCGGAGTTCGGCTGACGCCTTTGTTACCGGATGCGTCGGACGAAGTCGCGCCGGGACTTGACGGCTCGTACCGTCATGCGCATGACCGAACCCCAGTGGAACTTCGAGACCCAGCAGATCCACGCTGGTGCCGCCCCCGACCCGACGACGAACGCGCGGGCCACCCCCATCTACAAGACGACGTCGTACGTCTTCAACTCGGCCGATCACGCGCGGAACCTCTTCGCGCTGGCCGAGTTCGGCAACATCTACAACCGCATCCAGAACCCGACCCAGGCGGTCGTGGAGGAGCGGCTCGCCGCGCTCGAGGGCGGGACGGCGGCGCTGCTGCTCGCGTCGGGCCAGGCGGCGGAGACGTTCGCCGTGCTGAACATCGCGAACGCCGGCGATCACATCGTCTCGTCGTCGTCGATCTACGGCGGCACCTACAACCTGTTCAAGTACACGCTCGCGAAGCTCGGCATCGAGACCACCTTCGTCGAGGACCAGGACAACGCCGAGGAGTGGGCCGCCGCGGTCCGCCCCAACACGAAGCTGTTCTTCGCCGAGACGATCGGCAACCCGAAGATCAACATCCTCGACATCGCCAAGGTCGCGGGCGTCGCCCACGACGCGGGTGTGCCGCTGATCGTCGACAACACGATCGCGACGCCGTACCTCATCCGTCCCTTCGAGCACGGCGCCGACATCGTCGTGCACTCGGCGACGAAGTTCCTCGGCGGCCACGGCACCGTGGTCGCCGGCGCGATCGTCGACGGCGGCAGGTTCGAGTGGTCGAAGAACGTCGAGAAGTTCCCCGGCCTCACCGAGCCCGACCCGTCGTACCACGGCGCCTCCTACACGGTCGCGGTCGGCGACGGCATCGCCTACATCATCAAGGCGCGCGTCCAACTGCTCCGCGACATCGGCGCGGCCGTCTCCCCCGACACGGCGTTCTCGCTCATCCAGGGCATCGAGACGCTGTCGCTCCGCATCGAGCGCCACGTGCAGAACGCGCAGGAGATCGCCGAGTGGCTCGAGGCGCACCCCGACGTCGCCGAGGTCAACTACGCCGGCCTGCCGTCGAGCCCGTGGTACGCCGCCGCGAACACCTACGCCCCGAAGGGCGTCGGCGCGGTCGTGTCGTTCGAGCTGAAGGGCGGCGTGGATGTCGGCCGGAAGTTCGTCGAGAGCCTGACGCTGTTCAGCCACCTCGCGAACATCGGCGACGTGCGCTCGCTCGTCATCCACCCGGCGTCGACCACGCACTCGCAGCTCACGCCCGAGCAGCAGCTCACCACCGGCGTCACGCCGGGACTCGTGCGGCTCTCGGTCGGCCTCGAGCACGTCGACGACCTGAAGGCCGACCTGGCCCAGGGCCTCGAGAAGGCCAAGCTCGCGAGTGCGGTCAACGCCTGATCCGTTCCGTGCCGGAAGCGGCCGTTCCCTTCGGGGAACGGCCGCTTCTTCTTTCTTCGATGCTGTCGATCCGCGCGGTGTGCTGCGTCATGGGAGTGAGGGCGGAGGACACCACTTCCACCCCGGCCGCGAGGCGGCCATCATCAGGACTGCTCGCGAGAGCGGGAGGAGCACACCATGGAGTACCTGTTCGCCATCACCGTGGACGAGAGCGCACCCGGCCCGGGTCCCGGCGACCCCGGATTCGACGAGGGCATGACGGCCTGGGCGGAGTACACGCAACGCCTGATCGCGGGCGGACACTGGATCGCCGGTGCGAGCCTGCTCCCGTCGACGACCGCGACGACGGTCCGCAGGTCGTTCGGCGCGGCGCCCACCGTGGTCGACGGCCCGTTCGCCGAGACCAAGGAGGTCCTCGGCGGCTACTACGCCATCCGCGCGGCCGATCTGGACGAGGCGCTCGAACTCGCGAAGGCGATGCCGCTGCCCGCCGGCAGCGTCGAGGTGCGGCCGATCATGATGCGGCCCGACATGGACGGCACCCCGACGCCGCCGGATGCCTGAAGCCGAAGAGGCGGCGTCGGCCGGCGCGGAGCGCTCGGCGGTCGACGCCGCCATCACCCACCTCGCGCGCGAGGAGGGCGGGCGTGTGCTCGCCCTCCTCGCGGCGCGGCTGGACGACGTCGATCTCGCCGACGACGCCGTGCAGGACGCGCTGGTCCGTGCCGTCGAGGCGTGGCGCGTCCGGGGCATCCCGGCGAATCCGCCCGGCTGGCTGTACACGGTCGCCTACAACCGCGCGATCGACCTCGTGCGCCGCCGCGGTGCCGCGCAGCGCCGGCTCGCGCACGCGGCACCGGAGCTCGTGCTCGAACCCGAGCCCGCCGAAAGGGATCCCGTCGTGGAGCAGTCGATCGTGGGTGACGAGGAGCTGCGGCTCATGCTGCTCTGCTGCCACCCCGCGTTGGACACCTCCACGCAGATCGCACTCACGCTGCGACTCGTCGGCGGACTGACGACCGCCGAGATCGCTTCCGCCTTCCTCGTGCCTGAGCCGACCATGGCGCAGCGCATCGTGCGCGCGAAGGCGAAGATCCGGGACGCCCGAATCCCGCTCACGGTCCCCAAGGACCTCGACACCCGGGTCGAGGCGCTGCTCGCGGTGCTGTACCTCGTGTTCAACGAGGGCTATCTGCCCGCCCGCGACGACGCCGCGGTGCGGGTGGATCTCGCCGAGCGCGCGATCCGGCTCACCGAGGCGGCGGCGGCGATGCTGCCGGGCCGCGCCGAGGTGCTCGGCCTCCTGTCGCTCGAACTCTCGACGAGCGCACGGACCCGGGCGAGGGCTGCATCGCCGACGGCCGACCTCGTGCTGCTCGACGACCAGGACCGGACGCTGTGGGACCGGGACCGCATCGCCCGCGCGAACCGGCTGCTGACGGCGGCACTCGCCCTCGACCAACCGGGCGTGTGCCAGCTGCAGGCCATGATCGCGGCGCAGCACGCGAACGCGACAAGCGTCGCGACCACGGATTGGGCGCTGATCGCCCGGCTGTACGACCAGGTGTGGCGGGCCACCGGGAACCCGGTCGTGCTCGTGAACCGTGCGGTCGCGGTGGCGATGACGGACGGGCCCGCGGCCGGCCTCGCCCTGCTCGACACGGTCGAGGGTCTCGGCGGCTACCACCTGCTGCACGCGGCGCGAGCGGAGCTGCTGCTGCTCGCCGGCGATCGGGAAGGTGCGGCCGCGGCGTTCGGCAGCGCTGCGGCGCACGCGACGAATCCCGCCGAACAGCGGCACCTCGCGCGACGCATCGCCGCAACATCGCCTCGGTAGCGTGACCGTCATGCAGCTTCCTGACCTGTCCATCCAGATGCGCCTGCCCGAGTGGGTCGCCGATGAGGTCGCCGACGTGCCGGGCGTGCTCCCCGACCGGGACGACCAGATGCGGCTGGTGCACCGGCTCGCCGACCGGAACTGGCGCGAGGGCAACGGCGGCCCCTTCGCGGCGATCGTCGTCGAGTCGGCGACCGGCAAGGTCGTGTCGGTCGGCGTGAACACGGTGCTCGCGAGCGGCGTGACGAGTGCACACGCGGAGGTGCTCGCGCTCGGGCTCGCCCAGCGCGCGCTCGGCGTCTGGGATCTCGGCGGCGACGGCCAGCCGGAGCACTCGCTCGTCGTCAACTGGCGCCCGTGCATCCAGTGCTACGGCGCGACGATGTGGTCGGGCGTTCGGACCATGGTCGTGGCGGGCTCCGGCCCGGCGCTCGAGGAGATCACCGGCTTCGACGAGGGACCGATGCGCGACGACTGGGCGCAGCAGTTCGAGGCGCGCGGCATCCACGTCGTCGACGACGTGCTCCGCGAGGAGGCCCTCGCCGTCTACCGCGCCTACGCGGCCGCAGTCGAGGGCGGCGGCATCACGGTCTACAACGCCCGCGCGCACGCGCTCTGAGCGGAGCCCGGTTCCGGGCGCCGCGCGCACACCGGCGCCGGGTGCCGTCTGGGCGCGGACACGGGTGACGTAACAGGGGTCCGGCCGCGCCGGCGTCACGGGATACTTGACGCGACATGGACTGGTCGGAGGACACGGAGCCGTCGCGTCCGGTGACCCCGGCCGAGGTCCGTTCGATGCGCGGCAAGCCGCCCGCGACCGGTGCGTGGCGCGAGGGCGACCCGGTCGCCGACCGCCGCTTCGTGCAGATCGGCACGGTGCCGACCGAGTTCGGCGACCCCATCCCCCACGTCCGCATCGCCTACGAGACGTGGGGCGAGCTCTCCCCCGCTCGGGACAACGCGATCCTCGTGCTGCACGCGCTCACCGGCGACGCGCACATCACCGGGCCGGCCGCCCCCGGCCAGCCGACCAGCGGCTGGTGGGATGGCGTGGTCGGGCCCGGCCTGCCGTTCGACACCGATCGCTGGTTCGTGGTCGCCCCGAACATCCTCGGCGGCTGTCAGGGCACGACCGGTCCCGCCTCCCTCGCGCCCGACCTCGCCGAATGGGGTGCGCGATTCCCGTTCCTCACGATCCGGGACCAGGTGACCGCGCAGCTCGCGTTCTCCGACGCGATCGGCATCGACACGTGGGCCGCGGTCGTCGGCGGATCCATGGGCGGGATGCACGCCCTCGAGTGGGCGGTCGGTGCACCGGAACGGCTGCGCCGCGTCGCCGTCATCGCCGCGCCGCCCGAATCGACGGCCGACCAGATCGCGCTCAACTCGGTGCAGACGGACGCGGTGCGGGCGGACCCGCGCTTCCGCGACGGGGATTACTACGACGCCGCGCCCGGCGAGGGGCCGCACGCGGGCCTCGCGCTCGCGCGACGGATGGCACTGCTCAACTACCGCAGTCCCGGCGAGCTGAACGCCCGGTTCGGACGCAGCTGGCAGAGCGGCATCTCGCCGCTCGGCGCGGGCGGCCGGTTCGCGGTGGAGTCGTACCTGGACTTCCACGGCAACCGCTTCACGCGGCGGTTCGACGCGAACACGTACATCCGCCTCGTCGACGCGATGAGCTCGCACGACGTGGGCCGCGGACGCGGCGGCGTCGAGGCCGCGCTCGCGACCGTGACCGCGCCCATGCTCGTGCTGGGCATCGACTCCGACCGTCTCTACCCGGTCGCGGACCAGGAGCGCATCGCGGCCGCCGTGCCCACGGCGCTCGACGGCGATCGGCCGTTCGTCCTGCAGTCGGACTTCGGCCACGACGGCTTCCTGATCGAACGCGACGCCGTCGGCGCGCAGCTCCGGCGCCTGCTGCGCGCCTGAACCGCGCCCTTCACACCTGATCGCGACGGCAGATCCGGGGAATCCCTGCTCTCAGGGCCACCCCATGGAAAGGCCAAACCTTCAACCTTGTGTTTAACGGCGCGCCACCCCCGTTCCGGCGCCCCCCTCGTGCACGATGACCCCACTGACGCGTACGACGACGCGATCGGTACGACGGGATCAACGGGGTCATGGAACGCATCCTCAGACAACGCGATCGGCTGCTGGCCGTGAGCGCCAGGTACATCGGGCTCGCGGCGACGCTCGCCGCGGTCGTGCCCCTGGCGTTGCCGGACTCGCTGCCGACCCCGCTGCTCATCGTCGTGCTGCCGTTCTTCGCGGCCCTCGGCTTCGTGCAGTACCGGATGGGCGCGACGAAGTCGCTGACCTGGCCGATCCTGACCGTCGTGGTCGGCCTCACCGCCGCGGTCGTGGTGCGGATGGCCGCGGGCGGCTCGTTCGACGCGATGCTCGGCACACAGGGACCCGGCTTCACCCCGGGCGCCTCGAACGCGGTCCGGGTCCTGGCAGCGGGTGCCGTCGCCTCCGCCAGCATCCTGCTCACCATCAGCCTCGGCCGCATGCTGATCCTCGTCGGTGCGTTCGCGGTCACCATGATCACGGTCGTCGTCCTCTTCGCCGGCGACCGCGGTCTCGCCTTCGCGAGCCTCGTCACGATCGCCGGATGGGGCGGCCTCGTCACCACCGGCTGGGTCCTCTCGGCGGGCCTGCTGCGTGCGGCGCGCCGCACGTCGAGCATCGGCCGTGCCCACCGCAGCGAGCGCCAGGCCAGCGAGCTGGAGGCGCAGCGCCGCCAGAGCGCCCGCCTCCTGCACGACACGGTGCTCGCCACGCTGACCCTGCTCGCCCACTCCGGTGTCGGCGTCAGCAAGGACGCGCTCCGCCGCCAAGCCGGCGACGACGCCCGGCTGCTGCGGCAGCTCCGCCTCTCCTCCGTCCCGCTGTCCATGAGCAACCCGACCGGCCAGGAGCAGGCGGACGGGTCGGTCGCCACCGACGCCGGGGACACGCTGGAGGCCGTTCGGCGCCGCTTCGACATGCTGGGGCTCGAGGTCTCCTGGCACGGTGCGAGCAGCGTGGCACTGCCCTCCGCGCGGCTCGACGCCTTCCTGCTCGCCCTGTCCGAGTGCCTCGAGAACGTCAGGCGGCACGCCGGCACCATGGAGGCGCACGTGACCATCACCGACGACGAGGCCAACGTGCGGGCACTCGTGACCGACAACGGCGAGGGCTTCGTGCCCGCCGACGTGCCGGCCGGCAAGCTCGGCTACCGCGAATCGATCGTCGCCCGCCTCTCCGACGTCGGCGGCAACGCCCGCGTGTTCTCGGCGCCCGGCTCGGGCACGACCGTTGTGCTGGAGGTGCCGAAATGACCATCACCCAGCAGCCGACGCCCGCGACGGGCCAGATCCCCCAGGTGGTGGCGACCGTGGCGACGACGCCCATCGCGGAGCACGATCACCGCTGGGCCATGCCCGCCTTCCGCCTGCCGCGGCCCATGACGGCGCGGATGCGCGCGCAGCGGGCGACGGTCGGCACCGGGTTCCTCGGGATCGCCGCCATGACCATGGCCGTGCTGATGGCCGTGTTCGGGCTCGCCCGCTTCACCGTCCTCTGGCACGAGAACCGCTACCCGGACCCCTCGTTCGCGGCGATCGCCTGGCTCGTGCTCTCCGCCCTGTTCGTCGTCGTCGCGTTGACCGCCCGGTCCGCCGGTGACCGGCTCTCGCGCTGGATCGCACTCGCCATCATGGCGTCGCTCGCGATCGTCGTGGTGCTCGACGTCGCGGCGGCCTGGAACCACTTCGACCTCGGCCGCGACCTCACCGCGGCGCCCGGCGCCTCCCTCGTCCTGCTGGCCATGGTGGGCGTGTGTTCGGCCCGCGGTGTCGCTGCGGCGACGGCCGCGCTCGCGGCGGTGCTCGGCGCCCTCGTGCTGCTCTCCTGGAGCCAGCACCCCATGGCGCCCGGCGCGATCGACTCGAGCATCTCGATGCTCATCCGCACGGTCGCCCCTCCCCTGGTCGGCGCGATCATCGTCTCGACCTTCCGCCGCATCATGAAGCGCGAGCTCGAGCGGGTCCTGGTGCAGTCGACCGTGTCCGCCCCGCGCTTCGCGGTCGGCATGCTCGCCTCCGAGGAGCTCGCCCGACTGGACCTCGCCGCCGAGCAGCTGCTCGACGACGTCGCGACCGGCCGCAGCCGGCTGCCGCTGAATCCGGCGAGCGCGCAGGCCGCCGCATCGCTCGCGACCGAGCTGCGGCTGCATCTCATCGAGGGCCGCCGCCAGACCTGGCTCTACCACGCGATCAGCGAGTCCGAGCTGCTCGGCCGCACCGTCGCGCTGTCCGACCCGGAGTCGCTCGCCGGACTGCTCGACCCGCGTCAGCGCGACGGACTGCTGCAAGCCGTGTGGCTGCTCGTCGGCGACTCGCCCGAGCGCAGCCGGCGCAGCGCCTTCCGCGTCGCCATCGAACTCACGGTCGGCCAGTCCAGGCCGGACGAGAAGAACCCGAAGACCCTGCATGTGCCGATCGTCCTCGTGACGACCGGAGTCGCCCGCAGCCGTGTCGACCCTGCAACGTGGGACGCCGTCCGTAAGGTCGGCCGCCACGTGGACACGGGTCGCGGCGGCAGCCTCAGTATCGAAATCGACTGCCTCGTCGACCGACCGAAGGAACACTGACCATGACCAACACGATGATCGCGCCCGGTGTCATGACCGCGACGCAGACCCGCACCATCCGTCTTGCGCTCGTCGACGACCACAAGATGCTGCTCGGCGCGCTGACCGAGTGGATCCGCGGCGCCGCCGACGACATCTCACTCGTCGCCGCGGTGACGACCTTCCCCGGCCTGCTGACGCACCCGGAGTTCCCGGTCGACGTCGTCCTGATGGACCTCGACCTCAAGGACAACGTGCCCGTCTCCCTGAAGCTCGCGCAGCTGAAGCAGACCGGCGTGAAGACCGTCGTCATGAGCACCTACTCCGAGCCGGGCCAGGTCCGCGAGGCCCTCGCCGCCGGCGCGCTCGGCTACCTCGTCAAGAGCGAGGAGGCCGGGATGATCGTGGACGCGATCCGCGCGGCCGCCCGCGGCGAGTCGTACATCTCGGCGGAGCTCGACCTCGCCCTCAACTCGGGCGACATCGGGCGGAGCCCCCGCCTCTCCGCGCAGGAGCGACGCGTCATGGCGCTCTACGGCGGCGGCGAGCCGGTCAAGTCGGTCGCGTACGACCTCGGCATCTCCGAGGAGACGGCGAAGTCCTACCTCAAGCGGATCCGTGAGAAGTACCGGGTCGCCGGCATCGACGTCGGCACCAAGGTGGCGCTGCGGAAGCGTGCGATCCAGGACGGCATCCTGCTGCCCACGGACTGAGTCAGACCTCTTCGACGGCCGGGCGGCCGGAGCTCCCCAGGGACGCTCCGGCCGCCCGGTCCCGTCGTTCCAGGCGAAGGCTGACGAGTGCGAGCACCAGGCCGCCGATCGTGAGCGCGAGGCCGACCTCGATCGGGGCGGCGAAGCCGAACCCCGCGGCGATCACGACGCCGCCGAGCGCGGCACCGATGGAGTTCGCGATGTTGAGCGCCGAGTGGTTCAGCGCGGCACCGATCGTCCGGCTCTCGTGCGCGACCTCCTGCAGCCGGACCTGGATCGCCGGCGCGAGCACCGAGATCGTGACGCCGGTCCCGAAGACCGTCACGAACAACCCGACCGGAGTGCGCACGGTGAGTGTCATGAGGACGAGCGCCCCGATCATCGCGAAGAACGCGGCGAAGAGCCCGCGCCACACGTTCCGATCGAGGAAGCGTCCGGCGAGCAGGTTGCCGACGGTCATGCCGACGCCGAACACGATGAGCACGACGGGCACGACCCGCGCCGGCAGCCCCGTCACGCTCGTGGCGATGGGCGCGATGTACGAGTAGACGGCGAAGAGGCCGCCGGCTCCCACCGCGGCGACCGAGACGGTCAGCCACAGCTGCGGCTTGCGGAACGCCCGCAGCTCGTTGGCGACCGTGGCGGTGCGATCCGCGGGCGTCTTGGGCACGACGAGCGCGATGGCGACGAACGCGGCCAGGAACAGCCCGGCGACGACGAGGAACGCTCCCCGCCAGCCCGTCGCCTGGCCGAGTGCGGTGACGGCCGGCACGCCGACGATGTTGGCGACGGTCAGGCCGCCGATCACCCACGCCATCGCCTTGGCGCGGTTGCCCGGGCCGAGCAGCTCGCCCGCGACGAGGCTCGCGACGCCGAAGTACGCGCCGTGCGGGACCCCGGCGAGGAACCGCGCCGTCACCACGAGCCCGAACGACGGCAGCACCGCCGTGAGGAGCGTCGCGACCACGATGCACGCGACGAGCGTGAGCAGCAGCCCCTTATGCGGCCGCTTGGCGGCCAGCGCGGCGATCGTCGGCGCGCCCACGACGACGCCGAGCGCGTAGGCCGACACCATCCAGCCGGTCTGCGCATCCGCATCCGCGTGCGAGGTCGCCCAGACGCCCGGCAGCAGGTCCGCGGCGATGTCCGGCAGCAGCCCGAGCGCGGCGAACTCGGTCACGCCGATCGCGAAACCGCCGAGTGACAGCGCCAGCAGCGCGAGTCGGGGGTGCGCGGGGCTCGGCGCGACGAACCGGCCGACATCCCCCACACGTTCAGCTTATTGGTACCGCGTTTCACTCTGTGCACCGATGATCGGGATCGGTGCCGTGTGCCGCCCGACGTGCGCACTCGGCACCCGTATCAGCGCCACGAGCACCCAGCCGTAGAGCACGAGTTCGAGCACGTCCCGCACACCCAGCACCGCCAGCATCACCGGCTGCAGCTGCCACACCCCGTCGTAGTTCCAGGGGTAGACGAGCTGCGTGAGCACCGCCATCACGAGGGCGATCACGGCCGGCATCCGGAACGACACACGACCGGAGACGAGACCGAGCACGACCGGCGCGACGAGCCACGTGAAGTACTGCGGCGATCCGACCTTGTTGAAGGCGATCACCGAGACGACGAGCCCGGTCGCGACGAGCGAGAGGACCGTGGCCGGCGCGACCCGCCTGCGCCTGGCGAAGACGCCGAGCAGCACCACGGCGAGGACCGCGACGGCGAGCACGAGCGACATCACCGAGGCCGCCGTCGGTGCGCCGGGGCCCGTGACCTCGAAGTCGAGCAGCGTGTCGTCGAAGTAGACGTAGCCGCCACCGATGTGCGCGCCCGCGAGCCCCAGCCACGGCAGCGCGATCGGGGACTCGATCTGCAGGCCGCGGCCCGCCTGGTCCGTCACGAAGGAGAACAGGTTGGCGCGGCCGCCCGCGAGCACCGCGACCCCGAGTACGGCCGCGCAGGTGATGGCGGCGGCGGCGATCACGGCGGCCGTCCGGCGTCCCGCGACCACCATGGCCGCGACCATCGCGGCCGGCCACACCTTGATCCAGGCCGCGACGGTGAAGAGCACGGATGCGACGACGGGTCGCGAATCGATCCACAGCACCGCGAGCAGCGCGATCGGCACCGCGATCGTGTCGAGGCGCACGAACCCGACCGGACCGAGTGCCACGAGGAACGCGAGCCACCACCAGGCCGCGAGCGGGCTCCGGCGCACGAGCGGCACGAAGGCGACCGCGTCGAGCGCGAACACGAGCAGGAGCCAGACGAAACCGTACGCGTCGTCGCCGGCGACGAACGCGATCATCATCGGCGCGAGGCCGCCGATCGGGTAGACCCACTCGGTGTCGATGCCGACGAGCGTGCCGTGGTCGCGCCACAGGTCCATCCATTGGCGGTAGAGGCCGGTGACCGCGTCGATCGAGTCGCTCGGCGTGCCTGCGAGGTTGATCGCGGCGATCACCACGTGCACGACGACGAAGGCGAGGCCGAGCACGAACCACGATCTCGCCGCGCGGGGCAGCGCCCGTCCCGCGGCCGGTCGCACGTCCATCACTCCGACGCTAGCGCGCACACGGCGGTCCGGATCAGTAGCCCGAGAACGCGTCGGTGCGGATCCGGCGCACACCCGCCTGGCGGAGCACCCGTCCCGCGGCCCCCACGAACCGCGGCGAGCCGGAGACGTAGGCGGTCCGCGCGGCCGGTTCCGGCAGCACGGCCGTGAGCGACGCGACGTCGAGGGAGGCCGTGGTGTGCCAGTGCTCCGGCACCGCGATCACGTCGGCATCCGGCGCGATCAGCAGCACCCGCGCACCGGTGCCGGCGAGCACGTCGCGGTACGGGATCTCCGTCGCGGAGGCGATGCGCAGCACGAGCACGAGGTCGCGAGGTGCGGCGCCCGCGGCCGTCTCCGCGACCTCGGCGCGCAGCTGGCTGATGAACGGCGTGATCCCGATGCCGCCGGCCACGAGCACGAGTGGCAGGCGGCGGTCCGCGGGCAGCACGAAGGCGCCGGAGACCATCGCGGCCCTGGCGGTCGCGCCCACGGCGAGGGAGTCGAGCGAGCGCTTGAAGCTGCTGATCGGCTCGCGCATGCGCACCGCGACGGCGAGCTCCGGATCGCCGGGCGCCGACACGATCGTCAGCGTGCGTCGCGTCCCGCGCACGTCCGAACGCGAGTGCGGCACCTGGAGCTCCAGGTACTCCCCCGCGACGTGCGTGATCGGCCGGTCGGGGGTGAAGCGGAACTCGGTGATGGTGTCGGTCAGGGGCACGCGGCGCGCGAACCGCAGCTGCCTGGCGACCGGCCGTGCGAACGCCAGCGAGACCAGGTTGCCGACGAGTAGGGCGGATTCGGGGCTCGGCGAGAACGTGCCGATGGTGAACGGCACGAAGTAGGGCAGCGCGACGAGCACGCCGACGACGGCGGCCAGGATCCAGCGCTGCGACCGACGCGGCGGCAGCGTGAAGGGCTCGGTGAACATGAACGCGGCGAGGAACACGATCGGCGTCGAGGTGAAGGTCGCGGCGAGCGCGCCGCCGGCGGTGCCGCCGAACCGGATCTGCCCGACCGTCTCCAGCACGGCGGCGACGGCCACGAGCAGCACCGCCGGCCCGATGACGCGGATGCGGATGAGGACGAGCGCCGCCACGACCACGACGAACGGCAGCAGGAACGGCGACGCGACCCACCACGCGCTGCCGGAGAGGCCGGTGAGCCCGACGACGAACGCCGCGAACGCGGCCGGGTTCAGCAGGTGACGGCCCCCGATCGCCAGCACGTACTTCGACGCCGACGCGACGATGCCGGCCGCCGCGACGAGCAGCAGACCGACGGGATCGAGCGACGGGAAGAGCAGGAACCCGAGCAGCAAGCCGGTGACGAGCGACGATGTGCCGTAGTGGTCCGTGTGCAGCAGCGCCGCGAACGCCCGACCCGACAGGGCGGTGGCCAGCACCGCGACGGCGAACGTGGCGAGGATCGCCGCGGGCGAGGCGATCGACACCCAGCCGGGGATCGCTCCCAGCACCGAGATGACGGCGAGCACGGCGAGGGCGACGGTGACGAACCGGTAGGTCGGCAGCCGGCCCATGGCGGCGTCGGCCCGCCCGAGCAGCTCCCTCATCGGAACACCTCGCCGGGGAGGTCGTCCGACCAGGCCGCGCGGCCGTCCGTCGTCATGACCACCCACGAGAACGCGTAGTCGGACAGCGAATCCGGCGGGGTGAAGAACAGGGCGGTCGACAGCGCGTCCGCGAGCATCGTCGTCGCTGCGAGCACCCACGTCGCCGCGATCGAGTCGACCGGGCGCCCGGTCCGGCCGTCGAGCACGTGGTGCAGCCGGCCGCGGCCGTCGAGCGCATCCCAGGACCGTCGGTTCGTCGCGGAGGCGCAGAGCGCCGCATCCGTCAGCTCGATGACGCCGATCGCGGACTCGGGGTCGAACGGGTGCTCGAGCGCCGCGCGGACGGTCGGGCCGCCCGCACGGAGGTCCCGGCCGCCGTCGACGAGCACGGCCTCGTGGCCGGCCGCGGCGAGCAGGTCGAAGACGTGGTCGACGAGCTGCCCCTTGCCCGCCGCCCCCACGTCGATCAACGCCGGCTCGTCGAGCACGACCTCGGTGCCGTCGAGTCGCAGGGCCGCGGTCGACGGCGCCGGCCGGAACCCGGTCCCCGGCTGCAACGTGTAGTCGATGTCGTAGCCCAGGTGCTCGAGGGCGCCGCCGATCAGCGGCGTCATCGCGCCGTCGGTCCGCTCCGCGAGGTCGAGCAGCAGGCCGAGGAGCGCTGGTGCATCGGCGCCGAAGTCCGCGCGGCCGCCCTCGGCGATCGCCCAGACCGCCGAGTCCGCCCTGAACCGGGACCATCTGCGGTCGTAGTCGGCGATGCACGTCTCGATGCTCGAGCGGAGATCGGGCGCGATCGGACCGGCGGTCGTCACCCGCCAGTCGGTGCCGATCGCCTCGAACTCGAGCGCGTGCGTGCCGGCCGTGCCGTATGGTCCGGTCAGGTCACGCCGCCTCGGTCTTGATCTTGTCGACCGCCGCGTTGAAGCCCTGCGGTGTGAGGGACGAGCCCGCGATCGTGCCGACCTGGAGCGTGGCGAGCTGCTTGCCGACGACCACCGCCGCCATACCCGATTCGAAAGCCTGCTCGTAGTGCTGGGCGTTCGGTGTGCTGCCCGACCCCGTCGCCTTCACCGAGGTGACGGTGCCGTTCTTGACGGCCAGGGTGACGGTGAGCGTCTCCTGACCGCCGGGCGTCTGGTATGTGCCGTCGGCGGTATATGTGCCGTCCTGGTACGTGGCTGCGCCGCCGGACGAAGCGGAGTCACCACTCGCAGCGGTGGCCGCGTCGGCGGTGTTCGACGCGCAGCCGGCGAGCGCGCTGATGGCGGCGAGTCCGGCCGCGGACGTCGTGATGCGAGCAGCGAGCGATCGGGTGGGGGTCACCGTGTCCTCCAGAGGATGTGCGTGGCCTGCATCGTATGAGTGACGTGTCACCCAATCCGGCACCGCTGGCTATGAATCATCACAGAGCGGCGATGGTCTTGACCATGACCTCGCGCAGGTGGGCGGTGATGTCGAGCGCGACGAGGGGGCCGCCCACGGCGCGGCCGGCCGCGCCGTGCAACCAGGCGGCCGTCGCCGCGAGGTCGGCGAGCACGCCGGAATCCTCGGCGATCTCGACGTGATGGGTGGCGACCAGCGCGCCGAGCACGCCTCCGAGCACGTCGCCGGAGCCCGCGGTCGCGAGCCAGGGCGGCCCTTCGCGTACGACGTGACGCAGGCCGTCGGCGTCCGCGACGACGGTCGTCGAGCCCTTCAGCAGCACGGTGGCGTCGATCGTGGCCGCAGCGGTGGCCGCCCAGCGCTCGGGGTCGTCCGACACCGCCTGCCGGTCGACGGTGATGCCGTACCGACCCAGCAGGGTCACCAGTTCGCCGGCGTGCGGCGTGACGACGGCGGGACCCGTCGCCACCTCGACGAGGTCGAGCGCGCCCGCGTCGAGCACGACGGGCAGCCCCTGCTCCAGGTACCGTGCGATCCGGGCGGTCTCCGTGAACGTGCGCTCGGGGCTCGTCCCCGATCCGATCAGCCACGCCTGCACTCGGCCGTCGACGGTGACGACCTCCGGCCTCGCGCGCAACACGAAGTCCGCCGCGCGGGCAGGCCCGACGTAGCGGATCATGCCGACGCCCGTGCGAGCCGCCGCCTCGACGCCGAGCACGGCCGCGCCGGGGAACCGGTCCGATCCGGTGAGGACGCCGAGCACGCCCCTCGAGTACTTGTCGCTGTCCGCATCCGGCACCGCGATCCACGCAGCGGCGGCACTGATGTCGAAGTCGCGCATCCCGAAAGCGTAGGCGCGCGCCGTCCAAGGAATTCCAGGGGCCCTCGCGCGGTCGGACTCACTGTGACCTCCGCGCTGCCGATCCCCTCCGAGTCCGCCCCGAGCCTCTACCGGCCCCTGACGATCCGGGGACTCACGGCCGCCAACCGGGTGTGGGTCGCGCCGATGTGCCAGTACTCGGCCGGCACGGACGGGGTGCCGACCGACTGGCACCTCGTCCACCTCGGCGGGCTGGCCGTCGGTCGGCCGGGTCTGCTGCTGACCGAGGCGACCGCGGTCGTGCCCGAGGGCCGCATCTCAGCCGCGGACGTGGGCATCTGGAACGAGGCGCAGACCACCGCGTGGCGGCGGATCATCGACTTCGTGCACGCGGCCGGCACACCCGTCGGCGTGCAACTCGCCCACGCCGGCCGCAAGGCCTCATCCGCGGCGCCGTGGCTGGGCGGTGCCGGAATCGGCGCGGCCGAACCGGACGGATGGACGACGGTCGCGCCGTCGGCCGTGCCCTTCCCGGGCCGGGAGACCCCGCGCGCGCTCGACGCCGAGGGCATCGCCGACGTCGTCGCCGCCTTCCGTGCAGGAGCCGAACGCGCCGTCGAAGCGGGCTTCGATCTCGTCGAGGTGCACGCGGCACACGGCTACCTGCTGCACCAGTTCCTCTCACCGCTCAGCAACCGGCGCACGGACGGCTACGGCGGCACGCTCGAGCGACGCGCACGGCTGCTGCTCGAGGTCGTCGCGGCAGTCCGCGCCGCGATCCCCCCGAGCATGCCGCTGTTCCTCCGGGTCTCGGCGACGGACTGGCTCGACGGTGGACTGACGGTCGAAGACACCGCCGCGTTCGCGGGCTGGGCGCTCGAGGCGGGTGCCGATCTCGTCGACGTGTCGTCCGGCGGCAACCTGCCGGCGGACATCCCCGTCGGCCCCGGCTACCAGGTCGCGCTCGCCGAGACGGTCCGCCGCGTCACCGGCGGCCCTGTCGCCGCCGTCGGCATCATCACGTCCGCCGACCAGGCGCAGTCGATCCTCGATGCCGGACGCGCCGATGCGGTCCTGCTCGCTCGCGAGGCGCTCCGCGACCCGCACGTCGCGCTCACGTGGGCGGCCGACCTCGGTGTGCCCGTCGAGTGGCCGGATCAGTACGAGCGGGCGGCCCCGCGGCGCACGGCGATCCGCTCGCGCCGATAGCGTGGCCGCCGTGCTGCACCTCCCGGACCGCGTCGTCCTGCTCGACTACGGCGACGTGATCTCGCTCCCCCAGCAGCCCGCGGCGCGAGCGGAGCTCGAGGCGCTCGCGGGTGTCCCCGCCGAGCTGTTCTGGCCCGCGTACAGCAGCGAGCGGGACGCGCTCGACCACGGCACGATCTCGATCACGAGCTATTGGGACGCGGTCGCGGCACTGTGCGGCACCCACTGGGACCCGGCTCGCATCGCCCAGCTCTGGTCAGCGGACGTGCGCAGCTGGCTCGAGGTCAACCCGGACATGGCTGCCCTGCTCGAGGAACTCCGAGACGGCGGTACGCGGCTCGCGCTGCTCTCGAACGCCGGCTTCGACTACGGCTCCCCGTTCCGGAGCGCACCGTGGGCCCGCGCGTTCGAGGGCGTCTTCCTGTCGGCCGAGCTCGGGCTGCTGAAGCCCGACCCGGCGATCTATCTCGCGGTCGCCGACCGGCTGGGCGTCGCGCCCGCGTCCGTCGTCTTCATCGACAACAAGGAGCCCAATGTCGACGCCGCGATCACGCTCGGGATGCGCGGCCACGTCTTCACGACGGCCGAGGCACTCCGCGCATTCCTGGCGTCGCTCGCCTGACGTCAGCGGCGGGTGGCGTCCTGGACCTCGCCGACGAGTTCCTCGATGACGTCCTCGAGGAACACGATGCCGCGCGTGTTGCCGTCCTCGTCGAAGACCCGCGCGAGATGGCTGCCGCTGCGCCGCAGGATCGCGAGCGCGTCCTCGAGCTCGGTCCCCTCGAAGATCGAGACGAGGCGGCGGACGAACTTCGCCGGTACCGGCAGCTCGGCCTCCTCGTCGTCGAGCTCGAGCAGGTCCTTCAGATGCAGGTAGCCGACCGGCTCGCCCTCGTCGTCGGCGAGCACGTACCGGGAGAACCCGGAGTGGGCGACCGCCTGCTCCACGTCGGCCGGCGTGACCCGCGTCGAGAAGCGCACGATGCGCTCCATCGGCACGGTCACGTCGGCGACGCGCTTCTCGGTGAATTCGAACGCGGCCGACAGGGTGCCCGACGTCGTGTCGTCGAGCGTGCCCTCCCGGTGGGACGCGTCGACGATCGTCTGCACCTCGTCCAGGGTGAACGCGCTCGTCGCCTCCGACTTCGGCTCGACGCCGAACAGTCTGGTGAGCCGGTTCGTCGTCGCGTTCAGCGCGTGGATGATCGGTCGGAAGACGCGCGCCACGAACACCAGGGGCGTCGCGAGCAGCAGCACGGCGCGGTCGGGCAGGGAGAACGCGATGTTCTTCGGCACCATCTCGCCGAAGACGACGTGCAGGAAGCTGACGAAGACGAGCGTCACGGCGAACGCGACGATCTCGATGACCGTCTCGGGCAGGCCGGTCACTGACAGCGGCACCTCGAGCAGATGGTGGATCGCCGGCTCGCTGACCTCGAGGATCAGCAGCGAGGCGACCGTGATGCCGAGCTGCGTCGTCGACAGCATCAGCGTCGCGTGCTCCATCGCGCCGAGCGCCGTCTTCGCTCTGCGCCTGCCGGCCTCGGCGAGCGGCTCGATCTGCGAGCGCTTCGCGGAGATCACGGCGAACTCGCTCGCGACGAAGAACGCATTGACGGCGAGCAGCAGCACGAGCCACCCGAGACCGGCCCAGTCGCTCATGCGCGGACCCCTTCGGGGTCGACCGGGTCGGGCGTGAAGCGCAGCCGGTCGATCCTTCGGCCGTCGAGGCGCAGGACGTGGAGCGTGCCGTCCGGGGTGCGTACCTCGTCGCCGACCGCGGGCAGGCGGCCGAGCTCGAGCACCACGTAGCCGGCGACGGTCTCGTAAGCCCCGCCTCCGGCACCTTCACGCCGGTCTGGTCCGCGAGTTCGTCGGGCCGGAGGATGCCGGGGAAGGTGATGAAGTCCCTGGAGCGCACGACACCCGCGCGGGTGCGGTCGTGCTCGTCGACGAGCTCACCGACGAGTTCCTCGACGAGGTCCTCGAGCGTCGCGACACCCGCGGTGCCGCCGTACTCGTCGAGGACGATCGCCATCTGGTACCCGCGACCGCGCAGCTCGCCGAGCAGCCGGTCGAGCTTCATCGTCTCCGGTACGCGTGCGACGGGCTGCTGGATCGCGCCGGCGGGGACGGTCCGGCGACGGTCGCGCGGCACCGCCATCGCCTGCTTCACATGGACGACCGCGACGACGTCGTCGATGCCGTCGTCGCCGGTCACGGGGAACCGCGAGAACCCGGTGCGCCGCGCGAGGTCGAGCACGTCGGCGGCGGAGTCGGCGCGAGTCACGCTCGCGACGCGCAGGCGAGGGGTCATGACGTCGGATGCGCTCATGCCCGAGAAGTTGAGCGTGCGCGCGAGCAGGGTCGCCGTGTCCGACTCGAGCGTGCCTTCCAGTGCGCTCCGGCGGACGAGCGATGAGAGCTCCTGCGCGGTGCGCGCGCCCGACAGTTCCTCCTTCGGCTCGATGCCGATGAGCCGCAGGATCGCGTTGGCGCTGTTGTTGAGCAGGCGCACCGCGGGGCGGAACACGGTGGTGAAGGCGGTCTGGAACGGCATCACGAACTTCGCGACCCGGTACGGCAGCGCGAGCGCGAGGTTCTTCGGCAGCAGCTCGCCGACGATCATCGACAGGATCGTGGCGACCAGGACGCCGACGATGTAGCCGATCACCTGCGTGGCGTCGGCACCGAGCCCGATCGCCTCGACGGGCGGCGCGAGCAGGCGCGCGATCGCCGGCTGGAACGTGTAGCCGGTGAGCAGCGTCGTGATCGTGATGCCGAGCTGCGCGCTCGAGAGATGCGTCGAGGTGATCTTGAGCGCGTTGATGGTGCCGTCGAGGCCGCTCTCGCCGTCGCGCCGGCGTGCCTCGAGATCCGCCCGGTCGAGGTTGACGAGCGAGAACTCGGCCGCGACGAAGAAGCCGGTGCCCAGCGTGAGCACCAGCCCGACGGCGATGAGCGCCACGTCGACCCAGGGGCCGCTCACCGGAGGTGCACGGCCGCGACGCGGCCTTCGGGCGTGCGATGCGCGTCCATGATCCGGCGATTCTACCAAGACCGCCCCGAGCATCCGCCCGTCCCGGCAGGGCCCGCCCCGAGCACAGCCCGTCCCAAGCACCTCAGCAGGACGCACGCGCTTCGGCAGGACAATGGCGCACATGCGTCCTGCTGAAGGGCGCACGTCCTGCTGAGGTGCTCGGGGGTGGGCTGTCACGCCCGCGACGGCTACCAGCTGACCGGCAGCGCCTTGCCCTCCTCGTAGCCGGCGGCGGACTGGATGCCGACGACGGACCGTTCGCGGAACTCGGGCACGGTGCGCGCGCCCGCGTAGGTGAACGAGGACCGCACCCCGGAGTCGATCATGTCGAGCAGGTCCTCGAGGCCGGGCCGCAGCGGATCGAGGTAGATGCGCGAGCTCGAGATGCCCTCGGCGAACATCGATTTCCGCGCCAGCTCGTAGGCGTCGAGGCCGCCGAAGCGGGCCCGCACCGCCTTCGTCGACGCCATGCCCCAGCTCTGCTTGTACCAACGGCCGTCCGAGTCGCGCTCGAGCGCGCCTGGCGCCTCGATCGTGCCGGCGAACCAGGAGCCGATCATCACGGATGCGGCGCCGGCCGCCAGGGCCAGCGCCACGTCGCGCGGGTACCGGACCCCGCCGTCCGCCCACACGTGGGCACCGGCAGCGCGGGCGGCCTCCGCGGTCTCCAGGACCGCGGAGAACTGCGGCCGGCCCACGCCCGTCATCATGCGCGTCGTGCACATCGCCCCCGGCCCGACCCCGACCTTGACGATCGTCGCTCCCGCGCCGGTCAGGTCGGCGACCGCCTCGGGCGTGACGACGTTGCCCGCCACGATCGGCACCCCGAGGCCGAGCGCGGCGACCGTGCCGACCGCCCGGATCATGCCGTCCTGGTGGCCGTGGGCGGTGTCGAGGACGAGCACGTCGACGCCGGCCTCGACGAGCGCGCGGGCGCGCGATGCGACGTCGCCGTTGATGCCGAGGGCCGCCGCTACGGCGAGACGCCCATCGCCGTCGACCGCGGGACGGTAGATGCCGCTCCGCACCGCGCTGCGCCGGCTCACGATGCCGAGCAGTCGGCCGCCGTCCATCACAGGGGCGACGTCCGCCTCGAGCTGCTCGAGCACCTCGAACGCGCCTCGCGACGTGGACGCGGCCTCGGGCGACAGTTCACCCCACGTGTCGACGAGGTCCTCGAGCTTCGCGGTGGAAGGGGCCTCCGCCAGGCGCTCGGCCGACACGACGCCGCGGACAGCCCCGTCCTTGCGCCGCAGCACGATGGCGTGTCCCGGGTACGGCGGCATCAGGGTCAGGGCCTCGCCCACGGTCGCCTTCGGCGGGAGCACCGTCGGGGTGTCCCAGAACGGCGACTGCGCCTTGACCCATTCGACGGCCGCGACGAGCGTGTCGGGACCGAGGTCCTGCGGCAGCACGCCCAGTCCGCCCCGTCGCGCGAGGGTGGCGGCGAGGCGCTTGCCGGTCACCGAGTTCATGTTCGCCGCGACGATCGGCAGCGTGGCCGGGGTGCCGTCCCCCGGTGTGAGATCGACGTCGAATCGGCTCGACACGCCCGAGCGGCCCGGAACCAGGAAGACATCGGAGTAGGTGAGGTCGTGCTGTTGCGGGGAAGCGAGGAAACGCATGCCCGAAACGGTACTTGCAGCCCCGACGAGGGTCGCGCACAGGGGTACCCTGAGGCTTCGGAAATGGGTCGTTACTTGAGGATGGGAACGCGTTGAGTCAGGTGACCGGAACCGAAGAGGGCGCGGCGAACGAATTCGGCGCGAACGAGTGGTTGGTCGACGAGCTGTACGAGCGGTTCCGGGTCGACAAGAACTCCGTCGACCGGTCGTGGTGGCCGGTGCTGGAGAGCTATCACCCGGTCGAGACGACCGGCTGCGAAGGCGACGGCGGCACCACCGACCGCCCCTGCCACCACCAACGGCACCGCCCCGCCGCCCGCCGCGGCACCGCCCGCCGCCACTCCCGGCCGCACGGCGCAGCCCGTCGCCGCCGGTCCCAAGCGGCAGCCGATCCCGGCGGACGCGCCGGCGCACGACACCCGTGAGAAGCAGGTCACCGACGACGTCGTCGCCCCCCTCCGCGGACTCGCGAAGACGCTCGCGACGAACATGGACCAGTCGCTGTCGATCCCGACGGCGACCTCGGTGCGCACCATGCCGGCGAAGCTGATGATCGACAACCGCATCGTCATCAACAACCACCTGCGCCGCGCACGCGGCGGCAAAGTGAGCTTCACCCATCTCATCGGCTGGGCGCTCGTCAAGACGCTCATCGAGTTCCCGAGCCAGAACGTGCACTACACCGAGGTCGACGGCAAGCCGTCCGTGGTGCAGCCGGGGCACATCAACCTCGGTCTCGCGATCGACCTGCCGCGCCCCGACGGCACGCGCGCGCTGCTCGTGCCGAGCATCAAGCACGCCGAGACGATGACCTTCGCCGAGTTCGTCGCCGCATACGACGAGCTCGTCCGCAAGGCGCGCGGCAACAAGCTCACCCCGGCCGACTTCGCGGGCACGACGCTGTCGCTCACCAACCCCGGCGGCATCGGCACGGAGCACTCCGTCCCGCGGCTCATGCAGGGACAGGGATGCATCATCGGCGCCGGCGCGCTCGAGTACCCGGCGCAGTTCCAGGGCTCGGCCGAGCGCACGCTGGTGGACCTCGGCATCGGCAAGACGATCACCCTGACGTCCACGTACGACCACAGGGTCATTCAGGGCGCCGGCTCCGGCGAGTTCCTGAAGCGCGTCCACGAGTTGTTGATCGGTGCGCGGGACTTCTACGAAGAGGTCTTCTCGGCGCTCCGAATCCCCTACGACCCCATCCGCTGGGCGGAGGACCTGAACCTCGACCTCGCCGACCACGTGTCGAAGACGGCCCGCGTGCAGGAGCTCATCAACTCGTACCGGGTGCGCGGCCACCTGATGGCCGACATCGACCCGCTCGAATACAAGCAGCGGACCCACCCCGATCTCGACATCCTGAACCACGGCCTCACCTTCTGGGACCTCGACCGCGAGTTCGTGGTCGGCGGGTTCGGCGGCAGGCGCTCGGCGAAGCTGCGCGACGTGCTCGGCATCCTGCGCGACTCGTACTGCCGCACGGTGGGGCTCGAGTACATGCACATCCAGGACCCCGATGTGCGGTCCTGGTTCCAGGCGCGCCTCGAGCGGCCGTTCGAGAAGCCGACCCACGACGAGCAGATGCGCATCCTCGCGAAGCTCAACCAGGCCGAGGCGTTCGAGACGTTCCTGCAGACGAAGTACGTCGGCCAGAAGCGGTTCAGCCTCGAGGGCAGCGAGAGCCTCGTCTCCCTGCTGGACACGATCCTGCAGTCGGCGACGGATGCGGATGCGCTCGACTCGGCCGCGATCGGCATGGCCCATCGCGGCCGGCTGAACGTGCTCACGAACATCGCGGGCAAGACGTACGGCCAGATCTTCCGGGAGTTCGAGGGCACCCAGGACCCGAAGACCGTCCAGGGCTCCGGCGACGTGAAATACCACCTCGGTACCGAGGGCCGCTACGTCTCGGCGACGGGCGCGACGCTGCCCGTCACGCTCGCGGCGAACCCGTCGCACCTCGAGACGGTCGACGGAGTGCTCGAGGGCATCGTCAGGGCGCGGCAGGACCGCGACCCGGTCGCCTCGTTCCGCACGCTGCCGATCCTCATCCACGGCGACGCCGCGGTCGCCGGCCAGGGCGTCGTGGTCGAGACCCTGCAGATGTCGCAGCTGCGCGCGTACCGCACCGGCGGCACGATCCACCTGGTGGTGAACAACCAGATCGGCTTCACCACGCCGCCGACCGACTCGCGGACGAGCGTGTACTCGACGGATGTCGCGAAGACGATCCAGGCACCGATCTTCCACGTGAACGGCGACGACCCCGAAGCGGTCGCCCGGGTGGCGGAGCTGTCGTTCGCCTACCGGCAGCAGTTCCACCGCGACGTGATCATCGACCTCGTCTGCTACCGCCGGCGCGGGCACAACGAGGGCGACGACCCGTCGATGACGCAGCCGCTCATGTACAACCTCATCGAGGCGAAGCGCAGCGTCCGGAAGCTGTACACCGAGGCCCTCGTCGGCCGCGGCGACATCACGCAGGAGGAGTACGACCAGGCGCACCGCGACTTCCAGAGCCATCTGGAGAGCGCCTTCATGGAGACGCACGCGGCCCAGACCGCCTCCATCCCGGTGATCAACTTCAGTCCGGACACGTCGACGATCGACGTGGTCGACTCGGGCGCACCGACGGCGATCTCGAAGGAGACGATCGAGCGCATCGGCGATGCGTTCCGCGAGACGCCCGAGGGCTTCACCGTGCACCCGAAGCTGCAGGGCGTGCTCAACAAGCGTGCGGAGATGACCCGCACGGGCGGCATCGACTGGGCGTTCGGCGAGCTGATCGCGCTCGGCGCGGTGCTGATGGACGGCACACCCGTGCGGTTCGCCGGCCAGGACAGCGGCCGCGGCACGTTCACGCAGCGGCACGCCGTGCTGCACGACCGGGAGAACGGCCAGGAGTGGCTGCCGCTCGGCAACCTGTCCGCCGATCAGGCGAAGTTCTGGATGTATGACACGCTGCTCTCCGAGTACGCGGCCATGGCGTTCGAGTACGGCTACTCGGTCGAGAGCCCGGAGACGCTGGTGCTCTGGGAGGCGCAGTTCGGCGACTTCGCGAACGGCGCACAGATCGTGATCGACGAGTACATCGCGGCGTCGGAGCAGAAGTGGGGACAGCGCTCGTCGCTCGTGCTGCTGCTGCCGCACGGCTACGAGGGGCAGGGACCCGACCACTCGTCGGCCCGCATCGAGCGCTACCTGCAGCTGTGTGCGCAGCAGAACATGACGGTCGCGCAGCCGTCGACACCCGCGTCGCACTTCCACCTGCTGCGCCGGCAGGCGCAGTCGAGCACCCGCCGACCGCTCGTCGTCTTCACGCCGAAGTCGATGCTGCGGCTTCGCGGAGCGACGTCGTCCGTCGAGGACTTCACGAGCGGCGGGTTCGAACCGGTCATCGACGACGTGCGGATCAGCGAGCCCGAGGCGGTGACCCGCGTCGTACTGCATGCCGGGAAGCTGCACTACGATCTGCTCGCCGAGGCGACGAAGCGCGAGGACACGACGACGGCGCTGGTGCGGCTCGAGCAGTACTACCCGCTCCCCATCGAGGAGTTGAAGGGTGTGCTCGGCCGCTATCCGAACGCCGAGGTCGTGTGGGCGCAGGACGAGCCCGAGAACCAGGGCGCGGCGCCGTTCGTGCAGGTGCAGCTGTGGAAGCGCGGCAAGGAGCAGCCACCGGTGCGGATCATCTCCCGCGCGGCGTCCGCATCGCCGGCGACCGGGTCGGCCAAGCGGCACGCCGCCGAACAGGCGGATCTGGTGCAGCGGGTGTTCAACCGCTGAGCCGTCGCGCCCCCTCCGCGCCGTGTAGGCATCGGCGCGCGGCGTAGGCGGAAGGCGGCCGCGTCGCCCTACGCCGCGCGCCGATGCCTACACGGCGCATTGAGCCGCGAGCGCCGTGCGAGCCGCTCGGGGCCGGACGGCGATCGTCAGGAGTGCTGGATCTCGATGCGCAGGCGGGTGACGATGCGCTCGCGCAGCTCCTCGGGAGCGGTCTCGTTGCACGCCCGGCGGACCGCCTCGGTCAGCCGCACACCGATGTAGAGCTCGTCGCTGCAGTCCGTGCAGCCGGCCACGTGCTCGGTGATGTCCGCGTACTCCGTGCGCTCGAGCTCGTGGTGGATGTACTCCTCGAGATCGTGCTTGGCCTTGTCGCACCCGCAGTCGCTCACGCGTCCGCCTCCGTCGTCGTCTGCTTCGGTGCACGCCGCGAAACCGTCCCCATCGACAGTCCTCGTTCTTCGGCGTATCCCGTCAACCGGTCACGGAGCAGTCGCCTGCCCCGGTGGAGCCGACTCATGACCGTCCCGACGGGCGTGTGCATGATGTCGGCGATCTCCTGATAGGAGAAGCCCTCGACGTCGGCGAAGTAGACCGCCAGTCGGAAGTCCTCTGGGATCGACTGCAGCGCGTCCTTGACGGCCGAGTCGGGCAGGTGGTCGATGGCCTCGGCCTCGGCCGACCGCGATGTGCGGGACGCCGAGGTGCTCGAGGTCGCCTGACCCAGCTGCCACTCCTCGAGATCGTCGATCGAGTTCTGGTACGGATCGCGCTGCTTCTTGCGATACGAGTTGATGAACGTGTTCGTCAGGATGCGGTACAGCCACGCCTTGAGGTTCGTGCCCTGCTGGAACTGCCGGAAGGCGCCGAACGCCTTCACGAACGTCTCCTGCACGAGGTCCTGCGCGTCCTGCGGGTTCCGCGTCATGCGCAACGCCGCCGCGTATAGCTGGTCGACGAACGGCAGCGCCTGCTGTTCGAAGAGCACGCGCAGCGCGCCGGCGTCGACCGGGAGTGCTCCCTCGGCCTCGTCGGCCGCGAGCTCGTCGTCGATCGCACCGTCCACGCCCTCGGCGATGGGGTCGACGACGGTCTCCTCGGCGAGCGCCGCCTCCGAGGTCGCGTCCGTCGGTGCCGCAGCGTTCAGTGGCACGTCGTTCACAGGCGATGACATCGCGAGCCAGTCTATGGAGGTCGCTGTCAGCGTCGGTCGTGTCAACAGTGCCGGCATGCGTCCTCCTTCTACATCGCCTCTACCCTGGAACCGATGTCAGCTCCCTCATATTCCGCCCAGGCGGCGTGGCCGGCGCCGACGGCGCGCGGGCCGCTCGCGGCGACGGTGGCGCTGCCGGGCTCGAAGAGCCTCACGAACCGGGAGCTGGTGCTGTCCGCGCTCGCCGACGGCGGTTCGGTGCTGCGGCGTCCGCTGCTGGCACGTGACACCGTCCTGATGGTCGATGCGCTGCGGGCGCTCGGTGCCGGGATCACGATCGACCGCGACACGATCGAGGTGCTGCCCGGCCCGGTCCGCGGCGGCACCACGATCGACTGCGGCCTCGCCGGCACCGTGATGCGCTTCGTGCCGCCCGTCGCCGCGCTCGCCGATCGGCCGGTGACGTTCGACGGGGATGCGCGGGCGAGAGCGCGCCCCATGGCGGCCACGATCGGCTCGCTGCGCGCGCTCGGCGTGGGCGTCGACGACGACGATCGCGGCACGCTGCCGTTCACGACCGCCGGTAACGGCAGTGTGGGCGGCGGGTCGCTGGTGCTCGACGCCTCGCAGTCGAGCCAGTTCGTGTCCGGCCTCCTGCTCTCCGCCCCGAAATTCGACGACGGCCTCGATCTCGCCCACCGCGGCGATCGCCTGCCGTCCCTGCCCCACATCGACATGACCGTCGCCGCGCTGCGGGCGCGCGGCGTCGACGTCGAGACCGACGGCGCCCGGTGGCGGGTCGCGCCCGGTCCGATCGCCGGGCGCGACGTCGTCATCGAGCCCGACCTGTCGAACGCCGCCCCGTTCCTCGCGGCGGCGCTCGTGGCAGGCGGCAGCGTCACGGTCCTGGACTGGCCGGCTCGGACGACGCAGATCGGCGACTCCCTGCCCGGCTGGCTCGAGGCGTTCGGGGCGTCGGTGGATCGCGGCGCCGGTCTCACCGTCCACGGCGCGGGCGTCGCCGCCGGCCCGCTCGCCGCCGTCGACCTCGATCTGCACGCCGGCGGCGAACTCGCCCCCACCCTCGTCGGCCTCGCCGCCTTCGCGGCGGGCACGAGTCGCTTCACGGGCATCGGCCACCTGCGCGGGCACGAGACGAACCGCCTCGCCGCGCTCGCGACCGAGCTGACCGCGATCGGCTGCAGCGTCGTCGAAGACGCGGACGGCCTCACCGTCACCCCCGGTCCACTCGCCGCGACGGGACGCGCATGGCAGGTCTACGGCGATCACCGCATGGTCACCACCGGCGCCCTCATCGCACTCGCGGTCGAGGGCCTCGGCATCGACGACCTGGATGCCGCAACGAAGACCCTCCCCGATTTCGCCGGTCTCTGGACGGCGATGATGCGCCGGTGAGCCGGTCCGCGGCATGAGCTGGCTCGGCGACGAGGAGACACCGTACGACGAGTACGACGAGTCGTCGGCGCGGGTCCGCCCGAACCCGCGCGGCACCCGACCGCGCAGCAAGCAGCGGCCGGCCCACGACAGCGCCACGACGGGCCGGGTCGTCACCGTCGATCGGGGTCGGATGCTCGTGCGGGTCGAGGGCCACGCGCAGGACGTCCTGTGCACACGGGCCCGCGAACTCGGCCGGGAGGCGGTCGTCCCGGGCGACCGCGTCGACGTCGTCGGCGACCTCTCGGGCGACACGGGCACGCTCGCGCGGATCGTCCGCATCCGGCCCCGCACCACTGTGCTCCGGCGCAGCGCCGACGACACCGACCTCGTCGAGCGCGTCATCGTCGCGAACGCCGACCAGCTGCTCATGGTCGTCGCCGCTGCCGACCCGGAGCCTCGCGCCAACCTGATCGACCGGTACCTGGTGGCCGCGTTCGACGCGCACATCGCCCCGGTGCTCCTCGTCACGAAGACGGACCTGGCCGACCCCGCCGAGTTCCTCGACGAGTTCTCGCCCCTGGAACTGACGATCTTCACCACCCACCGAGACGGCGACCTCGCCGCACTGCGCGCGCAGCTCCTGGGGCACGAGACGGTCGCCGTCGGACACTCCGGCGTCGGCAAGTCGACGATCGTCAACGCCCTCGTGCCCGGCGCCCATCGAGCGACCGGTGCGGTGAACTCGGTCACGGGCCGCGGCCGCCACACGTCCTCGTCGAGCATCTCGCTGCTGCTGCAGGCGACCGACGACGAGCGTGCCCGCGGCCTGCCGGCCGAGGGATGGATCATCGACACCCCGGGCGTCCGCTCGTTCGGCCTCGGGCATGTCGATCCGGCGAACGTCCTGGCCTCGTTCGCGGCCACGGCGATCCCGGTCGTCGATCCGCCCGACGGCATCCCGCTCAGCGAGGCGCACGACTGGGAGATCGTCGACCGGGTGGGTGCAGGCGAACTCGGCGAGGCCGGGAAGCGCCGCCTCGAATCGCTGCAGCACATCCTCGATTCGCGGGGCGGCCGGGTGATCGGTGCCGACGACATCGCCCCGGACGCGGAACTTTAGGCTGGAGCCATGCCCGGACCCGGAGACGACGACCTGCGACTCGCGCTCGACATGGCGGACGCGGCCTGGGCGCTCGCCCTCGACCGCTTCCACGCCGCGGACCTGGTGATCACGACGAAGCCCGACCGCACGCCTGTGACCGATGCGGACCAGGCGGTCGAGCAGGTGATCCGCGGCATGCTCGCGGAGCAGCGACCCGCCGACGCGATCCTCGGCGAGGAGTTCGGCGGCGACCGCGCACCCGGCCGCCAGTGGATCGTCGATCCGATCGACGGCACGACGAACTTCCTCAGGGGGCTGCCGATCTGGGCGACGCTCATCGCTCTCGCGATCGACGGCGTGCCGGTGCTCGGCGTGGCCTCCGCGCCCGCGCTCGGGCGCCGCTGGTGGGCGGCCACCGGAGCCGGAGCGTGGGCGGGGGCGCCGGGCGACGAGCCCGAGCGGCTCCGGGTGAGCGGCGTCACGTCGCTCGGAGACGCCCTGCTGTCGTACAACTCGCTGCAGGGCTGGGACGCCGCAGGCGGACTCGATCCCCTGCTCGCACTCGCCAGGGCGTCCTGGCGCACCCGCGCGCTCGGCGATTTCTGGTCGTACGTGCTCGTCGCCGAAGGGCAGGTCGACATCGCGGGCGAGTACGACCTGAAGCCGTACGACATGGCGGCGCTCGTCCCGATCGTCGAGGAGGCCGGCGGTCGTTTCTCGGCGCTCGACGGCACGCCCGGCTGCTGGAGTGGCTCGGCGCTCGCCACGAACGGCACGCTGCACGACACCGTGCTCGGCGTCGTGAACCCGAGCTGAGGACGGCCGTGTCCGCACCCGCGCTCGCCGTCACCGGGTCGACCGGTGCCCTCGGCGGCATGATCGCCCGCGACCTCGCCGATCGCGGCGTCGCGCAGCGGCTGCTCGCCCGTGACCCCGATCGCGCCCCGCAGCTGCCCGGCGCCGTCGCGGTCCGGAGCACCTACGAGGACTCGGAGGCCGTCCGCGACTCGCTCGCGGGCGTGACAACACTCCTGATGGTGTCCGCGGCCGAGAACGAGCACCGGCTCGCCCAGCATCTCGGTTTCGTCGACGCCGCCGTCGCTGCGGGCGTCGGGCACGTCGTCTACACCTCGTTCTTCGGTGCATCCCCGACGTGCACGTTCACGCTCGGCCGGGACCACGACGCGACCGAACGGGCCATCGTCGCCTCGGGCATCGCGTACACGTTCCTGCGCGACAACCTCTACCTCGATTTCATGGACGCGCTCGTCGGCGAGGACGGGGTGATCCGCGGACCGGCCGGCGCCGGCCGTGTGGCCGCCGTGGCCAGGGAGGACGTCGCCCGGGCGGCTGTGGCCGTGTTGGTCGACCCGGCGGCGCACTCGAGCGCCACCTACGACATGACGGGGCGTGAGGCACTCACGATGTCCGAGGTCGCAGCGGTGCTCGCCGCCCACCGGGGTGCCCCCGTCGTGTTCCACGACGAGACGCTGCCCGAAGCGTACGAATCGAGGAAGCGCTGGGCCGCTCCCGCATGGCAGGTCGATGCCTGGGTGTCGACCTACACGGCCATCGCCGCCGGCGAGCTCGAGGGGGTCAGCGACGACGTCACGACCCTGACCGGGCGCGCACCGCTGACCCTGCGCGAACTGCTCGCGCAGGGCTGAGCCGGCTCAGGAGACGCGCGCCCGGTCGGCGGCCCGAGACCGGAAGCCGCCGCTCACCTGCACGAGGGCCGGGACGGCCGTGCCGATGATCGCGTCCATGCCCTCGAGCGCGCGCAGCACGATGGCCGCCGCATCCGTGGGCGCGATGCCGCGACGGCACTGCACGGAGACCTTCAGCGCATCCGTCCCGCGGACCCGGTATGCCGAGACGCGCGTGGCGACGAATTCGACGCGATGCGCGAGCTCGGTCTCGAGCAGAGAGCGAGGCACTCCCAGCTCGATCCGCGTCGTGCTGTCGCCGTCTCGCCGTTCGACGACCGATGCCGTGTGGCCGCGACCCTGCCGGACGATGAAGATCACGAGCACGACCGCGAGGACGACGGCCGAGACGCCCACGCCGACGGTCAGCGCGCTGACCGTCCCGACCGCAGGCGCGGCGACCCGTGCGGGCGCATCGCGCAGCAACGCCGAGGCGCGCGTCCGCCACAGGGACGCGAAGGCGGGAGCGGTGGCCAGCGCGACGCCCGCGGCGCCCATGACGAGCAGCAGCAACCCCGTGATGCCGAGGAGCAGACGGTTCGCCGCGCGATTGGTGCTGTTCACGATCCGACCTTTCCGGTCCGTTCGACGGTGATCGTCGGGGTGAGTGCGGGGACGAGCCCCCATGCGGCGATCCGGTCGCGGACGACCTCGGCGACCGCATCCCGATCGATGCGCCGGCCGGACGAGGGCGTGATGCGCACCTGTGCGCGGCGGCGACCGACGATGCCGACGGCCCGATCGGGGTCGAGCGAGCTCACATCGGCGGCAGCACGAACCAGCGCCGAGGCGATCACCTCGTCGTCGATGACGACGACCGCGCGCTCGGACCGCTGCACGTGGCGTGCCCGACGGCCGGGCGTGACCGCTGCGACGAGCAGCACGAGGCCGACGAGCGCCGCGGCGCCGCCGACGATGCCGACGGCGGCCGAGGACGCCGAAGGGAGCGCCGCGATGTCCCGTACCATCGCCGCCGGGCTGAGGAGCAGGGCGTGCGCGCCGAGCGCGGCCAGCAGGATCTCCGTGGCCAGGTACGCGAGGGCCACGACCAGGACGACCGCCAGCACGATCGCGCTGACGGACCGGGGCGAATGCGTCTCGCGACGCTCGATGCGCGGATAGATGCGTGGGCGGTCGCTCATCGCACTCGCCTCTCCTTCTCGACGTGGACGCCGGTGACGCGGATCGTGACCGCACGGATCGTGTAGCCCGTCATGGTCTCGACGCGGGCCCTGATCTCCTGCTCGGCGACAGCGCAGCGGTCGAGCAGCGAGCCGCCCGACCGGGCGAGCGCCGACGGCGTCTCGCGCATCGTGGCGATGGACACGACCTGCATGGGCGAGCGGGCCAGGACGTCGAGCGCACCCGCGCGATCGCTGAGCACGACGTCGACGCGCTTCGCCGGAACGCCGAGGGCGTCTCCGGTCACCGCCGACACCACCTGGGTGAGGGCGCCGGCGGTGATCCGGGTGCGTCCCGCCGTGGTCGTCCGACCGGCCGCGACGCCCGCCGTGCTCGGGAGGGCGGTACTCATGACGAGACGCGACCGCCGCGGAATGCGGCGACGACTCTCGAGATGTCGAGCCGCCCGTCGACGATCCGCCCGATCACCGCGCCGATCGCCATCGCGACGGCGACGGCCAGGGCGATCCAGAACCCGAACACGGCGCAGACGATGACGAGCACCGCGCCGACGGCCATGCCGGACTGCGTGGCGGTCACAGGACGCGGGGTTCTGTCGTGTCGTCGGCGCCGTCCTCGGCCGGGATGTGCACGTCGCTGATGGTGACGTTCACCTCGGTGACCTCCATGCCGACGATCGTCTCGATCGCCGTGGTGACCGCGCTGCGCACGCCGCCCGCGACGTCCTGCAGCGCCATCGGGTACTCGGCGGAGATGACGACGTCGACGGCGACCTGGGTCTCGCCCACCTCGACCGAGATGCCCTGAGAGAGGTCCTTGTTGCCGACCGCGCCGCGCAGGGCGCCCATCGCGCGGCTCGCGCCGCCGCCGAGGTCGTGGACACCGGGCACCTCGCGCGCGGCGATGCCGGCGACCTTGGCGATGACGCCGTCGGTGATGGTGGTCTTGCCGCCGGCGACATCCGTCGACGGTGCGGACGTGAGTGTGGACATGCGAAACGTTCCTTCCGTGAACGGTGAGCCGGTCCGGGTGACCGGTTCGATGACGTTCATGAGCAGGACGGTCGGGATCGACGCTTCGTCACGGCGTCCGGCGAATACCCAGGCATTGCACAGCCTCAGCCTCGCCCAGCACGCACTCAACAGACTTTCAGCCTGCGTGTGCCACTGTCGCGGCATGGCGGATGCGCGCGGTCCGTCGGGGTCGGCGGCGGCCGTCCTGCCGAGACGCCCGGCACCCGGGCCGCGCGGCGCCCTCCTCGACGACGCGGCGGACGCGTTGCTCGCGGAACGGGCGGCGGACGGCGACGTGCGGGCCTTCACGGTGCTCGTCCGGCGCTACGGGCCGGCCCTGCGGGCGTACGCCGGTCGACTGCTGGGTTCGGCGGCCGAGAGCGACGACGTCGTCCAGGACACGTTCATCACCGCGTGGGCACGCCTCGGCGACCTCGGCGACCCTGCCGCGGTGCGGGGCTGGCTGTTCCGCATCGCCGGCCACAACGCCATCGACCGCCTGCGCGCGCACCGCGAGCACGCCGACGTGACCGAGGAGGACCCGGCGGCGTCCGACCTGCACTCCCCCGCCCGATCCGCCGAAGCCGGCTCCCTCACCGCCGCACTGGCCCAGGCGCTCGAGGCGCTCCCGCCGGAGCAGCAGCGCGCCTGGGTGCTCCGCGAGATGGGCGGCTTGCACTACGACGAGATCGCCGCCGAACTCGCCCTGCCCGCGTCGACGGTGCGCGGGTTGCTCGTGCGAGCCCGGCGCACCCTCGCCGAACGTCTGGAGGCGTGGCGATGACCGAACGACCCACCTGGTCCGAGCCGCCCGAGGACGACCTCGACGGCCACACGCTCGACGAGCTCGAGCGGTACCTGGACGCGGGGCGCACACCGCGCGACCCGTCCATCGAGGGCTCGCCCGCCTGCCGCAACGCGCTCGCCGCGCTGCAGCGGTTGCGCGATGTGACGCGCCAGTTCGTGCAGGACGCCGCCGACCGCGAACCGGCCCGCGAGGACGCGTGGGTCGCCGCCGTCCTCGCGTCGATCAGCATCGACGCGCGCGCCGGGCGGGACTTCCCGCTCGCTGCGGCCCTCGCGGACGACGCCGTCGTGATGACGGAGGGCGCCCTGCGGAGCCTGGTCCGGAGCACGGGCGACCGCGTGCCCGGTCTCCTGATCGGGCGGGTGCGCTTCGAAGGCGACCTCGCCGACGCGACCGCACCCGTCGCCGTCGAACTCACCGTCACCGTGATCCAGGGGTTCGCGATCCCGGGCGCGGTCGCCGAGCTGCGCCGCGCCGTCGCGGCCGAGATCACCAGGCACACGGCACGCGTCGTCGAGCGGATCGATGTGACCGTGCACGACCTTCAGGCGCTCGCCGACGAGTCCGCGCCGGAGGCGGAGCGATGACGGCCTCTTCCG
Organism: uncultured Actinomycetota bacterium; assembly: GCA_963716965.1. Lineage (GTDB taxonomy): Bacteria > Actinomycetota > Actinomycetes > Actinomycetales > Microbacteriaceae > Amnibacterium. The sequence goes on along the minus strand of CAVQUZ010000001.1, from coordinate 1,112,195 downwards.
ACCTCGTCGCGTCGCTCGTGACCGAGCGGCTCGCGGCGGTGCCCGGCGTCAGCGCCGTGTACGCGAAGCGCGGTGTGGCCGGTGCGGCCAGGGCGGCCGCCGCGGCGATCGCCCGATCGGCGCCCGCCGAACCGCGCGCATCCGTCCGGATCTCCGGCTCCGCGGCCACCGTCGAGGCGACGATCGGTGTCGCGGGCGACCGGCCGGCCAGGGAGATCGCCGAAGAGGCCTATGCGGCGACGCGCGCCGCGATCCTCGAACTGAGGCTGACGGCGCAGGCCGTCACGATCCGCGTCGCCACGATCGACTGACAGCTCCCAGTGCGACAGCGACCTGCTCGCCTCACCGAGGCGATTCGTGGAGATGGGGGGAATCGAACCCCCGTCCACTGCTGGAGAACCACGTCTTCTCCGGGCGCAGCCTGCGTCAGTCGTTCTACTCGGCTCCGATCCTCACCACAGGCGGACGAATCGACGAGCCCAGTTCCGGTGCAAGTCCCGCGGGGCCCCGAAACTCGGCCACCGCAGCAAGTCCCCTCAATGACGCCAGTACCCGGGGCGGGGACGAACCCGGGCTGACGGACCTCATCTGCTACTCGTGCTTACGCAGCGAGAGCGAGGTCGGTGCGCGATGAATTGGCACCTATGGTTTGCAGGGAGCGTTTACGAGATAACCCCACATCCTCGGCCCGCTTTCCGTCGTTGAACAGGCAATGTCGAAACCGATCATCCCCGTGACGAGTGCAGGCCACTGTCGCACTGTGGAGTTGTAGCGGAGCAGTCTACCGCCTGCCAGGACCCCGCTCGGTCAGTCGCCGAGGTTGTTCTTCGTGCGCATGGCCCGCTCGGCCTCGCGCTTGTCCTGGCGCTCGCGGAGCGTCTGGCGCTTGTCGTAGTCCTTCTTGCCCTTCGCGACCGCCAGTTCGACCTTCGCCCGGCCGTCGCTGAAGTAGAGCGAGAGCGGCACGAGCGTGTAGCCGCCCTCCTTGACCTTGGCGCTGATCTTCAGGATCTGCTGCTTGTGCAGCAGCAGCTTGCGGTTGCGACGCGGCGGGTGGTTCGTCCAGGTGCCCTGGCCGTACTCGGGGATGTGGACGGCGTCGAGCCAGGTCTCCCCCGCCTGGATGTAGGCGTACCCGTCGACGAGCGACGCTCGGCCGAGCCGGAGCGCCTTGACCTCGGTGCCCGTGAGCACCAGTCCGGCCTCGAGGGTGTCCTCGATCGTGTAGTCGTGCCGCGCCTTCCTGTTGGAGGCGACGACCTTGCGACCTTGTTCCCTCGGCACGGCACACCTCCTCGGATTCACACAGCCGTAACAGCGACCCGACAGTTTAGCCGATGCGGGTCCCTACGCTGGGGTCGTGGACGACGTCGCACGCGTGGAGGCGGCGTCCGACGAGCGCGCGGGTCCCCCATCCTCGCGGCACCGGCTGATCGCCCTGCTCGGTCCGGCCTTCGTGGCGGCGATCGCCTACGTCGATCCGGGGAACGTCGCGGTCAACGTGACCGCTGGGAGCCGGTACGGCGACCTGTTGCTCTGGGTGCTCGTCGTGTCGAGCGTGATGGCGGCACTCGTGCAGTACCAGTCGGCCAAGGTGGGGATCGTCACCGGCGACGATCTGCCCACACTGCTGGGCGACCGGCTGTCGCGACCGGTGCGGATCGGGTTCTGGCTGCAGGCCGAGATCGTCGCCGCCGCGACCGATGTCGCCGAGGTGATCGGCGGTGCGCTCGCGGTCTATCTGCTCACGGGCATGCCGCTGCCGATCGCCGGGCTGCTCGTCGGCGCGGTGTCGCTCACGTTGCTCGGGGCGCAGGGGGCCGGCCACCGGGCGTTCGAGATCGTGATGGTGTCCCTGCTCGCCGTGGTCTCGGTCGGATTCGTCGCGGTGCTCGCGATCACCGGCACGGATCCGGGGCAGCTCGTCGCGGGCCTGGTGCCGCGGTTCGAGGGCGCCCAGAGCGTGGTCCTCGCCGCGGGGATGCTCGGGGCGACCGTCATGCCGCACGCGATCTATCTGCACTCGTCGCTCTCGACGGCCCGACGCGCCACGGTCCCGACCGGCGTCCTGCTGCGTGCGACCCGCTGGGACGTCGGCTTGGCGCTCAGCGTGGCGGGCGGCGTCAACGTCGCGATGCTGCTGCTGGCGTCGGGCGCACTGCGCGGGAGGACCGCCGACTCGATCATCGGCGCGCACGCGTCCCTCGCGCTCACGGTCGGGCCGCTCGCCGCCGTGTTCTTCGCCGTCGGGCTGCTCGCCTCCGGACTGGCCTCGACCTCGGTCGGCAGCTACGCGGGCGCGGTCGTGATGAGCGGGCTGCTGCACATCCGCGTGCCGCTGCTGGCCAGGCGCACGGTGACGCTGGTGCCGGCCGTGCTGCTGCTCGCCGTCGGCGTCGACCCGACCGCGGCGCTGGTGATCAGCCAGGTGCTGTTGTCGGTCGGTATCCCGTTCGCGCTCATCCCGCTCGTGCGCCTCGCCGGCGACCGGCGACTGATGGGCGGCTGGGCCAACGGCCGCGGACAGCAGGTGGTCCTGTGGGTCGTGGTCGGCCTCGTGGTCGCACTGAACGTGGCGCTCATCGTCCTGACGATCACGGGCGCCTAGTCCACCCGGAAGCACCTGAGCAGGACATTTTCTCTTCAGCAGGACATTTTCGGCAGGTATGTCCTGCTGAGCGGAAAATGTCCTGCTGCAGTGCTGGGGAGAGCGGGCGCCGGAACCGGGCTGCGCTAGCTAGACGCGCAGGTATCGGCTGATGGCGATGTTCGACGACACGGCCGCCAGCACCACGCCGATGCCGATCAGGATCGGCACGACCACCAGGGCGTCGTTCACCGTCACGAAGGCGATGTCGGTCTGCGAGTTCGCGAGGAATCCCTGCACGAAGAACTGCACGATCCCGACCGTGGCGGCGCCCGCGAGCACCGACCCGATGAGGGATGCGAGCACCCCCTCGAGGATGAACGGGGTCTGGATGAACCGGTTCGACGCACCGACGAGCCGCATGATGCCGAGCTCCCGCCGCCTCGAGAACGCGGAGAGCCGGATCGTCGTCGAGATGAGCAGTGCCGCGGCCACGAGCATCAGCGCGGCGATCGCGGCCGCTGTGATGGACGCGGTGTTCAGCACGGCGAAGATCTGGTCGAGGAGGCGGCGCTGGTCCGTGACGGCGTCGACGCCCGGCATGTCACCGACGGACTCGGAGATCACCGCCGACTGCGACGGGTCCTTCAGATTGACCCAGTAGGCCTCGCTGATCATGCCCGACGTCACGTACTGGGAGACGGGATTGTCCTTGAACTGCGTCTTGAAGTTCTTGAACGCCTGCGCGTGATCCTCGAAGTACGAGCGCTTGATGAACCGCGAGAGGGTCGGGGACTTGAGCTCGGCGCCGATCGCCGCGATCTGCGCCTTGGTCGCGTCGCCGTTCTGACAGTTCGTGCTCGGCACCTCGCCGTTGCAGAGATAGACGGCGACCTGGGCCCGGTCGTACCAGAAGCTCTTCATCTGGCCGATCTGCAGCTGCAGGAGCGCCGCGGCGCCGACGAACGTGAGCGAGACGAAGGTGACCAGCACGATCGAGACCACCATCGAGACGTTCCGTCTGAGACCCGATCCGGCCTCCGACATCATCAGTCCGAATCTCATGAGGACGGCCCTACCTCGTCGTCGTGTGCGGCACCGGAATCGCGGAGACCGAGTCCCGACAGGAAGTCGAGGTGCTCGGGCAGGTCGACGCGGTGGCGACCTGCCCGCCTCGATGCGGCGTCGTCGGCGGCGGGGTCCGCATCGGGGGGTTGCGCTGCGGCCGGCTGGCCGGGCGGAGTGAAACGCGGCATCGGCTGTGGCGCGAACGGAGCGCTCCGGGGTGCGGCGGGCCGCTGCGTCGCCTGCTGCGTCGGCGCGACCGTCGGCTGCGGCGCCGAATCGAGGAAGTCGGTCGGGAACCGGGTGCCGGCGCGCATCCGCGGCGACGCTCCGGTCGGCGGCGCCGCGGGCGAGCCGGCTCGCGCGTCCCACTCGTCGTCGTCCGCGAGTCCGGGGTTCGGCGTGCGACCGCTGGGGGCGCCGTGCGGCGGCAACTGCGGCTCGACCGGGATGGCTCCCGTCGATGCGCGCGCCCAGATCGGTACGGCGCCGGTCGCGGGACGCGGCTCGTAGCCGGCGGGGACGACCTGCGCGGGGATGGCGCCGGTGACGGAGGGCGCGGTCGGCGGCTGGTCCGGCCCGACGAGCACGGCGAGGACCGGCTCGGTCCGCGTGGGAGGCGCCGGCTGCATGCGCGGCTCGACCGGGCGCTCGGCCGGCGGCCCGTAGGCCGCAGGGGGCGCCAGGTGGTCGGCGCCGGGGACCTCGAAGGACCCGGTACGGGTACCGCTGCGCGCGGGTTCCGGATAGGACGGCGCCGACGGGCCGCCGGCTCGCGGCTGCGGGCGGAACGCCGCTGCCGGCGCGACCGGCTGCGACGCGGTGCGAGGCGGCTGGACCGGATGCTGCTGTGTCGTCGACCGAGGCGGCTGCACCGGCTGCGAGCCGGTCGGCATCCCGGTGGAGCGCGGGGCGGCGGGCTGCTGCGCGGTCGTCGGAGTCACGGGCTGCTGCGCGGTCCACGGCGGGGCGGGCTGCTGCGCGGTCGTCGGGTGGGGCGTGGCTGCCGGGAAGGGCGGGGCGACAGTGGGTTCCGAGGCCACCGGGACGCCGGCGGTCCAGGCGGGCCGGGTGGAAGCCGCCGGCCGGAGCGGGCTCTGGGCCGGTTGCGGCGCCTGCGCCGGCCGGTACGACGGCGGATCGGGCGCGAACAACGGCTCGGCGGGAGGCGCGGGAGCGAACTGCGGCACGGGTGCCGGAGTACGGATGGGGCCGGTGACGAGCGCGTCGTCGTCCTCGCGGCGCATCGGCGGCACGACGATCGGGCCGGTCGCGCTGCGCGCCCAGACGGGCCGCCGCCGGATCTGCTCCACGTCCACGTCCACGTCGGTCTCGTCCTGCACCGGGATCGCGGTGGTGACGTACTTCGCGTGCTGCTCGTCGCGGACGATGTGGCCGCCGACGAGTTCGACGACGCGCTGCTTCATGCGGTCGACGATCGACACGTCGTGCGTCGCCATCACGACGGTCGTGCCTGACGCGTTGATCAGCTCGAGCACCTGCATGATGCCCGCCGACGTCGTGGGGTCGAGGTTGCCGGTCGGCTCGTCGGCGAGCAGGATCGCGGGCTTGTTCACGACCGCGCGGGCGATCGCGACGCGCTGCTGCTCGCCGCCGGAGAGCTCGTTGGGCAGGTTCGCGGACTTCTCGGCCAGACCGACCATCCGCAGCACGTCGGGGACGGCCTCCTGGATGAAGCCCTTCGACTTGCCGATCACCTGCAGCGTGAAGGCGACGTTGTCGAAGACGCTCTTGTTCGGCAGCAGCCGGAAGTCCTGGAACACGACGCCGAGGTTGCGCCGGAAGTACGGCACCTTGCGGTTGGAGATCGAGGTGAGCCGCTGGCCGAGCACGTGGATCTCGCCGATCGTCGGCTTCTCCTCGCGCAGCATGAGGCGCAAGAGGCTCGACTTGCCGCTGCCCGAAGCACCGACCAGGAAGACGAATTCACCCGGATCGATCTCCAGGGAGACGCCGTCGAGAGCGGGTCGCGGCGCTGCGCGATAGACCTTGGTGACGTTGTCGAACCGGATCATGATCGCAGGCCACCCTACGTACCGACACGCTCAGACTCGCACCGACAGGCCGCGAGCGACCCGATTGGTCACGACCGGGAGCGGCTAGTCCTTGTCCGACTTCCGCCAGCGGATACCGGCCCCGAGGAACCCGTCGAGGTCGCCGTCGAAGACCGCCGACGGATTGTTGACCTCGTACTCGGTGCGCAGGTCCTTGACCATCTGGTACGGGGCGAGCACGTACGAGCGGATCTGATCGCCCCAGCTCGCGGTGATGACGCCGGCGAGCTCTTTCTTCTTCGCCGCCTCCTGCTCGCGCTGCTGCAGCAGCAGGCGCGACTGGAGCACCCGCATCGCGGCGGCGCGGTTCTGGATCTGGCTCTTCTCGTTCTGCATCGACACGACGATGCCGGTCGGCAGGTGGGTGATCCGGACGGCGGAGTCGGTGGTGTTGACGCTCTGGCCCCCGGGGCCGGACGACCGGAACACGTCGACGCGGATGTCGGTCTCCGGGATGTCGATGGCGACGGCCTCCTCCATGAGCGGGATCACCTCGACCGCCGCGAAGCTCGTCTGCCGCTTGCCCGCCGAGTTGAACGGGCTCATCCGGACCAGCCGGTGCGTGCCCGCCTCGACCGAGAGGGTGCCGAACGCGTAGGGGCTGTCGACCTCGAACGTGGCGGACTTGATGCCCGCCTCCTCGGCGTACGAGGTGTCCATGACCGTCACCGGGTACTTGTGCTGTTCGGCCCATCGCAGGTACATGCGCAGCAACATCTCGGCGAAGTCCGCCGCGTCGACCCCGCCGGCTCCCGCGCGGATCGTCACGACGGCCGAGCGCTCGTCGTACTCGCCGTTCAGCAGGGTCTGGACCTCGAGCTCGCCGAGCATCTTGGTGACGGCGGCGAGTTCGGCGTCGGCCTCGGCCGCGTATTCGGCGTTCTGGCCCGCATCCTCTTCGGCGTTGACGAGTTCGACGAGCACCTCGAGGTCGTCGAGACGCCGCTCCACCTCGCCGACGCGGCCGAGCTGCGCCTGTGCGTGGCTGAGTGCGCTCGTCACCTTCTGCGCCGCATCCGGGTCGTCCCACAGGTCCTGCGCCGACGCCTGCCGCTCCAGATCGGCGATGCGCAGCTTCAGGGATTCGACGTCGACCACGGCCACGATGTCGCCGAGTGTCGCCCTGAGTGCCTGGATGCGTTGGGCGTAATCGAGTTGGACCATGGCCGCACAACACTACCCGGCGGGGAGGCCGCCGCTCGGGGGATAACGTTCGAGGAGTGACCTCGACGCCGGCCTTTCGCCTGGGCTCGGTCGCATTGCCCGTGTACCTGCCGTCGCTCCTGTTCGCGACCGGCGAGGGCGCGATCCTGCCGATCATCCCGATCTCGGCCGTGCACCTCGGCGCGAACCTCGCTGTCGCCGGGTTCATCGCGGCGCTCGTCACCGTGGGTCAGCTGATCGGCGATCTGCCGAGCGGCTGGTTCGTCGCTCGAGTCGGCGAGCGGAACGCGATGCTCTGGTCGGCGGTCGGTGCGCTCGTGGGCCTCGTGCTGTGCCTGCTCGCACCGAACGCCGGGCTGCTCGCGACCGGAGTGCTGCTGGTCGGCATCGCGACGGCGTCGTTCGCGCTCGCCCGGCAGGCGTTCATGACGACGTTCGTCCCGCTGTCGCATCGCGCTCGGGCGCTGTCACTGCTCGGGGGGATGTTCCGCGCCGGCTACTTCATCGGCCCCTTCATCGCCGCGGGCGTGATCAGCGCGCTCGGATCGACGCAGGCCGCGTATTTCATCGACGCGGCCGCCTGCGTGGCGGCTGCGGTCGTGCTGCTCGCGCTGCCCGACCCGGCCGCCGTGCTGCACGAGCGGCGTCAGCAGCTCGCCCGCGCGTCGGGCCGCGATCCGCAGGACGACGACGTCTCGGGCGCGGTCGCCGAGCCGGCGCGCATCGGGCTCTTCCGCACCATCTGGCGGTTCCGCGCGGTGCTGGCGCGCATGGGTACCGGTGCCGCGATGATCGGCGGCCTTCGTTCGAGTCGCCAGGTGATCCTGCCGCTCACCGCGGTCAGTCTGCACATGCCGGAGAGTCAGATCGCCCTGGTGATCGGCATCGCGGGCGGCGTCGACTTCGCGCTGTTCTTCACGAGCGGGCAGATCATGGACCGGTTCGGGCGCATGTGGAGCGCCATCCCCGCGATGGTCGGCCTTGGTCTCGGCCACATCGCGCTCTTCGCGACGCACGGCCTGCACTCGGCGGTCGGCTGGTTCATCGGGATCGCGATGTTCCTGTCCGTCGCGAACGGGCTAGGCAGCGGGATCCTGATGACCTTCGGTGCCGATCTCGCACCCCGGCACGATCCTGCGCCGTTCCTCGGCGCGTACCGGTTCACCGGGGATGCGGGCAGCGCACTCGCGCCCCTCACCATCGCCGCGGTGACCGGGCTCGCGTCCGTCGCGGTCGCGGCGGGTGTGCTCGGCGTGATCGGCATCGCCGGCGCCGGTCTGCTCATCCGATGGGTGCCGCGCTACACCCCGGGGCGGCGAGCACGCGCCTGAGTGGGTTGTATGGTCCGAGCATGGACGACGCATCCCGCTCGATGACCGTGACCTGGGACGATCCGGCCACAGCGCTCCCGGCGCTGCGATCGTTGGCCGGCCTCGACTACCTGCGCCGGGTGCAGCGCGGCGAGTTGCCTGCGCCGCCCATCGCGCAGGTGTTCGGCGTCAGCTTCAGCGAGATCGAGGACGGCCGGATCGTCGCCCAGGTCGAGCCGACCGAGGCGTTCTTCAACCCGCTCGGCACGGTGCACGGCGGCCTCGCGTGCACCGTGCTCGACACCGTCCTGGGGTGCGCGGCGCACTCGACGCTGCCCGCCGGGAGCGGCTACACCTCCGTCGACATCCAGGTGCGGTACCTGCGGGCGATCCTGCCGTCGGCCGGCACCCTGACCGCCATCGGCACCGTCCGCAAGCGCGGCAGCCGGGTGGTGTTCGCGGAGGCGGTGCTGCAGGACGCGGCGGGCGTCGAGTACGCGACCGCGACGTCGAGCCTGCTGGTGATGGCCCCGCGCTAACGGAAGTGCGCGACCGCGCGGCTCGTGACCTCGATCGGCACGGCGAGCGGCAGCAGCGGCCCGACGACGGGCGGCCGCCACGTCGCTTCGAGGGACACCGTCGCGACCGCGCCGTTCGCCGTCGCCGAGGTCACGTGCAGTCCGCCGAGGCCGCTCGTCCGGGCGGCGGAGACGAAGTCACCGGCGGCAGCGGCGACCTCGTCGTCCTGGAGCGTCGGTGTCACGGTGCCGCCCTGCACGACCACGTCGTCGAGCGAGAACGATTCGGCGGCCGCGAGCGAGGCACCGTCGGCCACGGTGAGCAGCCGCATCCGGGCGAGATGCAGCGAGGTCGCGGCGGCGCCCACGATCACGAGCCCCGCTGCCACCAGGAAGCAGACGAGCACGAGCGGGATCGTCGAGCCGCGGTCGTCCCGGCCGGCCGTACGGGCACTCATCCTGCCGTCGCCTCGAAGCGGGACACCTGCTGCGACGCGGTGCCGTCGATCAGGATCGTGCCGGGAGCATGCAGATGCAGCGCCGGCGGCAGCAGCGGCAGGGCCACCGCGACCTGCACCGCGACCGTGAGCCTCCCCCGCGCCGTGTGGCACAGGCGGGGCTCGGGCGTGCAGGAGATCCCGACCTGCGAGGCGCCGTTCGCGATGTGCCAGTCCGTCAACGCCGTGCGGACCGCGTCGTCCGCTGCGGCGGCTCCGGCGGCGTCATCAGGAGCGAGCGCGTAGGCGCGGGCCGCCTGCCGCGCCGCGCCGTCCGTCGCGAAGGCGGCGCCCTGCAGCGCAGACAGTGTCAGCACGAGGTAGAGCAGCGGCACGAGCAGCAGCACGCCGAGCAGCAGGAACTCGACTGCCGCCGAGCCCTCCTCAGGGTGCCGGCTCGACGACCGCATGACCTGCGACCCGGATACCCGACGGGGGCCCGATCAGGCCGATGACCGGAAGCGGGATCGTCGCCGTGACCTCGGCCACCTGCCTGCCGTCCCGCTCGACCGTCGATGCGGTGACGTCGCGGGCGTACCCCGCGCCGAGCGCGGTGGTGAGGATCTCGCGGGTGCGTGCGGCGCCTTGGGCGGGTGTCGAGCCGTCGAGCGCTGCCCAGCGCGCGCCCTCCGCGGCGGCATCGAGTGCGGTGTTCCTGACCAGGAACACCGCGCCCAGCTGAAGGACGGCGAGCGTGAGCGTGAGCAGCAGCACGCTGACGAGCACGAACTCCGCCGGCGCCGAGCCCCGGTCGGACTCGTGCGCGTGGATCACAGTCCGGAGACGCTCGAGATGGCCTGGTTGAACAGGTTGGTGAGCGCGGGTCCGGCGACGCCCCAGATCAGCACGACGAGGCCGGCCGTCATGAGTGTGACGAGTACCCAACCGGGCACGTCGCCGCGATCGTCAGCGGTCTTCCGCGTGACATTCGTACCGATTGCGATGAGCGTGTTCATGGGATTTCCCTCCACCGCAATTCTGGTCTCCCGCCGCCCGTCGAGCGGCGATTGTCCACAGAATTCGCCAAGAATGAACGGGAATTCCGGGTATTTCCTGATGTCAGAGTTGCGTGTCGCAGACGACGGACGCGTACGGGCCCGAACTGGAATGCGCCGAGACGACCGTGCCGTTCACGGTGATGCTGCATCCGATCGTGCCGCGCACGCCGTTCTGCGCGATGATCATCGCCGCACCTCCGGACTTCGGCATCGCCACGGTCTTCGAGTACGGCAGGTCGACGCCCGCGGCCTGATCGGCGCCGTCGCCCGCGGCGATGAGGACGCTCGACGCGTTGACGCCGCTCACGGTGAAGACGACCTTCGACGATCCCTTGACCGTGGTCGAGCCCGAGCCGAGATCGCCCGATCCGGTGTCGGTGGTGGCGCTGCCGGTCAGGTCGCCGAGCAGACTCTGCAGCCATGTGGCGGGATCGGCGCTCGAGCCGTTCTTCCCGTCGGTGCCGTTCTTCCCGTCGGTGCCGTTCTTCCCGTCGGTACCGTTCGTCCCGTTGATCCCGTTGATCCCGTTGATCCCGTTCGTCCCGTTCGTCCCGTTCGTCCCGTTGATCCCGTTCGTCCCGTTCGTCCCGTTCGTCCCGTTCACACCGTTGGCACCGGGGGTACCGGCCGTGCCGGTGCCCCCGGACGACGGCGTCGCGGAGGCGCTCGGAGTCGCGACGTAGTGGTCGTAGAGGTTCGCGTTCGGATCGATAGAGCAGCCGGTCAGCGCCAGGGAGACGACGGCGCAGCACAGCAGCACGCGGGGGGCGACGCGGAACATGTCGACAATGATTCCGCGTACCGACTTTCTCGCCCGTCGGTTATCCACATCGAATTTCGCGGAGAATTCCCCTCGTTCATCAGAGCGACGTCTGCAGCACCATGATTCCTGGGAAGACGGCGAAAAGGATCGTGATCGGCAGGATCAGGAACACGAGCGGCACGAGCATCGCGATCTCCTTCTTGCCGGCCGATTCGAGCATGCGTCGCCTGGCCTCCTCGCGGGCGTCGCCGGCCTGCGCCCGCAGCAGATCGGCGAGCGGTGCGCCGCGGTCGAGGGCACCGACGACGTGCGCGAGGCACCGGGTCACCGACGGCATCCGCAGCTCGTCGCCCATGCGGGCGAGCGCACCGGACAGGGGAACGCCGACGGCGACCTCGGCGACGACCCGCCGGAACTCGCCGGACAGTTCACCCGATCCGCGGCCGATCCGGCGGATCGCGTCGTGGACGCCCTCCCCCGCTGCCAGGCTCATCGCGAAGAACTCGAGCACCGTCGGCAGCTCGCTCTCGAGCCGCGCGGTGCGGGCCCGACCGGCATGGAGCAGCAGCCGGTCACGAGACCACAGCGCGAGGGCGGCGCCGACCACGGGACCGGCGATGGCCGGCGCTGCGCTGCCGCGTGCGACACCGGCGAGCACGCCGATCACGAGGCCGACGACCGCGCCGCCCGCGGTCCAGAGCATCTGCTGCACGCGGTAGGCCTCGACGGATCGCGCGTCGCCCGCCTGCCGCAGTCGGACGGCCGTTCGGCCGGCCACACCCAGCACGCTACCGAACAGGTTCTGGAACGCGCGCAGGGCCGGCTCCGCGAGGACCCCGAGCACGGGCAGCGGATCGGCCGACGACGGCGCGCTGATCCGACGCGCCTCCGCGGACACGTCGAGCAGATGCGGTGCGATGCGGGCGGCGAGGTCGGGCCTCGCGAGCCGTGGCGCCCTGGAGACGAGCACCCAGAGCCCGAGCCCCAGGGCGATGCCGACGGCGACCGCGGCGGGCAGCATCGGGTTCACCTGAACCACCGCCGTTCCTCCGGCAGCCGCCCGACGGCGAGCATGATCCGGTATGCGGCCACGCAGGCGACGAGCGCGCCCACGATGAGCGCGAACCCCGCCGGCGTGTTGTAGGCGGCGGCCGCTTCCGGACGGCTCGCCAACAGCGCGAGCACGATCCACGGCGCGACCACGCCGAGCTTGGCCGCGCTCGTGACCCACGACTGGCGCGCCTCGGCCTCTGCGCGGAGCGCCTGATCCTGGCGCAGCGCGCTCGCCAGGTCGCGGAGGACGGACGGCAGCTCGGTGCCGCCGACCTCGCGTGCCATGCGGAGCAGCTCGACGAGGCGATCGGCGGTCGGGTCGGCGAAGTGCTCCTTCGCGGCGTCGAGCGCGACCGCCACCGTGCCGGTCTCGTGCCAGCGCCGCTCGAAGACGAGGAAACCGGGGCGGAACGGCGCGGGCCCGCTGCGGGAGAGTTCGACGATCGCGTCGGGCAGCGGCTGGCCGGCCCTGATCGCCGCGACGAGGTGGTCGACGACCTCGGGCCAGAGCACGCGGTGCGCCTTCGCCCGCGCCCTGGCCCGCCAGCCGGCGACGGTCCACGGCGCGAGCGCCCCGGCGAGGCACGCGATGGCGCCGACCGCGGCCAGGGACGTCACGGCGAGCGCGATCGCGCCGGACGCGGCGCCGAGCATGACGCGACACGAGCAGGAAGACGCCGGGGCGGATGGCTGCGAAGCCCGCGGCCGTCAGCCGCTCGCCGACTCGAGAGCGATCGCCGCGTGCGGGCGACGTCGGCGTGCGTGGCGCGAGCCTCGGCGACACGACCAGCAACAGGCCTGTACCGAGCATCAGCCCGAGCACGAGTCCGGCCGCCGCCATCGGGGTCATCGCTGCCATCCCAGGACCTCGAGCGCCCCGCCGCGCGCGAACCGCTCGGTGCGTTTCGGCAGTATGCCGGTCGCGGTGAGCACGCCGTCCCGGAGCGCGAACAGCGCATCCGCCTCGATCGCTGCGCCGACGCCCGTCGTCGAGCCGGTGGGTGCGAGCACTTCGACGACCCGCCGATGCCCGTCGCTGCGCAGTTCGCAGTGCACCACGAGATCGATGACGGATGCGACGGTCGGCACGACGAAGCCCGAGTCGATGTTGCGGCCGGCCAGCAGCGGCAGGGTGCAGAGCTTGACGAGCGCGTCGCGCGCACTGTTCGCATGCAGCGAGCAGGCGCCGGGGACACCCGAGTTCAGGGCGATCAGCAGGTCGAGCGCCTCGGCCTCGCGCACCTCGCCGACGACCAGCCGGTCGGGGCGCATCCGCAGGGCCTCCTTGATGAGGCGGCGCAGGGTGATCTCGCCTGTCCCTTCGAGACTCGACTGCCGGCACTGCATCGCGACGACGTCGCGGAGCGGCAGCGTGATCTCGAACGTCTCCTCGACCGTGACGACCCGGTCGCTCGGGGCGCCGGCCGCGAGCAACGCATTGAGCATCGTCGTCTTGCCTGCTTGCGTGGCGCCCGACACGAGCACGTTGGCGCCGCCGCGCACGGCCGAAGCGAGGAAGTCGGCCGCGTGGCGCGGCAGCGAACCGCCGTCGACCAGGGCGTCGAGCGAGGAGATGCGCGCGGCGAACTTGCGGATGTTGACCGACCAGTGCCGCCTGGTCACGTCCGGGATCACGACGTGCAGCCGCGAGCCGTCGGGCAGCGACGCGTCCACGAAGGGTGTCGAGAGGTCCACGCGACGGCCGCTCGAGATGAGCATCCGCTCGACGAGGTCCTTGACCTCCTGCTCGGTCAGCACGATCGGCGTGAGTTCGGGCCGGCCGCCGCGCGCCACGAACACCCGGGTCGGCGCGTTGATCCAGATCTCCTCGATCGACGGGTCGTCGAGCAGCGGCTGCAAGGACCCGTAGCCGGTCAGTTCTGCGACGATGCGGCGTTCGGCCGCGCGCTCGTCACCGACCAGCGGGCCCGCACCACCGAGCGCACGCTCCGCATAGCGCTGCAACTCCTCGTGCACGGCGCCGGCCGCGTCGTCGACTTCCCCTCGTCTGGCGCGCTCGCGCACCGACTCCGCGATGATCTGCACCGGATTCGCCACGCGAGCAGTGTCGTGGCGAGCCACTGACGAGGCACGCGGTTATCCACAGTCGACGGCGACCGCCGGTCGTCGCCGCGGCGCCGTCTCGATCGCGCGTCGGACGCCTTGCGGCGTGTCCCCCGTTCGGGTTTCTTGGCGCCGTCTTAGCATCTCGGCGTGGCAGGACGAGCGAGGCGGATACTGGTCAGGGCGGGCAAGCATCCGTTCAGCGTGGTCGGGGCGGAGGCCTCCCTCGCCACCGAAGCGGCCGTGTTCAACGGCAATGTCGGCAATTTCCTCTTCAGCGAGTCGGTCATCAAAGCCCTCTCCTCGCCGGGGACCGAGGTTGTGGCGAACGCGATGATCAGCGACCGCCCCGGTCGCGTCGGCGACGCCTACATCGACGCGATCAACTCGCAGTTCGACCAGCTCGTCGTGCCGCTCGCCAACGCCTTCCGGCCGGACTTCCGCGGGCCGCTCGATCAGCTCGCCTCGGTCGTCGAGCGCCTCGACATCCCCGTGGTGGTCGTCGGGGTCGGCGGCCAGCACGGCATGAGCGGCGGCATCGAGGAGTACAGCGACGAGCTGCGGCAGTCGATCCGCCGGTTCACGACCGCGGTGCTCGACCGGTCGGCCTCCATCGGCGTCCGCGGCGAGATGACGAAGCGGCTGCTCGTCGATCTCGGCTTCCCTGCCGGTTCGATCGACATCATCGGGTGCCCGTCGCTGCAGTCGACCGACTCGCCGCGGGTCGTCACGAAGTCCGCGGCCGGGATCTCGGCGGCCAGCCGGATCGCGGTCAACGTCACGCCCGAAGTGGACCGTATGGCGGAGATCCTGCTCGCCAACACGTCCCGGTACCCGCACATGACCTACATCCCACAGGAACGATCGGCGCTCGCGCTGATGCTGTGGGGCGAACGGGACACGCGGCTGGTGCACCCCGACATGCCGACGCATTGGGACCACCCGTTGCATCTGGCGAACAGGATGCGCTTCCCGCTCGATGCGCGTACCTGGATCGAGTTGCTCGAAGCGGCCGACTTCGCGTTCGGCACCCGACTGCACGGCAACATCGCCGGTCTGCTCGCCGGCACTCCCTCGTTCCTGCTCGCGCACGACTCGCGCACGCTCGAACTCGCTGAGTACCACTCGCTGCCGTACCGCATGATCCACGAGGTCGCGCCCGACGTCGACGCCCGCACCCTCTACGACGAGGCCGATTTCACGGCGTTCAACGCACGTCGGCGGGAGACGTTCGGGACCTATCTGCGGTTCCTGGAGCGCAACGACATCGACCACGTCTTCCGCCACCCCGAGGCACAGCACGAATGGGAGCTGGTGCACGCGGCGATCGACTACCCGGAGCCCGTGCAGACGCTCATGGCCGAGCCGGCCGTCCATCGCAAGGCGGTCGCGCAGCGGCTCGCCTGGCTGCGCCAGGGGAACGGGATCGACGGGCACCGCCGGGTCGGCGCATACATGCCGGACTTCCACGAAGGGGTGACGCTGCCGCCGCTCAACCCGGGTTCGGCGCTGCAGCGCCAGGAGCGCGTCGCTCGCGCGACGGAGCAGCAGATCCGGACCCAGCAGCAGCACGTCGAGCGACTCGAACAGCAGGTGAAGCAGCTTCAGCGTCAGGTCCAGCCGCTCGCCGACACCGGCCGCAGGCTCCGCGCCTCCCTGCCGGTCCGCGCGCTGCGGAGGGCGAAGCGCGTCGCCACCGGCCTGGGCAGGCCGACTGCGGCGAAGTTCGGCCCGGCGGCCTGAGCTCGGCCGAGACCCTTCTCGGCGCGGCTCGGCAGGCGCATCGACCGCGCACAGAAAACCGGTGGGTGTCTCGTGGGCCGGTCGCTACACTGAGGGCGCCTTCGGCGGGAGTGGTGGAACTGGCAGACACGCAGGATTTAGGTTCCTGTGCTTCGGCGTGGGGGTTCGACTCCCCCCTTCCGCACCGTGAGCCATGGGCCGGCTCGGAACGAAAGTGGACCACGTGCACCACCTGAACGCCCTGATCCCGTTCCTCGACCCGGACAAGCTCATCAGCACGTTCGGGCCCTACGGCGTGCTCGGCGTCTGCGCGATCATCTTCGCGGAGACCGGCCTGCTCATCGGCTTCGTGCTCCCCGGTGACACGCTGCTCGTCATCACGGGCCTGCTCGCGCACAGCAACAAGCTCGGCGTGAGCATCTGGGTCGCAGCACCCGCGATCGCCGTCTCGGCCTTCCTCGGCGGCGAGGTCGGCTACCTGATCGGACGGCGCGCCGGGCCGGCGATCTTCGAACGCCGCGACTCCGGCCTCTTCAGTCGCGCGCAGGTCGAGCGCACGAACCGTTTCTTCGACCGCTACGGCGGATCTGCCGTGATCCTGGCGAGGTTCGTGCCGATCGTGCGCACGTTCGCGCCCATCGCGGCCGGCGTCGGCCACATGGACTACCGCAAGTACAGCCTCTTCAACATCATCGGCGCACTCGGGTGGGGCTTCGGCGTGACCTTCCTCGGCTTCGTGCTCGGATACATCCCACCCGTCGCATCGTTCGTCGAGCACTACATCGACGTCATCCTCATCGCGGTGGTCGTGATCTGCATCGTGCCGACGATCTGGCACGTGATCCGCAATGCCGCGAAGGCCAGGCGGGCCGGCCAGAGCGCCTGAAGCCTGCTTCGGTCAGGATGCGGCGATGACGGTCGCGAGCATCCGGAACGCGCGCGCGCGGTGGCTCAGGTCGTTCTTCTCGGCGGCGGTGAGCTCGGCCGCCGTCCGGACGGACCCCGCCGGCATGAACAGGGGGTCGTACCCGAATCCCCCTTCGCCGCGGTCGGCGTCGATGATGACGCCGGACCAGTCGGCCTCACGGACCGTCTCCACGCCGCCCGCGACGAGTGCCGCAGCGCACACGAACCGAGCGGCGCGATCCCGCTCCCCCGCGAGCCGGGTGAGCAGCAGCGCGCGGTTGTCCGAATCGACGCCCGTACCGGCGAACCGCGCCGAGTGGATGCCTGGAGCGCCGTCGAGCGCCGACGCCTCGATGCCCGAGTCGTCGGCGATGGCGGGCAGCCCGGTGCGCTCCGCCGCCGCGCGAGCCTTGATGAGCGCGTTCGCCGCGTACGTGGCACCGTCCTCGATCGGGGACGGTCCGTCGTACGCGACGATCTCGAGCTCGGGCAGGAGCGGACCCAGGATCGCCTGCAGCTCGGCGACCTTGTGCGCGTTCCCCGTCGCGAGGACGACCTGCGTGATCACGCGGCGGGTTCGGCGGGAGCCAGCGCGGCGGTCTGCAGCTCGGCGAGCTTCGCCGTGCCCCCGAGCGCCAGCTCGAGCAGCGAATCGAGTTCGCGCTTGTCGAACGGCGCGCCTTCGGCCGTTCCCTGCACCTCGACGAAGAGCCCGCGTCCCGTCGTGACGACGTTCATGTCCGTCTCCGCGCGGGAGTCCTCGACATATGCCAGATCGAGCATGGGCTCGCCGTCGACGATGCCGACGGAGACGGCCTGCACCGTGTCGATGAGGGGTGTCGCACGCTGGCCGATGAACTGCTTCCGACGCCCCCACTCGACCGCGTCCGCCAGCGCGACATAGGCGCCGGTGATGGCTGCGGTCCTGGTTCCGCCGTCGGCCTGCAGCACGTCGCAGTCGATGACGATCGTGTTCTCGCCCAGTGACTTCAGGTCGACGATCGCCCGCAGCGAGCGGCCGATGAGCCGGGAGATCTCGTGCGTGCGGCCGCCGATGCGGCCCTTCACGCTCTCCCGGTCGGTGCGATCGTTCGTCGCGCGCGGCAGCATCGCGTACTCGGCGGTGACCCAGCCACGGCCCTTGCCCTGCAGCCAGCGCGGCACGCCGTTCGTGAACGACGCGGTGCACAGCACCTTGGTACGCCCGAACGAGATGAGCGCGCTGCCCTCGGCCTGATCGCTCCACCCGCGCTCGATGGTCACCGGTCGCAGCTGGTCGACGGCCCGGCCGTCGCGTCTCTCGGTCATGCGTTCCCTCCGATGGGCTGCCGCGGCAGCGTGATGACGCCTGTCTGGACGAGCTCGACCGCGGGCACCTCTGGACCGAGGAACCGCCTGGCGAGGGTCATGAAATCGGCGGCCGACTCGCCGGTGGCCTCGAAATGATGCCGTGGCGGACCGGACCCGGTGCGCAGCAGATCGTGCTCGACGAGCTGCCGGTACACGTCGTTCGCGGTCTCCTCGGCGCTCGAGACGAGCTGCACCTGGGGCCCCATCACGAACTGCAACGCGGCCGACATGAGCGGGTAGTGCGTGCACCCGAGCAGCAGCGTGTCCACGCCTGCGGCCTTCAGCGGGGCGAGGTACTCCTCCGCGGCGGCGAACAGCTCGGATCCGCTCGTGATGCCCGCCTCGACGAACTCGACGAACTTCGGGCAGGCGGCCTGCACGATCTCCATCGACGGGTCGGCCACGAACGCGTCGACGTACGCGTGCGAGTTGACGGTGCCCTCGGTGCCGATCACGCCGATGCGCTTGTTGCGCGTCTGCCTCGCCGCCGCTCGGACGGCGGGCAGGATCACCTCGACGACGGGGATGCCCGCGCCATGGGTGAACCGTTCCCTGGCGTCGCGGAACATGGCGGACGACGCCGTGTTGCACGCGATCACGAGCAGCTTGACGCCCTGTGCGACCAGATCGTCCATCACGGCGAGCGCGTATTTGCGCACCTCGGCGAGCGGCTTCGGCCCGTAGGGCGAATGCGCGGTGTCGCCGACGTACAGCACCGACTCGGCCGGCAGCTGATCGATGATCGCGCGCGCCACCGTCAGGCCGCCGACACCCGAGTCGAAGATCCCGATCGGTGCGTCCGTCACGACGGACCAGCCTACGGCGCGCTCGGTGTGCGCCGCCCGGGCGGGGATCAGCGCGGGTCGCGCTCCCCGTCGCCCCGGTCGATCGCGGCGCGGCCGCGGACGGAGACGATGATCAGCGCCGCGGCGAGCAGCAGGACCGCGACGCCGACGACGACGGCCGGCACGAGGTCGGTCACCGAATCGAATCGGATCGGGGTGGCGTAGCTGGGGATGGCGCCCATGATCGGGTGCATCGGGGTACCTCTCGGGCGGGAGGGAGCCGTCCAGTGGGTGGCCGGACGGATGCGGGTGGGGGTGGGCCGCGCTGTCACGGTAGAGCCGCCCGCCGCGCATGGCGAGGGCCCAGTTGGAGGGGGTGGAACAACCCGCGCAGCTCGGGGACGCCGGCCGGTGTCCCGGACCGAGGTCGGGAGGGGCCCTACGCTCGAGTCCGTGGGCAGTACCGCGCTTCTGACCGACCGCTACGAATTGACCATGGTGGAGGCCGCGCTCGCCGACGGGACCGCGCAGCGCTCGTGCGTGTTCGAGGTGTTCGCGCGCCGCCTGCCAGGCGGCCGTCGCTTCGGCGTCGTCGCCGGCACCGGGCGCCTGCTCGACGCGATCGCCCGCTTCCGCTTCGGTGACGCCGAGCTCTCCTGGCTCGAGCGCGAGCACGTCGTCGACGGCGCGACCCTCGAGTACCTCGCGGAGTACCGGTTCACGGGTTCGGTGTCGGGCTATCGGGAGGGCGAGCTGTACTTCCCCGAGTCGCCGATCCTGACGCTCGAGGGCACCTTCGCGGAGTGCGTCCTGCTGGAGACGCTCATCCTCAGCGTGCTGAACGCGGACAGCGCGATCGCGACCGCCGCAGCGCGCATGGTCGCCGCCGCCGACGGCCGGCCGGTGGCGGAGATGGGATCACGCCGCACCAGCGAGTCGCACGCCGTCGCCGCGGCGCGCGCCGCCTGGATCGCGGGCTTCGCGGCGACCTCCAACCTCGAGGCCGGCCGCGAATGGGGCATCCCGACCATGGGCACCGCCGCCCACGCGTTCACCCTGCTGCACGACGACGAGGAGGCCGCGTTCCGGTCGCAGCTGCGCACGCTGGGCGCCGGGACGACCCTGCTCGTCGACACCTACGACGTGCCGACGGCGATCGAACGTGCGGTGCGGCTCGCGGGCCCGGAGCTCGGGGCCGTGCGACTCGACTCGGGCGACCTGCCGATCCTGGTCGGGCAGGTGCGCAGCCAGCTGGATGCGCTCGGCGCGACCGCCACCCGCATCACCGTCACGAACGACCTCGACGAGTACGGCATCGCGGCGCTGCGGGCGAGCCCCGTCGACTCCTACGGCGTCGGGACCGCGCTGGTGGGCGGATCGGGCCATCCGGCAGCCGGCCTCGTGTACAAGCTCGTCGCGCGCAGCGACGACCACGGCGGCATGGTGTCGGTCGCGAAGACCTCGGCCCAGAAGGCGGGCGTCGGCGGCCGGAAGTGGGCCGTCCGCGATCTCGACCACGGCACCGCGGTCCGCGAGCACGTCGTCATCGGCGAGCGCCCGGGCGCACGCTCCGGGGGGCGCCCACTGGTCGTTCCGCTCGTGGTGGACGGTGCGGCCGACCCGTCGGCGCTCGGCGTCGAGGGCACCCGTGCGGCGCGCGCGCATCACGCCGAGGTGCTCGGAGAACTGCCGCTCGACGCGTTCCGGCTGTCCGGTGGCGACCCCGCCATCCCGACGGTCATCGACCACGGGGCGGGCGGCTACTTGGCGAGCGAGTCGTAGATCTTCTTGCAGTCGGGGCAGACCGGGAACTTCTGCGGGTCGCGCCCGGGCACCCAGACCTTGCCGCACAGCGCGCGCACCGGCTTGCCGGTCACCGCCGACTCGACGATCTTCTCCTTGCGCACGTAATGCGCGAAGAGGTCGTGATCGCCGTCCTCGACCTGCTCGTTCCGCAGCAACTCCTCGAGTTCGCGATCGAGCGTCGTCGTCCCGCCCGCAGGTTCCTGATTCGGCGCGCCCTGGCTCATGGGGAACAGGGTAGCCCGCACTCACGCCCTCACTGCGGCCGCGACGATCTCGGGCCCGCGGCGTTCGAAGACCCGCGAGCCGACGCGGAGCCCGATCGCGAACACCGCTCCCCCGAGCACCACACCGGACGCCAGGGATGCGGGGAACCAGGCCGGATCGACGACCAGCCCGAGGACCGCGAACACGATGGCGGGAGTCGCTACGACGAACTGCGCGAGGAACGTGACGGACTGCACGGCCGCTGTGATCCCGCCGGTCGCGTTCGGCTGCTGGAACGGCGAGGCGCCCGGTTTGGGCACCGGATACGGGAACCGCGCCGACGACACGAACGACAGCCCGAACCCGGTGAGCAGCAGACCGGACGACACCCCGAGCAGCCCCATGACGACACCGTTGCGGCCGGAGAGGTGCGCGCAGACGAAGGCGGCGACGACGACGATCGGCACGCCGATCAGCAGCATCGGCATCGCGCGCCCAAGCCGGTCGGCGACACCGCGGGTGCCGGAGACGACGTGCAGCCAGATGGCCGTCGAGTCGTACGCCACGTCGTTGTGGCCGATCCAGCCGAGGAAGAGCGCGACGACGGGCACCGGGATGAGCGCGAGGTCGGGCCCCGGCACGCCCGCGACGGCCAGCGCCAGCACCATGAGCAGCGGCGTGACCGGCACCATCGCCACGGAGACGCCGTACCGCAGGTCGCGGTTCCAGTAGGTGAGGCTCCGCGCGGTGATGGACCACAGCGGCGTCGCCGGCAGCCGGCCGAACCAGCCGAGCCCCGAGTAGTGCGCCACACGCCCCGCGCGCGGTGGTGTCACGAGCATCCGCCCGAGCACGGCGCGCCACGCGAACCAGAGCAGCGCGGGCACGGCGATCGCGACGGCGAGCTGCAGCACCCAGGCGGGGTCGCCGGCCGCGATGGTCGCGGGGACCGCCCATGCGGCGCCGAGCGGTGTGAAGGAGAGGATCGTGGCGACGGTGACCGCGACCTGGGCGAAGCCGCGGTCCGGTTCGACGTTGGACACGATCACGAGCGCGACCGAGAGCGCGATGAGCATGAGCAGGCCGACCGCCGCGAGCCGCTCCCGCGCCCGGCGCGTGGCGAGCAGCAGGCCCGCACCCGCGGCACTCAGCCGCCCGAAGAGGGCGGTCGTGGCGACGACGAGCGGCACGCAGATCAGCGCGGCGACGGCGGCTCCCGGCGCCCGCGACCAGGTCACGATGGTCGTGGCGGCGATGAGCAGCACCACGACGGACGGCACACTGAGCAGGCCGGTGACGAGCAGGCCGAGGGCGAGCCTGGTCTGTTCGATGCCGAACAGGGCGAACCGGCGCGGGTCCAACGTGTCGTCGATGCCCGCGAGCAGCGGCACCACGAGGAACGCGAGCACGATGATCGACCCGCCGATCTCGACGATCGTGGCGGCGAGCTGGACGGGCGCGAACCGGAGCGCGGCGAGCAGGCCGACGGCCACGATCGTCACCATCGCCCCGTAGACCAGGCCGATGACGATGCCGACGATCTGCCAGGGGCTGCGCCGGAACATGTTGACGAGCAGCCGGGACTTGAGCCGGAGCATCGTGCTGAGCAGTGACGTGGTCACGGTCAGTCCACGAAACTGTGCAGCCACTCCATGCCCTGCGCGGCAC
Organism: uncultured Actinomycetota bacterium; assembly: GCA_963716965.1. GTDB lineage: Bacteria > Actinomycetota > Actinomycetes > Actinomycetales > Microbacteriaceae > Amnibacterium. The sequence goes on along the minus strand of CAVQUZ010000001.1, from coordinate 1,089,639 downwards.
GGTACCCGCCCGCCAGCTGCACGAAGCGCTCTTCGAGGCTCTGGTCGCCGCGGACCTCGTCCGTGGTGCCGATCGCTTTGATCTGGCCGGCGATCACGACCGCGACGTGGTCGCAGACGCGCTGGATGAGGTCCATGCCGTGGCTCGACAGCACCACCGTGCCGCCCGAGTGCACGTAGCGCTGCAGGATGTCGATGATGTTCGTCGCCGACACGGGGTCGACGGACTCGAACGGCTCGTCGAGTACGAGCAGCCGCGGCGAGTGGATCATGGCCGCCGCGAGCGCGATCTTCTTCGTCATGCCCGCCGAGTAGTCCGCGACGAGCCGGCCGGTCGCGTCTTCGAGTCCGAATGCCTCCACGAGGTCCGCCGACCTGGTGCGCACCTCGGCGGCCGGCAGGCCGCGCAGTACGCCGCTGTAGTAGAGGAGCTGGGCGCCGGTCAGCCGGTCGAACAGCCGCAGCGAATCGGGCAGGACGCCGATCGCCCGTTTGGCGCGCTCGGGCGCCTGCCAGACGTCGATGCCGTGCACGAGCACGGTGCCCTCGTCGGGTCGCAGCAGCCCGGTGACCATGGAGAGCGTGGTCGTCTTGCCCGCACCGTTCGGGCCGACGATGCCGAAGAACGAGCCGGCCTGCACGGCGAGGTCGATGCCGTCGACGGCCGTCGTCGACCCGAACCGCTTCACGAGACCCGTGACCTGCAGCACCGTCTCGGTCGCGTTCGGCCGCTCTGCGACGGGCGCGTCGTCCCGCGGCGCGCGGATCGGCGCGGCCGGTGGCACGACGCCGAGCGCCGGTGCTGCCGCGCGCGCCTCGGTCACTTCGGCGATCGGCTGCGTGGCGTGTCGCAGCGCGTCCTGCCACTCGGCCATGAGCCGATCGTTCGCGGGGGCCGCCGGCTCGGGCTCGACGACGGACTCCGGATCTGCCGCGTCCTCGTCGGCAGCGGCGAGCGGGGGCTCGACCGGCGCGTCGACGGTCGGTCGGACCGTGGCCTGCGGGCGCCGCCTCGGCTGCCGCGCGACGGGTCGCGGAGCGTCCGTCACACCGGCGTCGGCGGACGGAGGCGTCGTCTCCTCGGGCGGCTGCATCGGTCAACGCTAACAAGAGCGGGCGGGGGGCACCCGAGCGGCACGAGCAGATTCCGCGCCGAGTCGAGAAGGCGTCGCCGTCGACGGCGGTTAGAGTGACGGACGCGGCGACCCCCGCCCCCGCTCGTCTCGACTCAAGGATCATTCGACCTGTGACCGCCACCGCGGAGCGCCCCTCGGTCAAGACCGTGGGCCACTCGTACTGGGCGCGCTATCGGCACGCGCTCTGGCTGCTCACGACCAGGGACCTGAAGGTCCGGTACACGACGAGCGTCCTCGGCTACCTGTGGTCGATCATCGACCCGCTGCTGATGGCGCTCATCTACTGGTTCGTGTTCACGCTCATCTTCAAGCGCAACGACCCCGCCGAGCAGCCCTACATCGTCTTCCTGCTGACCGGTCTGCTGCCGTGGACGTGGTTCAGCGGCAACCTCTCCGACGCCACCCGCGCGTTCCGGTCCGAGGGCAAGCTGATCCGGTCCGTCAAGATCCCGCGCACCATCTGGGTGCTGCGGCAGATCATGTCGAAGGGCATCGAGTTCCTGATCAGCCTGCCGGTGCTCGCGTTCTTCGCCCTGGTCACGGGCAAGGCGCCGAGCCCGTGGGCGCTGCTCTACCTGCCGCTGGCGCTCGGACTGCAGGTCCTGCTGACGACCGGGCTCAACTTCATCATCGCGCCGCTGTCGGTGTTCTACCGCGACCTCGAGCGCATCGTGAAGCTGGCGGTCCGCCTGCTGTTCTACGGCGCTCCCGTGCTCTACCACCTGAACATCGGCCATCCGCTGCTGCACTTCGTGTACGGGCTCGATCCGGTGGCCGGCATGCTCGACCTGTACCGCGGATGCTTCTTCGATGGAGTCGTCGACTGGGGGTACGTGCTGCAGTCGCTGATCGTGTCGCTGATCATCTTCGCCGTGGGCACCGTGGTGTTCCGGCGGTCGGTGCCGCGCGTGCTGAAGGAGATCTGATGGTCACGAGCGTCATCTCCGTCGACGACGTCGGCATCCGGTTCAAGCGAAACCGGCAGCGCCAGCGCAGTTTCAAGGACCTGTTCGCGAGCAAGGACCGCCGCGAGAAGCCGGATGAGTTCTGGGCGCTCCGGAACATCTCCTTCGAGGTCGCACCTGGCGAGTCCATCGGCGTCGTCGGCCGCAACGGGCAGGGCAAGTCGACCCTGCTCAAGCTCGTGGCCGAGGTGATGCTGCCCGACGAGGGCACCGTCGCGGTCCGCCGCGGCGTCGCCCCGCTGATCGAGATCACCGGCGGCTTCGTCGACGACCTCTCGGTCCGCGACAACGTCTATCTCGCGGCCGGGCTGCACGGGAAGACCAAGGATCAGATCGACGAAGAGTTCGACGACATCATCGACTTCGCCGAATTGAAGTCGTTCGTGAACACCCCCTACAAGCACCTGTCGAGCGGCATGAAGGTGCGCGCCGCGTTCAGCGTCGTCTCGCGCATGGACGAACCGATCCTGCTCGTCGACGAGGTGCTCGCGGTCGGCGACCGCGGGTTCCGAAACAAGTGCTACAAGCGCATCGAAGAGATGCTGTCGCAGGGCAGGACGCTCTTCTTCGTCTCCCACAACGACGGCGATCTGCGCCGGTTCTGCACCCGCGGCCTCTACCTCGACAAGGGCGGCCTGCAGTTCGACGGTCCGATCGACCAGGCGTTCGAACGCTACAGCGCCGACTACTCCTGACCTGGTCCTGACCTGGTCCTGATGCCGCTCAGCCCGAGGTCGGCAGCTCGCCCGCGAGACCGCCCGTCGTGAGGATGTAGGTGTCGCCGGTGACGAGCCGCAGGGACACCTCCTGCGTCAGCCCGGTCTCCGGGAGCAGCATCTTGTCGCCGTCGACCAGGCGCCCCGCCTCATCGGCCGTGATCGCGATGCCGTAGCGGTCGTCGATCTGCCGCTGCAACGACGGCCCTTGCGCGGCGAGCGTGCCGAAACCGGGAACCGCCGCGACGACGGTGCCCACGACGGCCGCAAGGGCGACGATCCCGCACACGACGAGCACCGGCGTGCGCGCGGCGCTCCGCGCGAGGCCGGACCAGAAGATGATCGGCAGCGTGACGGCGATCGCCGCCACCAGGGCGACGAGCATCGCCGGGATGAAGACGTCCATCTGGTCGCCGGAGAAGTACGGGATGGTCACAGTTCGGCAGCTCCATAGGGGCGGTTCGGGGCATCCCGAACCGTACACGCACACCGATCGTGGATCGGCCGTTCCTAGAATCCGGGCATGAACGAACCCGCTCCGACCGACAACGCCGCCGCCATGTGGACCCGCTCCGGCCTGCAGCGCGTCCTGAACGTCCAGCGCCCCGTCGTGCTCGCCCACATCCGGTCCCTGCGCAGGCACCGCCCCGAGGCGACTCCCGCCGAGGTCGCGAAGACCCTCGAGACCCGTTACCTGCTGGCGGTGACGGGCGGCGGGGCCGCATCGGGCGCCGCGGCGGTCGTCCCGGGCGTCGGTACGGTCGCGTCGATCGCGATCTCCGGCGTCGAGACCGCGGGGTTCCTGGAGGCGAGCGCCCTGTTCGCACAGTCCCTCGCCGAGTTGCACGGGGTGGCCGTCGACGATCCGGAGCGGTCGAGCTCGCTCGTGATGGCGCTGATGCTCGGCACGGCCGGCAGCGACCTCGTGAAGCAGTTCGCCGAGGAGGCGTCGGGTAAGGGGCAGGCCCGCGGCGCGTACTGGGCCGACATCGTCACCAAGCGCATTCCGAACGGGGTGATGCGCACGCTGGGCGATCGGCTCCGCAAGGCGTTCATCAAACGTTTCGCCGCGCAGCAGGGCGCGGGAATCGTGTTCCGCGCGATCCCGTTCGGCATCGGCGCGGTCATCGGGGGCGCGGGCAACCACATCCTCGGCCGGCGGATCGTCGCCGCGTCGCGGGAGGCCTTCGGCCCGGCGCCGGTGGCGTTCCCCGAGTCGGTCGCGCTCGTGAAGTCGGGCTCGATCTCGGCCGGGATCGACCAGTAGGCCACCTGCGCCCGTCAGCTCTCCTGCTGCGAGGCGGGGGCTCGGTACCGAGGGAGGGCTGACCGCGTCCTCGGATCAGTGCGCCGGAACGGCCAGCCAGACGAATTCGAGCGGTTCGAGGTCGAGGCCGCGCGCGACCTCGATGCCGGTCTCGCTGAGCAGGTCGACGATGCCCCCCGGCATCGCCCCGAAGACGTGCTCCGGGACCGCTTGCGGCTGCTCCGACACGTTGACGAGCGCGACGATCGTGCGCGCCGCGCCGGGCCGCTGGTACCCGAGGACGTGCGGATTGTCGGTGTGGAACGCCACGAGCCCGCCACCCGCGAACTCCTCCGTCTGCTGCCGCACCTCGATCATGCGGCGAAGGCTGCCGAAGATCGCGCCGGCGTCGGTCTCCGGGTCGTTCCGCTGGGCGTAGCGGCTCTCGGGGTACCGCGGCCGATGCACCCAGCGGCTGTCGCCCGCCTCGTTCGGATACGCGAGATAGCTGTAGTCGTTCAGCTGGCCGACCTCATCTCCGAGGTAGAGCAGCGGCACCCCTCCGGTCGACAGCGCGATCGAGTGGGCGACGAGGATGCGTCTGATCGCGCCGGGGTCGCCCGACTCGAGCCCTGCGAGCGAGGCGGTCGTGCCCGAGATGCGGGCGTCGCCGGTGCGCGGGTTCTCCTGGAACGGCACACCTCTGGCGAAGCTGTCGGGGAAGCGGTTCACGTAGAAGCCGTTCAGGAACCGTCGGTGGTCGAACCCGTTGATGCCGAACTCGGCCGCATCCTCGTCGGCGAAGGTCCAGCCGATGTCGTCGTGGCTGCGCACGTAGTTGACCCACGAGCATCCGGCGTGGATCGTGTGCCTGCGCTCGAGCGCCTGGGACAGCAGCCGGGCGTCGCGGGTCGCGAGCGATTCCCAGGTGAGCGCCATCTGCAGCGGGTTGTAGGAGAGCTGGCACTCCTCGGGGTCGATGTACTGCACGACCTCGTCGGGATGCACGATGGCCTCGGATTTGAAGAGCACCGACGGCGCCGCGATCCGGCACACCGCGTTGAACGCGCGAAGCAGCAGGTGTGCCTCGGGCAGGCTCTCGCACGGCGTGCCGAGCTGTTTCCAGATGAACGCGACGGCGTCCATGCGCAGCACGTCGACGCCGAGGTTCGCGAGGAACAGCATCTCCCCTGCCATCGCGCGGAAGACGGCCGGGTTCGCATAGTTCAGATCCCACTGGAAGTGGTAGAAGGTCGACCAGATCCAGCGGCCGTCGGCGAGCTGCACGAAGGACCCCGGGTGATCGTCGGGGAAGATCTCGCGGGTCGTCCGCTCGAACAGGTCGGGCATGGTGCGGTCGGGGAAGATCCAGTAGTAGTCCGAGTACTCGGGCTCGCCCGCCGCCGCCCGCACGGCCCACTCGTGCTCGTCGCTCGTGTGGTTGAAGATGAAATCGACCACCAGCGAGATGCCGGCCGCCCGGAGGTCGGCGGCGAGAGACCGCAGCTGGTCGATGTCGCCGAGTTCGTGCTGCACCCGGCGGTAGCTGGAGACCGCGTACCCGCCGTCGGAGTTCTCCTCCGGTGCGTCGAAGAGCGGCATGAGGTGCAGGTAGGTGAGCCCCAGTTCCTGGAAGTACGGGATGCGCTCGCGCACCCCCTCGATCGTGTGCGCGTAGCGGTCCACGTAGCAGACCCCGCCGAGCATGCCGTTCGACTGGAACCAGGTGGGGTCGGATTCCCTGGCACCGTCGATCGCCCGCAGATCCTCCGCCCGCGCGGCCCAGCTCTCCGCGAGTTGTCCGACGAGCAGCGCGAGCTGGTCGAGGCAGTCCCCTCGCTCGCCGTACAGCGCGGCGAAGAGTTCGAACAGCCTCGGGAACTCGTGCTGCAGACGCGCGCGGAACACCGGGTCGTCAGCCGCAGGGACGGTCGCGTCGACGTACGCGAGCGCCGCCTGCGCCTGCTGGGCGATGGTGAGCATCGAGGTCCTTCCGCCCGCGCCGGTTCCGGGCCGCGGTGCCCGAAACGAGAGGATCCTACTGAACCGCCGTCCGTCACCGGATGCCCCCGCGCGATCAGCCGGAGTAGGTCCCCAGGGTCACCTTCACGGACTTCGCGGCGCCGTCGCGCACGTAGACGAGGGTGCTTGAGGCGCCCCCTTCGAGCGCCCGGACCTGTGCGGTGAGGTCACCGGCGCTCGTGACGGTCACGCCGTTGAACTTCGTGACGATGTCGCCCTTCTGCAGCCCGGCCTTCGCGGCGGCGCCGCCGGCCGACACGGTCTGCACGAGCGCGCCTGCCACGGGTGAGCTGGTCGTGGAGCTCGCGTCACCGACTCCGGCGCCCAGTAGGCCGTGCGTGGCCTTCTTGTTCGTGATGAGCTCGTTCGCCACGCGCTTGGCGATGTCCGACGGGATGGCGAAGCCGACGCCGATGGAGCCGGACTGACCGGTGCTGCTGCTGGAGGAGCTCGCGCTGGCGATGGCGACGTTGATGCCGATGACCTGGCCCGCCGAGTTCAGCAGCGCGCCGCCGGAGTTGCCCGGGTTGATCGCCGCGTCCGTCTGGATGACGGCGAGCGACACCGTGCTGCTCGCCGTCGAGCCGGAGCCGCTGTTCGGGTCCCAGAACTGGAACGGGCCGTCGCTGTTGCTCTGGTCGCCCTGGCTGCTGTTCGGCACCGCGGACGACTGGACCGAGATGCTGCGGTTGAGCGCCGAGACGATGCCGTCGGTGACGCTGCCGGAGAGCCCGAGGGGCGCGCCGATCGCGATCGCCGCGTCGCCGACGTTGAGCTTCGTCGAGTCGGCGAACGTGGCGGGCGTGAGGCCGCTCGCGTTCTTGAGGCGGATCACGGCGAGGTCGTTGATCGGGTCGGTCCCGACCACGCTCGCGGCGTAGATTCGCCCGTCGTTCGTCGTGACCGACAGGGTGCCGCTCGACGATGCGCCCTCGAGTGTGACGACGTGGTTGTTCGTCAGCACGTCGCCGGTGGAGTTCAGGATCACGCCGGATCCGGTGCCGCCGTCGCCCGCCGAATCGGTGACCGAGATCGTGACGACGGACGGCGAGGCCTTCGCCGCGACCGCGGTGACGGCCGTCGCAGCGCTCGGGTTGTTGATCACGAGGCCGGACCCGGTCGACCCGACGGTGGCGAGGCCGTCGTTGTGCGACCCCACCGCGACGGCGATGCCGGCACCGACTCCGCCGCCGACGAGCGCGGCGACGACGGCCGCGACGACGACGGGGACCAGCAGGCCGCGATTCGTCCGCCGTTCGGACTCGGCCGCGACCGGTTCCGCGGCGACGGCCTGCGGCTCCGGCTGAGTCGCCGGTGCCTCGAAGTCCGAACCCTGCTGCGGAACGGGCGTGGTCGCATCGTCGGGCGGCGTCGACGCCGCGTGGTCACCCGGTGCTCGCCACTCGTCGGACGGGTTGCTGCTGTCGGACACGACAGGCTCCTCTCATGGTGCTCGCCAAGCCTGAACGGCGACCCTGGACGTCACGTATGCGGAGCCTTTGCGAGGCTCAGGACGAGGGCTGCCGAGACCGAAGCAGGGTAGCCGACGCCCGCCGATGCGGCGGACTCGCGGATCGGCCCGTCCGGCGCGGGTAGCGTTGCGGCGTGACGATGCCCGGTCCATGGCGCCGCGCTGCAGCGGGCGCCGGGCTCCTCGGCGCCGACGGGGCACCGGCCGCGACGATCTTCGCGGAGATGAGCGCGCTCGCGGCGGCGACCGGCGCGATCAATCTCGGTCAGGGATTCCCCGACGAGGACGGCCCGCCCGAGGTGATCCGGGCGGCCCACGAGGCGATCGACGCGGGCCTGAACCAGTACCCTCCGGGGCTCGGCACCGCGGGTCTGCGTGAGGCGATCGCCGCGCACCAGCTGCGCTGGTACGGGTTGACGGTGGATCCGGACCGCGAGGTGCTGGTGACCGCCGGCGCGACCGAGGCGATCGCCGCGACCCTGCTCGCGCTCGTGTCATCCGGTGACGAGGTCGTCACGTTCGAGCCGTTCTACGACGAGTACGGCGCGATCATCGGCCTCGCCGGGGGCGTGCACCGCACGGTGCGGCTGCGCCTGCCCGACTTCCAGCCCGACCTCGACGAGCTGCGAGCCGTCGTCACCGACCGCACCAGAGTCATCGTCGTGAACGACCCCCACAACCCGACGGGCGCCGTGTTCGAGCAGACCGTGCTGGAGACGATCGTGGCGCTCGCGGAGCGGCACGACGCGATCATCGTCACGGATGAGGTGTACGAGCACCTGCTGTTCGACGGCCGTGCGCACGTGCCGATCGCGACGCTGCCCGGCGCGCGCGGGCGGACCGTCAGCATCTCATCCGGCGGCAAGACGTTCAGCGCCACCGGCTGGAAGGTCGGCTGGCTCACCGCTCCCGCGGAGCTCGTGACTGCGATCCTCGCCGTGAAGCAGTTCCTCACCTACGTGAACGCCGCGCCCTTCCAACCGGCGATCGCGGTCGGCCTCGGGCTGCCCGACCCGGTGTTCGCGGCGCTCGCGGCGACGCTGCAGCAGAAGCGCGACGTGCTGTCCGCCGGCCTCGCCGCGGCCGGCTTCACGGTGTTCCCGTCGTCGGCGAGCTACTTCGTGATCGCCGACGCCGCACCCCTCGGCTTCGCGGACGCCGCGGCCTTCTGCCGCGAACTGCCGCATCGGGCCGGCGTCGTCGCCGTTCCCGTCTCGGCGTTCTGCCGCGCGCCCATCGACCCCCCGACGGCGTCGCTCGTGCGCTTCGCGTTCTGCAAGCGCTTACCGGTGCTCGAAGAAGCCGCCTCGCGCCTCGCGACCCGGCTCGGCTGACGGAAGGATCCGGCGATGGACGACGAACACGAGGTCTGGATCCTCGGGGCGACCGGTCGGTCCGGCCGATCCGTCGCCGACGAGCTCGTCGCGCGCGGCATACGACCGACGCTCGTCGGCCGGGATGCGGGCAGGCTGGCGGCCGCGGCTGCCGGGCACGGGCTCCCGACGCTGATCGCTGCGACGAAAGCCGACATGGCCGCCCTGATCCGGGCGGAGCGCCCCGCAGCGGTGGTGCACACCGCCGGCCCGTTCACCGTGGCCGACGGCATCGCCCTCGCCTGTGTCGCGGCCGGTGCGCACTACGTCGACCTCGCGAACGACATCGGCGCCGTGCTCGGCCTGCTGGACCTCGGCCGTGCGGCCGAGGTCGCGGGCGCCACGCTCGTCACCGGCGCGGGCTTCGGGGTCACCGCCACCGAGAGCGTCGTGGTGGCGCTGTGCGCCGGCCGGCCGACGCCCGAGCACGTGCGGGTCGACATGGTGCCCTCACTCGCCACGGAGGCGGGCCGGCTCGGCGACGCGCTCGCGGGCAGCATCCTCGATGGACTGCCCGGGGTGCCGGGCGGCGGCCGGTTCGAGGGCCGCCGCTTCTGGGACGGCAGGCTCGTCGGCGACCGCATGGGCGGCCGCGCCGAGCGGATCGTCCTGCCCGAGGGCGGCACGGTCACGACGGGCAGCATCCCGCTCGGCGAGCTCGTCGCCGCGCAACGGGCGAGCGGGGCGCCGTCGGTCGTGTCGGCCTCCACGGCCGTGCCGGATGCCGCCCCGATCCGGGCGGCGATGCCCGCCGTGCTCGCGCTCCTCGGCATCCGGCCGCTCCGTGACCTGGCGAAGCGACGGCTCGCGGGCGTCGAGATGAAGGCCGCACCGCGACCGCGCGCGTACTCCTGGGGCCATGCGCGGGTCCGCTGGGCCGACGGGACGGTCCGTGAGGGCTGGCTGCGGCTCGGCGACGCGCAGGACTTCACGGGATCGGTGCCCGCCGAGGTCGTCGCGCGGCTGCTGCGCGGCGAGGGACGGCCGGGCGCGTTCACGCCCGCCGCGCTGTTCGGCACCTCCCTCGCGCAGGCGTGCGGCGGGACCTACCTGCAGGACGCCGCGGCTCAGGCGAGCGGCACGACGCCGTAGCGACGCAGCGCGAGCGCGGGATTCGTGGCCCGCACCGCGTCGATCCGGGCCGTGTCGATCGGCGCGACGGCGATGTCCGCCGCTTCGCCGAGGGCGGCGACCGCGACGCCCATCGGATCGATGATCATGCTGGCGCCCACGCCGACCGGCGGCACGTGGTCGGCCGCCGCGACGTACACCGTGTTCTCGATCGCCCGCGCGGCCAGCAGCGTGCGCCAGTGGAATTCCTTGAGCGGCCCGCGCACCCATTCCGCCGGCACCACGATGAGTTGCGCGCCTGCGTCGACGAGTCGGCGTGACACCTCGGGGAACCGGATGTCGTAGCAGGTCTGCATGCCGATCACGACACCGCCGACGGTGAACACCCGAGGGTCCTCGAGCGGGCCGGCCTCGACGAAGTCGCTCTCGCGCTGACCGAACGCGTCGTACAGGTGCTGCTTGCGATAGGTCGCGATGAGCCCGTCCGCGCCGACCGCGACCGCGGTGTTGCGGAACCGGTCGCCCGCCGCCTCGACCAGTCCGGCGACGATCGTGACGCCCGCCTCGCCCGCGACGGCGGCGAGCCCTGCGACGAACGGACCGTCCAGGGGCTCGGCGTGGGCGGCGAGCTCGGCCGTCATCGGGCTCAGGAAGTACGACGAGTACTCGGGGAACACGACGAGGTCGGCACCGCGGGACGCAGCCAGGTGCGCCCGCGCCCGCACGGCGTCGCGGTTCGCCGACGCGTCCGCGCCGGGCGCGAACTGGACGACTGCGACCTGCAGGGCACTCACGCTAGGAGCGTAGCCGCGCCGTGCCCCGGCCGATCGTGCGGCGGCTCAGCGCTTCGCCGGGGCCGCCGTTCCGTCGCCGCCGGTCTGCAGCGCGTGCAGCTCGACCGTCAGACGGTGGATCTCGCGGGTGAGCTGGGTGTTCTCGTCCAGCTCCTTCTCCTGCGTCGTGAACTCGTGGTCGGCCTTCGCCTGCTGGAACGCCGCCTGCCGGTTCTGGCCGATCATGACGAACGTCGACAGGAAGATCGCCTCGAGCGAGACGACCAGGGTCAGCGTCGGCCACGGGCTCTTCTCGAAGACGAGCATCCAGAGCGCGAAGAGCGCGATGTGGATGTAGACGAACCGCATCGATCCGGCGAACGTCGTGATCGTGTCCGCCACGCGCAGCTGCACGCTGCCCGCGCGCCGCAGCGCGAACGCCACCAGGGTCGGATGGTGCGCCTCGCGGTTCGCCAGGATCTCGGCGCGCCCCCGCGGGTGCGTGTACGTCGTCAGCGGTCGCCGCCTCGACGGCCTCGGCTTGTCCTTCGGCGACGGATCTGTTCTGTGCGTGGCCACGTGTCCTCCCGGCACAGGGTCGCATGCGCCTCGCGGCGCGACACGCCCGGCGCGCCGGTCGCATCCGCGGCTTCCCGGCGTGACCTCCCGGGCGTCCCGCGTCCGAGGGGCAACGATGGGACGCAGGACGGGTTCGGACGCGAGGGAAGTGTGATGAGCGGTAACGGCAGGTTCTTGAAGGCGGACGGTGTGGTGCTGCTGCGCCTCGTCGCGGTGACGGTCGCCGCCATCGTGGCGATGTCGTTCGCCCTGTCGTTCACCTCGCAGCACGCGCTCGCGGTCGCCGCGAACATCCCCACGACGATCGCGATCGGCTGGCCGCTGATCGTCGACGGCACGATCGTCGTGTCGACCTTCGCCGTGCTCGTGCTCGAGGGCCGCGGGCGGCGAGGGCCGACGGCATACGCGTGGACGATCCTGGTCCTCTTCGGGCTCGTCTCGATCTATGCGAACGGCGTGCACGCGACCGGCCGTCACCTCACCCTGCCCGAGGACTTCGCGATCGGCGCCGTGCCCGCGCTCGCGCTGCTGCTCTCCACCCACCTGCTCGTCATCATGCTGAAGAGCCCGCACGCGCAGGTCGCCGCCGTCGCCGCGGCCGACCAATCGGTGGAACGGGCGGCCGATGCGCCGGCGCCGGTCGCGGTGACGGCGGCGCCCGCGGTCGCCGCCCGAGTCGCCTCCCCCGAACCGTACGTGGACATCGCTCCGGACGAGGAGCAGACCGCACCGCTTCCGGCGCACGCCAAAGCCGCGATGACGGCGGCGCCGACCACCGTCGGCCCGCGGTCCTCCGCGAGCACCACCCGCACGACGACGGTCGACCGCGACCAGGTCGCGCGCCGCATCCGCAGCCACATCGCGAAGCACGGCAAACATCCGTCCGGAGCAGTGGTCGGCGACTGGATCGGCCAGACCCCCCGCAGCGGCCGCCGCCTCGTCGTCACCCTTGCGGAAGAGGGCAAGATCCCGGCCGAGCCGGCCACCGCAGCCACCGCCGGCGCCTGACCCGCCCCGCATCCCGTCTCCTCCCCCGCGCCGTGTAGGCATCACCGCGCGCGGTAGGACGACACGCCGCCTGTCTGCCTACGCCGCGCGGTGATGCCTACACGGCGCGCAGGGATCGGGGGAAGGGTCGGCCGGGACAGCGGCAGCCGCAGCACCGGCACCGGCGGCAGCAGCGGCAGCAGCAGCGGCAGCAGCGGCAGCGGCGGCAGCGGCGGCAGCGGCAGCGGCAACCGCAGCGGCAACCGCAGCCGCTAGCGTCGAGGCATGCCGAAGCAGCTGGTCCTGGGGGCGTTCGAGGAGTTCACGCCCAACTTCATCGGCAACTCGTGGCACCACCCGCGCGGCGACACGAGCGCCTTCGCGACGCTCGGCTTCTGGCAGGACCTCGTCGGGGCCGTGGAGCAGGCCGGCTTCGACTTCTTCTTCATGGCGGAGGCGATCGGCTACCCAATGAACGACGACGGCGAGGTGCCCGAGGCCGTCATCCGTGAGGCCGTCCAGTTCCCCGTGCACGACCCGATCGCGATCATGTCCGCGATCGCGGCGACGGTCCCCCGCATCGGCCTCGTCGTCACCGCATCCACCACGTCGCAGCAGCCGCTGCTGAATGCGCGCACCTTCACGACGCTCGACCATCTGACCGGCGGCCGCATCGGCTGGAACATCGTGACGAGCGACAACCAGCAGGCGATGGTGCGGCTGCTCGACCTCGGCCGGATCACCCCGCACGACGAGCGGTATGCGCGTGCCGAGGAGTTCGTCGAACTCGACCTCGAACTCTGGGAGGGCGCGTGGGACGACGACGCGGTCCTCGCCGACAAGGCCGCGAAGACCTGGGCCGACCCCGCGAAGGTGCACCGCATCAGGCACGAGGGCCGCTACTTCCGCTTCGACGGCTACTACCAGGCGATCCCCTCACCGCAGCGGACGCCGACCCTGTTCCAGGCCGGCACCTCGAGTGCCGGCACCAGCTTCGCGGCGAAGTACGCCGAGTGCGTCTTCACGCAGGACCGTGACGTCACCCGTGCCGCCCGGTCCGTCGCCACGCTGCGCGAGAAGGCGGCCGCGGCCGGCCGCCCGGCCGACTCCATCACGATCGTCAACGGCGCGAGCTTCGTGCTCGCCGCGACGGACGCGGAGGCCGCCGCCCTGCGGGACGAGTTGAATCACACGCCCACGCGCGAGGCCGCGGCTGCGCTCTTCCTCGGCTGGTCCGGCGTCGATCTCGCGAAGCTCGACCCGGACGCGAGTCTGGACGACGTGTCGACGGAGGTCGGGCAGACCATGCTCGCGATGTGGCGGAACCCCGACGGCACGAGCCCGACCGTCGGTGCGGTGCTCGACGCCCTGCCGTCGACGATCGGCGGCGTGAAGTTCACCGGCGCGCCCGAGTCCGTCGCGGACCAGGTCGAGTCGTTCGTCGAGGCGACCGGTGTCGACGGCTTCCTGGTCGAGAACTGGTACGGAGGCGCCGAGGGCTACCGCGACTTCATCGAGCAGCTCATGCCCGTGCTCCGCGAGCGCGGGTTGCTCCCCGCGTCCCCCCGCAGTGGGTCGATCCGCGAGATGCTGACCGGCGCGGCCACCCCGCGTCTGCCACCGTGGCACCCGGGCCTCCGGTATCGGCACTGACGCTCAGCGCCGACCGGCCACCGCGCGCTCCACGTCGTCCACGAGCCCCTCGGCCCCGGCCGACTCCCGGATCGCTGCGCCGACCCGCGCGGCCGCGGCGGCGTAGCTCGGGTCGGCGAGCACCCGGCGCACCGCTCGGCGCACCGCGGCGCCCGTCGGCCTGCCGGTCCGGAGGTTGACGCCGGTGTGCGCCCAGCCGACGCGGGCCGCCGTCTCGGGCTTGTCCTCGGTGTCGCCGGCGACGACGACGGGCACGCCGAACTCCATCGCGTAGTGCAGGCCGCCGTACCCGCCGTTGGTGACGAAGACCGCGGTGCGGGCCAGCAGCCGGTCGTACGGGATGAACTCGGCAGCGAACGCGTTCGGCGGCAGCCTGGGCAGCGCCGAGACCGGCGGTCCGCCCGTCGTCACGACGATCTGCACGTCCTCGTTGCCCAGCGCCGCGAGCGTCGGTGCGACGAGCTCGCCGAAGTCGAGGTTCGCGACCGTGCCTTGACTCACATGCACGATCGGCCGGTCGTCGAGCCGGTCCCACCAGTCGGGCAGCGGCGTCGCCGCGACGACACCGCGCGAGACGGGACCGTAGAACCGCAGGTTGTCCGGGGCATCCGATCGCGGATACTCGAACGCCGGCACGGTGAACTGGGCGATGAGGTCCGCCTCACGGACGAAGTCCATGAAGAATCCGCCCGCGAGACCGCTCGCACCGATTCCGCGCAGGGTGCGATCCGCCTCGCGATGCAGCGGAGCCAAGAGCAGCTTGGTGGCGAGCAGGTTCAGCAGCCGGTTGCGGGGTCGGTTCAACGGGCCGCCGATCGGCGGCAGGCCGATGCCGAACGGCGCCGTGTCCGGGCTCGAGATGCCGAGCGGGAAGATGCCGCAGGCCGCCGTGAACGGCCGCTGGTCGGCGGGCAGTCCCGCGAGGCCGGCGGCACCGACGAACGCGAGTTCGGTCGCGACGACGTCGGCCGGCCGCGCTGCCACCACGTCCCGCAACGCGCGCCAGGCGGCGGGCGCGGGCGTCAGGAACGCGGTCGTCACGCCCTCGTTCAGCGCCCGCAACCCGGACCGGCGCTCGTCGTGTGCCTCTTCGTTGTGCACGTCGCCCTCGGGGGGCAGCTCGACGAACTCGGCGCCGATCGCGACCACGCGGTCGCGGAAGGCGGGACCCGTCAGCACCCGGACGTCCCAGCCGCGCCGTACGAACGCATCCGCCACCGCCAGCATGGGCCGCGCATGCCCCTCGGCGGAGTTGGTGCACACGACGACTCGGCGCTGCGCCATGGCAAGCATCCTGACCCCGTCCCGCAGCAGCGGCAACCCCGGGGGAACCCGGAGTCAGACCGGCGTCGGAATCAGACGCCCTCGGCCTCGAGCGAACGCTGCCAGAGGATGTCCGCGACCCGCGCCGCAGAGTCCCGCAAGCAGTCCACTTCGGCGGGGCTGACCTCGCGCGGCTCGGTGTCGATGACACAGAGCGCACCGACCCGGTACCCGTCCCAGGTGTGGATCGGGAATCCCAGATAGAACCGGGCGCCGTCGGGGCCGCCGACCAATGGATGACCGACGAATTTCGGGTCCTGCTGCATGTCGGGGAAGAGCGCGTAGTCGTCCGCCGTGAGCGTCGACGCGCAGAACGCGATCTCGCGCGGCAGGTCGTCCGTTGGCAGCCCGATGGACGCCTTCTGCCATTGCGTCGTTCCGTCGATGATGTTGATCGCAGCCCCTGTCGTCTGGAACAGCTGCCTGACGTCCCTGACGGTGGCATCGAGTTCGACGTCGTGCCCCCGCGACACGTGCAGCGCGTCGACGGCGCGCTGACGGAACGACTCGTCGTCGGGCAACGTGCGGTAATCGCTCGGCCGGTCGGTTCCGGACTCGTGATCGAGCGCCTCGAGGCTGGGCGCGACGTGGTGCATCAGCACGCGCGCCCACAGGCGGTAGGTCGTGACGCTGGAACGGCCGCCTCGGCCGTCCGCCCGCAGCCAGATGGGCAGGGCGACGTACCGGATACGCGGTGTGACTGCGCAGATCCTCCGGGTGACGCCGGCCCGCCGGGTCTGCTGCGCCGTGGACCGGTCGGGCTTCGCGGTCCGCGCGTGCCCGTTCGACGCGACGGCCGGGTCGACCACGAACAGCGGCGCGACCGACGAGGTCTCCGCGAGCAGCAGATCCGTGAGCTCGGCGAACCGGGTGGCCCAGCGCGCCGGCCGCGCGGCGTCCGCGGACCCCCCGTCGGGCAGCACGACGATCACCGCGTCGAAGCGGCGGAGCCGCAGCGCACGCAAGGCCCGAATCGCAGCCGGATCCGTGGGGTTCGGCTCGACGACCACGTCGAGATCCACGCCGCGGCGGGTGCGCGCGGCGAGTTCGTCGGCGAAGAAGCCGGGCAGACCGAGGTTGTGGTCGACGAGACCCCACCCCTCGAGGACGCCGCCGCCGACCAGCAGCACGCGATGCGGACGGGTGCCCGAACGATGGATGGCAGCCAGACGCGGTGGCAGCGGCGCGATGTCGCGGAACGTGCTCGCGAACGCCACGAGCGCCGCCAGCGGTGTTCGGCGATCGGCCGGCGTCGCGCCCACTTGACCGACGGTGCTCATGCGCGCAGCCGGAACTCGTCGCGCAACCGCCCGGACGCGCCGTCGCGGGCGGCCTGCGTCCAGGCGGCCGACTCGGGGACGACCAGGACCGAACAATGCACGCGGTCTGCGACCGGGACGCTCATCGAGCCGTGCAGCACCCCTGCCCACTGGCCGTGCCCGAGCCGCCCGATCACGACGAGCGCGGCCGTGCGGCTCGCCTCGGTGAGGACCGCCGCGGGCATGCCGCCACGGGTCTCGAGGCGCAGCCGTCGCGGGCGGTCGTCGCCGAACGCGTGCTGCACGTGCCGCTCCAGATCCCGTTCCGTCGACCGCCGCAGCCCCTCTCGGAGATCGGACGGGCTGCCGGCGTCGCGCTCCTGGAACCGCCACGCCGTGATGGCGAGCAGATCGGCGTCGAGTTCCGCCGCGATGCCGGCCGCGACCCGGAGCGCCTCCACGTCCTCCGGGCCGCATCCGATACCGGCGACCAGCCGCGCGCGGCTGTCCCGCCCGCTCCGCTCGGCGAGCGCGCTCCCCCGATGCGTGACGAGGACCGGGCAGTGCGCGTACGTCGTGCACGAGGTGCTGACCGATCCGACGAGCAGACCCGCGAACCCGGCCCGGCCGCGGCTGCCCACGACGAGCAGGTCCGCGCCTCGGCTCTCGCCCACGAGCGCGGCCGCCGGCGCGGCCGACGTGACGATGCGCTCCACCGCCGCGGGCGGCTCGTCGCCGAACGCGGTGGTCAGCGCGAGGGCCAGCGCGTCCTCCGCCTCGGCGCGGGAGTCGATCTCGGCGCCCCGCCCGCCTCGTCCGGATCGGGGGCTGCCCCAGGCCGTGACGGCAACGAGGACGCCTCCGCGCCCTGTGGCGAAATCGGCACCCGCGCGCAGCGCGGCGACCGAGTCAGGCGAGCCGTCGACGCCGACGACGATGCGCGGCGGGCGGCGCGCTCGCTCGGCGCCATGGTCCTCGCCGAACCGCGGATCGGCGTCTGCTTCCCTCATGTGGCGAGGGTCCGGCCCCCGTCCTGTCCCACGAAGAGACGAAAGTCACTTCGTGGTCGCCGTGCACGAAATACGAGTGGCAATGCACGAAATGACAGCGAAAGTCTCGTAGGAATTCCGAGTTTTCCCGGACAGCTGGAGACCGGGCGGATGCTTCCCGTCCGCTTACCCGAGGTGGCCGATGACCGTCTTCGCGGCCGCGGTCAACATCGCTTCCGTCGTCCGCGTCGTCCCGATGCTGACCTGCATGTCCATGATCACCGAGCCCACTCGGAAGGCGATGCCCTTCGCATTGCCCGCGGCTTCATCGCCGACGCCCGAGATCGGCTTGGTCGCACCGATGTCGAGCTGCAGCAGTTTGACCTCGTTCGCGAAGCCTCCGATCTCCGTCGGAGCGAGCGTGAGGTCGAACGCCTCGTCCCCGCCCGAGTAGTCGCAGCTCGATTCGCCCTTGTAGGTCGTGGCGATCTGGGTGCCGAAGGCCGCGCTCGCCTCCTTCGTGGACAGCAGCGCGCACATGTTCGTCGGGCGAGCGACGTTCGACGATGCGGCGGGGGCCTGTGACGCCGACGCCGCGGGCCCGGATCCGGTCGACGACCCGGTCGACGTGGGTGACGACGAGCACGCCGTCAGTGCGGTGAGGGACGCGGCGCAGAGGACGAGCGCGGCGAGTGCGGTGCGGGGACGCGACATTGGGGGGTTCCTTTCGTGGTCCTCGTACTCTCCACGGCCGGCGTAACGCGAGCGCAACGGCGATCACGGACGCCTCACCGCGCCGCGCGCGGCCGCCCGATCCGGTCCTCGAGCCGCCACGCGGCCACGCCCGCGACGCCGATGACGACGATGAACGGGATGAGCACACCGACGATCATGACGACGGCCCCCCATCCGCCCGCGCCGTTCGGATCGAGGAAGCCGTACGGATAGAAGTAGGGCGTGTGGAGGATCTCGTCGGGCACGAGCGGCCCGCGCACCATCGTGTAGACGAGCCAGGCGACCGGATAGACGAGCACGAGCCACGCCGCGCGGAAGCGCAACCGAGGCTGCCTCGGCGCGATCAGCCAGTCCAGCGCGAACAGGATCGGCGCGACGACGTGGAACGTGTTGTTCGCCCAATCCGACTGGGAGCCGGCGGGTACGGGCTCCCCCCGCAGCAGCACGTTGTAGACCACGCTCGTCAGGACGATCGCGGCGAGCACGCAGAGCCGCACCCGCGTCAGCGCGGCCGGCCCGGCTCCGGCACCGCGCCACAGCAGGACGGCGCCGACGACGAACACGATCGCCGCCGCCAGGTTCACCTCGTTCGTGAACGCACTCCAGTAGTCGACGACCCGTAGGCCCACGTCCCGGATGCCGATTCGGTGCCAGTAGCCGAAGTAGACGACCAGCTGGTCGACGAGCGCAGCGAGGATCAGGATCGCGGCGAGGATGCGGAGCACGGGCATGACTCGACGCACGGCACCCCACCCCTCGAGCGATCAGCCGACCGATCCCGGACGACGGTATCCGAGCACCATGGCCCGACGGGTCGCTGCGGTCAAGGGCGCGGGCCGGATCTCGGATCGTCCGGCGGAGCACCCCGCCGCACCGCCTCGACGTAGCCGCGGTCGGCGGCGAATCGTGCCCCGACCTCGCCACCCAGGGCGACCGAGCCGTGCCCAGGAATGACGACCTGCGCCTGCTCGGCGGCGATCTGGAGCGTCGCGAGTGCGGCGGAGTACACGTCCACCCGCTCAGGTCCCGGCGGCCCGAACATCGGCACGAAGACGTCCGACAGCATGTCGCCCGCGAGCAGGACACCGCGGTCCGCGAGCAGTACCGCCGCATGGCCGACGGCGTGCGCATCGTGGGCGATGACCATTCCCGGCACCGGACCACCGCCGGGCGGCAGCGGGTCGACGAGGCAGAGCAGGTCGAGGGGGATGCCCGATGCGCTCTCGGCCGCCATGGTCTGCGCACGCGCCTGGTTGGCTCGTGCGATCCGGGCACCGGATTCGGTCGCGTACCTGGGGACGTCGCCGAACCGAGGGTGCCAGAGCAGGTGGTCCCAGTGCGGGTGCGTCGAGAAGCCGGCGACCACGGGGATGCCGAGGGAGTCCAGGTCATCGGCGAGTGCGCGCAGCTCCGACCCGGCGATGCCCGGATCGACCAGGATCAGGCCCGCCTCCCCCCGCAGCACGACGGAGTTGCTCCACATCCACCGGCTCTGCCGGACCCAGACGCCGTCGGCCACTTCGTTCAGCACGGGTCCACACTCGCAGCGACCGGGCGGCAGCGCCACGACTTCGCGCGACGGGCGGCCGGCGCGTCAGGGACCACGGTGCAAGGTCGTGTCGGACGACCGTCACACTTGGCGCATGGACGACGACCAGCGCCGCGCGGCGCACCTGCTCTTGGACTCGATGATCGCGTACGACCCCGACGCCGGCGACGAGGCGAACGCGCAGGCCATCGCCGCAGCGCTCCGCGGCATCGGCACCGTGCCGCCCGGGATCCTCGCGGGGGCCGCGATCCACCTGGCGACGTACGCGGTCAGCCAGGTCGCCGAAGCGACGGGCGACGACCTCGCGACCGTCGTCGCCCGGTTCCGCGGCTTCGCCGACGAGGACCCCGAGGGGGCGTAGCGAGCGCGAAGCGGTCTCGGCGATCCATCCGGCGCACAGCCTCCAGGGCGCAGGATGAGACACGCAGGAGACGCCGCAGCCGGGTCGTCGCCGAGCCGAGCAGGTCTCGGCGGGGACCGGGTCGGACCGGCGGACTCCTCCCCAGCCGGCTACGACATGTGCCGGGCGAGAGACGGAAACGAGCAACGATGCGCATCATCGCCACAGGCCGCGAGGAGTTGCTGACGTCGGCAGAGGTCGCCGATGCGATCCTCACCTACGCCGGAGCGCTCGCGCGTGCCGGCACCGCCGACACCGTCACCATTCCCATCGTCCGAGACGACGGCGAGCCCGACGAGGCCCGGCTCCTCCTCGGTCCGGCGAGTCAGATCACGATCATGCCGGGCCGAAGCGACGACATCGACCTGCCGACCTCTGCGGAGACCACGGAACACCTCGAGCAGAAGACCCGGCGCCTCGAGCCGGCGCCGATCGCGGATCACAACGCGCCCGATGTGGGCAGCGCCGCGAACCATTTCGTGTCACTCGACGACGACTGACCGGCGGCGCCCGTCCGCCGCCAGCGCCCGGCCGTAGATCACGTGCGCGATCACCATCGTGACGGCCCGACCACGATGGTCGCGATGCGCGGGTGGCAGGACGCCGAGCGCCGGCAGCCACCCCTCGTACCCGAGTGCCCACAGCACGAGCCCGTAGGTGACGCCCGCCCCCGGCGACGACCTCCGCCTGCCGAGCATGACGGCGAACACGGCGCCCGCGGCCGCCCCGTAGGCGAAATGCGACAGCAGCGCCGCGCCGTCCTTCGCGCGGTCGTCCGCATCGCCCGCGAACCGATCGATCACCATCCGCGGCGGCTGTCCACGCATGATTCCCGACCGCTCGGACGCGATCAGGAACGCCGTCATGACACCCGTCGCCGCCACGCCGGACGTCAGACCCCGGAGCGCTCGCGTCACCGCCGTGACCACCATCCCCACACTCTGTCCTTCGCGCGGCGGGGCGGCGCGATTTGCGGCATCGATCCACGCGACAGTCAGCGCACGTCCGGGAACCTTCCAGGCGTCACGACATACCGTTCATGCCGCCGGGACGATCGCGCCCGACCATGAAGGAGCAGTTCCATGGCACAGGCCATCGAAACCATCGATGTCGACGTCCCCGTCTCCGACCGCATACAACCAGTGGACCCAGTTCGAGGAGTTCCCGAAGTTCCTCGACGAGGTCGAGTCGATCACGCAGATCACCGACGACCCTCACCGTGTGGAACGGTGAAGGTCGGCCCGGTCGAGAAGACAGTTCGAGGCCGTGATCACCGAGCAGCACCCCGACGAGCGGGTCGCCTGGAACGAGCACCGGCGGCGAGGTCGACCACGCCGGCGTCGTCACGTTCCACAAGCTGAGCGACACGAAGTCGCGGGTGACCGTGCAGATCGACTGGGAGCCGAAGGGCATCCTCGAGAAGCTCGGGCGGCACGCTCGGCGTCGACAACCACGCCATCAAGAAGGACCTGAAGAACTTCAAGCAGTACATCGAGTCGAAGGGCGCGGCAGACGGCGCCTGGCGCGGCGACGTCGAAGCCTGAGGCGGCGAACGCGGGCGCGCTCGACGTCTCGAGGAGTTCAGGAGGTCGGGAGCGCATCCGCCCGGTCGATCCCCTTCGGTCCTGACCGGCTCCGGATCGCCTGAGTTCGTCCGCCGGTCGGCGCCGACATCTGCCCCGATGTCGGCGCCGAGACGACCGCCGGGATCTCGCCGCCCGCTACCGTTCCGTCATGTCGCGTGTGACGGTGGGCTTCAGGCGCTGGTTCCTGCAGCCGCCTCGCGCACACGGGGAGATCATCGAGCACCGCACGGTCGGGTTCCTCGAGCTGCTCTACGACCTCGTCTACGTCGTGCTCATCGGTCAGGCGGCGCACGGGCTCGCCGATCACCCCGGCTGGGAGGGCGTCGGCGGATTCGCCGTCGTCTTCGCGATCGTGTGGGTCGCGTGGCTGAACGGCTCGGCGTATCACGAGCTGCACGGCAGGGAGGACGGCCGCAATCGCGCGCTGATGTTCCTGCAGATGATCCTGCTCGCCGTCATGGGCGCGTTCGTCGCGGACGCCGCCTCGCCCGGCACGGCGGGCGCTCGCGACGGATTCGGCCTCGCGGTCAGCGACGCGCTGCTGCTCCTGCTGTTCACCTGGCAGTGGGCCGGCGTGCGACGGCAGGACACCCCCGCCATGCGTCGGGTCTCGACCCCCTACCTCGTCGGCATGGCCGCCTCCGTCGTGGTGATGGGCGGGTCCGCGTTCGTGCCCCAGGAAGCTCGAGTCTGGACCTGGGCGGTGTTCGCGCTCGCGTGGGTGGCGGGCCCGGCCATCCTGTGGACGCGTCCCGGGAGCGGCGCGGGCACCGGCGCGCTCCGCGCGACCGAGTCCATGGTCGAACGATTCGGGCTCTTCACCCTCATCGTGCTCGGCGAAGTCGTCGCCGGGGTGGTCGAAGGGCTCGCGACCTCCGACCGGAGCGTGACGTCGATCGCGACGGCGGCGCTGGCGCTCGTCGTCGGGTTCGGCTTCTGGTGGACGTACTTCGATCTCGCCGGGCGGCAGCCAACGCGGCGTACCGGCGGCGCGTTCACGCTGTGGCTGTTCAGCCATCTGCCTGCCACGGCCGCCATCGCGGCCTCGGGCGCCGCGATGGTGGGACTGGTCGACCACGCGTCCGACGCACGGACGCCTGCGCCCTCGCGTGGCTGCTCGCTGCCTCGGTCGCGATCACCCTCCTCGCGCTTGCGCTCACGGTGCGCGCGATCGACTACGGCGACGCGCGCAGGCGGCTCGCACCCGCGATGATCGGTCTCCTGGTCGCCGCCGCTGTGCTCGCGACGGTGATCGGCTGGACCGCACCTGCGCCCTGGTTGCTGGCCCTGCTGCTCGCCCTCGTGCTCGCCGGCAGCTGGTCCGTCGGCTTCGCGCTCACACTGCGCGCGGGCGCGGACACCGCGAAGGACTGACCCGAGCCCCGGATGTCGACCGTGCCGGCGAAAGCACGAAGTGGTGCCCGCCCTGACGGACCGTCTCCTCCTGCGCACCGTATCGACCGTCGATCACGTTCGGAGGGCAAGGAACTGTTGCGCGGTGGTCCACAGATTGGAGAACAGCAAATAGGACATCACCGCGAGCGGAAACGCGATTCCGGAGTACACGAACACGAGCGGCAGCAGCGACGCGACGACCCGCTGCTGGCGGTAGGTCGGAGCCGCCTTCACCTCGGGCGGCACTTGCGCCGCGAGGGCGCTCTGCTGCGCGAGTTGCGACACGACGATGACCACGGTGAACACGACCGCAATGGCGACGACCAAGCCGCTCGCCGCCCCCGCCGTGTGGGCTGTCGCGATCGAGTCGCGCAGCGGCGCACCGAAGAGCGTTGCCTGCGCAAAGGAATGCGAGAGCGAGCGTGTCAGCAGCCCGACGCCGGCCGAACCGGCGCGTTCGGCACCGCTCAGCACTGAAAACAGGCTAAAAAGCACGGGGAGTTGCACGAGCAGGGGCACCAGCGAGGCGAGCGGCCGCACCCCCTCGCGGCGGTAGAGCTCGACGGTCTCGCGAGACAACGCCTCCCGCGAGTACTTATCGCGCCGGCCCTGGTATCTCGCCTGGATCCGTCCGAGCTGCGGGCTGATGCGCAGCATTGCCCGTCGACTGCGGAGCTGCCGCACGAACAGCGGGATGAGCGCGGTGCGGACACCCACTACCAGCGCGAGGATGGCGAGGACCCAGGCGATACCGTCTTCTGGCGGCAGGCCGGTCGCCGCGAGCAGCGCATGCGCGCCCACGAGGATCGCCTCGATCAGCCATTTGATCGGCCAGATGACCGTATCGACGATCGTCGGCACGTTCATCGACAGCCACCTCCCGGCTGCCGTCGCGGCGAGATGGCAGCGCGGGACCGCATGGAGCGGGTGGGCAGGGGCTGCGCACATGGTCGAGTTGGGAGCACAACGGGGTCCTTCGAACGAATCGGTCATCGGCGGCGGCTGGCCGTTCCGTGCACGAAGGAGGGCGGCTCGGGCGAGCCGGGGTGCGATGGCGGACGGCCTAGACGGCCGGCCCCGGTGCCCGTGACCGCGTGTGTCCGTCGGCGTCCGGGTCGCTCTGTGACAGCCGGACCGACAGCTCGACATGCGTCGTCAGCGCTGCGACAGCGGCGTCACTCTCCGTCGGCACGACGACGCGGGCCAGGACCGCGAGCGCGATCACCGCGACGGCCCCGATCATGCCGACCAGCAGCCACGACGATGCGGGAACACCGCCGACGACCCCATGCCCCGCCAGTGCGCCCGCGAGGCGAAGCAGCGCGATCAGCGAGGGCATGAGCGGACGGTAACAGCCGCACACCGTCCCGCCAACCCCCGCTGGATCCCGCGCCCGAGAACGTCCCACCCGCCCGGTACCCGACCGGGCAGGGACCTAGGTCCCTGCCCGGCGTGCGCCACGGTGAGGACGATCCGGCTATGAGGACTGAGACCGAACGCCCGGTCACGACGCACGGCGCCGAGCCGGAGAGCGATGCGGCGCTGGCCGCGTCGCTCGCGGGCTGGATGGCGACCTACCAGCACCCCGAAGACGCCGTCCGATTCAGCGTGCTCAACGGCATCGTGAGCGTGGTCGGCAGGGTCGCCAGCGACCGGGAGGCCGACGCGATCCGGCGCCACCTGTTGTGCCTGCCCGGCGTGCGGCACGTGAACGACTGGACGTCCCGTTGATGTGACACGCTCGGGCCCGGCTTCGGTCCGGAGTGCGACCCGATGGCGCCCCTAGGGTTGGTCGCTTGACGCAGATGCGCGAACAGGGATCGTCGGCCCGAGGCCCGGGTGCCGTGGAGGTGCGGGTCGCCGGGGGTGTCGTGCGTGGAATGCGCGAACGGGACCGAGTCGCCTGGCGCGGCATCCCGTACGCACAGCCGCCGGTCGGGGAACTCCGGTTCAGGGCACCACGGCCCGTCGTACCGTGGAAGGGCGTCCGGGACGCCACTCGGTACGGACCGGTCGCGACTCAGGCGTATCACGGACAGTTCCGCGGGGTGGGTCCCGGCGTCCGGTCCGGCGAGGACTGCCTGAACCTGAACGTGGTCGTCCCGGCCGATCCGGTCGGGCCGGCCGCCGGTCTTCCGGTCATGGTCTGGATACACGGGGGCGGATACAGCACCGGGTCGTCGCAGACGTACGCGGGCGACGGCGACGGGTTCGTCGGCAGCGGCCGGGTCGTGTTCGTCGGCATGAACTACCGGCTGAGCGCGCTCGGCTACCTCGACTTCACCAGGCACGCGACGGCCGATCGGGCCATCGACAGCAATCTGGGGCTGCGCGACCAGCTCGCCGCGCTGCAGTGGGTGCACGACAACATCGCGGCCTTCGGCGGCGATCCCGACAACGTGACCGTCTTCGGCGAATCCGCCGGCGGCAACGCGGTCACCGCGCTGCTCGCCATGCCGGCCGCCGCGGGCCTCTTCGCCAGAGCGATCGCGCAGAGTCCGCCACCGAGCGCCTTCTACTCGCCGGATCTCGCCGCGATGTGGGCGGACGAGTACCTCGAGATCCTCCGCGAGCAGCTCGCAGGCACGTCCAGGCGGCGTCCGCACGGCGCCCCCAGCACGGCGCCCGCCGTCGAACTGCTCACGACGACCCCGGCGACCGATCTCGTCACCGCCTCCGTGACACTGCAGATCCGGACTCCGTCCGCGTATCCGGGCACCTTCTGCCTCGCACCCGTCATCGACGGCGAGCTCATCCCGGAAGCGCCGCTCGGCGTGCTCCGCGCGGGCCGGGCCCACCCGATGCCCCTGATCATCGGCACCAACGAGCGGGAGGGATCGATCTTCCGGGGCAGGATGGACATCCTGCCGCGCTCACCCGACCGGATGCGGGCCGTGTTCGGGCAGGCTCCGCCCGAGGCACGTCAGGCCATGCGGGACGCCTACCCCGGTCTGCCGGCTCGGCGCCCGGCCGCGGACTTCGCCGGTGACTTCGGCTTCTGGTTCCCAAGCGTACGGATGGCGGACCACCAGTCGCGCGTGGCCGAGGTCCATGCATATCGGTTCGACACCGCACCGCGCCTCCTGCGCGTCGCCGGCCTCGATGCGACCCACGGCGTCGAAGTGCCTGTGCTGTTCGATCAGGGCGAGTCGCCGCTCGTCCGGGCCATGTCGATGCTGGGCGGCGGCGGCCCGTTCGCCGCGGCCGGGCAGCGCATGCGCGACTTCTGGCTGGAGTTCGCGACCACCGGGACCCTGCCTTCATCGTGGCCCGCTTACACCGCGGAGGATCGCCGCACGCTCATCATCGACGACACCGACCGCGTCGAATCGGACCCGCGGCGGGCGAAGCGTCTCGTCTGGGAGCGATTCCTGCCGACCCTCTGAGCGGGTGGGTCGACCGGACCCGCCTATGGAATTCAGTGGCGCTGGGGCGCCGGTACGTCCCGGTGTCCTGAATGAGTCGCGCAGGGCAGAGATCGCACAGTCACGGTCAATCGGTGAACCCGAAGGATCGAACGATCGCGTCGAACACACGCTGTTCCGCGGCGCTCACGCTCGATCCGGTGCCCTCGAAGATCGCGATGTATCCACGTGCGCCGTGCACGACGGCGAACTTGACGGGGTGGACGTCGCCGCAGTCGGCCGTCCAGGTCAGGGCCGGCTCTCCCCCCAGCATCGCCGCCGTCGCCGATCGGGAGTCGACGCATCGCGACGGCGCCGCTCGCACCATGGCGGCTCGCCAGGCGGCGAGCTGCGTCCCAGCGGCAACCGGGGCGGCGCCGATCGTGAAGACGCTCTCGCTCCCCGACTCGGTGAAGTCGGCGAACGCCGGGGACCCCTGCCCCTGTAACGCTCTGCCGTCCCACGCGTTCTGCGCGTCGACCCCCGACCACTTCTTCGGAAGGGCCAGCCGGAAGTGATACTGCTTCGACACGAACTCGTGCGAAGCCTCGGTCGCGGTCTGCGTTGGGGCGGGATGCGACGAGCCGTTCGTCGAGGGCGAAGCGTTCGTCGCGGGCGCTGCACACGCCGAGGTCGCCAGCACGAGGGCGACGAGCCCGAGCGTCCGTGCGATTCGCTGGCCCGTGCGCGGCATATCGCCTCCCGCTTCGCGACACTAGCCCTGGCTCCCCCGAACAGTGAAGGCCGGAAACCCCTGCGCTTCCGGCCTCGTGCATAGTCGAAGCAGTACACATGCCACACGGCGCGGATCGTCCATCAGGCAGACGATGATGTCCGAGAAGCTGTAAAACAAACGCACTTGTCGGGTGGACACTCGCCGGTAATGTTGCCCCTTCAGGCACCCGACCAAGCGAGGCTCTACAGTGAGCCTGGATCAACGCGTTTACGAGATCGCGCCACGAGCGGAATATTAAGTCATGCAAAGCCAAATGGCCTATAACAGGCTGCGCATCCCCAAGGAGACCTGGATTGCGCAACTGCTCTATGTCGGCCTGGCGCTTGTACTTTTGTGGGAACTGATTCAGAACCTCAGCATCGGCTCAGTCTCCGTCGCCAACACCCGTTACTTCATCGTCGGATATATCCTGCTGATGATCATCTCCGACGTCATTTGGCGCTTGGCGTTCTCGCGTCGGCGCTACCTTCTGGTAGCGCTCACGATATTCGTCGCGGCGGTGATCAGCGCTGGCTCAGCACAAGCGCTCCTCACGACGAGCGCGCACGACAGTCTTGCGGCTTACTCCAAGTTCCGGGGTTGTACGCAACTCTTAGTGCAGACGGAGACGAAAGCGACTTGCAGGGTCGATTCAGGACAAGTGATCGTCATGCTGAAGGAACACGGTAAGTGGTACCTCGAGGGCGACGGCCCCGGTCAGTGGTAGCGCGCGGTCAGAGGGCCGCATCGCTCCTGAAAATCCACTGCACGCCATATTTATCGAAGAACTGCCCGTAGCTCCCTATCGGTAACGGGTGCAGCGGCTGGAATCTGTCTTCCTTGGCGCCTACAGCCAGTCTGTCAAAAGCGAATTGTAGATCCTCGTAACTGTCGGCTACGACAAAAATCGCAAACGTGTCTCCGTGCGCCGGTTCATACTCAGGCGCCGCCATCCAGTCCGTCGCAGAGATTTCCAGACCGCCACTTTTGAGGTGGGCGTTGATGACCCTGTCGTACTTTTCCGGTGGCATCTGCTCCTTCATCGGCGAGTCACGCAGCCGAGTGATCGTCAACGCGCCACCGAGACATTCATGATAAAAGGTCATCGCTGCGGCACATTCACCGTCGAACAATAGGAATGGGATAGAGCGGATCATATGTCGATAGTAAATCCCTGTACGCCTAAGACGTTGACCTGAACATGAAAAACGCGAGCGTATTAGCGTCAGCCCGGTGAGACCGTACCTGACAGGTGGGCGCCCGAGCGGACGCATCCGAATCGATATTCAACTGGAGTGGAACACACGGTAGAACTCGTATCGGCCACCAGCTACCCCCGCAGCACCAAATGGTCGACAAGGGTGCCACCGTCGAGTCGTGGAAAAGCAAAACCCCGGACCAGGTCCGGGGTTCAGCTTCATGCTTCGTGGTTGCGGGGGCAGGATTTGAACCTACGACCTCTGGGAATTCCCGGAGGTTTTATCTCCGCGTGCATTTCAGCGTCGCACGTGCATCGCGGCGGCACGAGTGCCTGATCAGACCAACAATCCCCATCCATGTCCTGTGATGAGACTTCCAATCCTACCCTTGGATTCGAGCGACTTCGACTCGGCTCGATGGCGCTTCTAGCCGAGTTTTCGCCGAGTTCTCAAGTCAATGAGCGCAGTGAGTCACACCGTTCGGCCGAAGCTGTTCATACGCAGCACGAGCGTGTCTAGCGACCGAACTTGCCCATCGTTCGCTTCGAGTCCCAGCGGTCAAGCTGGTGCAGAGCGTGATTGTCATACCCGATCGAGCCGAGTGCCGCTTTGATTTCCTCGATCGTCATCGTCACCTCATCGCACTCCTTCAGCAGGATCGGCATCCTCCATTCGAGCTGCGATGTTCGAGGCCACGCGTTGTTGCCGTAGAAGTCGAGGCGATCGAGTAGCGCGATCTGCTCCGGCGAGAACCCGATCCACTGAAAGTTGTGCGACTGACGCGCCATCGCTGATCCCCCATGTTCGACTGCAGAAACGATGCCAAGCCGCACCGACATCATCGGTGGGGCGCCGCTAGGCGAGCGACCGCGTCTGATCGCAGACCAGCGAGGCTGCGACGAGGCAGCGATCACGCACCGAGCACCCAGCTGCCGGTCCACGGAATTACCTCGACGTGGAATGTCGTCTGGTCAGGTGCTATCGGTCATTTCGGCCTGGACACCATCCACGAGCGCGCTGGGACGGCGCGCCATCCGACGGAGACAGATTTGCCGGCGTGGCGACCGCATTAGTCGAGCAGCGGCCATGGTCACGGTCGGGCTTGTAGGAGGTCGGGCTCGTAGGAGGCGGGCCGAGGTCGCCAGCGGGGTCAACAAGCGGCGCCGGATGGAGAGGCCACCGCGCCGACTAGGCGCGCGCGAGCGCGGCGCGCACCACGCCCTGCTGAGCCGCGATGATCCGGTCCTCCCACCCGTCTCGCTCCACGGCATCGACGGCGCCGCGTCGATCGAGGTGTTCGAACGCGTCGGCGAGCCCCTGCTCCATAGTCACCGAGGGCTGGAACTCGGGAACGTCGCGTTGCACCTTCGCTGAACTGAACAGCAGGTTGTGGGCGAAGATGCTCTGCGCCATGGCGAAGCGATCCGCATCGAGCGACACGAGGGCGCCGATCGGCACGCCGATCTGTTCGACGTCCCGGCCCAGGACGCGCATAGCGGTCGCGTGGTAGTGCTCCCACGACGTGTGACGAGGGTTGACGAGGTTGTACGTCTGGCCGATGCAGCGCGATCGACCGAGCATCGCGGCCAATCCCGATGCGGCGTCGTCGACGTGGAGGAGGTGGTGGATCGCCGTGCCATCACCGATCTTGACGATGGGACGCCCTTCGCGGATCCTGCTGATCCATCGCGTGTCGATGCCGATCTGCCTGAGCACCCTGTCCGGGCCGTAGGTGGTCGACGGTCGGACGATCGTCACAGGGAAGTCGTCGGTCAGCGCCGCTCGCAGCAGCACCCGCTCCGCTTCGGCTTTCTGCACGCCGTAGCGCATGGTCGGGCGCAGCGGATGGTCCTCGGTCACCGGCAGCCAGTCGAAGTCCTCACCGTAGGCGGTGACGGTCGAGATGTGGATGAAATGGGCGACGTCCCGGAAGGCGGCGAGGCTCGCCGCCGCGTGCTGTTCCGTGAAGCTGAAGAAGTCGATCGCGACGTCGAATCGTTCGCTTCGGATCGCCGGAACGAACCATTCTTCGTCGTTTCGATCGCCCACCAGCGTGCGCGGTCCGTCGGCACCCGCGCCACCCCGTCCGCGATTGATGCAGACGACGTCGTGGCCCGCGGCGTCGAGCAGGCGCACCACACGGGCGCTGATGTTGCCGGTGCCGCCAACGACACCGATCTTCACGCGCGCTCGCCCGGCCGACGAGCGGCTGCCGAGGCGAGCTCGATCAGCGCCTGAGGGCCTTCATCCGGGGGAAGCGCGATACCGGGCAGCTGGAGCGTCATCTCGTCCACTCCCCTGCGCTCGAGTTCAGCCGACTTGGCCGAGAGCCGTTCGGCGACCTCGTCGGGCGAGCCGGCGATGGCGATGCCGTCGAGCATGTCGTCGGGGACGTTGGCCCGGCCGATCTCGAGCCACGGCCGGACCCCTGCGGCCAGGTCGGCGGTCGATCGGATCCGAGCAGCGTGCCGCGCCCATGCGGTCCGTTCGAAGTACTTGGTGAACGTGGGCTGTGCGGCGTAGAGGGCGATCTGCGCACGAGCGAGATCACGCGCGCGACCGCCGTCGTCAAGAGCGCAGCACACGATCCAGGTGGCGATGGCGGGGGTGGGCCGTCCACTCGCCGCTGCCGCGGCGGCGAGCTCGGGAACGACGACATCGTCGAGGTACGGATCAACGTGGCCGAAGGGGTGCAGGGCGACGCCGTCGCATGTGCGAGCGACGGCCCGCAGAGTGACCGGGCCGAGGGCCGAGGCATACAGCCGGGCGCCGTCGACGACCGCCCGCGCGTGCCCGAATCGGAACCCGGGCACGTCGACGGTGTAGTGACGGCCCCGATACGACAGCGACCCGTCGGAATCGAGGGCGGTCCGGATGACGTCCAGATACTCACCGAACCGTGCGGTCGGCGAATCGAACGACGCGCCGAACTGGGAGCGCACGTGGCCGGTGCCGAGTCCCACTCCGAGTGTGAAGCGACCGCCGGACGCTGCGCCGGCTTCGACCGCGGCAGCGGCCATTGCCAGCGGGTGGCGCGTGAACGCGTATGCGATGCCGGTGCCGACCGCGAGCGACGGCGCCGCGTCCGCCATCGTCAATGCTCGCACCACGGCGTCGCGGCCGACGAGTTCGGTCGCCCAGGCGCGGTGGAACCCGCCTGCTTCGAGATTCTTCGCGATCCCCGGAAGCCCATCGAACCGGGGGATCGCCACGGCCACCGAGCGTTTCATCCGGTCCCCTCACGATGTCGTCACTGACCGCTCGAGGCCCGCATCGCGCGAACGGACGGGACAGGAACGTTGCCCGCGACCATAGCAACATGTCAACTTGTTGCGCTATCTGCGGTCGGCCAGGGACGCGAGTACGCCTATTGAGCCGAGAGCGGCGAGGGCGTCCCCGGAGAGCCGTCGGCGCCGGGCACCGCTGCTGCCCGAAGATGGCTCGCTTCGACGGCCTGGGTGAGCAGACGGCGCAGCCATCTGTGGCCGCTGTCGCGCTCCCACACGGGATGCCACCAGAACGCTTCGGTCATGTGGGCCTCGAAGGGGCATTCCAGCATCCGGACCTGACCCGCCCGGGCGAGAGGCGCGGCGAGCGAGTGCTGCAGCAGTGCCACCCGGTCGGTGCCTGCGAGGAGGGCCGGGATGCTCGAGAAGTTCGGGCAGATCACGTCGATCTTGGGCTCGAGGCCGAGGTGATGCATCTGTTTCGCGCCGGGGAGGTTCTCGGGACGCCCTGTATAGGTGTAGATCCACGGGAGCTCCGTCAGTTCCCGCATCGTGATCGTGTCCCCCACCCGGCCGTTCTGCGGGGCGACGGCGCACACCCAGCGATCCTGGAAGAGGTCGAGGAACGGTTGCCCGAGCAGGAAGCCGTGCGGCATCAGAAGGCCGTCGTAGTCGCGGAGCGTGTCGGGCGCGCCGGAGACGATGGCGGCCGACATCGTGTAGAACCGCAGGCGCGCTCGCGGCGCGTGGTGCGTGAACAGCCGCGTGAGGGCACCCCCGAGCACGATCATCGCGTAGTCGGACGTGACGACCGTGAACTCGCGCTCCGTTGTCGACGGGTCGAAATCGGACCGGGCGAGGAACAGACGCTCCATGCTGAGGCTCGCCGTGCGCGTGCGCTCGAGCAACTGCACCGCCAGCGGTGTCAATTCGTAGTTGTTGCCACGGCGTTCCAAGAGCTCGTCGTCGAAGAGCTTCCGCAGGCGCGCCAGGTAGGTCGACAGCGACGGCTGGCTCAGGTGCAGCCGATCCGCGGCTTTGCTGACGCTGCGCTCCTCGAGGAGCGCGTTCAGCGGTACGAGCATGTTCAGGTCGACGTTCGTCAATCGTGCTGACATGCGTACCTCCGGGCTCGCTCGTACGCGACACGGACATCGATCGCGTCCGCCGGCGCGCACTCCCCCAAGCATTCCACCGCTCGACGGTGGGCCTGGAATCATGGCTTCTGACTCGTGCGCGACAGGGGTATCAACGATCGCGATTACGGCTATCCGTGGGGCTCGTGCTCCACTTGCGGCGGCGCCCGAGCGCCCCCGACGCCCTTCCGACGCCGGTGTGACGACGAAGTCAGAGAGGACGCCGATGAAGACGGCCAGTCGATCGAAAATCCGCCGCAGCGCGAGCGCGGCGCTTGTCGCAGCCGGGGTGGGCGCCATGCTCGCCGCCTGTTCGACCAGTGGGGGAAGCGGAGGCGCCGAACCACAGACGATCACACTCGAATACTTCGTGGCCGACAGCGCCAGTACCAGTCCGTACGCGGTGATGGCCGACGCGTTCATGAAGTCGCACAAGGGCGTCACGGTCAAACTCGACCCGGTGTCGTTGGAGACCTACGGGCAGACGCTGACCACGGCCCTCCAGGGCGGCGGCGGTCCCGACGTGTTCTACGTGGGCGCCGGCGTCGGTCAGAACTTCTCCGCGATCACCCTCGCGAAGGCGGGATTGCTTGGATCGCTCACCGCGTCGACGGTGAAGGCGCTCGTGCCGTCGCAGGACAAGAGCCTGTTCGAGTACAACGGCAACCTGATCGCGATGCCCACGCAGCTGGTCCCGGAGGGCCTGCTCTACAACGCCGACGGCGCGAAGGCCGCCGGAGTCTCGGCGACGGGCACCATGGAGGAGGTGCTGGCGGACTGCGCGACCCTCAAAGCGAAGGGAAAGGCGATGTTCGGCGAGGCCGGAAAGGACGCCTCCGCGATGAGCCTGCTCGGTCTCGAGATCGCGGCCAACGAGGTGTACGGGCCGGATCCGCAGTGGAACACCGAGCGGGCGGCCGGCAAGGTCACCTTCGCCGGCAGCGCGGCGTGGAAGCGGACGTTGGAGACCGTACAGCAGATGCAGGCGGCCGGCTGCTTCCAGCCCGGCGCCGGCGCAGCGGGCGATCCCGCGCTGCTGTCGAGCATCTCGACCCAAAAGGTCTACGCGAACCTCGCACCCGGCGGCTATGCGCCGATCCTCATGAAGCAGTTCAACAACGGACTCAAACTCGAGGTCGCCCCGTTCCCCGCTCGCTCAGGGCTCAAGCCGTACCTGATCGCGTCGCCGGCTGATGCGCTCGCGGTCAATGCACACACGAAGAGCCCGAAGCTGTCGCAGGAGTTCCTCTCCTGGTTCGCCGAACCGGCCAACGCTGCGAAATTCGCCGACCTGTCGGGCGATCTGCCGGTCTCCGGCGTGACCGCGAGCTCGAAGCTGTCTGAGTGGTATCAGCCGATCCAGACTGCGCTGGTGGACAAGCAGTACGTGCCGCCCGCCACGCTCAGCTGGCCGAACGGCCAGATTCAGGACGCGATGGCCAGTGGCATCACCGGCCTGCTGACCGGTCAGTCCAAGGTCGACGACATCCTCAAGGCGATGGACGCCGCCTGGGGCAACTGAACAACGATGCGACACGAGGGATGCTCGACATGACACACATCGACGATCACCCCGTATCGACTCGGACTCGGCGCGCCGCCGGCGGAGAGGAGCGATCCTCTCCGCCGGCGGCGCGCCGCACTGCCCGGGTCGGCTACGGCTACTGGTGGTGGGCGTTGCCCTCGTTACTGCTGATGGGCGTAGTGCTGTACGCCACGACGGCCACCGGCGCGTTCTTCGCGTTCACCGATTGGACGGGTCTCGGCTCGTTCGCGGTCACCGGTGTCGCGAACTTCGTGTCGATCTTCCAGACCGCCGCACTCAGAGGCGCCCTGGTCACCACCCTCGTGATGGCCGCGGGCTTCTTCGTCGCGACCAACGTCGGCGGCATCCTGCTCGCACTGTCATTGAACCGCGGGATCAAGTCGCGGTTCGTGCTCCGCGTCCTCGTCTTCATGCCGGTCGTGCTCAGCCCGATCGCGGTGTCGTTCGTCTGGGAGTACATCTTCTCGTACACCGGGCCGCTGAACGAGGTGCTTCACGACATCGGCCTGAGCGCGCTCGCCACCGACTGGCTCGCCAACCCGGCCATCGCAGTCGCGGCGATCGTGTTCGTCGCCGTCTGGCAGAACCTCGGCGTCGCCATGGTGATCTACCTCGCCGGCCTCGCGACCGTCCCGATCGAGGCGGAGGAGGCCGCGGCGCTCGACGGCGCCAGTGCCTGGCAGCGATTCCGCTACATCGTGCTGCCGCTCCTGCGTCCGTCGCTCGCCGTGGCCGGAACGCTGACGATCGTGCAAGGTCTCCGGATCTTCGACCAGATCATGGCGCTGACCGCCGGCGGCCCGGCGGGTGC
The DNA here is from genome assembly GCA_963716965.1 of uncultured Actinomycetota bacterium. Taxonomy (GTDB): domain Bacteria; phylum Actinomycetota; class Actinomycetes; order Actinomycetales; family Microbacteriaceae; genus Amnibacterium. Next base: position 1,054,374 of record CAVQUZ010000001.1, on the reverse strand, counting down.
GACCGAGACGCTCGCGACCCAGGTCTACAAGCAGTCCTTCCTCTACGGCCGCTTCGGGTACGGCGCCGCACTGGCGCTCGTGCTGACCGTCATCATCCTGATCTTCTCGATCGCGCAACAGGCCGCCACCCGCAACCGCGACACCTCGGAGAGCTGACATGTTCCGCTACACCCGTTCGACGCTGGTCAGAGAGGTCATCACGATCGTCGTCGTCGTGATCCTCCTGCTGCCCTTCTATGTCCTCATCACCACGTCGCTGAAGACGTCATCCGACGTCTTGACCTCCTCGTCGCTGGCGGTGCCGCACCCGACCCTGCAGGCGTTCGCGACGATCCTCGGCAACACCGGTCAGGCCAACGGCAACATCGTGTTCGGACTCCTCATGAGCGTGTTCATCACCGTGGGCACGGTGATCCTGCTCGTCGCTTTCGGATCGATGACCGGATACGTGCTCGCGAGACGCACCACCCGATGGAGCCGAGTCGCTTATTACGCCTTCATGATCGGCATCACCGTGCCGACGCAGCTCGGTGTCGTGCCGCTTTACGCGGGGGCCAGGTCGTTGGGGCTGGTCGGATCGCCCGTCGGCATGATCGTCATCTACACCGGCCTGCTTCTGCCACTGTCCGTGTTCTTCTACGCGGGGTTCTTCCGTGGGCTGCCTCGCGACTACGAGGAGGCGGCAACGATCGACGGCGCCGGCCGGTGGCAGGTGTTCCTGAGGGTCGTGTTCCCGCTCATGAGCCCGGTCACCGGAAGCGTCGCGATCGTTGCGGGCCTGTTCGTCTGGAACGATTTCTTCACCGCGCTGATCTTCCTGAACGGGTCGGGATACGCCACGCTGCCGCTCGTCGTGTACAACTACGTCGGGTCCGTCTCGACCCAGTGGAATCTGGTCTTCGCCGTCGTGATCATCTCCATGATCCCGGTGCTCGCGTTCTACCTGTTCGCCCAGCGCAGGTTCATCCAGGGATTCTCGGGCGGTCTGAAGAGCTGACTCCTCCCCCGTCATGCCGAAGGGCTCCGGTCCCACCTGTGCAGGTGGGACCGGAGCCCTTTCGCAGGTGCCCTCAGATCACGGCCGGACTGGGCACCTCGGCCGCGTCGACGACCATCGAGGATCCGAGTTCCCGGACGACGCGTCGTTGCAGTTCCTGCACCGCCGCGATCACATCGAAGGGGTCCGAGACGGTGTTGAAGTGGAAGCCCTCGTACTCGCTCGAGATGAAGCGGCGATAGCCGCTGTCGACGAACTGGCGCAGGATCTCCTTGACCGGGACCGAAGGCTCGTCGCCGCGCTCGTCGATCTCGTAGAACTTGCCGTGGCTGTGGACCACCCAGGGCATGATCTCTCCCCAAACGGACGCCGGCTGGTGCCCGAACATCCCTCCGCCGTGCGTGGCGAGGTTGTTGGCGATCTCCTCGCTCTGCCCTGCGGACAGCGCCATGTCCCGGAATTCGGCTCGGATGGATGCGATCGCCGCCGCGCTCGTGAGCGCACCCCCGCGATGAACCTCGGCCCAGCGCCGATGCACCTGATCGAGGAGTGCCTCGGGCACGCCCTGCGCGCGGTACATGTCGAGTACTACGTTCGGTATGGCGACCATGGAGACGCCCCAGTCGGGAATGAATCCGAGATGGGGCGAGCCGAGCTTCTCGTACCGCTCGAGGAGCGCCTCCATCAGCGGGTGGTGGACCGAGTGGGGCGTGTGGATCTCCATGCCCATCGTGAGGTCGAGACGCTCTGCGATCGGCAGCAGGCGTTCCATGTCGTCCGGCGTCACGCCGTACTGCACGCGGATCGTGCGGAATCCGAGGTCGTGCGCGACCTGGAGCTGGGCCGCCATGTAGTCGACCATCTCGTCGTTCGTCAGCGCACGGTCTCGCCGCAGCAGCGAGTCTGCATTCGCGCCGAACGCCGAGGGCACGAGTCCCGTCTCGTCCATCAGTCCGCGGAACCGGCTGACGAACTCGGGTGGGACGTCGGGGAAGCCCTTGATCGCCTGGAAGCCCACGATCTCGACCCCGGGACCGAGCTTCCGCTCGGCGACTGTGCGCACCAGGTCTTCGAACGAGTAGCGGTGCTGATGGAAGACACGCGTGAAGCTGTAGAGGGTGACGCCCTGGATCGGGCGTCCCGGCTGGTCGGTCGTCACGCGGCCGCTCCTTCGAGGTCGAGGTCTTTGGATGCGCGCTCAAGGATGAGCGCGGGAATGCCGTCATGGGCGAGGTATGGGATCAGCAGACCGAGACGGAGGTCGACGCGGTGAGTGCCCGGCGGGAGCTCGATGCCGCGAATGCGGAGCACCGCGCTGTCCAGCACGTACCACCATCGGTCGTGGCGTGCCGGGAGCTCGTCGAGTGCGTACTCGACGTCGTCCACCACGAATCGCATGTCGGCTTCGGGCACGACGACACCGTCGATCGTCAATCCGATCCGCGTCACCGATGACAGCGGCAGCCCGCGGTACCAGGGCATGCGGACGTACACGTCCACGCCCCCGGGGTGCCGTTCGATCGGATGATCCTCGATCATCAAGTCCGCCATCATCGCGAGGCGTTCCTTTCTCTGTGTTGGTGTATGGACCGACGGGCGTCCGACTTCATCGCAGGCCATTGACGATCGCCGATGCCGCGATCACCGCGTGCGCGACGCTGGTCAGCGTCGGGTTGCCGGCGGTCTCGGTCGGTATCGAACCGTTCCCGCCGAGGAACAGGTTGCCGAAACCCCAGACACGGGACCGTGCGTCCATCACGCTGGTGCCGTCGTCCGCGGGTCCGATTCGGAACGTGCCCTGGTAGTGCAAGGAACTGCCAGGAGCCAGGAGCGTGATCGCATCCGCCCTGACGGACCCGAATCCGGATGCGGTGCGAACGATCGCGTGTCGTGCCGCGTCGATCCGCGTGCGGTCGACATCGTCGAGCGCGTACTCGATCCGCATCGCGGGGAGCCCGTTCGCGTCGAGTCGGTCGTCGTCGAAGCGGACGCGGTCCTCCGCTCGGACGTGTTTCGGTACGAAGTATCCGATGCCGACACGCGCGGTCCCGTTCGCCGTGGCCGGCCCGAGATCGAGCGGCGACAGGTCCATCTGCATGATCTGCGCGTGGAACGGATGCTCGCCATCGGCGAAGGGAACCCAGAGCACGCCGACCACCGGGTCGCCGTCGGTGGAGGTGCCCGCAGGGGTGACGAAGCCGTCGTCGAGATCCACTCGGGTTACCAGCTGCGTGTGGTCGTTGAGGTGACGTCCCAGCGCGGCCGGCCGGATGCCCGACCCCCAGAGCAGTTGCGGCGTGCGGAAGGAGTCGCCGGCGACGGCGAGGGCACCGGTACGAACGGTCCACTCCTCGCCGCTCGGCCGGTCGCGGAGTCGCACACCCGTCACGACGCCATCGACGTGGTCGATGCGGACGGCGAGTGTGTCGCTGCGCAGCTGCACGGACGCGTCTGCCGTTGTCTGATCCCAGATGGCGGAGGGGCCGGCCCAGCGGCGCGAACCATCGCTCTCGACTCGCACGGCGAGCGGCATCGGTTGCGGCCGTCGCGTGACTGGCATCGCGTCGTAGGTCGTGCGCAATGCGGCTTGCAGCCGGACGGAGAGCGGGTTGTCGGCGTAGGCGCCCGATGTCACGTCGAGGAGCCCGCGGGCGATCACGAAGGCCGCAGCGAGGTCGTCTGGATCGATGTACGGGTTCCGTTCGGATCCGAAGGGCTCTGGACAGGCGCAGGTCCAGTGCGCTCCCATCCCGCCGACGTTCGTCGACATCGACGCGGCGGGCATGCCCCCCGCGGGGTCGTAACCGGATTCGAGTCCGCTGAAGAGGTGTGTGCCCGGGCGCGCGAGCCGCTCGCGGTCGCGGTCACGTGCGCGTTCGCCAGCGCGGTCCTCGATCGCCGAGACACCGTACGAGTGCTGCGCGGGCCCCTGTGAGGCGACCTGAAATGCATCCCGCTCCGGCCCTGCTGGCATGTTCCGCAGGTTGACGCCCGGTGCGGGAGTCAACCAGGGACCTGCCTCGACGACGAGGATGCGCGCGTCCGGGAGGTGTGCGGCGACCTGCTGGGCGATGGTCGCACCGACCGGCCCACTGCCGATGACGAGCAGGTCGACGGCGCCGGGGCGGCCGAACGTGCGCCGGATCGTCGTCATGCGGGCGTCCCAAGGAGCTCGGTGATCTCCTGCTGCCGCGTACGCACCAACGCGTGGGCCGTCAGCCGCGATCGGCCGTCGCCGGTCATCTCGGCGCGCAGGAGCTCTTCCGAAACCCGTTGCACCGCGCCGACGCGCCCGATCCTGCGAGGGCCGACACGCTGCAACGCCGCCACGACGTCGGCGTCCGAACCGAGTTCATCGGCGACGACGACGGCGTCCTCGAGCGCCATGGCGGCGCCCTGCGTGAGGTGCGGCGTGCAGGCGTGAGCCGCGTCCCCGAGCACGATCACCCGGCCGACACTCCAAGGCAGGGGCAGCACCACCTCTTCGAGCGGGCTGTAGACGATGCCGTCGGGACCGTCGAGCTCGGTGTCGCGGAGTCGCCCGATCAGACCTTCGAACCCGGCGAGACGCTCCCGCAGCAGCGTGTGCAGCTGCGCCGTCGGGGGGCGCCACGTCACCGGCTCCTCGGTGACGACCAGCAGGTACATCGTCGACTCAGTGAGGAGGATGACGCTGGCCTTCGCGCGCTCGCCGATGTAGGCCTCGGTGAAGTCGAGACCGGCCGGCCTCGGGACGGTCTTCCGCCACACGCTGTAGCCGGTGTAGCGCGGCTCGTGTGCGTCGCCGAACAGTGCTCGCCGTGTCGCGGAACGGATGCCGTCGAATGCGATGTAGGCGCCATGGTCCGACCTGGAACCGTTGGAGAGCAGGACGTGCACCTGCTCGGCCTCCTGTGTGAACTCCTCGACCCAGACGCCGTACGAGATGGTGACCCCGAGCGATTCCGCCTTCGAGCGCATGATGGCGTGCAGAGCGGGACGGGGCAGGGCACACCCCGCGGGCAGCCCATCGGCGGGTACCGGCGGCGCGTAGACGCCGACGTGCACCCCCCGCGCGTCGTACTGCTGGAATCCCTGCAGCGGCGCGCCCGCAGCGAGCACCGCATCGAGGAGTCCGAGCCGGTCGAGTGCCCGGAGGGCGTTCGGTGGATTGTTCAGGCCGACACCGTAGACGAAGTCGCCCGTGCGCTTCTCGACGATGTGCACCCGGAAGCCCCGAGACGCCAACGCGATGGATGCCGCCAGGCCGCCGATGCCGCATCCCGCGATCAGGATCGATCCGGCGTCGCGGCGGGGACGCTCCTCGCTGCCGGTCCCGGTCGCTGGTCGATCCATCTCGCCACCCCGTCGTCACGCGGAACGAGCGATCTCGATCCGTAGGGAATCATGCGCGTCGACGACAGAAGTTGTCAAGTTCTTGACATCTCGACCGGCGCGAGGGCCTCCCAGGCGCTGGAGTACGCCACGAGCAGCTCCCGAAGACGCGCCTGATCCGCCGCGGTCAGGCGATTCAGGACGGCGCGCTCGATCGCACGGACGCGGTCGCGTGCCGTAGCGGCGACCCGACGCCCCTCCGGCGTGAGCTCGAGCGGCCGCACACGGACGCCCGCGACGGGCTCCGGCCGCTGCAGCAGACCTCGTTCTTCGAGATCGCGCAACGGACCGAGCATCGCCTGGCGGCTGACACGGCAGTAGCGCCCGAGCTGCGCCGAGGAGATGCCGGGCCGTTCGAGAAGCACCTCCAGCGCGAGCGCCATACGGCCGTTCAGCCCCAGATCGTCGAGTGCGGCCGAGATCACGTCGGTTGACGCGCGCTCGCCCCGATGCACCAGGTACAGCACGCGCCTGTCCAGGGCGTCCATGACGTCGTCGCGATCGGTGTCCATCCTCGCGAGTGTATTCAGGACACGCGCCGACCAGGTCAAGTTCTTGACATGACGATCGCCGCAGCCGATCGTAGCCGTCACACCATCCTGAGGAGCCGCTCGACATGACACTGCACGACCGCGAAGCCGCTGGATCGACCGGCCTGCGTGACCCGGGCACCGCGCCCGAAGACGGTGCGCTGCACCCGGTCGCTCCCGGCATCTGGGCCTACATCCAGCCGGACGGCGGGTGGTACATCAATAACAGCGCCGTGCTCGTCGGGAGCGACGCCGTCATCGTCGTCGACGCGGCGGCGACGGAGGAGCGCACACGACACCTGCGCGCGGCCCTCGATGCACTGACCGACCGACCGGTGACGACCCTGCTCAACACGCACTGGCACACCGACCACACGAACGGCAACTCGCAGTTCCGCCCCGCCACGATCGTGTCGCACCGCGTCTGCCGAGAGACACTCGTCGCGAACGGCGTCACCAGGCCCGGCACGACCCCCCTGTTCCCCGACGTCCACTGGGGTCATCTGGAACTCGCAGCGGCGACACTCACGTTCGAGGACGCCGTGCGCGTCTGGACCGGCGATACGGCTGCCGACTTCCGGTTCGCCGGCATCAGTGCGCATACGACCAGCGACTCGTACCTGTGGGTGGCCGAACACAGGGTGCTCGTCGCCGGCGATCTCGTGTTCGCCGGGTGCGCGCCCCTCGTCTCCGCGGGGTCGGTGGCAGGCGCGATCACCGTGCTCGAGCAGTTGCAGGCGCTCGGTCCCCGCGTGGTGATCCCTGGACACGGCGGAGTGCGCGGACCCGAGGTCCTGGCCGAGACGATCGCGTACCTCGAATTCGTAGGAGACGTCGCTCGCCGTGGATTCGCGCACGGGCGGACACCACTCGACGCCGCGCTCGACACGCGGCACCACCCCTATGCGCAGCTGCCTGACGGCGAGCGGCTCGTCGCGAACCTCCACCGCGCGTACGCCGAGATCGACGGCGCCCCCGCAGGCGCGCCCATCGACCTGGACGCCACGCGACACGACATGCTGGCGATGAACGGCGGCGAGCCGCTGCGCTGCAACGCCTGACGGCGACGAATACGCGGTATCAACACCTGCCCATTCCTCCCCCTTCCTCCCGCCCATACCGTCGAATCCGAACGACGAGCCGTGGAGGATCAACGATGATCAAGCTGCTGAATCAGCTGACCGACGTCCGACTGACGACCCCAGATCTCGAAGCCTCCGTGCGCTTCTACACCGAGCAGATGGGGTTGCGCGTGGTCGGCGACTCCGAGGGCGAGGTGTACCTGCGGAGCTGGGGCGACTACTACCGGTACAGCCTCGTGCTGCTCTCGGGCCCGGAGGTCACGCTCGAAACGATGACCTGGCGGACGGAGAGCGCCGAAGCGCTCGAGGAGGCGGTCCGCCGGATCACGGCGAAGGGCATCGACGGCCGGTGGCAGGACGCGAGCTTCGGGATGGGTCGATCGTTCACGTTCGTCGGGCCGTGGGGACATCGGATGCAACTTGTCTGGAACCTCGAGCGATACGTCGACGACGGCGCCCTCGCGTCGATCTATCCCGACCGGCCGGAGCGGCGGTCCGCGGACGGCGTAGCGCCCCGGATGCTCGACCATGTGACGATCGCCGCGAGTGACGTTCGCGCATTCGCCGAGTGGTACTCCGAGGTGCTCGGGTTCCGGATCATGGCGCACACGACGCTCGAGCAGGGCGGCGTCAGTGTCTTCAGCGTCATCACGACCAACGAGAAATCGCACGACCTCGGCATCGTGCGGGACGGCTCGACCCGCTCCGGGCGTGTAAACCACTTCGCCTTCTGGGTCGACACCCGCGAGGACCTGCTCCGCGCGGCCGACGTGCTCATGGAGCGCGGCTTCCCGATGGAGTTCGGGCCGAGCATCCATGGCATCGGCGAGCAGAGCTTCCTGTACTTCCGCGACCCGAGCGGCATGCGGGTCGAGATGAACACCGGCGGCTACCGCAACTACGTCCCCGACTGGGTGCCGTTCGAGTGGCACCCGTCGCAGGGCTCCAGCAACTTCTACCGCAACGGCAAGTCCCAGGCGTCGATGGCCGAGTCCTTCCCCGCCGCCGATGGGCCCTCCGCCACGGAGGAGGGCGTGCTGCCGGGAACGGAAGCGGCGTTGCTGCCCGAGTTCTCCGCGTTCCACGTCTCCGCGGACTGATCGCGGCGTCGGCCTCGACTATGCCGTGCTGGTCGGGAATTCGTAGACTTCCTGCGGATTCTCGACCAGCAACCGTCTGCGCTGCCGCTCGTTCGGCGCGATGTCGAGGACGCGCTGGGTGAGCAGTCCGTCGTCGGGGGCGGCTCCGCGGATGTTCACGTGGGGGTAGTCGGTGCCCCAGAGCACGCGCTCGGGAGCGTGCGCTGCGAGTCGTGCCGCGAGCTCGACGGCGTCGTCCCACGGCGCGCCCGTCGAGCTGAGCCGGTCGACACCGCTGAGCTTGACCCATACGCGCCCGGTGTCCATCAGTCGGCGCAACGCGGTGGCGCCGGGACCGTCGAGTCCTTCGCGAAGGTCGATGCGTCCCATGTGATCGATCACGAGTGGTAGGCCGAGCCCGGCGAGGACCTCCCGCTGATCGGCGAGGCCCGTGCCGTGCACGTGGATCGCGGCGTGCCAGCCGGCATCGCGCGCGGTCCTGGCGACCGCCGCCACCTCGTCGGGCGACGGTGCATCACCGAGGTGTGGCAGAAAGTTGAGCCGGAAACCGCGCACACCGGCGTCGCGAAGTTGTGCGACCGCGGACGCCGGCGTGCGGCTCGTGATCAGCGCGACGCCGCGCAGGCGATCGGGAGACGAATCGAGTGCGTCGAGCAGTGTCGAATGGTCGTCCCCCTGGCACGACGACTGGACGATGACGGCCCGTCCGAAACCCAGGTAACGCTGCAGCGCGAAGACCTCCTCCTTCGGTGTGTCGCGCGGGGTGAAGGTGCGGTCGACCGCGTAGCCGAACCGCGCGGCGGGTCCGAAGACGTGACAGTGCGCGTCGACGCTCCCGTCGGGCGGGACGAAGCCCGGCATCCGCGGACCGGGAAACGGCGGAGGGCAGGACGGGGACGGCGGGTACTCATCGACCGACCGATCAGTCACAGCGCACCGTCATGCCGCCGTCGACGACGATCTCGGTCCCGGTGACGAATCGCGCTTCGTCCGAAGCGAGGAACAGTGCCGCGTACGCGGTGTCCCGCCCGTCGCCCATGAATCCGACCGGGATGCGCGCCTGCCGGTCGGCGAGCAGCTTCGCGACGTCACCGCCTGCGCGCTGACCGGCGAGTCGCGCCTCGACCATCGGGGTGTGCAGCTGACCAGGCACGACCGTGTTGACCCGGATGCCGGACGCCGCGTATTGCACGGCGACGACACGGGAGAGCTGGATGACCCCTGCCTTCGCTGCGGCATACCCGACCTGGGCGGCCCCCGTCCACCGCAGACCGGACGCGGAGGCCGTGTTCACGATCGCGCCTCCCCCGCGCGCGAGCATGATCGGGATCGCGTACTTGCACGCGAGGAAGGCGGTCGTGAGGTTGGTGGTGAGCTGACGGTTCCACTCGTCGAGCGCGAGTTCGACCGGGCCGCCTGCGCGTGAGCCCCCCACGTTGTTCACGAGCACGTCCAGCGCGCCCGTTCGCTCCACGCAGGTGGCCATCAGCGCATCGACCGCCGACGGATCGGTGACGTCGGCGACGTGGGTGACGGCCGTCCCGCCCGCGTCGCGGATCTGGGCCGCGGTCGTCTCGAGCGACTCTTCGTCGCGGTCGACCAGGAACACGGTGGCACCCTGCTCGGCGAAGATCACCGCGCTGGCACGTCCGTTCCCCCAGCCGGGTCCGACGCTGCCTGCACCGTTGATGACCGCGACCTTGCCTTCGAGGCGTCCGCTCACGACGTGCTCCCTTCTTCTCGGATCTCCAGTGCGACGGCGAAGCGCGACACCATGTTGTATGCCGCGATCGTGGCGACGAGCTCGACCATCACTCGATCGCCGAACCGATCCAGCAGCGCATCGAAGACGCCCGCGGGCGCCTCCACGTGTCGCGTCATGTCGTCGGTCAGCGCGAGGACGAGCGTCTCCTCCGGCGCAAACGGCCCGCTCGCCGGATCACCGTGCAGCGCGGCGATCTTGTCCTCCGAAAGACCTTGTGCGCGGGCGACGGCGAGGTGCGAGTCCCACTCGTACGACGCGGCGTTGAGCACGGCGATGCGCAGGATCACCAGTTCGCGCAGCGGACCCGGCAGGGCCAGCGAACCCCGAAGGACCCCGAGGAAGGTGTTCCAGCCGTCCGCCAACGCAGGACTGTTCAAGAGGACGCGGTCGATCGGCCGTAGCCGCCCTCCACGGCGCGCTTTCAGCCGTTCGGCGACCTCTCCTGTGCCTTCGATGTCGTCGACGCGGCTCATCGGAGCGGTACGATCCGTCTGGCCGGCAGGATGCGGACATCGATCGATCCGAGCGGGCCGCCGTCCAGTCGGACCTGGTCCGACGGCGTCAACCAGGGATACGCCTCAGCCCCGTGACGCGCGCGCAGATCCGCGATGCATCCGGTCGGCACCGTGCCGCTGCCGATCACGTCGCCCACGCGCACCTCGGTGCCTCGGGACGCGTAACTGATCATCTGTCCGAACGACCAGTACAGGTCCGCGAGGTTGCCCGACGAGTACGCGGTCCCGTTGACGCTCGCGGTGAGCGGCAGATCGAATCCCTGTCCAGTCAGTCGGCCGGCGAACTCGTCCGCGGTGACGAGCACCGGTCCGAAGCTCGACGCCCAGTCCTTACCCTTCACCGGGCCCAGACCGATACCTCGTTCGCGGCGCTGCAGGTCGCGTGCGCTCCAATCGGCGAGGAGCACGAATCCCGCGATGATGCCGGCCGCGTCCTGGGGAGACAGGTCCCTGCCGGATCGTCCGAGCACGGCGGCGACCTCGAGCTCGTAATCGAGCTCGACGGCTTCGGGCGCCGCGTGGACCGGCTGGGTGGGTCCCTGCACGGCCGCGGGGTTCGTGAAATAGAAGCCGGGGATCTCGTACCAGGCCGGGTCGAGAGTCGCGCCACGGGCGCGCAGAATCGGCACGATGTGGTCCTCGAACGCCATGAAGTCACGGAACGACGGCGGTGTGGGGATCGGGGCATCCACGATCGCCTCGCTCGCTTCGATCCGCTCGCGCGGCCGCGCGAGTGCGTCTTCGGCGGCCGCCTCGAGTCCGCCGTCCGCGCCGAGCAGCTCGAGCAGACTCGTCGATCGGGCTGAGGCGAACACCTCCCCCTCGTGCACGACGCCGGTCCTGCGCCGTACGTCGTCCGCTGTCGAGTAGGTCATCCAACGCATCAGCGGTGCTCCTTGTCGTCGCGACCGGCGTCCGCGGACCGTCGCTGGGCATGCGGCCCGAGCAGCTCGAGCGCGTTCCGAGTGGCAACCATGTCTCGGACCGCGGGGTCGAGACGGTCGAGGACGAGGTCGGGACGGCGCTCGCCCATGTCGAAGGGGTAGTCGGTGCCCATGACCACGCGTTCGTTCCCGACGGCGTCGAGGAGCGCCGCCAGCACACGATCGGAATGCACGAGGGAGTCGAACCAGAGACGGCCGATGTAGCTGCTCGGAATGTTCGCCGAGGTCCGCGCGTCGGACCGAGCCCCCCATGCGTGATCACCGCGCCCCGGGTAATGCGGTAGATAGCCGCCACCGTGCACCGCGCACACGCGAAGCGCGGGGTGGGCGTCGAGCACCCCGCCGAAGACGAGGTGCGACAGGGCGATCGTGGTCTCGACGGGCTGACCAACGATGTTGTTCAGGTAGCTCCCGCGCAATCGTCCGGTGAGCTCGGGAACGCCGAGCGGATGGAGGAGCACGAACACATCGCACTCCTCGGCAGCGCTGAAGAACCGATCCAGCTCGGGATCGTCGAGTTCCCGGCCTCCGGCCGCGCCGGGGATCTGCACGGCGACGGCGCCGTGACGGGCGACCGCCTGCCGGAGTTGCTCCACGGCGAGTTCGGGGTGCTGCAGGGCGACGGTGGCGACAGGCGCGAAGCGGTCCGGGTCGCGAGCCGCTCGCCGCGCGAGCGACGCGTTCGACACTTCGACGAGCCCCGTCGCGAGTGCCTCGTCGGCCCAGAGGTAGTACTGGCCAGGGTTGATCGACAGCAGCTGCCGCTCGACACCCATGTCGGCCATCCAAGCGGCACGATCGTCGAGGTCGTCGAGCAGCCTGGACCACTCGGGAGCGACGTCGGCCATGTACGCCGCGGTGGCCGGGTCGCGGTACCGCGACGACTCACTTCGACGCTGCGCTTCGAAGCCCGCATCCGCGCGTGCCATCGAGTCCGCTTCGGGGACACTCACGTGCGCGTGCACATCGATCATCTCCGCGCCTGATCGACGAGGGGGTTCCGCTGGACGCCGAGCCCGGCGATGGCGCCTTCCATCACGTCGCCGGCACGGAGGAACCGGCCATGGTGCACGCCATTGCCGGCCGGTGATCCGGTGAGCAGCATGTCCCCGGGCAGCAGTGCGGCGAAACGGCTCACGTGTGCGAGCAGCCGCGGCAGGTCGAAGATCATGTCGCCGGTGGATTCGTCCTGCATGACCGCGCCGTTCAACCGCAGTGTGATGCGCAGGGCCGATGGGTCGGGGACGAAGCGGGCCGGGACGAGCAGCGGTCCGGTCGGCAAGAAGGTCGGCGCGCCTTTGCACGCGAGCCAGTCCGCCCCCCGGGAGCTGTCACCGCTCGGATATAGGAAGTCCCGCATCGTGACGTCGTTGACGACCGTGTAGCCGGCGACGGCACGGAGCGCGCTGTCTCTGACGAGATCGCGGGCGGGACGGAGGAGGACGGCGGCGAGCTCGAGCTCCCAGTCGCACTGTTCGGTGATCGCGGGGATGACGACGTCGTCGTACGGTCCGCACACGCTGGACGGCAGACCCGAGAACACGGTCGGCATCCCCGATGCGGCGCGACGGTCCATGAGCGCGGTCGCGACGGCACGGCGTTCCGGTTCCGCGAGGTCTCGATGTTCGGGTCGGGGTGAAGCGACCATGAGGTCGATGACGTGGGTGCGATAGTTCGCAGCGGCCTGGAAGATCTGCGTCGGCTGCACGGGAGCGAGGACCTCAGCGCCCGCGAATACGGCCGTGGCGGCGGCCAAGGTGGCCGCGTCAGCAGCGACCAGTGCCGCGCCGATGCGATCGAGCGCTTCGTCCCAGTCGTCGAAAAGCGACGGGGACGCGGGCGGCAGTCCGGTGACCACGCCGAGATCGGTGAGGGCCACAATCGAGGTGCTCGTGACCGCGACCGACAGGATCGGTCCGTCCAGGAGGCGTATCCGTGCCAGCCCGAACGTCCCTGGCGCGGTCGGCGCGCCGTCGCGCAGATCCGCGCTCACGCGGTCGCCCGCGCGTTCGCGGCGAGTTCCCGGACACGGGCGTCGTCGACGAGTGCGTTCGTCCTGCGCATCTCGTCGTGAACCAGCCCGAGCGTCGCTTCGGTGAGTCGCCGTGTCGGTTCGATGCCCAGTTCGACCAGCTTGTCCCACATGGTGAACGGCCCGCTCTCCGGAGTCAGCAGGACCGGGCGGCGGCCACCGACCCATTCGGGGTCGATGCTGTTGTGCAGGAGCGGATCGATGTCCAGCTCCTGGTTGAGGAAGTCGAGGCCGCCCCAGGTGAACGCCTGGCGGCCCGTCACGGCGTGATTCCAGGCGACTGGGTACCCCGTGATCTCCTCGCCGAGACGGGCGAGCGCGGTGAGCCGCTGCGGATCGACCGAGGTCCTCACGCCGTACAGGGCTTCGAGCGCCGCCACCACGGCTGCGAGGTCCGGGTTGCCCGGTCCCCCGCAGTACCCGTTGATCGACACCTCGACGACGTCCGCGCCCGCGCGCACGGCAGCGATCACGCATGCCACACCGAGGTCGAAGGTGTTGTGTGCGTGGATGCCGACGTCCACTCCGGGCGCGAGCGCTTTCACCCGGGAGACGAGCTCCGCGTACGCCTCCGGGCCCACCCCGCCCGGTCCGTCGAAGAGGGCGATCTCCGAAGCACCGGCCCCGACGACCGCGTCGACCGTTTCCTCGAGTCGCTCGTCGCTCAGGTACGAGACCATGAGCATCGGCACCGTGACGTCAAGGCCGACGTCGCGTGCCGCACCGACGAGATCCGTCGTGCGCCGCAGGAACGATGCGCGATCCGTCGGCGTACCCGTGTCGCGCCAGTCGAGTCCCTCCCAAGCGGGCTGATAGACGGCCTCGTAGATCGCTGACGCCGGCCCCCAGGGCGGCATCCAGGCCTGGATTGCGTCGTAACCAGCTTCTTTCGCCCTGACGAGACCCTCGCGCGCGAAGACCAGCGGACAGGTCATCCGCATCTCGGGGCGCACCGACCGAACAGCGTCGACGTCGCGCCGCAGATCGTCCGTCGTACGCCCACGAGGGGACGCCGACACCGCCTCGTCGATGCCCGACTCGGCGAGCGCGATCAGCATGCGTCGTTTGGCGTCGGCACCCGCCAGCACGCCCGGAAGCGCCTCGAGCCCTCGCGCACTCACATCCCGGAGCCGCACGCTTGAGGGCATCGGACCGCCTGCGGTGCGATTCCGCGGTGAGACCGACCACTGTCCGGAAACGTACGCGCCCGCTGACCGCACCGAGGCGATGTCGGCGCGGAACTGGGCACGGTCCTCGTCGCTGAACACGCGTGGCTTGGTCATCCGGCACTCCTTCGTCCGTCCGCGCCGCTGACCGAGTGGTCGGCCGCAGATCGGAACGCTAACAGCGGCCGGGGGCCGCGATGATGGTCGGTAGGGCGGCTATCAACGATCGGAATTACCGTCATTGGCGGGCCGTCTGGTCGGATCGCGTCGGTGGCGAACCGCCCCGGAACGACCGCGAGGGAGTCGATGCATGGTGCACGCGGAGGGCGCAGCAGCCACGGCGCGCGCGGACGGGACGCCCGCGCAGGCGTGGGCCGCGATCGCGGGACTGGTGTCGATCGGGCCGGCCGCGGTCGTCGACGTCGATGCCGGTGCGCTCAGCGCTCGTGCCGAGATCCACGACCGGTTCGCCCGCTTCGGGATCGCCTACGACCAGCGCGACCTTGCGTCGCTGGTCTCGTGCTTCAGCGAGGACGCCGTCTACGAACTGCGGACGCCAGCGGGGCGCTCTGGGCGCTTCGTCGGCCGCGACGAGATTGGCGTGAACGTCGGCCGCGCGATCGACAGGCAGGGTGATCAGCGCCGCCACCTTTTCACGAACGTGCTCATCGAGGACCTCGACCTCGACCTCGGCACCGCGACGGCGACGGCGTACGCACTGGTGATGATCGCGGATGACTCCGTCCGCGTCGGCACGACGTCGGTGTACCCGGTGCACCTGCGGCGGGACGGCGACCGGGTATGGCGGTTCGATCGCTTCGTCATCGCCATGGATGTCGCGACGCCCGCGGGACGCGGTGCCGTCGTCTGACGGCGACGACCACGAGCGTCGCATCCGATGCGGCTCAGATCGTCACGGTCCTGGTCCGCTCGCCACCGAACGGGATGGGGATGTAGGCCACGCGGATCTGCTGGCGAAGAGTGACGGCGTGGTTGCCGCCGGCGAGACCGCCGTTGTGCCATCGCACGAAGAGCGGTGTGCCGTACTCCCAGCGATACGTCGTGACCGTCGTGGCCTCGTCCAGGCCGAACCAGTCCGTGCCGTTCGGCGAGATGGAGAGCTCACCCTGCGGCACGGCCGCGCCGTCGACATCGATCTCCACGGCGTGCACCATCGACAGTGGTATGCCGCGGTAGTAGGTGATCAGCGTCTCCAGCTGGAACGCCTGCTCACCGCGGTCGTCGGTGACGTTGCGGGCGGATCCGTCGGTGAACACGTAGCTGTCAAACATTGTTCCGCCCTTCGAGGTACGAGGTGAGGAGTCGCTGGTGCGCGACGACCTGTTGCTGGTCGTGAACCGGCTGATCGATCAGAACGAAGCGATTGCCCTCGTACTCCGTCGACACGAAGCCGTCGTATCCGATGGCGTCGAGCCGCGAGAGGACCGCCGGGTAGTCGATCGAATATTCGACGCCGTCGTCGGTGATTTCGTAGATCTTGCCGTGCACATGACGGAGGTATTGCGCGTACTCGTCGAGCACGTCGAGTGGGGTGTTCTCGTATCCGGTCGAGAAGAAGGCGTACTCGGCGTCCACCGGCGACGCGTAGAGCTCCTCGAGGTCCGCTGGGACGTCGAGGCGACCGCCGGTGAAGGTGTCGCCGAAGATACGAGCCGTGTCGCCGTGCCGGGCGTAGAGCGCGTCGACCTTGTCGGCGACCTGCGGCGAGAGTCCGATCGACTCGAAGTACACCCTCGACACCCGGGGAACGCGCTGGCAGAAGATGCCCGCATCAATCACCAGACCGAGGTGCGTGGACTGTACGCGGCGCATCATCTCGATCCAGCGCCGCGTGACCGCACCGCCGAAGCTCATGCCGGCGTGGACCTCCAAGGCCATGGTGACGCCGATCCTCTCGGCGTGCTGCAGCGCCCCTTCCGTCACCTCGGGTGAGGTGTCGGACACCAGCCGGACGAGATCAAACCCGAGGCGCTTGCTGACATCGAGTTCGCGCTCCAAGAGCTCGACCTGCTCCCGCACCCGAAGCGTCCTGTTCCGGTAGATGGTCGAGTTCACGAAGATGTCGTTACACACCGGCGCAAGACCCGAGCGGTCGAGGATTGCGCGCCAGTCGCGCACCGTGTCCTCGCTGGGGAACGGCGTGCCCACGATCATCTGGTCGCTGATCAACTCGATGCCGCTCGCGCCCGTCCCTGCGACGAAGTCGACCACGCCGGCGAGATCCAGCCGGCCGCGTGCGTAGGAGTCCTGCAAGCTGTACAGGCTGACGGACTTCTTGATTCTGCTCATGCGGTCTCTCCGGCGTCGTAGGGTTTTCCGAGCGCGCTGTCTCGCGGCGTGATGAGCGGGTTCCATTCGCGGTATCGGCTGGATCGCGCGTCGATCCGCGCGCGTTCACCCTGGTGACGCGCAGCCGTCTCTTGCACCTCGGCGAAGTGCGCGGTCTTCTCCTCGCGCGACTCGACGGACTGGGCTCTGCCCGACTCGCTGACGACGAAGACGGGCCCGGAGTCGGCGACGGTGAGCAGCCCGGACGCCCCGCACGTGGCGCAGGTCGCGCGATTTCCGTGGAATTCGATGACCGACAGGTGACAGACGGGGCAGAGGCCGGGCTCGCCCCGGTACTCGGCTTGCTCGTAGGTTCGTCCCGCCTGACCCGCGGTGTTCGTCCCGAGTGCTCTCGCACGCTCGAGCGCTGCGGTCTGCAGCACGATCGACGACGGGCTCCCTGCTCCGCCGAACACGACCTGGTCGACGACCGCGATCTGCGCGGACGCCGTGAGCGTGTGCATGAGCGGAAGCGCGAGGCTCTTCCAACGGCTCGGGTGCGATCCGCCAACTGCGATGAACCCCGCAACGCGCGGCCGGAGGACCCGCTCGTCGACGGCGAAGTCGACGGCGATGGTGCTGTGCTCCTCTCGCATCCGTATGAGTTCCGCGGTAAATGCGACATCCGCCTGAGGACCGGAGATCTTGTCACCGAGTAGCCGGAGGACACCCGGGATCGTCCGCGTGTAGATCGGGCTGGAGACCACGAGCGCGTCGCAGGTCATGAGTCGATCCCAGAACCAGTCGGCGTCGTCCCGGACGGCGTTGGGACCGACCGACAGGTCGAGGTCGCTGATGCGCACCATCGCGACCCGCGCGCCGGCCGCTTCTGCTCCGCGGAGCGCCTCCTTGAGGAGGATCTCCGCGCTCCCGCCCGGGTTGCCGGCGGACAGACCGAGCACGTGCTTCGGTCCCTCGGCCGCGACGGCCGATGCGTCGGTGCGCTCAGAAACGGGCATCCGCGGCCGCTCCTCGTGTGCCGATTCCGCCGACCTTCGGGCGGGCGAATCCGGGGGCGCCGGCTCTCATGCCGCGCGGCGTCCCGACGTCGAACCAGAGGCCGAGCGCCCAGGGCGAGAGCAGCTCCCCGGCCGCGAGGGCGGCCGCGCCGGCGGCGCCCTCCTCCCCGGCGAGATCGACCGTCCGGATGACCAGGTCCGACGTCGCCGCCGGGAGGAGTCTGCGGCGGACGATACGCGCGATCGGCTCCAGTAACGGATCGCCGACTTCGGCGACCATGCCGCCCACGAACACCGTCGCCGGGTTCAGCACGCTCACCAGGCCGGCGAGCTGACTTCCGATCAGCGTTCCCGCGCGGCGGATCAGGTCGTTGCTGACCGGATCGTCCCGCCTGACGCCCTCGACGATGTCGCTGAGAGCGACAGTCCCGGTCCGACTGATCCGCTCCTGCAGGAACCCGGAATCGCGCGTCAGTGCGGCCGCATAGCCGTCGCGCTCGAGCGCCCACCCGCCGGCGAACGCCTCGAGGCACCCGAAGCTCTGGCAGCGGCACTGCACGCTGGACTCGTCGAAGATGGCGACATGTCCGAACTCACCGGCGGCGCCGTGCGCCCCGCGAAGCAGCGACCCGTGCCCGATCACCCCGGCCCCGAGCCCGGTGTCGGCCTCGATGTAGATGAGGTCGTCGCCTGCCTCACGCCTGGTCCTCGTGACCATATGCCCAGTGTCCTGCACGTTCACGGCCGTGTCCAGATAGGCGGGCGCACCGAACAGGCGCTCCAGTCGGTCGCGCAGATCGACGCCGTGCCATTGCGGAAAGGCCTCGTCCGAGATCGGCATACCCGCGACGAAGTCGACCGGCACGGGGAAACCCGCACCGACCGCCCAGAGCTCTTCGTCGGGCGTACCGAGTTCGGCCGCGAGCTCCCCGAGCACGGACATCGCGATGTCCGGACCCTCGCGCGAAGTCCCAGGCGCGACTCCTCGACGCTCGAACCGCGCCGACGAGGTCGGTGATCGCGACGTCGACGTGCGAGATGCTGAACACCGCGGTGAGGACCGAGCCCGCGTCGCCTCGGAACTGCAGCGTCGGTGACGGACGGCCACCCGTGGAGATGCCCTCGTCGCTCTCGGAGAGCAGACCGACGCGGATCGCGTCGGCGACGCGCTGAATCACGACGCCACGGGACAGTCCCGCCTGCCGCATCAGCTCCGGACGGGTGACGGCCGCACCCGTGCGGACGAGGTCCAGGATCAGGGCCAGCGTCTGGTGTTGCTCGGCCACATCGCCTCCTTCCTGCTACGCCTGTCGCGTCGTCGCGCCGTTCTGTCGATGACACTCAAAAGCATCGACCCTTGCGCACCGAGACGCCGCTGGCGAGGAGCATAACGGCACATCCGCCCGAAAACACCTCTCGTTTGTAGTTGACTTTTGCTTGCCACTCGCAATAGCGTCCTGAGCCAGCGCCGTCGGGGCCGACACCCGACGTGTGGTCACGAGGAGGTGGGCATGGTCGCTCCTGCAGTCATCACGGATCTTCGATCGTCCTGTGACGTGCTCGTCGTCGGAAGCGGTCCGGTCGGTACGGCCGCCGCGGTCGAGGTCGTCCGACGGCACCCGAGCGCGAAGGTGCTGATCGTCGAAGTAGGGCCGACACTCACCGAACGGCCAGGCGTCAATCTCAAGAACCTCGCAGACGAGACCGACCGCCTCGAACTCCAGACACGGTCGCAGGGCCCCGAGTCCCACCCGTACGGCGTGTCGAGCCTGCAGGACCGAAGCCGCGGCAGGGCGGGCAGCGCCGATGCACTCGCTCGCCCCGGGACCTTCCTCCTTTCGGCGGATGTCGAGCCCGGGAGGGAGCGCGACGCCGACGAGGCCGTACAGATGCGGGCCGCTTCGATGTCGGCGAACGTCGGCGGGATGGGCGTCCACTGGACCTGCGCCTCTCCGTGGCCGTACGGGACCGAACGCACATCCGTCCTACCGTCGTCCGACCTTGACGAACTGCTCGACGAAGCGCGGCAGCTACTCCGCGTCACCCATAACGCGTACGCGCCAAACAGCGTCGGCGACGCGGTGCTGCGGGGCCTTCGAACCGCGTATCCGCGACGCGCCCGCTGAGCGCGGCCCAACACCATGCCGCTCGCCGTGACCGTCCATCCACGACGGGCGCCGCGAATGGACCGGCCCGGCGGCAATCTTCGAGGCGGCAGGGGACGCCGTCTCCCGCATCATCGATCCGCGCCACGACCCTCGCCAAGGAGCTTCATCGTCGACGGAGACGTCGTACGAGGGCGCGGTCCTGGAGGATCGATCGACGGGCGGACGTGGACGGTCACGCGGCGTGCGGTGCTCGTCGCCGCGGACGCCTTCCGCACCCCGCAACTGCTCTGGGCGTCGAAGATCCGCCCGACGGCGCTCGGCCACTACCTGAACGACCACACCCAGGTCATGGGGCTTGCGACGGTCGACCTGCGCGGACGCACGGCCGCCGGCACCCGCGGGAGCCGAGGACCCGCTGATCGGGGTCTACTGGATGCCGTACTCGGCCGCGCATCCGTTCCACGCGCAGATCATGCAGTTCGACCTGTCGCCGATCGCCCTCGAGCAGGAGGACCGCCCGGACCCGAGCCGACCCGACCGTCGGCATCGGCATGTTCGTGCCGAAGGACATCCGGTTCGAAGACGCCGTGCACCTTCAGTGACGACACGCGTGGACGCGTTCGGCATGCCGCTGATGTCCATCACGTACGCCCTCACCGACGCGGACGACGCGCGCGCTCGACGAAGCCACGCCGTTACCTCGAACGGTCCGCCACCGCCATCGGGACTGGTCGGCGACGGTGAGCCGCTCATCCTCGAACCGGCAGCTCGCTGCACTACCAGGGCACGTTCCGGATGGGAGCGTCGACGACGGCACGTCCGTCTGCGACGCGGACTCGCGGGTCTGGTCGTTCCGCCAACCTGTTCCTGGGCGGAAACGGCGTCATCCCGACGCCGACCGCCGGGAACCCGACGCTGACCAGCGTCGCCCTTGTCCTCCGGGCAGCGCGCCGCATCGCCGCGCCTCCTGGATCCACGACGCGGCCTGACCGCCGCCCAGGCGCGGTCGCCTCGCGCGACCCGCCGACCGCACCACCAAACCCTGCACGACGACCGCTCGCGGTCCACACAATGAGGTGAACATGAAGAAGACCAAGGCACTCGCCGCGCTCGGCGCCGCGGCGGTGCTCGCCGCCGCGCTCACCGGCTGCTCGCAGAAGGCCGGCGGCGGAACCTCGCCGCAGCAGCTGACCAGTTCGGCCGGACGTCCATCAGCGCGGCGATCGGCATCGACCTTCAGCGGCGGAAAGGCCGGCAGTCGGCCGCATCCGGCACGCCGATCACCGATCGGCATGATCAATCAGGAGGGCGGGACCGTCTCCGACCCTGAGGCGTCCGCCGCCGTCCAGGCCGCGTTCGACTACATCAACAAGGAGCAGGGCGGCGTCGGCGGTCACCCGCTGAAGCTCGACCGTCTGCAAGGTCACCTCCTCGACCGAGGAGGCCCAGCAGTGCGGCGCAGCAGTTCCTGAACGACTCGAGCGTCGACGTGGTCCTGCAGGGCGGCCTCAACGTCGGCTCTGAGGCCGTTCACCAGACGATCGCCGGCAAGAAGCCGACGCTGATCGCGATCGCGAACCCGGGCCCCGACCAGACGGCCGCGAACGCCTACGCGGTCAACCCGAGCGCGCTCGCGGCGCTTGCCCGGTACCGCCAGCTACGCCAAGAGCAAGGGGTACAAGACGATCGCGATCGTCGTCGACGACAACCCCGGCGACGTCGCGATCGCGCAGGTCGCGAAGCAGGTGTTCGGCGGCTTCGGCCTCACGTCGACGCTGGTGACCTTCCCCGCCGGCAGCTCCGACCTGACCAGCGCATACACGGCGGCGATCGCCAAGAAGCCGGACGCGATCGCGCCGATCATCGTGACCACTGCCGGCTGCACTGCGTCCGCGAAGGCACTGCAGCAGATCGGCAGCACCGTGCCGATCCTCGCATCCGCCCTGTGCGCGACCGACCAGATCAAGAGCAACCTCGGCGACTTCCCCAAGTGGGACTTCGAGTCGACGACGCTCTCGCTGTACGCCCCGGACTCGACCGGCCAGGTCGCGTTCTACCGCGCAGTGATGGCGAAGTACGCCGGATCGGGCGCGCAGCTGGGTATCGACGCCCCCCAGTCGTTCGGGGCCGCGTTCATGCTTGCCAAGGTGCTGAACACGGTCGGTGCCGACAAGATCTGCCAGCTCGACGTCGCTTCCGCAGTTGAAGGCCTACTCGGGACCGTGCTGCTCGGCACACCGAAGGTGAAGTTCGGGTCCGGCGCAGGGATCGCCGACCCTGAGCGGAATCACCGACCGCTTCTACTTCTACGAAGGCAACGGGAAGTGGACCTCCACCGACTGGCAGAACGTCCCCCAGTGACGACTGACTGAGCAAGGAAGGAAGAAGCCGCCGTGGTGCAGATACTGCTGTTCGCCGCGCTCGGACTGGGCGCCGGCTCACTGATCGCCGGCCTCGCGCCTCAGCCTGGTCGCCACCTATCGCGGCTCCGGGACGATCAACGTCGCGACCGGCGCGACCGCGATGTTCGGCGCTTACGTGTTCTACGGGCTGAACACGCGGCGGCTTCCTCCTGTTCCCCTTCGTCTACGTCGCTGGTGGCCCTGGCTACGTCGAGCCGGTGCTGCCCGCGATTCTGATCACCCTGTTCGTCTGCGCGGCTTTTGGGGTGGGTTTGCACTACCTGGTCCTGCGGCCCCTCCGGCGCCAATCGGCGCTGGCCAAGCTCGTCGCATCCGTCGGCGTGCTGCTCATCGTGCAGGCGTACGTGGTGATCGTGTTCGGCACGCAGGGGCTCGCGGCCCCGAACGTGCTGCCGACGGACCCGATCGACATGTTCGGGGGCGTCGTACCCAGCAACCGGCTGCAGCTGCTCGCTCTCGTTGCGGTCCTCACTGCGGCGCTCGCGGTGGTCTACCGGTACACCACGGTTCGGGCTCGCGACTCGTGCTGCACAGGAAAGCGAAACCGAAGCGGCGCTGTCCGGGATTATCCGGGAATCGGCTCGCGCTGATCAACAGTGTCGTCGCCAGCGTCATCGCGGGAGCGCTGGGCATCTTCGTCGCCCCCTCACGCAGCTGGACCCCTCCACTATCGCGCTGGCGGTCGTGCCCGCGCTCGGGGCCGCGCTCCTCGCGCGGTTCACCTCCTACGTGATCGCGGCTGTTGCGGGCATCGCCATGGGCGTGCTCGGTTCGCTGGTCACCTTCGCGCAAGCACAGCCCTGGTATCCCACTTCGGGTGGGGTCGCATGGCCCGGCGGCACCGACCTCGTCTACTTCGTCGTGATCGTGTCGCGCTCCTCTGGCGCGGTCAGTCCCTGCCCGACCGAGGCACGCTCGTGGAGCCCCGGCTCCCCCGGGCGCCATCCCCCGAACGGCTTCTGCGGCCCGCCCTCGTCGCCGGAGGCGTCGCCGTGGTCGCGATGTTCGTGCTGCCGTACAACCTGAGGCAAGCGCTGATCATCTCGCTCATCGGCGCGATCGCGTGTCTCTCCCTGGTGCTGCTCACCGGCCTGGTCGGACAAGTGTCGCTGTTCCAATACGGGGTTGCTGGCGTCGCGGGACTCATCCTGTCCAAGACAGCTGCGGGACTGCACCTCCCGTGGCCGCTGTCGCCACTCTTTGGCATCGTCGGCGCGCTGATCGTCGGGCTCCTCATGGCCCTGCCTGCGCTGCGCGTTCGCGGCGTCCAACTCGCCATCCTGACTCTCGCGGGCGCGGTCGCCCTCAACAGCTTCGGACTGGGTAACCCCACCTGGGGCTCCCCAGCAACCGGGTCGCCGGTCCCAGAACCGACCCTGTTCGGCCTCGACATCGGTCCGACCTCGTCCGTACCTGGAATCGACGGAGCCCTGCCGAGTCCACTCTTCGGTGTCGCTGTGGTGATCGTGCTGGTCGGATGCGCGCTCCTGGTTGGCAGCCTGCGGAGGACGACGCTGGGCAAGCGCATGCTCGCCGTTCGCTCGAACGAGCGGTCCGCCGCGTCCGTGGGCATCTCACCCGCTCAGGTGAAGTTGGTCACCTTCGCCATTGCGACCGTGGTCATGGCGCTCGCAGGGCTGCTCTACAGCTACAACTTCGGCTCCCTGGATACCACGCGATTCACCGTCTTTAACACCCTCAGCCTCGTGGCGTTCGCGTACCTCGGCGGTATCACAACGATCCGAGGTGCGGTGATCGGCGGGATGATCATCAGCCAGGGGTTCGTCAGTTACATCCTCAACCACTACCTGGGCATCTCCACGACGGTGCAGCTGATCCTCGCCGGCATCCTCCTCGTCGTGACGATCATCGGCAATCCCGACGGGATCGCCTTGGCGCCGCCACCGAAATGGCCCGGCCGCCTCGCCTCGCGCCTGCGCGGCCCCCGGCCCGACGCAGCCCCGTCAACCCCCGCCGACCAGGAGCCCGCCCGCACACACGGAGGTGTGCGATGACCGCGGTCCTGCGTACGGAGGATCTGACCGTTCGCTACGGCGGAAACCTCGCCCTCGACTCGGTATCGATCGAAGTGCGTGAGAACGAACTCGTCGGCCTGATCGGGCCGAACGGCGCCGGGAAGACGACCTTCATCGACGCGCTCACCGGATTCACCCGATCGACCGGCCGCGTGACGCTGCGCGACGACGACATCACTGCCCTTCGCCCTCACCGTCGGGTCAGGGCCGGCCTGGGACGAACCTGGCAAGGCGCCGAGTTGTACGACGAGCTCAGCGTCAGGGAGAACCTCGAAGTGGGCGGCTACCGCCCCGGGTTCGGCCAATCCATCCGCGACGTCCTCACGGGACGGACACCTACGATGGCCGCCGTCGAGGCCGCCGCCGACCTGCTCGACATTCGCGCGATCCTCGACCTGCACCCTGACGACCTGTCGCAGGGACAACGCAAGACGGTTGATGTCGCTCGAGCCCTCGCGGCCGGCAGCCGCGCGCTGTGCCTGGACGAACCTGCCGCCGGACTCGACTCCGACGAGAGCCTCGAACTCGGCCGACGACTCCGGCAGCTCGTCGATGCAGGGAGCTCGCTGCTGCTGGTCGATCACGACATGGGTCTCGTACTCAGCGTCTGTGACCGCATCTATGTGCTCGACCTGGGGCGAGTCATCGCCGAAGGCACACCCCAAGAGATCCGCGAGTCACCGTTGGTGATCGAGGCCTACCTGGGCGCCGAAGACGACGCCGACGAAATGGAGCGGTCATGACCGACGCGCTGCTGGAACTCCACGGACTCACTCTCGGCTATACGAGCGCGCCGGTCGTACGAAACCTCGACCTGACCGTCGGCACCGGCGAGGTCGTGGCCCTGCTCGGACCGAACGGCGCCGGCAAGACCACGACCCTCCGCGCCATATCGCGATTTCTCGACCCGACGACCGGATCAGTGCACTTCCTCGGCGCCGACGTTCTACAGCGGACGCCCGTGCAGGTCGCTCGCGCCGGTCTCGTCCAGATGTCCGACCGGCGAAGCATCTTCCATGGGCTCACGGTGGAAGAGCACTTCCGCCTCCGGTACCGAGGACAGAGCGTCGATCGCGACGTCGCGTATACCTATTTCCCCGCGCTCAAGAACTTGGCCAAGCGAAAGGCTGGCTTGCTGTCGGGTGGAGAGCAGCAGATGCTCGGGCTGGGCCGAGCACTCGCCCGTCACCCCAAGGTCCTGCTCGTCGACGAACTCAGCCTGGGTCTCGCGCCCGTCATCGTGAAGCGTCTGCTGCCGATCCTTCGAGCCTTTGCGACCGATACGGGTGCAGGCGTCCTGCTCGTCGAGCAGCACGTGCAGATGGCGCTTGCCATCGCCGACCGGGCGTACGTCCTCGTGCACGGTGAGGTCTCGATGCAGGGCGACGCAAATCAGCTGCTCGCCGATCGAGCGCTGATCATGTCCAGCTACCTCGGCGAAAGCGTTATCGAACCGACCGGCGAGGTCTCCGCCGCCCGAAACGACGACTCGGCGCCAGCCGAGTGACATGGTTGAACGATCACGGTCCAGCGGACGGCCCCAGGAAATTGGAGGATCGCGAGGCGTCGAGTCCCTATCGGATCCCGTCGCTGTCGAAGGCACTCCGCATACTCAAGCTGTTCGACGAACACATCGCAGCGCTGAACTTCCAAGATCTATCATCTCACTCCATATCAGATGCCCGGCAAACCGAGGTCAGCTCCGAGCAATCATTTCGTTGGCTGAAGCTGCGACTTAGCGGCGGGCGTGTCAGTATCGCGGCCTCGATCCCGACTGGTATGTTGTCGACAACATACCAACGCCGGCCGCGCACCAGCCGGTCGGGCGGAAGGACCCCGATGAGCAAGGCAGTCGAGGCCGACGTCACCCGAGGTCGGTATCGGATCGAGGCACTCGCGAAGGGGCTGCAGGTGCTGCGAGCGTTCGACGAGACCTC
This sequence comes from uncultured Actinomycetota bacterium, assembly GCA_963716965.1. Taxonomy (GTDB): domain Bacteria; phylum Actinomycetota; class Actinomycetes; order Actinomycetales; family Microbacteriaceae; genus Amnibacterium. Next base: position 1,028,056 of record CAVQUZ010000001.1, on the reverse strand, counting down.
GACCGGACTGCGACTCCACGAGTTGTCCGAACGAACTGGGCTGCCCATACCCACGACGTTCAGGGTGATCGCGACGCTCGAGCAGGAGGGTTTTCTCGAGCGGTCGCCCGACGGCGTCCTCCATCCCGGGGTGGCTGTTCTCACGCTCGGGTCGGCTGCGCTTCGTGGATCCGGTTTGGTGCAGGCGAGCGAACGACCACTTCGGGCTCTTGCCGCCGCGACCGGAGAGACGGTCAATCTCGGCGTACTCGTCGACGACACCGTCCTGTATCTCGCGCGAATGCGAAACGCCGACTTTGTGACGGCGAACATCCAGGTTGGCTCGACGCTGCCTGCGGTCTACACGTCCATGGGCAAGGTCCTGCTCGCATACCTGTCCCCCGCCGAGCTGTCGAGGCGCATCGAGCGCTCGTCGTTCAGCTCCGAGCACGGGCCGAATGCCGTACCGGATCGAAGTGCGCTCGACGCGCAGCTCAGCGGCATCCGTGCCGATGGTTATGCCATCCAGGACGAGGAGCTCGCGGCCGGACTGCGGTCGGTGTCCGTTCCCGTATTCGGTGATGGGCCCTTGCCGGCAGGCGCGATCAACGTGGCCGTCTCGACATCACGACACGACGCAGCGTCCCTCCGGGGACCACTGCTTGAGCAAGTGCGCCATGCGGCCAACGAAGTTACGATTCGGCTTCGTGCCTACTGACCCGTTCGAGGTGAACGGAAAATGACGCACGCCGCGCTCGACCCTGAGATGGACGATCTCAGGAAGGATCGAAGAGCCTTGATGCGTCTGGTCCTGTAGTCGGGTGCTCGACTCTGCTGAGCGTGCTGTCGGCGAGCGTGATGATGTGGGCTGGTCCTCCCTCGTCGGGGGCGTGCGCGCGGACGCTGATCCGGTGATCGCCGCCGGAGATGCGGAACGCGCCTGTCAGGTCGTCCCCAGGCTCGGCATCCGGGGCTCGAGGATGATCGCGACAGTCCGCCGCTCCCAGGGTCAGGATCGACTCGGGCGAAGCCGGCGAGTCGGGCGATGAAGTCCGCGTCGTCCCCGACCGCACGCTCCACATATATCTGCACGACCTCGGCGCCGGGACGTGGCCCCGTGTTCGTCACCGAGACCGTGGCTCGCATCGTGTGATCCTTTGCGGTGATGTCGAGGTCGCCGATCTCGAAGGTCGTGTACGACAGGCCCCAGCCCAAGCGGAAGACGGGCTCGAGGTTCCGACGGGCGAACCAGCGGTAGCCGACGTCGCTTCCCTCGATGTCGTAGTCGACTTCGAAGATCTCGCCGACGCGCTGCTGGTTTGGGTTCGAAGTGGTCGTTGCCGGGTCGCGCTGCTCGGGTCGGGCAGCTGCTCGATCGACTCGGGGAACGTGACCGGGAGCCCCCGGCGGGGTTCACCCAACCGAAGAGGACGCCGGCGATCGCAGGACCGCCACCGATGCCCGGGTAGAACGCCGCGATGACCGCAGGCACCCGGTCGGCCCGGAGGACGGGTCTGCTGCACGGATAGGTGACAGTTGGTAGTCACGCAGCCGTGGCGGCTGGCGTGGTCATGATGGTCTCGAATTCGATGGGGGTCAATCGGCCGAGGCGGGCCTGTCGGCGCCTGCGGTGGTAGGTCCGTTCGATCCAGGTGACGATCGCGATGCGGAGCTGCTCGCGGGTGGTCCAGGAGTGGCGGTCGAGAACGTTCTTCTGCAGGAGCGAGAAGAAGCTCTCCATCGCGGCGTTGTCGCCGCAGGACGCGACGCGGCCCATCGAGCCGATGAGGTCGTGACGCGCGAGAGCGCGGAGGAACTTTCGGCTTCGAAATTGCGACCCACGATCGCTGTGAACCACGCACCCGGCCACGTCCGCGCGTCTGGCGACCGCGTTCTCGAGCGCGGCGACGGCCAGTCCCGACTTCATCCGTGAGTCGATCGAGTAGCCGACGATCCGACCCGAATAGGCGTCCTTGACCGCGCAGAGATAGAGCCGGCCTTCGGTCGTCCAATGCTCCGTGATGTCCGTGAGCCAGAGCCGGTTTGCCGCCTCGGCGGTGAACTCGTGCCGGGTCCGACCGTGCTCGTCGGTGATGGCGCAGCGGTCGTCATGCACTGGTGGGCCCGGCTTCTTGCCGTTCTTCCCGCGTCTCTTCCCGAAGCTGCTCCACCAGCCGTTGTCGGATGCGATGCGCCACGCGGTCCGGTCAGCCATCACCTGCCCCGTCTGGCGGGCCTCGTCCGCGAGGAGGCGGTGGCCGAACTCCGGGTCGTCGCGGTGCGCGTCGAACAACGCGTTCGCCCGATACGCCTCCACCAGCTCGGCAGGACGGACGGGGCGGCCAGCCACCGGTAGTAGGGCTGGCGGGAGAGCTTGAGCACCCGACACGTCACCGCGACGGGGACCCCGTCAGCGGCGAGCTCGTTCACGAGCGGGTAGAGCCTTTTCCCGGCAGGTTCGCCTGCGACAGATACGCCGCCGCGCGTCGGAGGACCTCGTTCTCCTGCTCCAGCAACCGGATCCGCTTCCGCGCTTCCCGCAGCTCGGCGCCCTCGACCCGGGACTGACCCGGCTTGGACCCGTCGTCGATATCGGCGCGCCGCAACCACTTCTGCAACGTCATCGGGTGGACCCCGAAGTCCTTCGCGATCTGCTCGATCGTCACCCCAGGCTCACGGCCCCTTGCGACGCGGATCACGTCGTCACGGAACTCGGCAGGGAACGGCTTCGGCACGATGGCATCCTTCCAGGCCGCCCACCAGGGCAAGCCAGATCAGATGTCACCTATCCGTGCAGCAGACCCGACGGAGATCGCGCCACCCGACTCGAAGCCCCACTACTCCGTTGAGCAGTGCGTTGAGCAGGTGGTGGTTCTCACCCGCGTAGTGACTGTTGACGAGGTTGTAGCCGGGCATCACCGAACCGGGCTGGCCGTCCTCGATCGCGATCTGGAACGCCAGAAGGTCGGACTCCCGGTGCGCGGCGTCGGCGAGGCGGGAGTCGGCCAAGGCGCGGCCGGTCTCCTGCCCGTCAAGGGTGAAGTGCTTCACCGTCGACACCACGCACTGCGCTTGGATGCCCGCCACGGACGCTCCGCCGAGCTCCCCGGTCAGCAGCGGATTCTCCGAGACGTATTCGAAGGTCCTGCCGCCGGCCGCCTCCCGGACGGGGGCGCGCCGCCCGCGAGCTGCACCGCGAAGCCCTGCGCCCGCGCTTGCCGACCGACGAGTTCTCCGGACTCGCGAGCCGTGTCGATGTCGAACGTCGCGCCGAGCAGCAGCGAGGACGGCAACGCCGTGGCCTCGTCACCTACGCGGAGCCTGTCCGGGTTTGCGACGCCGAGGCTTGCGTCGGACTGCTGGATCGCGGGGATCCCCAGCCGGTCGATCGCCGGGAAGTAGGCCGTCGATCCGAGCGCCTCCGTGGGAAGCGGCGCATGAGCCGGTATCGGGATGGCGATCGGGCCGGAGAGCCATGCGAACTTCTCGTCCTCCGTCATCGCCTCGACCGTGAGCCGGGCCCGCTCATCCGCGTCGAGGTTCCGATCCGCCCACGGCCGAGCCGTCACTTCCGTCATCGGAGGACACCGTTACGACCCTTAGCTCATCGATCGCGTGATGCAGATCCGCGGACTCCCTGACAGCGGTATCCCTACCCGGATCATCGCGCTGATCCTCCCCTGCCTTGACCAGCCGGGGGGCATCGTGCCCGAGGAGATCGAACTCGAGCTGCTCGCCATCCTCAGCAGCGAGCGCGACCGACGCAGAGGATCGACTTCCTCACCGCAACCGCGACTCGATCGGAACATATATGCGCGCCGCCGAGGATGCGATGTCGCGTCGGACCTCGTCGCCGGCTGCTTGCCAGATAACCGGAACGCACCGCTGGACAGGCACCTCGCGCGCGCATCCCCATTCACTCGGAGTACCCACGGACGAGTCGGGAGTACTCGCCCGCGCTCGGCTTCGCCGTGCGCTCGAACGTCTCCCGGTCCAGGGAGTGCAGGCCGAGGAAGCTGTGGAAGCCGGCGATCCACTCGAAGTTATCCACGAACGTCCAGTGGCAGTACCCGAGCACGGGCACGCCGTCGTCGATCGCGTCGAGCAGGCCCTCGAGCGCCGGCTCAAGGAAGCCGAGGCGGACCGCGTCGTCGTCGGTCGCGACGCCGTGCTCGCTGACCAGCACCGGCACGTGCGCGACCTCGAAGGTGTACCGAACGGCGCCGCCGAGGGATGCGGGGTCGACCGCGGATCCCATCTCGTTCAGCACCGCACCCTCGACGACCGGCAGCGCGCCGTCAGGCCCGTAGTGGATGCGCTCGTAGTTCTGCACGCCGATGAAGTCGTCGTCGCGGGCGAGCTCGAGCCAGTGCTCGTAGCACTCCGACCGCTTGCGATCGCGGACCGTCGGATCGCCCGCCGCGACGTCGTCGATCACCGCGATCGAGAGCCCGACGGCGAGATCGGGGCGTCGTCGCCTTGATCGCCGACTTTCCAGCCAGGTGCGCGCGGGTGAGGCCGGCCTCCATCCCGTCGAAGTCCTCCGGGGCGACGACGTTGCCCGCGCGGTAGCGCTCGACGCCCGCGGCGTCGGAGGCGGCGGAGAGCGTCGCCCGCTGCAAGTCGATCGCCGGCTGGGGCAGGACCCACGACAGCAGGCGCGGCAGGTTCGGCTCGTTGAAGGTCACTGCGAGCGCGATGCGGTCGCCGAAGCGCTCCATCACGGCATCGCAGAACCGGGCGAAGCGGTCCGCTGCGTCCTCGGCCAGCCATGAGGCCTTCTTGGCGAACCAGTGCGGCGCGGTGAAGTGGCTGAACGTCACCAAGGGGCCAGACCGCGGGCGATGCACCCGTTGACGAGCGCCTCGTAGTGGTCGAGCGCGGCCGCATCGAATCGCCCCTCCTCCGGCTCGATGCGCGCCCACTCCACTGAGAATCGGTACGAGTTCAGCCCCATCCCGACCATCAGGTCGAGATCGGACTCCCAGCGGTCCCAGCCGTTCGCGGCTCTGCCGGATGGCTCGCTGAAGATCGTCGGGGTCACGTTCTCGAGGAACCAGGTGTCGCTGGTGACGTTGTCGCCTTCGTTCTGATGGCCAGCGGTGGCGACCCCCCAGTAGAAGTCGGCGGGGACGGTTCGGGATTTGGTCATGTGGGGGCTCCTTATGTGGTTCGCGGCGCGAACGCCGGGTAGTCTGGTCAGTCGAGCGCCGCGGCGAACCGCGCGATGGTTCGCAGCGCGGCGACGTTGCCGACCTCGTTGAGGTAACCGTGCAGGCGGCGCGCTCTGTCCGGATCGACGTCGACTCCTGCAAGGGCCAGCTCTGCAGCGAACGCCTCTGCGGAGGCACGAAGGCGATCACGCTCGGCGGTGACGATCACGGTTGGCGGCAGGCCGCGTTGATCATGTCCGGCGGGGAACGCGGCCGGGTCGTCAGCAGGGACTCGTCGCCGACGTAGTTCAGGTTGAAGCCGCCGGTCAGTTCGGGTGGGAACGTGAGCATCACCGGCAGACCGACGAGCAGCGCCTCCAGCTCGTCGCTCGCGGGAGGCAGCTTGGCGTGGAGTACGGGGTAGGCGAGCAGGACGGCGACCGGCACGGTGGCGCCCCGGTCTCGGAGACGCACGGCCGCACCGGCGGCGAGGTTCCCGCCGGCGCTCGCCCCGCCGATCGCAATCCGGGCCGGGTCGCCGCCCGAGCGACTTGACGTTGGCTACTGCCCAGTCGAACGCGGCGACCGTCTGCAGCGATGCGACCGGGAAGCGGGCCCGGGTCCCGCTAGCCTCGATCTCCGCCGCGACCTGCTCCGACGTCGGCATGCCCCTCCGGCGCGGGATGTCACCGACTCCGGCAATGGGTCGATGCGGGGCCAGCGTGTAGTCGACCGATACGACCGACATTCCGTGGTCGCCGAACCGCTTGGCGACCTCGTCCGCCTCGGGCATGTCGATGGTGCCGAACATGAATGCGCCGCCATGCAACCAGACCACCATCGCGCCGTTCGGCTCAGACGCGGGTACACGCGGATCGCGGAAGGCGAACCCAGCCACTTCTAAGGGCACGTCGTAGGAAGTCGTAGCAGTCATCGTTGATTCTCTTTCTGGCTGCGAGCGAGAAGCCGCTGCAACCAATTCATTCGTGCCGCGATTGCGGCCTTTGAGAGCGCGGCCTGCGGAGCGATCCCGTCGAAGCCGTGGAATCCACCGGGCCAGACATGAAGCTCAGCGTCGCCCCCTGCAGCCCAGATGCGGCGTGCATAGTCGACGTCCTCATCGCGGAAGCTGTCCGCCGAACCGACATCGATGAAGGTCGGCGCCAGGCCCGATAGATCGTCGGCGCGAGCCGGCGCGGCGTACGGCGACACGTCGGGACCGCCGCGAGCGGTTCCCAGCAGCGCGGTCCACCCGACCTCGTTCGCCGCGCGGTTCCACATACGGGTCGGCGCCATCTGTACGACGGAGGCGCTGTCATTCCGATCGTCGAGCATCGGGCACATCAGCAGCTGGCCGGCAAGACTTGGGGCGCCTCGATCACGAGCGAGAAGCCCGACCGCAGCGGCAAGACCGCCTCCGGCGCTGCCGCCGATAATCACGATCTGATCCGGGTCCATGCCGTACTGATCGGCGTGCGCTGCAACCCAGGAGACCGCGGCGAAGCAGTCCTCGACGGGACCCGGGTGAGGTGTCTCCGGGGCAAGGCGGTACTCGACTGACACGACCGCGGCACCGACCGAATCCGCGAGATCCAGCACGGAGTCGAGCAAGTCGCGAGCTGTGCCGCCGAACATGCCACCGCCATGCACATAACACAGCACCGGAGTGGCCGTCGCGGCCGCCGTCGGTGTGCAGACGATTACCGGCACCTGCGGCGCCCCTGCAGGGCCAGGGACCTCAAGGTTGGCGACCGCGTACCGACCCCCGCGCGCCAGCTCTGGGTTTGTCGACCTCGGCATGAACGCAGCGGCTGCGCGGCGTTCATCAGGGATGCGCTCCAGACTCGTCGGCGGAAATGGCGGAAGTTGAGCGAGGACAGCGCCGCACTCCGCGTCGTACGGAGGCGGCGGATCGATCGGGGTCGTTTCGATAGGCGCGGTCACAGCACTGCCGCTTCTGCAGGGTGGTGGCAGGCGCTCAGCGTGCCGGCGACCGGGCGGAGGGGCGGGCGCTGAGCGCTGCAGATGTCGGTGGCGAGCGGGCAGCGGGGCACGAAAGGGCAGCCGGTCGCGGACGGCTGCGCCGAGCCGGCTGATCCGATGCCGAGGGACTCGCGTGCGGCTCGGCGGGCCATCTGTTCGACCGGACGCGGTACGGGCGCCGCCATGGTCAACGCGACCGTATACGGGTGGTTCGGACGCTCGGTCACCGCTTCGACCGCGCCCTCCTCCATCACCTGGCCGCGGTAGAGCACGACGGTGCGCTGTGCAAGGAACCGGACGACGCCGAGGTCGTGGGCGATGAAGAGGAACGCGAGCCCGCGCTCGTCTCGCAGATCGGCAAGCAGGTTCAGCACTGTCGCCTGCGTGGAGAGGTCGAGGGCGCTGACCGGCTCGTCGAGCACGACGACCTTCGGGTCGCACACGAGCGCGCGGGCGATGGCGATTCGTTGCCGCTGCCCGCCGGAGAACTGGGACGGGTATCGGTCGACGACTTCCGCGGGCAGTCCGACGGACTCGAGTCCCTCACGGGCACGCCGCAGTGCGTCGGCCGCTGAGACGCCGAGCAGCCGCAGCGGCTCGGCGAGCGTCTGGCCGATCGTGCGTGCGGGGTTGAGCGACGAGTACGGGTCCTGGAACACGACGCGGAGGTCGACCGCGAGGGTGCGGCGCTCCTTCAGCGAGGCCTTCGTGATGTCACGCCCCTGCAGCAGCACGGTTCCGGAGGTGGGCGGATGCAGGCCGAGTACGGCCTTACCGATGGTGGATTTGCCGGAGCCGGACTCACCGACCAGGCCCAGGGTCTCGCCTGGGCCGATCGAGAAACTGACACCGTCGATCGCCGGAGGTGACAGCCGCGCGCGGCGGTTCGTGCCGTAACGCACGACCAGGTCGCGGACCTCGAGCGCGGGCTGCTTAGTCGGCGCTGCGGACACGGCGGCCGGTTGGACAGGGACGGCGCTCATGCGGTTTCACTTCCTGCTGTATCAACGACGGCGGCAATGTCGACGACCGCGATCTCGGCGCCCGGTTCCACCGCGGTCCAGGAGGCGCTCGCGTGGGCGAGCTCCTGCACCCGAATGCACCGAACTATCCCGCCACCGTGCGCGGGTGCCGGTTCGAACGGGGTGCGGCACCGCTCCTGGGCGAACTGGCAGCGGCTCGCGAAGCGGCAGCCCTGCGGCCAGGAACCGGGTGACGGCACGGTGCCCGGGATGGAGGCGAGCCGCAGCGGCACAGGCTCCCCCTCCGGCAAGTGGGGGTTCGCGCCGAGCAGGGCCATTGTGTACGGGTGCTCCGGGTCGCCGAGCGCCTCGGGGGTGGACCCGGACTCGACGACCTCGCCCGCATACATCACGGCCATGTCGTCGCAGATGTCCGCGACCACGCCGAGGTCGTGGCTGACCAGCACCATCGCGAGGCCGGTGTCGTGCACGAGCGCCCGGAGCAGGCTGAGGATCTCGGCCTGCACGGTCACGTCGAGCGCGGTGGTCGGCTCGTCCGCGACCAGCAGCTTCGGCTCGCCGGTGAGCGCGAGTGCGATCGCCACGCGCTGAGCCATGCCGCCGGAGAGCTGGTGCGCATAGCTGCCGAGCACCCGCTCGGTGTCGACGATGCCGACCTGGCGCAGCAGGTCGGCCGCGATTTCCCGGGCGCGCTTCCGGTTCACGTTCCGGAACCGGCGGATCGGGCCGATCAGCTGGTACGCGATCGAGAACACGGGGTCGAGGGCGACCATCGGCTCTTGGGAGATCATCGCGATCTCCCGGCCGCGGATCCCGTTCAGCTCCCGCTCCGTGAGCCCGACCAGGTCACGGCCCCGCCAGAGGATCGCGCCACCGCTGACTGCGACGCCGTCCGGCAGCAACCCGAGCAGCGACCGGGCCGTCATCGTCTTGCCGCAGCCTGATTCGCCGACCAGACCCAGCACGCGGCCCGGCTGGAGCGCGAACGAGACACCGGTCACCAGAGCGGGGCCGTCGTCGACTGACACGGTGAGGTCGCGGACCTCGAGGACGGCGGATGCGTCGGCCGGGATGATCGGCGCGAACGCGGGACGCCGCCGCCGCTTCACCCGGAGCGCCTCCGCCTCCCGAGGCCCGGCGATCGCGTCCGCGAGGGCGTTGGCCGCGACGACCGTGATGGCGAGAACGAGCCCGGACGGGATCATCAGCCACGGGTCGTCGTACACGTGGCCAGATGCGTCGTTGATCATGACGCCCCAGCTCGGCTGCGGCTCGGCCGGGCCGAAGCCGAGGAACGCGAGCCCGGACACTATCAGCAGACCGATGCCGAACAGCTGCGCGGCCTGCACGGCGATGACCGTGCCCATGGCCGGCAGCACGTGCACCGCGTTCACCCGCAGCGAGCCGAGACCGTTCACCCTGGCCGCGTCGACGTAGAGACGCTGACGCACGGACTGCGCGACCCCGAGCATGATCCGGTAGACCGCGGCCGAGATCAGGATGCCCAGCACGATCATCACGAGATACGTCTGCGAGCCGATCACCCCGATGACCGCGAGCAGGATGATCGTGCTGGGCAGGGCCAGCAGCACCTCCGTCGACCGGCTGACGGCCTTCTCGGTGAGGCGCCCGCGCTCCGCAGCCAGCAGGGCGAGCGGGATCCCGACTGCGAAGGCGACCAGCACCATCAGCGCGGAGGACAGCAGCGGCTCGGCTCCTGCGCTGAACAGCCGTGACAGCAGGTCTCTGCCGAGCTTGTCCGTGCCCAGCCAGTGCGCGGCCGAGGGCAGCTCGAGCCGGTGGGCCAAGTCCTGGTCGTTGACGCCGTACGGGCGCCAGATGGGCGCGGTGAACGAGAGCACCAAGACGATCAGTAGCCAGAGCGCGCCCAGGAGACCGCCTGGGCGGCGCAGCGCAGCCGGGAGAGGGCGCCGCCGCCGGGCCCCGCCGGGGACGACGGGGCCGGCGCCGGACGCACCGGGCTGGGTCGGGTCGTCAGGAGCCGGATGGAGGGGGACCACGGCGGTCATGCGTTCCTCAGCTTCGGGTCGAGCGCCGCGATCGCGAGGTCGAGCAGCAGGTTGATGATGACGACGACGATCGTCGCGACGATGACGACGGCGATGAGGCCGGGGAAGTCGTGGGAGGACACGGCAGCCTGGCTTGCCTGCCCGAGGCCGGGCATCGCGAAGAGCGTCTCGACGATCACCGATCCGCCGAAGAGCGCGATGAATTGGATACCGAGCACCGATACCACGGGCAGGCTCGCGAGGCGTAGTGCGTGGATGTACCGGATCCGCCAGGTCGCGGTGCCGAGGGCGCGCAGGGTCCGGATGTGCTCCTGATTCAGCGCCGAGCGCATGCCAGCGCACGCCGTGCGCGCGATGATCGCCGCGCCGCCGAGGGTCAGCGTCAGCACCGGCAGCGCGAGACTCGCCGCCCAGCCGCCGACGTCGTCGGTGAAGTCGACGTAGCCCGTCGCGGGCAGCACATCGAGCTGAATCGCGAACACGTAGACCAGCACGATCCCGACCCAGAACGGCGGCAGCGACAGCACAACACCACTGCCCGAGTTGATCAAGCGGCTAATCCGGCCGCCCCTGACCGCCGCCGCGACGCCGAGCAGGATGCCGATCACCCCGGAGAAGATGGTCGCGAAGAGCGCGATCGCGCCGGTGACCGGCAGACGGGCAGCCATATCCGCCGCGATCGAGTGTCCGTCGATCAGCGAGACCCCGAAGTCCCCCCTGACCAGATGGGACAGGTAGTCGACGAACTGGACCGGCAGCGGCCGGTCCCACCCGAGCTCGTGGTTCTTCGCCGCGATCTGAGCGGCCGTCCCCGAGGGTCCGAGCACGACCGCGCCAGGGCTGCCGGGAGCTGCGTGCACCAGCAGGAAGCTGATGAGCACCGCGACCAGCACCGTCGCGACCGCGAACGCCAGCCGGCGCGCGATGTAGAGCCCCATGCTTCCTCCTCGAAGACAGGTCCTGCAGGAACCGGTCGGTCCCGCCGGCCGACCCTCGGCCCGATGGGCATCGGGCCGACCAGCGGGATCACATTCGATCCGGCTACTTCGCCGGCTTGATCTGTGACAGGAGCAGGTAGCCGTTCGTACCTGAGTACACCGGTTCCTGCACCTTCTTGGCGCTGAAGCCGTAGGAGATGTAGCTCTCGTACAACGGCACATACCATCCGTCGTCGGTGATCGCGGCGTTCAGCTGCTTCAGCGCGGCGGTCTGAGCGTCGCCGGTGGCGCCGAGGGCACCGCCCAGCGCACCCGCGATAGCCGGGTCTTTTGCCTGCTGCAGGTTCATGAACCCGCCGTAGAGCACCCCGGCGACGAAGCCGGCCGGCTGGCTGCCGACTGAGAACGGCCCGAACAGCAGCGGCGTCGTGCTGACTGCGGCGAACACGGCGTCAGTCGAGGTCACGATCGTGAACTTGAGGTTGATGCCGACCTTCTGCCATTGCTTCTGAACAGCGATCTGATCGTCGGTCGGCTGGCCGCCAACGACGATGTTGATCGTGATGCCGTTCGGGTATCCGGCATCCGCAAGCAGCTGCTTCGCCTTCGTCGGGTTATAGGCGTACTTCGTATTCAGGGCGGGATCGAATCCTGCGGCTTCCGACGGGAACAGCTGAGCGGTCGCCTTGGCTGTCGGGTGCAGATCCTTGACCAGCGACGCCCGATCGGTCGCGTAGTTCAAGGCCTGCCGCACCTCGAGCTTCGCGAACGCCTTGTTCGTCTTCCCCAACTTGTCGACGATGGGGAATCCAACGATCGTGCCGCCGTTCTGCACGACTTTCTGGCGTGACCTCACAAGGTCAACCGTCGAGGCGTCAAGCGGCCCGGCCACGTCGATCTGGCCGGAGACCACCGCGTTTGCGAGGCTCTGCACGTTGTTATAGACCTTGAAGACCACGGCGCTGAACGGGTAGGCCTTCGCATGCCACGATTTCGTGTTCTTGACGAGCGTGTAGGTGCTGCTCTTCGTGGTCTTGGCGGAGTCGAGTTTGAAAGGCCCGGACCCATCGGGCGTCGTCTTCAACGACGTGGCGTCGGCGAGGCCCTTCGGCCCGACGATCATCCCCTCTTCGTCGGTCAGATTGTTCTGCCCGGCGGCTTGCGGCTTCGCCCACGTGATCACGACTGTGTCGGCGTCTGGAGTCGCGATGCTCTTGATCTCGGCCGCCCCGCCCGCCGCAAGCGCCCCGTAGGAGGTGAGGGTCTTGTCGGTCCGACGGTCCAGGTTGCTCTTCACGATAGCCGACGTCAGCTTCGCCCCATCGGTGAAGGTCACACCTGTGCGCAGGTCGAGCGTGAGGCTCAGTTTGTTCGCGCTCGTTGTCGCCTTCGTGACGAGGCTCGGCTGCGCGATGCCGTTCTTGTCGGTCACGAACAGCGAGTCATAGATGCCGCTAAAGAACGTCGATTCCCCGGCCGCGTACAGCAGCGGGTCGTAGCCGTTCGGAGCGTCGTCGAAGCTCCTGCCGAACGTCAACGTCGAGGAGGCCTTCGACCCGGAGTTGCTGCCGCTGCACCCGGTCAGGGCGAGCAGTACGGCGACGCCGACGGCGGCGATGGCGAGCGGCGGCTTCGCTCTGCGAGCGTTGTGGTGAGCTGTCTTCATGTCACGGGCACCTTTGCGTCGTGGTCGGCACAAGGCCGACTCGGTATGAACTGCGGATTGGTTGACGAGCTGTACTTGGGCGAGAGAAGGGGCGAACTACGGTCGACTGACCGACGACGTCGAGGTGCAGAACCGCCTCGGAACGGTCGCTGGCGAGCTCCTGTGCGATCCGCGAGCCGGACGGCGGCGGTGACGGAGACGGAGACGGAGACGGACCACGCGACCTCATGAGTTCAGACCCGTCGTCGCCTGACGGTCGACCTCGACCTCGACCTCGACCTCGACCTCGAACGCGGATGCGGCACGCGGACCGAGTCGGATCGTCTCCCCGCGTCGATGGCGGGTGCCCGTCTCTAGGTCTCTGACGGCGACGGGCGGAGTGATCGTGGCGGCCTCACCGGACCAGTTCGCGACGAACGCAATCGTGGCGTCGGCCGTACGACCGGTCGCCACCGTCACTGTGTCCCCCGCCCCCCAAGCGGTTCTCGAGACGTGAGGCACGAGCCATCGGCTGATGCTGCGAGCGAGCGGCGTGTTGGGAAGCGTTCCCAAGTAGCTGATCCGCCCCGAGCCGACCACGCGTGTCGTCAGCGCTGGACCGGCGCCAAGCTCGTTCGCGTCGAACTCGAGCAAGGGCTCAGCCGAGTCGACAGAGAGCACATCGACCCAGGCGGTTCCCGCGGAGCGGGGCTCTATCGGAAACCCTTGCAGCGATCCGACGGCTCTAACTGAACCGTCCCTGTTTTCAGGCCGCTGTTTTCCTTGGAAGGATGCAGCATGCCGAAGCAGTACCCGAGCGAGGTTCGGGAGCGCGCGGTCAGGATGGTGCTCGATCGGCTCGACGGTTACCCGTCGGTGTGGGCCGCGTGTCAGGACATCGCGCCGAAGGTCGACGTCGGGCCGGAGTCCCTGCGGAAATGGGTGGTCCAGGCGCAGACCGATGCAGGCGAGCGGTCGGGACCGTCCAGCGGTGAGCTCGAGGAGATCAGCCGGCTGAAGCGGGAGAATCGGGACCTCAAAGAGGCCAACGAGATCCTGAAGGCTGCGTCGATTTTCTTCGCGAGGGAGCTCGGCCCTCACCACCGTCGATAGTCGCGTTCATCGATCAGATGCGCGCGGCCGGCCGCGGAGTCGAGTCGATCTGCCACGTCCTGCAGTCGCAGGGCGTGGCGGTCGCTCCGCGGTCCTACCGGAACTGGAAACGACGCGCCCCGTCGGACCGGACGCTCGATGATGCCGCGATCACCGCTGCGCTCTGGCAGCTGCGGCAACGGGACGCGTTCGGGCTGCAACGTCCCGAGGTCCTCTACGGGCGTCGGAAGATGACCGCCTGGCTGGCCCGGAACGGGTTCCTGGACGTGTCGAAGCACACCGTGAACCGGCTGATGCGCGACCAGGGCATGGCCGGCGTGATCCGGGGCGGGAAGACCACGACGACGATCCCGGCCAAGGACGGCAAGCGCGCCGGGGACCTGCTGAACCGGGTGTTCACGGCCCCGTTCCCGAACCACTCCTGGGTCACCGACTTCACGTATGTCGCGACGTGGAGTGGGTTCGTCTACGTCGCGTTCGCGATCGACCTGTTCTCCAGGGCGATCGTTGGCTGGGAGGTCTCGACGGTCAAGGACACCGCGTTCGTCGAGGCCTGCTTGCGGATGGCGTTGTGGCGACGGGACCACTCCGGCCGCCCCGTGACGGCCGGTTTGATTCATCACAGCGACGCGGGGTCCCAGTACACATCGATCCGCTTCACCGAGACCGTCGCGCTGGCGGGCCTGGTGGCATCGATCGGTTCCGTCGGTGACGCGTACGACAACGCGGCCGCGGAGACCGTCATGGGGCTGTTCAAGACCGAGGCGATCCGCAAGGGCTCACCGTTCCGACCCGGGCCGCTGAAGGGCCTGCCGGACGTCGAGACGGTCACCTTCGCGTGGGTCGATTGGTACAACACGTCCCGCCTGCATTCGACCCTGGGGAACATCCCGCCCATCGAATTCGAGGCTGACTATTACGCTCAAGAAACCGGGCCGTCAAACGACGAAGCCCCCAGCAACGAAGCGGCCTGAAAACAGGGACGGTTCAAACTGTCAGGTCGACCGAGATGTTGCTGTACTCGTCGTAGTGGACGCCAGCGGCTTCGGAGAGCCGGCCGGGAGCGACATCCATTCGCGCGCGAGCGAGCTCATCGCCGTACCCGGTGCGGATCCCGACCAGCAGATGACCTCCAGCCTCCGCGTATCGGCGAAGACCGTCTAGGAGACGGTCGTCGGCGACGTAGAGCGCGGGGGCAACCAGCACCGGGTACCGACGGGCAAGTACTTCTGCGCCGACGGCCAGAAATTGCCGCGGGTGATGGATTCTGACCTGCGCACCAGCTTCCGAGAACCCCCGATAGAAGACGTCGAAGATGCGCAGGTACGAGTGCGGATCCGCCTCGCCGTCGACCCGGGCAAGTGGCGGGTAACTCTCGAAGGACCACTTTGTGTCCGTCGAGTAGAGCAGCAGGACATCGGCGTCGGGCTCGTACCCGTCGAGGGAGGCCCCGATCGCCCGCAGTGCGACACCGACCGCGGCCACCTCGCGGTACGTCCGTCCCGGCTGCTGGCTGTGCGGCAGGATTCCGCCCCAGTAGGTCTCGGCGCCGAAGTGCAGCGTGTGCCAGTGCCAGTACTCGACCATTCGCGCACCGCGAGCGAGGAGCGCGAACGCCGCCTGCTTGAGTTGGCCGGAGAAGGGCGGCTCGTTCTGCCACGGCCCCACCGATGGAGTGCACGTTCGTCTCGGTGACGAGGAAGGGCGCCTGCGCTGAGGACCACGCCCTGTCGCCCCACTCGAACAGCGCCCAGACGCCGGAATGCCACCAATCGGCGTTGGACGGGTCCTCGACGCCGATCGTCAGCCCGTCCTGCATCCTGTAGTACGGATTGCCGGCGACGACGTCCAACGCCACGACGAGCTCGTCGTCCGCGACCTGTGGCCGCGAGTAGGAGATGCAGGTCGTGACGAACTGGTCCGGCCGCGCGTATTCGCGGACGAGATCGGCCTGCCAACTGATCAACTCATTTGACGAGCGTCGACTGGAATCGACGCCATTCCAGGTCGTACTGTGGCATGGCGTTGCCGTCCGGTCGCCACAACTCGGACCAGTCACCGAGACGGTGCGACCAGTAGACGAGCCCCCACTGCCTCGTTGAGTGCCTCGACGGTGCCGTACCGGTCGCGAAGCCATCCGACGAATTGTTGGAACACGTGCTCGTTGCGAGGCAGCTGCTGGCCGGGTTCGTTGTCGACCTGATATCCGATCACCGCAGGGTGATCCGCGTACCGAGCGATCACCTTGCGCGCGACGCGCTCCGCGAACCACCGGTACGTCGGGTGGCTTTGATCCATCTCCTGGCGTGCACCCCAACCGACCCGCTCACCAGTCCGACGCTCCGCAGCGATCTCGGGGTGCAGAGTCTGAAGCCAGGGCGGAACGGCATACGTGGGCGTGCCGACGATCACACCGATCCCGCGCGCCGCTGCACCGTCCAGCACCGGCTGCAACCAGTCGAGGTCGAATTCGCCGTTGCGCGGCTCCCAGGTAGACCAGACGGACTCACCGACTCGGATGACGTTGAAACCCGCATCGGCCATGAGGTCGAGATCGCGGTCCAGCGTGCCAGCTGGCTGGTACTCGACGTAGTACGCGGCGCCGAAGAGGACACCGGAGAACTTCGGCGCACTCGCCATCTACCGACCTCCTCGTCAAGCTCAGCCAACCGAATGTTGTCGACAACATCGCCGTGTGAAAGATAGCTTCACTGCGGCTGCGCCGCAAGAGGACAGGCGGTTCTCTTCGCCTCAGGCCGGAACGCGACCCGTCGAGCCGCGCGGAACGATCAGCGGCGCACGCAGGACGGCCCCGTTGTGGCTGTTCTCAACGCCTTCGATCAGGTCGAGTAGTCGCCCCATGACTAACTCCCCCTCGCCGACGGGATCGAGAGCAACGGTCGAGAGGGAAGGAATCAGAAACCTCGCATCGGGAATGTCATCGATCCCGACGACACTCACGTCAAGGGGAACGCGACGTCCTGCTGCGACCAGCGCCGAAATCGCCCCGATCGCCATGCTGTCGTTCGCGGTGGCGACAGCCGTCACCGCCAAATCGTGACTGGATAGTCCGGCGACCGCGTCATGGGAAGACGAGGCGGACCAGTCACCTTCGAGCATCCACGCCAGATCGACTCCGCGTTCAGCGAGCCGGTGCTCGAAGCCCCTCCTTCTCGCCTGCGCGGCCAGCCACGCCGGTGGCCCACCGACGTAGCCGACCTGACGATGGCCGAGATCGACCAGGTGGTCTGCTGCGAGGCGCCCCGCGCTCTCGTCCACTTCCTCCGTCGCACCCTGAGCAATCACCTGCGCATCGATCACTGTCGGAACGGCAAGCGGAAGCGACCGCAGCCGATCCAGGATCACGTCCGTCTGCGCCGCGGCCAGCACCCCCGCAACCTGATGCTCGGTCGCCAGGGCGACAGCCGCATCGACCGACCGCTCATCACCACCGTCGACGGAGATGATGTCGACGACATACCCACGACGATGAGCAACCGCCGTCGCGCCTGCGATGATCCGTGATGGCCCCGACTGATCCAGCGCCTGTACCAGCACCGCGACCCGGTTGGTTCGATTCGACCGCAGCAGGCGCGCGGCAGTGTTCGGTCGGTAACCGAGTTCGCGAACAGCCGCTTCGACGCGCCCGCTCGTCTCAGCACGGATGCCTTTGTACCCGCGGAGGTAGCGCGTCACAGTCTGATGAGACACTCCGGCATGACGCGCGACGTCGTAGATCGTCGCGGGTTTCATCGAGTCCGTCACGGGATCCAATCGTCCGCACTCCGCCAAGGGATGAAACTTGACGCGACCAAAATCCGAGCTTGCGTGGTTGCCAGTATGCAGGCCGCGGGAACCTACCCATTCCGCCTTGCCGCCAGATGCTCGCTGAAATCGGTGTTGGGATCTTGCGTACGCCGCCGGTCAGTGCCGAGACAAGGCCGGCGGTCGGAAAGCTCAATGACGTTCGACCCGACGGCCGGGAAGCGTCAACATGAACCGTCCCGGGTTTCAGGCCGCTTCGTTGCTGGCGGCTTCGTCGGCTGACGGGCCGGTTTCTTGACTGTTCGGACTAGCCGTATCGCCGTGGGCGGGAACCTCGAGCAGGCCGACCACCGGAGTAATCAGTGTCGCGGTGCGCATCCCGAGCCGATTATTCCAACCGATTTCTTGAGTTGTGTTTTTCCGACAAAGCTAATTCGAGTAGGGCTTTCGCGGAGACAGCCCCGCAGAGCGCGATGAACTTGAAAGCGTTCCAGAGAGCCGTGAGCGCAAGGAGCTGGAGCCAGTCGGGCGCACCTGCGTCGATCGTCCACTCGACGATTCGAGCGAGAGCCAGGTAGCCGACGGTAGCGAGGAGCGCCCCTGGGATTGCCGACCGCCGACGGCCGCGGATTTTCTCGATGAGGCGGTTGCTCGGCGCTGTCGCCTGGAGGGTCCGCGCTGCGCGCACGCTCAGGGACCACGTGGCCGCGAAGGCGATCATGGTTCCTCGACTGATCGGATCATCAGAGTGTGCGCCCCCACTCGTACGGGTCTGCGGTGGACTGGATGTCGTCGTCCGCGATTGTGCGGGCCCGGTCGGTGGCGGTTCTTGCGCGGTTCGCGTGGATGGTGCGCTCGTCTTCGACGCTGGCGGAGCGGCGGAGGTCGTGGAACGCCGCCACTGTTGCGGCGTACTGGCGCCACTCTGATTCGGCCTGAGTTTTGTTCCTATCGTTCCCTTTGACCAGCGGTCGCTGGTTGGGCTGATCCGAGGGCAGCGTAGAACGCATGCTCGACCTCGGCCGGGGTGCGGTAGCTCGAGCTCGCCGTGGAGGCGTTGGTTGTTCCACCACCAGACGTACTCGAGCGTCGCGAGCTCGACCTGCTCGACGGTCCGCCAGGGGCCTCGACGACGGATGAGCTCGGTCTTGTAGAGCCCGTTCACCGCCTCGGCCATCGCGTTATCGAACGAGTCCCCGACGGTCCCGGTCGAGGGCTTCGCGCCGAGCTCCGCGATCCGGTCCGTGTAGACGACCGAGAGGTAGTTCGAGCCGTGATCGGCGTGATGGACCAGGCCCTCGAGGTTCCCGCCGGCCGCCCACGCCGCCATGTCGAGCGCCCGCAGCGGGAGGATGTCGGCCTTCAGCGTCGATGCGACGTTCCAGCCGACGATCCGCCGCGAGAACACGTCGGTCACGAATGCGACGTAAGCGAACGCCGGACCACGTTGCGACATAGGTCACGTCAGCGACCCAGAGCTGTCGCGGGCCGGGGGCGGTGAAGTTCCGCTGGACGAGGTCCTTCGGCTTCTCCGCGCTCGGGTCGGACTTTGTCGTGAAGACCGACTTCGCCCGCCTGACACCGCGGACCCCGGCCAGGCGCATCAGCCGTTCGGTCTGGTCCCGGCCAACGTCCCAGCCCTGCCGGCGCAGCAGCGCATGCATCTTCCGGCGTCCGTAGACGCCGTAGTTCTCCGCATGCAATCGGACGACCTCAGGCACGAGCAGGTCGTCGCGGAGCTGCCGTGCCGATGCCGGCCGGGTGACGGCGGCGCGATAGCCGCGACTGGTGAGAAACCCACTGACTGCCGGGCGTAACACCCGGCAGATGGCCTCGACCCCGAACGATCCTTGTGCTGCTCGATGTAGCGGATCATCTCGTCGTGGGACGGTCGAGTTCCTTGGCGAAAAACACGGACGCGGACTTCAAGATCTCGTTCGCCCGCCGCAACTCGGCGTTCTCACGCTTCAGGCGCTTGATCTCCTCCGCCGACCTCGGTGGTCACGCCGGGGCGTTCGCCGGCGTCGACCTCGGCCTTCCGCTGCCAGAGCCGCAGCGTCTCCGGACTCATCCCGAGCAGGCCGGCGACGTGGCGGATCGCGGTCCATCGGTTCGGGTGATCCGGCGCCGCCTCAGCGAGCATCCGTAACGCCCGCTCACGCATCTCCGGGCTGTACGTCGTCATCAGTTCCATCCTGACTCTTCAGTCGGAACGAAACCCAGGCCGAATCACGCACAACTTGAGCTTTCGAAGACTGCGGTACTGAGGGTCCTCTCGGACTCAGGGATACCCAAGCGACCACGCGGCGGCCGCCACTAAGCCGAGCCCTTTGTATCCCTGCGGGCGATTAGTCCCGAACGATGAACTTTGCCCGTTCATACAGCTCGTCGAAAGTGAGAACTTCTATATCCGGAATCGACCGACGATAGAGCTCAAAGGCCTCAACCATCTCGCCATTGACGCCAAAGGGATTCGCGAACTCAGCCGTCGAACCGATTACCAGGACCTGTCGGGGACGAGTGGTAGCAAACTCGATGCCCGTAGGCGAGCCGTCGTCCGTGGCCAGCCTATTCACTTGCTGCAGCATCCCCCGGACCGCCTTTCTGACAGTCTTCTGCAACTGAGCGGTACCACCTACGAGCTCGTCCGAGGCGACCCAGACGTCCGGCGGTCGATATGGTGCACTCTTTAGCAAGTCAGTGTCGTGACGCTTGATCTCACAAAAGAGCAGAGAGCTAACTAGCGCCCTCGACCGCAGTACGGCATCAGCGCGCTTTCCCGCTCCACTGAAGACCCCGGCGCCTGTCGTGACCTGCTCGAGCTTCGCAGGGTCCAGCGATGCGTGGCTGACGAGCGAGAGCCCATATCCGAAAATCCAGTTCGCCTCTTCGAAGAATGCTTGCCATAGCGCCTCCGGTTTCTTACCAAGCCGAACTCGCTCTTCCTCGAAGTAATCGGGATCGTCAAGGAGCCTCCTGAAGCGTTCGACCTGCACCTTCCGCCCTGCGAGCACTGCGATGTCAGCGTCAGACAAGTTGCCACCTAGGGCCAGTTTGACAGCCTCAAGCACTTTGCCCTTGTCCTCGGCAGCCAACAGTTCACCGAGTTCCGCCGAAGAAACCTCAGCGAGGCGAAACGACGTGTGGGGAAGGTCGATGTCTGCGAGTCGTTGAAGGAAGGCAACCAGCTTCCAAAAATTCTCGTGCCCTCCTGAAGTGTCGACGATTGCCTTGATCACCCGCGTATTACTGAGATCCTCGACGACCTCCCTTCCTTCGCTACGTTGCTGGCGCCTCTTGGACTTGTCTTTCTTCCACAAGCAGATTCTCGGTGAATACGTGCCGTTCTTCAGGACGAGGCGAACTTGGCACATTGTTGCGACCTGCGGGCGGTCCTCGAGCACAAAGTCAGTGACAAGTCGCCTTGCGCGAGAGTCATAAAAGTAGTGAAAGCTGTCTGTTCCTGGACGAATCTCTAAATTGGCAAGCTCTTGGGACTCGAGGTCGAATTCAGTATTTGGCGCATATAATGCGGAAAATAGATTCACTGCTCGCCGCCACTTCCAGTCGCGCCTCGTAACAATACGGCTTTAGTCCCGGGCAGCCGCCTCATCGCTTGCGATCACTCCTTGGTGGGCAACCGAAGCCCGTCACGATCCGTTGTGTTGGAGTAACTCACCTGCCCGGCCGGAGCGGATGCGAAGTGACGCATGGCGAAGCGGATTCGCATTGCCTCATCCCAGTCGAGTTGGTGTAGGGCCAGCTTGTCCTTCGTCTCACGAACCAAGTAGAGACGCTCCGTCCCGCTCTCTTCCACCACGATGGCCCAGTCGGGCGAGTACTCGCCGACCGGTGTCCGAAGGCGGAAGCGTCGAGGCAGTTTGGTGAAGAGCTTCACCTCGCCGGCGTTCTCGAGTTGCTGCGCGAAGGTCCGCTCCACGTGACTGTCGTAGTCGACATGGTCATACAGGTTTGTACCTCCGTCCGGAGCTGTCGCGACGCCACTCATCGGATCCGGGTCGCCCTGGCTCGGACGCGACGGCGTCCTGGTCTCAACCGGCAGGAACACCGTGTTGGCGTCCCACCAGTCCGTTTCGTCGAGGGGCTCGTAGATGGTTCCCTTGACCATCTCCTCGATCGCCACCTTGCGGATGACACTGGCGAGAATCCGCGCCCATCGATCGGGGTCGTCGAGCACGCGCGCCTTGAAGCGATCGGGAACGCTCTTCACGATCCCGACGATCGTCGGACGGGTGAGGCGGAGCGGGAACTTGCCGTACTGCAGCTGATCCTCGATGAGGGCGATCACGTCGGGCAGCCGTTCTCCAGTGATCAGGACTCGTTCGCCACGCGACTCCGATACCGTCGTGTCCTTTGTGATGACCCGGCCTTCGTTGTCGTACTGGAGTTCGGCGGACTGCACGACGTTGGCCCGCCGTTCGATGTACTCGAGCTGCTCGAGTTCCTCGGACTGAGCAACCGCCTCCCGCAACTCGTCGCCCTTCAACGACACGCGATAGCGGGCCTTGTAGCGGATGCGCTCCCAGAGACTTGTGAACTCGGGACTCGTGAATCGGTCGTCGCGACGCCTGATCACGACCTCGTCGTCGGCGTTGTCGATCTCAGGCGTCTCGGCAGTCTCGCCGCGCGGCGCGCCTACAACGTACTCGGCGTTAAGCCCATCTTTGAACTCACTGAAGGACTCGTCGACGACGAGCGTCAGGCGATTGAGTCCAACGTCGTTGACCCGTCGCCCAGACTGGTCAACCGGCAGGCGGAGGCCGCGCCCGATCTGCTGGCGGCGCTCACGGTCCGAACGCGTCTGCCGCAGGAACCCGACCTGGAAGACGTTCGGGTTATCCCAGCCCTCCTTGAGCGCTGAGTGCGAAAAGATGAACGATCGCGGGTTGGCGCGGTCAAGGATGAGTTCTTTGTTCTCAATGATCTCGGCGTAGGCCCGCGCCTCCCACTCGGCCTCGTTCGCACGACCAGCCGTGTCCTTCAAGATTCCGGTCTTCGTCGAGGGGAAGTAGGCCACCCGTAGCTCGGCCGGGTTGGGCATGTCGTCCGCCGGTCGCCCCGCCCGTGTCCACTCGGCGGCGAAGAGCTCGTCGAACGTGGCCGGTAGCACGGCCCCCTCCGACGCATAGTCCGCAACTCGCTGGACGAAGAAGAGCGAGAGCACCTTCACGTCCCGGCCCGCCGCGTCGAGTTGGTGCTGACGCGCGAGGTGTGCCCGGATCGTCTGGCGGACCTGGTCCCGCCACACCGCCACGGGGTCGACGCCGTGCTCCTCCCCCACCGCGACGACCAAACCGTTCTCAAAAATAATGCGATCGGGCTTCCGCGCGATCTCCTCGACAACCAGTCCCGCGTACTGGCTTGGTGCGCCGAAGTCAGCGATGAGGTCCGAGCCGTTCTGAAGCACGACAGGTGACCGCTTCGGCCCGTCCGAGCCAGACCGGTCAATGACTGCATCCACCATGAGCCGTTTCTTCACGCTGCGGATCTTGTCGATCCGGACATACGGCTTCCCGTCTTCGCCGGCGACGATGCCCTTCACAGAGACGCGCTTGACGAGCCCCGCTTCGCTCGCCTGCTTCGGCCCGAGGCGATGGACCAGGTTGTATGGATTTACGTGCGTCGCGCTGTACCGGAGCGCCGCGAGCGGGTTGAGCGTCGCGATCGCTTGCCGGCGTAGAGAGGTCGCCATGTTTTGCGGCTCATCTATGAGGACCACCGGTTGGGTGGCCGCAATCTGGGCGATGCCGCTCATCGACTCGCCCCAGAGCTGCGGCTGTTCCTTGCTCGAGTACAGGGTGTTCTTGTCCGGCTTGTCCAGCGACTGCACGCTGGCGATAAGGAACTGGACGTCGCCAGACGGCTCAACGAAGTCGTTCAGAGCGGACGTCTCACCCAGAACACCCCACCGGTACTTGACGCCGGGAAACTTATGGTCGAAGTGGTCCTTCGTCTGCTCGAACGTCTTTACGACGCCAGCCCGGATGGCGATGGAGTGCACCAGGATAACGAACTTGCGGAGTCCGTAGACCTCTGCGAGGCGCAGCCCTGTCGCGATGTAGACGTAGGTCTTGCCGGTGCCCGTTTCCATCTCGACTGAAAAGTTCGGAAAGTCGCGTTCCGTCTCGCGCAGGTCAGTCTCCTCCATGAGGAGGAGCTCGCTCTGCGGCGTCACTGATTCACGCTCGGTCACGACCTTCAGGTTCGCGACGAGTTCCGACCGATCCAGATCGAAGCCCGCATGCCCGGCGGCCCCCGGCGCCTGTCCCGCTAGTGCATCGCGGGGTGGCGTGATCGCGCCCTCAAAGAGATCGACGACGGCCGCCACTGCGGCGGCCTGGTGAGGCTGATCCTCAAAGCGAAACTTCACGAGGCACCCGCTCCAGGATGATCAGCTTCGACTGCAACCGCGGTGCCAACGTCAGAGTCACGTCATCTCCGACGCGGTCACTGCGCAGGATCAGCGTGTCATCGTCGCTCAGTCCAATGTCGTCCGCTGCCTTGAGCGTGAACGCGTCGAGCGAGACGAAGAGCCGACCACTGGTAGCAGCCCCGTCGGCCGGTGTGAACTCGTACACAGTCGCCCCATCCACCATCGCCGTCGACACCCGAGCGTCGAGCCGCGTGGCCGTAGCTTTTAGCACGACCTCCCAAGCAACGGCGAAAGGATCCGCTCCATCCACGACGGGGCTGCCCCCAGCCTGCCCCACCGCGATGTCGAGGAACTGCTGGCCATCGAGACCGGGTTTCGCAATCACCGGACCCTCGATTACGAGATTTGATGGGCGCGCCCGGAAGATGCGGAATCCAAGCTCGTGGGACTCATCGCCGGCCGCAGCTGGACCGATTAGAGCGGCTGCACGACGGAGCCGTTCGGCAGTGATCTCAAATATCGTTGTGTAGCCCTCTTCGACTGCGTTCTTACCCGACTCCTCTGAGGTGTCCGGCTCCTCGGGTCGCTGAACAAGGACCCAATTGCGGGTCTTTTTGTCGCGCGGGTTCTGCTCCCACACTGCTTGTCCCGTGGAACCCGAACCGGCGAAAAAGTCCACAACCAGATCGCCATCGTCAGTCAATGAGTGAATCAGTCGCGCCAGGACATCCGTACTCTTTGGATCGTCAAACACCTTCGCGCCCATGAGAGTGTCAAGAGCCTTCGATGCGGCGCGCCGATCCTGGTAGAAAACCGACGGCGGAGCCCACGTCTCGTGCGTGTGGAGATAAGACTTGATTTGCACCCGTTTTGACTTGTCTGCAGGGTAAACTAGGCGTCCCTCGGCGTCGAGCCGCTCCATTGTCGGCTTCTCATACCGCCATCCGTTCTCAGGCGGACTGTACCCCTTCCAGTCGTACACGAGGTTTTCCCGATAGTTCGGACTGGAGATGTTATCGGGGAACCATATGCCCGTGCCGTCCACGCGGTTGTAGTAGTCGTGGGCCTTCGATGGATCCTCGTCAGCCAAGGACTTATACCACTGTCGAAGTTCTTTCTGAATGGACTCATAATCCGCGCCATAGGTCTCGCGTAGAGCTGCTTCCTTGGCGTAAATGGGACCCAGCCCGTTCTTGTTTTCCCGCCACTTCACGTTCTTGGACTTCAGGTATGCGAGGTCTCGGACGTAGACCAAGATGTAGTCCTGGCCACTTCCAGTCAGCTTCGCATCGCCTTTGCGAGCACCGCGCCAGGTCATCATGTCCACGAAGTTCTCCGGGCCAAACACGGCATCAAGCAGTAGTCGCAAGTGGTGGACTTCGTTGTTGTCTATCGATGCCAGGAACACGCCGTCTCTACGCAGCAGGCGCCTCGCGACAACAAGACGAGAAAACATCATCGTCAGCCACGGGGCGTGCTTACGGCCACCAGTCTCGATGCGACTCGTCGTGGCGTTTCCCTGCTCGTCGAACTGGCCGGTCTGGCGCAGGTAGTCGGCCTCAGGAACGGCAAAGTCGTCGTTATATGTGAAGCTCTCACCGGTGTTGTACGGCGGGTCGATGTAGACGAGCTTCGCCTGGCCCGCGTAGCCGTTCTTCAGGACCTTGAGCACCTGAAGGTTGTCACCCTCGACCAGCACGTCCCGCGCGGTCTCCCAATGCAGCGACGCGTCCTCGTCGGGGACCAGCGTGGCCGTCGTCGGCTCGCGCGCCTCGAGACGTGCCTGCTCGATCGAAGGCCAACTGAACGCGAACGCCGGCTTGGCAGGCTCCTCCTCGAGCCCGAGCGCCTTCAACAGGGCCGCCCGGTCGAGCTGTCCGTCAAGAAAAGCCTCGGGTACGAGGTCCTGCAGCTGGGCGAGCACCTCCTCGTCCAGATCGCCCGTCGCGCCGGGGACCGAGGGCACCACGTCGACACTCACGCGCGCACCCCATCGTGGGCCGAGGCGGCGGAGCGAAGGATGGTAACTAGGGGGCGCGGGTACGTCATGCGAATATCTCCTGGCGACGGCCATGTGTTAGGTGGGGCAGCACAGACGACGGTACGGGCTGTGACCGACATCGCCTCGGCATGAACGCGCGAGTTGCGAACAGGAGGAACCTCAAACTGATCGCATGGCCAGTGCTGCATTCTATTATGCCATAGAAGCTCGAGGCCCTTCAAAAATCCTGGCGACTGTGGTCAAAGAGCGTTGGGATGATTGTGGATTGCGTAACGAACGAAAGCCCGCACTTGTTCAAAAGTGGGAATATCGTCAAGCTCGCTTTCTGCGAACCATTTGACAGTGAATACTTCGCTGAGTTGCGGCGTCACTTCCTCATCGCTCACGCGTCCAACCCAAAAGAACTGGTGATCGACGGGAAGCGAAATTCCTCGCGTTCAAGATCAGCATAAAACGGTCCCGGCTCAGGGGTGGCCTTGTCATCGGACATTAGGCGGGCGTCGCGCTTTCAACCTCGACATCAAGGCCGGTTTCTTCCTTCACCTCACGCAATGCGGTCTCCGCAAACGTCTGACCGGCTTCGATGTGACCCCCGGCGGAACCCACTTGTCAAAGCGGTTGTGGTGCATACATCGAGGACGGGTCGAACTCCTGGACTCCGGTCGACGTCGACGACCTCGCCAACTTGTACTCGGTGATCCTCGCGGCCCCCGTGGCCGGGATCTACAACGCTGTCGGCGACAGCGCGTTCACCTTCCGCCAGCTGGCAGAAGCGATCGCGGCCCTCACCGGCGCAACTCCGACCTCGGTACCCATCGCCACCGCCGAACAGACCATGGGGCCATTCGCACACGTGCTGGCTAGCACGTCCACACTGCCGATCGAGAAGGTCCGATCAACCTTCAACTGGACACCTTCCGGCATCCCCTTCCCAGACGACGTCAGAAGCGGCTCCCACCGAATCGCTGAGTGACACGATCCCCATTGCACCCGCCTGTGGCGCCGACACCCCTGCCCCCGCTGCCGACGCTGGCAGCGCACGGGTCTCAAAAGCCTGGTATGAGAAGGCCAGGGCGCCGGCGCACCGGTTAGTGGGGTCCGTGCAGGGTTTCCTGCTCGGAACTATTCCGAACGTTCGACGATATCGCGTGCGATCTCCTGTGACCGAGGAGCGCCTCGATCCGCGCCAGATCAACGATTTACCACTCCCTGTGATCTCATGCGAACCCACTATTTCCACTCCGCGGGTCGTGAGTTCAAGCCCCAGGGTGCCTACCTCATCCGAACGATCAGCCTTTCGCCCACCGCTCGTCCCGCACCGTCACCCACGCCCGCGCCCCGAACTGCTCTCGATCCGAACCCTGCTCGACTCCGCATCCGGATCGTCCGTACGCCCCTCCAACTCGCGTCATCACCAACTCCTAAATCTCAGTACCCGCTCCGCGCCACATCGTCACGATCTCCCCCGCTCTCGAGCCGTCCTCGGACGGGCCAGCGGGCCGAAGTGAAGTGATGGCGGAGTCGAGCGCACGTGTGCAGTGAAGGAGTCGACTCCACTGGTCGAGCTCATCGTCCGGGTCGAAGTGCAGGCACGAGTTGTTCGCGCAGAAGCCGATCCAGGTGTCCGGCGACGGGACGCTGGGCGTCATCAGCCGTACGACTGGCGAGCCGCAGTTGCAGCAGACACGAGCTTCGGGCACGGCCGCAGAGTGCGGAGCGCCCACCGACGCCTCGTTGCTCTTGCAGTTCATCGCACGTGGTGCACACCTCAATTTGACGACGGCGATGTGGCGTCGAGTTGGGCAGGAGCATGCAGTCGAGACACGAGAACCAATCCCGTCGGGCCGGACGCCGCGGACCTGAGCGCGGGACCATTAGTGACCGCCTGGCGCGCTCGACCGCTTTACCTACCGCTTGGGGGGGCCGGATCGGTCGAGTTCCAGCGCATGAGGACACTTCGGCGACGGTCGCAGGGCAGTTCCCATTCTTGCTGGATTGCGCACTCCCCGATCACGGCGTCGTCGTCGGCGACGAGGTCTCGTCCGGGTCGCCGTTCGCATTTGACCCGTGGGAGTTGTACGCGGCCGGTGCGATCACGTCGCCGAACGTCGTGCTGGCCGGGCATGGTCGGTGCGGGAAAATCGGCTCTCGCGAAGTCGCTCTACACCCGCTCGATCCTGTTCGGGCACAAGGTCTATGTGCCGGGCGACCCGAAGGGCGAGCACACAGCGATCGCGGAAGCTGTCGGCGGGCACGCGATCACGCTGGGTCACGGCCTCCCCGCACCGGTTGAATCCTCTCGATTTCGGCGCCGCCGCGTCGATGCGTCGGGTGGAGTGGGTCGCGGATGATCACCGAGCACGGCGACGCGACCTGCTCGGCGCGTTGGCCGAGACCGTGCTCGGCCGTCGCTCAATCCGGTGGAGCACACCGCCCTCGACCTCGCCCTGAAGTCCGCTGTGGCCTCGACGAGCGTGGCTGTCCTGCCTGATGTCGTCGACCGCATTCTTCAGCCGGACGGTGTCGATGGGATCGATGCGCGGCTGACCGATGACGCTCGCGAGCTCGGCCACGCGCTGCGACGCCTCGTCGCCGGGGATCTCGCCGGATTGTTCGACGGCCCCTCGACGGTCGAGTTCGACCCGGCGGTGCCGATGCTGACCCTGGATCTGTCGCGGGTGACGGAGAACGCGACGCTCGTCGCGGCGTTGATGACGTGCGCGTCCGCGTGGATGGAAGCGGCGCTGACCGATCCAGATGCTGGACGACGGTGGGTGGTGTACGACGAGGCCTGGCGGTTGATGGCGCACCCGGCGCTGCTCCGGCGGATGGACGCTCAATGGCGGCTTGCCCGGCACTACGGCATCGCGAACCTCCTCATCTTCCACAAACTGTCCGACCTCGACACCGTCGGCTCGCACGGCTCCGCGGAGCGCGCGATCGCGGCGTCGCTTCTCGCGAACGCCGAGACCCGGATCATCTACCGGCAGGAAGCCGACCAACTCCCTGCTGCCACAGGGCTGCTCGGCCTCGGCAGCAATGAGCGCGACGTCATCCCCGCACTCGGCATCGGACAGGGGCTCTGGCGGATCCGCGAACGCGCCTACCTGGTGCAACACCGACTCACCACGCCGGAACACGCCCTCTTCGACACCACCGCTCGAATGCTGGGAGCGACGCGATGACCCGGGGTAAGCGCACTGACCTCACCCGGGTGGAGCTGCGCGTATCCACCGCGGGCACCGTCACCGTCGCGGTGAACGGGGTGCCGTTCGAGGGCGGCTACTGGGATCCACCTTGGCGCCGCGAGGACTTCCCCCGAATCCTCGATCTCGTTGCCGACCAGTACCCGGTCCCGCTCGCGATTCACGTCGTCGAGAGCGACGGCGGCCGATTCGAAGACATCGTCACGCCACCCGCTAAACGAACGTTCGATGGCCTCGCGTCGCCGGCGGGCCGTCGACGAGGCCGCGAGTTGCATGGCCGTCGACGCGCACGCCAGAGCGACAGGTCCCCTGCGTCGCGGCAGCCGATCGAGTGCGACGGATTCACGCCCGGAGAAGCAGTCGCGATCACGCGCATCGCCGCCCACGTCGCCGCCGGACCCGATGGCCGCGTCATCACCACGCCACCCGATGACGACGGCACGGCGGGTGAGGTGCTGCTCTTCGGACGAGTGTCCGGCACGATCCGCGTCCTCCCCGCCCCGGGAACGGACCGATGAACACACCGCCCACAGAGCGAGGAGTGGCGACGAGCGTCGCGCTCGGCGCCCTCGTCGCCGCCGTGGCCGCGGCCGCACTGCTGCGAGTAGCGGGATCCGTCGCCGCCGTGATCGCCCACGTCCGACAGCCCACCGCCGGCATTTTCGGCAGCGTCGACGTGCTGTTGAACCCGGCGAAGCCGGGCGTCGCGCTCGGCAGCCCCGACCTGCCGGCCATCGCATACTGGGCCGTTGTGGGTTCGATGACGACCGCGATCCTTCTCACTGGCATCGCCGCGCGCATCGTTCTTCGGAGGCGGTCCATCGATCGTCACGGATCCGGCGCGGTCGTCGACGGGCTCGCGACGCGCTCAGACGTTCGTCAATCGGCGTCCGCGGCGGCACTCCTACGCCGCGCAGCGCATCTGCGCCCGTCCCTCACACGACCACATCCGGACCAGGTCGGCTACCGGATCGGATCCGCGCACGGCATTGACGTCTGGGCGAGCGTCGAGGACTCGATACTCGTCCTCGGCCCACCCCGCTCCGGCAAAGGCTTGCACCTCGTAATCAACACGATCCTCGACGCACCCGGCCCGGTCGTCACGACCTCCACCCGACCCGACAACCTCACCGCAACGCTCGCCGTGCGGTCGAAACGCGGGAAGGTCGCGGTGTTCGACCCACAACACCTGACCGGCGCGACAACGGGGCTGCGGTGGTCCCCGATCCGCGGCTGCGACGACCCGCTCACCGCGATGATCCGCGCCACCGGCCTTGCCGGCGCGACGACCTCACCGCTGGAGGCGTCCAGTCGGGCAGCTTCTGGGAAGGGAAGACCCGCATCGCGCTCCAGACTCTCCTGCATGCCGCGGCCCTCGACCAGCGGCAACCCCTCGACCTCTACCGCTGGACACTCGACCCCGCAGCCGCGAAAGAAGCCGCGACCATCCTCGACACCCACCCGGACGCCGCTGCCGGCTGGTCTGACGCACTGAGCTCCACCCTCGACGCCGACCCACGCAGCCGCGACTCCGATGTGGCAAGGCGTCTCCTTAGCCCTCGCGCCACTCGCAGACCCACGCGTGCTCGACGCGGTCAGCCCCACCCAGGACGACGCATTCGACCCAGAGGCGTTCCTCACCGGCAACGGCACGCTCTACCTCCTCGCCACCGGCGCGGGCGCGAGCAACGCGGCACCCCTTGTCGCCGCGTTCATCGAAGATCTTGTCGAGACCGCCCGCCGGCTCGCCGCCCGATCCCCTGCCGCCCGGCTCGATCCCCCGCTCCTGCTCGCGCTCGATGAAATCGGCAACCTCGCGCCGCTGCCATCCCTCCCCACCCTGATGGCCGAGGGCGGCGGCACCGGCATCACCACCATGCCCGTCCTGCAATCACTCGCGCAGGCCCGCGCCAAATGGGGCGAGCACGCCGCCGCCGCGATCTGGGACGCCGCAATCGTGAAGATCATCCTCGGCGGCACCGCCAACTCACGCGACCTCACGGATTTGGCGACGCTGATCGGCGACCGCGACGACACCACGCGCAGCGACACCCGAGACGCCAGCGGCCGCCGCGCCTCGCAACGCTCCATCCGCCGCGTGCCGATCCTTCCGCCCGCGAAGATCCGCACCCTTCCCTTCGGCACCGCGCTCACCCTGCTCCGCGCGACACCACCCATCCACACCCGCCTCATCCCGTGGACGCGGCGCCCCGCCGTCGACATCCAGACCGGCGACGAGGCTCGGGCGTCCGGGATGACTGCGCAGGCAATCCCAACCGCTCGCGACCTGTCTGACGTTCGGGCGCAGTCATGTGATCAGGAAGGGAATGACTCATGACGCCCATTCGCATCGTGCACGCGATGACCGGCTTCGTCGTCAAAGCACCACACAGCGACCTCACTAGCCACGGGCACCCTCGTACACGAGTACGGATCGGACAACATCAGCTGGCACCGAATGGGCAGACGAGCTACCACGACCTCATCGCCTATCGCGAGACCGCCAATCTCGCCGCCCTCCTCAAGCCCGGCGACGACATCATCGCCACCGGCCACACCCGTCCATTCACCGGTCGACCCCGCCCCGGCCGCCCCGAGGAAGAAGAGTTCCAGGCCGCCGCGATTGCCCGGCTCATCACACCGTCCCGGCTCCCTCGCGTCCGGACCGAGTCAATCGATGGATGAGCCAGACATCCCGACCGCTCCCACCGATGAGGACCACCCTCTGCTCGGGCCCGTCGACTGGGAACTCCTCACGGCCGAGCAAGCCGACATCGAATGGGCTCATCTGAATCGATGGGTCAACTGGCTCCGGCGAACGTACGGGCTGCCAGCGTCCGTCGTACCGCCGCTCTGGCACCGGCACCCCGAGCTCGTCGAAGAACTCTCGGCGCTCCGCACCCACCGCATCGCGCTCTTTGACCCGAACGGGGCGTCCGTCGGCCCCCTCCGCTGGCACCAGGACTTCGCGCTCGCACGAGCTCGACTCCGCGACTGGGTGGCCGCGGCAGGCACACATCTCCATCACGACCGACCGACCCGCCAAACTCCATGGCCTGGCGAGGCGCCCGACCTTCCGGTCAGAGAAGTAGAAATTCAGGACCGTCGCGAGGACTTCGTCGCCTACGTTCGTGCCGACCTCGCTCGACGACGCTGCATCGAGGCAGAGATCCCATGAGGTGCGTCATCTGGCCGATTGGTTCGTTCGGCTATCTCCGATCGAGTCTCGTCAGACGCTCGCGATGCTCACCCGCGGACGCCCACACCCACCCCTTGGCACCGCACTGCCTGAGTGGTCCGCTCCACCTCGTCGCTCGCTCGGTGACCGCCACAGCATTCGCTTCTTCACAGTCCGGTTGATGGTCGCGCTGATCTTCGCAGAGGCTGGACCGCGTTGCTGCACCGATCCTTGGTTGCAAAGCGCGCATCGCGGGGTGGCAGCGCCCTGCCCCGGACGCCCTCTGACACGCTCGAGCGCACCTCGGAGGAAGATCTTGTTACGGGACGGATAAAGAGGCGCTCAAAACAATCAGGGCGCGTTTCGAAGCCGTTGCCGTCGAGTGAGCATGGCGTAAAATCGAACAATTGTGACTGCAGCGATCATTGTGAACTCTCCGTCATGAGGACAGCCCCGATTAACAGTGCGGAGGGAGCCAGTGCCTCGCGTCTCTGAGTACTACTCGCTCGGGGTCTCGCAGCCGTCACTCGAGTTTCTTGACGTCGACGTCGTGGATGACGTCCGCGTGTTCGTCGACCCGAGCACGTTCCGGTACATGGAGAACGCGTGGGCAAAGGAGTGCGTCAGCCTGCTCGAGGACTACTACGACGAGCTGCTCATGGCAATCCGCGAGAAGGACGCAGCACGAGTCAAGTACCTCCTCGGCCAGTTGCACGAGCCCAATGAGACTCACCTCGGCCTGTCGCAGGCAGTCTCCCAAGGTAGCGGGGTTGGCGGTCACCTCGCCGATCTGATCGCGGCAGCACTCGGCAGCAGCGAGGCGATCACGACCGGCATCGTGACCAACATCGAGGACACGCTGCTGTTCGTTGAGGGGATCGACCATGACCGCGTCTCCGATATGACGATCAATATCGTCCGCCGGCAGCTGATCGCCTTCACCCAGGGGATGTGCAAGAAGTACGGCATCCCGACAGTTGAGGGTCTCGCGTCTGGGCCGTTCTGGAATCGGAACACCCACGCCTGGGAACAGGGGTTCGTTTCGCTGCCGATGCCGACCGATGCAGGCAAGTTGATTCTCGTTCCGCGCGCGATCGTCCGCACTCGCGGCGTCTTCGATGCCGGCGACTACCTCACGCATTTCGTGCTGCCGTACCTACAGCACCACGAGCTGGAGTCAATCGGCTCGCTGATCATCAAGCACCGTAAGGACGGCACTCCGTACGTCACGAAGAAGAGCTTGCGCCAGCGACGAAATGGCCCGACGAAGCCATGGAATACCGAAGTCACTACCGAAGCTCCTGAGCTCCTCGAGTCCTATCGGGATGCCAAGGCCGCCGAGCACGAACCGCCTGACCATCCTGAACTTGCCGAAGTGACGGGCAGCGAGGAGCCCGACTGGGACGCCCTACTCAACGCCGTCCTTGAGATCGAACCGGGCGCTTCGGGCGCCGATCGCTACCACCGCCGCGTTCAGGATCTCCTCACGGCACTCTTCTACCCCGCGCTCGACTTCCCTCGCCGCGAGTTCAAGCTCCACGAGGGCCGCAAGCGGATTGACATTACGTTCGAGAACCTCGCTGAAGACGGCTTCTTTCGCTGGCTCGAGACGAGCCAAAGAGTGCCCAGCTCGCTCGTCGTGGTGGAGTGCAAGAACTACACCGGACAACTCGACAACCCGGAGTTTGACCAACTGACCGGGCGATTTGCAACGACGCGTGGCCAGTTTGGACTTCTCCTATATCGTGGCTTCGGCGACGACAAAGCGCGAGTAATCCGTCACTGTAAGGACGCAGCCGCCGACGGACGTGGTTACGTGATCGCACTCGACGACGAGGACCTGCAGAAATTGGTCGAGTCACGCAAGGGCGGGCAGCGAGCGCTGTTCCAGTATCTGATCGAGCGCTTCCGTGATCTGACCTAGATCGTCGCGAAGCTGCGACACTGCGCGCCGCTCGCGCTCCCGATCAGATCATCGCTAGGAGTGAGCGTCTGAGTCAGCGGTACGAGTGCGACCTCCCCGCCGTGGCCACCGGACATCGTCCGGTTTGATGATGCCCTCTCCGACGAGCCGGACCCAGGAGCGCTTGATCGTCCCAATCGACACGTCAAGGGCTTTTGCTTGTTCGGGCTGGGTGAGGTGCGCGTACTCGAGTACGTCGCGGGGATCCATGAGGCGAGGGCGGCCTGTCCGGCCACAAGCGTCCATACGCTAATCCGGTCGCAATCAGGAAGAAAGCCACTACCGCTGGCCTCGTCCAGCGCCCTATTGTGCTGAGATGCCGGGTGCCCACGACGCACGAGCAGCGTCCTACCCGCGGTCAGAGCTCTCCGAGTTCGGCGGCATTGACGCGGTCGTGACCGAAGTCGTAGAGGGCGTGAATCACCACATCGAGGTGAGCGACGTCGAGTCGTTTCGCCTGCGCGCCCGGTGGGCTAGCGACGACCCCGCGCTGGCGGACCAGAACCCTCTGCTCGTTCCTCCGCCCGCGGGAGACCTGACAGATATGCGCAGATCGGCGGTTGGACGAAACAGAGGTAGGCGTGCGAGGCGGGCCTCGTGGGCGAATACCCCTGCGCTCGAACGAGCGCAGGGGTAAGAGCTCGCGCGGCGCCTAGATCGCGCCGGCGGTCGGGCTCGCCTCACCGGACGGAGCGTGGCTTTTCCTAAATACGTCGTCCAGGATCTCTGCAGTCATTGGGTTCACCATCTCGTTCCTGCGGATGTAGTGCTGCACGGTGATCCGTGGATCGGCGTGGCCGAGGAGCTCCGCGGCGAGGTCGACGCCCGCATGCGCGTGCACCGCTGTCGCGACGGTGCGCCGGAACATGTGCGGGCTGACGTCGCTCCATTCCCGCCCGAGCGAGCACGCGGCGCAGCTGGTTCCGGACGTTGTTCGGCGTGAGCGGCGTGCCGTTGCGGCTGCAGAACAGCAGCGCGTCCGGTGAGCGGTCCGCGCGTCAGTCGCCAGCCGTCGACGTGCCGCCTCGGCCGCGAAGGACGGCACGGCGACCGTGCGGCGGGAGGTCGCGTCTTCGGATGGTCCTGCCGGACCGGCGGCGCACCCGTCGGGCAGACGATCGTGCCGGCGAGGCGGATCGTGCGGCGGCGCGATCGTGACGTCGACGTCGCGGCGGCGGATCGCGAGCACCTCCCCGATCCGGGCGGAGGTGCCGAGCATCACCTCCACGACCGCGCCGAGCTGCCCGTCCGGAGTCGGGCCGGACGTCGCGCCGTCGCGCTCCCACGCCCGGATCGCGAGCCGGATCGCGGTCGACCTCCGTCGCGGTCAGCGCGGTCGGGTCCGGGCGCGGCTGGGTGAGGCGGGCGATCGACTCCATCGGGTTGCGGACCAGCACCTCGTGCCGCACCGCGAGGGCGAACGCCTGCCGCAGCACGTTCCGGGCCTGCTTCGCTCGGCTGTAGCTGATCAGCCGCTGCTGCTTGATGAACCGGTCGCAGCGGGCGACGCCGATCTCGCGCAGCGTCGAGGTTCGCGAACTCGGGCAGCACCAGCTTGGTCATGTTCCAGCGGTACAGCTTCCGGGTGCCCGGCGTGATGTCGGGATTGGCCTCCATGTCCGCCAGCCAGTAGTCGGCGAGGTCCTGGAACGTGCTGTCCGCAGTCAGGTCGCTGTGCCGGGGCGGTACTCGGCGCGGTCCGCCAGCTTCTCCTTCAGCGCACGCTCGGCAGCGGAGCGACTTGCGACCGGAGGCCTGCACCAGCCGGGAGACGCCGTCCCAGTCGCGGAACCGGGCTCGCGCGGTGAAGGTGCCGGAGCGCCGGCGATCGTGACGGTGATGTCGCCGGCGGTGCCGATCGGCATGCGCGGTCTAGCCACGAGGGGTCACGACCATTCCGTGCCCGCCATCGAGCGAGACGTCGGGGTGAGGGTCGCGCTGCTGCTCGATCCAGGCCTGCACGTCGGGCGACGGCGAACATCAGCCGCTTCCCGATCCGGTAGGCCGGCGGGCCGAGTCGCCTGCTGCGCCAGTCGTAGACGGTCGCGACGGGCACGCCGAGGTAGGTCGGCGAGCGTCTCGAGCGTCGATCAGCTGCGGCAGGCCGACGGGCGGAGTGGGTGCGTGATCCATACCCACCAGGTGCGCACGCCCGTGTCAGGCGTATCCGGAGGTGACCGAAGCGACCGGTGCAACCCGGCGCCTCGCACCAGCCCGCGGAGGGGTTTTTGATGAGTTTTCGATGACCTGCGCATTTTGCACCAAACGAAGAAGGCCGGAAACCCGCGGGTTTCCGGCCTTCAAGTGGTTGCGGGGGCAGGATTTGAACCTACGACCTCTGGGTTATGAGCCCAGCGAGCTACCGAACTGCTCCACCCCGCGATGCGTCGTCAAGCCTATCACGACGCCCGCGGGGCGATGCTCACCCGCCGGCGGCGATGGCCGCCTGGATCGCCGTCTGCAGTTGCTCGTCCGCCTGGGCCGCGGCGACCAGGTCGCCCTTGGCGTAGGCGGCGGTTCGCGCCGCGAGCGCCGTCTTGGCCTCGTCCAGCGCCTTCTTCAGGGCCGTGTTCGTGGTCGGCGGTCGTGGGCGTCGTCGTGGTGCCGCCGCCCGTGGTCGAGCCGGTGCCCGAGTTCACGTTGCTGTCACCGGCCGATGCGCCCGAGTTGCCGCCGAACAGGTCGTCGAGCGCCTTGTCCAGGGTGTCCTCGAACGCCACCTGGTCGCCGAAGGCGACGAGCACCTTGCGGAGCAGCGGGTACTGCGTCTCCTTCGTCGACTTCACGTAGATCGGTTCGACGTAGAGCAGTCCCCCGCCGACCGGCACGGTCAGCAGGTTGCCGTAGACGACCGTGGTGCTGCCGCCCCTGGCGAGCAGGCTGATCTCCGACGCGACCGCCGTGTTCGTCAAGAAGCTCGTCTGCACGTTGCCCGGGCCCGGCACGACCGATCCGGTCTTGGAGATCTCGAGCAGCCGCAACTTGCCGAAGTCCTTACTTCGGGTGCCGGTCGATGAGCCCGCGTCCGAGTCGACGGCGAGGTACCCCGTCAGGTTGCTCTTGCCGCCCTGCTGATTCGGTATGTAGGTCGAGTACAGCGAGAACGTCGGCGTCGTCTGTCCGGGCAGCTGCATCGTCAGGTAGTACGGCGGCTGCTGCGTCGACGACGTGCCGTTGTCGTTCGGCTCGTTCGGCACCTTCCACGAGTCCGCCTGCTGGTACCACGACGTCGGGTTGGTGACGTGATACCTGGCCAGGATCGCCCGCTGCATGCGGAACAGGTCCTCGGGGTACCGCACGTGGCTCATGAGGTCCGCCGACATGTCCGACATCGGCTTCAGCGTGCCGGGGAACGTGTTCATCCACGCCTTCAGCACCGGGTCCGTGGTGTCCCACGCGTAGAGCGTCACCTTGCCGGTGTACGCGTCGACGGTGGCTTTGACGGAGTTGCGGATGTAGTTGATCTGATCCGTCGGATACGGGGTGATCGAGTTGTCCGCGTCCGAGATCAGGTCCGACAGGCTCTGCGTCGACGAGTACGGGTAGGAGTCCGACGTGGTGTAGCCGTCCACGATCCAGACGAGCCGGCCGTCGACCACCGACGGGTACGGGTCGTGGTCGATCGTCAGGTACGGCGCCACCTTCTGCACCCGCAGCTTCGGGTTGCGGTCGTAGAGGATCTGCGAGTCCGCGTTCACGGCGTTCGACAGCAGGATCTGGTCCGACTGGAACTTCAGCGAGTACACCAGCCGGTTCAGCAGCGATCCGACCTTCGGGCCGCCGTCGCCGGTGAAGGTGTTCGTCTCCTGGCCGCTGCCGTTCGCATCCGGGTAATCCAGCTCGATCGGCGTCGTGCCCTTCGGCGCCCCCACGATCGAGTACGTGGGCGACTGCTCACCGAAGTACACGCGCGGCTCGTACGTCGGCAGCGATCCGGTGGTCGGGATGTTCGACTCGAGGAACTCGGGCGACCCGTCGGTGGCGCGCTTGTTGCCGTAGGCCGCGACGATGCCGTACCCGTGCGTGTAGACGAACGCGTCGTTGTACGCGGTGCGCGACGTGCCGAGACCCGCCTGCCGCAGCTCGCGGACGCCGACCACGGCGTCCTGCGACTTGCCGTCGATCGTGTAGCGGTCGACGTCGAGCGGGTTCGCGAAGTCGTAGAACTGCTTGATCTGCTGCAGCTGACCGAACGTCGGCTGCACGACCGCGGGGTCGATGATGCGGATGTTCGCGGTCGTCTCGGCGTCGTTGCGGAGCGCGCCGCTCGCCGTCGAGGTGGTGGCCGTGTACGGGATCGTCTTGACCCCACTGACGTCGTACGCATCCCGCGTCGCCGCGATCGCGTCCGCGATGTACGGCTTCTCGTAGCTCGCGCCGGACGGCCGCACCTCGAGGTTCTGCATCACCCATGGGAAGACCGACCCGACGATGATGCTCGAGACCACCAGCAGTGCCGTGCCGACGACCGGCAGGCGCCAGCGGCCGACGAACGCGGTGACCACGAACAGCGCGGCGACCAGCAGGCAGATCACCGACAGGATCACCCGCCCGGGGATCACGGCGTTCACGTCCGCGTAGCCGGCGCCCGTGAACGTGCCGCCGCTCGAGAGGTCGGTGAGCGTCAGGTACTGGTCGAGGAACAGGCTGACCGCCTGCACGACGAGGAAGAGCGCGAGCGTGATCGCGATCTGGATGCGGGCCGGGCGCGAGATGCGCACCTCGCGGCCGGCGATGCGGAGCGCCCCGTACAGGTAGGCGGTCGCGGCGCCCGCGATCACGCAGACCACCAGCACGGCGGACAGGTAGCCGCAGAGCCCGTGCAGCACCGGCAGCACGAACAGGTAGAAGCTCGTGTCGATGTGGAAGACGGGGTCCGTCGTGCCCGTCGCCGAGCCGTGCAGCATGAGCAGCACCGGCTGCCAGTGGGTCGAGGTCGACACGGCGGCGAACAGGCCGATGATGATCGGCAGGCCGAGCATCACCACTCGGCGCAGCGGCTCGATGACCTGTTGATAGCGGTCGAGCTGCGCGGTCAGCTTCGCGTACACCGGCCGGAGCCGGTACGCGAGCTGCATGCTCACCCACACGGGCACCGCCATGCCGGCGAGGCCGAGCACGAACAGCGAGGAGATCGTCGTCCACTCGGTGTAGAGCACCCCGCTGTAGCCGAGCTGCCCGAACCAGAGGGCGTCTGCGTAGAGGCCGGCGAAGACGAAGAACGCGATCAGGAGAACCACCACGATGCCCGCGGTGATCGCCAGAGTCGCCCGTCGGCGTCGCGCCGGCGCGGTTGCCTGCGTCGTCACGGGGGTCAGCCTATCCGGGGCATCGAGGCAGACCTGCCGTCGAGCCGCCTCGGGCGATCCGTTCCAGAACCCGCACGGAATCGGCAAGCTTCCCCACAGCGAACACCTGGAGACCGGAGGGGATGTGGCCGGTCACCTCGTCGCAGTTCGACTTGGGGGCGAGGAACACGGTCGCACCCGCGCCCCTGGCCCCGTACATCTTCTGCACGATGCCGCCGATCGCCCCCACCGTGCCGTCGGCGCAGATCGTTCCGGTCCCCGCGACGTGGCTGCCGCCGGCCAGCGAGCCCGGCGTGAGCTTGTCGATGATGCCCAGCGCGAACATCTGCCCGGCCGACGGTCCGCCGACGTCGTCGAGCCGCAGGGTGATGGTGCCGGGCAGCTGATAGCTCGATGTGACCTGGACACCGAGCACGGGATCGCTGGATCCGGCGATGGCCCGCGGCGCGAGATGCAGGGTCACGCGCTTGCCCGACCGCTCGACTACGACCGTCGCCGCCCTCGTGCCGTTCGCCGCGACGGCGTCCTGCAAGCTGCAGGAGTCGAGGACCGAGGCGCCGTTCACGCTCGTGACGACGTCCCCCGCTTCGAGCACCCCCTGGGCCGCGGAGCCCGCCCTGACCTCGACCACCTTGACCGTGCCCCGCACGGATCTGCCGAGCTGCGTCAGCGCGGCCGCCTGCGCCGCCTGCTGCGACTCGCTCATGTCGGCGGTGTCCTGCTGGCTCACCTGCTGCTGGCTGACGCCCGTCGGGTAGACCTCCTCGACCGGGATGACGGACTTCGCGGGATCGAGCCACGCCGCCGCGAGGTCGACCCAGTCCGCGGTGCCGTCCGGCCCGCCGAGCAGGCTCACGGTGAGCATGTCGAGCGCGCCAGTCGTCGGGTACGTCTGCTCGTTCTTGATCGTGATGATCGGCACCTGTTTGCCGTCGATGCGCGTCGATCCGAGAG
The DNA here is from genome assembly GCA_963716965.1 of uncultured Actinomycetota bacterium. GTDB lineage: Bacteria > Actinomycetota > Actinomycetes > Actinomycetales > Microbacteriaceae > Amnibacterium. The sequence goes on along the minus strand of CAVQUZ010000001.1, from coordinate 987,461 downwards.
TGTCGAAGACGGGACCCGGCTCCTCGATCACGTACGGGGCGGGCACGAAGCCGACGCCGAGCAGGAGCAGCAGTGTGACGACGGGCAGGACGACCCGGAGTGGTGGGCGGCCGAGGCGCATCGTGCCCCCTCGGACCGTCGTCGTGATACATCCGCGCCGGTGACGGGGCGCAGACCGTTCGCTCACCGCGATGCGCGACCGGTCCGCGCACGGGCCGGCCGCGCGCCAAGCTAGCGTAAGGGCATGCCCGATGAGCCGGAGGAGCCCTCCCCGGACGATCTGCGCGAAATGCTGCGCCGCATGATGTCGGGCGAGGCCGGCTTCGACGCGGATCAGATCGCCAAGGCGATGGGGCTCCCGGGCGGCGGCGCGGGGCTCGAACAGCTCATGTCGCAGTTGCGCGGTGCCATGCAGAACGCGGACGGCACCATCGACTGGTCCGTCGCGACCGAGCAGGCGGTCACATCCGCCGGTCGCGTCGCGCTGACGCCCACCGACGCCGAGCGGGGCGCCGCGGAACGTGCGTTCACCGTCGCCGCGCTCTGGATCGAGGAGGCGCACACCTTCGGGTCGCTCGCGACCTCGGGCAAGGCGATGTCCCGCACCCAATGGGTGCGGGCGACGATGCCCTTCTGGCAGCAGCTCGCCGAGCCGGTCGCCATCGCGATCGCCGAGACGCTCACCCGCGTGTTCAGCGACCAGGCGCCGACCGAGCTGCTCGGCCGCATGGGCGACGCCGGCGCGATGCTGCGCACCGTCTGCGGCACGATCTTCGCCGCACAACTGGAGCGGTCGTGGGCGAACTCGCCACGGAGGTCGTGTCGGGGGGCGACGTCGGCATCCCCCTGCTGCCCGAGCAACAGACCGCGCTCCTGCCGCAGAACCTGACCACGTTCGGCGAGGGTCTCGAGGTCGACACCGACCAGATCGCGCTCTACCTGGCGGTCAGGGAACTCGCGCACGGCGTGCTGTTCAAGCACGCCAGGTGGCTGCGTCTCGCACTGACCAGCGCGGTGAGCGACTTCGCGCACGGCATCTCGATCGACGTGGACCAGGTCCGCGACTTCGCGTCGGACTTCGACCCGTCCGACCCCGAGAAGCTGCGCGACGCCCTGACGAGCGGTGCCCTCATCCCGCCGCGGACCCCGGCGCAGGACTCCGCGCTCGCCCGCCTCGAGACGCTGCTCGCGCTCGTCGAAGGATGGGTCGACGTCGTGACCGAGGCGGCGACCTCGCGGTTGCCGAAGGCCGACGCGATCGGCGAGACCGTGCGGCGGCGGCGCGCGACGGGCGGCCCGGCCGAGCAGGCGTTCTCGAGCCTCGTCGGCCTCGAGTTGCGCCCGCGTCGCCTGCGCGAGGCCGCGGCGCTGTGGCGGACCATCGGCGCGGCGGCGGGCCTCGCCGGCCGTGACGCGCTCTGGTCGCATCCCGACCTGCTGCCGACCGCCGACGACATCACGGACCCGACGGACTTCCTCGCCCGGCTGTCCGGCTCCGCGGACGCGCAGGACTCGGTCGACCGCGCCATCGAGGACCTGCTGCGCGGCTCCTCCCCAGAGGACCCGCCGCCGGTCTGATCGCGCGCGGGCTGTGGACAACCGCCCTGCGACCGCAGCACGCGGCCACAATGCCCGCCATGCCCCGCCTCGACCCGACCGCCCCGATGCTCTGGCGATCCCCCACGAGCCTGCAGTTCGGCGATCCGGCGCTCGCGAGACTCGACCACGTGTCGCCGGCGGTCGAACGGGTGCTGGCCGCGTGTCTCAGCCGGTTCGAATGGGACGATGTGGCCGCCGCCGCAGCCGAGTCCGGCATGGCGCCCGACGAACTCGGTGCGCTGCTCGACGCGGTCGCGCCGGCGATCCTGGACGACGTGCCCGCGCCGCGGCCACTCGTCGCGCTGTTGCGCGGTCCTGCCGATCTCGTCGCCGTGGTCGGGGCCGGCCTCGGGTCGGTCGCCGCCTGGAGCGCGGATCGGCCGGGGGCTGCGGGGGTCCGCGTGCTCGTCGCACCCCACGTGCTCACGCCACGCGACTACCTGCCCCTGCTGTCCGCGGACATCCCGCACATCCGCTTCGTCGTCGGCGATCGGTCGATCGAGGTGGGCCCCCTCGTCGTACCCGGCCGCACGCCGTGTCTCAGGTGCCTCGACGAGCACCGGCTCGACGCGGATCCGCACTGGCCGGTCGTCGCCGCCCAGCTGCTCGGACGCCCCGTGTCGGCGCCGCCGGGCGACCCCGCGCTCCTGGCCGCGGCCGCGATGCTCGGCCTCGCGTTCGCCGCTGTCTCCGCGACGCGGTCGACGATCCTCACGGACGCCGTCATCCGGCTCGACCGGCGCAGCGGCGCCGTCAGCCGACTGCCGCACGAGTGGCACGAGCGCTGCTCGTGCCGGATGCCGCTGCCGCTGCCAGATCGCTGAGGAACCGGGAGGGATTCCGGGGGCGTCCGGCGGACGCGGCAGCCCATGACACGCGCAACCGCGACTGCGCCCGGGTCACACCGACGTACAGCAGACGACGCTCCTCCTCGATCTCCTCGGGCGTCGTCGCATAGCTGATCGGCAGCAGCCCCTCGGTGCAACCCGCCACATAGACGGTCGGCCACTCGAGGCCTTTCGCGGCGTGCAACGTCGCGAGCGTCACCGCGCGGATCGGCGGATCGTGCTGGGCTGCCTGCCGCTCGGCGAGGTCGGCGACGAAGTCCGCGAGCGTCGTGCCAGGCGGCGCCTCCTCGGACAGCGTCGCGAGCGCGTCGAGCGCCTCCCAACGGGTGCGCACCTCGCCGGGCCCATCGGGCGCCCGATGGGTGTAGCCGACCTCGCGCAGCACGTCGCTCACCGACTTGAAGAGCGGCTCCCCCGACGTGCCGACCACGGCGGCGCGAAGGAGCATCACCGCCTGCCTGACCACCGGCTGCTCGAAGAACCGCAGCCCCTTCGCCGCGATGGGGACACCCGCGTCGGCCAGGGCCCGCTCGTAGACGGCGAACAGGGCGTTGATGCGCAGCAGCACGGCGATCTCCTCGGGCGGCGTGCCGGTGCGCAACTGGGCGGCGATGTCGCCGGCGACGCCGCGCGCCTCGTCGAGGTCGTTGTCGTAGCGCCGCACCGTGCATGCCGGTTCGCGGCCCGCGGAGGGACCGCGCATCGACGTCAGGCTGAGGGCGCCCGGGCGGCCGCGAACGAGCCGGTTCGCGGCCTCGACGATGCCCGCCACGCTGCGGTAGTTCCGCTCGAGCCGGATCTCCGTCGCACCGGGGTGGCGCGTCGCGAAGCGCAGCAGGAATTCCGGCCGGGCCCCGGCGAACGAGTAGATCGTCTGTGCGACGTCCCCGACGACGCAGACCTCGCCGCTGCCGCCGACCCACGCGTCCAGCAGCTGCTGCTGCACCGGTGAGACGTCCTGGAACTCGTCGACGACGAAGAACCGGTACTGCTCGCGGACCTCGGTCGCGACGCGCTGCTCGGTCTCGATCATGCCGGCGGTCGCGAGCAGCACGTCCTCGAAGTCGAGGGCGCGCTGCTCCTCCTTGAGCCGCTCGTACATGCGCTGCAGTTCGACTGCCTTCGTGATGTCGACGCCCTGGGGCAGCGCGACGGTGTGCGCCTGTGCTGCCCACTGCTCGAGCGTGAGTGCGCTGACCTTGCGGAGCTCGATCATGCCTGCGGCGTCCCGCAGCGCGGGTCGGTCCAGCGTGAGCTTCAGCACCTCGGCCGCCTGGGCGACGAGGCGGGCTTTGCTGTCGAGGACGCGAGGAGCGCCGCCGCCCAGCACCTGCGGCCAGAAGTGGTTCAGCTGGGCGAGGGCCGCGGCGTGGAACGTGCGAGCGGCGACGCCGCCGGCGCCGAGGGCGCGCAGTCGGGTGCGCAGTTCGCTGGCGGCCCGCGTGGTGAACGTGAGCGCCATCACGCGGCTGGGCGGGTAGACCCCCGTCGCGACGCCGTAGGCGATCCGGTGCGTGATCGCCCTGGTCTTGCCGGTCCCGGCGCCGGCGAGCACGCTGACCGGTCCACGCAGGGTCGTCGCGACGGCGCGCTGCTCGGGGTCGAGCGCCTCGAGCAGTGCCTCGGCGGGCGCGTCGGGCGGGACCGCTGTCACCAGTCGCTGTCCAGCTCGCCGCCGTACCAGTGCTCGATGATCGCGCGGGCGATCGAGGACCGGCCGGGCAGCTTGACGGCCCCTGCCCCGATCTGCGCGCGGGAGAACCAGGCGACGTCGCGCAACTCGATCCCGTCGGCGGTCGGGGTCTGGCCGCCGTCGGCCGCGGCGAGGAATCCGACCATCAGCGACGCCGGGAACGGCCACGGCTGCGAGCCCATGTAGGTGACCGTCGAGACGCGGACGCCGCTCTCCTCGGCGACCTCGCGCCGCACCGCCGCCTCCAACGACTCCCCCGGCTCGACGAAGCCCGCGAGGAGCGAGTACCGGCCGTCCGGCCACGCGACGGCGGAACCGAGCAGGATCCGATCGTCGGGGTCGACGACGCCGACGATCACGGCGGGGTCCGTGCGCGGGAAGACGTGCTCGCCGCTCGTCTCGTCGGGCGAGTCGGCCGGGTGACGCACCCAGCCAGCCTGCGAGGTGACGGTCGGCACACCGGTGCGCGGCGAGAAGCGGTGCGAGCGGTGCCAGTTCGCGAGCGCGAGCGCCTCGGTGAACAGCCCGGCGTCCCGGTCGCCGAGTCGCGCCCCGAGCATCCGCAGATCACCCCATTCGCCCGCCAGGTCCACGTCCTCGGTCAGCAGCACGCCGAAGATCGCGGCGCCGGCATCGGCGTCCTCGTCGGCCGTGAGTGTGCGGCCGAGATACAGGCGGCTCGACTCCCCCGCAGGCGGCTCGGCGAGCAGCGCGAGACGAGGCGTCTCGTCGTCGGCGACCGGCGCGGCGAGCAGCGCCTTGCCGCCCCTGAGCACGACGAACCGGGTCGTCGGCGCCGCCGCGAGCGCGTCCAGATCACCGCTGGACCGGGTCGCGGCATCGCGGTCGACGGCGGTCCGCGACAGCGTGAGCCGGTCGGTGAATCGGTCGATCTCGTCCATCCGCGATCCCTCCCCGAGCGGCGCCGTGCCGACACGCCGCCTCGGGCGCAGGCCGATCGGGGCACGTCGGTGCAGCCTGAACGCATGGCCAGGCACCAGTTCACCCTAGCCGCGCTCGCGACGACGGCTCTCCCGGGGATCGAACCCGCTCGGAGCCACGCGTTCACCGGCGGCGGCGACGGCGATTTCGACTCGGCGCTCATCACGACCGCCGAGGGCGAGCACCTCGTGGTGCGTGCCCCTGCGTCGTCCGACGCGATGGTGCGCTTCGAGGCCGAGACGCGCGCGGCCGGCCTGCTCACGCCGGGCGTCCGTGCCCGCCTGCCCTTTCTCGTGCCGACGCTGCGCGGCACGGCACCGAAGGCGCGCGGCGGCGTCCCGCCGATCGCGGTCTTCGACTATCTGCCCGGCCGACGGCTTCGCCCTGGCGCGGTGGATGCGGGCGGCCCGCTCGCGGTGTCGCTCGGCACCTCCATCGCCACGCTGCACGCACTGCCGCCCGCGACCGTCAGGGGCCTCACGACGACGACCGCGGTCGAGACCAGGAAGGCCGTCGCCGACCTGGTCGCCGACGCCGACCGATCCAGGCGCGTTCCGCACCAGCTGCTCGAGCGGTGGGAGGGCGCCATCGACGACGACGCGATCTGGCCGTACCAGCCCGTGCTCATCCACGGCTCGCTCACGCCCGACCGCATCCTCGTCGGCGACGACGAGAGCGGCGGACAGAAGGTCACCGCGATCCTCGGCTGGGGCGACCTGGCGCTGGGCGACCCGGCGCGCGACTTCGCGTGGGCGTTGGCGCTGCCGGTGCCCGGCGCCACCGCGACGGTCTTCGCCGTCGCGGGCGCCAAGCGCCGCGATCGCAGCGACTCGAGCATGCAGCAGCGGGCGACCCTGTACGCCGAACTGGACATCGCGCGCTGGCTGCTGTTCGGCGTCGAGTCCGGTCGCGCGGACGTCATCGACGACGCCACCGGCATGCTGGCATCGCTGCTGGCGTCGGTCGAGGCGGGCGCGGCGGGTTCCGTCGTGCACCGGCCGTCCCACACGCTGTCGGTCGACGAGGTCGAGCAGATGCTCGCCGACCAGCGCAGCGTCCTCACCGCGCCGGTGCGGTAGGCGCGCCGGTCTCGGTCTCGACGGCCCGAGCGACCGTACGCCACAGCGCGCGCAGTTCCTGCTCCGTGTAGATGCGGTCCGGCCGGATGATCTCGTCCGCGGCGACGTAGTAGAACACCGCGTCGACCTCCTCGGGCCGGATGCCGCGCCTGGTCGCATAGGCGAGCCGGTAGAGCGCGAGCTGCAGCTGCTTCAGCTCGAGGTCGGCGGCGCTCGACGGCAGCGCGCCGGTCTTCCAGTCGACGATCTCGACTCGGCCGTCGCGCTCGTAGACGGCGTCGATCTTGCAAACGACGATGTGGCCCTCGAAGGGCAGCTGGATCTCCTGCTCCACCTCGAGCGGCGCGAGTCCCGCCCACGGTGACGTCTCGAACGTCGCCTGCAGCGCACGGAGTTCGGCGTCGCCGCGCTCGGGTTCGAGGTCGAGTTCGTCGGCGGTCGCATCGACGATCTCGGTGCGACCGTGCAGCCCCGCACGGCGTTCGACCCACTCGTGGAACCGGGTGCCGAGCCGCGTCTGCGTGTACGGCCGCTGGGGCATCGGCCGCCGCAGGCCCACGAGCACGGCGCCCGGATCGTCGACGTAGTCCTTGAACCGGGAGGCGGGGATTCGGGCAGGGATCGCCGCCGTCGCCGCACCGCGTGCCCGCTCGGCCCGCTCGGCCAGCAGCGCGTTCACGGTCGGCGCCCACCGGCCCTGCTCGCCGCCCGCGGTCCGGACCAGCTCGGCCGCCCTCCCGACGAGCTCGCGCCTGGACCCGAGCGGGTCGGCCGGCCACAGCATCGTCGCCGCGGGCGCCGACTCGGGCTTCTCGTCACTCGCACTCCGTCGAGGGACGTCCGGCACGTCGCCCGCGTCGGCGAGCTCGGTGAGGAACGGGCTCGGGACGCGAGCCTTCTGCTGCGTCGCCCAGAACGATGCGGTGAGCAGCAGATCGTGCCGCGCGCGCGTCACCGCCACGTAGGCGAGACGGCGCTCCTCGTCGAGGGCGCGCGCCTTGACCGCCGTCTTGAACGTCTCCATCGACGCGACGAGTTCCTTGCGGTTCGCGAACGACCGCCAGCCGAAGACCGGCAACTCGGCGGCATCACCTCGGAACTCCCACGGCAGCACCCCGTGGGTCAGCCAGCCGGCGGCGTCGCGGGTGGTCGCGGGCAGCTCGCCCGTGACCATGCGCGGCACCGCCACGAGATCCCACTCGAGGCCCTTCGCGCCATGGATTGTGAGGATCTGCACGGTTCCCGGCTCGGGCGGGTCGGCCCTGGGCGCCAGGTCCTCCTGATGCTCGGCGAGCGTCAACCAGCCCAGGAACCCCCCGAGCGTGCCGCCGTCGGCGACCTGCAGATAGCCGGCGAGCGCGTCGTCGAACGCGTGCAGCGCGGCCCTGCCGATCCGCGCGTCGTTCGCGACCGCTTCGATGTCGAGTTCGAGGGTGGTCGCGACGAGGTGCACGAAGTCCTGCACCGGCATCGCCGACCGGCGCCGCAGTTCCGCGAACAGCCGCCCCGCCGACCGCAGCCGCGCGATGCCCGCGTCGCTGAACCCTGCGATCGCACCATGCCGGTCGTGCGTCGCGATGAAGTCGAGCGCATCGACGATCGAGGCCCGCTCCTCCTCGGCGACCGATCGGCGCATCGCGTCGACGAGTGGCTGCTCGAGCGACTGCAGGGCGAAGTCGCGCTTCTCGAGCCAGCCGGCCAGCCGCCGCAGCGCCGCGAGGTCCGCCGGACCGATGCGCCACCGCGCGCCGGCGAGCAGCCGGAGCAGTTCGACGCCCGCCTGCGGCGAATCGATGACGCGCAGGGCGGCGATCAGGTCCGCGATCTCGGGCTCGTCCGTCAGACCCCCGACGCCGAGCACGTGGTACGGCACCCCGCGGTGCCGGAACGCCTCGAGGAACGCGGGCAGCGACGCGCGGGTGCGCAGCAGCATCGCGGCGGACGGCGGCGCCTTCCCGTCGAGCTGCGCCGTCTCGAGCCGGTCGGCGAACCAACGGGCGACGAGGTCCGCCTCCTCGGTGAGCGTCTCGACGACCTCGGCGGTGATGGGCAGCTCGGAGGCGCGAGGCGACGGCTGCAATCGCGGCACGTGGATCGCAGATGCGGCGGACAGCGGCGCCGCGATGCGGTTCGCGGCATCGAGGATGCGACTGCCGTTGCGCCAGCTCACCGAGAGCGTGAACGCGGCCGACGCCCCGAAGTCGCGGGCGAACCCCTCGAGGTTGGCGGCGGAGGCGCCGCGCCAGCCGTAGATCGACTGGTGCGGATCGCCGACCGCCATCACAGGGCCGCCGGTGAACAGGCCCGACAGCAGCCGCGTCTGCACGACGGAGGTGTCCTGATACTCGTCGAGCAACACGACGCGGTACCGGTCGCGGAGCGAGGCGCCTGCGCCGGGGGCGCGTCGGACGACCTCGAGCGCGAGCGCGACCTGGTCGGAGTACTGCACCGCGCCGATCGCGCGCTTCCGCTCGCGGAAGGTCTCGACCAGGCCCAGCAGCACCGGCAGGCTGAGCGCCGGCCGCCGCGCCGCGGCGAAGTCCTTGGCCCGCTCGTACCGGTCGCCCCATGGCAGCGCGTCGAGCGTCGCGCCGTACCGCTCGGCCATGCCCCTGACCGCGTCGGGGGCGGCCGCGTGCTCACCGAGGTCGGCCGCGAGCCGCAGCACGTGCTTCGTGACCTCATCGGCACCGACGTCGAGATCACCGACGGCCACGTCGCTCGACTCCACGACGACCCGGCGGGCGATCTGCCAGGCCGACGCGTCGCCGAGCACCACACCCCCCGCCTCGTGCCCGATGGTGGACGCCCACTCGCGGTAGATGCCGTTCGCGAACGCGTTGTAGGTCGTGACGGTCGGCGGCTCGAACTCGTCGTAGCCGGGTGCGAGGCCCGCCGCGTGCAGCTCGTCGAGCCGTTCGCGCACGCGCACGGCGAGTTCGGACGCCGCCTTGCGCGTGAACGTGAGGCCGAGGATGCGGTCGGCGGGCACGAGCCCGTTCGCGACGAGCCACAGCACGCGCAGCGCCATCGTCTCGGTCTTGCCACTGCCGGCACCTGCGACGACGAGCGCCGGGGCGAGCGGCGATTCGATCACCGCCTGCTGCTCAGGGGTCGGCCTCGGACGCCCGAGGCGGTCGCTGATCTCGATCGCGCTCACCGCTTCGGTGCGGCGATCGCGCAGTGCCATCGTCGAATCAGTCACCGCACACCTCACCGATCCGGATCATGCGGGCGGCCCGGTCGGTGCGGCGCCGGTCGTCGGGGTCGACCGGCCCCTGGAACACGGCTGCGCCCATGCCCTCGGCGACCGACTCGAGCTTCGCGGCGAAGGTCGCTGCCGTCTCGGCGTCGAGGGCCGCCTGGTGCACCTCCTTGAACGGCGCCGCGCCCGCGACGTCGACGTAGAGCAGTCGCGCACCCGCCAGATCGAGCTCGGGAGGACACTCGGGAACCGCGCCGGTGCGCACCGCGAGCTGGTAGACGCCGAGCTGCGCGTTGGTGGCCGCGGCCTTCTGGTTGATCTGCCCGGACGGCTTGCCGGTCTTCAGGTCGATCACGAGCAGCCTGCCGTCGGGATCACGCTCGATGCGGTCGACGCTGCCGTGCACGCTCGCCCTGCCGGTCGTGAAGACGAACCGCTGCTCCCCCGCGACGAGCGAGAATCCTGCCGCCTCCCGGTCGCGGAGGTACGCCGCGATGCCGTGCACGAGGCGCAGCGCCCGTCGCCGTTCGCGATCACCGAGCCACGGCGCCTCGAACACGAACTCGGCCCAGCGCGTCTCGAGCGCGGCCGCCATCGCCGCCTCGTCGGGACGCTCGGCCGTCTCGAGCACCCAGTGCAGCACGGTGCCGACCGCGGACGGCAGGCTGGGCGGCGACCCGGCGATGCGCTCGGCGAACCAGTCGAGCCCCGACGCCTCGAACGACTCCACCGAAGACGGCGCGACGTCGACCGTGCTCTCCGGCGGCACGACCGGCGCGTCGGTCGAGATCGGCAGCAGCCCCTGCCACCCCGCCGGATCCGCGCCGGCGACCCCCTCGGCCGCCAGTGCGGCGAGCGCGGCGGCGGCCTCCCGCTGCTCCGCATCCGACCCGGTCACGACGGTGCGGCGCAACGTGCCGACGAGATCGCGCAGGTCGGTGGGCATCGTGGCAGCCACGGGCGTCGCCCCGGATCGCACCGGCGAGGCCGAAGAGCACGCCGGGGTCCTCCTCGTCGTTCTCGACCGCCGCGAACACGAGGCGTGATCGGGCCCTCGAGGCACCGAGGGCGAACAGCCGCAGCTCGTCCGACAGCGTCTGCCGCCTGGTGTCGAGCGCCCCGGTCGCGCCCGAGTCGAAGCGCACGAAATCGCCCGCGCCGAGGAGCGAGCCGCGGGCGCGCAGATCGGGCCACACCCCCTCCTGCAGGCCGGCGAGCACGACCGTGTCGAATTCGAGGCTCGCGACACCCGCGGGCGAGGACACGAGCACCGAGGACTCGGCCGTGCGCGGCGAGAGGGTGTCGTCGCGGACGGTGGCTTCGAGTTGTTCGAGCAGGAAGACCGTGGCCGGGTCGTTCGGCGCGCGCTCCGCGGCACGGGTCGCGGCGGTGAAGAGCGCCACGACCGCGTCGAGCGCCCGGCCGGCCTGATCGGCGAGAGCGCCCGTGCCCTGCGACTGGTCGTACCAGGTCGCGGCGAGGCCGCTGCGCTCCCAGGCGAGCCAGAGCAGTTCCTCCGCCGAGTCGCCGGCCGCCGCGCGCTCGCGCACGAGGTGCAGCGTCTCGGCGAGCCTGGCGGCCCTTCGGCCGAACCCGCTGTCGATCGTGACGAGTCGGCCGGGCGCCGCAAGCGCCTCGACGAGCAGCACGCCGGATGCGCGCACACCGTCGCCGGCGAGCTCTTCGGCCCGGAGCGCGAGCCGCAACCGACGCAGACCGAGCCGGTCGAGGCCGCAGAGCGGTCCGCAGAGCAGCCCGACGGCGACCTCCGCGGTGAGTTCGACGACGCCGCAGCCGACGGCGAGCACGTCGAGCAGGGCCCGCGCGGCCGGATCCTCGGCCAGCGGGCGGCCGGTCACCGTGGTCCGTGCCGGCACGCCGACCTGGCCGAGCGCGCGGGCGATCGGTTCGGCGAGCGCGCCCGACCGGACGACGACCGCGATCTCGCTCCACGGCACGCCGCCGTGCAGATGCCGCTCGCGGACGAGCCGTGCGACGCCCAGCGCGAGCTCGGCCCCGCTGCCTGCGGTGAAGGTGCGCAGCGCGGCCGGCCGGTCCGCGACGCCGGCGGCGGCCCGCTGCTCGCCGGCCAGCGCCGTGCCGATGCGCTCCGTGACACCACGCACGAACTGGCGCAGGGGAAGCGGCTGCCGGTGCACCCGGTCGAGCACGAGTCGGGCCGCATCGATGCCGAGGCGCGCACCGAACGCTCCGGCGAGGTCGGGCTCGCCGCCGCGGAAGGTGTCGGATGCGACGTCGGGGTCGCCGAACGCGACGACGGTCACACCGCGCGCGGCGAGTGCGGCGAGCAGGCGCACCGTGGACTCCGTCGCGTCCTGCACGTCGTCGACGAGCACGAGCCGCAGGGCGTCGGCGACGGGTCCGCCGCGTCCCGCCTCGACCGCGGTGGCCGCGAGGGCTGCCAGCTCCGCCGCGTCGTAGGCGTCGGGATGGGTCTGGATGAGCACGTCGAGGTAGTCGCGCCAGAACTCCGCAGCCGCGGCCCAGTCGTGGCGGCCGGCCGCGGTCGCTGCCGCGGCCAGTTCATCCGGACCGTAACCGCGCTCGGTCGCCCTCGCCCACAGCTCGCGCAGCTCGGACCGGAACGCGGGGAGCGCCCGCACGTCCGGCCCGAGCGCTTCGGGCCACGAAGCGCGACTGTCGGCGATCAGTTCGCTGATCAGGGTGTCCTGCTCGCTGCCCGCGAGCAGGACCGGGGGCTCACGCCCGTCGGCGGCCGCGGACGAGCGTGCGATCTCGAACGCCAGGGACGCGGCGGTGCGCGCAAGCGGTGCGGTGACGGGGCGCCCGATCCGCAGGACGAGGCGGTCGCGCAGGCGCGCCGCCGAGGTGCGTCGCGGGTCGATGGCCAGCACGGCGGAGGTTGGCATGCCCGCCTCGATGCGGTCGGCGGCGAGTTCGACGAGCGTCGTCGTGCGGCCCGATCCCGGCGCACCGAGCACGACCGCGCTGCGGCCGGCGGGCAGCGCCAGCACCGCCCGCTGCGACGGATCGAGCTCGGGACGGGAGACCACGCCAGGACCGTAGGCGCCGCCTCCGACACCGGGGACCTGACCCCCTGATCACCGTTCAGGAGATCCGTCACCGCGCAGGACCGGATCGGCGACACGCCGGTTCTTCGTCCTGAACCGCGCTGCTCGCAGGCCGCATCTCCTGAACGGCGCTTCGCGTTCTGCCAGCGGCGAACCCGCCTCGGGCGCTCGTGCCGACTACTACTCTTGCGGGTGACGAAAGGGGGCACACCGTGGAGGTCCGCATCGGTATCCAGAACTCGCCGCGTGAGTTGAGCTTCGAGAGCGCGGAGACGCCGGCTGAGCTGAGCGAGGCGATCTCGGCGGCGATCGCGAAGGGATCGGGCCAGTTGAGCCTGACCGACGACGCCGGGCGGCTGTACATCGTGCCCGTCGCGTCGCTCGCCTACGTCGAGGTCGGCACGGAGAAGACCCGCAGGGTCGGGTTCGTCGCGTAAGTCCCCGGTATGGAACTGCTGTTCGTCGAACTGATCGCCATCGCGATCGGCTTCGCGGCCCAGGCGCTCCTGCCCGGCCGTGAGTTCCGCGGCGTCGTGGTGCTGCCCGCGCTCGCGGGCGCCGTGTCGGCGATCGTGTGGGTGACGCTCACCTGGCTGCACTGGAAGTGGGACGGCGGCTGGATCTGGGTCGCGACGTTCCTGATCACCGCTGCCGCGGTCGTCGTCGCGGGCGTCGTGGCGAGGGGTGTCCGGCGTGAGGCGGACGCCAAACGGTTCGAGGTCCTCTCCCGAGCCGCCTGAGCCGGCCCGCTCGCGCGTCAGCCGGCCAGCAGTTCGCGCACCCGCGGGACGACCCGCGTGCCGAAGAGTTCGATCGACCGCATCTGCGCCGAGTGCGTGAGCGGTCCGGAGCTGTACTTCATGTCGAACCGGTCGATGCCGAGCGCGCCGACGGTCGCCGCGATCTTGGTGGCGACGGTCTCGACCGACCCCACGTACAGCGATCCGCCGGCCACCTCGGAGGCGAACTCGTGCCTGCTGGTCGGCGGCCAGCCGCGCTCACGGCCGATGCGGTCGCGCATGCCCGTGTAGGCGGCGAAGTAGACCTCCGCAGCCTCCTCGTCGGTGTCGGCGACCAGCCCGGGAGAATGCACGCCGACGGGCAGCCGCGGCAACTCGAGCCGCTCGGTCGCCTCGCGGTAGAGGTCGACGTAGGGCCGGAAGCGGATCGGCGCTCCCCCGATGATCGCGAGCATCATCGGCAGGCCGTACCGGGCCGCGCGCACGACCGACTCCGGGCTGCCGCCCACGCCGACCCAGGCGGGGATGCGCCCGTGCTCGGTCTTCGGGTAGACCTGTGCGCCCGACAGCGGCGCCCGCACGGTGCCCTGCCAGTCGACCGGACCTTCGGACAACAGCGCGACGAACAGGTCGAGCTTCTCGGTGAACAGCCGCTCGTAGTCCGACAGGTCGTAGCCGAACAGCGGGAACGACTCGGTGAACGAGCCGCGGCCGAGCGTGACCTCGGCGCGGCCCGACGAGATCGCGTCCACCGTGGCGAACCGCTCGAAGACCCGCACGGGATCATCGGAACTGAGCACGGTGACGGCGGATCCGAGCAGGATGCGCGAGGTGCGCGACGCGGCGGCCGCGAGTACGACCTCCGGGGCACTGACGGCGAAGTCGTCGCGGTGGTGCTCGCCGACGCCGAACGCATCCACCCCGACCTCGTCGGCCAGCACGGCTTCGTCGACCAGATCCCGGATCGTCTGCGCGGCGGTCGACGGCGTGCCGTCCGTCTGGACCGTGATGTCCCCGAAGGTGTCCAGCCCGAAAGCAACCTCAGCCACACGAACCACCGTTCAGGAAATCAATCACCGTTCAGGACGGAACAGCGAAAACGCTTGATTTCATCCTGAACGACGTCCATCGGAGGACCCGTTTCCTGATCCGTGATTCACGCGGTGAGGCCAAGGGCGTCCATGCGCCGCGAGTGTGCGGCGATGAGGTCGGTCAGCACGGGCTCGACGCGGCGCTCGTCCGCGATCGCGGGCCGGCCGTCGCTCGTGGTCGCGTGCTCGAGGGTGCTCCGGGCGACGAGCAGGGTGTCGCCGACGATGCGGCGGCCCCAGAGCGCGAGCCGGGAGGCGAGCCTCGGCTCGGCCTGGACCGCGGCTCGCAGCAGGGCGGACATCTCGGCATGGCCGATGTCGCGATCGAGGATCTCCGCGGCGGTCTCGCCGACGGGGGCGCCCATGCCGGGCGCGAGGCGGGCGAAGAAGTCGTCGAGCAGCCCGGTCGACAGGTGCAGCGTGAGGACCGACTCGTGCCAGCCCGTCTCGCCGAGCCGCACGCCGGTACCGCTCGATCTCCGTCGTGAACGGGCGCATCGCGGATGCGGTCTGCAGGCCGATCGTCTCGAGCAGCGCGCCGAGGTCGTTGTGCTGCGCGAGGATCGCGGCAGCGACCTGCGTGATGATCTCGCGATCGCCGAGATCGGACGCCCTGCCCGCGACCGCCGACGCCGACTCGAACATCGACAACTCGAGATAGGCGGTCCGCCCCAGGAACTCCGCCTGCCCGATGCGCAGGTCGCGCAGACCGACGCGTTCGACCTTCTGCGGCGACGTGAGTCTGCGCCAGCGGCTCGCAGCAGCGCGCGGGCGCCGTCGACCGGGCCAGATCACCGCATCAGCATATTGGGCCCGGCTAGACTTCCCTTCTTAAGACGGGTGTCGCCAACGGAGCGACCCCGGCGCGCCGGTGGCACTGATGAGCGGCGCGACCAGCGGGAACTCCCCCGCGCCCCGCGCTGACGCGCCAGACCGACAGGCCAGCTTTGACATTCACCGATCTCGGTGTCGACCAGGACATCGCCGACGCACTCTCCGCGAAGGGCATCGACGAGCCCTTCGCGATCCAGACGCAGACCATCCCGCTCGCCCTCTCCGGCCAGGACATCATCGGCCAGGCGAAGACCGGCACGGGCAAGACCTTCGGGTTCGGCCTGCCGATCATCCAGCGTCTCGGCCCCGACCCGGCACCCGGCGTGCAGGTGCTCGTCGTCGTGCCCACGCGCGAGCTGTGCGTGCAGGTCGCCGAGGACCTCGAGGTCGCGACGAGCAATCGGCCGACCACGGTCGCCGCGATCTACGGCGGCAAGGCCTATGAGGGCCAGATCGAGGCCTTGAAGAGCGGTGCGCAGATCGTCGTCGGTACGCCGGGACGCCTGCTCGACCTCGCCGGCCAGCGCCTGCTGAGCTTCGCCGGGGTGCGCGAGATGGTGCTCGATGAGGCCGACAAGATGCTCGACCTCGGCTTCCTGCCGGACATCGAGAAGCTGTTCGCGCAGACCCCGGCCGGCCGGCACACCATGCTCTTCTCGGCCACCATGCCCGGACCGATCGTCGCGCTCGCGCGCCGGTTCATGAACCGGCCCGTCCACATCCGTGCGACGGATCCCGACGAGGGTCAGATCCAGGCCAACATCAAGCACGTCGTGTACCGGGCGCACTCGCTCGACAAGGACGAGGTCATCGCCCGCATCCTGCAGGCGCAGGGACGCGGCAAGACCGTCATCTTCACGCGCACGAAGCGCGCCGCCGCCCGGCTCGTCGAGGAGCTCAACGACCGCGGATTCAACGCCGCGGCAGTGCACGGGGACCTCAGCCAGGAGCAGCGCGAGCGCGCCATGGCCGCGTTCAAGGCGGGTAAGAAGGACGTCCTCATCGCGACGGACGTGGCCGCGCGCGGCATCGACGTGGACGACGTGACGCACGTCATCAACCACACGATCCCCGAGGACGACAAGGCGTACCTGCACCGGGCGGGCCGCACGGGCCGCGCCGGCAAGACGGGCATCGCCGTGACGTTCGTCGACTGGGACGACCTCCACAAGTGGTCGCTGATCAACCGGGCGCTCGAGTTCGGCCAGCCCGAGCCGACCGAGACCTACTCGTCCTCGCCGCACCTCTTCGCCGATCTGGACATCCCGCAGGGGACGCGGGGGCGCCTCTCGACGGCGCCGAAGGCCCAGGCGTCCAGCCCGTCGGGCGAGCGCCCCGCGCGCCGGTCGCACGAGCCGCGCGAGGCGACCACGGCCGAGCACGACGCGCACGCGGACCACGGCCCGCACGCCGACCACGTGCCGGGGTCGGGTACACACGACGGCAGCGGGCGCGCCCCGCGGCGCCGCCGTCGCCGGTCGCCGCAGAGCCCGTCGGCCTGACGCCGACGTCATCGGCTGAAATCTCACTTGGCTAACGTGGTCGGCATGCCGCCGCTCTCCGACGTCGAAATCTGGCCGCTCCTCGGCGTCCGGATCATCGTCTCCGACATCGAGTTGACGCCGATCGACGATCGGACCGCGCTCGATCTCGGCAGGCTCGCGGCCGGTGGCATCCACGGCAACTTCCTGCCGTTCGCGACGCCGTGGACCCGCGGCACCGAGGACCAGGTCGCGCGCAACGTGTACCGCTACCACTCCGGGCTTCGGGCCACGATGTCGGCCGAATCCTGGTCGCTGGAGTTCGCGGCCCGGCTCGACGGCACGCTCATCGGCGTGCAGAGCCTGTCGGCCGACGGCTTCCGGACCACCCGTTCCGCCGAGAGCGGCTCGTGGCTGGGCCGCGCGTGGCAGGGCAAGGGCATCGGCACGCTCAACCGCATCGCGATCCTGTCGTTCGCGTTCGAGGGCCTCGGCGCGGATGAGGTCACGACGTCGGCGTGGGCCGACAACGTCGCCTCGAACGCGGTCACCCGCAAGCTCGGCTACGCGCCGAACGGCGAGGAGCGACTCGACCGAGAGGGCCGCGTGACCGTGCAGAAGCGGTTCGTCCTTCCGCGCACGACGTGGGAGTCCCGCGGCGCCGACCTGCGTCCGCACGTGCAACTCGAGGGCGTCGAGCCGGTCAGGGCCTGGTTCGGGATCGACTGACCCGAGCGGTCAGGCCGCCGGTTCGAGCGACGCGGTGCCGGTGCCCCGCTCGCGGATCGCGGCGAGCACCGCGGGCGCGGTCGTGTGCTCCCCCAACCGATTCGGCTTCCCCGTGCCGTGGTAGTCGCTCGACCCGGTGACGCCCAGGTCGTACCGCTGCACCAGTTCGTCGATGCGGGCGATGCCCGCCTGCGTGTTCTCGCGGTGGTCGCGCTCGAGCCCGAACAGGCCGGCGTCGACGAGCTCGGCCATCGTCTCGTCGTCGAGCATCCAGTCGCGGCGCCCCGTGCCCGGGTGTGCCAGCACCGGCACGCCGCCCGCGGCGACGACGATCCGGACCCCGTCGACCGGTGACGGGGCGTAGTGCGGTTCGATGTAGCCGGCGCGTGGATGCAGCACCCCGGCGAACGCCGCGCTCCGGTCCGACTCGATCCCGAGCGCCACGAGCGCGTCGGCGATGTGCGGGCGGCCGACCGTGGCGCCCGGCCCGGTCTGGGCGAGCACGTCGTCCCACGTGATGCGCATGTCGGCGCCCAGGCGGTCGACGATGCGTCTAGCGCGGCTGCGGCGCTCCTCGCGGATGCGGTCCATTTCGGCGACCAGCCGGAGATCCGCGGGATCGACCAGGTAGCCGAGCAGGTGGATGCTGCGCCAGCCGAGCCGGGTGCTCAGCTCGACGCCCGGAACGAGCCCGATGCCGGTCACGACCGCCTCGGCGCGCGCCTCCTCCCATCCCGCGGTCGAGTCGTGGTCGGTGAGCGCGACGGTGTCGAGGCCCGCGGCGACCGCGGCCCTGATCAGCTCCCCTGGCGTCTCGGTGCCGTCGGACCGGTTGGAGTGGGTGTGCAGGTCGGCACCTCTGCCACCGCCCGCTCGCATCCCATCAGCGTAGGCGCTGTGGATGCGCCGGATCGCGCGCGCGGAGGGGCAGCGGAGGGACAATGGAGCGCATGGCGAGCGAGCAGCAGACCCCGGCGACGTCGACCAGCACGGCGGAGGCGCCGCGCGCGACGGAGAACCGTTCCACGACCCCCCGCAGCGCGTCGTTCGGCGAGTACATCGCGAGCGGATGGCAGGCGCGACCGGAGTCGAGGGCGGCCCGACGCCCCGTCGCCGACGCCGCCGCCGGGCGCCGCGCCCGCGTCGCGGCGCTGCACCCCGGCGAGCGGCTCGTGGTCGCCGCGGGCACCAGGCGGACCCGCTCGAACGACACCGACTACCCGTTCCGTCCGCACTCCGCGTTCGCGTGGCTCACCGGCTGGGGCGCCGACGCCGAGCCGGGCTCGCTGCTCGTCTTCGAGCCCGCCGGCGAGACGCACGAGATGACGCTCTACTTCCCGCCGGCCGCCGGCCGGGACACCGACGAGTTCTACGCGAACCCCGAGGTCGGCGAATTCTGGATCGGCGCCAGGCCGAGCCTCGGCGACGTGGCAGTCGAACTCGGGGTCGCGACCGCGGACCTCCGGACCTTCGAGACCACCACCGGCGACGTCACGCTCGACGACGCCGCGTTCGCTCGGGACCTCTCCGAGCTGCGGCTCGTCAAGGACGCCGACGAGGTCGACGAACTCCGCGCGGCCGTCGCCGCGACGGCGGCAGGGTTCGACGACGTGCTCGACGCACTGCCGAGGGTGCTCGCCCACGAGCGCGGCGAGCGCCTGGTCGAGGGGGTCTTCTTCACTCGCGCTCGGGCCGACGGGAACGACGTCGGCTACGGCACGATCGCGGCCGCCGGCCCGCACGCCTGCATCCTGCACTGGACGCGGAACGACGGTCCGGTCGCGGCGGGCGACCTCATCCTCATCGACGCGGGAGTCGAGCTCCCGAGCCTCTACACGGCCGACATCACCCGCACGATCCCCGTGTCCGGCACGTTCACGCCGACCCAGCGGGAGGTGTACGAGGCGGTGCGCGAGGCCGCGGACGCCGCGTTCGCGATCGTGCGGCCCGGCATCCGTTTCCGCGAGATCCATGCGACCGCGATGCGCGTCATCGCCGAGCGGACCGCGGCATGGGGCCTGCTGCCCGTCACCGCCGAGCAGGCGCTCGAGGCGGACAACCAGCAGCACCGGCGCTACATGGTGCACGGGACGAGCCATCACCTCGGCCTCGACGTCCACGACTGCGCGCAGGCACGACGTGAGATGTACCTCGACGGCGTGCTGGAACCCGGCATGGTGTTCACGATCGAGCCCGGCCTGTACTTCCAGCCCGACGACCTCACCGTGCCCGAGCGGTTCCGCGGCATCGGCGTGCGCATCGAGGACAACATCCTCGTCACCGCGGACGGCGCGGAGAACCTGTCGATCGCCATTCCACGCACGGCGGACGAGGTCGAGGCGTGGGTCGGCCGGCACGCCGGCTGACCGTGCGCGGCTAGACGGCCGCGGGCGGCTCCTGCGGGCTCGTCGGCTCGACGGCCGCCACGTCGGCGGTCCGGCCGAAGCCCAGTCCGAGCACGTTCCGTGCCCGGTTGACGTCCTGCGGGTCGACCAGCACCGAGTAGGACGACGCGACCATCTGCATGGTCGACGAGAAGTCGCGCAGGCGTCGCGTCACCCCGTACGAGATCAGGCCGTAGAGCATGCCGAAGGCCGCACCGATCAGCACGGCGCCGAAGAGGAACCCCGGGGAGGTGTTCGCGACGAACACCAGCATCACGAAGCCGAAGAAGAGACCGAGCCACAGCCCCGACAGCGCACCGGCGCCGGCCGCGCGACCCCAGGACAGCCTGCCGGTCACGCGCTCCACACTCTTGACGTCGTTGCCGACGATCGCCGCCTTCTGCACGGGGAAGTCGTCGGACTGGGCGAGCTTGTCCATCGCCTGCAACGCCTCGGCGTAGGACTCGAACGTGGCGACGACCTCGCCACGCGGCAGGGTCGGCAACGCGCCACGGGAGCCGGCTGCTGAAGGGCCGAGCGGAGTACTCACCTCCGAATCATCCCACGGTGCGCCGAACGCCTCCACAGCGCGGGCTATGGATACCGGAAGGACGCGGGTGCGCCGCATACTGTGTGCGGCGCACGGTTCCCCAGCGCGACACGCCCTACCCTTGGGACGTGAGTACGACACGCTTCTTCGTCGCGAGGCTCGCCGGCTGCACGGTCTTCGACCAGCAGGGCGACCGCCTCGGCAAGGTGCGTGACGTCGTGGTCGTCTACCGGGGCAGCGAGCCGCCCCGCGTGATCGGACTCGTCGTCGAGATCCCCGGCCGCCGCCGAGTGTTCCTCAACATCGGCCGGGTCACGTCGATCGGTTCGGGCCAGGTCATCACGACCGGCATGATCAGCGTGCGCCGGTTCGAGCAGCGGCAGAGCGAGACGCGGGTCATCGCGGAGATGCTCGGACGCCGCGTGCAGCTCGCCGACGGCAGCGGCGAGGCCACGATCGAGGACGTCGCGATCGAGGAGTCCGTCCCCGGCTCGTGGCAGGTCAGCCAGCTCTTCGTCCGCCGCCCCAAGACGAGCCCGAGCCCGTTCTCGAAGGGCACGACGCTGTTCGTCCGGTGGGAGGGCATGCGCGAGCGCCCGGGCGACGGCGAGCAGTCGGCGGCACAGCTGATCCAGAGCTACGCGGACATGCCCGCTGCCGACCTCGCCTCGACCATGCTCGACCTGCCGGAGCAGCGGATGGTCGAGGTCGCGCAGCAACTGCCCGACGAGCGCCTCGCCGACGTGCTCGAGGAGATGACCGAGGACGCGGGCGTCCGCCTGCTCGCCCGGCTGCAGGACGATCGGGCCGCCGACGTGCTCGACGCGATGCAGCCCGACGACGCGGCCGACCTGATCGCGAAGCTGCCCGAGGAGCGCAGCGAGGCACTCCTCGAGCTGATGGAGCCCGAAGAGGCCGACGACGTGCGCATGCTGCTGAAGTACGCGCCGGACACGGCGGGCGGCCTCATGACGACCGAGCCGATCATCCTCTCGTCCGACGCCACCGTCGCCGAGGGTCTTGCGCTCATCCGCCGGCACGAGCTGGCACCGGCGCTCGGCGCCGCGGTGTGCGTCACCCTGCCGCCCTACGAGCCGCCGACCGGGCGCTTCCTCGGCATGGTGCACTTCCAGCGCATGCTGCGCTACCCGCCGCACGAGCGCCTCGGCACACTGCTCGACACCGCGACACAGCCCGTGCACGCCGACACCTCCGCCGCCGAGGTCGCCCGCATCCTCGCGAGCTACAACCTCGTGCAGGTGCCCGTCGTCGATGCGAGCCATCGTCTGGTCGGCGTCGTGACGGTGGACGACGTGATCGACCGGCTGCTGCCCGACGACTGGCGCAGTTCGTATTCGGACCCGTTGCCGCCTCGGGACCCGTCGACGGCAGCAGTGCCGATAGCCCGTATCGGAAGGAGGGGCGCGAGTGACCAGGACGGATAACCAGTCCGAGCAGACCACGCCCCGCCGCAGGCAGCGTTCGATCGATCCGCTC
This sequence comes from uncultured Actinomycetota bacterium, assembly GCA_963716965.1. Taxonomy (GTDB): domain Bacteria; phylum Actinomycetota; class Actinomycetes; order Actinomycetales; family Microbacteriaceae; genus Amnibacterium. The sequence continues at coordinate 965,736 of CAVQUZ010000001.1, read as the reverse complement.
GAGGCGCCGAAGGGTCTCACCAGAGGTGTGCGGCGCCAGCGCACCAGCAGGGACGTCTTCGGGCGGTTCTCCGAAGCGTTCGCGCGCGCGATGGGCACGTCGTCGTTCCTGATCGGCATGACGGTCGTCGTCGTCGTGTGGCTGGCCTACAACAGCCTCGTCCCGGCCGGCGTGCAGTTCGACCCCCGCGCCTCGAACTTCACGCTGCTCACGCTGATCCTCTCCCTGCAGGCGTCGTACGCCGCGCCCCTCATCCTGTTGGCGCAGAACCGGCAGGACGACCGGGACCGCGTGCAGATCGAGCAGGACCGCCAGCGCGCGGAACGGAACCTCGCTGACACCGAGTACCTCGCCCGTGAGGTCGTCGCGCTGCGCCTGCTCGTGCGTGACATGGCCTCGAAGGATTTCATCCGTGCCGAACTGCGCTCGCTGCTCGAGGAACTCGACCGACGGGATTCGCGCGAGCCAGGGACGACGGCCGAGTGACCGCGACCGCTGCGGCGGTCCGGGCCGCGGTCGCCCGCGTGCTCGACCCGGAGATCCGCGCGCCGATCGGCGACCTGGACATGGTCGACGACGTCGTCGTCGATGGTGACCGTGTCCGGATCGATCTGGCGCTCACGATCGTCGGGTGCCCCGCGGCCGACCGCATCGCCGGTGACGCCAGGGCTGCGGCGCTCGGTGTCGCGGGTGTCGAGGACGCCGAGGTCCGCCTCACGGTCATGACACCGGCGCGCCGCGCCGCGCTCGTCGAGCGTCTCCGCGGCACCAGGCGGATGCCGTTCACCGCGGATTCGCTCACGCGTGTGATCGTCGTCACGAGCGGCAAGGGCGGCGTCGGGAAGTCGACGGTGACCGCCGGCCTCGGCGTCGCACTCGCCGCCCGCGGGCTCTCGATCGGCATCGTGGACGCCGACGTCTACGGCTTCTCGATCCCCGCACTGCTCGGCATCGCGCCCGACGTCACGCCGACCCGGCTCGACGGGATGATGCTGCCGCCCGTCGCACACGGCCTGAAGGCGATCTCGATCGGCATGTTCCTGCCGCCTGAGCGACGCGACGAGGCCGTCGCGTGGCGGGGGCCGATGCTGCACCGCACCATCGAGCAGTTCCTCACCGACACCTACTTCGGCGATCTCGACGTGCTGCTCATCGACAGCCCGCCGGGAACCGGTGACGTGGCGATCTCGATCGGCCAGATCCTGCCGCACGCGGAAGTGCTGGTGATCACGACGCCGCAACCCGCCGCGGCGACCGTCGCGGTGCGCGCCGGCCGCCTCGCCGCGCGGATGGGACAGCGCGTCATCGGGGTCGTCGAGACGATGTCGCCGGCGCTCCAGCCCGACGGGTCGGTCCTCGATCTGTTCGGCTCAGGCGGCGGACTCGCGGTCGCCGACGCGCTCTCGGCCGGCGGCGCGCCCGTGCCGTTGCTCGCGACGGTGCCCCTCTCGCGGCGGATACGCGAAGGCGGCGACGCCGGCGTCCCCGCGGTGACGAGTCACCTGGAGGATGCCGGCGCCGCCGCCATCGTGACGCTTGCGGGCAGCATCGCGCGCTCAGCCGATCGGCTCGCGGGGCGGTCCATTCCGCTCAGTCCCACGGCGCACTGATCGCCCGCGGCCGAGAGGGCCGCGGCGGAGCTCAGAACCGGTTCGAAGGAAGCCGGTGGTATCCGTCCCGCAGCGTCGTCACGACCGCGCCGAACACGGCGAAAGCGGCACAGAGGGCGAGGAGCACGAGGACGAACATGAGGTACGACACTTTCCGGGTTTGAGAACCTCCCATTTGGAGGTGACTACATTCAACCGCTGGTCGATGGTTTAGCACAAGCAACGCTTGCTACATCGACCGTGCAGTTCCGCTACATGGTTGTACGCTTGCCGTCATGGATGTGCGCCGGCTGGAGGTACTGCGGGAGCTGAAGCTGCGCGGCAGCGTCACCGCCGTCGCCAAAGCCACGTTCCGCACCCCCTCCGCGGTGTCCCAGCAACTCAAGGCGCTCGAACGCGAAGCCGGCATGCCGCTCACGGAACGGTCGGGCCGCGGCATCGCGCTGACCAGTGCGGGCGAGGCGCTGGCCGAGAGCGCCAGCGAGATCGCGGTCGCCGTCGAGCGGGCGGATGCGCTCTGGCAGCAGTTCATGCGCTCCCCCGCGGGCGAGGTCAGGCTGGCGACCTTCCCGACCGCCGGGCAGATGTTCCTGCCCGGCCTGCTCGGCGAGGTCGTCAAGGTGCCGGGCCTGCGACTCGTGGCCACCGACGTCGACCCCGCGCACGGGGACTTCGCGGGCCTCACCAACGACTTCGACGTGGTTCTCGGCCACTCGGTCGGCCCGAATCCGCTCTGGACCGGCCCCGATCTCACGGTCGTCCACCTACTGGACGAGCCGCTCGACGTCGCGGTGCCCGAGGACCATCCGCTCGCCGCACACGAGGCGTTGACGCCGGCGATGATCGTGCACGAACCGTGGCTCGGGGTGCCGGAGGACTTCCCGTTCGAGCGCGTCCTGGCCGAGATCGCCCGGGTCGGCGGCTCGCCGCTGCGCATCGTGCAGCGGTTCAGCGACACGCGAATCATCGAGTCGCTCGTCGCGGCCGGCCTCGGCGTCGCGATCCTGCCGCGATACACCTCGGGGCGGCCCGGGTCCGGTGTCGTGCTCCGGCCGCTGCACCAGGTCACTCCGACCAGACGACTCGCGGCGCTCGTCCGCAGCGAACTGGCGGAACGACCGAGCGTATCCGCGGTGCTCGACGGGCTGCGCACCATCGCGGCCGGGTTCAGCGAGCGATGACGACCCGGACGGCCGCGTGAGACGCACGGAACTCGACGCCCGGGACGGCACCGGCCTCGACCAGACGGGTCGGTGAGCCGTGCCGTTCACGATCAGTCACGCGGTCGTCGCACTGCCGTTCCGGCGCCGACGCGGCTGGTCGGCGCCGGCGGTCGCGGCGGGAGCGATGTCGCCGGATCTGCCGCTGTTCGTGCCCTTCGCCCCGCCGTACGTCGACACGCATCAGCTGTGGGCGGCGGCGAGCATCGATCTCGTCACCGGCGCGCTGCTCCTGACCGCCTGGTCGGTTCTGCTGCGGCCGGCCCTTGTGGCGATCGCGCCGCGCGGGATCCGTGCCCGCCTGCCGTCCGGCGCCGAGCGCTCGTCGCTGCCCCGCGCGTCCATGCTGCTCGTGGCGTCGATCCTGCTCGGCTCGGTGACGCACGTCTGCTGGGACACGTTCACCCACCCGGGCCGGCTGGGCACGCGGTTGCTGCCAGTACTCGACGACCGGTTCGGTCCGCTGGCGATCGCGAGCTGGCTGCAGTACGTGAGCTCCGTCGCCGGCCTCGTACTGCTGCTCGTCTGGGCGGCCCGGTCGCTGGTGCACAGGCCGTCTCGTCAGGACGCGGTGTCGCGCCTCGGGCCGGCGTCACGGCCCGCGTTGGTGCTGGCGGTCGGGATCGCGGTGATCGCCGTCGCCGTGATCGCCGCGACGGCGGGCGGCGCCTCGCCCGGCGTCGTCGTCGTCGACGTGCTCACCCGCACGGTCGACGTGGTCGTCGTGCTGCTCGCGGTGATCGGCACCGCGCTCGCGGTCCGTTCGGCAGCCGGAGGCGGTGACAGGGCTGCGTGAGGGCGGGCTCAGATCGCGAGAGCGGCGGCGTCGCGCCAGCGGCGGAGTTCGGCAGCGGGGATGACCGGGGTCGTGTCCGCGAATGCACTGGCGAGGTGTCCCTCCGCGACCGCCGCCTCGATGTCGGCGACCGTCCGGTTCACGATGCCCGCCGCTTCGGCGTAGGTGTACGCGAGCGTGGCACCGAGCGAGGAGAGGAAGAGCTCGAGGTCGGTCGAGGCGAGGACTGCACCCATGCACCCGATTCTGCCCCGGATGTGACCGGTTCGCGTGCAGGCGCGCGTCCGCGGCTCGAGCAGGGAGGCGTCAGGTCGCTTCGTCGTCGAACACGATCGTGCCGTCGCGGACGTCGTGCGGCGCGGCCGGTACGACCGGCCGCGGTTCGGGCGGCTCGAGCAGGGCGTCGCGGATGATGCGGCGGGGATCGTACTGGCGCGGATCGAGCTTTCGCCACTGCTCCTCGTCGAACTCCTCGCCGAGTTCGTCGCGGACCCGCACCTTGGCGTCGTCGAGCATCCGTCTGCCGGTCCGCACAAGACGGCCCAACCGGGCCGCGTAGTCGGGTAGCCGATCCGGGCCGATGACGAAGAGCGCGATCACACCGATCACGAGCATCTTCGTCAGTCCGACGTCCACGCCTCCAAGCGTACGAGCACGGCCGGACGAATCAGGCAGGGCAGCAGCGCGGCGCCCGGCCGCTGTGCGACCGGGCGCCGTGCGATGCGTGTGTTCGAGCCGACCGGGTCGGCTACCGGGTGCCGATGTCGTCGGCTGTCGCGTCGGCGCTCAGCCGATCGCGTTGGCAAGCGCGTCGTGCAGTTCCTTGGCTTCGGCGTCGTTGACCGACACCACGAGGCGACCGCCGCCTTCGAGTGGAACGCGCACAATGATGAGACGCCCTTCCTTGACGGCCTCCATGGGTCCGTCTCCGGTTCGCGGTTTCATCGCCGCCATCCGAGGCACCTCTCTTCTGTGATTCGTGCTCTGTCACCATTATCTCCCAGAGACGGCGCCGCGCTCAAATGCCGTGTGCATAACACCCTGGTCAGGGCACACTCCAATAGGTCTGGAACGGGCCGAGGACCACCCACAGCCACAGTGCCTGCAGCGCGACGGCGAGCACGAGGACCGCGGCACGGGCCGGGATCGACCGCGGCGTGAGCGCGCCGGCGAGCGGCGCCATCGGCATCAGCAGCCGGAAGATGCTCGATTGCGGGAAGAACACGGCGAGCAGGTAGAGCGCCCAGGAGGCCAGCCACACGCGGTTCGTCGTGCCGAGCCGTGTGACCGGGCGGGTGAAGAGCAGGGCTGCGAATCCCCCGACGATGAGCAGCAGCACGACCACGGCAGCGGCCGGCCCCCAATGCAGCTGCCCATCGAACCAGTAGTCGGCGGCGAAGAGCCAGGGGGTGAACAGCTGGAACGAGGTCCGGCCCATCCACAGCGCGCGCCACGCCATCTCCGTCTCGAAGTAGGCGTCCGGCACGCCGGTCACGAATCCCGCGATCGCGGACCACGCGAACCCGGCGGCGACGCACACCGCGACGAGCACCGCGCCGCGCACGAGCACCCCGACCTCGAGCGTCTCCCGGCTCCTGACCGACCGGATGATCCGCAGCACCAGCAGGACCCCCACCAGCAACCCGACGGCGAGCACACCGGGTCTCGTGAACGCGAGCAGGATCGCGAGGGGCACGGCGGCGAGAAAGCGGCCCCGATCCACGAGGCAGAGGATCGCGACCGTGAGAAACAGCCCCATCGATTCCGCATAGGCCATCTGCAGCAGGAACGCGAGCGGCGAGAACGCGAAGACCGCGACCGCGAAGTCGGCGCGCCGGCCGCCGATGTGCGGCCGCAGCAGGAGCGCGAGCACCACGGCCGTGGCGAACCCGAACGCGACGGACAGCAGTTCTGCGGCGTTCTGCCAGTGTGGACCCGCGTCGCCGAACGCCAGGATCTTCGCGAGGAACGGGTACACCGGCAGGAAGGCCCATGCGTTCGTGTCCACGCCGCCGTCGGACGCGATCGGCAGGGTCGTCGGGTAGCCCGCCTCGGCGACCCGCCAGTACCACTGGCCGTCCCATCCGGCCATCAATGAGACCAGGCTCGGATTCGCGCCCACCCGGGACTGGGCGGTCGCCTGCGCTGCGACCCAGACGAACAGGAGCGTCGTCACGATGCGGGACGCGGCGAAGATCGCGAGCGCACGGCCCCACCAGGGCAGTGCCCGCCACCGTTCGAGCACCGCGGCGCCGGCCGGCGCCGGCGCGTCCGTCACGACGCGCTGAGCCACGCCCGCAGTCCCGCTTCGCACGCGAGGATCTGCTCGACCGGCACGCGCTCGTCGTCGGCGTGCGCCAGCATCGGATCGCCCGGCCCGTAGTTCACCGCAGGCACCCCGGCGGCGGCGAAGCGGGCCACGTCGGTCCAGCCGTACTTCGGTCGCGCCGCAGACCCGACCGCTGCGGCGAACGCTTTCGCGATCGGCGAGTCCATGCCGGGACGCGCGCCCTGGGCCAGGTCCACGATGCGCACGTCGAAGCCGTCGAAGACGTCCCGCACGTGCGCGACGGCATCGTCGGCGGAGCGCGACGGCGCGAAGCGGAAGTTGACGTGCACCATGCACTCGTCGGGGATCACGTTCCCGGCGACGCCGCCGGTGATGCCGACGGCGTTCAGGCCCTCGCGGTAGGCGAGACCGTCGACGACGGTGGTCGCCGGCTCGTAGGCGGCCAGGCGGTCGAGGATCGGTGCGGCGAGGTGGATGGCGTTCACGCCGGCCCAGGACCTCGCGGAGTGGGCGCGCGTGCCGAACGTGCGGATCTCGGCCCGAAGGTTGCCGTTGCAGCCGCCCTCGATGCCGGCGTTCGAGGGCTCCCCGAGGATCGCGAAGTCGCCGGCGAGCAGCTCGGGGCGCTCGCGCGACAACCTGCCGAGGCCGTTCACCGACTCACTGACCTCTTCGTGGTCGTACCAGATCCAGGTCAGATCGACCACGGGCTCGGTCAGCTCCGCGGCCAGTTTGAGCTGGACCGCGACGCCGGCTTTCATGTCGACCGTGCCACGGCCCCAGATCGTGTCCACGCCGTCCTCGAGGCAGCGGCGGGTCGGCACGTTCCCGTTGATCGGCACCGTGTCGATGTGCCCGGCGATCACGACGCGCTGGACGCGTCCGAGCGCGGTCCGCGCCACGACGGCATCCCCCTGCCGGATCACCTCGAGGTGCGGGAACGGCGTGACGGCGGCCTCGATCGCGTCGGCGATCGCGCCCTCGTCGCCGCTCACGCTCGGCAGGTCGCACAGCCATTCGGTGATCGCGACCGACGAAGCGGTGACATCGAGGCCGGACACCGCGGCAGTCTACCGAGCGCCCATCCGGCGCCCCGGCCCCACACCAAATCACGGAGATCCTGTCGGGATGGGCTTCTCATCCGCATGAGCAGCGGCCGACGGACCAGATCTCCGTGATTTGGTGTGTGGATGGGGGCCGATAGCGTGGTCGCCCATGGGCACGCGGACCGCGCACGGGCACGGACTCTCGACGATCGCCGGCGACGCGGTGCTCGACACGTGGTACCCCGCGCCTCGGCTGGGGCCCGCCGACGGGCCGCTGCCGGCCGATCTGGCCGCCGAAGCCGGCACGGACGCGCATCGCGGCGTCCGGCTCGAAGCGGTGACCGTGGAGATCGATCTCGATTCGCCGCCCGCATCCGTCTCCGACGCCTACCTGCGGCTGCACCTGCTGTCGCACTGCCTCGTCGCGCCGAACACGATCGACCTCTCCGGTCTCTTCGGCGTGCTGCCGACGGTCGTCTGGACCACGGCCGGCGCCATGACGCCCGACTCGTTCGCGCGCCGGCGCCCCCAGCTCGCCCGCGCCGGCATCGTCGCGCTCGGCATCGACAAGTTCCCCCGTCTCGTCGACTTCGTGGTGCCCGATCGGGTCCGCATCGCGGACGCCTCCCGGGTGCGCCTCGGCGCCCATCTCGCGCCCGGCACCGTGGTGATGCACGAGGGGTTCGTGAACTTCAACGCCGGCACGCTCGGCACGTCGATGGTCGAGGGCCGCGTCTCGCAGGGCGTCGTCGTCGGCGACGGCAGCGACATCGGTGGCGGCGCGTCGATCATGGGCACGCTGTCGGGCGGGGGCACGCAGCGGGTGGCCATCGGGGCGCGCACCCTGCTCGGCGCGAACGCAGGCCTGGGCATCCCCCTCGGCGACGACTGCGTCGTCGAGGCGGGGCTCTATCTGACCGCGGGCACGAAGCTCACGCTGCTGACCGAGCAGCCCCGCGTGGTGAAAGCGGCCGAACTCGCGGGCGCGAGCGGTCTCCTGTTCCGCCGCAACTCACTGTCGGGCGGCGTGGAGGCGGTACCGCGGCGGGGCGTCGGCGTCACCCTGAACGCCGCCCTGCACAGCTAGGCGACCTGCGAGATCCGCACCATGTGGCCCGACGGGTCACGGAGGGCACAGTCCTTGGGGCCCCAGAACTGCGCCTTCGGCTCCTGGACGACCTCGGCGCCGGCGGCGACCGCGCGCTCGAACGCGGCATCCAGGTCGTCGGTCTGGAACACGATCGGCTGCGTCGCCCCCTTGGCGATGAGCGCGAGCTGCGTGTCGGCGTCCTCGAACGGATCGCTGACGACGATGGACGCGGTCCCGTCGCCGCCGAGCGTCACCCAGCGGTGGCCGGCGTTCGACACGTCGTTCTGCACCGTCAGGCCGAGCGCGTCGCGGTAGAAGGCGACCGATTCCTCGACGTCTGCGGCGGTGATCGGCGAGTACTGGAGCGAGATCATGCGTCCAGTGTGCGCGCCGCTGCGGTCGGCCGGCTTCTCCGATTCTGCTCGATCCGCACTCGCAGGTGTCGGCCGGCGACGCAGTACGGCATGGTCTCGACGGGCGGATGCAGGCGGGCGCGGTACGCGCTCGGCGGCTCCCCCATGATCGCGAGGAACCGGGTGCTGAACGAGCCGAGCGAAGTGGCGCCGACGGCCATGCAGGCCTCGGTCACGGTCGCACCGGCCCGCAGGAACGAGCACGCCCGCTCGATGCGGCGCGTCATGAGATAGCTGTACGGCGTCTCGCCGTACACCGCCTTGAAGCGGCGGGCGAAGTGCGCCGCCGAGAAGTGCACGCGCGCCGCGATCGCCGGGACGTCGAGCGACTCGGCGTACTCCCGGTCGATGATGTCGCGGGCGCGACGCAGCAGCGCGAGCTCGGCGCGGTCGACGGTCATGCGGGGAGATTACCGCGCGAGTGCGGCATCGAGCTCGGCGCGGGTGGGCCCCGTCGCCGAACCGCGTCGTGCGACGGACAGACTCGCGGCCGCGGTGGCGCGCATCAGGGCCGTCCGTGCGGGTGTGCCGAGCGCGAGCTCGGCACAGAGGACGCCGGTGTGCGTGTCGCCGGCGCCGGTGGTGTCGACCGCATCCGTGGGGAGCGGCTCGATCGCGACCGGTACGGAGCCGAACGCACCGCCGACGGCGAGCACCGTGCGGCCGCCGTCGCGCAGCACGATGCCGCTCCCGTCGCGGACCGTCCTCCGCACACGGTCGAGCAGCGCGGGACCGGACGCGTCCGACCCGGTGACCAGGCGGCCCTCGCGACGGTTGAGGGTCAGCACATCCGTGCGGGCGAGGGCGCGTGCGAGGCGATCCGGATCGACGGCGTCGACGAGCGGACTCGGGTCGAACACGACCAGAACCCCTGCCGGCAGGGCCTCCAGCCAACGCAGCTGCTCCGCCCACGCGCCCGGATAGTCCAGGTCGTACCCCGAGAAGGCGACGACGTCGCCGGGGACCGCCACCAGGTCCGCGAGATCGCCGTCGCCGAGGATCGCCTCGGCGCCGGAGACCGTCACCATGGTGCGCTCGCCGTCCGGCTCGACGAGGGCGATGCAGGTGCCGGTGTCGAGCGCCGGCGACGAGCGGCCGGTCAGCGCGATGCCGTCGGCGGCGAGTGCGGATCGCGCGAGCAGACCGAACGGGCCGCTCCCGACCGCAGCGCCCATCGCGGTCGCGGCACCCTGTCTGGCCGCGGCCGCCCCGACGTTGTAGGCGCCGGCGACGAACAGCCCGGATCCCGATGCGAGCACGTCGCCGCCGCGCGGCGGCAGCACAGGCACGGCCACGGAGACGTCGACGAGCACGCCGCCCGGTACGAGGACGTACGGCACCCGGCGGGAGTCAGCGATCGAGGTGACGCTCCGGCGGCCCGACGTACAGCTGCTGCGGGCGACCGATCTTGGTCGCCGGGTCGCTGTTCATCTCCCGCCAGTGCGCGATCCAGCCCGGCAGCCGGCCGATCGCGAAGAGCACCGTGAACATGCGGACGGGGAACCCCATCGCCTTGTAGATGACGCCCGTGTAGAAGTCGACGTTCGGGTAGAGCCTGCGCTCGACGAAGTAGTCGTCCGCGAGCGCGATCTGCTCGAGTTCCTGTGCCAGTTCGAGTAGCGGGTCGTGCACGCCGAGCGCCGCGAGCACCTCGTCGGCGCTCTCTTTCACGAGTCGCGCTCGGGGGTCGTACGACTTGTAGACGCGGTGCCCGAACCCCATGAGGCGGACACCGGCCTCCTTGTTCTTGACTCGCTCGACGAACTTGGCGACACCCTCGCCCGAGTCGCGGATCTCCGCGAGCATCCGCAGCACCGCCTCGTTCGCACCGCCGTGCAGCGGCCCGTAGAGCGCGTTGATGCCCGCAGAGATCGACGCGAACATGTTCGCCTCGGTCGACCCGACGAGCCGGACGGTCGACGTCGACGCGTTCTGCTCGTGGTCCTCGTGCAGGATCAGCAGGCGGTCGAGCGCCTTCGACAGGACGGGGTCCACCTCGTACGGCTCGGCGAGCGTGCCGAAGTTCAGCTTCAGGAAGTTGTCCACGAAGCTCAACGAGTTGTCCGGGTACAGGAACGCCTGCCCGAGCGTCTTCTTGTGCGCGTACGCGGCGATCACCGGCAGCTTGGCGAGCAGCCGGATCGTCGAGATCTCGACGGCCTCGGGGTCGTGCGGGTTCAGCGAGTCCTCGTAGTAGGTGGAGAGCGCGCTCACGGCGCTCGAGAGGACCGACATCGGATGCGCCGTGTGCGGCAGCGCGGCGAAGAACCGGCGCAGATCCTCGTGCAGCAGTGTGTGCCGCCGGATCTTCTCATCGAACTCACCGAGCTGATCGGTGGTGGGCAGCTCCCCGTAGATGAGCAGCCACGCGACCTCGAGGTAGGTCGAGTGCGCGGCGAGCTCCTCGATCGGGTAGCCGCGGTACCGCAGGATGCCCTTGTCGCCGTCGATGAACGTGATCGCCGACTTCGTCGCCGCCGTGTTGACGAACCCGTAATCGAGCGTGGTCAGCCCACTCTGCTTCGCCAGGCTCGACACGTCGAGACTGCGAGCCCCCGCGGTCGAGTCGAGGATCGGGAATTCCGCACTCCCGCCGGGGAATGAGAGGGTCGCCTTCTCGCCGTCCGTCACGGATTCACACTAGCGGCGCGGGGCCGAACCCCCGCACTCGCCGTCAGGCCTGCGGGGGCAGCGCCGTGATCACGGGGTGGTCGTACGCGATGACGCCGACCTTGGCCGCTCCGCCCGGCGAGCCGACCTCGTCGAAGAACTCGACGTTCGCCTTGTAATAATCGGCCCACTGTTCCGGTAGGTCGTCCTCGTAGTAGATGGCCTCGACCGGGCAGACCGGCTCGCACGCCCCGCAGTCCACGCACTCGTCGGGGTGGATGTAGAGCATCCGCTCGCCCTCGTAGATGCAGTCGACGGGACACTCGTCGATGCACGCGCGGTCCTTGACGTCGACGCACGGCAACGCGATCACATAGGTCATGACGGCTCCCCCATCTGGTCTCCGGCGCCGGACCCCAGTATCCCATCCCCGTCCCCCGGCTCCGGCCGCCTGCGGATGGGCACGAGAACCGCGGCGGCCGCGATGATCGCAGGCGCGATCAGCCAGACGATGCTCACGGGTGCCGCGGAGTCGACGATCACGGAGCCGCCCGGCCCGCGCTGCGCGAGCAGCCAGTCGGCCGCGACGAGCCCGAGTCCCGCGACGGCGGTGAACATCCTCGTCTCCAGCAGGATGCGGACGGAGAACAGGAAGGCCGCGACGAGCAGCAGCGACAGCACCAGGCCGTACGGGAACCCAGTGCCGAGCTCGAGGCTGACGCCCGCCTGGTGCTTGAAGGTCGTCAGGACGCCGATGGCGACCCCTGCGACGAGCGCGACCGGGATACCGACGAGCAGCTCACCGGTCGGCACGCTTCGGGCCTGCGGCATGACGTTCCAGTCGCTCGCGCCGTCCCACTCACCGGACCCTCACTGGTACGGTCGAGGAAGGTAAGGCTAGGCTAACCAAGGTTCCGCCCCCGGGGTCGGCGGCCACCCATTCTCCCATCCCCCGTTCGAGCGAAGGGACGCCCGTGATCGCCACGCTCGTCATCGGACTCCGTGAAGGAGTCGAGGCGGCGCTGATCGTCGGCATCATCGCGACGTTCCTGAAGCGCAACGGCCGGACGCTCACGGCGATGTGGATCGGTGTGGCGGCGGCGCTCATCACGAGCATCGGCGTCGGCGTCGGGCTCTACGTGCTCGAGTCCTCGCTGCCCGAGGCCGCGCAAGAGGGCCTCGAGACGGTCATCGGGGCGATCGCGGTCGTGTTCGTCACCAGCATGCTGCTGTGGATGCGCGGGCACGCGCGCACGATGAAGCGGGACCTCGAGGACTCGGCACGTGAGGCCTCGCGCGACGGCGCGACCGCCGCGCTCGCGGCGATGGCGTTCCTGGCCGTGCTGAAGGAGGGCTTCGAGACGAGCGTCTTCCTGCTCGCCACCTTCCGCGCGGCGACCGACACCGGCCAGGCGGTCGCCGGCGCGGTCATCGGGCTCGTCGCCTCCGTCGTCATCGGGTTCGGCATCTACGCCGGCGGCATCCGCCTCGATCTCGCCCGGTTCTTCCGCTACACGAGCGCGTTCCTCGTGCTCGTGGCCGCCGGACTGGTCATGACCGCGGTGCGGACCGCGCACGAAGCCGGCTGGCTGAACGCCGGCCAGCAGCGCACGATCGATCTGGCGTGGCTCGCGCCCAACGGCTCCATCCAGGGCGCCCTGATCACGGGGGTCCTGGGCTTCTCGGCCGATCCGCGCCTGATCGAGGTCGTCGCCTGGTTCGCGTATCTGATCCCGGTCGCGCTCGTCGTGTACTGGCCCGACCGGTTGCGGCCCGCGGCGGCCGGCGCGGCGCGGCTCCGGTGGGCGGTCGCCGGCGGCCTGCTCGTCGCGGGCGCCGTGCTGGCGCTGGCCGGTCCCGCGACGCCGGTCGTACCGAGCGCACCCGCGCCCATCGTCGCCGGATCGCGCACCATCGGACACGTCGGCTTCGACGGCCGGTCGATCCGGACCGATCTGACCGGGGACGCGCCCGTGTCGCAGAACGGTGCGGCCGCCGTGACGACGCACAGGGGCGTCGAGGCGGCCGAGTGGCAGCGTGTCCGTGCCACGGCGGTCACCGGCCCCGCCGTGATCTCACTCGAGGCGCTGGCGGAGGCGAACGGCGGCCGTCTGCCGGTCGGCGTCACCGCGCAGCAGAGCCCCGGTCCGTTCCGGGCCACGTGGACGGCGAAGACCACGACGACCGTCTGGACGGCCGCCGACGTGCTGCTCGACGCGACGAACACGACCACGGTCGTCCTCACGGTCACCGGCGGGGGCCTGACGACACCGCGGACGCTCGCCGAGACCCCGACCGCACTCGCGGCGGCCGGCGTCGATGTCACCGTCGCCTCACCCACGTGGGCCGTGGCCTCGACCTCGGCGGCTGCGACGGCGACCGCGATCCAGCAGGTGGCGGTGACCGCCCCTGAGAGCCGCCTCTGGCGCATCGAGGTGCCGATCGTGCTGCTCGTCGCCGCCGTCGCGGTCGCTTTCACCGCACTGCGCGGCCGCCGGCGCGCGAACCCCCGCCCGCACCGCGGCCCCGGCCTGCACGGTGGCGCCGTCCCCCTCCCGAACACGGCCAGGAGCACCCCCGTTGTCACCAAGTAACGCCCGCCGCTCGATCGCGGCCGCGTCGCTGGCCACGGTCGTCGCGCTCGCGCTCGCCGCCTGCGCGACCGACACCACGAGCGCCACGAGCCCCGCCGCGACGACCGCGAAGTCGGACGCCGTGACCATCGACATGACCTCGTCGGGTTCCGGCGACGTGTGCACCGCCGATCACACGTCCGTCGCTGCGGGCCCGGTGACGTTCACGGTGAAGAACACGAGCGCCACCGGCATCACGGAGTTCGAGCTGCTCTCCGGTCAGCGCATCCTCGGCGAGAAGGAGAACCTCGCACCGGGTCTCGGCGCGGTGTCCTTCACGTCCACACTCACCGGCGGCACCTATCAGCTGTACTGCCCGGGCGCGGCGAAGGAATCGACCGACCTGAAGGTCACCGGCACCGCCGCGACGAAGACCGCGACGACGACCACCGCGCTGCTCGACGCAGGCACGACGACGTACAGCGGGTACGTCGCCGGCGTCATCGCCGACATGGTCACCGCGGTGCAGCACCTCCAGACCGCGGTCGACTCGGGTGACGTCGCGGCGGCGAAGAAGCAGTACGCGATCGCCCGCCCCTTCTACGAGAAGGTCGAATCCGACGTGAGCGGCTTCGTGCTGCCCGGGTACAAGGCGACCGACAACGCGGGCAACCTCGACTACCTCGTCGACATGCGTGCGTCGAACCTCGACCCGAAGGTCGGTTGGCACGGCTTCCACGCCGTCGAGCGCGACCTGTGGCAGGGCGGCAGGATCACCGCATCCACCAAGACGCTGGCCGCAGAACTCACGAAGAACGTCGAACAGCTCTCGACCCTGTCGAAGGGGCTCACGTACAAGCCGGAGGACCTCGCGAACGGGGCCGCCGGTCTGCTCGAGGAGGTCCAGTCGTCGAAGATCAAGGGCACCGAGGAGGCGTTCAGCCACCTCGATCTGGTCGACTTCGCCGCGAACGTCGAGGGCGCCGAGCAGGCGTTCGCGAACCTGCAACAGGGCCTCGTGCAGATCGACCCGACGCTGACCGCGCAGGTCTCCGCGGAGTTCGACGCCGTGAACAAGGTCCTCGACGGCTACCGCGATGCGAACCAGGCCGGCGGTTACGAGCTGTACACGGCGGCGATCCGGACGAAGGACGCGCAGTCCCTCAGCGACGCGGTGCAGGGCCTGCAGGCGCCGCTGTCGAAGATCGCGGCCAAAGTGGCAGCGGCATAAGTGGCGGACCTCTCCCCGGCCGGCCCCGCCGGCGAGGATCGGCCGACGCGCGTCTCCCGTCGCGGGTTGTTCGCCGGACTGGCGGGCGGTCTCGTCGCGGGCGCGGCGGCCGGCGCAGGTGGAGTCGTCGGCTACGACTCGCTGACCACGGCGGACGAGTCGGAGACCGTCGATCTGACGCGTTCGGTGCCCTTCTACGGCGGGGCGCATCAGGCCGGCATCCAGTCCGAACAGCAGCGGTACTCCGTCTTCATGACCTTCGACCTCGAAGGCGCCCTGCGGACCGACATCCAGGTGCTGCTCGCCAGATGGTCGGGCGCGATCGCCCAGATGATGCAGGGGCTGCCGATCGGCGCCGTGCAACCGGCGCAGGGCCAGGCGGTGCCCGCGGACACCGGCGAGGCCTACGACCTGAGCCCTGGATCCCTCACTGTCACGGTCGGGTTCGGCCCCGGCCTGTTCGACGAGCGGTTCGGCCTCGCGGCCAAACGGCCGAAGCTGCTGGCCGACCTGCCGAAGCTGCCGAGCGATCAGTTGCAGGCGGCCCTCTCGGGCGGCGATCTGTCGGTGCAGGCGTGCGCCGACGACCCGCAGGTCGCGTACCACGCGATCCGCGACCTCGCGAGGATGGCGAAGGGAACGGCCCGCACGAGGTGGACCGTGCTCGGGTTCGGCCGTGCGTCCGCCGGGGCCGGCCAGAAGACCCCGCGCAACCTGATGGGCTTCAAGGACGGCACGCGCAACATCAAGGCGGAGTCCGACTTCCAGAAGTACGTCTGGGTGACCGGCGACCAGTCCTGGACGAAGGGCGGCACCTACCAGGTCGTCCGGAAGATCCAGATGAACATCGAGAGCTGGGACGGCGACCACATCGCCGATCAGCAGACCGTCTTCGGCCGGACGAAGCGCGAGGGGGGCCCGCTGTCGGGCGGCACCGAGTTCGCGACGCCCGACTTCGCGAAGACGCACGACGGTGAGCCGGCCATCTCGGCGACGTCGCATGTCGCACTCGCCGCGCACGAGAACAACGGCGGCGTGCGCATCCTGCGCCGCGGCTACAACTACACCGACGGGCTGAACCAGTACGGCCTGCTCGACGCGGGCCTGCTCTTCATCGCGTACATGAACGACCCCGACCACTTCGTCCGGCTGCAGACGAAGCTCGGGGCGGTGGATCGCCTGAACGAGTACATCGCCCACATCGGCTCGGGCATCTTCTTCGTGCCCGCCGCGCCGAAGCAGGGCGCATACATCGGCCAGGCCCTTTTCACCTGACCCCGCCGAACACGTTTCGGGCCGCGGACGACCGCGAGCGCCGGCGACCCTGCACCGCGGCGGCCGGCGCCCGGTGCGTCAGACGGTGGCGCGCTTCAGGCGAGCCGTCGAGCGGGCGCGCGACTGCTGGTCGAGTTCGACCTTGCGGATGCGGATCGCCAGCGGCGTGACCTCGACGCACTCGTCGTCACGGGCGAACTCGAGGCTCTCCTCGAGGGACAGCGTGAGCGGCGGCGTCAGGCGCTCGAGCTCGTCGCTCGTCGACTGGCGCATGTTCGTCAGCTGCTTCTCCTTGGTGATGTTCACGTCCATGTCGTCGCCGCGGCTGTTCTCGCCGACGACCATGCCCTCGTAGACCTGCTCGGTCGGCTTGACGAAGAACGTGCCTCTGGCCTGCAGATTGACGAGCGCGAACGGCGTGACGACGCCGGCGCGGTCCGCGACCATCGACCCGTTGACGCGGGTCGTGATGGAGCCGGCCCAGCGGTCGTACCCGTCGAGGATCGCGTTCGCGATGCCGGTGCCGCGGGTGATCGTCAGGAACTCGGTGCGGAAGCCGATGAGGCCCCGCGACGGCACCCGGAACTCCATGCGGACCCAGCCGGTGCCGTGGTTCGTCATCGTGTTCATCTGGCCCTTGCGCGCGGCGAGCAGCTGCGTGATCGCGCCGATGAACTCCTCCGGCGCGTCGACGGTGAGGTGCTCGTACGGCTCGTTCGTGTGGCCGTCGATCTCCTTCAGCACCACCTGCGGCTTCCCGACGGTGAGCTCGTAGCCTTCACGCCGCATCTGCTCGACGAGGATCGCGAGCGCGAGTTCGCCGCGGCCCTGGACCTCCCACGCATCCGGCCGGCCGACGTCGACCACGCGGATCGACACGTTGCCGACGAGCTCGCGGTCGAGGCGGTCCTTCACGAGCCGGGCAGTGATCTTCGACCCCTTCTCGCGGCCGACGAGCGGCGAGGTGTTGGTGCCGATGAGCATCGAGATCGCGGGATCGTCCACGTGGATCGCGGGTAGCGGCCGCACGTCGTCCGGATCGGCCAGTGTCTCGCCGATCGTGATGTCGGGGAATCCGGCCACGGCCACGATGTCGCCGGGCGCGGCGGACTCGGCCGGGTAGCGCTCGAGCGCGCGGGTCTTGAGCAGCTCCGTGACGCGCACGTTGGAGGTGGTGCCGTCGGCACGCACCCAGGCGACCGTCTGGCCCTTCTTCAACGTGCCGTTGAACACCCGCAGCAGCGCGATACGGCCGAGGAACGGTGACGCGTCCAGGTTCGTGACGTGCGCCTGCAGCGGCGCGGCGTCGTCGTAGGACGGCGCGGGGATGTGCTTCAGGATGGCGTCGAACAGCGGCTCGAGGTCGAGATTGTCGGGCAGCGTGCCGTTCTCGGGCTTGTTCCAGCTCGCGGCGCCGTTGCGACCCGACGCGTACACGACGGGGACGTCGAGGATGGCGTCCAGGTCGAGGTCGGGTACATCGTCCGACAGGTCGGATGCGAGGCCGAGCAGCAGATCGTGCGACTCCTCGACGACCTCGTCGATGCGCGCATCCGGCCGGTCCGTCTTGTTCACGAGCAACACCACCGGCAGCTTCGCCTCGAGCGCCTTGCGGAGCACGAAGCGGGTCTGCGGCAGCGGCCCCTCCGACGCGTCGACCAGCAGCACGACGCCGTCGACCATCGAGAGGCCGCGCTCGACCTCGCCGCCGAAGTCGGCGTGGCCCGGGGTGTCGATCACGTTGATCGTGACCGCACCGTCGGTGGCGTGCTCGCCGTTGTAGATGATCGCCGTGTTCTTGGCGAGGATCGTGATGCCCTTCTCGCGCTCGAGCTCGTTCGAGTCCATCGCACGGTCGTCGACGTGGGCGTGATCGGCGAACGAGTGCGTCTGCTTCAGCATCGCGTCGACGAGCGTGGTCTTGCCGTGGTCGACGTGGGCGACGATCGCGACGTTGCGGAGATCCGCGCGGGTGGCATGCGCCATGACGATTTCCTTCTCGAGAGAGGCGCTCGCTGGCCGGATGTGCCAGGCCTGGTGCGCCGGTCGCTTGAGCGCGACGGAGCGCAGGCGACGCCTCAGTCTACTTCAGAGGCGTCAGATCGCGACGCGTCCCTCCCGACGCAGCGCCTGCTTCTGTGGATCGGGCACCGGAACGGCCGCGATCAGGCGCTGCGTATAGGGGTCCCGAGGCGCTCGCAGGATCTGATCCTTCGGCCCCTGCTCGACGATCGAGCCGTGGTTCATGACCGCGATCCGATGCGAGAGCAGGTCGACGACGGCGAGGTCGTGGCTGATGAAGAGGCAGGCGAACTGCAGTTCGAGCTGGATACCTTGCAGCAGTGTGAGGAAGCGGGCCTGCACCGACACGTCGAGCGCGCTGGTCGGCTCGTCCGCGACGAGCAGCTTCGGGCTGAGCGCGAGCGCGCGGGCGATGCCGACGCGCTGCCGCTGGCCGCCCGACAGCTCGTGCGGGTACCGGTTGCGGAAGCTGCGCGGCAACTCGACCTGGTCGAGCAGCTCTTCGACGCGGCGGTCGATGGCCTTCTTGTCGTACTCCTTGGTGAGCAGCAGCGGCTCGCCGATCGACTCGCCGATCGGGAACCTCGGGTTCAGGCTCGAACCCGGGTCCTGGAAGACGATGCCGATGTCCTTCCTGGCGTCGCGCAACGTGCTCGAGGACGGGTTGGTGAGATCGCGGCCGACGACGCTCAGCGAGCCCTCGGCGACTTTCAGCAGCCCGACGACCGCGCGGCCGATGGTCGTCTTGCCCGACCCCGACTCTCCCACGAGGCCGACGACTTCGCCAGGCGCGATCTCGAGGTTGATGTCGTTCGCCGCGCGGAACGCCGGCACGCGGCCGCGCTTCGGATATTCGATGGCGGCGTGATCGAGCTTCACGATCGGCGCGGCGTGCTGCTGCTCGGCTTCGACGAGCGCCTCGGTCACCTCGACCGTCGCCGTGCCGAGATGCGGTACCGCGGCGAGCAGTTGCTGGGTGTACGGGTGCTGCGGCCGGAAGAAGATGTCCTCGACGGCACCCGTCTCGACGACCCGGCCGTCCTTCATCACGAGCATCTGGTCCGCGAGATCGGCGACGACGCCCATGTCGTGCGTGATCAGGACGATGCCCGAGTCGAGACGGTCCTTCAGGTCCCGCATCAGATCGAGGATCTCCGCCTGGATTGTGACGTCGAGAGCCGTCGTCGGCTCGTCGGCGATGAGCAGGGCCGGGTCGCACGAGATGGCCTGCGCGATCATCGCGCGCTGCCGCTGGCCGCCGGACAACTGGTGCGGGTACTTCCGGAACGAGATCTCGGGGTTCGGCATCTCGACCATCTCGAGCAGCTCGATCGCGCGCTTCTTCGCGTCCGTCGGCGTGAGATCGAGGTGCGTGCGCAGCGTCTCCACGATCTGGAACCCGATCGTGTAGACGGGGTTCAGGGCCGTCATCGGTTCCTGGAAGATGACGGCGACCTCGCGACCGCGCACGTGCCGCAGCCGCGAGCCGGTGAGCCCGACCATCTCGATGCCCTTGAGCTTCGCGCTGCCGGTCACCCGGCCGTTCGGCGGCGTCAGCCCGAGCAGGGCCATGGAACTCGAGCTCTTCCCCGAACCGGATTCACCGACGATCGCGAGCACCTCGCCGGGCCGGACGTCGTAGCTCATGTCGCTCGCCGCCGGGTACCAGGTGCCGTCCACCCAGAAGTCGACGCCGAGGCCCCGCACACTCAGGATCGGCGCCGGGACGGTGTCGGGGTCGGTGCTCATGCGGATGCTCCAAGGTGACGGCGGGATACGCGCCGAGTGCGCGACGATAGCGGGATGGAGACGGGTTTCCGCGACGTGACGATCCGGCCGCGGGGCGGGCAGGTGCTCGCCGCGGTGGTCGTGCTGGTCTGCGCGATCCCGGTCGTGGACGCGGCGCTCTCGGCATCCCCGGCGCTCACGCTGCGGGTCCTGCCGGTGGCCGCCTTCGTCGCGTTCGGCGCGGTCGCGGTGTTCTGGCTGCCGTCGGTGCGCGTCGAGCCGACCGCGGTCGTGGTACGGAACGTGCTGCGCACCACGCGCGTGACCTGGCCGGTCATCGAGGACGTGCAGACCCGGTGGTCGCTCACGCTCATCACCGCGCGAGGGCGAGTCACGGCGTGGTCGGCGCCGCGCGGCTCCGCCGTAGCGGCGGGCAGGCAGGTGCGCCGCGATTTCCGGGCCGTCCGGGTGGGTGCGGTTCCGCAGCAGGATCCGGCGATGGCCGCGGGTTCGGTCGCGGCGTCGATCGTGATGCGGCAGTGGACCGAGTACCGCGACGCCGGCCTGCTCGGCGCGGTCGAGGGCGAAGGCGTCGAGCAGCGGTGGCACACGGTCACCATCGTGGCGCTGGCGGCACTCCTCGTCCTCGCCCTGATCGCGGTCGTCGCCTGACGCATCAGGCCTCCGCGGCGGGGATCGGCGTCGCGTCGGCCTTCACCTTGCGGGCGCGCCGGTTCAACCCGCGCCGCTGACGCGGGTCGAAGGCGTCGCGCAGCCCGTCGCCGATGAAGTTGATCGAGAGCGCGATGATGATGATGAACAGACCCGGCCACCAGAACAACCACGGCCTGGTCGTGAACGACGACTCGTACTGCTCGATCAGCAGGCCGAGCGAGACATCGGGTGCGTGGACGCCGAGCCCCAGGTAGGACAGCGAGGTCTCCAGGAGGATCGTGACCGACATGGTCAGCGTCGCGGAGACGATGATGACGCCCACGGTGTTCGGCAGGATGTGCCGGAAGATGATGCGCGGGCTGCCGGCGCCGGCGACCTTGGCCGCCTCGACGAACTCGCGTTCTCGCAGTGCCAGCACCTCGCCGCGGACGAGGCGAGCGAGCTGTGTCCACGACAGCACGCCGAGCGAGAGGGCGAGCACGAACGAACCGCCGTTGCTGAAGGTGTGCGCGACGATCGCGGCGAAGAGCAGCAACGGCACGATGATGAAGAAGTCCGTCACCCGCATCAGGATCGAGTCGACCCAGCCGCCGAAGTAGCCGGCGATCGACCCGATGAGCGTGCCGACGACCGTGGACACGATGCCCACGACGAACACGATCATCAGACTCTGCTGCGTGCCGCGCATGACCTGGGCGAACATGTCGTGGCCGATCGAGTCCTGGCCGAACGGATGCAGGCCGAGACTGAACGGCCACAGCTGGAGCGTCGGCGACGATCCGTTCACGATGTTGGGGATGTCGCCGTAGCCCCAGCGCCACCACCCGGCGGTGTGGATCGGCCCGACGTCGATGCCGATGGAGCTGAACGCCAGCACGATGGTCAGCAGGAAGATGACGATGCTGATCATGGCCGCGGTGTGCCGCAGGAAACGCCGGAAGACGATCCGGCCGAGCGACAGCCCCTCGACCTCCTTGAGCTCGATCGCGTTCTCGGCGTGGCCCGTATCGGCGGTCGGCGCCTGCACGCCGAGCGCGCTCTCCGTCGCGGCGGTCCGGGCGTCCTGGGTCCCCGTCGGCGCACCCGCGTCGCTGTTGACGGGCGGAATCGGTCCGAGGTTGGTCATGCGGACACCCTGATCCTCGGGTCGAGACCCGCGTAGATGAGGTCGGCGATCAGATTGAAGAGGACCGCCGCGATGGCGGTCACGAGGAAGACGCCCATGATCGTGTTCAGGTCGACCTGGATGATGCCCTGTTGGAAGAGCGCGCCCATGCCGGTCCAGCCGAACACCGTCTCGGTGAGCACCGCGCCGCCGATGAGCGCACCGAAGTCGAGCGCGATGACGGTGGTGATCGGGATCAGTGCATTCCGGAACGCGTGACGCATCACGACCGTCCGTTCGGTGAGGCCCTTGGCCCGAGCCGTGCGGATGTAGTCCTGCCCCAGCACGTCGAGCAGGCTCGCCCTCGTGAACCGGCTGTAGCTGGCGATGGATGCGAGGACGAGCGCGACGGTCGGGAGCAGCTGATGTGTGAACCCGTCGATCCCACCGATCCAGAAGGACACACTGCCCAGGTCCGCGGTGCCGGAGCCGATCGTCGCGATGGGCCTGCCGTTCGCGACCTGGTCGACATAGATGCTCCAGGAGTGCATGAACCGGTCGAGCAGCGCCACGAGGTACGCGACGAGCGCCGTCAAGGAGCCGGTGCGCACGGACTGCCACCGATCGAACCCGCCGTAGAGCCACCCGACGACGCCACCGCCGACGATCAGCCCGACGCCGAGCAGCAGGATCGTGCCCAGATTGATGTACTGGAACTGGTTGAACAGGCCCCAGCCCTCCGCCGAGAACGGGTAGTAGAGCACGACGAATGCGCCCGCGACCGTGAGCGCGGTGTTGCGGGAGCGCGTGTTCGACCATCCCGTCGAGAGCGAGGTCACCGCCCAGGCGGCCGCGAGGTCGAGGACCGCGACGACGACGATGCCGAGACTCGGGTTCTCGAGCCACCGCGTGACGGAGATGTAGATCAGCGCCGCGGCCGTGACCACCGCGCCCACCACGAAGACGGTGACGCGGGTGCGCACGGCACCGCCGACGATCGCCATGCCGACGACGCCGATGATGAGGGCGATCACGACCGTGCCGACCGGACCGACCACCGGATTCGCGAGGAAGTTGTTGAACCCGATCGCGACGAACTGTTTCAGCATCACGGCGAGCCAGAAGATCGGCAGAGAGAAGAAGAGGAACGCGACGAACGTCGACGCGTAGTCGTATGTCGAGTACTGGCGGAGTGCCGTCGTGATGCCGACCGCGAGGCCCACGATGACCGCCAGGACCGTCGCGCCGAGCACGAGCTGCAACGTGACGAGGATGGCGGCGCCGAGCTGCGCGGTGACCGGCTGCCCGTTGACGGAGTTGCCCAGTGAAATCTGGCCGACGAACACCTTCAGGATGCCGCCGACCCAGACGAAGTAGCGCAGGTAGGGCGGCACGTTCAGATTGAGCAGCGCCGTGCGCGCGGCGATCAGCTGCTCCTTGTTGGCCGCGCTGCTCTGGCGGAGATCGGAGAGCGGGTCACCCGAGGTCGCAGCGAGGATGTAGACCACGTACGACCCGACGATCAGCACGATGAGGGACGCCGTCGTGCGACGAACGAGGAAGCTCAGCACCGAGCAGCTCCTTCCCTGTCAAAGAGTGTGCGCGGAGCCGGCTACTCGAACCGGCTCCGCGCACCCTAGCGAAGGATTGCTTTTACTTCTTGATCTTCCAGTCGAAGTAGTTCCAGAAGATGTTCGGCGCGAGCGGGATGTCCGACACATTCTCGACGTTGCTCGCCCAGGCCGAGACCGTGGGCGGCTGCACCAGGGTCAGCGACTGTGCGTCGTCGACGAGCTGCTTGTCGATCGCCTGCAGGTCGGGGATCGCCGCGGTGTAGTTCTTCTCCACCGATGCCTTGTTCCAGAGCGCGTCCACCTTCGGGTCGGAGAACCCGCCGTAGTTGCTCGGGTTGCCGGTGTAGGTGTTCGCCAGCGAACCGGTCACCGAGAGCGAGGTGAACACGTAGCCGAACAGCGACACGTCGTACGGGTAGCCGGCCGTACCGAGCTGCGCGAAGAACTGCGCCGTCGGCTTGCCGTCGTCGACGACGTTGAACAGTCCACTCGCGGACGCCGCCTTCTGGATCAGCTGGAACTCACTCGCCCGACGCGGGTTGTCGTTCGGGTAGGCGAACTTCACGGTCACGGGCGTCTTGACCCCCGCCGCCGCGAGCAGCGCCTTGGCGCCCGAGACATCGGTCGTGTTGTAGGCCGAGTACCCGTTACTGGCCGCGGTCTGGTCGTACCCGGGGGTGCCGGGGATGAACAGGTTCGAGTCCATGAGCTTGGCGTTCGCCTGGATCGGCTTGATGACGCGGTCGAGGATCTCCTGACGCGGGATGATCTTCAGGAAGGCCTGGCGCACCTTGAGCGCCTTCGCGGCGTCACCGCCGTAGGTCAGCGGCGAGAACGGGCTGCCCTTCTTGAAGGTCAGCTCGATGTGCTCGTAGAACGCCTCCGACGTGGTGGTCGTCTTGATCTTCGAGAGAGCCGAGAGCGCCTTCACGGTGTCGGCGGTCGCCTGTCCGTAGAGCACGCTGACCTCACCGTTCTGCAACGCCTGGACCTGCGCGGTCTGGTCGGGGATGAAGCGGAAGGTGATCTTCTGGATGTGCGGCTTCGGCCCGTTGGCGTAGTTCTTGCGGGCGGTCAGGGTGATGTACTGATCCTTCACGAAGGCCGACACGACGTACGCGCCGCTGCCGACGAGCAGCTTGGTGTCGCTCGGCATCGAGGTGACGTTCCACTTGGTGCTCCACGCCGTGGCCAGCGCTTTCAGTGTCGTGGTGTCGTTGTCCTGGATGGCCTTCTGGACCGCGGCCTGTGCGGCGCTGGCCGAGAGCTTCTTGTCGGGGAACGCCTCGTCGTAGACGATGTGCGCCGGCAGGTTCGGGTTGAGGCCCATGACCTCCCAGTCGACGTACGGCTTGTCGAAGTGCATCGTGATCGACTGGCCGTCGGACGACACGTCGGGAACCTTCGTGACGTAGTTCCAGCCGGCGCCCTGCAGGTTGCCGTCGAAGTTCACGCTCTTCTTGTCGTTGAACTGCGTGCTGAACGACGCCCAGGCCAGCAGGAGGTCCGCAGCCTTGATCGGCGTGCCGTCGGACCACTTCGCGCCCTTGTTGAGCGTGTACTTGATGACGAGCGGGTTGGCGCTCACCTGGGTGTACGTGCCGAGCGCCGTGTTCTTCAGCAGTGCCGACTTGTCGTTGTAGTAGTTGAACGTCGCCTGCGTGAGGTACTGCACGTTGCCGTTGTACGTGCTGTACGACTCGGGCGTGTACTGGTTCAGTGACGTGACCGACCCGTTCTCCGCCACACTGACAGTGGTGTTCGCCTGGATCTCGTCTTCGCTGCCCGAACTCGCCTTGGTGCCGGAGCACCCGGCAAGGACGAGACTCGCTGCGCCGACGACCGCGATGGCCGCCGTGATGCGCCTGATGTTCAAATGAACCTCCTGGTCAAGGGAGTGGGCACGCCGAATCTGCTGTGGAACCCACATCTGGGTATGAGGCTACGAACGATGGACAAGCAGGGCCAACCCGGAGCGCAAAGGGTTACACCTCCGAAACACAAGCGCACGATCGTTGCGCAGATGTGCATGATCCGTCGGATTTGGGCGCCTCAGCGCAACGGACGCACCATATCGCCGCACATCACCGATTCGTATCGATCGGAGTTCCTGGGGCACCCGACCCCTGTTTCTTGGCGCGTTCTGGGAGAGGGATTCCTATGAGCGTGCCCGCAGGTCCGCTCGCACGGCGGCCCCGCCCCGGGATCGAGATCGCCCTCGTACTGGCCGTGTCGCTCGGCGCATCCGCCGTCTACTCGGTCGTCTCGTTCGCCGACTCGCTGACGCGGGGACCGATCGGCTCGCAGACGACGACGCTGAACCCGAGCCAGAGCACCCGCGCGGTCTTCGACCTCGTCTATCAGCTGTTGGCGATCGCGAGCGACCTTGTGCCGGTCGCGCTCGCGCTGTACCTGCTCGCGACACCGCTCACGAGCGGCCTCCGGCGGGTCGGCCTCGACCTGCGGCGACCCCGCTTCGACGCTGGCCTCGGCGTCGTGCTGTTCGCCGCGATCGGCATCCCGGGCATCGGCCTCTACCTCGGCGCGAGGGCGCTCGGGCTGAACCTGAACGTCGTGACCGACGGCATCGGGCCGCAGTGGTACGCGATCCCCGTGCTGGTGCTCTCGGCGCTGCGGGCCGGTCTGCAGGAGGAGGTGATCGTCGTCGGGTTCCTCACCGAGCGGCTGCGCGACCAGCGCTGGAAGCCGTGGGCGATCGTGCTCTTCAGCGCCGGGCTCCGCGGCAGCTACCACCTGTACCAGGGCGTGGGCGGATTCGTGGGCAACGCGATCATGGGGGTGGTCTTCGAGCTGCTCTACCTGCGGTTCGGCCGGGTGGGGCCGCTCGTCGTCGCGCACTTCCTGCTCGACTTCGCGAGCTTCGTCGGGCTCACCGTGCTGAAGTCGCTGGTCCCCGGCCTGGCCACCTGACGGCCGTGGTCGAGAGCATCGAGCTCGTCCTCGACGAGCACGGAGACCGGGCCGTGCGGGCGGAGTGGGCGTCGCTCGCGGCCGCCGGCGTGCCGAGCTTGGCCGGGCACACTGGAGGGTCGAACCGCCCGCACATCACCCTCGCGGTCACCGAGGCCGGCTTCGCGCCGATCGTCGGCGAGCTGGCGCTGCCGCCCATGCCGGTGCGGCTGGGCGGATTCGTCGTGTTCCCGGGCCGCACCTTCGTGCTGGCTCGGCTCGTGGTGCCCAGCGAGGAGCTGCTGGCCCTGCACGGCCGGCTGCACCGGCGGTTGGCGGCGCTCGCGCCGACGGCGGTCCCTCTGCCGAACTCGCTACCCGGGGACTGGACGCCGCACGTCACGCTCGCCCGCAGACGCACGGCCGCCGAGATCGCGCGGGCGCTCGAGCTGCTGGACGCCTCCCCCATCGACACCGTCGCGACGGGCGCCCGCCTCTGGAACGGCGCCACGAGGACCGTCACCCCCATCCCCTGACCAAACGACGGCCTTTCGGCCGATTCGGGCCCGAAACCGGCCTCCGACCGGCCGCGACGCGGGAATCTCCGTCGATCGGTCAGCCGATCGACCCCGGCTCGGCTCCCTTGAGGTAGCCGACGAGCGCATTGGCATGCCCGTGCCCCATGCCGTGCTCGGTCCTGAGCCAGCGCACGACCTCCATATGCCGGTGCACAGGAGCCGCCCGGATGATCGCGAACCACTCGTCGACCGGTATGCCGTACTTCTTCTCGATCGACGGGAAGTAGGACGCCGGCCCGCTCACCTGCTCTGCCACATTCGCCAGCATCCCACCGGCTGACCAATCGACGGCCAAACGCATCGCCGGACCGGTCACAGGCCTGTTTCAGGCTGCGTTCGGCCGAAAGGCCGTCGTTTGGTCAGAGAGTGCGCGGGTCAGGCGAAGGCCTCCGGGGGCGGGCAGTTGCAGACGATGTGGCGGTCGCCGTAGGCCTGGTCGATGCGCCGGACCGGCGGCCAGTACTTGCGTCGCACAGCCAGGTGGTCGGCACCCGCCTGCGTGAACGGGAAGGCGGCCAGCTCGCGCGGGTACGGGTGCGCCCACTCCGTCTGCGTCACCACGATCGCCGTGTGCGGCGCGTTCTTCAGCGGGTTGTCGTCGGCGGGCCAGGCCGTGCCGACCGCGTCGGCCTCGGCGCGGATCGCCAGCATCGCCGCGACGAAGCGGTCGAGTTCGGCCAGGTCCTCGCTCTCGGTCGGCTCCACCATGAGTGTGCCCGCCACGGGGAAGGACATCGTCGGCGCATGGAATCCGTAGTCCACGAGGCGTTTCGCCACATCGTCCACGGTGACGCCGGTCGCCGCCGTGAGCGGGCGCAGGTCGAGGATGCACTCGTGCGCCACGTGGCCGCCGTCGCCCCGGTAGAGCACCGGGAAGGCGTCCCCGAGCCGCGCGGCGAGGTAGTTCGCGCCGAGTACGGCGGCCTCGGTCGCCGCCGTCAAGCCGGCCGCACCCATCATCCGGACGTACGCCCACGAGATCGGCAGAATGCCGGGCGACCCGTAGGGGGCCGCCGACACCGGCGCGCCTCCTGGCAGCGGCGTCTGCGCGAGCGGGTGGCCCGGCAGGAACGGCGCGAGGTGCGACTTCGCCGCGACCGGGCCCACACCGGGGCCGCCCCCGCCGTGCGGGATGCAGAAGGTCTTGTGCAGGTTGAGGTGCGAGACGTCGCCGCCCATGTCGCCGAACCGGGCGTGCCCGAGCAGCGCGTTGAGGTTCGCTCCGTCGATGTAGACCTGCCCGCCTGCGGCGTGCACCGCATCCGTCACGCGGCGCACGTCGTGCTCGTACACGCCGTGCGTCGACGGGTAGGTGATCATGAGACCGGCGAGCGCGTCACGGTGCGTCTCGATCTTTGACTCGAGGTCGGGCAGATCCACGTTGCCCTCGGCATCGCAGGCGACGACGACGACGCGCAGGCCGGCCAGCACGGCGGATGCGGCGTTCGTGCCGTGCGCGCTCGACGGGATGAGGCAGACGGTCCGCTCGAGGTCGCCGCGCGCCACGTGGTAGCCGCGGATCGCGAGCAGGCCGGCGAGCTCCCCCTGACTGCCCGCGTTCGGCTGCAGACTGACGGCGTCGTACCCGGTGAGATCCGCGAGCCAGCCCTCGAGCTGGGCGATGAGCTCGAGCGACCCGGCGACGTCCGCGGCAGGGGCGAAGGGGTGCAGCTCCGCGAACTCCGGCCAGGTCACGGCCGCCATCTCGGTCGCCGCGTTGAGCTTCATCGTGCACGAGCCGAGCGGGATCATCCCCCGGTCGAGCGCGTAGTCCAGGTCGGCGAGCTCTTTGAGATACCGCATCATCGCGGTCTCCGAGCGGTGTGTGTGGAACACGGGATGGGTCAGGAACAGGCTGGTGCGGATGAGGTCGGCCGGCACCGCGTCGATCAGGGGCGTCGCATCGACCGTGGGCGCGTCCGAGAGGCCCATCAGGGCGACGACGTCGACGCCGTCGGCGGCCGTCACCTCGTCGAAGGTGAGCGCCACGGTCGTCTCATCGACCTGTCGTAGCCAATATCCCTGGTCACGAGCGGATTCGACAACAGCGGCCGCATCGGGCACCTCGACCTCGAGCGTGTCGAAGAAGTGCGCGTGCGCCACGCGGGCACCCCGCGCGCGCAGCCGATGTGCGGCGTCGGCGGCCTGCCCGTGCACGTCGCGCGCGATCGACTCGAGGCCCTCGGGTCCGTGATAAACGGCGTACATCGACGCCATGACGGCGAGCAGGACCTGCGCGGTGCAGATGTTGCTCGTCGCCTTCTCCCGGCGGATGTGCTGCTCGCGCGTCTGCAGGGTGAGGCGATAGGCGGGCGCGCCCTCGGCGTCGACCGAGACGCCGACGAGACGACCGGGCAGCTGGCGCTCGAGCCCCGCCCTGACCGCGAAGTACGCGGCGTGCGGGCCGCCGAACGCCATCGGCACGCCGAACCGCTGCGTCGTGCCGACCGCGACGTCCGCGCCGAACTCGCCCGGCGCGGTGATGAGCGTCAACGCGAGCAGATCGGCCGCGACGACCGCGAGTCCGCCGCGTCCGTGCGCGGCCGCGATCACACCGCTCGGATTCCACACGAGACCCGACGCACCCGGATACTGCAGGGCGACGCCGAACAGGTCACCGTCGGGCAGCCCGTCCGCCGCTATGTCGGCCTCGACGAGTTCGATGCCGAGGGCGCGTGCGCGGCCGGCGACCACCGCCTTCGTCTGCGGCAGCAGGTCGGCGTCGATCACGAAGCGGCTCGACTTCGCCTTCGAGGCGCGCCGCGCCAGCAGCATGCCCTCGGCGACCGCCGTCGCCTCGTCGAGCATCGATGCGTTCGCGGTCGCCAGTCCCGTGAGGTCGGCGACCATCGTCTGGAAGTTGAGCAGCGCCTCGAGCCGGCCCTGTGAGATCTCGGGCTGATACGGCGTGTAGGCGGTGTACCACGACGGGTTCTCGAGCACGTTCCGCTGGATGACCGCAGGCGTGATCGTGCCGTGGTAGCCGAGCCCGATCATCGAGGTGCGCACCGTGTTCTTCGCGGCGAGTGCCCGCA
The DNA here is from genome assembly GCA_963716965.1 of uncultured Actinomycetota bacterium. Classification (GTDB taxonomy): domain Bacteria; phylum Actinomycetota; class Actinomycetes; order Actinomycetales; family Microbacteriaceae; genus Amnibacterium. The sequence goes on along the minus strand of CAVQUZ010000001.1, from coordinate 935,955 downwards.
GTTCGCGGAGCGCCGCGCGCTCGCTCGCGGCCGGCGGCAGCAGCGACGTGTGCTGCTCGGCGATGCGGATGGACGCGGGCAGCGCCTCATCGAGCAGTTCGGCGAGCGACGCGTGCCCGATGGCGGCGAGCATTCGCTCCTGCGCCTCGGCGGTCGTGCCGATGTGCCGTGAGGCGAATCCGGCCGGCGGCCCGTCGGCGCGGACGTGCAGTTCCGTCGCCGTCGTGGTCGCGCTCACGCGGCGGCCGTCACGGCGTCGTAGGCCGCGCGGTCCAGCAGCCCCTCGGGCTCGCCGTCGATGCGCACCTTGATGAGCCAGCCGTCGCCCAACGGGTCCTCGTTCACCAGCTCGGGCGATGCGACCACGGCCTCGTTCACGGCGATCACCTCGCCGGCGACGGGGGCGAACAGCTCGCCGACCGACTTCGTCGACTCGATCTCGCCCGACGTGTCGCCCGACTGCATCGTGTCGCCGACGGCGGGGAGCTCGACGTAGACGATGTCGCCGAGCTGGTTCGCCGCGAACGCGGTGATGCCGACGGTGGCGACGCCGTCCTCGATCTCGACCCATTCGTGATCGGCGGTGTAGAGCAGGTCGTCCTCGCGGGTCACTTCGGGCCTCATCCCTTTCGGCGGTAGAACGGCAGCGGCACGACGCGCACCGGCAGCTCGCTGCCACGCACGTCGACGGTCAAGGACTGGTCGGCGGCGGCCGGCTCGACCGACGCCATGGCGATCGGCACACCGAGTGTCGGCGAGAGTGCTCCGCTCGTGACGACGCCGACCGTCCGGCCGCCCGATCTGACCGGATATCCGGCCCGCGCGGCCCGCTTGCCCTCACCGACGAGACCGATGAGCACGGTCCGCGGGCCCGGGGCCTGCGCGACCGCGTCCCGCCCGACGTAGTCGGAGCGCTTCGTCGCCTTGACCAGGCGCCCGAGCCCCACCTCGGCGGGCATGGTCACCGCGGTGAGCTCGTGGCCGAACAGCGGCATGCCCGCCTCGAGACGCAGGGTGTCGCGCGCCGCCAGCCCGGCGGGGACCACGCCGGAGCCCGCGCCGGCGGCGAGGATCGCGTCCCAGAGCCGTGCGGCGAGGTCGGGCGACGCGAAGAGCTCGTACCCGAGTTCGCCGGTGTAGCCGGTGCGTGCGATGAGCACCGGCCGGCCCGCGTACCTGGCGCGCAGGAACCGGTAATCGCCGAGCGATGCGAGCTGTTCGTGGAAGCGCGCGGTGGTCGGCACGTCGTCGTCGGGCTCGAACCCGGAGAGCTCCACGAGCACGTCCTGCGAGATCGGCCCCTGCAGTGCGATGAGGGCGATGTCGTCGGTCTCGTCCTGCACGGTCGCATCGAAGCCCACCGCGCGGCTGCGCAACTCTTCCGCGACCTCCTCGCGGTTCGACGCGTTCGCGACGACCATGTACCGGTCCGCGCCCATCCGGTACACGATCAGGTCGTCGACGATGCCGCCGTCGCCGGTGAGGAGCAGCGTGTACCTGGCGCGGCCGGCCTCCATCGCCGACACCTCGCCGAGCAGGGCGATGTCGAGCGCCGCGGCGGCGCCCGGGCCGATGACGACGATCTCGCCCATGTGCGACAGGTCGAACAGGCCGGCGGCGGTGCGGACGGCAGCGTGCTCGGCGAGCTCGCTCGAATAGCGCAGCGGCATGCGCCAGCCCGCGAACTCGGTGAACGTCGCACCGAGCGCCTCGTGCCGGTCTTCGAGCGGCGATCGGCGCAGCGCGCCCGATTCCGCCGACGTGGATTCGGTGACAGTAGTCATGCGGAGCTCCTCACGTTCGACCGCGGCGCTCCGGCCGTGCGGCCCATTCGGTTCCGCCTGAAATCCTAGATGCGCGATCAGGGTGCGGGCGTCGAGTCCTCGACGAAGTCGACGAGGGCGGTCAGCAGCACGTCGGTCGAGGCGGCGTGCAGCAGCGCGACCCGGTCGATGAGCTCGATCGGCGCCACCCCGGCGAGCTGCCAGGTGGCGGCGAGCGGCTCGTCTGCGAGCTCGACGTCGGGCGACCAGGGCTGCTCGGACCATTCGGTCGCATTCGCGATCGCCCGCCTGACGAGACGCTCCGCGTCGGAGAGCCGGTCGGCGAGCGCCTCGTCCCAGACCAGGTCCGGCATCCGCGTGACGGATGCGTGGGGAAACGGCGCGTCCTCCAGCCACTCGTCGACCACGAAGCGCTCGCGACCTTCGACGAGCAGCAGCACGCCGGTCTCGTCGCTGCCGACGTCGACGACGTGCGCGATCGTGCCGATGTTCATCCGCACGTCGTCGCCCCCGACCTCCTGACCCCGCTCGATGAGCACGATGCCGAAGGCGGGCTCCTCGGCCTCGAGGATCGTGGACAGCATGGTGAGATAGCGCGGCTCGAAGACCCGGAGCGGCAGGGGCATGTGCGGCAGCAGCACGGTGCCCAGCGGGAAGATCGGCAGCTCCATGCCGACAGCGAACCACGTTTCGTTGGGCGCCCGCTCTGGCGGCCGATGGCCCCGAAGGCCAGGATCGGACCCGGAGGTCATCATGGCGATCGTTGCGACCGTGCCGGAGGACGAGGCGACCGGCGACGTCGCCGCCCTCTATGCGGAGGACGTGAAGGACGAGGGACACGTCCTCTCGCACACGAAGGTGATGGCCCTGAACCCGGAGGCCGAGGCGGCGTTCGAGCAGCTGATCCGGGCGACCTATCCCTCGCTCGGGAAGCGCGGCTACGAACTGGTGACCCTCGCGGCGGCGAAGGGCGCGCGTTCGAAGCACTGCAGGCTGGCGCACGGCGGCCGGTCGCTCGGCCTCTTCGACGAGGCGCAGCTCATCCGCATCGCCCTCGACCACCGGGATGCGGGCCTGACGGACGCGGAGGTGGCCATGATGACGTTCGCGGAGAAGGTCAGCACGGCGTCGCACACCATGACGGACGCCGACAGCGAGTCGTTGCGGGACGCCGGATTCAGCGACCGGCAGATCGTCGACATCGCGCTCGTCGCGGCGGCCCGCAACTACTACAGCCGGGCGGTCCAGGCGCTGGCCATCGACGTGGACATGCCGAAATCCGTGTCCCCGGCGCTCGCGGCGGCCCTGACCGACGGCCTCTGACCACCCCGACCCCACTCCCTGACCAAACGACGGCCTTTCGGCCGATCGGGCGCCGAAACACGGCTCTGACCGGGTCACGGTGCCGCAATCTCCGTCGATCGGTCAGGCAGCGGGCCTCGCGTGGTCGGGCTCGAGGACGTCGCGCCCGGCGACCGGCGTCGGCGGCGTCCCGCCTGCCGAACGACGGAGATTTCGACCCGAGCGCCGGTCAGAGCCAAGTTTCCTGCCCCGACCCGCCGAAAGGCCGTCGTTTGGTCAGGGAGTAGGGCGTAGGGCAGGGAGCAGGGTCGCAGGGGTTGGGGTCGGAGCGGCGTCAGCCGTGGCGCCACTCGACGACGTCGCCGTCCTGCATGACGTAGTCCTTGCCCTCGATGCGGGCCTTGCCCTTCGAGCGCGCCTCGGCGATCGAGCCCGCGGCGACGAGGTCGGCGAAACCGATCACTTCGGCCTTGATGAACTTCTTCTCGAAGTCGGAGTGGATCACACCGGCCGCCACCGGGGCGAGGTCGCCCTTGTGGATCGTCCAGGCCCTGGTCTCCTTCGGGCCCGCGGTCAGGTAGGTCTGCAGCCCGAGGGTGTCGAAGCCGATGCGGGCGAGCTGGTCGAGCCCGCTCTCGTCCTGGCCCGTCGAGGCGAGCAGCTCGGCGGCGTCCGCCGGGTCGAGGTCGATCAGCTCGCTCTCCACCTGCGCGTCGAGGAACACCGCGTGCGCGGGAGCGACCAGCGCGGCGAGGTCCGCCTTCTTCGCCGGATCGGTCAGCACCGCCTCGTCGACGTTGAACACGTAGAGGAACGGCTTCGCCGTGAGCAGCCCCAGGTCGCGGATCGGGGCGAGATCGAGCTTCGTCGCCGACAGCGGCGTGCCGGCGTCGAGCGCCGCGCGCGCCGCGCGGATGGTGTCGAGCACCTCCTGGGGCGTCTTGCGGCCCCGCACCTCCTTCTCGACGCGCGTCTCGGCGCGCTCCAGCGTCTGCAGGTCGGCGAGCATCAATTCGGTGTTGATCGTCTCGAGGTCGTCGGCGGGGTTCACGGCACCTGCGACATGGACCACGTCGGGGTCGTCGAACGCGCGAACGACCTCGGCGATCGCATCCGCCTCGCGGATGTTCGCGAGGAACTGGTTCCCGAGCCCCTCGCCCTCCGAGGCGCCCTTCACGATGCCGGCGATGTCGACGAACGAGACGGATGCGGGGACGAGGCGCTCGCTGGAGAACAGGTCGCCGAGGACCGCGAGCCGCGGGTCGGGCAGGTCGACGACCCCGACGTTCGGCTCGATCGTCGCGAACGGGTAGTTCGCGGCGAGCACCGCGTTCTTGGTCAGGGCGTTGAAGAGCGTCGACTTGCCGACGTTGGGGAGGCCGACGATGCCGATGGTGAGTGCCACAACCGGCAAGGCTAGCCGGGCGGGCAGTGGCGGAGGCGTTGTCGGAGGGCCGTGGCAGCCTCCGTGACGTGCCACTGACCTTCGCCGCGATCGACTTCGAAACGGCGAACGGCTCGTCCGCCTCCGCGTGTTCGGTGGGCATCGTGCTCGTCGACGACGGCCGGGTGACGGGGCGCGCCGGCTGGCGCATCCGGCCGCCGGAGGGACACGACTGGTTCAGCGAGTGGAACGTCCGCATCCACGGCATCACGCCCGACCAGGTCGCGCACGCGAAGCGCTGGGACCATCAGCTCGACGACCTGCTCGACGTCGTCGCGGGCCGTCCGCTGGTCGCGCACAACGCCGCGTTCGACATGGGTGTCCTGCGCGGCGGCTGCGCCGCGACCGACCTGGTTCTGCCGCCGCTCGAGTACTTCTGCAGCCTGCAGATCGCCCGCCGCACCTACGCACTGCACTCCTATCGGCTGCCTGTGGTCGCAATGGCGGCGGGGTACGACGACTTCCGGCATCACGACGCGATCGAGGACGCCGCGGCGTGCGCGGCGATCGTCGTGCACGCCGCGGGGCGCCACGGGGTCGAGCACGTCGACGACCTGCTGGCCGCCTCCGGCGTCGAGATGCGCACGCTGGCGGCGCCCGCGCTGGCCTGATCCGGCGTTCCTCCGGCGCGGCCGTGGAACAGTGGACGGGTGCAGCTGTTCCTCATCCGCCACGGCCAGACACCGGACAACGTGCGCGGCTCGCTCGGCACCGCGATCCCGGGCCCGCCGCTCACCGACCTCGGGCGGATGCAGGCGGCGGCGCTGGTCGCCGCTCTCGACGGGGAGCCCGTCGACTCCACGTGGGCGTCGATCCTGATCCGCACGCAGGAGACGGCGGCACCCCTGGCAGCGGCCCGCGGTACGGAGACGCGCGTGATCGAGGGGCTTCGCGAGATCGAGGCTGGCGACCTCGAGGGCCGCACGGACCGGGAGTCGCAGCTGCGCTACCTGGAAACGGTCGGCGCCTGGTTCGACGGCGACCTCGACCGGCACCTGCCGGGCGCCGAGACCGGGGCGGCGTTCCTCGCACGGTACGACGCGGCGATCGAGTCGATCGCCGAAGTGACGGACGGGACCGCGGTGGTCGTGAGCCACGGCGCCGCGATCCGGGCGTGGGCCGCGATCCGGGTCATGGGCGGCGAGGCCGCATTCCTCGCGAGGCAGCCCCTGCCGAACACCGGCACCGTTGCGATCGAGGGTGAACCCGGCGCGTGGCGGCTGCGCGCATGGCGGCCGGCGACCCCGATCGAGACGGGCGGGACGCGGTCGAGCGATCCGACCGGCGCGCCGATCGAGCACTGACGATGGCCGAGCACCCGCGAACGGCGGCCGTCGCCGCTGCGCTGCGCGCGGGCGGCGCGACCGGCGAGCCGCGCACGCTGCCCGAGTCCACGAAGACCGCACCCGAGGCGGCCGCGGCGCTCGGCTGCGAGGTGGGCGCGATCGCGAACAGCCTCGTCTTCGAATGCGACGGGTCGCCGCTGCTCGTGATGACGAGCGGCGCGCACCGCGTCGACACCCGCGCGCTCGCCGAGCGGCTCGGACGCGGCCCCATCCGCCGAGCATCGCCCGATTTCGTGCTCGCGGCGACCGGGCAGCCGATCGGCGGCGTGTCGCCCCTCGCGCATCCGGCCCCGCTCGAGACGATCGTCGACCCCGACCTCGCGGCCTTCGACGTGATCTGGGCCGCCGCCGGCACCGCCGACAGCGTGTTCCCGACGTCGTTCGGTGAGCTGGTGCGTCTCACGGGCGGCCGCGTGGTCGCCGTCGCCTGAACCGCACGGCCGGTCGATCACGCCGCGGCGGAATCCTCGCTTCGCACCGTGACCGACGCGCTCTCGCGCCCGTCGGCGCCGACGAACGCCATACGCAGTGGCGCCCCGGTGACGGCGTCCACGGCCCGCACCCGCGTGCTGCCGGCTCTCGGCAGCTCCGCCTCCCCCCATGCGGCGAGCGCGGCGAGGACGGGCGCCAGGCGGCCGCCCGCATCCGTGAGCACGTATTCGGGCCGGCTGCGCTCCCCCGGCTCTCGATAGGTCCGGCGCGCGAGCACGCCGTGCTCGACGAGCAGGTCGAGCCGCGCCGTGAGCACGTCGGATGCGACGCCGAGCCGAGCACGGATGTCGGCGAACCGGGTGTGACCGCCCATCACTTCGCGGACGATGAGGAGCACCCATTTCTGCCCGAGCACGTCGACGCTGCGCGCGATGGGGCAGACCGCGTCGGCGCCGACCCGGGGGTTCACCGGCTGATTCATGCGCCCATGGTATCTCGATTGGTTCTGCCAATCCAGCATGCTAGGTTTGTCGCACCAACTCAGGAGGCGGCATGCGTCTATGGCAGCGGCGGGGATCGTTCTGGACGGCGGCGGCGGTCGCCGGCGTGGTGCTCTGGGCGAGCGGCGCCCCCACCGAGATCTACCCGCTGTACGCGGCCGAATGGCACCTCACGCCGGCCGTGACGACCGCCATTTTCGCGGTCTACCCCGCGGCCCTGGTGCCGACGCTCCTGGTGTTCGGCAACATCTCCGACTCCATCGGCCGGCGCGCGTCCATCCTGATCGGCCTCGCGGCGCTCGGCATCGGCACGCTGCTCTTCGCACTGGCCGCAGGGCTGCCCGACGTGCTGCTCGGGCGCTCCTTGATGGGTGTGGGCGTCGGCTTCGCGCTCAGCCCCGCCACCGCGGCGATGATCGATTACGGCGACGCCCGCCGTGCCGGCCCGATCACGACCGCCGCGACCGCGACGGGACTGGCCGCCTCCACCCTGGTCGGCGGCGCCCTGGTGCAGTACGTGCTCGCCCCCACCCGCACGCCGTACTGGGTGCTGCTGCTGGTGATCGCGGTCGTCGCGCTCGCCGCGTCGGCGTTGCCGGGCGACCGGGGCGGGAGCCTGCGCACGTGGCGACCGCGCGGCGTCACCCTGCCTTCCGGGCGTCGCGCGGCGTTCGCCGCGGGCGCGCTCGCGGTGAGCGCGGCGTACGCGATCGGGTCCGTCTTCCTCGGCCTCGGCGCGCAGATCGCGCGCACCCTGCTGAACACGTCCGACGCGTTCGTCTCGGGCGCGATCCTGTCCGTCTCCGCGGTCACGATCGGCGTCGTCGCGGTGCTCGCGCGGCGGATGCGGCCCCTCGTCGCGCTGCGGCTCGGGCCCATCGCCGTGCTGGCCGGGCTCGCTCTGCTCGTGGGCGCCGGACTCACAGCGTCGCTCGCGCTCTTCCTGGCCGCGTCCGTGCTGACGGGCGCCGGGTACAGCCTGCTCTTCGCCGGTGGCCTCGGCCTCGTCGCGGCCGGAGCGGAGCCCGCGCACCGCGGCGGCGTGGTGTCGACGGCATACGCGGCCGGCTACATCGTGCAGGCCGGGACCGCACTCGGGCTCGGCGCGCTCGCGACGCAGTCGGGCCTGCAGACCGCGATCGACGTCGGGCTGCCGGTCGTCGCGGCGTTCGCGATCGCGGCGCTGGTCCTCGCGATCGTCGACGCGCGGCCGGTGCGGGCGTCCGCGGGTCGCGCGCTCAGCTGAGCAGCCAGCCGCGGTCCGCCGCGATGCGCGCGGCCTCGGCGGCGTTGCGGGCTCCCGTCTTGCCGATCGCGGCGGAGAGGTGGTTGCGGACCGTGCCCTCCGACAGATGGAGACGGGCCGCGACCGCCTGCGACGTGCCGGCGTCGCGCAGCGAGAGCAGTACCTGCGTCTCGCGAGCGGACAGCGGCGACGGACCGGTCGCGAGCGACTCCGCGGCGAGCGCCGGGTCGACGACCCGCTCCCCCGCCGCGACCCGCCGGACCACGTCCGCGAGCAGGGCGGCCGGAGTGTCCTTCACGACGAAGCCGCCCGCGCCCGCTTCGAGCGCGAGTCGCAGGTAGCCGGGCCTGCCGAAAGTCGTCACGATGAGCGTCCGGACCGCGGGCAGTGCGTCGCGGAGCGCGCGGGCCGCGGCGATGCCGTCGAGACCGGGCATCTCGACGTCGAGCAGCGCAACGTCGACGGCCGCCTCGCGTGCGGCGCCGACGACCGCATCCCCTCGGCCGACCTGTGCGACGACCTCGAGATCGGCTTCCAGGTCGAGCAGGCTGGCCAGCGCGCCGCGCACGAGCGCCTGATCGTCGGCGAGCAGCAGCCGGATCATTTCGACACCACGAGCTCGAACCCGCCGCCGGGCAGGGCGTCGGCGACGACGGATGCACCGACGGCGGCCGCCCGTTCACGGAGTCCGGCGAGACCGGTACCGCCGGGCGCGATGCGAGCGACCGGGCCGTCGTTCACGACGAGCAGCCGGTCGCGGCCGACCTCGATCCGGCACGTCGCGGCGCCGCCGTGCCGGATGACGTTCGTGACGCCCTCGCGCACGGCCCACCCGAACAGCGGGCGCAGCTCGGTGCGGACGGCGTCGCCGCGGTCGGGCAGCTCCGCCTCGACGCCCGCTGCCTCGAGCGCGGTGCGCGCGGTCGCGAGTTCGGCGTCGAGCGTCACGTCGCGGAATCCGGCGACCGAGGCACGCAGGTCGGTGAGGGCCGAGCGCGCGAGCTCCTGCACATCCAGGATCTCGCTCGCGGCGCGCCGCGGATCCGCCTCCATCACGCGTGCGGCCAGTTCGGACTTGACCGCGACGACGGTCAGCGAGTGGCCGAGCGAGTCGTGCAGGTCACGGGCCAGGCGCGCTCGCTCGTCGGCCACCGCGAGGCGCGCGATCTCGGCGTTCGCCTCCTCGAGCCGCTGGTTCTGCTCGATCTGGGCCCCGAACGCGATGCAGGACACGCCGACGGAGACCGTGATGATCCAGGCGAACGAGACCGAGTCGGGCCATCCCAGCGACGCAGCGACGCCGATCTGCACGACGCCGATCGCCGCGACCACCGCGAAGCCGGCGACGCGGCCGACCCAGGTGAAACCGACCATCGCCGCGATGAGTGCCCAGACCCAGACCGTCGTCGGCCCGATGAGCGGGAACAGCACGCAGGTGAGCACCCAGTAGCCGACCACCGCGCCGACGCGCACGGCGCGCCGCTCGGGCCAGACCAGCGGCGGCACCGCGAGGTACACCGCGTACAGCACGACGAGCACGCCGATGGCCAGGACCTTGTCCGAGACCGGGCCGTGCGCGGTGATGATCGCGACCACTTCGATCGCCTGGTACACCAGCCCGAACATGGCGCCGCCGTACCAACGGTAGGCGCCGCGCGACCGCAGTCGCGCGACGGCACCGGGCGACACCGTCGAGAGGGCCGCGTCGCGCATGCGCGCCACCGTACCCGTCACGCCCGCGCCGCGTCCCGGCGGTACCGCCAGGCGATGACGAGCGCCAGGGCCGCGGTCCAGGCGATCAGCACGCCGGCCGGCTGCCAGAGCGTGAACGACTCGGCGGCGCCCATCTGGCCGAGGCGGTTGAGCCAGTACGACGGCACGACGGTGGCGACGTCCCCCATCCACGACGGCATCACCGAGAGCGGCACCCAGAGCCCGCCGACGATCGACAGGCCGAGGAAGACGACCATGAAGAGCGGCTGCGCGAACTCGGGCTTGGCGAACTGCCCGATGAGGATGGCGATGAGCGCGAACGGGATCACCCCGAGCCAGAGGCCACCCGCGGCCATCGCCCAGCCGGCGGGGGCGAGGTCGGTGTGCAGGACCGTGACGGACACGGTCATGGTGATGAGGATCGACAGTGCCGACACGGCGAGCGCCGCGACGACCTTCGAGACGAGGTAGCCGGTGCCCGAGAGGGGCGTGAGCCGGAGCTGCCGGTTCCAGCCGATCGAGCGCTCGTTGACGATGGCGAACGCCTGGCCGAGGGCCGCCATCATCGCGCCGTACCCGGCCATCTGCACCGTCGTCTCGACCAGCCACGGCAGTCTGGTCGCCGGGTCCACCGCACCGCCCAGCCCGTACGCGCTGCCGAAGATGAGCAGCATCACGATCGGGATCACGAGTGAGAACACGATGGACCGCACGTTGGCGAGCTGGCGGGCGGTCTCCAGGGTGAGATAGCGGATGTTCATCGCACGGTCTCCGATTCGCGGCTGGTGGGGTCGGTGCTGATGGGGTCAGCCGCGGTGAGACGCAGGAACGCGTCGTCCATCGAACGCGGGGCGATCTCGATGTCGCGGACCTCGGGGTGGGCGGCGAGGAGCGCGCGCAGTGTCGAGTCGGAGTCGTCGGAGACGAGGGCGATGCGGTCGCCGCGGTGGGACACCGCGGTCACGCCGGGCAGACGATCGAGCGCGGCCGCGCCGGCGTCGAGCGTGAAGGCGAGGGTGCGACCGGTCGCGATGGCCTTGATCTCGGCCGGCGTGCCGTCGGCGACGACGCGGCCGCGGTCGATGATGACGATCCGGGCGGCGAACGCGTCCGCCTCCTCGAGGTAGTGGGTCGCGAAGACGACGGTGCGGCCCTGGTCGGCGAACTCGTGCATCGACGACCAGAAGAGATGCCTGGCCGACACGTCCATCGCGGCGGTCGGCTCGTCGAGGACGAGCAGGTCGGGGTTCGAGACGACCGCGACCGCGAACCGGGCGCGCTGGGTCTCGCCGCCGGAGAGTTTCGAGACCCTGCGGTCGGCGATGTCCAGCGCCTTCGCGCGGGCGAGCGCTTCGTCGACGGGCAACGGGTGCCGGTGGGCGGCGGCGATCAGCGCGACGCTGCGCCGCACGGTCATGGCGGGCAGCAGCGCCCCGCCCTGGAGCATCGCGCCGACCCGGCCGGCGACGACCGCATCCCGCGGGTCACCGCCGAAGAGCTCCACGGTGCCCGCCGTCGGGCCGGCGAGGCCGAGGGCCAGGTCGATCGTGGTGCTCTTGCCCGCACCGTTCTGGCCGAGCAGGGCCACCACCTCGCCCGGGCGCATGGTGAGGTCGATTCCGTCGACCGCGGTGACCTGCCCGAACCGCTTGGTGAGGCCCTCGAGCTGGATGGCTGGTGTCATGCCTCCAGCGTCCCGCCAGGGCGTGCCGCACGCCCACGACTGCCGTCACCGACCGGGCGTGACATCCGTCACCCCGAATCACGGTTCAGGAAATGCACCCCGAATTTCGCACGGTTCAGGAGCACCTCGCGGCGCGTCGCTCTTCTGCTCCTGAACCGTGCCTCATTTCCTGATCCGTGACTCGGGAAGAGACGGGAATGGCGGTGTCGGAGGGCGATGCGAGCATCCCCGCATGGAAGCGCTCCTGCTCGTGATCGGTCTTCTCGTCGGCGGTGCCGTCGGCGCGCTGGCGACCGTGCTGGTGCGGTCCCGACGCGCCGCGGCGCTGCCCGATGAGCACCCCGACGTGGTGCGTGCGCGGCATCAGACCGAGCTGCTCCAGGTGCGCCGCGAGGGCGAGGCGGCGAACTCCGAGCTGCGGCAGTACATCGCGAGCCTCGAGTCGACCGTCGACGCCCTGCAGCGCGAGGTCCGCACCGGTGAGTTGCGCCACCGCGACCTCGTCGAACGGCAGCGGGCCGAGCAGCTCGAGCGCGAGGCGCGCGAGGGCACCGAGAACCGGGTTCTGCAGCAGCTCGCACCGGTCCGCGAGTCCCTGCACTCGATGCAGCAGAAGGTCGCCGAGATCGAGCGGGAGCGCGCGGAGCAGCACGGCCAGTTGAGCAACCAGCTCCGTGCAGCGCTCGAGTCCGACGAGCGGCTGCGCGCCACGACCGAGACGCTCGCATCCGCGCTCCGGTCGAACAACACCCGCGGCGTCTGGGGCGAGACGCAACTGCGCAGCGTCGTCGAGGCGGCCGGCCTGCTCGAGGTCGTCGACTTCGACGTGCAGACCAGCTCGGTCGCCAACGGTGTGGCCGTGCGTCCCGACATGGTGGTCAAGCTGCCCGGTGGCAAGAGCCTGCCGGTCGACGCGAAGGTGCCGTTCAACTCCTACCTGGAGGCGGTGGCGATCCCACTGTCGGCGAACGAGGCCGAGCTCGCACGGCGCAAGTCGCTGATGGACGGCCACGTGAAGGCGCTCCGCAGCCACATCGCGATCCTCGGCAGCAAGTCGTACTGGGATGCGTTCGAGGCGAGCCCCGAGATGGTCATCGCGTTCATCCCGAGCGAGTCGCTCATCGCCTCCGCGGTCGAGGCGGACCCGTCGATCTTCGAGTACGCGTTCTCGAAGCGCGTCGCACTCGCCTCGCCGGTGACGCTCTGGTCGTTGCTGAAGACGGTCGCGTACACCTGGCAGCAGGACGTCGTCACCCAGGAGGCGAAGCAGTTGCTCGACGTCAGCCGCGAGCTCTACACGCGCCTTGCAACGATGGCCGATCACGTCGCCCGGCTCGGTCGTTCCATCGAGGGCAGCGTGAAGCAGTACAACAACTTCGTCGGGTCGCTCGAGCGCTCGGTGCTGCCGTCGGCCCGCAAACTGAACGCGCTCGACGCGTCGAAGCTCCTGCCGGCCACACCCGCCATCGAGGAGTCGCCGCGCGACCTCGTCGCCCCCGAACTGCTCGCCGAACTCGAAGCGCTCGAGTCCGCGCGCTCCTGACGCGGCAGGGTCCGGCACAGGCCCGCCTCACTAGACTCCGGGGAGCGCACGGCCGCCCCCGCCGTGCGGTCACGAACGGCTTGAAGGAGCACCGATGCCCGTCGCAACCCCGGAGCAGTACGCCGAGATGCTCGACCGAGCGAAGGCGGGCGGGTTCGCATATCCCGCGATCAACGCGGCGTCGTCCCAGTCGATCAACGCGGTGCTGCAGGGCCTCACGGAGGCGGGCTCCGACGGCATCATCCAGGTCACCACGGGCGGCGCGGACTACTTCGCCGGCCACACCGTGAAGGCCCGCGCGACTGGCGCGCTCGCGTTCGCCGCCTTCGCGACCGAGGTCGCGAAGAGCTACCCGATCACCGTCGCGCTGCACACCGATCACTGCCCGAAGCCGGCGCTCGCGGACTTCGTGTTGCCGCTCATCGCGGCATCCGAGGAGCAGGTCAAGGCCGGCGGCAACCCGATCTTCCAGTCGCACATGTGGGACGGCTCGGCGGTACCGCTCGACGAGAACCTCGAGATCGCGCAGCACATCATCAAGCGCACCGCCGCCATCCACGCGATCCTCGAGGTCGAGATCGGCACGGTCGGCGGTGAGGAGGACGGCGTCACCGGTGAGGGCGGCGAAGCGCTGTACACGACGCTCGGCGACGCGACGAAGGCCGTCGAGGCCCTCGGCCTGGGCGACAAGGGCCGGTACATGGCCGCGCTCACGTTCGGCAACGTGCACGGCGTGTACAAGCCGGGCAACGTGAAGCTGCGCCCCGAGCTGCTCGGGGAGATCCAGAAGGGACTGGCGGAGAAGTTCGGCCACGGCCCGAAACCGCTCGACCTCGTGTTCCACGGTGGATCCGGCTCGACGGACGAGGAGATCGCGACCGCGGTCGCGAACGGTGTCATCAAGATGAACATCGACACCGACACCCAGTACGCGTTCACGCGTTCGGTCGCCGGCACGATGTTCACGAACTACGACGGCGTGCTCAAGGTCGACGGCGAGGTCGGCAACAAGAAGATCTACGACCCGCGCGCCTGGGGCAAGATCGCCGAGACCGCGATGGCCGCGCGCGTGGTCGAGGCCACCAAGCAGCTGGGCTCCTTCGGCAAGAGCCAGTCCTGAGCCGCGCCGGCTGAGCGCCTCAGCAGGACGACTGCACTTCAGCAGGACCAGCGCACGTCAGCAGGACGCATGTGCGCCATCCTCCTGCTGAGGCTCGGCCGTCCTGCCGAGGTGCTATTCGTCCTGCCGAAGTGCTGTTCGTCCTGCCGAGGTGCTGGTCGTCCTGCCGAGGAGCTGTTCGTCCTGCCGAGGTGCTGTTCGTCCTGCTGAAGTGCTCGGCTTTTCGGGAGGGCGCCGGACGGGCGGGCAGCCGGGCGGGCGCCCGACGGATCGGCCGGCGGCAGGCGCTATTCGGTCGACAGATGCGTCAGGGAGCCGGTGAACGTCGGGTCGCCGAGCAGCAGAGCACCCCAGAGGCCGAACGTGACGGCGGCGGACGCGAGCCCGAAGGCGATCGGGATCCAGAACGACATCCGATGCGACCGCAGACGCAGGACCGAGAACCAGATCGCGCCGACCAGTGCGAGCACCTCGACGATCGCGATCGCCCATCCGATCGGCTGGGTCGCATCCGTCGGCCGGTACGTACCGATGTCGAGCTGCAGGTACACCTGCGCGAGCGTCGACGCCACGTCGCGGACCTGCGCGACGGAGGTCGTCGCGTTGTAGAGCCCGACGACGAGCAGCGCGACCGTCAACGGCGGATCCCACGCGGGCGCGGGCCGTCTCGTCGGCATGTCCACCACGTCGGCCCTCAGCTCCTGCCGCCGAGCGCGCGGGGGTCCTGCGCGCCCGAGGCGTCGCGGCGCAGCTCGCGCGGCAGCGAGAAGACGAGGTCCTCCTCGGCGGTGCGGATCTGCTCCACGTCGCCGTACCCGGCGCGCGCGAGCACGTCGAGCAGCTCGGTCACGAGCTCCTCCGGCACGCTCGCGCCCGACGTGACGCCGACCGTGCGGACATCCGCGAACCACTCGGGCTTGAGCTCGTCCGCGTAGTCGATCCGGTACGCCGCGCCCGCGCCCGCCTCGAGGGCGACCTCGACGAGCCGGACCGAGTTCGACGAGTTCGCACTGCCGACGACGATCACGAGGTCGGCGCCCGCCGCGACCTTCTTGATCGCGACCTGGCGGTTCTGGGTGGCGTAGCAGATGTCGTCCGACGGCGGATCGGCGAGGTGCGGGAATCGCGCGCGCAGCCGCCGCACCGTCTCCATCGTCTCGTCCACGGACAGGGTGGTCTGGGAGAGCCACACGAGCTTCTCGGGGTCGCGGACCTCGACCGTGTCGGCCTCGTCGGGCGAGCCGACGAGCGTGACCTGGTCGGGCGCCTCGCCCATCGTGCCCTCGACCTCCTCGTGCCCGTGGTGGCCGATGAGCAGGATCTGGTGGTCACGGGCGAAGCGGACCGCCTCGCGGTGCACCTTCGTCACGAGCGGGCAGGTCGCGTCGATCGCCTGCAGTCCGCGGTCCGCGGCGGCCTGGACGACGGCCGGGCTCACCCCGTGGGCGGAGAAGACGACATGCGATCCCGCTGGGACTTCGTCGACCTCGTCGACGAAGACCGCACCGCGGGCCTCGAGCTCGCGGACGACGTGCACGTTGTGCACGATCTGCTTGCGCACGTAGACGGGCGAGCCGTAGCGCTCGAGCGCCTTCTCCACGGCGACGACGGCACGGTCGACGCCCGCGCAGTACCCGCGCGGAGCGGCGAGCAGCACCCGGCCGCCGGGGATGACGGCACCGTCGAGTACCGTGGGCCGCGGCCGAGGAGCGCGGGGCAGACCGAGCCCGACCGTGGTTGACACGGCGTCGAGTCTACGGAGCGTTCCGTATCCGGCAGTGTGCTTGGGGAGGACGACCGCGATGAGCGCGAACACGGCGACCGCAGCGCCGGCGACCGACGGACCGGCGACCGCCGAGAACCCGTGGCCCGTCGGCGTGCTCGCCGACAAGGTGCGCGGCTACATCGACCGCCTGGGCCAGGTCTGGGTCGAGGGCGAGATCACGCAGTGGGGCCGCTCCGGCGGCAACGTGTACGGCAAGCTCAAGGACCTCCAGGTCGACGCGACGATCAGCTTCTCGATCTGGTCGTCGATCGCGGCCCGGGTGCCCGACGACCTGAAGCAGGGCGACCGCGTGGCCGCCCTCGTGAAGCCGAACTACTGGGTCAAGGGCGGCACGCTCACCATGCAGGTGTTCGCGATGCGCCACGTCGGGCTCGGCGATCTGCTCGAGAAGCTCGAGCGCCTGCGCCGCCAGCTCGCGGCGGAGGGCCTCTTCGGCGCCGACCGCAAGCGGCCGCTGCCCTTCCTGCCGAAGACGATCGGCCTCATCACGGGCAAGGACTCGGACGCGGAGAAGGACGTCCTGCGGAACGCCCAGCTCCGCTGGCCGCAGGTCGCGTTCCGCATCGAGTACGCGGCCGTGCAGGGCGACCGCACGGTCCCCGAGGTGCTGGCGGCCCTCGCCCGCCTCGACGCGGATCCCGCCGTCGACGTGATCATCGTCGCGCGCGGCGGCGGCGATTTCCAGAACCTGCTCGGATTCAGCGACGAGCGCCTCGTCCGCGCGGTCGCAGCGGCGACGACCCCCGTCGTGTCGGCGATCGGCCACGAGGCCGACCGCCCGCTGCTCGACGACGTCGCGGATCTGCGCGCATCCACCCCGACGGACGCGGCCAAACGGGTCGTCCCCGACGTCGCCGAGGAGCTCAACAACGTCACCCAGTCGAGGGCGCGCATCCGCAACCGGATCACGCAACTGATCACGGTGGAGGTCGACCGCCTGCGACGATGCGGTCGCGGCCGGTGCTCGCGGCACCGGCGACGATGTTGGAGAAGCGCTCGGAGGAGATCACCCGGTACGTGGCTCGTGCGGACGAGCTCGTGTCCCGCGGGGTCGACCTCGCGGAGCGCTCGCTCGCCGAGGTCGCGCGGCCATCTCCGCGCCCTGTCGCCCGAGCGCACACTCGAGCGCGGGTACGCCATCGTGCTCGCGGGCGGGGCCGCGCTCACGACGACGGCGGGTGCGCCGGCCGGCACCCCGCTGACCGTGCGCGTCGCCGACGGCGCCGTCGGCGCCACCAGCACCGGGCCTGTCGGCAAAGGTTCCTAGACTGACGGCCATGAGTGAAGCGCCCGTCTCGACCGGCGACGCCGAGATCGACGCGATGTCGTACGAGCAGGCGCGCGACGCGCTCGTCGCCGTGGTGGACCAGCTGGAGCGGGGCGGCTCGACCCTCGAGCAGTCGCTCGCGCTGTGGGAGCGCGGCGAGGCCCTCGCCGCACGCTGCGAGACGTGGCTGATCGGCGCCCGGGCACGCCTCGAGGCCGCGCGCGCGAAGACGGCGGCGCAGTGAGCGGCCGCATCGTCGCCGAGCTCGGCAGGCCGGAGACGACCGAGGAGACCGAGGACCGCAAGGCGCGCAATCGTGCGCTGCGGCGCAGCAGGCAGACGTTCACCAACCTGCTGGCCTGCCTCGTGGTGTGCGTCGGCCTGGTCGTCGCGATCATTCTGTTCGTGCCCCGTGGGCAGCCCGCGACGCAGACCTCGATCGACGTGCACGCGGCCGCCCGAGGCGCGGCGCTGGGCGTGCCGGTGCTGGTGCCCGACGTCCCGCCGACGTGGAAGTCGAACGCGGCCGAGATGCGTGCGACGGATCAGATCCAGGCCTGGTACGCGGGCTACGTCACACCGGCGAACGGGTTCGTCGCGTACACCGAGGCGCCCGACGCGAACGTCACCTGGCTGGGCGACACGGTGGCGGATGCACCGTCGGTCGGCACGCGCGTCGTCGGCGGTCTGCTGTGGCGGGTGTACGACCAGCGCGCCAAGGGGCAGGACGCCGGCAACGTGGCCTACGGCCTCGCCACCCGGATCGGTTCGACGTATCTGGTCGTCTACGGGACCGCCACCGATGCGGAGATCCAGCGGGTCGCGACCTCCCTCGCCGAGCAGGCAGCCACGGCGCACCTGGCCGGCGCGAACTCGGCACCGGCGGCGTCGTGACCGAGCACTGGACCCCGACCGAGGCGTGGCGGGACCTCGAAACCGGCAACGCGCGATTCCTGGCCGGCGCGCCCGCACATCCGCGACAGGACGTCGACCGGCGCGAGCAACTCGCGGCGGCGCAGGTGCCGCACGCGGCGCTGTTCGGGTGCAGCGACTCCCGGCTCGCGGCGGAGATCATCTTCGACCAGGGTCTCGGCGACCTCTTCGTGGTCCGGAACGCGGGACAGGTCGTCTCGGACTCGGCGATCGCCTCGCTCGAGTACGCGGTCGCGGTGCTCGGCGTCCCACTCGTGGTCGTGCTCGGCCACGACAGCTGCGGCGCGGTCCAGGCCGCGATCGACGCCGCCGGCCCCGACGCTCCCGCCCTGCCGCCGCTCATCGCGACGCACGTCGCACCGATCGCTCCCGCGGTGGCCGCGGTCAAGCACGCGCATCCGGGCGTCCCGATCGATCCCGACTCCGTCGGGGGCGTGCATCTCGAGCGCACCGTGGCCGCACTCCTCGCGCGGAGCGAGCTGCTGAGCGTCGCCGTCGCCGACGGTACCCTTGCCATCGTCGGGGCGCAGTACCGCCTCGCGGAGGGCAGAGCCGAGCGGCGCATCGTCATCGGCGCCCTCTAGAGCTCCTGGATCGTCTGGAGGAAGCCGCACCGTGGCCGCTGGAGAGTTTCGGATCGAGCACGACACGATGGGCGAGGTGCGGGTCCCCGCCGACGCCCTCTGGGCCGCGCAGACGCAGCGAGCGGTCGAGAACTTCCCGATCTCGGGTGCCGGGCTCGAGGACGCGCAGATCATCGCGCTCGCTCGAATCAAGCGAGCCGCCGCGATCGTGAACACCGAGCTCGGGCGGCTCGACGCCGCGATCGCCGACGCGATCGTGGCCTCCGCCGACGAGATCATCGCGGGCGGGCATCTCGACCAGTTCCCGATCGACGTGTACCAGACGGGCAGCGGCACGTCCTCGAACATGAACATCAACGAGGTGCTGGCGTCGCTCGCGACCTCGAAGCTGGGCGCTCCCGTGCATCCGAACGATCACGTGAATGCGTCGCAGTCATCGAACGACGTGTTCCCCACGTCGGTCCACGTCGCGGCGACCGAGGCGATGATCCGGACGCTGATCCCGGCCCTCGAGCACCTGGCCGCCTCGCTCGACGCGAAGGCGACGCTGTGGGCCGAGACGGTCAAATCGGGCCGCACCCACCTGATGGATGCGACGCCGGTCACGTTCGGGCAGGAGTTCGGCGGCTACGCCCGCATGGTGCGGCTCGGCATCGAGCGCGTGGAGAACGCGATCCCCCACCTCGCGGAGGTGCCGCTCGGCGGCACCGCGACGGGCACCGGCATCAACACGCCCGCCGGCTTCTCGCCGAAGGTCATCGCGATCCTCGCCGGAGTCGACCGGCCTGCCGATCACCGAGGCGCTCGACCACTTCGAGGCGCAGGGCGCGCGCGACGGTCTCGTCGAGGCGTCCGGAGCGCTGCGCACGATCGCCGTGAGCCTCACCAAGATCTGCAACGACATCCGGTGGATGGGGTCGGGCCCGAACACGGGCCTCGGCGAGCTCGCACATCCCCGACCTGCAGCCGGGCTCGTCGATCATGCCAGGCAAGGTGAACCCCGTCATTCCGGAGGCGACCCTCATGGTCGCCGCGCGCGTCATCGGCAACGACGCGACCATCGCCTGGGCCGGCGCGTCGGGCATCTTCGAGCTGAACGTCGCGATCCCGGTCATGGGCACCGCGCTGCTCGAATCCGTGCGGCTCCTCGCGAGCGTGTCGACGCTCCTCGCGGACAAGGTCGTCGACGGGCTGACCGCGAACGTCGAACGGGCCCGCGCGATGGCCGAGTCGTCGCCGTCGATCGTGACGCCGCTGAACCGCGTGATCGGCTACGAGGCGGCGGCGAAGGTCGCGAAGCACGCGGTCGCGTCGGGTGTCACCGTGCGGCAGGCCGTCGTCGACCTCGGCTTCGTCGAGCGGGGCGAGGTCACCGAGGCGCAGCTGGACACGGCGCTCGACGTCCTGTCGATGACCCACCCCGGCTGACCCGACCGTGTCGGCCGAGCGGGATCGACTCGACGGCCCCGACGCCGACCGCTGGCGCCGCTGGGGCCCGTACCTGAGCGAGCGCGCATGGGGATCCGTCCGCGAGGACTACAGCCCCGACGGGGACGCGTGGCGCTTCTTCCCGCACGAGCACGCCAGGAGCCGCACCTACCGATGGAACGAGGACGGCCTCGCCGGGCTCTCGGACGACGGGCAGCGGGTGTGCTTCTCGCTCGCGTTCTGGAACGGCGCGGACCGGATGCTCAAGGAGCGGGCCTTCGGGTTGACCGGTCCGCAGGGCAACCACGGTGAGGACGTCAAGGAGTACTGGTGGTTCGCCGACTCCACGCCGACGCATTCGTGGATGCGCTGGCGGTACGCCTACCCGCATACCGCGTTCCCGTACGAGGACCTCGTCGCGGCGAACGCCGCGCGCGGACGCACCGACCCGGAGTACGAGCTCCTCGACACGGGCGCCTTCGACGGGGACCGGTACTTCGACATCGTGGCGGACTTCGCGAAGGCGTCGCCCGACGACCTGTGCATCCGCATCTCCGTCACGAATCGTGGTTCTGACGAGGCCGTGCTGCATCTGCTGCCGACGCTGTGGTTCCGGGACACGTGGACCTGGCAGCAGGGTGCCGTGCCGGTGCTCGAGGGGGCGGGGAGCGTGCTCGTGGCCCACGATCCCGACCTGGGCGACGTGACGCTCGCGGCGGAGGGAGCGTCTGCCCTCGTGTGCGACAACGCGACGAACGCCGCCCGGCTGTGGGGCGTCGACGAGTCCCCCGCATACCCGAAGGACGGCATCAACGACCACGTCGTGTCGGGTGCCCCGACCGTGAACCCGTCGGGCACGGGCACGAAGGGCTCGTTGCACCACGTGCTGACGATCGCGGGCGGCGCGACCGTCGAAGTGCGGCTGCGCCTCTCGACGACCGGGGCGACGCGGTCTCGGCGCCGAGTGGGAGCACACGCTGGCCGCCCGGTCCGCCGAGGCCGACGAGTTCTACGCCGAGGCCTGCGCCGGCGCGACGGCCGATGAGGCGCTGGTGGTGCGCCAGGCGTTCGCCGGCATGCTCTGGAGCAAGCAGTACTACGCCTACGACGTCTCGCGGTGGCTCGACGGCGATCCCGGCGAGCCCACGCCGCCCGCATCCCGCCTGCACGCCCGCAACAGCCGATGGCGTTCCTTCCGCGCCGCCGCGGTCGTGTCGATGCCGGATCCCTGGGAGTATCCGTGGTTCGCGGCGTGGGACCTCGCGTTCCACTGCGTCACGCTCGCCCACGTCGACCCGGCGTTCGCCAAGCAGCAACTCGCGATGGTGCTGGGCGACGGCTGGATGCACCCGACGGGCCAGGTCCCCGCCTACGAGTGGGATTTCGGCGCGGTGAACCCGCCGGTGCACGCGTGGGCGGCGTTGCGCGTCTTCAAGATCGACGGCAGCCGCGACACGGTCTGGCTGCGGCAGGTCTTCAACCGGCTGCTGGTCAACATCACGTGGTGGATCGGCAAGAACGACCCGGAGGGCGACGGCGTCTTCGCCGGCGGCTTCCTGGGCATGGACAACATCGGCCCGTTCGACCGTGGGGCCGTGCTGCCCGACGGCATGACGCTCGAGCAGGCGGATGCGACGGGGTGGATGGCGCTCGCGACGCTCTCGATGGTCGAGATCGCCGCGATCCTGGCCGCCGACGACCCCGCCGTCGAGGACATGGCCGTCATGTGCTTCGAGATCTTCGCGCTCATCACCCGCGCGAGCCTGCACAGCGGCCTCTGGAACGAGGACGACGGGTTCTTCTACGACCAGATGGTGGCCGCGAGCGGGGCCGCGCTGGCCCGTCGGCGTGCGGTCCATGAGCGGGCTCGTCCCCCTCTTCGGCGTCGTGACCGTGCCGGCGTCACTGCTCGCAGGGATGCCGACGCTGCGCGCACGGGTCGACGCGTTCCTCACCGAGCACCGCGCGGCCGCGGCCGGGGCTGGCGTCACCATGCACACCGGCGCCGAGGAGCGGCCGGGTCTGCTCGCGCTGGTCGGCCCGGATCGGCTCGCGCGCGTGCTGCAACGGGTCGGCGACCCGAACGCGTTCCTGGCGCCGCACGGCGTGCGCTCGGTCTCCGCCGAGTACCGCGGCGCCCCCTACGTCTTCCACGCGGCGGCCGACGACGACACCTGGATCGACTACGAGCCCGCGGAATCGACGACCGCGCTCTTCGGCGGCAACTCGAATTGGCGCGGACCGGTCTGGCTGCCCGTCAACTTCCTGCTCGTGCAAGCGGTGCACCGGTACGCGGAGGCGCTCGGGGACGCCGTCATGATCGAATTCCCGCACGGCTCCGGCGAGCAGCGGAATCTCGCCGAGATCGCCGACCTGCTCGGCGGCCGGCTCGCCGGGCTCTTCCTGCCGGACGCATCGGGGCACCGGCCGGTCTGGGGCGGCGCGGGCCGGTTCCGCGACGACCCGCTCTGGCGCGACTCCCTGCTCTTCTTCGAGTACTTCGAGGGCGACGACGGCGCAGGCCTCGGCGCCTCGCACCAGACCGGATGGACCGGGCTCGTCGCCGACCTGCTGCTCGCCCGCATCCGATCCCGCCAGAACGAGCCCGAGCCCGACGACCACGGTTCAGGAGATCAGTCCTCGTTCAGGACCGAACGGGCAGAAAACGCCTTCTGATCCTGAACGGTGCTGATTTCGGGGCGCTGTTCCTGAACCGCGATCAGTGCGCGAGCGCGAGGGCGAGCGCGATCCACGCGCCGAGCAGCATGGCGGGGCCGAACGGCATGCTGGAATGCAGCCCGCGGCGCAGCAGCACTGCGATGGCGACGATCCCACCGGTGAACATCGCGAGGACGGGGGCGAGGACCGCCGCCGTGGCGCCCGCCGACCCGGCGAGCAGCCCGATGACCGGCGCGAGCTTGACGTCACCGAACCCCATGCCGCCGGCGACGTGCAGCAGGAACAGCAGCCCGCCGTAGCCGGCCGCCGCGATGATCGGGAGGTCCAGGGGCCGCCCCGCGCGAGCGCGTCCGCGAGCACCGACGCCATGGCGACGGGGTAGCCGGGCAGCACGATCGCATCGGGCAGGCGGTGCTCGGCGACGTCGACGGCGATCAGTCGAGGCGTGACCCACGCGAGCCAGACGACGCCGAGCAGCAGCGGTCTCGGCCCGATGAGGGCCGCGGCGCATGCGGCGAGGGCGACCGCGACGACGATCTCGACGACCGACGCCGGCGCCCCCACCCGCAGACCGGGAGCACGGACGGGGACCTCGGAGGACATGGTGCCCAGAAACTAATCGGCTCCACGCCGCGCGGGCCGCCGTTCTCCACATCTCCCGTTGATCGGCGACTGTCCGGAGTCAGAGGGGCGGCGTCCGCGGCGGCGCGGTGCGGCGAGGGCCGAGGGCTTCGAAGGCCGACGCCAGACGCAGCAGGCCGGTGTCGTCCCATGCGCGTCCCGCGAACGTGAGGCCGACCGGCATGCCGATGTCCGCCATCGTGCCCATCGGCACCGTCACGGTCGGGATGCCGAGGTGCCGCGGCACGAGGTTGCCGTTCGCCACCCACACGCCGTTGCGCCAGCCGAGGTCCGCGGACGCCGGATTCACATCCATGTCGGCCGGGCCGACGTCCGCGACCGCGGGGAACACGACGGCGTCGAGTCCGAGCCGGTCCATCCACTGCTCGAGGTCGACCCGGCGCGTCTCCTCGAGGCCTCGCACGCCCTGCTCGAGCTCCGGGATGGTGCGGAAGTCCACGACGGGATGCGCCCGCACGTGCGCCGGATAGTCCGCGATGTCGTCGTCGAACCCGTCGTACCGGTCGGGCAGGGCACCAGCCGGATGCGGCGAGATCGTCGCGCCGTCCACGTCCGCGAGTCGGTGCAGTGCCGGGTCACCGTTCGCGGCGAGGAAGTCGTCCCACGCCCACGCGGACAGGTCGACGATCTCACGGTGCAGGAAGGCGGGGCTCACGAGGCCCCGCCCCCCGATGGTGGGCGTGCCGGGCCGGTCGCCCTCGTAGTTCGACACCACGGGGAAGTCGGTCACGACGACCTCGGCTCCCGCCGCCTCGAGGTCGCGTCGCGCCGCCTCCCAGAGCGCGATCACGGAGGCCCTCGTCTCGATCGGCCGTCCCGTCGGGCCGCCGATGCCGGTCCCGCCGACGGCACCCTCGTCCGCATCGATGTACATGGCGGGGACGCCGATGCGCAGTCCCGCGAGCACCGAGCGTGCGGCGTCGGGCGTGGCCGGCGCGAGCGCCGGATAGCTCGGCGGACGCACGGCCGACGCGGCCGGGATGCCGATCCACGGCTGGCTGCGCCAGAAGTCGCCCCGAGTCACCTCGTCGTCCGCGACGACCACGTCGAGGATCTCGAACAGGTCGGCCATCGTGCGCGCGTGCGGCACGACCACATCCATCGTCGGCACGAGCGGCCAGTTGCCGCGGACCGAGATCACGCCACGCGACGGGGTGTACGCGCAGAGCGCGTTGTTGGACGCGGGTGCGCGGCCGGACGACCACGTCTCCTCGCCGAGCCCGAACGCCGCGAAGCTCGCGGCGGTCGCCGTGCCCGAGCCGTTCGAGGAACCCGAGCCGAAGGCCGCCGTCAGCCAGTCGGCGCTGTAGGGGCTCTCGGCGCGCCCGTAGAGGCCGCGCTGCATGCCGCCGTTCGCCATCGGCGGCATGTTCGTGAGGCCGAGCAGCACGGCTCCCCCGGCGCGCAGCCGCTCGATGGCGAACGCGTCCCACTGCGCGACCAGGTCGGCGAAGGCGGGCGAGCCGGCCGCCGCGGTCAGCCCGCGAGCCAGGTAGCTGTCCTTGGCCGTGTACGGGATGCCGTCGAGCGGTCCCAGCACGTCGCCGCGACGTCGCCGCGCGTCGGATGCACGTGCCGCGGCGAGCGCACCCGGGTCGTCGACCACGACCGCGTTCAGCCGCGGCCCGTTCCGGTCATAGGCCTCGATGCGGGCGCGATAGGCCGTGACGAGCTGCTCGCTCGTGACGGCGCCGGTCTCGAGCGCCCGCCGGAGCGCGCTGATCGACGCTTCGACGACGTCGAAGGTCACGGCACGAGTTTCGGCTGCTGCTGTGTGATGCAGTGGATACCGCCGCCGCGCGCGAGGATCGGTCTGGCGTCGATGGTCACCACGCGGCGGCCGGGGTAGGCGTCGGCGAGGATCGCGGCGGCCCGCGCGTCCGCAGCCGGCTCCCCGTATCCGCAGGCGATCACGCCGCCGTTCACGACGAGGTGGTTCACGTAGCTCCAGTCGACCCACCCGCCCTCGCCGTCGCGCAGCGTCGCCGGCGCCGGCAGGGGCACGATCTCGAACGAACGGCCGGCTGCGTCGACCTGCGTGGCCAGGAACTCGTGCAACTGCGCCGACACGAGGTGGTCGGGGTGTCCCCGGTCCTCCTGGGTGTGCAGGAGGATGCGCCCGGGCGACGTGAGCGTCGCCACCATGTCGACGTGCCCGCGGGTGCCGAAGTCCTCGTAGTCGCGCGTGAGTCCTCGTGGCAGCCAGACCACCTTCGTCGCGCCGATGGTCCGCTCGAATTCGGCTTCGATGCGGGCCTCGTCCGCGTACGGGTTCCTGCCCGGATCGAGCTGCACGGTCGTCGTCGCGAGCACCGTGCCCTCACCGTCGACGTGGATCGCGCCACCCTCGTTGACGAGCATCGAGCTGACCAGCTCCGCGCCCGCCTCCGCGGCGACGAAGCGGGCGATCTCGCGGTCCTTGCCCCAGGTCGACCACGCCGGAGCTCCCCACCCGTTGAAGATCCAGTCGACGGCGCCCAGCACGCCGGGCCGCTCCGGGTCGCGCACGAACGTCGGGCCGATGTCGCGCATCCAGTAGTCGTCCAGCGGCGCCTCGACCCGGGTGACATCGCTGCCGAGCATCTGCTCGGCACGGCTCCGCTCGGTCGGGTCGACGACCATGGTCACCGGCTCGAACTGGGCGACCGCGTGCGCCACGGCCGTCCACGTCGCATAGGCCAGCTCGGCGGATGCGACGTCGTCCCCGAGCGTGAGTCCGGCGCGCGGGAACGCCATCCAGGTGCGGTCGTGCGGGGCGGTCTCCGCGGGCATCGTCCACGCCATGGGGCACTCCAGTCGTCCGTGTGCCTCCTTGATACCGGATCAGCCCGGCCGCCGTCGGCCGCGATGCGGATCCAACCGCGCGCACGCGGGTCCGAGGACCCTGTCTACTAAGTTGACAATCCATTACGGTGGCGGCGAGCGGACCGGCTCGCCAACTGCAAGGAGAGCGCACCATGACCAATCCACTGACCGCGCAGAGCACCATCGGCGCCTGGCTCGACCACCCGGAGGGCGGTCCCCTGATCCGCGGAATCATGTCCGCGCAACCCGGCTTCGACGAGCAGATGCTCGCGCCGGTGCTCGGTCTGCCGCTCGCCCAGCTCGTGCCGCTCAGCCAGGGAGCGCTGCCGCAGTCGGTCGTCGACGACCTGGTGCTGCGCGCGAACGGCGGCGTCGCGCCCGTCGAGGAGATCACCGGTTGGCAGGAGCGCACCGTCGGCGGCCGGTTCGAGGGCCGCACGGTCATCGTGACGGGGGCGGCGTCCGGCATCGGCCGCGCGACCGCCGCGCGCATCGCGAAGGAGGGCGGCCACGTGGTCGCCGTCGATGTGTCCGCCGAACGGCTCGCCGCGCTGCCGGATGGGCTCCCGGGGTTCGACGTCGTCACGGTGGCCGGCGACATCACGAAGCAGGACGACATCGATCGCATCGTCGCCGCGGCCGGCGGGCGCATCGACGGGCTGGCCAACGTCGCCGGGATCAACGACGACTTCTCCCCCGCGCACGAGACGAGCGACGAGACCTGGGACCGCGTCATCGCGATCAATCTCACCGGCGGCTTCAAGCTCATGCGCGCGGTGCTGCCGGCGATGCTCGCCGTGGGGCACGGCAGCATCGTCAACGTCTCGAGTGAAGCGGGCTTGCGCGGGAACGCCTCCGGCAACGCCTACACGGCGTCGAAGCACGGCGTGATCGGCCTGACCCGCAGCGCCGCATTCATGTATGCGGACCAGGGCATCCGCGTCAACGCGGTCGCCCCGGGCGGTGTCGCGACCGGGATCCCGTTCCCGCCACACGTCTCCGAGGCCGGCTCGGCACGGCTGCGGCCGTTCCAGTCCGCGATCCCGTCGCTCGCGACCGCCGAGCAGCTCGCCGCATCGATCACGTTCCTGCTGAGCGACGACGGCGTCAACATCAACGGCGCGGTGCTCCCGTCGGACGGCGGATGGTCGGTGCAGTGACTACGGCGTGATGAGGCCCTGCAGCATCGCGCCGTAGCACTCGACCACGTCGGCACGGTCGGCGGCGAGGAGCTGTTCGTCGCCGACGACCCAGAGGGCGTAGAGGAGCCCGCCGACCAGTGCGGCGGCGAGCCGGGTCCGCAGGTCCGCATCCGGGCCCGCGAGCCGCGAGCGGAGCGGCGAGACGAACATGCGGTCGTGCACGTCGCGCAGGCGCTCGGCGATCGCCGGCTCGGCGCTGCCGCGCACCAGCGCGAGGTATACCCCGCGGGTGATGTCGTCCGCGTCGAGCAGCTGCGCGACGAAGCGGCGGCCGAGGTCCTCGATCGGCAGCCCGACGATCGGGCCGTGGTCGACGTCGAGTTCCATCGTCTCGAGGAAGAGCAGTTCCTTCGAGCCGAAGTACCGGATGACGAGCGCCGGATCGGCCTCTGCCGCGGCCGCGATCTCGCGCACCGACGTGCCCGCGAATCCGCCGGCTCGGAACAGCGCGTGCGCGGCGACCCGGATCCGTTCCCTGGTCGCCTCAGCCCCCGCCATCCCCCGACTGTATCGCCGGTCCACACACCGAATCACGGAGATCCGGTCCACGCGGGCTCTCCAGCAGCCTGGCGGGCCGCCGAGAGACCAGATCTCCGTGATTCGGTGTGGGGCGCGGGTCAGGTCAGCTCGTTGGACTCGAGCATCTCGGTGACCAGGGCCGCGATCGCGCTGCGCTCCGAGCGCGTGAGCGTCACGTGCGCGAACAACGGGTGACCCTTCAGCGTCTCGATGACGCTCGCGACGCCGTCGTGCCGGCCGACTCGCAGGTTGTCGCGCTGTGCCACGTCGTGCGTCAGCACGACCCGCGAGTTCTGGCCGATGCGCGACAGGACGGTGAGCAGCACGTTCCGCTCGAGCGACTGCGCCTCGTCGACGATCACGAACGCATCGTGCAGGCTGCGGCCGCGGATGTGCGTGAGCGGCAGCACCTCGAGGATCCCCCGCTCGAGCACCTCGTCGACGACGTTCTGCGAGACGACCGCGCCCAGCGTGTCGAAGACGGCCTGCCCCCACGGGTTCATCTTCTCGGCGGCGTCGCCCGGCAGGTAGCCGAGCTCCTGGCCCCCCACCGCGTAGAGCGGCCGGAACACCATGATCTTGCGGTGCTGCTGCCGTTCGAGCACCGCCTCGAGCGCGGCGCAGAGCGCGAGCGCGCTCTTGCCGGTGCCGGCGCGACCACCGAGCGACACGATGCCGACCTCCTGATCGAGCAGGAGGTCGATCGCGAGCCGCTGCTCGGCGCTGCGGCCGTGCAGCCCGAACACGTCGCGGTCGCCGCGGACCAGCCGCGCCTCGCCCTTCTTCACGACCCGCGCCAGCGCGGATCCGCGATCCGACGTCAGCACGATGCCGGTGTTCACGGGCAGGTCGGCGAACTCCCGCGACGACAGGTGGTCCGTCTCGTAGAGGTGCTGCAACTGGTCGCTCGAGACACCGACCTCGGCGACTCCCGTGTACCCGGTGTCGACGGGCAGCTCCGCCCATTCCTCCGCCTTGAGGCCGATGGAGGCCGCCTTCACCCGCATGGGCAGGTCCTTCGACACGACCGTCACCGCGAGACCGTCGTTCGCGAGATTCATGGCGACGGCCAGGATGCGCGCGTCGTTCCCGCCGAGCGCGATGCCGTTCGGCAGCGAGCTCATGTTCGAGTGGTTGAGCTCGACGCGCAGGGTGCCGCCGTCACCGACGGGCACCGGGAAGTCGAGCCGTTCGTGCTGCACACGGAGTTCGTCGAGGTTGCGCAGCGCCTGCCGCGCGAAGTAGCCGATCTCGGGGTCGTGTCGTTTCGACTCGAGTTCCGAGATCACGACGACCGGCAGCACCACCGAATGCGACCCGAAGCGGAACGGCGCCTTCGGATCGGACAGCAGTACCGAAGTGTCGAGCACGAAGGTGCGGAGCGATTCGTCCGCCCCCGTCTGCTCGACGTCCGGCCGGGATGAGACTGCTTCTGGCACGTGGCCTCCCACAAGCGCTCCCGCGTTCGACCGCGGTAGCGGTTCATCACCGGGACGGTGGTGCCTCCTTGTGTGCCAAGCCGCATTTCACGTCCCGGACCGGGTGAGGTACCCGACGAGGCAGACCATACGCGATGGATGTGACAGGCGATGACACCCGCGCGGCGGTGTGGAAAGCCGTTCGCCCAGAGCGTGCTCAGCGGCTCGAGACGCGGACCGCGCGCGCGACTCCGGAGTAGGCGAGCAGCGCCGATTTCAGCAGCCCGATGGTCTCGTCCGTGGTGCCGGCGTGCGCGGCGAGCCGCACCGAGCCCTGCCGCTGGTGGCGGAGATGCCGTGGTTCACGAGCGCCGCCGACAGCGCGGTGAAGTGCTCCTCGGGTGGCCGCACCACCACGATGCCGCCGCGCTCGGCGTCGGCGCGCGGCGAGGTGACCTGGAGCCCGTACTCGTCCGCGAGCGCGATGACCTCGCCGGCGCGGGTTCTGGCCGCCGCCGCGATCTCGGCGATGCCGGCGTCGGAGACCTCCTCGAGCGCCGTGGCGAGCCGTGCGGATGCGAGCGGATCGGCCCGCGAGGTCCGGAACCCCTCGGCACCCTGGGCGGGCTCGGGCACCTCGTCCCAGACGAGGTCGCCGCCCGGCACGCCGTCGGGCCCGCTGATCACCGCGGTGAGCCGGTACGCGGCGCGGTCGCTGATCGCCAGGAACCCGGAACCCCAGCCTGCCCGCAACCACTTCTGACCGCCGGTCGCGATCACGTCGGCGACCTGCCACGGTGCATCCACGACGCCGAAGGCCTGCACCGCGTCGACGATGAGCAGCCGGTCCCCGATCACGTCGCGGATCCCCTCGAGATCGACGAGGTGTCCGGTCCTGGCGTCGATCGCGCTCACCGCGACGGCGGACGTCGTGCTGGTGAGCTGCTCGCGGATGGCGCCGGGCGTGATCAGGCCGTGGTCGGTCTCGAGCCAGATCGGCGCAGTGGCGCGCAGCGACTCGGAGGCGCGGACCGCCGCCGTCGGCAGGCTCGGGTACTCGGCGCGGGAGACGAGGATGCCGCCGGTCACGCCGAACACGACCTGCATGATGCCGTCGGTGGTGGAGGGCGAGAAGACGATCTGGTCGTCACGGAAGCCGGTCAGCCGGGCCGCTGCCGTGCGCATCCGGTCGACGTTCTCGCGGATGCGGCGCTCGGCGCCGTAGCGCGCGCGGGTCATCAGCTCGGTCTGCGCGACGATCTCCGCGGCGACCCCGCGCGACAGCGGCCCGAACGCGGCGTAGTCGAGATAGCCGGGTTCCTCAGCGAACCCGTCGGCGAAGGCAGTCACCGCACGAGCGTAGAACATGGCCGCTGACCGACCGGCTCCGACCGGGTCGGTCGCGGCTCACGTGCCGAAGCGGCGCTGCCGTTGGGCGTAGGAGCGCAGCGCCCGCAGGAAGTCGATCTCGCGCAGGTCCGGTCCGAGCGCCTCGACGAAGTAGAACTCGCTGTGCGCGCTCTGCCACAGCATGAAGTCCGAGAGCCGCTGCTCCCCCGACGTGCGGATGACGAGGTCCGGATCGGGCTGGCCGCCGGTGTAGAGGTGCTCGGCGATCAGCTCGGGCGTGAGCAGGTCAGCGAGGTCGTCGAGACCGCGCCCCGCCGCCTGATGCGCCTGCACGATCGACTGCATGGCATGGGCGATCTCTGTGCGGCCGCCGTAGCCGACCGCGAGGTTGACGTGCATGCCGGTCCGGTCCGCGCCCCGTGCCTGCGCGGCGGCGAGCGCCGCCCGGAGTCCGTCGGGCAGGCCGGCGCTGATGCCGACGTGTTGCACGCGCCAGTTCCGCGTCGTCGAGAGCGTGGTCGCGAGACCGCCGATGATGTCGAACAGGGCGTCCAACTCGCTGCTCGGGCGACCTCCCAGGTTGTCGTTCGACAACAGATACAGCGTGATCATCGAGATGCCGAGGTCGTCGCACCACTCGGCGAAC
This sequence comes from uncultured Actinomycetota bacterium, assembly GCA_963716965.1. GTDB lineage: Bacteria > Actinomycetota > Actinomycetes > Actinomycetales > Microbacteriaceae > Amnibacterium. Next base: position 904,582 of record CAVQUZ010000001.1, on the reverse strand, counting down.
TCGAGCACCTTGTCCGCGCCGGCCCTGTGCCCGTGTGCGACCGACTCGAGCCCCGCGAGACGCGCCCAGCGGCGGTTGCCGTCGAGGATCATCGCGACGTGATGCGGCAGCTGATCGTGCTCGACGCCGCGGCGCAGGCGACGGAGGTAGACCCGCTCGATCGCCAGGCGGATGCGACGACGGGATCGCGCGGCGATGGCGCCCCTCGACCCGCTCCCGAACGTCACCTCGCAACGCTAGTCCGCGGCCGCTGGATCGCCCATCACTACGATTGCCTGGTGGCCGCGAGCGTGGAGGGCCGTCCCACCGCGGACGGCCACGAGAACAGCGAGGCGCACGAGCCGACCGATCTCCCGCACGTCCCCCTCGTCGACGACGCGGCGGACTTCGTCCCGGTCAAGCCGACCTGGCGCGGCTGGATCCATGCGGTCACCGCCCCGGTCTCGGTCGCGGGCGGCATCGTGCTCATCGTGCTCGCGAACGGCACCGAGGCAAAGTGGGCGAGCGCGGTCTTCGCACTGACGTCGCTCCTGCTGTTCGGCAACTCGGCGCTCTACCACCGCATCGACTGGTCACCGCCGGTCAAGCGCACGCTGAAGCGCATCGACCACGCCAACATCTTCCTGCTCATCGCCGGCACGTACACGCCCCTCTCGCTGCTCGCGCTGCCGTCCGGACCGGGTGTCACCCTGCTGTCCGTGGTCTGGGGCGTCGCGCTCGCCGGCATCGGGTTCCGGGTGTTCTGGATCGGGGCTCCCCGGTGGCTCTACGTGATCATCTACATCGGGCTCGGCTGGGCCGCGCTGTCGCAGTTCGGACCGCTGTTCGCGGCGAACACGCCGATGATGGTGCTCTTCCTCGTCGGCGGCATCCTCTACACGCTCGGCGCGCGTCGCATACGGGCTGAAGCGCCCCAACCCGTTCCCGGGCAGGTTCGGGTTCCACGAGATCTTCCACACCTGCACGGTGCTCGCCTACGTGTGCCACTGGACGGCGACGCTGATCATCGCGCTCCACCCCGTGCACTGACGCGTCCCAACGACTGACGCGTCTCAACGATGACGGCGTCTCAGCGCCGGCGTGCGCTCTTCGCGGCCGCAGCAGCCTCGTCGGCGGCCAGCCGCTCGCGCACATCAGCGCGGTACCGGACGCGGCGGATCCGGCGGGTCATGTCGATGATCAGCAGCACGGCCACGACGGCGATCAGGAAGATGATCGCGAACCCCCAGAAGCCGGGCGTGACGAGGTCGGGGTTCACGCCGGTCGACGGCGCAGGCGTCGGGGTCGCGACGGCGAGGATCAGCACGCGCACCCCTCGGACATGCACTCGAGGGTAGCTTGGATCGTCGTGAGCCAGGCGACGACGTCCGAGACGCTCGATCGCCGGTACGGCCGCGATCGGCGCAGCGGCGGGCACGGCCGCCGCGTACTCGTCGCCGTCGGGATCGCGGTCGTGCTCGTGGTCGCGGTCGTCGTCTGGCTGTTCGCCGGCGGGGGTCTCGCGGGTCTCGCGGGCACGTCCGATCTCCGCACCACGAACTTCCAGATCAGCGGCGACCGCTCGGTGAAGGTCTGGTGGACCGTCGTCGGCGACGACGATTCACATCTGGTCTGCGCCGTCGAGGCCCTCGACGAGCAGCGCTCCGTGGTCGGCATGGTCGAGGTCGACCTGCCCGCCGCGCCGACGGACCGGAGCGGGGTCACGCTCGTCAAGACCGCTGGTCTTGCTGTCACCGGGTTGCTCTCCTCCTGCAGACCCGCCTAACATTCCATGACCCGGCGCCTCGAGAGCGCCGGGCCATGCTCCTCGCCGCCGCCACCGCACCGAAGCCGCGGCCCGATGGAGCGGTTCGCTCGAAAGGATCCCCGCTTTTGTCACAGGACAGCGCAACGACCTTCCTCACCCAGGCATCGTTCGACCGGCTGACCGCCGAGCTCGAAGCACTCTCCGGCAACGGCCGCACCGAGATCGCACGCAAGATCGAAGCGGCGCGCGAAGAGGGCGACCTGAAGGAGAACGGCGGCTACCACGCCGCCAAGGAGGAGCAGGGCAAGATGGAGGCCCGCATCCGCCAGCTCACGCTGCTACTGCGGCACGCGGAGGTCGGCGTACCCACCGGCAGCGACGGCCATGTCGCAGCCGGCAACGTCGTCACCGCCACGATCGGCGGCAACGAGAGCCGCTTCCTGCTCGGCAGCCGCGAGATCGCCGGGGACTCCGACCTCGACGTCTACAGCGAGCAGAGCCCGCTCGGTCACGCCATCATCGGTGCCGCCGTGGGCGACACCGTGCAGTACACGGCGCCGAACGGTCGCGCGATCACGGTGAAGATCGAGAAGGTCGAGCCCTACGCGGCCTGAGTCCGCACCGCGCGGGGCCGTCGGGCTCCTAGAGCGTGATGATGCGCGGCGAGTAGCCCGCCGCGCGCAGCCGGGCGATCACCGCGTCGCGGTGCACCGGTCCTCGCGTCTCCATGCTGATGTCGATCTGCACCTCGCTGATCTGCATGTCGGCACCGTGCCTCGTGTGCAGCACCTCGACGACGTTCGCGTTGGCCTCGGCGATGAGGGCGGAGATCTCGGCGAGCTGCCCCGGCCGGTCGGGCAGGCCGATGCGAAGGGTGAGGTAGCGGTCCGCGGTCACCAGGCCGCGACTGATGACGCGCTCCATCATCAGCGGGTCGATGTTGCCGCCCGACACCAGGACGACGGTCGTGCCCGGGTTCGGGATGCGGTGGGCGAGCAGCGCGGCGACGCCGACCGCGCCGGCCGGCTCGACCACGAGCTTCGCGCGCTCGAGGAGCACGAGCAGCGCCGCGGCCGTCTCGTCGTCGTTCACCGTGACGACCGACTCGACGTAACGCTGCACCAGGTCGAACGGCAGGCGCCCGGGCGTCGCGACGGCGATCCCGTCCGCGATGGTCGGCGAGGTCGGCACGGTCGTGACCTCGCCGGCCGCGATCGAGGCGGGGAATCCGGCGGCGTTCGCGGCCTGCACGCCGATGACGCGCACTCGCCCGTTCGTGCGTTGGGCGACCGCGGACGCGACGCCGGCGATCAGGCCGCCGCCGCCGGCCGGGACGACGATCGTCTCGACGTCCGGCACCTCGTCGAGGATCTCGAGCCCGAGCGTGCCCTGCCCCGCGATGACGTCGGGGTGGTCGAACGGCGGCACGAACACGGCCCCCGTGCGCTCGGCGAACTCCGCGGCTGCCGCGAGCGCCACGTCGACGGTGTGGCCGACGAGTTCGACGCGCGCGCCGTAGTCCTGCGTCGCCTCCAGCTTCGGCAGCGGCACGCCGAGTGGCATGAAGATCGTCGACTCGATGCCGAGTTCGCGCGCCGCGAGCGCGACGCCCTGGGCGTGGTTGCCTGCGGAGGCGGCCACGACTCCCCTCGCCCGCTCCTCGGGCGTCAGCTGGGCGAGCCGGTAGGACGCGCCTCGGATCTTGAACGAACCGGTCCGCTGCAGGTTCTCGCACTTCAGGTACACCGGCGAGCCGGTGACGAGTCCGAGGTACCGCGAGATCTCCATCGGGGTCGACGACACGATGCTGGAGAGCACCCGGCGCGCATCCTCGAACCGTGCCAGGTCGGGACCGATCGCGGCGGCGGTCTGCGGGAGCACTGGATCAGGCAACGGTGGTCACATCCTGGGGCTTGGGCCTGCGCTTCGGAAGGGGCAGTCGCCGTGAGGGCTTCGGCGGATCGGTGGGCGGCGGAGGCTCGGCGTGCCCGGTCGCATCCTTCCACTCGCCCCCGGCGACGTAGCGGATCGCCGAGTTGAGCGCGGCGGCCAGCGGCACGGCGAACACCGCGCCGCCGATGCCGCCGACGAGCGAGCCGATGCCGACCGAGAGCACCACGGCGATCGGGTGCAGGCGGACGGCGTTGCCCATGAGCAACGGCTGGAGCACGTGCGACTCCAGCTGGTTCACGCCGATGACGCCGGCGAGCATGATCAGGGCGGACACCGGGTCGTTGTAGAGCAGCGCGACGATCACCGCGAGAGCGCCGGTGGAGACCGCGCCCACGATCGGGATGAACGCGGCGAGGAACACGAGCACCGCGATCGGTACGACGAACGGCAGCCCGAGGAGGAACGCGACGAGTCCGATGCCGATCGCGTCGAGCAGGGCGACGATGATCTGCACCCGCACGTACTCGCCGACCGACAGCCAGGCCGCCCTGCCTGCGCCGTCGACCGCGGCGCGGGCGGCCCTCGGGGCGAGGCGGACGCACCAGCGCCAGATGCCGACGCCGTCGATCAGGAAGAACAGCGTCACGAAGAGCGAGAGCACGAGGCCGACGAGGATGTCACCGACGGTCGACGCCCCCGTGAGCGCCCCGGAGACGAGCGAGCTCTCGTTCTTCTGGACGGCCGACGCGAGGGATCCGAGCCAGCCGTTCACGCTCGACTCCGTGATGCCGAACGGCAGGGACTCGAGCCATGTCAGGATCGAGTCGTAGCCCTTGGTGATGCGGGCCTCGAATCCGGTCGCCCCTGCGCGCAGGGTGAGGACGACGACCACGACGAGGCCGGCGATCACGATCAGCAGCCCGAGGAACGTCGTGGCGACTGCGAGCCACCGCGGCCAACCGAATCGGATGAGCCGGTTCTTGACCGGTGTGAGGAGCCCGGAGAGCAGCACGGCGACCATCACCGGGATGACGACGATGTGCAGCTGGATGAAGAGCCAGATGAATCCGGCGAGCAGCAGGATCACGCCGATCACGCGCCAGGACCACGCTCCGGCGATACGTACGCCGAGCGGAATGGCTCGGGCGACGGCGTCGTCGAGCTCGTCGGGCGGGTCGTCGTGGCGTCGGACCATGGCGAGAGTCTACGGATCGGCACGGGGGCGCCCTGCGGGGGTGTCCGGCCCGGTGAGTAGTTTGCTCGTGTGGCGGAACGGATCAGTGCGGCGGCCGCGCGCCGGATCGCCCTCGCCGCGACGGGCTTCGGCAGGCCCGCCGGCCCCACGAGCCCGGGCACGCGGCAGATCAACGCGGCGATCGACCGGCTGCGACTGCTGCAGATCGACTCGGTGAACGTCTTCGAGCGCAGCCACTACCTGCCGCTCTTCGCGCGCCTCGGTCCGTACGACACGGCGCTGCTCGACCGGCTCACCATGCGGCCGGGAACCCGGTACCTCGAGTACTGGGCGCACGAGGCCGCGTTCATCCCGCAGTCGGACCTCGGCCTGTTCGCGTTCCGCATGGAGCGCTCGCGCAGCAGGTACGGATCGTGGCTCGCCGAGCGCACGACGCTCGTCACCGAGCTGCTGGCGGAGATCGCCGGCCGGGGGCCGCTCGCCGCGAGCGACATCGACCACGAGCAGAACGTGCGGCAGGGTCCCTGGTGGGGCTGGGGCGACGTCAAGACGGCCCTCGAGCTGCTCTTCCGGCAAGGCGATCTCGTCTCCGGCGGCCGTAAGGGCTTCGAGCGCCGGTACGCGCTGCCGGCGCAGGTGTTCGGGCAGGAGCCGCCGCAGTCGGTCGGTGTGGAGCAGGCGATGGTCGAACTCGTCCGCCGGGCGGCCGTCGCCTCGGGCGTCGGCACGGTGGCCGACTTCGCCGACTACTTCCGCCTGCCCGTCGCCGCGGCGCAGGCCGCGATCCGTGTGCTCGAGGAGACGGGCGAGCTCGTGCCGGTCGTGGTCGAGGGCTGGCTGCGCGGTGACCGGCCGTTGCCGGCCTGGCGGCACGTCGACGCGCGCATCCCCCGCCGCATCGACGCCGCCGCAGTGCTCTCGCCCTTCGACCCCGTCGTCTGGTTCCGGCCGCGGGCACTGCGCCTGTTCGGTTTCCATTACCGGATCAGCATCTACACGCCGGCAGCCCAGCGGACCCACGGCTACTACGTGCTGCCGGTGCTCGTCGGCGACCGCCTCGTGGGGCGCGTCGACCTGAAGTCGGACCGATCGGCCGGCGTGCTGCTGGTGCAGCACGCTTGGCTGGAGGAGGGCGCGACGCCCGATGTCGCGGAGCGCATCGTTCCGGTCCTGCGCTCGGCCGCGACGTGGCACGGCCTCGCCGATGTGCAGGTCGTCGGCCGCGGCGACCTGGCACCGGCCCTCGCGGCGTCGCTCGCCGCCTCCTGAACGGCGGCGTGGTCCACCGCACGTCAGAACCGGCCGGACATCGCCTTCAGGCGCGCGATGCGCTTCTCGATCGGCGGATGCGTCGAGAACAGCCCCGACAGCGCGCCGGACCTGAGCGGGTTCGCGATCCAGAGATGCGCCATCGAGCTGTTCTGCTTCTGCAGCGGCCGGCCGTACGTCTCCAGCTTGGCGAGCGCCCGCTCCAGCCCCTCGGGGTACCTGGTCGTGAGGGCGCTCGTCGCATCGGCCAGGTACTCGCGCTGACGCGAGATCGCGAGCTGCACCAGCGAGGCCACGATCGGCGCGACGACGAGGGCGACGATGCCGGCGATGAGGAGGATCGGATTGCCCCCGCCCCGCCCTCGCGATCCCGACCTCGGCCGCCGCCGAAGAAGGTGAGACGCAGCAGGATGTCCGAGAGCAGCCCCACCGCGACGACCAGCCCGTAGACGACCATCGACACCCGGATGTCGTAGTTGCGGACGTGGCCCATCTCGTGGGCCATCACGCCTTCGAGCTCGCTGTCGTCCATCAGCTCGAGCAGCCCGGTCGTCGCGGCGACGATCGCGTGCGCGGGGTCCCGCCCGGTCGCGAACGCGTTGGGGGCCGGATCCTGCACGATGAACACCTTGGGCATCGGGGTGCCGGTCTGGATGGACAGGTTCTCGACGATGCGCCACAGACGCGGGTCGTCGGCCTTCGTGATCTCGACCCCGCCCGCCATCGCGACTGCCTGCCTGGTGGCCATGAAGTACTGGAACACGGCGAACAGCGCCGAACCGACGAGCACGATGACGAAGATCCCGTACCCGCCGCGCGGCGAGTAGTACCAGTTCGCGATCCAGCCGATCGCGCCGAGGATGAGGAAGAACACGACGAAGATGGCGACGGTGTTGCGCTTGTTCTTCGCGATCGCTCGGTACACGGGCGTGCCGCGCTAGGTCAGAACTGGACCCGCGGCGGTTCCGCGATCGCCGCGATGTCGGCGACCTCGAAGAAGTCCCGCCGGCCGAAGCCGAGCCGCTTCGCCCACAGGTTGTTCGGGAACACCTGGATCTTGGTGTTGAGCTCGCGCACACCACCGTTGTAGAAGCGGCGCGACGCCTGGATCTTGTCCTCGGTGTCGACGAGCTCCGCCTGCAACTGCAAGAAGTTCTGGCTCGCCTGCAATTGCGGGTACGCCTCCGCGACCGCGAAGATGGACTTCAGCGCGGTCTGCATGTGGTTCTCGGCGACCGTCGCGTCCGCCGGCGTCTGGGCCGCGAGCGTCTCCGCTCTCGCCTTCGTGACCGACTCGAAGACGCCCTTCTCGTGTGCCGCGTACCCCTTCACCGACTCGATGAGGTTCGGGATCAGATCCGCCCGCCGTTTGAGCTGCACCGTGATGTCGCTCCACGCCTCGTCGACGCGGACCTTGAGGGTGACGAGCGCGTTGTACGTCGCCCACAGGTACAACCCGAGGATGACGAGCAGGACCACCACGATGATGATGGCGATGAGCAGGCCGAGATCCATGGCGCTTACCATACGGCCCCCAACCCGTGGCGGGCCCCGGTGTCAGACCGTGCCCAGGCTGTAGCCGAGCCCGTGCACGGTCCGGATCATCGACGGCGTCGTCTTCGCGCGGATCGCGTGCACATGGCTGTCGACCGTGGCCGTGCTGCGCCCGTTCGGCAGGATCGCGCGCAGGATCCGCTGCCGGGAGAGGACCCGCGTGCGATGGCTGGCGAGCAGGTGCAGGAGCCGGGATTCGGTCCCGGTGAGCACGATTCGGCGGTGCTCGGGCGTGCTCACGGCGCGTTCGGCCGGCCGGAACTCCCAGTCGTCGATCGTGAAGACGGGCCGGGCGAGGCGGCGCGCGGCCGATGCGCGCGGCGAGGGACCCGGGTCGGCGATCGCGGGGTCGTCGGGCGGCGCGAGCGGTGCCCCCTCCCCCATACCGAGCATCTCCGGCGTCTGTACGCTCATCAGCGCCTTCGCGACACCCGCGTCGCAGAGCACGGCGAGTGCGGCCGCCGTGTCCGCTGTGAGTGCGGCCCGGTCGATGAGGACGACGTCGTACCCGGGTCCGCTGAACACGGGCGAGGCGATGGGGTCGTCGGCGGCCGCCACGTCGATGCCCCGCTCACGCATGCCCCGCCTCCAGAGGGGACGCTAACCCGGCGCCGCGCGGACTGCGGCAGCGACACTCAGAAGCTGAATTCCTCCGTGTGCAATCGGGCGGGGGGCACCCCGACCATCCGCACCGCCTCCTTCACGGCGTTCGCGAACCGGGGAGACGCGCACACGTAGACGTCGCGCAGCGGGATGTCGGGCACGATGCGCAGCAGGGCGCGCGGCGAGATCTCGTTCGCGGGGTCCGACGACGATCCGGTGAGGATGGCGAGCTGCGCGCCGCGCCGGCGCGCGATCGCTTCGAGCTCGTCGCGGAACAGCACCTCGGCGGGCGACGACGCCCGGTACAGCAGGGTCAACGAGCCGCCGTCGGTGCCGATGGTCTCGAACAGGGCCCGCATCGGCGTGATGCCCACGCCCCCCGCGACGAGCAGCACGCCGCTGCCCGCCCGATTGCGGTCGGTCATGGCGCCGTACGGGCCTTCGGCCAGCACGCGCGTGCCGGGGCGCAGTCGCCGGATGGCCGTGGTGCCGTCGCCGATCGCCTTCACCGTGAGACGCATGAACCGGTCGTCAGGCGGCGCCGACAGCGAGAACGGGTGCGCCGCGGTCCATGTCCCTCTGCCGAGGAACCGCCAGCGGAAGAACTGGCCCGCCTCGGCCTGCAGGTCATGCAGGTAGCGCCCGCGCACGACGATGCTGCTGACCCCGTTGCCCTCGTCGATGACGGCGTCGACGCGCAGCTGATGTCGCCAGAGCCGGAGCAGGGGTTCGGCGACGCGGTAGCGCAGCAGCAGGCCGAACGCGACGGTGAAGAGCAGGCTCCACGCGACCTGGACCGCGGGCAGGCCGGCGAGGTCGGGGCCCGCGAGCTCGTGCCCGAACGACAGCGCGATGGCCACGTAGGTGAGCAGGTGGATGAGGTGCCAGCGCTCGTAGCGCATGCGCTGCCGTGCGATGCGGATCGAGACCACGGCGATCACGACGAACAGCACCGTGCCGATCGTCGCCGCGATCAGCCAGGGGAACCCCATGACCTCGGCCAGCGCCGTGACCGGATCCTCGTGCTGCGCCCCCGACCATGCGAGCGTCGCGGCGACGGCGTGCACGAGCATCAGCACGAGGAAGATCCGGCCGCCCGCCCCGTGCCACCGGGCCAGCCGGTCGGCGCCGACACCGCGCTCGAGCCACGGCACGCGCGACATCAGGACGACCATCACTGCGACCCCGTAGCCGGCGAGCAGCCCGGCGACGTGCGCCACGACGGGCAGCCCGAACATGGTCATCCCACGGAAGCTGACGACCGCCAGCACGGATGCGAGCAGGGCACCCACGGCGATACCGGTACCCGCCACCCGAGCGGACAGCCCGAAGCCTGTCATCGGCCCAGGCGCCTTGTGGCCGATGAGGTCCGTGCGGCCGCCGAGGGTCATCCGTGCAGACCCGCCGCGACGGCCGGGCGGATGCGGACGATCGGCGATCCGGCGACCCCGGTGCCGAGCACAACCCGGATCCGCGGCACGGTGGCCCGCGCCGCCTTCGCCGCCGACTCCGGCACGGGTGGCGTATGGCCCCGGTGCGGCTGCACCGGCGACACCTGCGGTCCGGTGACGCCCAGCACCACGCCCGCGACCACGGCCCCGCCGCCGAGCACGAACGACGTCACCCGATTCACCGTGTTCCACTGGCGGCGCGCGTCGCGGCGGTGCCGGCCCCGTGCCGCCGGAGCCGCGTCGTGGCGGCCGTCCTCGTGCAGAGCCCGTCGTGCTGCCATGGCTTCGTCCTCTCAGCCCGCGTTGCGTTCGGTGTGCAATGAAGGGTTTCAACGCTGACGAGCGAGAGTGGACGAACGCCATGCACGGCCTATCAGCGACCCTGTGAACCGGCTGCATCTGCAGATCTCCTGCAGAACCCGGGGCTTGTGTTTCGGGCGTTCGTGACGTATCCGGGTGCCCCACTGCCGCCAGAATGTCAGCCGGGCCCCCGTAGCCCAATCGGTAGAGGCAGGCGACTTAAAATCGCTCGAGTCTGGGTTCGAGTCCCAGCGGGGGCACGGGCGGCAGGGCCGCAGCCCGAGGTCACTCAGGGATCAGGACGAGCCCGTCTCCCGCATGCTCCGTCATGCTCGACCGTGGGCTCAGGGCAGCAGGCCCTTCCGCCGCGCGATGACGACCGCCTCGTACCGGCTCGACGCGTCGAGCTTGCGCATCGCTGACGCGACGTAGCTCTTGACCGTCGACTCCGAGAGCCCCAGCTGGGCCGCGATGTGGGCGTTGCGCTTGCCGAGTCCGACCTGCGCGAGCATGTCCAATTCCCGTGGGGAGAGGGCCGGCGCGGTCGGTGGCGCGGTCACCGGCATGACCCGGCGGGCGACGGTCTCGATGCGCTCGGCGAGGGCGGGATCGGTGACCGTGCGCCCGATCTCCCGCAGCAGCGCGAACACCTCACGGAACTCCGACCGATCGGCCTGACTCTCGTACAGCCGCGGCCCGACGCGCCCGTCCGAGTCGAGTGCGGCGAGCCGGCGGTCGACCTCGCTCGTCACCGAGTACTCCCATTCGAGCGACTTCGCGGTCGCGACGGCCTCGCGCATGACGGCGTCCCCGAACTGCACGGGTTCCCGGTGGCCGCCGTACAGGACCGCGTGCACCTGCCCCTCGACGACGACCGGCACGGCGAGCAGCGACACGATGCCCTCCGCGGACACCTCGCGGTCGTACCGATGGGTGATCGTCGGCGAACGGCGGTAATGGACGGCGGCGATCGGACGACGATCGGATGCCGCGAGGCCGCCGACCCCGTGCGTGGGCTCGATGCGGAGCCCGGTGAGGCTCGCGCCGCGGGTACCCACGAACGTGTCGAGCGGCGTCAGACCGCCCGACGTCAGACCGCCGAACGCGATCGGGCACCGGGTCCGGCGCGCCAACTCCTGCACGCTCCGCCGCAACAGATCGCGGTGCGCGCCCGCCCCGGGATCGATCATCGCTCCCTCCTTCGGACGGTAGTCGGACACGTCCTCGTGTTCGTAGCGTGCAGGGTAGCAACGCGCCGGAGACCGGTGGACGGGCCTTTCGTCCCTGTCCACGGCCGGATTCCGGCGCGCTCCCCCCACGACACGAAGGAGTGTTTGGCATGAGCATCCGTATCGAAGAAGCTGCAGCCGATTTCGACGCGAGGCCGTCGGCGCCCGCCGGTCGGGCCTCGATCGCCGACCCAGGGGCCCTCGGTCTCGCGGGCTTCGCGATGACGACGTTCGTCCTGAGCCTGGCCAACGCCGGGTTCATCGAGGGGGCGGGGGCCTCGGTCCTCGGCCTCGCCCTGTTCTACGGGGGCATCGCGCAGGTGCTGGCCGGCATGTGGGAGTTCGTGAAGGGCAACACCTTCGGCGCACTCGCGTTCACGTCGTACGGCTCGTTCTGGCTGGCGTTCTGGTGGCTGCTCACGAATGCGGATGCGGCCAAGGCAGCCGGCAGTGCGGGGGTCGGCGCCTTCCTGCTCGCCTGGACGATCTTCACGATCTACATGACGATCGCCGCCGCGAAGACGACTCGGATCGTCTTCCTCGTCTTCGTCGCGCTCAGCCTCACGTTCGTCGCGCTGACGCTCGGCGCGTTCGCCGGCAATGCCACCATCACGCACGCCGGCGGCATCCTCGGGCTCGTGACCGCGGTCCTCGCCTGGTACGGGTCCGCCGCGTCGGTCACCAACTCGACGTGGCAGCGCGTCGTCCTGCCGGTCCGGGCCCGCGCATGAGCACGGTCCCGACCCACGCCCCCGCGCTCGAGAACCTCGCGCACGAGCAGCGGCGATTCCCGCCCTCTGCGGCCTTCGCGGCGACGGCGAACGTCACCGAATCCACGTACGACGCGGCCGCGCGAGACCGCCTGACGTTCTGGGCCGCCGCGGCCGAGCGCCTCGACTGGGCCACGCCGTGGCAGCAGGTACTCGACTGGAGCGATGCCCCGTTCGCGCGGTGGTTCGTCGGCGGGGAACTCAACGTGGCCGCGAACTGCCTCGACCGTCACGTCGCGGCCGGTCTCGGCGAGCGCGTCGCCTACTACTTCGAAGGCGAACCGGGCGACACCAGGGTCATCACGTACGCCGAGCTCACACGCCTGGTGTGCCAGGCGGCCAACACGCTGACGTCGCTGGGCGTGGCGGCGGGCGACCGGGTCGCCATCTACCTGCCGATGATCCCGGAGGCGGTCGTCGCGATGCTCGCGTGTGCCCGCATCGGCGCCGTGCACACCGTGGTGTTCGGCGGGTTCTCCGCCGACGCGCTCGCCACCCGGGTGCTCGACTGCGACGCCCGCGTCGTGATCACCGCCGACGGCGGCTACCGGAAGGGCGCGGCGGTCCCGCTCAAGCCGGCCGTGGATGCGGCCCTCGCGACCTGTCCGGACGTCCGCTCCGTGCTCGTCGTGCGCCGCACGGGAAGCGACGTCGGATGGACGGCCGGTCGCGACCTGTGGTGGCACGAGACCGTCGAGCAGGCGAGCACCGAGCACGTGCCGGAGGCGTTCGACGCGGAGCACCCGCTCTACGTCATGTACACGTCCGGCACCACCGGCAAGCCGAAGGGAATCCTGCACACCTCGGGCGGGTACCTGACGCAGACCTCGTACACGCAGTGGTCGGTGTTCGATCTGAAACCCGAGACGGACGTCTACTGGACCGCGGCCGACATCGGCTGGGTCACCGGGCACAGCTACGTCGTCTACGGTGCGCTCGCCAACGCCACGACCTCGGTCCTCTACGAGGGCACGCCGGACTCGCCCCATCAGGGCAGGTGGTGGGAGATCGTCGACAAGTACCACGTGTCGGTCCTCTACTGCGCGCCGACCGCCATCCGCACGTTCATGAAGTGGGGCCACGACGTGCCGGCGCGCTTCGACCTGTCGAGCCTGCGCGTCATCGGGTCCGTCGGCGAGCCGATCAATCCCGAGGCGTACGTCTGGTACCGGCACCACATCGGCCACGACCGGACGCCGGTCGTCGACACCTGGTGGCAGACCGAGACGGGCGCGATGATGATCAGCCCGCTGCCCGGGGTCACGGCGGGTAAGCCGGGCGCCGCCATGCGCGCCCTGCCGGGGATCGGTGCCGACGTCGTCGACGACGACGGCGTCCCGGTCCAGCCGGGTTCGGGCGGTTACCTGGTGCTCACGGAGCCGTGGCCCTCGATGCTGCGCACGATCTGGGGTGACGACGCGCGATACGTGGACACCTATTGGTCGCGGTTCCCGGGGAAGTACTTCGCCGGCGACGGCGCGAAGCTCGACGAGGACGGGGACATCTGGCTGCTCGGCCGCGTCGACGACGTGATGAACGTGTCGGGCCACCGGCTCTCGACGACCGAGATCGAGTCGGCGCTCGTCTCGAGCCCGAAGGTCGCCGAAGCGGCGGTCGTCGGGGCGAGCGACCCCGTGACCGGACAGGGCATCGTCGCCTTCGTCGTGCTGCGGGCCGAAGCGGGCGGCGGCGGGGAGCACATCGCGAGGGAACTCCGCGGCCACGTCGCCAAGGAGATCGGCAAGATCGCCCAGCCGCGCCAGATCATGGTCGTCGCCGAGCTGCCGAAGACGCGGTCAGGCAAGATCATGCGCCGCCTGCTCCGCGACGTCGCCGAGGACCGCGCGATCGGGGATGTGACGACGCTCGCCGATTCCGGCGTGATGAGCACGATCAAGGCGGGAATGGCGACCGGGCTGCACGACGACTGACGGTCACGCGGCGCGGGGCGACCCGACCCGTCCTACTCGGCGTCCTCCGAGTACTGCCGAGTGAGCTCCCGCTTCAGGACCTTGCCCGACGGGCCGAGCGGGAACTCGTCCACGAAGTAGATCGTGCGCGGGAACTTGTAGGCGGCGAGATGGTCCTTGACGAAGTTCCGGATGCCGTCCGCGTCGGGCTCGGCGCCCGGGGCGAGCACGATGGCGGCGGCGATCTCCTGTCCGTGCACCGGGTGGGGCAGACCGAACACCGCGGCCGTCTGCACCGACGGGTGGCGCACGAGGACGCCTTCGACCTCGGTCGGATACACGTTGTAGCCGTTGCGGACGATCATGTCCTTCTTGCGGTCCACGATCGTGATCAGGTGGTCCTCGACCCGGCCGAGGTCGCCGGTGCGGAACCATCCGTCGACGACCGCGTGCGACGTGGCCTCCGGTAGCCCGAGATAGCCCTTGAACAGGTTGTGGCCGCGGATGACGATCTCGCCGAGCTGCCCGTCGGGCAGCAACTCGACCGCGTCGTCGTTGTCGGGATCCGCGATCGCGACGTCGGTACCCCAGATGGCCTTGCCGACGGTGCCCGGGTGGATGTCCCCGCCGACCGGGTTGAACGAGGCGACGGGCGAGGTCTCGGTCAGGCCGTAGCCTTCGTGCACCTTGGCACCGAACACCTCCTCGAACTTCTCGAGCACGGCGACGGGCAGCGGCGCGCCACCCGACACCGCGTAGCGCAACTCCGGGAGTTCCGCCGCGCTGCGCGCCGCGCCGAGCAGCGCGACGTACATCGTCGGGACCGCCGTGAAGACGGTCGCGCCGTGTTCGACCATCGCGGCGAGTGCCGCCGCCGGCTCGAACTTCGGCAGCAGCACGATGGTGGCTCCGCGGCGGAACGCGGTGTTGAGCACGCAGGTCTGCCCGAAGGTGTGGAAGAGCGGCAGGCCGCCGAAGACGACGTCGGAGGCGACCATCGGGAACAGGTCGATGAGCGACACGTTCACGTTCTCGACGAGCGAGAAGTGGCTGTTCACGGCGCCCTTCGGGGTGCCGGTGGTGCCGCTCGTGTAGAGCAGCGTCGCGGACTCCATCGGGTGCATCGCCTCGTAGAGACCGATCGGTTCTGCGTCCTTCGCGAGGTCCTCGAGCCGCGGCGCGGGGACCAGATCGGTCATCGCGTCCGGCACGAGGACGGTGAGCGCCGGCACGCGCGCCTCTGCGGCGGCGGGCAGCGCCTCGCCGAGCGAGGTCGCACCGGAGACCAGCAGCTTCGCTCCGGAGTCGCGCAGGATGTGGCCGATCTCCTCCGCCTTGAACAGCAGATGGATGGGTACCGCCACCGCACCGATCGCGAGCACCGCGTAGTAGACGCGGGCGAAGTCGGGCACGTTCGGGATCATGATCGCCACCCGGTCGCCGCGACCGATCCCGCGATCGCGCAGCACGCCGGCGTACGCCTGCGTCTGCCGCCACAGGTCCGCGTACGTCACGCGCGCATCCGGACCGTCGTTGCCCGCCCAGATGAGCGCGGTCGTGTCGGGGTGCCGCCAGGCGCTCTCCGCGAGGATGGCCGCGACGCTCACGGTCGCGAACCCCTCCCCGGTCATCGGGTCGCCCGTCTGCGCCACGTGGATGGCCGCCTCGGTGTCCGTCATTCCGTCCTCCTCGACGAATGCACTGGGACGCGGCGCACGCTCGCGTCCTCCACGCACAGTACGACGAATCGCTTCGTGTGCAGTGATCGACGGCTTCGGGCTGTTGATCAGTGGCGCGGTCAGCGGCGCCAAGCCGCGATCTCGGCCTCGCGCGGGGCCTCGACGAGCGTCGACGCGGCGGGGCCGAAGACCATCGTCGGCTTCGACGCGTCCCACGCGCGCCACCCCGGGTCGCCGGTCGTGGCGAACCGGACCCACGCGGCGTGCATGTCGTCGGCGAGCCACTGCGGCGCATCGGGACCGATGATTCTGGTCCAGTCGGGCGAGCCGACTCGGTCGAAGACGAACGGGATCTCGAGGACGTGGGAGGCACCCAGGTCCGCGACCCGGGTGCGCCATGCGAACTCGTACACGAAGGTCGGCGCGGCGCCGCGTGCACGCCGCGCCTCGAACACCCGGCGGTAGGGCAGCCGCAGGATCAGGTCCTGCGCGAGGGTGCCGAAGAGCTCCCCGCGTCCGGCGCCCGGATGCGCGGCCCGGTAGGCGCGCAGTACCCGCGGTCCGATGCGGAAGCGGACCCTCGCCGCGGCGAAGAGGGCGCGGCCGATCCGGTCGATGAGCCCGGACGGGACGAACCAGAGCCGGTACTCCTCGGTCGTCCACCCGACGAGCATCGGGATCGAGTCGCCTGCGCCCGCGACGATCCGCTCCAGCGGATCGGCGGGCACCAGCACGCCGCCGATGACGGGTCCCCACGAAAGGCCACCGATCAGCGGATTGGATCCGGCGGTGACGGCGCGCGTGGCGGCGAGCAGGTCGGCCGACGGGACGGCGGCGAACGCGCCGCGGTCGGTCCCGACTCGGAGCCGCTTGGCGATCAGTCGGGTGATGCGACCCGCGGCACGCTCCTTCGCCGCGGTCGGCGCACCGGACTCGAGCACCACCCGGTCGAACAGATCGCCGGCAGCGGGCAGCGCGAGCAGGGCCCCGATGGCCATGGCTCCCGCGGATTCGCCCACCGCGGTCACATTCGCCGGATCCCCGCCGAAGGCCGCGATCTCGGCGCGCACCCACCGGAACGCCGCGGCGACGTCCTCGAGCCCGAGATTGCGCGGCACGCCGTCGAGCACCGCGAACCCCTCGGCACCCAGCCGGTAGTTGATCGCGACGAAGACGACGCCGTCCCGGGCGAACGCCGTGCCGTCGTACCCGTCGAGCGCGTTGGACCCGTTGGCGAACGAGCCGCCATGCACCCAGACGATCACCGGGCGGCCGCGCCCGCCGACGGGCGCCCAGACATTGCCGTGCAGGTAGTCGTCACCGGGATCGATGACATTGGCGAGCAGCGGCGCGGTCGCGGGGCCGTACGGGTTCTGCGGCGCGGTCGGCCCGTGCACGGTCGCGTCGCGCTCACCGGTCCACGCCGGCGCGGGCCGTGGCGCTCCGAATCGGGCGTCCCCGACCGGCGCGGCGGCGTACGGCACCCCGAGGTAGCGGTCGATCCCCGCGTCCCGGACACCGACGAGCGTGCCGGTCGAGATGATCGTCGTCGCGCGTTCGCTCATCGCACCATCCTCGTGCCGCGATCCGTGTCCGACGCGAGATCGATGCCCGCGTCCTGCTGCAGGAGCAGCGCGCCGAGCAGCTCGCCACCGAGCGGCCCGTAGCGCTCGAGCGCGGCCCGGTGGATGCGCCCCACGTGCTCGGCGAGCGCGAGATCGAGGCCGTGCTGCCGCGCCACCGAGGTCACCGCGTCGATCTCGTCCACGACCCCGGCGATGCCGAACGAGTCCATCAGGTCGCCCGCGAGCAGCGCGGACGCGTGCCGGTCGAGGAACGCACTCGCCCCGGGACCGGCCGACAGGATGCGCCGCAGCTCCTGGGGCTCGATGCCTTCCCGGCTGCCGAGCATCAGTACCTCGGTCACGGCGAGCGCCTGCCCGAACCAGAGCAGGTTGCCGAGCAGCTTGGCGAGGTAGGCGTCGCCCTGCCGCTGCCCTACCGTGACGCGGTGCTCGGCGTCCCCGAGGACGTCGAGCACGGCGAGCGCGGCGTCGACCGCGGCGGGCCGGCCGGCGACGGTGAAGCCGAGTCGCCCGCGCGCGGCAACGTCCGGGCCGCCCATCATGGGCGCCGCGATCGACGCGACGCCTGCGGCAGCGGCACGCGCGTGCAGGTCGGCGCCGCCCCGGGGGTCGCACGACGACAGCTCGATCCAGAGCGACGGGCGCCCGTCGGCCGCGAGCACGGCAGCGATCACGTCCTGCAATGCGGATGCACCGGGCACCACGGTGACAAGAACGTCCGACCCGTGCACCAGGGCAGCCGTATCCGGCGCGACGACGACGCCGGCCGCCAGCGCCGCGGTCCCTCTGGCCGCATCGATGTCGTACCCGGCCACGTCGAAGCGCGCGGCGAGCGCGCGGGCGATCGGCAGCCCCATCCGCCCGAGACCCAACACGCCGATGCTCACGGACACCGACGCTACGGTGCCGAGGATGAAGATCGCGATCGCGGGAGGCATCGGCAGCGTGGCGACCGGAGGGAACCGTGGACGCTGACGCACCCGTGCCGACGCTCTTCGACTGGGCGGGCGGCGAGGCCGCGTTCACGCGGCTCATCGACGCCTTCTACGACCGCGTCGAGCAGGACGACCTGCTGGCGCCCTTCTTCCCCGGCGGGGTCAGCACCACGCACCGGGCGCACGTCGCGACCTGGTGGGCCGAGGTGTTCGGGGGGTCGTCCGACTACACCGAACAGCTCGGCGGCTACGAGGCGATGGTCGGCCACCATGTCGGCCTCGGCATCCGGCCGGAGCACCGAGCCCGCTTCGTCCAGCTGATGAGCGCGGCTGCGGATGACGCCGAGCTGCCCGCGGACCCCGAGTTCCGCTCGGCCCTGATGGCGTATCTCGAGTGGGGCACGCGGATCGCGATGCACAATTCGCAGCCGGGTGCGACCTTCCCGCCGCATGCGCCCGTGCCGAGATGGGGTTGGGGCGTCGCTCCCCCGTTCACGGGCGACTGAACGACACGTGCGGCCGTACCGGCCCGGTGGCACGATGAGAGTCCGGACCCTCGTCGCGCCCGAAGGGATGCCCATGGCCGTCTTCTCCCCCGGATTCCTCGGCCGGCGCCGCAGCGTGCCCGGACTGCCACCCGGGCAGTACCTCGAGCAGGGGTTCCCGGTGCTGTCCGCAGGCGCGACCCCGCGCGTCCGACAGGACGACTGGCGGTTCGCGGTCGAGACGCAACAGGGCACGGCCATGCAGTGGACCTGGCAGCAGATGCTCGACCTGGGCGCCGAGGAGGTCCACACCGACATCCATTGCGTGACCAGCTGGTCGAAGCTCGGCACGACCTGGCGCGGCGTGCTCGTCGACAAATTCCTCGACGCCGCCGATGCGAACGCCCCGTATCTCATGGCGCACTCGTACGGCGGCTATACGACGAACCTGCCGGTCGACGAGATCCGGGGTCGCGCCTGGGTCGCGTTCGAGTTCGACGGCAAGCCGCTCGCCGCCGAGCACGGCGGACCGGCACGGCTGCTGGTGCCGCACCTGTACTTCTGGAAGTCCGCCAAATGGGTGAACAAACTCACGATGATGACCCGCGACCGCGCCGGCTTCTGGGAATCCCTCGGCTACAACCTGCACGGCGACCCGTGGACCGAAGAGCGGTACAGCTGAGTGGCGGTCGAATGGCTGCCCGCGACACTCGTCGAGGCGCGGATGGAATCCGCGACCTCCCGCACGCTCCGGTTCGATGCGCCGGGGTTGGCGCCGGCCCTTGCAGGTCAGCACATCGACGTGCGGCTGACGGCCGCCGACGGGTACACGGCCCAGCGCTCCTACTCCCTGTCGTCCGCGGCCGCTGCGTCGCCGATCGAGGTCACCGTCGATCTGATGCCCGACGGTGAGGTCTCGCCCTACCTGGTCGGCGAACTCGGTGTCGGCGACGCAGTGGAGGTGGCGGGCCCGATCGGCCGATGGTTCGTGTGGCGGCCGGAACAGCGCGAACCGGTGCAGTTGATCGCCGGCGGCTCGGGCATCGTGCCGCTGATGTCGATGATCCGCACGCGCGCCGCGGTCGGCAGCGGCGCGACGTTCCGGCTTCTGGCGTCGGTCCGGTCACCGGATCGCGAGTTCTACCGGGACGAGCTCGATCGCCTCACCGATCCGACCTGCACGATCGACCGGCTCTACACGCGGGCCGCCCCCGCCGGATCGTCGCGCGGCGCGGGCCGGATCGCCGTCGGCGATCTCGTCGCGCGCACGATTCCGCCCACTGACGGGCCGACCGTCTACGTCTGCGGACCCACAGGATTCGTCGAGACGGTCGCCGATCTGCTCATCGACCTCGGCCATCCCGCCGAGCGCGTGCGCACCGAACGGTTCGGGCCGACGGGCTGATACGCGACGGGCTGATGAGCGCCGTCAGGCCGCGAAGACGTGCCGGGGAGCCTCGCGGAGGCCGAACCAGAACTCCGCCATCCGGCGGCTCCGCTCCGTCAGGACGGTGAACGGCACGGGCTCGCCGCCGGCGTCGCGGACCGCCTGCTCCAGGTAGTCGCGGAGCAGCCATGCCTCCGCGGGACTCTCGAGCGCCGACATCCGCAGGACGGCGCGCAGTCGATCGGGAGTGAGCCCGAGGTCGGCGGCGACCTCGGCCTCGGTCAGCCCGGACAACCGCAGATTGTGCTGCAGTTCCACGCTCGTGCGACGCAACTCGTCGTGGTTCAAGGACATGTGCTCAGCCAACCACTCACGCGTGGATCCGTGGTGATTTCGCCATAGGAGCGTCGATTCCGGTTCATGCGTGACGCGCCGACACGTCGCACCGACATCACGGCGTCTGACACATCGCTGAGTGAGTTCTGAGGGTTCCATGAGTCGGGCACGTGGCGCGGCCTGCGGCGTGTCGGCGTGGCGTAGACAGACCCTATGACGACGATCCACGCACCAGGCGACATGGGGACCCTGCTGGCCTCGCATCACCTCGGGGACGACCCCGTCGTGACGGACGACGGCCGGGTCACAACGACGCATCTCGGTCGTGCCAGCGTGACAGGCGGATTCGACGTGCCCGGCGAGTTCGACCTGCCGCCTGCCGTACCGGTGACGCTCGTGGGCGAGATCCCCTGGGAGCTCCGCGACGACATCGACGACGGCCCGCTCGACTGAGCGGACCGCGGCGCGCGCCCGTCAGCGCTTCGCGCCGCGGCTCTCGCGGAGCCGACGCCCCTGCGCGATGTCGTCGGCGCGTTTCGCCGCCTTCTTGTCGGCCTGCCGGGTGTCACGGGGCGGCAGCTGGATGTCCTCCTCGGCGGCGATACCGGCCTGCAGTTCCCGTCCGCGCTCGAGTTCCGCATCCCACTCGGCGCCGAACAACAGCGCGATGTTGGTGATCCAGAGCCACAGCAGGAAGACGATGACGGCGCCGAGCGAGCCGTAGGTCGAGTTGTAGTGGCCGAAGTTCCCGACGTAGAACGCGAACGCGGCCGACGCGATCGCCCAGAGCAGCAGCGCGAGGACCGAGCCCGTGCTGACCCACTTGAACTTCGGTTGCCGCACGTTGGGTGAGAAGTAGTACAGGACGGCGACGACCACGACGGCGACGATCGCGAGGATCGGCCACTTCACGATCCCCCACACGAACACGACCGTCGAGCCGAGACCGATCGCGTTCCCGACGTGCTGAGCGACGGGGCCGCTCAGGACCAGGATCAACGCGCCGACGACGACCAGGATCACGGCGACGACCGTCACGAGCAGTTGTGTCGGCCGAAGCTTCCAGACGGGGCGTCCCTCGTCGATGCCGTACACACGGTTCATCGCCCGGCCGAATGCGCCGACGTATCCGGACGCCGACCAGAGGGCACCGACGATGCCGATGACGAAGGTCACCGGTGCTGCGGGCGATCGCGTGAGCGAGGCGATCACCGGCTGGAGCGTGGTACGCACGCCGCCCGTCGAGCCGATGATGTCGAACACGGCTTTCTCCGTCGCCTGCGCCTGGCCGAAGAGCCCGAGCAGCGAGACGATCGCGAGCAGCGCCGGGAACAGCGCCAGCACCGAGTAGTACACGAGGGCCGCAGCCAGGTCGGTGCACTGGTCGGCGCCGAACTCGCGCCCGGTCTTCTTGACGACGTAGAGCCACGACGGCTTCTTCAGATCGGTCGGCGCGTCCGGCTTGCGAGGGTCGTCCGGCGGAGGGGCGGTCGCGGCACGCTCGCTGCTCTCGGACTCGACGCCGGTGTCCTCATTCACGTCGTCGTGCTTCCGCCTCCGGAAGAAGCGCATGGTGACCCCCAGTCAGCCGTCGTGCCGCTACCCGAACACAGGTCGCCTGAAAGCCAGGAGGGCTGGACGCCGGGCGGACGGCCCGCTACGGTCGCCGCCCACCCGGCACCGAAAGGGCGGTCACGCACACGCCCGCCGCATGCCTGACCGCCCGCACGGTGCTCGGAGCTAGGCCCTGCCGTCGAAGAGGACCGCGTACTCGCCGTAGCCCTGCGCCTCGAGCTCGGCCACCGGCACGAAGCGCAGCGCCGCCGAGTTTATGCAGTAGCGCATGCCGCCCTTGTCGTAGGGGCCGTCATCGAAGAGGTGTCCGAGGTGGCTGTTCCCGGCGGCAGAACGGACCTCGGTGCGGACCATGAACCAGCTGCGATCGGTTCTGTTCACGATGCGGCTCGTGTCGATCGGCCGCGTGAAGCTCGGCCATCCCGATCCGCTGTCGAACTTGTCGGTCGAGGAGAACAGCGGCTCGCCCGACACCACGTCGACGTAGATGCCGTCGTCGTGGTTGTCCCAGAACTCGTTCCGGAAGGCGGGCTCCGTCGCGTCCTCCTGCGTGACCTCGTACTGACGACGCGTGAGCTTCGCGACGGCGGTGGGGTCCTTGGTGTACTCGGTGGTGGTCATCGACCTGGGTGCTCCTCCTGGCCGCCGGCTGCGGCCCTCGACGGGTACAACCGGCGAGCCCGCGCCGAAGTTCCCACGACCGGCGTGCGCTCGCCGTGCTCTCAGAAGTAGGTCGGCTCGCGCAGCACGTAGTGCTCCTCGAGTGCCGCGACCTCGTCCTCGGTGAGCTCGACGTCGAGCGCGGCGACCGCGTCGGTCAGGTGATGCGGTTTCGTCGCGCCGACGATCGGCGCGGTGACGACCGGGTTCCGCAGCACCCACGCGAGCCCGATCGTGCCCATCGAGACGCGGCGCTCGGCCGCGATGCGCTGCACCGCGGCCACCGTGCCCTCGTCGCTGTCGAGGAAGAGTGGCCGACCGGCCGGGTCCTTCTCCGGCCTCGTCGAACCGCGGTTCGTGCTGCGCTCACCCCATGGCCGCGCGACGATGCCGCCGCCGAGCGGGCTCCACGGGATCGCGCCGACTCCCTGATCGGCGAGCAGCCCGAACATCTCCCGCTCCTCCTCGCGCTGGATCAGGCTGTACTGGTCCTGCATCGACACGAACCGCGTCCATCCGTGCAGATCGGCGGCGGCCTGCAGCTTCGCGAAGCGCCACGACCACATCGACGAGGCGCCGAGGTAGCGCACCTTGCCCGCCTTCACGACGTCGTGCAGGGCCTCCATGGTCTCCTCGACGGGCGTCTCCGGGTCGAAGCGGTGGATCTGGTAGAGGTCGATGTAGTCGGTGCCGAGGCGCCTGAGCGACGCGTCGACCTGTTCCATGACGGCCCTGCGTGACAGGCCGTGCCCGCCTGGGCCGTCGCTCATCCGGTTGAACAGCTTCGTCGCCAGCACGATGTCGTCGCGTTTCGTGTACGTGCGGAGCGCATCGCCGACGATCTCCTCGCTCGTACCGAGCCCGTAGACGTTCGCCGTGTCCCAGAAGGTGATGCCGGCGTCGAGCGCCTGCCGGAAGATCGGCTCCGCCTGGTCCCGGCCGAGCGCCCATGGGACGCGCGACGTGTCGCCGAAGCTCATGCAGCCGAGCGCGATGCGACTGACGTGGAGGCCGGATGTGCCGAGGCGGGAGTAGTGCATTGGACCTTCTTCGGTTCGGGCGGTGCGGTGCCTCCAGTGTGTCCTCGCGATCCTGAACGACGCGCGCGCCTCGGTCCCAGCGGAGACACATGCTCGTCGGTGACCGTGGACGGCATGGCCGGACGTGCCCCCGGGAGGCGTACCAGGCGGAGCAGGGCTTCGCTCGTCCCCGGCGCGCTGCTGATCGGCCTGCTCGCCGGCTGTTCCGCGAACGTCTCGCAGGTGAGGGACCTGCCTCGCGCGTCGTCGCTGCCGTCGGGTCTCGGACAACTGGTGACGGTGACGCTCACGACGGCACCCGGTGTCGATGCGGGGGCGGCGGCCGGGCAGAAGCTCGATGTGCCGAACGGCTGGAAGGCCGAGGTCTGGGCCGCCGTGCCTGGCGCGCGCATGGCCGTGTGGGCGCCGGACGGGCGGCTCATCGTGTCGACGGGTTCCGAGGGCCAGGTCGTCGCGATCGCTCCCGGGTCCGGCGATGCCGCCCCCACGGTCGACACGCTGCTGAGCGGGCTGGACGATCCGCAAGGGGTCGCCATGGCGACGGAGGACGGTCACGAGGTCCTGGTGGTCGGGGAGGACAGCCGGATCACCAAATGGACCTACGCGGCGGGCCGGGTGTCGGACCGCACGGTCGTGCTGGGCGACCTGCCGACCGGCGGCCACGGGGCGAAGATGGTCGCCGTGCACGGCGACCAGGTCGTGTACAACGTCGGTTCGGCCACGAATCGCGAGGCGTCCGACCGGACCGCGACCCCGGAGCGCGCCACGATCGCGATGGTGGGCCTGGACGGCACCGGGAACCACACCGTGGCGACCGGCGTGCGCAACGGCGAGGGTCTCGCCTTCGCACCCGACGGCACGGTGTACGCGGCGATCAACCAGGCCGACAACCAGCCCTACCCGTTCCACGACGGCGACGGCACGTACGGCCAGGTCGTCACGTCGTACGTGAACGAGCACCCGAACGACCAGGTGTCGCGCATCGCGCAGGGCACCGACATGGGCTGGCCGTACTGCGTGCCGGACTCGCGCGGGCACGCCGATCTGCTCGGCCTCGGCTACGTGGACGATCCTTTGAACAATCCGGCCGGCGCATCGCTCGACTGCACGAGCATCGGCACGACGCAGCTCGGGCTGCCGGCGCACAGCGCTCCGATCGGTCTGGTGTTCACGAACGGGTCGAACCTGCCGGCGTCGCTGGCCGACGGGGCGCTCATCACCGCGCACGGTTCGTGGAACCGTCAGCCGCCACGCGACCCCTATGTCGCGTACAGCGCATGGGATGCCTCGACCAGGCGCCTGACGGCGATGCGGGTCGTCGTCGCCGGCTTCCAGGAGGCGGACGGCACGAGATGGGGGCGGAGTGTGGACGCGGTCCCCGGCCCCGACGGCTCGATCGCGATCACCGACGATACGGCGGGCCTCGTCTACCGCCTCACGCCGGGCACCTAGCCGGGGCGGAGCGGGACGATAATCCGGACATGGCCGGTACGGATCAGGGCATCGTGATCGTCGGGGCGGCGCTGGCGGGAGCCACTGCCGCCAAGACCCTCCGCGACGAGGGCTACGACGGACCGATCCGGCTCTTCGGCGCGGAGACGCACCACCCGTACATCCGGCCCCCGCTCTCGAAGGGCTACCTCGCCGGCCGCGAGGACCGCGGGTCGACGAAGGTGCTCGACGACGGCTGGTACGACGAGCACGAGATCGACCTGCGGCTCGGGGTCCGCGTGGTGCGTCTGGACCTCGCCGGCGGGTCGGTCGTCGACGACGACGACCGGGTCACGCCGTTCGGCCGGCTGCTGCTCGCCACCGGTTCGCAGCCCACCCCGCTCGAGGTGCCGGGGGCCGATGCCGGCGGCGTGCACTCCCTGCGCACGATCGACGAGAGTGTCGTGCTTCGCGACCTGCTCGCGGGCGGGGGCCGCACGGTCGCCGTCATCGGCTCCGGCTGGATCGGCATGGAGGTCGCGGCGACCGCGACGTCGCTCGGCAACGACGTGATTCTGCTGGAACGCGGCGCGGTCCCGCTCGCGGCGGCGCTGGGCGACGAGCTCGGCGGCCACTTCGCGGCACTGCACGAGCGCAACGGCGTCCGAATCCGCCCGCATTCCACGGTCGTCGCGATCGAGACCCGATCGGGCGCTGCCACCGGCGTGCGCCTCACCGGAGGCGAAGTCGTGCGAGCCGACATCGTCGTGATCGGCATCGGCGTGACCCCGGACGTCGGCCTCGCTGCCGACGCGGGGCTCGCGACGAGCGACGGCGTCGATGTCGACGCCGCACTCAGGACCCGTGACCCCCGGGTCTTCGCGGCGGGCGACATCGCGAACGCCGTGCATCCGTTCCTCGGCGAGCGCCTGCGCAGCGAGCACTGGGCGAATGCGGAGACCGGCGGAGCCGACGCGGCGAAGGCGATGCTCGGACAGGGCGGAGTGCACGACGAGGTCCCGTACTTCTACACCGACCAGTTCGACCTCGGCATGGAGTTCGCGGGTTTCGCGCCGCTCATGCGCGGGGCTCGGGTCGTCTACCGCGGGAATCCGGATTCCGGCGAGTTCATCGCGTTCTGGACGCGGGGCCGTCAGGTCGTGGCCGGGATGAACGTCAACGTGTGGGACGTGAACGAACGGATCCAGGCGCTCATCCGGTCGCGTGCCGACGTCGACCCGGCGGCGCTCGCGGACCCGGACGTGCCGATCGGTCGGCTGGGCGGCTGACCGACTCGGTCAGGCGCGGCGGCGGGACCTGGCGACGATCACCACGATCACCGCCGCGGTCGCGAGAGCGACCACGGCGTCGAACACGAGCAGCGCTCCGACGTAATCGAGGGGAAGGACCGTCGGGTTGTTCGTGCCGATCCGCTGCTTCACGACCTCGGGCAGGAACAGCGCGGTGACGACGAGGGCGACGACGAGTCCCGCCTGCGCGACGACGACCGCCGAGAACGGGATGCGGAACCGCCGCGCGACCCGCCGTCCGGCAAGCGCCACGGCGAACGCGGCACCGGCGACGAGGCCGTCGTGCACGATGATCGCGCCACCGAGCCAGACGACCAGACCGGGATGCCGGTCGGGATGCACGTTCGTCACCACGAGCCATGCGCCGAACCCGAGCACCCCGATGCCGACGACGAACAGCGCGGCGCGGGTCCTGGCGATCGCCGGATTCACGCCATCACCTCGATGCGATCGAGCCACTTCGTCTGCAGGACGCCGGGGCGTGCGGGCGCGATCAGCCGCGCGGGATACCCGTGGTCGATGTCGAGCACCTCACCCTCGAGTTCGAGTGCGACGAGGGTGAGGTCGTCGCGCGCGAACTCCGACTCCAGCGTGGTCAGCGCCGAGCCGCCCGATCGCTGCAGGCTGGCGACCCGGAGGTCCGACGACTCGGCAGCCGCGACCGTGTCCATGAGGTCCTTGAGTCGAGGCCCACGCCAGTTCGCGACCTGACTCCAGCCCTCGACGCAGGCGATCGGCAGCGCGACCCGGTACTGCTGCATCCCGCGCAACTGCGCGAGCGTGAAGGTGCGCTCGGCCGAGCCGTTCGCGATCGTGAGCCGCCAATCGGGTGACGTCGCGCGCTCGACCACACCCGCCGATTCCGCGGTTTTGTTCACGGGCAGCTGCTGCGGCCCGACGCCCGGCTTCCGAGGCCCGAGCACGTCGAGCGCGGCGAGTGGCGCGAACGACTGGCCCGCACTGGTCAGCACGAGGGCGCCGGCCGCGAGACCGATCGTCGCGAAGAAGCCGCGCCGGCTGATGCGGGCATCGGTCGTCGGTGCGATCGGCGCCGGATCCGCGTCGATCCAGGCGAAGATCCGGCCCGCGACCCCGGCCGTCTGGCGGCGCCCCGTCAGGCGGCGAAGCTCGTCCGGTACCTCGAACGCCTCGTCGGGATCGGACTCGTGCCGCACGACGTCGCCGCCCGCATCCACCGCATCCGCCCGTCGCCAGTACCGTGCGATCGTCGGCAGCTTGACCGCGATGTGCACCGCGAGCGAGCCGATCACGACGAAGGCGAGGGCGTAGTGCGTGGCGCGGAACGAGAAAGGGAACAGCGAATAGAACTGGTCCGTGTTCAGCAGCCCGATCGACAGCTCGACGAGCGTCGATGCGACGAAGAGCGCGATCGATGCGCGCTCGAGCAGGTGCAGCGGCGACCGCACGAGCGGCCACTGGAAGAGCTCCCGGAAGACTGCATAGAGCTTGCCGAAGAGCAGAGGGAAGCAGGCGATCCCGGTCGTGATGTGCACGCCCTGGGTGACCTGGTAGATCCAGACGGGCCGCGTCGGGAACGGTAGGCCGGGCAGCGGATCCTGCAGCAGGTGGCTGTAGAGGCCTGTCGCGAAGCAGATCAGGAAGGCGAGCGCGAGCAGCCTGCCGAGCACGACCGCGGTGCGCGGTGTGCGCGAGGGCGCGATGAGCGCGTGCCTGATCTGATGCAGCAGACGCTGGAGTCGCCATTGCAGGAGCACGGTCCCCACCTCCTCGTCGAGCAACGCTAGGAGGACGCCACCGCTCGCGCCGTGCCGGCATGTGACGAAGTGGGGACACTCACGGCGGTGATCAGACGAGCACGCCCGGGAACCGTCGTAGCCGCACGTCGAAGCGGCAGCCGCCGGGGATGTTCTGCACGGTGACATCACCCTCGTGTGCCCGCACGATGCCGCGGACGATGGCGAGCCCCAAACCTGCGCCGGCACCCGTTCCGTGGGGCTCGGGCGTGCGCGACGCGTCACCCCGCCAGCCGGGCTCGAACACCCGGTGCAGATCGTGCTCCGGAATGCCGCCTGCGCTGTCCGCGACGGTGAGCAGCACGCCGTCGTCACCGTCGTGGCCGGCCGAGACGACGATGCGATCCCCCGGCTTCGAGTGCTGGATGGCATTGATCAGCAGGTTGCCGACCACGCGGGCGAGCTCGCGCGGATCGCCGACGACGGTCAGGTCACCCGCGCGCTCATGCTCCATGCAGATCGACTTGGCGTCCGCGAGGGGGCCGAGCTCGGCGACCGCGTCGCTCACCAGGTCGTAGAGCGGCACCGCCTCCATGACGAGGCTCATGCGCCCCGATTGGATCTTCGACAGCTCGAAGAGATCGTCGACCATCACCGAGAGGCGGTCGACCTGCGACCGCATCTGCCGGTGGTATCGGTGGGTGTCCTCGGCGACCCCGTCCTCGAGCGCCTCGGTCATCGCGCGCAGTGCGGCGAGCGGCGTGCGCAGATCGTGCGAGATCCAGGCGACGAGTTCGCGGCGGGATGCGTCGAGCGCGGCGACCTGGTCGCGCGACTCGGCGAGCCGACGGCTCGTGGCGGCGAGTTCGGCGGTGACGGCGGTGAACTCGGCGTTGTGCGGCGCGCCTGCGTCGATCTCGAGGCGCCCGTCACCGACCGCCTGAGCGGCGACACGCAGCGCGGCGATGTTGCGGGCCAGCGCTCGGCCGAGCATCCACGCGACGGCGACCGCGATCACGATCGACACGGCGGCGACGGTGATCGTCACGATCAGGTCGTGCGGCGAGACGTACATCGCGGCGGCGACCGCGAGCATTCCGGCGACCACCGCGAGGATCGAGGTCACGACCACGACGAGGATCTGTGCGACGACCGGCGAGCGGCGCGTGAACCGCAGCACCGGCAGGCCCAGTGCGCCGACGACGACCGCGGCGAGCAGGGCCATCGCGATGATCCGGATCAGATCGGGCAGCGAGATCACGGCACTCCAGGCAGGTCGAGCCGGTATCCGACGCCCCAGACGGTGACGAGGATCGCCGGCGTGGCGGGGTCGGGCTCGATCTTCTCGCGCAGGCGGCGAACCGTCACGGTGACCGTGGAGAGGTCGCCGAACTCCCAGTGCCAGACCGCGCGCAGCAGTTGCTCGCGGCTGAACGCCTGTCGAGGATGCTTCAGCAGGAACGCGAGGAGATCGAACTCGCGGATCGAGAGCGCCAGGGGCCGGCCCTCGTTCGCGACGACGCGTGCGGAGGGGTCGATCGCGAACCCACCCGCCTCGAACGGCGCCTCCGGCGCGTGCTCGTCGAGGCTGCGGCGCAGGATCGAGCGGACCCGCAGCACCAGTTCGCGGGGCGAGAACGGCTTCGTCAGGTAGTCGTCGGCGCCGGCTTCCAGGCCCGCGATGCGGTCCTCGGTTCCGGCGAGCGCCGTCAGTAGCAGCACGGGGACCCGGCTTCTGCTGTGAATGCGGCGGCACACCTCGAGCCCGTCGATGCCCGGCAGCATCCGGTCGAGCACGACCAGGTCGGGCCGCAGCCGATCGACCGCATCGAGTGCCGAGAAGCCGTCGACGGCGGTGTCCACGAGGAAGCCGGCGGAGCGCAGGTAGGCGTCCGCGACCTCGAGCACCGTCGGGTC
The DNA here is from genome assembly GCA_963716965.1 of uncultured Actinomycetota bacterium. Lineage (GTDB taxonomy): Bacteria > Actinomycetota > Actinomycetes > Actinomycetales > Microbacteriaceae > Amnibacterium. Next base: position 874,605 of record CAVQUZ010000001.1, on the reverse strand, counting down.
GTCCTCGACGACGAGGACCCGCCGGTCCGTGAGATCGATCGCCGAGGCGGCCGGCGGGGGCGTGGGCACACCTGAGGATACGGACGCCGACTCCGGGCGTCGTGCGGATCCGGCAGGTCCCGCGCGAGGCGTCTCCGCTTCGTAAGGGGTTTCCGCCCAGGCGGATCGGCCGCGTCCGTAGGTTCGGAGGATGCTCACCCGCGACGCTCCCCCGAGCTTCGGAGCGGGCGCGGGCGAACCGTATGCGCACGCGCTGCACGACCACGCCCGCACGCTCACCCTGCACGAATTCCGCGGCGATGCGCGTCCGTCGACGGGGCGCCGGCTCGAGTTCGACCGGTTCGTCCGGCCGGCCGACGCGGAGGACGGCGATGCGATCCGCGACGTCCGCGGGCCCGTGCTCGACATCGGCTGCGGGCCCGGTCGCATGGTGCTCGCCGCAGCCGCCCGTGGACACGTCGCACTCGGCATCGACGTCTCCCCCGCTGCGGTGCGACTCGCGCAGAGCCGCGGGCTGCCCGTGCTGCTGCGATCCGTGTTCGACGACGTGCCCGGCGGCGGCCGGTGGGGCACGGCGATCCTGATCGACGGCAACATCGGGATCGGCGGCGACCCGACCGCGCTGCTTCGGCGCTGCTCGACGCTGGTGCGGCCAGGCGGCGGCCGCATCGTCGTCGAGACGCACTGCGACCCGGCGCGCGACCGCACCTTCGACAGCGTCGTCATCGACGATCTCGGTCGGACGAGCCGGCCGTTCCCCTGGGCCGAGGTGGGCACCGTGGCACTCCGCCGGCACGCGGGTGCGGCCGGCCTGGCGCGCCGCCGCGAGTGGCGGTCCGCCACGCGCAGCTTCGTGGAGTACTCGACGCCGTGACGCTGCTCGAGGCCGCGCCTCCCAAGATCGCCAGTCGGGAGCTGCGCGCCAGGCGGATCGCGCTCGGCGCGGTCGTGGCACTGGTGACGCTGGCCGTCGTCCTGCCGCCCGTGTTCCAGTGGCACGTCCACGTCGGCGGCGTCCCGCCCCTCTTCGCCGACTGGGATCCCCGCGTCGGCCCGGGCACGCTGCCCTCGGTCGCCATCGGTGCGCTCGTGGTCGTGTTCGGCGCTCGCGTCGCGGAGCGCACGGGGTGGCGCCGGCTGCTCGCGGCGTCCCTCGCCGTGTCCGTCGCCTGGATCGTCGCGCTCGCGACCGTCGATGGCTGGTGGGGCATCTCGCACGTCTTCGAGTCGCACAGCGAGTACCTGCGACCGGCCAGGCAGGTCGGTGATGTGCTGGCGATGCTGCGGGGGTTCGCCGACCGCATTCCCGCGAACGCACCGGGGGCGTGGCCGACGCACGTCGCGGGCGACCCGCCTGCGGCGTTCCTCTTCTTCGTGTTCCTGGTCGAGGCCGGCCTCGGCAGCGGACTCGCCTCGGGCCTGATCGTCATCGTCATCGCGGCGACCACGCCGGCGGCCGTGCTGATCGCGGTCCGACGGCTCGGCGCCGAAGCGGGCGCACGCCGGGCCGCGCCGTTCCTGGTGGCCGGTCCCGCGGCGATCTTCATGGGCGTCTCGGCGGACGCGATGTTCGGCGCAGTCGCCGCCTGGGGCCTGTGCCTGCTCGCGATCGCCGCGACCAGCTCGCGGCGCGGGCGGCGGCTCGTCTGGGCGACCGGGGCGGGCCTCGTGCTCGGGTTGTGCGTGTTCCTCTCCTACGGGCTGACGCTGCTCGCGGTGCCGGCGCTCGTGATCCTCGCCGTCGCGCGGTCGTGGCGACCACTGGTCCCGGCGGTCGGGGCCGCGATCGCGGTGGCGCTCGGCTTCGCCGCACTCGGCTTCTCGTGGTGGCAGGCGTACCCGCTGCTGGTCGCCCGGTACTGGTCAGGTCTCGCGACGGTCCGTCCCGGCGGCTACTGGATCTGGGCGAATCTCGCGGATCTGGTGCTCTGCGCCGGGCTCATCGTCGGGCCGGCCGTCGTCGTCGCCGTGCTCCGCGTGCGCCACACGCGAGATCCGGACCGGGCGATCGTGCTGCTGACGCTCGCGGGCGCGGCGATGGTGGCGCTCGCGGACTCGTCGGACCTCAGCCGGTCGGAGGTGGAGCGCATCTGGCTGCCGTTCGTGCCGTGGCTGCTGCTCGGTACCGCGCTGCTGCCCGCGAAGTGGCGGCGGTGGGGGCTCGCCGGCGGCGTCGTGCTCGCTCTCGTCATTCAGCATCTGCTCCGGACGGCGTGGTGATGGCGGCGTCCTCCACGCTCGTCGTCGTCGCCAAGGAGTGCCTTCCCGGCCGGGTGAAGACCAGGCTGAGCCCCGCATTGTCCGCGGTCGGCGCCGCCGACGTCGCCGCGGCGATGCTCGAGATGACGCTCGACGCGGGCGCCCGCTCCATCGCGGATCGACGTGTGCTGTTCTTCGACGGCGCCGCGCCGGCGGGAGCGGCCGGCTGGGAGGTGCTGCAGCAACCGCAAGGTGCACTCGACGCGCGGCTCGGCGCGCTGTTCGACCAGGTCGAGGGGCGCACGCTGCTGATCGGCATGGACACGCCACAGGTGGCGGTGCCCGTGCTCGATTCCGTGCTCACGGACCGGTCGGGTGCCGACGCCTGGTTCGGCGCGGCGGTCGACGGCGGCTTCTGGGCGCTCGGCGTCGAGCAGCCGTCCGGCGACCTCGTCCGCGGCGTGCCGATGTCCCGCGCCGACACCGGCACCCGGCAGCTGCGCCGGCTGCAGCTGGCGGGTTTGCGCGTGCGCCTGCTGCCGGAGTTGGTCGACGTCGACACGATCGCGGAGGCCGAGACGCTCGGCGCCGCGATGCCGGGTACGCCGTTCGCGAGCGCCCTGCGGCGCGCGCGCGAGGTCGCAGCATGAGCGGCGTGCTGCTGGTGACGGGCGGCGCGGGGTTCATCGGGCGAGCCGTCCTCGCGACCGCGATCGACCGCGGATGGACGATACGGGTGCTCGATTCGCTGCGGCCGGATGTGCACGGTCATGATGCGGTCGTCCCGGCCGGCGTCGAATGCATCACTGGTGACGTCACGGATGCGGCTGCGGTCCGGCGCGCACTGCGCGGCGCATCCGCGGTCGTGCACCTCGCGGCGAAAGTGGGCCTCGGCACGCGGTTCGGTGAGGCGCCCGACTACGTCGCATCCAACGCCCTCGGCACCGCGGTGCTGCTCGCCGAGATGGCGGAGGCGGGCGTCGCCCGTCTCGTGCTCGCGTCGTCGATGGTCGTCTACGGCGAGGGCCGATATCGCTCGAGCCGTGGTGTCGTGCCGGCACCGCCGAGGCGGCTCGACGATCTCGCCGCCGGCCGATTCGATCCGTTCGACGCTGTCACCCGCGAGGCCCTCGTGCCGGACCTGGTGCCGGAGGATGCGCCGCTCGAGCCGCGGAACGTCTACGCAGCGACGAAGGTGCACCAGGAGCACCTGGCAGCGGCGTGGGGGCGGATGACCGGTGGCACCGCTGCGCTGCTGCGCTTCCACAACGTGTACGGGCCGGGCATGCCGCAGAACACGCCGTACGCCGGGGTCGCAGCACTCTTCCGCAGCAGTCTCGAGCGAGGCGAGGCGCCGAGGGTCTTCGAGGACGGGCGCCAGCGACGCGACTTCGTGCACGTCCGCGACATCGCCACTGCGGTCGTGGCCGCGGCGCAGTGGACGGGCGATCAGGGAGCGGGGACGGTTCTGCCGCTGAACGTCGGCAGTGGCGAGGTGCACACGGTGGGCGAGTTCGCGGCCGCGCTGAGCACGGCGATGGACGGCCCGGCACCGATCGTGACCGGCGAGTACCGGCTGGGTGATGTGCGGCACATCACCGCCTCGAGCGAGCGGCTTCGCGGCACGCTCGAGGTGCCCCCGCCCGTGCCGTTCGATGTCGGTGTCGCGGAATTCGCCGCCGCCCGACTGCGTCCGGCGAAGGCGCGATGAGCGTCGACCTCGTGCTCCCCTGTCTGAACGAGGCGGCGGCCCTGCCGGGCGTGCTGGCGCGGGTGCCGCCCGGCTACGGCGTGATCGTCGTCGACAACGGCTCGACGGACGGCACCGCGGCGGTCGCGCGTGCACACGGCGCCGTGGTCGTCGCCGAGCCGCGGCGCGGTTTCGGGTCGGCGGTCCACGCGGGTATCGCGGCGTCCACGGCCGAGCTCGTGGCGATCTGCGACGGGGACGCCTCGCTCGACCCGCAGGACCTGCCGGCGCTGGTCGCGCTGATCGAGTCCGGGGCCGCGGAACTCGCACTCGGCAGGCGGCGCCCGACGACGTGCGGCGCATGGCCGATCCACGCGCGGCTCGCGAACCGAGCGCTCGCCATCGCGGTCCGCGTCGCATCCGGCATCCGCATCGCCGACCTCGGTCCGATGCGGGTGATGCGGCGGGACGCCGTCGTCGCGCTGGAGCTGACCGACAGGCGGAGCGGCTACCCGCTCGAGATGCTGCTCGCCGGCGCCGCCGCCGGTTGGCGGATCGTGGAGATCGACGTGCCGTACGCGCCCCGAGTCGGTCGATCCAAGGTCACCGGCACACTGCGCGGAACGGCCCACGCGGTACAGGACATGGGGAGGTTCCTCCGCATGTACGCCGTCCGCCGTCCCCTCGCCTGACCGCTCAGACGACAGGACGGGCGAGCAGCGCGCTCAGCGCCGGCGATCCGAATCCGGTGCCGCGGTGGCCGGCCGGGATGCGCGCGAGCGCCCCGAGCAGCACGCGGCGGATCGCGGGCTGGGCCTCGGCGAGCCGGCGGAACACGAGTGCCTCGTCGACCGCATCCGCGTGCCCGGCCCCGACCGCGGCGTCACTGTCGGTGACGAACGAGAGGTTCACGACCGCGATACCGGCTTCCATGGCGAGGAACGTCTCGGGCGCGAGGGTCATGTTGATGATGTCGCCGCCCTGCGCCGCGAACCATGCGGACTCCGCCCGGGTCGAGAAGCGCGGGCCTTCGATCACGACAGCGGTCCCCCGTGCCTCCGACGGCGCGGCCTCGGCCGCGAGCGCATCGTTCACCGCGGCGCGCAGTGCGGTGTCGAACGGATCCGCGGCAGCCAGGTGCTGCACGTCGCCCGCCCCGTCGTAGAAGGTGCCCGTCCTGCTCGTGGTGCGGTCGACGATCTGGTCCGGCACCACGAACGTGCCTGGCGCCAGATCGGCCCGCAGCCCGCCGACCGCGCTCGAGGTCAGCACTGCGCCGACCCCGAGCGAGGCGAGCGCCCAGATGTTCGCCCGGTACGGGATGCGGCTCGGCGGCAGCGCATGCCCTCTGCCGTGACGGGGCAGGAAGGCGACGCTCCGCCCGGCCACCGTGCCGACGGTGATCGGTGCCGCGGCGGGCCCGAACGGTGTCGCGATCTCGACCTGCCGCGCGTCCTCGAACAGCGAGTACAGCCCCGAGCCGCCGATCACCGCGAGTTCGACGGCCTCGCTCCGTGGTGCGCTGCTCACCCTCTCAGCCTTCCAGGCCCCTGCCTCCTGCTGCACCCATCAGGCACGTTTCGGCGAAATCCGTGGAAGTGTGGGAGGTCCCGTCGGAGCCGACCCAGGAGCGCGCGATCACTCGACCAACTGACCTCCGTTTCGAGCATCATGCGCCCGGCCGCCTCGGCATCGGCGAGCCCGAGCCGCGCCTCTCCTGGCGCGTGGTCGAGACCGGGCCCGCGTTCGCGCAGCACGCGTACCGGGTCGAGGTGACGGTCGGGACGGCCGCTCCTGCCGGTCGTCGAGGTCGAGTCCCCCGAGCAGGTCCTCGTGCCGTGGCCGATGGCCGCGCTGCGCTCCCGCGACCGGGTGACGGCGCGCGTGCAGGTGAGGGACGGCGAGGACTGGACCGGGTGGAGCGAGCCCTCGACGGTCGAGGTCGGGCTCCTCGAGCCGGGCGACTGGTCCGCCCGGTTCGCCGGCAGGGCGGCCGACGACGCCGATCGGCGCCCGTCGCTGGTGCGCCGGCCCTTCCGGATCGACGCCGAGGTCGCATCCGCGCGGGCCTACGTGACCGCCCATGGCGTCGTGGAGCTCGAGATCAACGGACGCCGCGTCGGCGATGAAGCACTGACGCCCGGGTGGACGAGCTACCAGCACCGCCTCCGGTACGCGACGTTCGACGTCACCGGGCACCTGACGACCGGCGACAACATGGTCGGCGCATGGCTCGGCGACGGATGGTGGCGCGGCAAGCTCGGGTTCGACGGCGGGACGACCGACTTCTACGGCGCCGACCAGGCGGCGCTCGTGCAGCTCGAGATCACGACCGTCGACGGCGAGTCGGTCGTGATCGGCACCGACGACTCGTGGGTCGCGTCGACCTCGCCGATCCTCGGGTCCGGCCTCTACGAGGGCGAGGAGTTCGACGCCCGGCTCCTGGTGGACGGCTGGTCCTCCCCGGGCGCCTCCGACGCCGGGTGGTCGCCTGTCTCGACGAGCGCCGCGGATCCCACGATCCTGATCGCGCCCCTCGGCCCCCCGGTCCGCGCGGTCGACGAACTGCACCCGGTGTCGATCACGCCGAAGGGCGACGACCGCTTCCTGCTCGACTTCGGGCAGAACCACTCGGGTCGCCTGCGGATCACGGTCGACGGGCCGGCCGGCAGCACCGTCGTGCTGCGGCACGCGGAGGTGCTGCAGGACGGTGAGCTCTACACACGCACGCTCCGCGCCGCCGCGTCCACCGACGTCTACCACCTCCGTGGCGGGGGACCGGAGACGTGGGAGCCGCGCTTCACGATCCACGGCTACCGCTACGCCGAGGTGAACGGCTGGCCGGGCGACCTGCAGCAGGGCGACGTCCTGTCGCGCGTGCATCACAGCGACATGGAGCGCACGGGCTGGTTCCGCTCCTCGAACACGCAGCTGAACCGGTTGCACGAGAACGTCGTCTGGAGCCTGCGCTCGAACTTCGTCGACATCCCGACCGACTGCCCGCAGCGCGACGAACGGCTCGGCTGGACGGGCGACATCCAGGTCTTCACCTCCACGGCCGCATTCCTGTACGACGTCACGGGGATGCTCTCGTCCTGGCTCGTCGACGTCGCGCTCGAGCAGGCGGACGAGGGGTTCGTGCCCTTCTACGTGCCGTACATCCCGCTCGGGTTCTGGGGGAAGGCCCCCAAGGACCCGTCGGCGATCTGGGGCGACGTCACCGTGCTGACGCCCGACGCCCTGCATCATGAGCAGCGACGACCTCGCGCTGCTCGAGCGGCAGTTCGGCAGCGCCCGGGCGTTCGTCGAGCAGTACGAGCGCGCCGCGGGCCCGGCCCGCACGCTCGAGGGCACGTTCCAGCTCGGCGACTGGCTCGACCCGAGTGCCCCGCCGGAGAACCCCTTCGAGGCGTTGACCTCGCCGGTGCTGGTGGCCGATGCGTACTTCGCGCACTCGGCCGCCCGGCTCGCGCACATCGCCGGCCTGCTGGGCCGAACGGACGATGTCCAGCGGTTCGAGACGCTCACGGATGCCGTGCGCCGCGCGTTCGCCGCGCGGTACATCGACGCGGCAGGCCGTCTCCGCGACGACACGCAGACCGCCTACTCGCTCGCGATCGCCTTCGGCCTCTTCCCCGACGCGGAGACCGCCGAGCGCGGGGGCGAACGGCTCGCCGAGCTCGTCCGCAGCGCGGGAGGCCGCATCGCGACCGGCTTCGCGGGCACGAACCTCGTCTCGGACGCGCTCACGGAGTCGGGGCATCTCGACGAGGCGTACCTGCTGCTGTCGACCGATGAGAACCCGTCGTGGCTCTATCCGGTGTCGATGGGCGCGACGACGATCTGGGAACGCTGGGACAGCATGCTGCCCGACGGCACGGTGAACCCCGGCGACATGACGTCGTTCAACCATTACGCGCTCGGCGCGGTCGCGAGCTGGCTGCACCGGGTCGCCGCAGGCATCGAGGCGACGTCGCCCGGCTTCCGCACGATCCGGTTCGCGCCGCGGCCCGGCGGCGGTCTGACCTCGGCGGGCGCCTCTCACATCACGCCCTACGGCCTCGCCGAGATCGACTGGGAGCTCGACGCGGACGGAGGGATGCAGGTTCGCGCGGTCGTCCCCGCCGGTACGAGCGCGGTCCTCGAGATCGCCGGCCACGAGGCCGTGGCACTCGAGGTCGGCGAGCAGACGCTGCGGTTCCCGGCCGCCTGACCAGCCACCGTCGTCGGTGCGTCGGGTCGGATCGTCTGGTCAGATCGTCGCGACCGACCCGGAGTCGACGCGGTAGTTCGACCCGTTGACGAACGACGCGGCGTCCGAGCAGAGGAATGCGACGACATTCGCGACCTCGTCGGGCTCGCCGCGGCGCTTCAGCTCCATGTACGGCCGCTCCTCGTCGAGGAACGACTCGATCGCCTCCTTCGGCGTGACGCCGAGCGCGTCCGCCCGCTTGCTCATCATCGCGTCGGTCATCGGCGTGTGGATGAAGGCGGGCGACACGGCGTTGACGAGCAACCCCTCGAGCGCATAGGACCGCGACAGTCCCTTCGCGAGGGCCAGGATCCCCGCCTTCGCGGAGCAGTACGGGATCTCGTCGTCGTACGGCTGCACGGCATCCTCGCTCGCGAGGAAGACGATGCGGCCCCAGCCACCCTTCCGCAGGTCGGGCAGGAACTCGCGGACGAGCCGAACCGGCCCCATCAGATCGACCTCGATGGTTTTGACCCAGCCTTCGTCGGTCACTTCGTGGAAGAGGCCCTGCGCGCCGGTGATGCCGGCCGCCTGCACCAGGATGTCGATCTCGCCGACGGCCTCCGCGACGGACCCGTGCAGCGCGGCGAGCGAGTCGACGCGGGTCACGTCCGCTGCGAACGCATGGAGCCTGCCGGCCGGGGCGTCGAGCTGCTTCGCGGCCGCATCGAGCTCCTCCTGGTGCTGGTCGGAGATGACGACGGTCGCACCCTCCGCGAGGAGCAGGCGGGCGGTGTGCCAGCCGATCCCCGAGTCGGCGCCGGTGACGAGTGCGATGCGGTTGCTGATGCCGAGATCCATGGGTTCCTCACGTGTCGATGGAGCGGGACGGTCCGCCGAAGCGTTCGACCGGGCGCCCGCGGGCGCCCGTCTCGACTGCGAAGACCGACCCGCTGAGCGGGTACTCCTCGAGCCGGCGCTCGGTGAGGTTCTCCCTGGCGGTGCCGATGAAGAGTGTCGCGAGGTCGGGCCCGCCGAACGCGACGGAGGTCACGTTCGGGGCCGGCACGTCCACGACCTCGGCGACCTCGCCGTCCGGCGTCCATTTCAGGACCTGCCCGGCGCCGTACACGCCGTTCCAGAAGCAGCCGTCCGTGTCGAGCGCGAGGCCGTCGGACGCGTGGCCGACCAGCAGAGGATGCGATCGGCCGAGCGGCCCCACGGGGTCGTAGTCGGCGGCGTAGACGGTCTTCGCGGCGGTGTCCGTGTAGAAGAAGGTGCGGCCGTCGTCGCTCCACTCGAAGCCGTTCGCAACGGTGACGCCGTCCACGAGCACCTCGACCTCGCCACCGTCGCGTACCCGATAGATGCGGCCGAGCGGACGGTCGTCCGTCAGGTTCATCGAGCCGACGACGAAGGCACCGAACGGATCGCACTTGCCTTCGTTCAGGCGCAGATCGGCGCCGCCGTGGTGGCGGATCTCGGCGAGCGTGGCGGTGACGCGGCCCGATCCGTCGAGCCGCGCCACGCGCGCGCCGAGGCCGGCGACGAACCCGCCGGCGACGGCGGGCTGGAACGAGGCGAGGGGCGGCGGCACGGTCCACGCCGTGTCGCGTCGGCCGTCCTCCGGATCGTCGAGCCGGCCGGAGTGCAGCAGACCCAGCGTGATGTCGGTCCAGCGCATCGCCTGAGCGGCCTCGTCCCAGAAGAGGCTCTCGACGAGCACCGATGCCTCGTGGCGGAACAACCGGACGGGCGCATCGACCCGTTCGGTGACCACCATGATCCGACCGTACGTCCCGCGGAGAACGCATCAGGACACGTTCGGTCCACTCTCATGTCACCCGGAGCAGACGCGCCGGACAATCCCAGCAGTCGGAACCGGACCCGTCGCATCGCCCGGCGCAATAGTGTTCGGGTCGTGGCAACCGAGTTCGATCCCGATCAAGTCGTCCGCGAAGTGACGAGCGCGCTGCGCACCAAGTTCCCGCAGAAGGACCCGGCCGAGGTCGAACGGGTCGTGCGCGCCGAGGTCGACGACCTCAAGGACCGCCCCGTGCATGACTACGTCTCGGTGCTCGCCCAGCGGGCGGCCAAGAAGCAGCTGAACGCGTCCTGACCCGGGGACGGCGGCCTGCGCTCAGTCGAGGACAGGCATCGCAGCCCGGGCACCGACGCGTCCGCCTCGCGGAGACCGCCGGTCGAGCACCGTGAACACCGCCAGGGCGAGCGCGATGACGACCAGGAAGACGTCACTGGTGACAGTGGTGCCGAGCCCGAGTCCACCCGCCTTCGTGGGCTGGGACAGGAGGTCGCCGGTCGACGCGCCGAGAGGACGGGTCAGTACGTACGCGGCCCAGAAGGCCAGAACGGGTCCGCGGCGCACACCGAAGTAGAGCGCGGCGACAACCGCGAGCGCGCCGGTGAAGACCGCTGCTGACGGCAGATAGCCGAGGCCCATGCCCTCCGCGAACCAGTCGCCCGCCGACGTGCCGAGCGCGAAAGCGAACAGTACGGCGAGCCAGTAGAAGACCTCGCGACGGGACGTCGTGATGCTGTGGATCGAGAGCGTGCGCTCGGTCAGCCACCAGGAGACGAAGGTGACGGTGAGGAGCACGCCGAAGACGCCCGTGGTGACGGCGAGCGGCACACCGTAGCCGTCGACGAGGTTGTCGGAGAAGAGGGTGCCGACGACGCTGATGATGACGACATTGATCCAGTAGACGATCGGGACGTAGCGACGCAGCGCGAACTGCACCGTCAGCGTCACCGCGAACAACGCCGCGACGATCGCGGTCGTGAGGGTCAGACCCAGGCCGAGGGTGTCGTTGAGGAAGTCCGCTCCGGTTTCGCCGACGGTCGTGGAGAGGATCTTCACCACCCAGAACAGCAGGGTGGCCTGAGGGACCTTGGTGGCGAGTATGCGGCCGGCGCTGCGGAGTGCGGTCATGGCGCAAGCGTCGAGGCGGCGCTCGGAGCAATCACGAAGACGCGCCGCGCGAGGCGTCCGGGTCAGACCCGTTCGAGCTCGCGCTTCGGGAGCGCCTCGATCGCGAGCAGCGCGGGCGGCTCCGCGGACACTGCGGCGATCGGTGCCGCCGCAGCAGCGGCGGCAGGGCGTCGGCGACGACGCCGCGCGATGAGCGCAGTGACGAGACCGAGGGCCAGCAGTCCCCCTGCCACCGTCGCGGCTGCGCCGATGACGCGCATGCGATCATCGGCGGCGCGCTGCGTGGCGGCCGCAGCAGCCGCGGCGGCCGAAGCCGTGGCCGCCGCAGTCGAGAACGGCACGGCGACGACCGTGACGACGTCCCCGCGCGCGACGTCGACGCCAGCTGCGGAGTCGATCAACGGTCGCAGTCGCCCGAGCGTCACCCTGCCGAGCGCCGCGGTGTCGACGGCGACCGAGACCGTCTCGCGGAGCAGCGCGCCGGGAGGCGTCTGCACGGAGGTCGTCGTGCTGCCGAGTGCGTTCGCGCGCTGCGTGGCGACTGCGACCGGGGTGGCCTGGGGGCCCGTCACGACCGCACTCCCCTGGCTGAAGGCGGGGCCTGTCGGGCCCCATCGAGTGCTCGTGACGGAGCCGTTGCCGAGACCGATGTCGGCGACCACGCGCACGACGGCGTGTCCGCGACCGAGGACCGTGTCGAGCATCGCCTGCACCGCGGCCTGCGTGGACTGCGCGCTCGTCGGCTGCACGGCGACCGGCTGCACGACGCTCACGGGGAGCACGCTCAGCGTCGCGGGCGCGGCGGCGGCGCCGATGACCACTCCGCTGGCGCCGACGATGACCAGGCCGGCCGCGAGCTTCGTCGTTGCCACGGCGCGCATGTGTTCCCCCGAACGATCGGCCGTGGTGCGACGCGCTCCCCCGAACGCGAATGGCCTGATCAGAGGCTACGCGCTCCGCAGCGCCGACGCCCTCCCCCAGCCAAGGGCCATCCGCCTCGGTTCCGCGGCGGCGCGGCCGCTTCGGCGGCATCGCCCGGGCAGGAACGGGACGAGCAGGCCGGCCTCGATGCACGCGATGACGCCGATGCCGGCCAGGGCCCACGAACCGAACGCGGTCAGGATCGTCTGCGCGTCGAACATCCGCTGCCCCTCACGCCGTCCGGACTGCGAGCTTCCGTCGGGGCCCGCGGAACGACATCGCGGTCACCGCGACGAGGAAGACGACGAACAGCACGGCGCTGACCGGACCGGGACCGAAGTCGAGGCCGCCACGCGCGGTCGAGACCGCGAACCAGTCCGCGACGGACGCGCCGAGCGGCCTGGTCATGACGTATGCGGCCCAGAAGAGCGGGATCGCCCCGCGCCTCGTCGCCGCGAACGCCACACCGGGCACCGCGAAGACGATCGCGAACAGGACGATCGAGCCGAGGTAACCGAGCTGAAGCGTGGTCGCGGTGAAGTCGCCGGCTGCGGTGCCGAGCGCGAACGTCGCCATGACGGTCGCCCAGTAGAAGGACTCGCGGCGGCGAGTCGTGATGGCGTGCACCGAGAGGGTCCGCTCGGAGAGCCACCACGCGGCGAAGACGAGCGCGAGCACGACGGCGAACCCCGCGGTGGAGACGACGTAGGGGACGCCGAGCCCGACGTGCAGCACGTCGGCGGCCATCGTGCCGAAGATGCTCACCATCAGCGCCGTCGTCCAGTACATCGCAGGCTGGTACCGACGCAACCGGAACTGCAGCACGAGGACGATCACGAGCGCGAGCAGGGCGACGGGGACCACGAGTTCGGGCGCGAAGGTCTTGACCAGGAAGTCCGAGGTGGTCTCGCCCATTCCGGTCGTCAGGATCTTCACGAGCCAGAACGAGGCGCTCGGTTCCGGGACGCGGTTGACCGTCACGGACGGTGTGGCGGTGGCGGGGCGCGACAACGTCATATGGGCCAGTGTCTTGGGCGTGCTCGAAGAAAGGGCGAAGGGGCGGGTTCCGTGCCGAATCCTTGACGGCTTCTGCGTGCGGGCGGCGGACGCTACTGCCATGCGCATCGCGATGCTGCCTCCGCTGGCCCGCCGTCCCCCTGACCGGGCGCGGGTGGAGTGCATCAAGGGTCTTCGGCCGATCGTGGTCGGCGCCGGCGACATCGACTTCCTGTGCTGGCGGTGCGGCTTCACGATCTGCGAGGGCATGGGGACCGCGGGCGACGTCTCGGGGCGCGTGTTCCGGTGCCCGGACTGCGGCGCGATGAACCGCTCCCGCCTCTGATGCGCCTCAGCCTCGCGCGAGCGGCAGTTCCAGCAGCATCGTCGTGCCGTCGGGGCCGGTGCGCTCCACGAGCACCCGGCCGCCCTGCTGCACGGCGAGGTCCCTGGCCAGCGCGAGGCCGACCCCGAAGCTGCGTCGTTCCGTTCGTCCGGTCGCGGCCCCGCCGTGGGCGAACCGGTCGAAGACCGTCGCCGGGTCGATCCCGACGATGCCGCCGCCCGCATCGATGACCCGGATCACAGCTCGCCCGTGGCCGATGCGCGACCGGACGACGACGGGTGCGCCCGCCGGGGAGTGCGTGATGGCGTTGTCGAGCAGCACGACGACGCAGCGCCGGAACCCGACGTCGCCGATCGTCAGGCGGGCGTCCGCGTCGACGTCGACGTCGATCCGCACCCCCCGCTCGTCGGCCAGCGGGCGCAACGACTCGACGGCGGCGCGGATCCCGGACCGCGCGTCGGACCCGCCGGTGTCCGGCCGGCCCGCGGTCGCCGCCGCCTCGGCGACGAGGAGCAGATCCGTGACCGTCTCGATCATGTGGTTGGTGTCGGACCGGGCCGCGTCGAGCACGTCGCGGTACGGTTCGCCGCGGTCGAGTCGTCGGCCGAGCACCTGCAGCCGAGAACTCAGCACGGTGAGCGGTGTGCGCAGTTCGTGGCTCGCATCGGCGACGAACGAGCGCTGCATGCGGAGCGCACTAGCCGAGCGGCGCGACCGATCGCCGCGCGATCCACAGGCTCGCGACGGCGATCAGCACCACGGCCAGCACACCGAGCACGAGCAGCGCGGCGAGCGCGTCGTGCACGTCGACGTAGATCTTGCCCTGCCCCGGTTTCGGCCTCTCGAGCAGCTCGGTCGGCCTCGACTGATCGACGATGAACAGGACGGCCAGGCCGAACACGACCGCCACGATGATCGACGCGACGATCGCGATCCATCCGGCGGTGCGCCGCGCGGCCGACCGGACGGCGAGCGAGTCCCCGTCAGCACCGGCCGAGCGCGCGTTCAGAGCACCCCGATCCGATACCCACGGCCCCGCACGGTCGTGATGATGTCGTGCTCGGTCTTGCGGCGGATGTAGTGGACGTAGGTGTCGACGACGCCCGCGTGCTCGCCGGACGAGAAGACCTCGCGCAGGATCCGCTCGCGCGAGATCGTCTCATCGGGATGGCTGACCAGCAGGTGCAGCAGGAGCGATTCGGTCTCGGTCAGCACGATGCGACCCTCGTACGGCGAGTTGATGAGGCGGCTGCGGGGACGGAACTCCCATCCGCCGATGAACAAGGGCGCCTCGGTCGGATGCACCCGCGTGATCGCCCGCAGCCGGGCGAGTAGCTCGGCGACCTCGAACGGCTTCGTGAGGTAATCGTCCGCACCCGCATCCAACCCCTCGACGCGAGCGTCGAGGGTCCCGAGGGCCGTCAGCATGATCACCGGAGTCGCGTGACCGGTCCTCCGCAGTCGCTGAAGCACCTGCACGCCGTCGAGACCGGGCAGGCGCCGGTCGAGCACGATCGCCGCGAAGTCGCCGTGCGCCGCCGCCTCGTAGCCGGCGCGGCCGTCCGTGATGAGGGTGACCTCGTAGTCGTCGCCGAGCATCTCCGCGGTCATCGGGCCGATGTCCGGGTCGTCCTCGATCAGCAGCAGAGGCGCTCGCCTGCCATCGCTCGTCATGCCGCGCCCCTCCCGCGCCGCGGGGCGCTCGACCGATGCTATTCGGCCGCACCCACGACACGATCAGGGACCGGTGGGACGGACCGCCACATCCCCGAGCCCGCGGATCGTGAGGACCGCCGCCACCGCACCTGCGGCGATGATCGCGGCGAGCACGACGACCTGGAACCGGCCTGCCTCGAGCGGCGAGAGCCCCCCGAAGATCGCGCCCACGAACGAACCGGGCAGGGTGACGAGACCCGTGGTCTTGGTCTGGTCGACCGACGGCACCAGCGCGGTGTGCACGGCGCGGCGCGCGATGCGCATCGTCGCCTCGCGCGGCCGGGCGCCGAGCGCGAACCACCCCTCGACCTCCGCCCACTGCTCGTCGACCGCCTCGAGGAACCGCCGCGCAGCGAGCGTCGTGATGGCCATCGCATTGCCGATCACGATGCCGCCGATGGCGAGGACGTAGCGCGGTGTGGCGGCCAGCGCCCCGCTCCCGAACACGGTGACGAGTGCGACCGCGACCCCGCCGCCGATTCCCGCGGCGACGACGGCGGCGTGCCTGCGACTCCAGCCGATCCGGTGGATCGACGTGCCCGCCGCGACACCGAACATCACCACCAGCGCCGCATCCACCCAGATCTGGCTCGTGATCACGCCGGCGAGCAGCACACTGACGATCGCGAGCTGCACGATCGCCCGGAGCACGGCGAGGGTCGGGCCGAACCGCTGCGGCACGCCGGCCAGCGTCAGCACCACGACGGAGACCGCGCAGAGCAGGCCGACCCCGACGACGGTCGGGAGCAACTCGTGGAGCAGGATCGGCGTCACGTGACGGGGCCGGCCCTGTGCGCTCGCGCATCCCGCAGACGGTGGTACTCCCAGGTGACGAGGCCGAGCACCAGCACGTCGAGGCCCGCGAGCACCCAGGCACCGACCGACGGCTGGGCGAGCGCGTCGATCCACTGCACGATCAGCAGGGCCGACAGCACGAGGATGGCGAGCGGGTAGAGGCGCACAGCCCGGCGGATGAGGCAGTAGACCGTCGCCACTTTCACCGCGCCGTGGACGATCAGGAACACGGCGAAGGCGGTGGCCCCAGTGGCGACGCTCGCGCCCGCGCTGCCGACGGAGTGCGCGAGGGCGAGCCGCACCTGCGAGGTGCCTTCCGCGAGCTCCCCGGCGATCGAGGCGAGCAGGTCCGACACGCCCGCCGGCGCGAACACCAGCACGAGCCCGAGCACGAGCTCGCCGAGACCGTCGACGCCCTTGATCAGCACGATGACCGAGTACACGCGCTCGAACGTGCTCCTTCCGGACACCCAGGCCATGCGCCGACCATCACCCGCGGACACGAAGAAACCATGAAGAGTTCCGTCATCAGCGGTTCTGTCAAGCCCTGCATCCGGACCGGCACCGGGCGTACCGTCCGCGCATGACACTCAAAGTCGAGCGTCGGGGGACGCATGAGGACATCGTGCGCGACGGCAGGGTGGTCGGCACCATCGACCGCGGGCCGCGCGGCTGGGTCGCCCGGATCCCCGCGACCGATCGCCAGTACACCGCCGCGGAGCATCGATCCGCGCTCGAATGGATCGAGTACCGCGTCGCTCCCCGGCGCGGGCGCTGACGACGGGCGCACCCGAGGGACCTAGATTCGCGGGATGAACTCCCTCGTCGTGCTCGACGACTACCAGGATGTCGCGCGGTCGTCAGCGGACTGGCACGAGGTCGAAGCGCGATTCGACGTCGTGTTCCTGCACGAGTGGCTGCGCGATGACGCGGCGTTCGCCGAAGCACTGGCGGACGCGACGGTGGTGATGGCGATGCGCGAACGCACCGCGTTCGACGCGGCACGCCTCGCGGCGCTCCCCCGGCTCAGGCTGCTCGTGACGACCGGCATGACGAACAAGGCCGTCGACCTCTCGGCCGCCGCCGCTCAGGGCGTCACGGTCTGCGGCACGCAGGGCATGGGTACGGAGACGTCGGAGTTGGCGCTGGCCCTGATGCTCGCGCTCGCTCGCGACGTCGTGGCGGCGGACGCGGATGTGCGGGCAGGCCGGTGGCAGCGGACCGTCGGCGTGCGCCTCGCGGGTCGGACACTCGGTCTGGTGGGGCTCGGGCACCAGGGCGCGCGCATGGCAGGGCTCGGCGCGGCGCTCGGCATGGAGGTGCTCGCCTGGAGCCGGCACTTCAGCGTCGAACGCGCCGCTGAACACGGAGCGACGGCCGTCGCCGCACTCGACGCGCTCGTCGAGGCGGCCGACGTGCTGAGCATCCACGTCCCCCTCACCTCGGCTACGACCGGCCTCATCGACGCACGGCGACTCGACCTGCTCGGCGCGGACGGGCTGCTCGTGAACACGTCACGCGGACCGATCGTCGACGAGATCGCGCTCGCTCGCGCGCTGACCGAAGGCAGGATCGCGGGCGCGGCGCTCGACGTGTTCGGCCGCGAGCCGCTGCCCGCCGACCATCCGCTGATGAGCGCGCCCCACACGATCCTCACGCCGCACATCGGCTACGTGAGCGCCGAGTCCTACCGCGCGTTCTACGAGCAGTGCATCGAGGACGTCCTGGCGTGGGACCGCGGCGAGCCGGTCCGCCTGCTCACCTGACCCGCGTCAGCGCAGCCCGTTCCTCCGCCTCGAGGCGTTCCGCTTCCTCGCCGCCGATCGCCTCGCCGCGCGCGACGAGTCCGGCGGTCTCGGACAGCGGGATCTGCCGGAGCAGCAGGGCGAGCACGAAGGCGATGCCGATGAACGGCAGCAGATACCAGAACACCGGGGCGAGTGCGTTCGCGTAGGCGTCGACGACCCCGTCGCGGATCGCGGCGGGCAGCTGGGCGAGCGCGTGCGGGTCGATCGAAGCCGTGGCGCCCGCGGCTTGGCTCGCCGAGGCACCGGACTTCGTGAAGACGCCCGTCAGGCCGTCCGTGAGGCGCGCGGTGAAGATCGCGCCGAACACGGCGGTGCCGAGGGCGCCGCCCACCTCGCGGAAGTAGTTGTTCGTGCTCGTGGCGGTGCCCAGTTGCTCCGCGGGCACCGCGTTCTGGGCGACGAGCACGACGACCTGCATGATCAGGCCGAGTCCGGCACCGAACACCAGAAGGTACCCGCAGATGAGCCAGATCGGCGTCGCGGCCGACAGTCCCGTCATGGCGACGAGGGTCGCGCCGACGAGCAGCAGGCCGATGATCGGGAACGCTTTGTAGCGGCCCGTCTTGGTGATCGCGTTGCCCGAGATGATCGACGTGGCGATCAGACCGACCATCATCGGCAGCAGGAGCAGCCCGGAGACGGCCGCTGAGGTGCCGGAGGCCATCTGCAGGAACGTCGGCACGAAGCCGATCGCCGCGAACATGCCGAGACCGAGTGTGAGCCCGATCGCGGTCGCGTTCACGAAGACGGGATTCCTGAACAGCGAGAGCGGGATCACGGGGTCGATCGCACGCCGTTCCGTGAGCACGAACGCCACCACCGCGACGAGCAGCCCGGCTCCCCATGCCCAGGTCGCGGGAGAGCCCCATCCGTGATCCTGGTCGCCGCCGAAGTCGGTGAAGAAGATCACGCAGGTCGTCGCGATGGAGAGGAAGAGCACGCCCAGGACGTCGATCGGCTTCTCGGCGCGCTTGTTCGGCAGCGTCAATGCGACGAGCGCGATGACGAACGCCGCGATGCCGACGGGGATGTTGATGTAGAACGCCCACCGCCAGGTGAGGTGGTCGACGAAGAAGCCGCCGAGCAAGGGGCCACCGACGGCGGACAGGCCGAAGATGGCGCCGAGCGGCCCGAGATACCTGCCGCGCTCGTTCGCGGGCACGATGTCCGCGATGATCGCCTGCGACAGGATCATCAGACCGCCCCCGCCGAGGCCCTGCAGGGCGCGGAAGACGACGAACATCCAGAAGTCGCCCGCGAACGCGCATCCGATCGAGGCGAGGGTGAAGACCGCGATCGCGATCAGGAACAGCCGGCGCCGGCCGAGCACATCGCCGAACTTGCCGTAGATCGGCATCACGATGGTCGTCGCGAGCAGGTAGGCGGTCGTGATCCAGACCTGGTGCGCGACACCGCCGAGGTCGCCGACGATGGTCGGCATGGCGGTCGAGACGATCGTCTGGTCGAGGCTCGACAGCAGCATGCCGGCGATGAGCGCGCTGAAGATGATCCAGATGCGCCGCTTCGTCAAGAGGAGCGGCGCGGGCTGCGTGGTGCTCATGGTGTCCGTTCGGGTCAGAGACTGAAGACGCTGCGGGCTGCCGCGAGGCGGCGCGCGAGCACGTCGTGGAATGGGTCGGAGTTGCGGTGGCCGAGGAACTCCTCGACGGATGCGCGGAACACGGCGCCGATCAGCTGGACCGCGGTGGCGGCCCGCAGGTCGCCCGCACGCAGGTCCTCGCGGCGTTCGACGAGGGCGATGTCGCCCGCCTCCTGTGATCGTGAACGCTCGAGCATCCTGGCCAACAGGCGGGGTTCGTGGTCGATCGCGGCGAACAGCTGAGTCGCCTCCTCGGCGGTCACGCCGTCGAGCTCCCACCGGGCGACGGCGAGTTCGGTCAGGTCGTCGAGCAGCGACTTCGAGAGGCCCGACGGCATCCGCTCCCCCGCACCGCCGGCCGCGAAGGCCTCGTCCAGTTCGTCGATGTCGCGGCGGATCGGGAAGCCGAGGATCGCGTCCTCTTTCGACGCGAAGTAGTTGAAGAACGTGCGGCGGGAGACGCCGACCGCCTCGCACAGCTCCTCGACCGTGAATCCCGTCGAGCCGCGGCCGGCGGTCCAGGAGCGAGCGAGCGCCGTCAGCCGGTGCGAGGTCTGCGCCATCTTGCGCTCTCGCAATCCAGCTGCACTCTGACTCATACTGTGCATCATTGCACTCTCAGGATGATCGTGCAATATGTTCTCGTTCGTGTCGCGCCGCGACACCCGGAGAGGACCTCATGGACGCCGTCTACACAGCAGAAGCACTTTCGACCGGATCCGGCCGGAGCGGTCATGTCCGCACGCCGGACGGCCTCGTCGATCTCGAGCTGGCGCCGCCGAAGGAGATGGGCGGCTCCGGCGCCGGCTCCAACCCGGAGCAGCTCTTCGCGTCGGGCTACGCCGCGTGCTTCCATTCCGCGCTGCTCGGCGCAGCACGCGCACAGAAGATCACCCTCGAGGACTCGTCGGTCGGCGCGCGCGTGAGCATCGGCAGGCTCGACGGCGGCGGGTTCGGCCTCGCCGTCGAGCTCGAAGTCGTACTGCCGGGCATCGACCACCGAGTCGCGCAGCAGCTCGCCGACATCGCCCACGCGAACTGCCCCTACTCGAACGCGACTCGCGGCAACATCGCCGTGACGATCAGCGTGTCGGACGACTGAGCGTCAGACGCGGCGCAAGAGCCGGAACTCGTGCCGGCGGAGCAGACGGAGCACCACCCGCTCGGCGGGCCGGAACGCCCGGAGCCCAGCATCAGGGGCGAGCGGCTCGATCGCGCCGATCGCATAGGTGACGCCGCCGACCACGACCTCGCAGCGACCGGCGGCGACGACGTTCCGGTACCAGTTCACGGTCGGGCCGTAGGTGAGTTCGGCCACGAAGCCACCGTCGGTCGGCGCGAGGATGAGGGGCGTCTCGAAGGGTCTGCCGCTGCGGCGGCCGACGTGCCGGACGAGCGAGAACGGCCCGAGCCCCGCCAGGGCGAGGCGCACCGTGAGCCGATTCAGGGTGCGCTGCAGAACCCAGAGGAATCCACGCCGGAGACGTCTTCGCATGCCTCCAGCCTGACTCTTTCTCGCCCGCCCGCGAAGCACTTCAGCAGGACATTTTCTGTTCGGCAGGACAAAAGTGGGCGAAATGTCCTGCTGAACAGAAAATGTCCTGCTGAGGTGCTGGAGGGGCGGCGGAGTAGTCGACGGCCGGATGAATGGACCGGCGCGATGTTCGAATGCGATGTCGGTGGCTCGTGTTCATATTGCGGCATGTTCGAGGACCGCCACTCCAGCGACGCGGATGATGCGACGCCCGCCGGTGGGGAGAGCGCGTTCTCGAAACGAATGCGCGAGGTAGGGCTCGACGGATCGGAATGGTTCGCCGCCGATCGCGTGTTCGAGCAGTTCAACGATGAATTGCGGGCCACGATCAGGGCGCAGCACCTGGCCGAGTACGCCACGGTCGCAAAGGTCGCCGAGGCGTGGAAGGCGATGGAGGCCGACGAGCAGGCGCGGGGCCGCCGCGTCGCCGGCGACGGGCCGGCCGCTCGCGCGTTCATCGTGCATCTGTCGATGGTGCTCGGCGTCACCCGCGGCGCCGCGAGCCGCCTGGTGCACCTCGCCCTGCGCTTGGATCAGGACCTTCCGGCGACCCACGCGCGCTTCGCGGCAGGCGACTGCTCACTGCAGGTCGTGCGTGCGATCGTGTCCGGTGCGGACGGTGTCGCCCGTGAGCAGCTGCCCGTCCTCGACGCGCAGGCGGCACGGCTCGCGACCGGCCACTCACCGCAGCAGATCACGCAGGAACTCGAGCGGGTCCGTATCCGGCTCGACTCGGCCGCCGCCGAGGTGCGCGAGATCCGAGCCACGGCGGAACGCGAGATCCGGTTCTGGGCCGAGGAGGACGGTCAGGCCGCCATGCTGGTCCGAGGTCCGCAGACCGACGTCGCAGCGATGCACGACGTCCTCCACAAAGCCGCCGTGGCCGCCCATGGCGTGAAGGGCGAGACCCGCCGTCGCCGTACGCTGATGTACGACGCGCTCGCGGAGATCGTGATCAGGGGCGCGACGGGCCGTCGCTTCGCCCCGCGCCATCCGACGCGGCCCGACGACCGCATCGGCCTGCCCACCAGCCTCCCCAAGGGGCGCTTCCGGCCGAAACTCAGCGGCAAGCCCATCCACGCGAAGCTGCTCATCGTGCTGCCCGCCGAGACGGCGTGCGGGCAGAGCGACGAGCCCGGCACACTCGCCGGATTCGGTCCGGTGACCGCCCGGATCGGCCGCACTGTCACGGCGGTGACCGCGTCGTGGACCCGGGTCGCCGTCGAGCCGGTCGAGAACGTCCTGATCGGCGTCGACTCGCGCAGCAAGCCCATCCCGGCACAGCTGCAGAAGGCTCTGTGGGCCACCCAGCAGCACTGCGGTGGCCCCGGCTGCGGTACGCCTGGGTCACCAGTGCGACATCGACCACGTCGTCCGCCGCGAGCACGACGGCACGACCTCGCTCGAGAACCTGGAACTGCTTTGCCGGACCGACCATCAGATGAAGGACGACGGCTACATGCAGGTCCGCTCCCACGCGGACGGCTCGACGACCTGGAACACCCGCTGGGGCACCGAGTGGACGAGCAGGCCGGCGATCCGGCTCGCTCCCCCGCCGGGCGACGATCCGCCGGGCGCGCATCCGCCCGGCGACGATCCACCGGGCGACGATCCGGCGCCGTTCTGAT
The DNA here is from genome assembly GCA_963716965.1 of uncultured Actinomycetota bacterium. Taxonomy (GTDB): domain Bacteria; phylum Actinomycetota; class Actinomycetes; order Actinomycetales; family Microbacteriaceae; genus Amnibacterium. The sequence continues at coordinate 852,230 of CAVQUZ010000001.1, read as the reverse complement.
CAGCCGTCAGGGCAACAGGTACCGCGCCAGGAATTCGACCGAGCGCGGAATCTGCAGCGCGGGGTCCGTTCCCCCGAACACATGGTTCGCCTCGGGGACGAGCACGAGTTCGACCTCGGCGCCCGCCGCCCGCAGGGCGTCGGCCAGCCGCTCGCTCTGCCGCGGCGACACGACCACGTCCCCGGCGCCGTGCACGAGCAGGGTGGGCGCCGATGCGGGCGACGCGTACGTCGTCGGGCTGGCTGCTTTGGCGCGCTCAGGCACCTCCTGGACCGCACCGCCGAGCAGCAGCGACTCGGGAGAATCGGCCGCGTCGTGGTCCATCGGCACGCCGGGGATCAGCGCGTCCGCCCCGAGCGTCAGCAGGTCGGTCGGCGGGTACCACGGCACGACGACCTGCACGTCCGCCCGTCCGTCACCGACGCCTTCCGAGCCGAGCAGCGCAGGGTCCGTGATGTTCGCGCCGAGCATCGCGGTCAGGAATCCGCCCGCCGACTCACCCCAGGCGCCGACTCGGTCGGCGTCGATGCCGAGGTCGACGGCGAAGCGCCGCAGCCACCGGACGGCGGCGACCACGTCCTGGAAACACGCGGGGAAGACCGCCTCGGCCGTGAGCCGGTACTGCACCGAGGCGACCGCGATGCCGCGGTCGAGCAGCGCCGTGCGGATCGCAGCACTCGGCACCGGCCCCTTCGTGTCCCGGTTGGTGCCGAATCGGAATCCGCCACCGTGGATCCACACGACCACCGGCACCGGGGTCGCCGATGCGGGCACCACGAGGTCGAGCTCGAGCGGCCGGAATCCGTCGACGAGCGCGTACTGGGCACGCCGCAGTGTGCGCACGGTCTCACTCTCGTCCCAGTCCTCGATCGCGTCGTCCGGGAGGCCGAACGTGGGCAGGACGAATTCGAGCAGGGCGTCATCGGTCACGAGAACGACCCTACGCGTGGCCGCGTTCGACGTTCCGCCAGGCGGATGACTGCTCGAGAGACGACGATGGCCAGATGCAGGACACTCGGCGATCGACCACGGTTCCAGCGGGAGTCCTGGTCACGCTCGTCGTGCTCGCGGTCGGCCTGGTACTCGGCGGAGCGACCTCGTACGCGCAGACCGCACTGCCCGGAGCGCTTCTGCCGATCGCGAACTCGTCGTCCGGCTGGACCGTGCTCACCGTGCTGATCGTCTGGATCGCGCGGCGGCGAGCCGTGCTGTCTGCGCTCCTCGGGGTCGTCGCCTTCGAGGCGCTGGTGGAGGGCTACGCGATCGTGTCGAGATGGCGCGGGTTCGACGACACCGAACTGCTCTTCCTCGCGATCGCCGTGCCGGCAGGCGTGGCCGTCGGCGTCGCGGCCTCCTGGCTGCGCACCTGCGATCGGCGTGCCGCCGCCGCGGCAGGACTGCTCGCCGGCATCGGGCTCGGTGAGACGGCGTTCACCCTGCTGGTACGCCAGGCGGGTGCCGGGCTGCCGTACTGGACCGTGATCGCGCTGCTCTCGGTCACCCTGCTGATTGCCGTGGCGATCACCCGGCTGCGGCGACTGCCGCTGATCGCACTCGAGATCGGCCTGGCGCTCGTCTTCGGCGCGCTCTTCCTCATCGCCTACCTCGCACTCTGACCGCCGAGGGCGACGAGCACCTCCCGGGTCGCCGCGACCAACCCGAGCGCAGGAACCACTCTGGCCAGGGAGTGCTCGTGGCCCTCGAGAGTGACGTCGGTCACCGCGTCCGACACGACGACCACGCTGTAGCCGAGGTCGTATCCGGCCCGCGCGGTCGACTCGACCCCGTAGCTCGTCGCGACACCCGCCAGGACGACCGACGTGGTGCCGGCCGATCGGAGTCGCGGGTCGAGGTCCGTCCTGCCGAAGGCGCCCCAGGCACGTTTGGTCAGGCGGATGTCGGTGGATGCGGTCGACAGGCCGGGCACGAGCGCCGAGCGCGCAGCCGGCCAGTCCTGACCGCCGTCGGCGTAGGAGGTTCGGCCGGGCGCCGTGCCGGCGTTCGTGACGAGCACGACCGGCAGCCCTCGCTCACGGAACGCGGACAGCAGGCGGTCCGCGTTCCCGATGACCTCGTCGGCGGGATGCGCCATCGAGCTCGCGCCGATCGTGCCTGACTGGAGATCGACGACGACGAGCGCCGCGTGCTCACCGAGCGAGAGGACCATGACTCGAGCCTCTCACCGCGACGAGCGGAGCGTCAGTCCGCGAAAGCGTCCATGTCGAGCGTGCGCTCCCATTCCCAAGTGGCGAACCAGCCCTCGAGCACCGGGCGCGCGTCTGCGAGACCGGAGTCGTGCAACGCGCGTTCGATAGCGACAGCGCGCGCTGCACGGCGGTCCTTGAGCATGGTGCCGTCGAAATGCCCATCCATCATCAGGCGGTTGTAAATCGCTTGAGTCGCCTCGGCGAGACGACGGTACGCGTCGATCTCGTCCGGCGTGTGCGGCTCGCCCCCGAGCCGGGATTCTGCGGCTTCCAGTACCATGCTCATGTTCGTTTCCCCATCTCGGGTCCCCACCCGAAAAACGAATTCACCGACCGATCAGCCGATGTACAAAAGTTTATGGCTGTTCGGTATTGCGCGAAGTCCCCACTTCGCGTGGCGAAATTGGTGGTGAATTCACAGGTTAGGCGGATTCATTCCCCCGCATCATCAGGCGCCACGGCCGGATGTGCACGTCGAACAGCCCCTGCGCGACGCTCAAGTCGTCCTCGGTCGCGAGGCGAGCCGCCTCCGCTCGACCTTCCGGCACCCTGATGATCGTCATCCCCGCGACGGGCTCGTCGCCGAAAGGACCGGCGGCGAGCAGTCGCCCGGCCGCCCGCATCCTGCCCAGGAACTCGGCGTGCAGCCGGAACCGCTCGTCGCGGAAGAGTGCGCCGCCGATCCCGTCGCGCGGGGTGTGCTGCAGCACGAACCAGCCGGCACCGGGGTCCGCGGCGGCGACCCGACTCGCGTACAGCGCGAGTATCCGCTTCCAGCCGGCCCCGTACTCCTGGCTGGCCTCCTCCGGATCGGCGTACCCCGACCAGCCCTCGTGGACGAGCCGGACGAGCGTGCCGTCGTCGTGGTCGTCGAACGACACGGTGAGCCGGTTGCCGGTCTCGACGGACCGTCCCGGACGCCAATGCAGCACGAAGCCGGCGGGCGGGTCCCACTCCAGCACCTCGGCCCAGACGGTGCGCTCCCCCTCGGCCGATGTCTCGACGAGCTCGGTCTCCTCGAAGGCGACGCTGCCCGCATCGTGGACGGAATGACCCGTCCCGATCGGCCACCAGTCACCGATGCGGTCGGTGAAGATCGCGAAGGCCGTCTCGGGGTCCACCGGAACGAGGACCTCACGCCGGACGGGTGGCAACTCGGGCATCACTCCGCCTGCCTTCCTGGTCCGGCGACGTGCGCCCGCACCGCGTCGGCGTAGGCGCCGAGCACGTGGTCCCACGTGTCGACCAGCCATTGCTGCGCAGGGACATAGGCGGCGGGTGCCAGTGCGTAGAGGTTGCGGGTACCGACGCTGCGATGCACGACGGCACCGCACCCACCGAGCACTTTGAGGTGCTTGCTGACCGCTGGACGGCTGATCGGCAGGTCCTCACTGAGCTCGGCCACGGATTTGTCGCCGTCGCCGAGCAACTCGAGGATGCGCCGCCGTGTCGGGACACCGAGCGCATCGAACAGCGCCTCGGTCGATCGGTTACTCATGGGTAACGGTAACTCCGGAGCAACCGAGACGTCCAGAGCAGGGGTTACGAGCACCTGTACGGACACAGCATCCACTCGTAGCGTCGACCCCGACCGTCAGCGAGAGGGGAATCCATGTCCACGTGGCTCATCACCGGGTGTTCGACCGGCCTCGGCCGGGCGCTCGCCCAGGCCGTGCTCGCGCACGGCCACGCCGCCGTCGTCACCGCCCGCGACGTCACCACTGTGCAGGACCTCGCCGACGCCTACCCCGACGCCCTCGCCCTGCCGCTCGACGTCACCGACGACGCCCAGGTGGCCGCAGCGGTGACGGCCGCGGAGGAGCGCTTCGGCGCGGTCGACGTGCTCGTGAACAACGCCGGGTACGGCTACCGGGCAGCGGTCGAAGAGGGTGAGGACACAGCGGTCCGGCAGCTGTTCGACACGCAGTTCTTCGGCAGTGTCCGAATGATCAAAGCGGTGCTGCCGGGCATGCGCGCCCGGCGGTCCGGCACGATCGTGAACCTCTCATCGATCGGCGCGCGCCTGTCGCCCGCCGGCTCCGGCTACTACTCGGCCGTGAAGGCGGCGATCGAAGCGATGACCCTGTCGCTTCGCACGGAGGTCGCGCCGCTCGGCATCACCGCGATGGTCGTCGAGCCGGGCGGATTCCGCACCGACTTCGCCGGGCGCTCGCTCACCCAGGCCGCGACGCCCATCGCCGACTACGCGGACACGGCCGGCAAGCGCCGCAAGGAGCACGACACCGTGCACGGCACGCAGCCGGGCGACCCGGCGAAGGGCGCCGAAGCGCTGATCACCGCGGTCGAGTCGGCACATCCGCCGTACATGCTGCTGCTCGGCACCGACTCGTCGAACGGATTCCGAGCCGCCCTGCGCGGGTTGCTCGACGAGGTCGACGCCTGGGAGCAGGTGAGCCGCAGCACCGATTTCGCGTGAGCGGCGGCCCTGTTCGGCGCGGGGGCCGCCGAATCGCGGGATCATCGGAGCATGGCCATCGATCGAGCAGAGGCGGCCGCGTTCTACCGGCGATACATCGGCCGCTGCAATCAGCACCGGTTCGGCGAACTCGACACGTTCGTGCTCGAGGGCGTGCTCGTGAACGGGGAGCCGCAGAGCGTGCAGCAGTACGGCGACGGCCTCGCCTCGATGGTCGAGGCGTTCCCCGACCTCCACTGGGAGGTCAGGCACATGTTCGTCGACGGCGACTGGCTGTCGGTGCACCTCACCGACACCGCGACGACGCCGGACGGCCGGGAGGCGACCATCGAGGAGTTCGCGATCTACCGCATGGCCGGCGGCCGCATCGCCGAGGTCTGGGGCGACCTCGACCGCGGCCGCTTCGAGCCCGAGCGGTCCGCTCGTCAGGAGTGATCCCGGCTAGGGCTTCAGGACCACCTTGATGCAGCCGTCGCCCTTGTCACGGAAGAGTTCGTACATCTCGGGCGCCCGGTCGAGCGGGACCTCGTGCGTGACCAGATCACCGGTGCCGAGCGGGTCGGCGGGGTCCTCGACGAGTGGCAGCAGGTCCTCGATCCAGCGCTGCACGTTGCACTGCCCCATCCGCAGCGTCACGCCCTTGTCGAACAGGGTCATGAAGGGCGTCGGATCGGCCGTGCCGACGTAGACGCCGGAGATCGAGACGGTGCCTCCGCGGCGCACGGCCTCGAACGCGAGGTGCAGGGCGGCGAGCCGGTCGATGCCCGCCGTCGTCATCGCCTTGCGGGCGATCGGTCCGGGCAGCTTCCCGGCGACGGCCTGCGCGGCCGAGGCGATCGGGTTGCCGTGCGCTTCCGAGCCGACCGCGTCGAGCACGGAGTCGGGACCACGGCCGTCCGTCGCCGCTCGGAGCCGATCCAGGATGTCGTCGGTCAGGTCGAAGGTCTCCACGCCGTGCCGCTCGGCCATCGCGCGCCGCTCGGGGACCGGATCGACACCGAGCACCCGGAAGCCGAGGTGCCGCCCGATACGGGTCGCGAACTGACCGACGGGCCCGAGACCCAGGACCGCCAGCGTGCCGCCCGCGGGGACGTCGGCGTACTGCACGCCCTGCCATGCCGTCGGCAGGATGTCGCTGAGGAAGAGGTACCGCACGTCGGGCAGGTCGTCGTTCGTCGGGATCGCGTTGAAGTCGGCGAAGGGAACCCGGAGGCGCTCGGCCTGGCCGCCAGGCACCTCGCCGTACAGCTTCGTGTAGCCGTAGAGCGCCGCGCCGCTCTCCGTCGCGCGCTGCTGCGTCGTCTCGCACTGGGTCGTCAGTCCTCGCGTGCACATGTAGCAGGTGCCGCAGGCGATGACGAAGGGCACGACGATCCGGTCGCCGAGCTTGAGCTTCGTGACCGCGGACCCGATCTGGTCGACGACGCCCATCGTCTCGTGCCCGAGCACGTCGCCCTTGCCGAGGAACGGCCCGAACAGGTCGTAGAGATGGATGTCCGACCCGCAGATCGCGGCGGACGTCACGCGGATGACGACGTCGGTCGCGTCCTGGACGATCGGGTCCGGCACCTCGGTCACGGCGACGTGCTGGGCGTGCTGGTAGGTGAGTGCCTTCATGGCCTCAGTGTCACCTCGGGGACCTGAACGACGACCGGGCGGGGACCTCGACGTACCGGTCTCCTGCCGCATCGAGCTCGATGAACCCGTCCTGCTCGAACCGGTCGAGCCAGCCGGTCATCGGGAAGGCGCCCCAGCGACTGCGGTACAGATTGGCGTTCCGGACGATGTCGGTCAGGTGCTGGACGGGCGGCGACGACGTCGGGTGGTACTGGTGGAAGGCCCGTGCCGCCCCGACGAACGCCAAGCCGATTCCCAGTTCTCGCGCGGCCGCGGCGAAGTCGGTGTCCTCGCCGCCGTAGCCCGCGTAGTCCTCGCAGAACCCGCCGATCCGGTTCCACGTCGTCGCGGTGAGTGCGAAGGACAGGGACCAGAACAAGGCGTGGTCGACGCCGGGGACGACCTCACCGGGTGCCGGTGCCGGCCGGGCGGGGTGCGGCGGGACGAGGTCCGCGAGGCGGTCCACCGGCAGATCCGCGTCGACGTCGGGCGGCAGGTAGGCGACGGGCCCGCAGAGCAGCGCGTCGCGCGTCGCGGGCGCGGACGCGGACGCCGCGTAGGCGGCGACCAGGTCGGGGACGGGCATGCAGTCGACGTCGAGGAAGACGAGGACGTCGGCGCCGTCGTCGAGCGCGACCCGTGCGCCGAGGTTCCGTGCCGCGGCGAGTGGCAGTCCGAGCGGCGTCGCGGGGATCGATGCGATCCTGGTCGGCAGGACGGCACCGGCGACGTGGGCGGCGGCCTCGGGATCGTCGACCGCGACGACCACCCGCAGGTCGACACCGGGCGCGCACTCGAGCCGCGCGGTCTGCCTTTCCAGATGGTCGTGCCGACCGTGCACGATGGTGATCACCGCGCAGGTCACGCCGCGGCCTCGCGGTCCGCGACGTGCGCATCGAGGAGCGCGGCGGCTCTGACCGCGCCCAGCCCGTCGTTCCAGCGTCGCCATGCCGAACCGTCGAGCGCGGCGGCCCGCGCGAGCAGCGTGGGCCACCCCGAGTCGGGCAGTTCGTCGAGCACGACCACCGGGAACGTCCCGTCCGCCGCAAGCGCGCGCGCCGTGGTGCGCTGCTCGTCGTGCGGACGCTCCTGCGGCACCACGATCGCCGGGCGTCCGGCGGCGGCCACGTCCGCCAGCGCGTTCTGGCCGGCGTGCGTGATCACGACCTCGGCGGCGCAGATGAGCGGCCACGGGTCGTCGATCCAGGTGGCGGGCGTCCCGTCCAGTACCGTCCATCGCCAGTCGGGTGTGGCGGCCGCCGCGGCGTCGATCCGGCCGCGATCGAGCTCGGTCCCCCCTGCGCCGGAGAGCACGAGGACGGATCGGTCGCGGGGCTCGGGATCACCCGGCCGTCGGCGGTACCGGGAGATCGCTCCGACCGGCCGGATCCCGGCAGCGGAGTCGATCCCGTGCACCATGCCGCGCATGTCGGGCGGCCAGCACGCGAGCACCAGGTCGGCGATGTCGTAGCCGAGCCGGTGCGGGCGGTCTCCGCGGTCGCCCGGCAGCACGAACGTCGCCACGGGCACGCCGTGCAGCCGCGCGAGCAGCGCCACCTCGACCGAGACGTCCACCACCATCAGCGCTGGACGACGTTCGTGGATCCAGGCGGACAACACCGCCGCTCGTGACCTGAGCCCGTCGTGGTGCGCGGGCACCCAGTGCAGCGCACCGCCCGCGTCGGCGTCGCGGGGGTCGCCGTCGTCGTCGCGGGCGAGCGCGACCCACTCGCCGGCCCAGCCGGCCGGGCGGGGCAGTGAGGAGAGCACCGCGATGGGGTACGCACTCGCCGCGGCGATCGCCTGGGCCCGCTGCAGATGCCCGCGTCCGTGATGGTGCACGTAGTACCCGATCGTCGTCATGCCGCGCGGTCCAGCATCAGGTCCTGGTAGACGCGCTCGTACCCGTCGACCATGGCGTCGAGCGAGAACCGGTCGATCGCCCGACGTCGGGCCGCGCTGCGCGACAACGACATCGCTGCCAGGGCCGCCTCGGCGAGTGCGCTGGCGTCGCCCGCCGGCGCCAGCCGGCCGGTGTCGGCGTCGAGGATCTCCGGGAGCGCACCTCGGGCGAACGCGGCGACCGGGGTCCCGCACGCGAGCGACTCCGCGGCGACGAGTCCGAACGGCTCGTCCCATTCCGGCGTGACGAAGGTGACGGGCGCCGCACCGACGAGCTCCGCGAGTCCCCGGCCTGCGAGGTGGCCCGCATAGTGCGCAGTGGCACCGAGTCGGGGCGCGATCTCGCGGTCGAAGTAGGGCCGGTCCATGACCGGGCCCGCCAGGATGATCGGCAGACCCGCGAGCCGCGCGGCGTCCAGCGCCAGGTGCGGTGCCTTCTCCGGGACGAGTCGCCCGGACCAGACCGCCCGACCGCCGCCCGTCCCCATGCGCCAGATCGTCGTGTCGACCCCGTTCGGCACCACGGATGCGTCGACGACGTGCCGCCACGCGTCGGCGGTGTGCCGGCTCACGGCCACGAAGCGCGATGTCGGCGGAGCGAACTCGATCGCGGACTCGAGCCACGCGGTCGGCGGCGTGTGCAGCGTCGTCACGACCGGCAGCGCCGTCAGACCGGCCATGGCGACGGGCAGGTGATGGAGGCTGTTGTTGTGCACGACGTCGAACCGCCCGGCGTCGTCACCCGCCAGGCGCAGCATGAGCGACAGGTACGCGTGGTGCTCCCGCATCCACTGCACCGGCATCGCGCCGACATCCGCGCGCGCCGCGGGGCTCGGGTCGAACCGGTCCACGTCCAGCACGCTCGTCGCCGTCGCGAGCCGCGAACCGGGCGCGGCGAACAGCGTCACGTCGTGCCCACGGGCGATGAGCGCGGTCGCGAGCGCCGCGGTATGGGCTTCGAGTCCACCCGCGAAGGGCTCCCGCACCGGGAACCGGCTGGACGCGATCAGGCAGATGCGCATGGGTCAGCTCACCAGCGAGGCGTACACGTCGGCATGCCTGGCCGCGATCTCGTCACGCTGCCGCATGCGGTACTCGATCGAGGCGACCGAGTACGGCCGTGTCTCGTACGCCAGCCTGATCGCGGCCTCGAGCGATGCCGCGTCGAGTCCGTCCTCGTCGTTGTGGTATTCGACGACCGGGCCCTGGTCGCGGTAGTAGCCGCAGTCCGGCGCGACGACGATCGTGCCGAGGTCCCTGCACGCCTCGAGCCACCCCGAGTGCGTGCCGAACCGGTACGGCAGCACGGAGACGTCGAGGCTGCGCAGGTACGCCCACAGGTCGTCGTCGCTGAAGTAGTCGTGGACGCGCGCCTCCAGCGCGCCGGCGCGTGCCGCGTCACCCACGAGCGCGGCGAGCGCCGGATCGAAGCGGGCCCCGTCCGGCAGGAGCACGTCCGAGTGGCCGTCGACCTGCAGCACCGCATCCGGCAGGTCGGCGACGACGCGCAGCAGCACCTCGAGCACCGGGACCGGGTTCATGCTCGCGCGCAGGCTCTTCACGTGGACGCCGATGCGGAACGGCCCGTGGTCCTGGGTCACCGGATCGCGCTGCAGTCGCGCCATGACCTGCGCCTCGACGACGTGCGGATGCGGCAGCACCGCGGGGCGTCGCCCCCAGCGCGCCTCGATCTCGTCCGCGGCGCCCTCCGTCAGCGTGATGAGCGCATCCGCGGCGGGGATCAGCACGTCGAGCTGCGCGTCGTGCTCGTCGCGGCGCGGGTGATGCGGATTGCGCAGATCGTGCACGGTGTAGACGAGCGGCTTGCGATGCCGGCGGAGCGCGGCGACGAGGCGCTCGAGGTGCTCGGGTGCCCAGGCGTCGAAACCGAACTGCAGGTGCATGAGGTCGAACTCCGCGGCGGTGCGCTCGACCCAGTCGGGCTCGAGCATCGCCGGCGGCCACCACACGGACGCCGCTGCCCTGCCCGGCTGCGCGGGGTCCGGGTCGGTCAGCCGGGTGACCGCCGGATGCGCGGCGTCGTCGTGGACCGGGCTCAGGTGGCGGACGTACACGTGGCCGGACGGCACGCTCGCCACCCGGATGTCGTCTGGCACCGTTCGTCTCCCGTTCCGCCTGCGGCTTCGTGCACGTGCGGTCGAGAGCGGGCGCGACGACGAGCCGGCGCATCAGCGACCGGGGCCCGTCGCTGCGCCCGAACCGGACGATAGGGCCAGGACCTGACAGAACAGGGGGTTGACCAGTGGATCCGTGTCGCCTATGCGGCGGCGATCTCCGCGATCGCGCCTTCGGCCGCGACCCAGGCGAGCATGGCGCACTTCACCCTCGCGGAGTAACGGGAGACGCCGGACAGCGCGACGGCGTCCCCCAGCAGTTCCTCGTCCGGCTGGATGGTGCCGCGCGACCGCATGGCCTCGCGGAACAGCGCGATGCGGTCGAGCAGGTCATCGGTGGTCAGGCCGTCCGCGACGTCGACGAGGATCGACGCGGACGCCTGGGAGATCGAGCAGCCGTGGCCGTCCCAGGTGATGGCCGCGATGCGCCTCGTCCCCGGGTCGAGCTTCACCTGCATCGTGATCTCGTCGCCGCACGTCGGGTTGAGCTGATGCGACTCGGCGTCCGCATCGTCGACGAGCCCCTTGGCGCGGGGATGTTTCGCGAGATCGAGGATGACCTGCTGGTAGAGCCCCTCCATGGCGGTGCTCATGCGCCGGCTCCGAAGAAGGCGGTGCCGGCGGCGACGCCGTCGATCAGGCGGTCGATGTCGTCCTCCGTCGTGTACAGGTAGGTGCTGGCTCTCGTGGACGCGACGACGCCGAGTCGGCGGTGCAGCGGCTGCGCGCAGTGATGCCCGACGCGCACGGCGATGCCGCGATCGTCGAGGAACTGACCGAGGTCGTGCGGATGCACGCCCGCGACGTCGAAGCTCGCGATACCCACTCGGTCGGGGCTGGCCTGCGGTCCCAGCACGCGCACGTGCGGCAGCTCGGCGAGCCGCTGGACGAGCACGGCGCCGAGCCGCTGTTCGCGCAGTGCGATGCGCTCCATGCCGACGGCGCGCAGATAGTCCACCGCCGCGGCGAGCGCGATCACCTGCGACACGCGCTGCGTGCCGGCCTCGAAACGCTGCGGCGCGGGCAGGAATGTCGGCGTGGTCCATCGTCACCGTCGTGATCATGGAACCGCCCGTGAGGAACGGCGGCAGCGCGTTCAGCAGCTCGCGTCGCCCGTACAGCACGCCGATGCCGGTCGGTGCGAGCATCTTGTGCCCGGAGAACGCGGCGAAATCGACACCGAGCGCCACGACGTCGACCGGCAGATGGGGCACCGACTGGCACGCGTCGAGCACGACGAGCGCGCCGGCTCTGCGGGCGAGCGCGACGACCGTCTCGACGGGGTTCACGACGCCGATCACGTTCGACACGTGCGTGACCGTGACGACGCGGGTGCGCTCGCCGATGAGGTCGGCCGCGACATCGAGCCGCAGAGTGCCCTCGTCGTCGACGGGGATGTACCGCAGGGTGGCGCCGGTACGGGCCGCGAGCTCCTGCCAGGGGATGAGATTGGCGTGGTGCTCGAGTTCGGTCACGACGATCTCGTCGCCTGCGCCGAGCCGGAATCGGTCCGCTTCGGCCCCACCGCGACCTGCCGAGGCGTTCCCGATCGCGTAGGCGATGAGGTTCAGCGCCTCGGTCGCGTTGGAGGTCCAGACGATCTCGTCGTCCTGTGCACCGACGAAGCGCGCGACCGTGCCGCGCGCGTCCTCGAACGACTCGGTGGCCTCGGCCGCCAACGTGTGCGCGCCCCGATGCACGGCGGCGTTCCGGTGCTCGTAGTAGTCGCGCTCGGCGTCGAGGACGATCCGCGGCTTCTGACTCGTTGCCCCGGAGTCGAGATAGGCGAGGGGTGCGCCGTTGACCGTCTCGCCGAGCAGCGGGAAGTCGGCGCGCAGCGCGATCGCCTCCGCGTCGGACAGCGCTGATGCCGGCTGTGCTGCGGGCTGTGCCGATGCGGGCTGTGCGGTCGAGTGGGCCGGGGCGGTCGTCGTCATGGAGGCGCTCCTCGTGGTTCGAAGCCGCCTCCAGGGTAAGCGGCCCGTCGTCAGGGGGTGTGCGCGAGATCCGGTGTCCGGTGCAGATCGGGCCCGAAGAACCGGAACACGACGAACTCGCCGTCGGCGCTGTCGTTGCGCAGCTCGTGCTCGGCGGTCGCGGCACCGTGCGCGAGGAACACCTCGTCCGACCCGGGCGACCGGCCCACGAGCGGGGTGCCGTCGACCGCGCCACGACCGCTCCACGCGAGCAGGGCGTGCGCACCCGGCTCGATGGTCCGATAGGTCCGCCCCGGCTTCACGACCACCTTCTTGCCGCTGAACTTCGTCGTGCCGTAGACGATCCAGTCCTCGATCGCGTCATCGGTCTCGACGATCCGCTGCGGCCGGGTCACGTGGTTCCGGTACAGGTACGGGTCCGCGTTCGCCGCCCAATCGATCCACTCGAGCAGGAACGCCTCGCCGTGCGTCGCGCGGTCCTCTGGTCGCACGTCCTTGAAGAGCAGCTCCTTGGACGTCGGCCGGCCGCCGTTCACGGCCTGGAACATCGCGAGCGTGTCGGAGGGCTCCTGGATCTCGAGCGTCAGCGCGGTGCCGGGTGCGTGCATGAACCCGGACGGGACGAAGAACCCGGTGCCCGGCTCGATCCGCACGGCCTGCGCGAGCTCGAGCACGCTGTCGTCCCGCCACGCGACCAGCTTGTCGAGCAACCGCGCGTACACGTCCGCCTGCGCGAATCCGGGCAGGAAGCCGAAGAACGATTCGGGCTGCGGACCGAGCTCGACGCCCGTCGGGAAGTAGTAGGCCTCGTCCTTGGGGTTCCTGCCGACGAGGCGACTGTGCTGTTCGCGCGGATGCACGTGGTAGTTGATCCGGGCGCCGTAGTCGAGCAGCTTGGACAGCACACCGAGTCCCTGCGGGTGCGCCGCCGCATACCGGGCACCGAGCAGCAGGTCGGGACGGGCGTCGATCACCGATGCGAGCGTGGCGTGCTCGAATCCGGGCGCGGCGATTCGACTGAGCCCCTCGCCGTCGGGCCCGTCGGGCGAGTCGGCGAGCGTCGTCGACGCGATCCAGCGTTCCTGGACGAATCCCCGCTCGCCCGCGTCGTAGGCCTCATCGGGCAGGCCGAGCCGCTTCCCCGGCGGAGCGAAACCGCGCGGAACGAGTTCGGCCCGCAGCGGGATCGCCCCGCCCGTCGCGCCGAGCAGCGCCTGCACATCCACGGTCGTCATCGTCCGCTTCCTTCCGGGATCGAAGCACGAGCGCCACCCTGTGCCAGGCTAGTGATTCCAGTACTCGGTATGACTTTCCAGATTCCCTGTGCATCGAGGAGGTCGACCTGGTCCGCCAGTGGGCGGACGGCACGGAAGGGCTGATGAGCGACGCACCCGCGGTCTCGACGACCGCACCTCGATGGAGCGAGACCGACTTCGACGCGCTGCTGGTGCAGGTGCGCGACGGCGCCGAGCGCCGCGAACGGGAGCGGGATCTCCCCCGCGACCTGATCCGCGCGTTGCTCGACATCGGCTTCGGCAGTGCCCGCGTCCCGGTCGCCGCGGGGGGTGAGGGTGCCGACCTCGCGACCGTGTTCACCCGCCTCATCCGGCTCGCCGCCGCCGACTCGAACGTCAGTCACGTCTTCCGCGGTCACCTGGCGTTCGTCGAGCAGCAGTTCTTCGAGTCGCAGCAGGACCGGGACCGCTGGTTCCCCGAGGTGCTGGCGGGCGCGTTCGTCGGCAACGCGCAGTCGGAGCTCTCCGGCACGTCGGACCTCGCGACGACGCTGACCGAGACCGATCACGGCCTCGTGCTGAACGGCCGCAAGTACTACACGACCGGCAGCATCTACGCCGACTGGATCGACCTGTCGGCCCGCTTCGGCGATGAGGACTACCAGGTCATCACGTCGACGCACGTGCCAGGCGTGCAGTCGGTCGACGACTGGAAGGGCTTCGGCCAGCGTCTCACGGGCAGCGGCACGACGACGTTCACGGACGTCGTCGTCGACCGGGACAGGGTGCGCCGCTACGGCGCCGACAGCTCGTACCGGCACGCGTACACGATGGGCTTCTACCAGCTCGTGCTGCTCGCCGTGGTGGCGGGGATCGGCCGTGCGGCGGTCGACGACGCGGTCGCGTTCGTGCGGCCGCGCAGCCGCATCTTCGGGTACGCGGGCGAGGCGCTCCCCCGCGAGAACCACCTCGTGCAGAGCGTCGTCGGCGACCTGTCGAGTGCCGCGTTCGCCGCCAAGGCGACCGTGCTGCAATGCGCACGCGACCTCGACGGCGCCCTGGCCGGCCTGCTCGACGGGCATCCCGACGACGACGCCTTCACCGAGGCCCAGCTCAACGTCTACCGCGCCCAGCAGACCGTGCTGCCCTCGATCGTGAAGCTGACCGGCGACCTGTTCGAGGTCGGCGGCGCATCGAGTGTCGACTCGGGCCGCGCGCTCGACCGGCACTGGCGGAACGCACGGACGATCGCGACCCACAACCCCGCGATCCACCGCAGGCGATCGATCGGCGCGTGGGAGCTGAACGGCACCCCGCCCGAGTGGAACCAGACCGCGAAGTGAGCGCCGCGCGAATGGACGCAGCATGAGCGACCCGAAGCCGGCGATCGTCAATCTCTTCGAGATGAACACACCGGGCCACATCACGCACGGTCTCTGGCGGCTGCCAGGCAATCAACGCACCCGCTACAAGGACCTCTCGTACTGGACCGAGCTCGCCCGCATCGCCGATGCCGGCGGCTTCGAGACGATCTTCATCGCGGATGTGATCGGCGCGTACGACGTCTATCAGGGCAGCGCGGCACCCGCGCTCCGCGAGGGGCTGCAGATCCCGAACAACGACCCCCTGCTCGTGATCCCCGCCATGGCGGCGGTCACCGAGCGGATCGGCTTCGGCGTCACGTTCTCGACCAGCTATGAGCCGCCATTCGCCTTCGCGAGGCGCATGAGCACGCTCGACCACCTGACGAAGGGCCGCATCGGCTGGAACATCGTCACCTCGTACCTGCCGAACGCGGCGCGGAACTTCGGCCTCGCCGACCAGATCCCGCACGACCAGCGGTACGAGATCGCCGACGAATTCATGGACGTCGTCTACAAACTCTGGGAAGGGTCGTGGGAGGACGACGCCGTGCTCGAGGACGCCGAGCGCGGTGTCTACACCGACCCGTCCAAGGTGCACGCCATCGACCACGTCGGTCGCTACTTCTCGGTCGCCGGCCCGCATCTCTCCGAGCCGTCGCGGCAGCGGACGCCCCTGCTGCTGCAGGCCAGCGCATCCGCGGCGGGCGTCGCCTTCGCCGCCAAGCACGCCGAGATCCTGTTCACTGCTGACCGGCCGCCCGGTGCCCTGGCGAAGAACATCGCCACCATCCGGGATGCCGCCGTCGGGCACGGGCGCCGCGCGGACGACACCCGCTATCTCGTGATGGCGACCGTGATCACGGCGCCGACGCAGGGTGAGGTCGACGAGAAGCTGCGCAGGTACCGCGAGTTCGCGAGCGCCGAGGGCAAGTTCATCCACCAGAGCGTGCCGTTCTCGCCGCTCGACCACCCGGGCGACATCACCGTCAGGGAGGCGCTCGAGCGTGAGGGACGCCAGGACGTGATCGCGGCCGGCGGTCTGCCGCTGCACCTCACGGTCGACCAGCTGAGCACCGCCGTCGACGAGGCGTGGGACGAGCGGCAGTTCTTCGTCGCCGGGACGCCCGACACGGTCGCCGACACGATCGAGCACTGGCTGGACGACGTCGGCGTCGACGGCTTCAACATCCGCCAGTACCACTCGTTCGAGACGGCGAGGGACTTCGCCGAGCTCGTGGCGCCCGAGTTGCGCCGTCGCGGGCGGCTGCGTCCGGCGGGTGCGGATGCGGGTCTGTCGCTCCGTGCGCGCATCTTCGGCGAGGGCGACCGCCTGCCTGACCGGCACTACGCGGCGGGCTTCCGCCGCTAGTCCGGGCGCCGGCCGGCGGGGATCAGTCGTCCGAGGCGTCGCGGGCGAGCACCTCCGAGGCCGCCTCGCGATCGCGGCGGCGCACCCGGATGCGCGCATCCGTCAGGCTCCAGGTGAGCGGCGCGATCGCCTGGACGACCTCGCAGTCGATGCCCGCGTCATCGAGCGCCGTTCGGACCAGCTCCGACTGCCAGAGCGGCACGACCATCAGTTCGACGACCTGGTCGTCGTCGGGTTCCTCCGCCGCACGGCGGTGTCCGAACATGCCGTCGCTCAGTTCGCGAACATCGGATGGATGCGCCAGCCGAGACGCCGCCCGAGCACGCCGGCGAGCCGCATCGCCTCGGCGCGGGCGTGGTCGATCCCGATCTCCGAGACGACGTCGACGGCGAGTGGCGGCGCTTCGCCGAATTTCGGAACGTCGACCGACGCCCATACGGCGTCGTCGAGCGGGACGCGAGCGGACGACGTGCCGGCCGCGGCGACGGGGCGGCCGGCGGCCTCCGCGATCCGGGCGAGCGCCTCCGGTTTGGTCAGCGCGGCGTCGACGGACAGGGAGGCGGTCCAGGTCGGCGCCTGCTCGGGGACCGCGACGGTGCTCGGTCGATCGTCGGGTGCGGCCATGTGCCCAGGCTAGGGCGCGCGGCGCTCGACGGCCGGTGCGGCGGCGATCCGCAGACTCGCGAGCGCGGCGAGCAGCACGGCGCATCCCGCGATGGTGAAGCTCACCTGCGCACCCGCCACGAACGCGGCCGGGTTCGCGATCAGTGCGCCGAAGACCGCGATCGCGACCGCGCCGCCGACCTGCCGGAACGTGTTGAACACGGCACTCGCCGTGCCCGCCCGGGCCGGCACGACGCTCGCCAGCACGAGCGAGGTCGCCGGCGGCATCGCGACGGAGCCACCTGCCCCGGTGAACACCATGCAGGGCGCGATGAGCCACGCGACGCCGAGCGGCGCGACCGTGATCATCCCGACCAGGCCGGCGACCATGGCGAGCAACCCGCCGACGATCGGCACGCGCGGGCCGAAGCGGTTGGCGAGGCTGCCGCTCACGACGTTGCCGACGATGCTGAACGCCGCGGACGGCAGGAACACGAGCCCGGCGGCGAGGGGTGAGAGGCCGAGGTGCTGCTGCAGGTACAGGCTGTTCACGAAGACCGTGCCGAAATTGCTGATCATGAAGGCGAATCCGACGAGCAAGGCGATGCGCATCGCCCTCGGCCGCACGAGGTCCAGCGGCAGCATCGGATGCCGCACGCGCGACTCGACGACGACGAAGAGCGCGATCGCGGCGACGGCGACAACGAGGGCGCCCACGACGACCGGCTCGCCGAATCCGTCGCGACCGCCCTCGATGAGTCCGTACATGAGCGCGGTCAGGCCGATCAGCGAGCACGCCTGCCCGAGCCGGTCGAACGGCCTCGGCCCGGTCGGCGACCGCAGCACCCGCACGAGCAGCACCAGCATGCACAGGCACGCCGGGATGTTGATGCCGAACACGAGACGCCAGTCGAAGGTCGTGAGGATGCCGCCCAGCAGCGGCCCGGCGGCGCCGGCGACCGCGCCACCCACCGCCCAGATGCCGAGGGCGTGCGTGCGCTCCCGCGGGTCGGGATACGCCTCGCGGATGAGCGCCATGGACGCGGGCAGCATCACCGCTGCCGCGGCTCCTTGCACCACGCGGGCGGCGACGAGCAGGCCGAGCGTCGGCGCGACGGCGCAGCCGATCGACGCAACGAGGAACGCGACGATGCCGACGCCGACCGCGCGCTTCGCGCCGATCCGGTCGGCCAGGTTGCCGGCGAAGAGCAGCAGGGCGGCGAACGTGAGCGTGTAGCCGTCGATGACCCACTGCTGTCCGGCCGTGCCGCCGCCGAGCTCGCGGCCGATGCGCGTGAGCGCGACGTTCACGATCAGGATGTCGAGCGTGATGAGGAAGAAACCGACGGCCCCGAGTGCGAGCGCGACCCGTGCCCGGTCCGCGGGGACCGACCGAAGTGGGGTCGTCAGGGCGCTGCGCTCGCCGGCAGGAAGACGCGCATCGTCGACGGTCCCCGGTTGGCCCACGTCGCGTACGGAACGAGGCCGGCGGTGAGCGTGCGGTGGTGCGGCTTCTTCGGCTGCTCCCCGTACGGCCACTCGTCCTCGGCGGGCTCCTCGATCTCGAGCTCGGCGAGCGCCCGCTCGCCGTCCCACCGCACCGCGCGCACGCCGCCGACGTCCTGCACGTCGAGTCCGTCCGGGAGATCGGTCGACTCGAGGCAGAGCACGAGCGGGCCCCGCTCGACCGCGACCTGCCCGCGGAGCGCGTCGATCCGCGCATCCGGCACGCTCATGCGCAGCGGGAAGGGGATGTCGAGCACCAGCCGGTCCCCCGGCACGAACACGCGCTCGACCTCGACCGCGCGACCGTGCGCCTCGATTCGACGGTCGCCGTCGGCGAGCACGGCTCCCTCGGCCCACGCCGGCACGCGGAGCCGGATCGCGATCGGCTCCGCCGGCGCCTCGGTGATCGTGACCGTCACCCGGCCGTCGACCGGAGAGTCGGACCGCACATCGAGCGCGACCCGGCCCTGCCCGAGCCGGGTCGCGACCGAGTAGTCGCCGTACTGGTGGAGCTGGATCCCGCGGTCGGTCCGGGTGGCGAACAGCAGCTGCACCGAGGCCAACGTGCGGGCGATGTTCGTCGGGCAGCACGACACCTCGAACCAGGGGGCGCGCAGGCTCGACTCGGCGCGCGAACTCAGCGCGTCCTCGTCGGGCACGGAGCCGCGCACCCGCTGCTGGAGCGTGTTCGAGTAGAAGAAGGCCCTGCCGTCGGGGCGCAGCCCGACGAGCACCGCGTTCAGCAGGGTTCGTTCGATCAGGTCGGCGTACTCCGCCCCGCCCGTGTCGAGCAGGAGCCGCCAGGCGAGTTGCGTGGACGCGATCGCCGCACAGGTCTCCGCGTAGGCGCGATCGGGCGGCAACTCGAAGTCGTCCCCGAAGTCCTCGTCCTGATGGCGCGAGCCCATGCCACCGGTCACGTAGGTGCGGCGCGCGACGGTCGCCCGATGCTGCCGGCGGACGGCGGCGGCGAGGCCGTGGTCCTCGGTCTCGACGGCGACGTCGAGCGCCCCGCTCGACAGATACCAGCGCCCGCACGGCGTGACCGCGCAACACCGTCGCGTCCCGCACCGGCACGTCGTCCTGGAAGTACGCGGCTCCGCGGGAGGAGGGGTCCAGGATCCCGTGGCCCCGGCGTTCGACGAACAGCCGGGCGAGTTCGACGTACCGTGCCTCGCCGGTCGCGCGTCCCAGCTCCGCGAGCGCCGTCTCGATTTCGGGGTGCCCGCAGACGGCCGTCCGGCCGTCCGGGCCGAACTCGCGCCAGACGTGGTCCGCGAGCCGGCGGGCGACCGCGGGCAGCAGGTCGTCCACCCCGGACCGAAGGCGCGCGACCGCGGCCTGGAAGAGATGCCCGAAGCAGTACAGCTCGTGACCGTGCTCGAAGTCGCTGTACCGCGGCCGCTGGCCGGCGCCGCCGAACCCGGTGTGCAGGTAGCCGTCGGCCGCCTGCGCCGCGGCGACCCGCGCGACGAGCGAGTGGTAGTGGGCCTCGAGGTCCGCATCGGGGCGGGCCCCGAGCTCCCAGCCCATCGCCTCGAGCAGTTTGTAGATCTCGGAGTCGGCGAACGGGAAGCCCACGTGAGCGGGAGCGCCCACAGCGGTCCGGTCGAAGTTGCCCGCCCAGCCCGCCCGCTCGACCCACGTCGCGCAGTGCGGGATGACGGCGGCCGCGTTGCACCGCTGGAGTGCCCCCCAGTAGCCGCCGGTCAGCCGGAGTTCGTCCGGACCCAGCGGGATCAGCGCCGATCGGGACGGGCGCACAGGCCCTCCACGGGTCGTCGCTCGGTCGTCGCTCATGGTCAGCCTCGTCTGGAGTGTATGCGCGCCCGCCCAGGCGGGTGCGGTCGAATGGCGGTATGGACAGAACGCTCGACGACGCGGTCGCCGCGATCTATGCCGAGCGCGACCGGGAGCACATGGCGCCGACGATCGCGGCGTTCACCGCGCTCGCCGCAGCGCATCCCGACGAGGCGCAGCTCGTCTACGAGGTCGCTGGCGCCTACGACACCGCGGGCGAGGAGGCGTCGGCCCGGCCGCTGTACGAGCGGGCGCTCGCCATGGGGCTGCCGCCGGAGGTGCGACGACGGTGCCTCGTCCAGTACGGCAGCACGCTGCGCAACCTCGGCGACATCGACGCGTCGCTCGCCGCGTTCGCCGAGGCACGTCGCGACTTCCCCGATTCGCAGGCCGTGGCGGTCTTCAGTGCGCTGACCCTGCTCGAGGCGGGCCGCCAGGACGCCGCGGTGGGCACACTGCTGCGGGTCCTCGCGAACCACCCGCCCGGTGATCTGCAGCGCTATGCGGCGGCGGCCGCCGGGTACGCCGGGTACTTCCTCGAGCGCGACGATGCCCGCCCGGACGAACCGGACGGGCATCGGAAAGCCGGCTGAGCGGATCAGGAGCGGGCGACGTCGCCGCGCCAGGCGCCCGTCTCCGGCTGCGACTCGATGAACTCCTTGAAGTGCTCGAGATCCTTCTTGATCGCACGATCGTCGACTCCGAGCAGCGCACCGGCCTTCTCGACGAGGCCGTCGGCCTCCCAGTCGATCTGGGCGGTGACTCGCGTCGTGTCCGCGGACAGTTTGTGGAAGGTGACCACACCGGCGTGCTTCTCGTCGCCGCCGACGCTCTTCCACGCGACACGCTCGTCCGGGTGCTGCTCGGTGATCTCGGCGTCGAACTCTCGCTCGACCCCGCCGATCTTGACCTTCCAGTGATTGTGGGTCGCGTCCTGCTGCGTGATGGACTCGACGAAGCTCAAGAACTCGGGGAACGACTCGAATTGCGTCCACTGGTTGTACGCCTGCTCGACGGGAACCCCGACGTCGACCGTCTCGATGACCTGTGCCATGCGCTTACTCCTTCGGTTGCCTTGCCGTCCTCACGGTAGGAGCGGCGCCTTGCAGCCCGGTTCGGAAGCGGTGCGCGCGGGCCGTGCGATCGCTTGGGATCCGCCGCGCTCCCAGAATGCGGTCATACGGCGCCCAGGATGCGCCCAGAAGGCCAGGTCGCCGCGTGTCGGACCCACCGCGTGTCCTCCGCGGGGATGCGGGCTGCGGTTCATAACCTTGATCCACCCCCGGCCGTCGAGGTCGGTCCGCTGCGCCGGGGCCGCCCGGCCCATGCCCACGTTCCGAGGAGACCCATGCGCCGACGGATCGTGGCGGCCGTCGCCGCAGCGCTCGTCGCGAGCACCGTGTTCGGTGGTCTGCAGATCGAGGCGGCGCTCGCCGACCCCGATCCGACGACGACAGCGACGGATTCGGCGAGCCCCGCTCCCAGTGCGCCGGTCCCGACGGCGGCCCCGACGATCGCGCCGCTCGTCCCAGGACCCGCTACCGGCCCGGACACGGTGGTGAAGCCGTCGTCCGTGCCGAACTCCGGTACGCGGATCCCGATGGACCCGGAGCCCGCGGCGGCGGCGGCGGCGACGACCGGGCTCGCGAGCATCGGCACCCTCGTCGCGCCGGCGGCCGCTCCCTCGTCGACGGGGTGGATCACCAGCACCGCCTGGAACACCGAGCCCACGGCGCACACGGCGACGAAACCGATGCCGATCTTCGCGAGGAACGTCGCACTGACCCAGCACGTCGCCTCGGCGACGCTGACGATCGCCGGCCTGGGCGTCTACGCCGCCTCCGTCAACGGACGGCCGACGTCGACGGCGGTGCTCGAGCCCGGGGCCTCCAACACGAAGCAGCGGGTCGATTACCGCACCTACGACGTGACCGGCCTTCTGGCCACCGGCACGAACCGCCTCGCCGTGCAGCTCGCGACCGGCATGTACGACGAGGTCCACACACCCGGCCGCGACTCGAAGCTCGTGCACATCGGCGGGGTGCTCGGCTTCACGGCCCGGCTCGACGTCGCCTACGCCGACGGCTCGCAGACGTCGTTCGACACCTCGCGCGACTGGTGGGCGCGTGCCGGCGGCACGATCACGGCCGACTGGTACGGCGGCGAGGACGACGACGCGCGCCAGGCGCCGACCGGGTGGATGCTGCCGACCACACCGATCGGCACGAGCACCGGCGCCACCGCAGGCTGGGCACCGGCGGTCGTCGCCGACATCCCCGCGAGCGTCGCACTGCACGCGCAGACCTCGCCGCCGGTCGTCGCAGGCACACCGGTCACGGCGAAGTCGGTGAGGCGGATCAGCTCGACCAAGGTCCTCGTCGACTTCGGCACCTACGTCACCGGGCAGCCGCAGGTCACGACCAAGGCGGTCGCGGCCGAGCACATCCGCATCGATCCGGCCGAACGGCTGAAGGCGGGTCTGCCCGACCAGTCCACGATGCACGGGCACCGGACCGAGCCGATCTACGACTCGGTCACGTTCGCGACCGCGGGGCTGCAGACGTGGCATCCCCAGTTCGACTACCACGGCTTCCGCTACATGCTGCTGACGGCGTCGAAGGGGACGAGTCCCGTGCTCGACACCACGCCGTCGCACTACGCCGTGATCCCGGTGCACGCCGCCCTCACGACCACCGGCACGGTGACCACGTCGGACTCGACGATGAACGCGATCATCCGCCTCACCGAGACCTCGATGACCGCGAACCTGCAGGCCGTCCCCACGGACTGTCCCGACCGGGAGAAGCTCGGCTGGCTCGAGCAGGACTGGCTGCTGTTCGACCTGCTCGCGGGTCGCTACGACCTCTCGACGTACGGCAAGAACCTCGCCCAGGTCATCGCCTCGGCGCAGCGGTCCGACGGGACGATGCCGGAGATCGCGCCGGAGGAGGTGTCGTTCGGCGGCCGGTTCAGCGACGACGTGAACTGGGGCGGGGCGCTCGTCTTCGTGCCGTGGAAGCTCTACCGCACCTACGGCGACTCGGACACCATGTCCGACCTCTACCCGGACATGGAGCGGTACCTCGACTCCATCCGCACGCGGTCGAGCGGCGACCTCATCACCTTCGGGCTCGGCGACTGGATCACCCCGGCGAAGGGCGCCTCGAGCGAGCTGACCGTCTCGCTCGGCTACTACCGGGTCGCATCCACGATGGCGAAGATCGCCGCGGCCCTCGGCATGACCGACGACGCGGCCGACGACGCCGCCCTCGCGAAGCGGATCGCCGCGGCGATCAACGCGAAGTTCTACAAGAACGGCATGTACGGGTCGGAGCAGGCGACGAACGCCATGGCCCTCGAGCTCGGCATCGCGCCGGACCCGGCGAAGGTGCGCGGGGCGCTCATCTCGCTCATGGCCGCATCCGGCGGGTACTTCGACACCGGCGAGATCGGCCTGCCGTCGATCTTCGACGCCCTGCACGACGCGGGCCGCGACGACCTGCTCTGGTCGGCGATGATGAAGCCGAAGGCGCCGAGCTTCGCGGTGTTCGTGAAGTCCGGCGCGGTCGCGCTGCCCGAGATGTGGTCGGGCGTCACAGGAGCGGGCTCGCTCGCCCACTTCATGCTCGGCTCGCCGATGATGTGGGCGCAGGACGGACTCGCCGGCATCGACCAGACCAGCACCTCGGTCGCCTACCGGAACCTGCTGATCCGGCCGGCGGTGTTCGCCGGCCCGGCGAGCGCCTCGGCGACGCGGACGACGCCTGACGGCATCGTCTCGGTCTCGTGGACCAGGAGCGGCAGCAAGGCCACCGTGCACCTCACCGTGCCGGCGGGATCGACCGCGCACGTGGTGCTGCCGACGAGCACGGTCGACGTCGCGAACGGCAGCTTCACCTTCACGACCTCGCTGGGATCGCGGTCCTCGTACGGCGCGACGACCTTCCGGCTCGCATCGGGCACGGTCACGCGACTGCCGTGGAACCATGCGCTCTACGCCGCATACCGGGGCACGCAGATCCACCTGACTCACGCCGAGTACCAGGCCATGGGCTACCCGAAGTGGAAGACGGCCCTGCCTGCCGGCTCGGTGGTCAGCCGCCGGTCGGGCACCGCTGACCTCAGCGTGCGCACCCCGGACGGCGCCGTGCACCGCATGACCCACGCCGAGTGGGTCGCGGTCGGCCGTCCCAGGGCCGCGTAGTCCGCAGCGCATCGCGCCGGAGCGGAGTCAGTCCGTGATGGTCAAGTCCATACGGCCCAGGTCCAGGGTCGCGCCGGCCCTGACCGTGAACGAGCCCTTCGGCGCGCGGTAGTACCAGGGTCCGTCGAGCGCGGGGAACGGCGCGTACGTGCGGGTCCACGTGTAGGTGCCGGGCGCGACGTCCGACGCGCGGCTGCGGCCGAGCGACCCGAGCGAGCCGATCTCGAGCAGGTCGCCCGTGGCGCTCTTCGCCTCCAGGTTCACCGTCACGGTGTGGCCGTTCACGAAGAACTGCCCCGCCACGGCGCCTACCAGCGGGCCGGGCGTGACGTTCGCCGTCTTCGACGCGGCGTACGTCGCGAGACCGCTCACCCTCTGCACGTGGCCGGCCTCGGTCACCACGATCGCGAACCGGCCGGGGACCGTCCGGATGCTGTAGGTGCCCTTCGAGCTGTAGTCGCTCCCCGGCGCGTACAGGTACGCGCCGTGCGAGGGCGTCGCGCGCAGGGACACATGGCGGCTCCCACCGCCCGCGACCGTGCCCTTGACCGTGAGCATCGCCCTCGACGGCGTGAGACGCCCGACCGCGGTCGCGGGATCGCTCGTGCTCGACGCGGTCGGCAGCGTCACGGTCTTCGACGCGTAGGTGTGCGCGTCGAGGTCGAGCGCGAAGACCGTGTAGGTGCCGCCCGCGAGACCGCCGAGCGCGAACCCGCTCGAGGAGAGGTCGGCGCGGCGCACGACGTCGCCCGCACTGTTCTCGACGAGGACGGAAGCGCCG
Organism: uncultured Actinomycetota bacterium; assembly: GCA_963716965.1. Lineage (GTDB taxonomy): Bacteria > Actinomycetota > Actinomycetes > Actinomycetales > Microbacteriaceae > Amnibacterium. The sequence goes on along the minus strand of CAVQUZ010000001.1, from coordinate 827,133 downwards.
TGGCCGCCAGGGACACCGACCGTGCCGCTGACCTTGGACGCGGGCGTCAGGGCGACGGTCACGGCCTTGGTCGCCTCGCCTGCCGCGACGGTCACCCTCACGGTCTTCGTCACGTAGTCGTCGGACGACGGGGGCCCGTCCAGGCCCTCATCCGGATCGTTGAAGTACTGGCCCACCACGAACGTGTAGCTGCCGGGCGCCACCGCGTCCCGGGTGCTCAGTCCGCTCGAGTCGGTCGACGGCGCCGATGTCTCGCGGCCCGTCGCGTCGATGCCGACGACGGGGACATCGGCGCCGACCGGACGGCCGCCCGAGATGACGTGCAACTCGAGCGTCGTGCCGCGTGCGCCCGGCGCGGAGAAGTCCGGGGTGGTCGCGGTGACGGTGCCGCCGCTCGGGACGGTGACCCGGCTGCGTGCGGGCAGGTACGGCGGCTTCGGCGCCCAGTAGAGGTGGTACCTGCCGGGGACGAGCCAGCCGCTCGTGAACGCGCCGGCGGCGCTCGCCGGGTACTGCTTCGGGTAGTTGCCGGCGCCGATCTCGATGTCGACCTCGCCCGTGGTGTCGCCGAAGGAGCCGAGGAGCGGGCTGCTGCCCGTGAAGCGGCCCGCTTTCTGCAGGCGGAAGACGAGGTCGTGACCGCCCGCGATGCGGGCCGGCGTGGCGCGGGCGACCCGCTGCGAGAGCGGTTCGGCGATGCCCGAGGGCTGCGACGCACCGATGATCCCCCTGACGAGGTGGCCGTTCCCCGCCCGGAAGACCGCGGCGGCCGACGGCTTCGATCCGGCCCAGACGTCGACGGCCGTGGCGCTCGGCGTGTGCAGGGTGAAGCGCCCGTGCGAGTCGGTCCTGGCCGTGGCGAGCGTGCCGGAGCCGGGCGCCCACGAGCCGACCGTGATGCCGGCGACTGCGACGCCGGCGACCGTCACCGTGCCGTGCACCGTCGAGGTCGATGTCGCGGCGTGCGCCGCGATCGGCCCGCAGAGCACCGCGCAGGCGAGCGTGCCCAGGCCGAGCGCGAGGGCTCCCGCCCGCGAGAACGGCTTCCCGACCGGTCGGTGTGCTGCCACGTCGCTGCTCCGTCCCGCCGTGATCGCGCTGCCGACGTGAGATCAGTAAACGACACCGCGGTCGAAACCGGTTCGAAGCGTTCGGCGAGCCTGTGCACGGAGCTCGCAGCGAGCCTGGCCACAATCGACTCCTCATGACCGCCGTCATCGATACCGGGCTCGTCTGCCGACTCGTCCGCTCCCAGTTCCCCGCGTGGGCCGACCTCGAGGTGCGGCGGGTTCCGATCGACGGGTGGGACAACCGGACGTTCCGGCTGGGCGCCGATCTCTCCGTCCGCCTCCCGAGCGGACCCGGCTACGAGAGCCAGGTGCGGAAGGAGATCGCCGTCCTGCCTCGGCTGGCCGCATCGCTGTCGATCCCCGTGCCCGAGGTCGTCGGAGTCGGTACTGCGGGCGACGGCTACCCGTACGAGTGGACCGTGCGGCGCTGGATCGACGGCGTCCCGCTGCGCGACGCCGCGGATCCGGACGGGCGAGCGCTGGCGGTCGCGGTCGGCGCCTTCCTGGCCGAGCTTCGTACACTGCCGACGGACGACGGACCGTCCGCAGGCGAGCATTCGCAGGGCCGCGGCGCGCCGCTCGCGCAGTTCGACGAGGAGGTCCACGCCGAGCTCGCGCGCAGGGACCCCCGGATCGACGCCGAGCGGGCGGCGTTCCTGTGGCACGACGCGCTCGAGGCGGCCGACACCGAGCCGACGCGATGGTTGCACGGCGACGTGGCGATCGGGAATCTGCTGACGCGGGATGGAATCCTCTCCGCCGTCATCGACTGGGGCTGCTGCGCGGTCGGCGATCCCGCGTGCGATCTCGCGTTCGGCTGGAACGTGCTCGACGGGGACGACCGCGCGGTCTTCCGGGCGGCTGTCGACGTGTCCGATGCGGAGTGGGCGCGCGGCATCGGATGGGTGCTGTGGAAGGGCCTCGTCTCGAAGGACGACCCGGCGCCGGCCGCGGACGAGGCCAGGCGGGGGTTGGCGCAGATCGGTGTGTTCTCGTCGTGAGTCGTTTGCGGCCGAGGTCCTGCACGGAATGGCCGACTGATTGAATCGGCGCATGCCCGACGATGACACGCAGCACCGCACGGTCGAATGGGTCGTCACGACCCAGGACGCCGCGTGGCAGATCCAGCCCCGGTCGGCCACCGTGGCGCTGACCATGACGTCGATGAACGACATGCCGAGCGTGTTCGTCCAGCTGGATCAGCGGCGGCAGACCGTCGACGGCATCGGGGTGTGCTTCAACGAGCTCGGCTGGGTCGCCCTCGGGCTGCTCGAGCCCGATGAGAGGGACGGCATCCTGCGCGAGCTGTTCGCGCCCGGTGTCGGTGCCGGCTTCACGCTGTGCCGCATGCCCGTCGGCGCGAACGACTTCTCGACCGACTGGTACTCCTACGACGAGACGCCGGGCGACCTCGCGCTCGACGACTTCTCGATCGACCACGACCGCGCCACACTCGTCCCGTTCATCCGGGCCGCGCAGGCCCATCAGCCGGACCTGCGGCTCTGGGCGTCGCCGTGGAGTCCGCCGACGTGGATGAAGACGAACGGGCATTACGCCGGATCGCGACCGTGGCCCGGCAGCGACGTGGACAACGGGCTCGCCGCCGGTCAGGTCGGGCACGAGGGCACCGACATGTTCCGGCTCGACGACGAGCACCTCGCCGCCTACGCCCGGTACTTCGCGAAGTTCATCGAGGCGTACCGCGAGACCGGCATCGACATCGAGATGGTCATGCCGCAGAACGAGTTCAACTCCGCGCAGGTGTTCCCGAGCTGCACGTGGACGCCGCAGGGCCTCGCTCGATTCGTCGCCGTGCTCGGTCCCGCCATGGCCGAGCTGGGTGTGCAGGTGTTCCTCGGCACCCAGGAGCGACCCGATCCCGACCTGACCCTGAGGGTGCTGGCCGACCCCGACGCCGGGAAATGGCTCTCCGGCGCGGGCTTCCAGTGGGCGGGTAAGGGCGCGATCGCCGCCGTGCACCGCGAGGCGCCGGCGCTGCGGCTCTACCAGACGGAGCAGGAGTGCGGCGACGGGAAGAACGACTGGCGGTTCGCCCGCCACACGTGGTCGCTGATGCGGCACTACTTCACGAACGGCGCGGAGGGCTACCAGTACTGGAACCTCGCACTGCAGGAGGGGGGCATCAGCCGCTGGGGGTGGGCCCAGAACTCGCTCGTCGTCGTCGACCCCGAGACCCGGGCCTTCCGATACACCCACGAGTACGCGCTGATGAAGCACCTCGCCCACTTCCTGCAGCCGGGCGCGGTGCGGGTCGAGACACTCAGCTACCAGGGGTACGAGCAGCTGCTGGCGTTCGCGAACCCCGACGGGTCGGTCGTGGTGATCGTGCAGAACGATCTGGCCGAGCCGATGCCCGTGCGGATCGGCATCGGACGCGACGTGATCGACGAGACGCTGCCGGCCGACTCCTTCAGCACGTTCGTCGTGCGACCGGAGCCCGCTCAGTCCGTCGGGTAGTTGCCGTGGCCCTCGTGGATGAGGCCGTCGGCACCGAAGAGCAGCACCTCGGCGACGATGCCGCCGTTCTGATTGCGATATTCGACGACGACCGAGTGCACGCCTGCGAACAGCGTGACGATCTCGAAGTGCAGATCGGGCAGCAGCGCCAGACCGCGGGCCCAATAGGCGCGCAGGGCGTCCTTGCCGCGGAAGACGCCGCCGCTGCCCGGCACCACCCGTTCGCCGAACGGTGACGTGAACACCACGTCCTCCGCGTAGTGCCCCATGAGGCGATCGAGGTCGTGCGTGTTCCACGCGTCCAGCCACTCGGCCGCGAACGCCCCGGGGTCGAAGGTCGCCATGCACGCACGCTAGCGCCGGCGCGCTGCGAGGATGGGCGGGTGACGCACGAGGGGCATCGGCCCGACGACCTGAAGCCGCCGTCGTCCCGTCGTCAGGTGATGCCGACGACCGAGGGCTGGAAACAGCAGCTCGGCCCGGACGACCGGCCGATCCTGCGGTTCGCTTCGCCGCGGGTCGCGCAGCCGCCGGAGCACCTCGCCGACCTGACCTTCGCCGAACGGCGTGCACGGGTGAGTGCGCTCGGGCATCCCGCGTTCCGCGCGAAGCAGCTCTCGGTCCACTACTTCGAGCACGCCACGATCGACCGCGCGGCGATGACGGACCTCCCGAAGCAGGGCGGCGACGAGCTGGTCGCGGCGATGCTGCCGACGCTGCTCAGCGAGGTCCGGCGGCTCGCCACCGACGACGGCCGCACGATCAAGTTCCTGTGGCGGCTGTTCGACGGTGCGCTCGTGGAGTCGGTGCTGATGCGCTACCCGGGCCGAATCACGCTCTGCGTCTCGTCGCAGGCCGGATGCGGGATGAACTGCCCGTTCTGCGCCACCGGTCAGGCCGGACTCACCCGCAACCTGTCGACGGCCGAGATCGTCGACCAGGTCGTCGCCGCGAACCGAGCCGTCCGCGAGGGGGCGCTCGGCGAGGGGGCCGGCGAGCGGGTGTCGAACGTGGTCTTCATGGGCATGGGCGAGCCCCTCGCCAACTACAAGCGGCTGATGGCCGCGATCCGCCGCATGGTGACCCCGGCGCCCGAGGGACTCGGCATGTCCGCCAGGCAGATCACCGTGTCGACGGTGGGGCTCGTGCCGGCGATCAAGAAGCTCGCCGAGGAGAAGATCCCCGTCACGTTCGCGCTGTCACTCCACGCCCCCGATGACGAGTTGCGCGACGCGCTCATCCCCGTCAACTCGCGCTGGAAGGTCGATGAGGCGCTCGACGCCGCCCGCGCCTACTTCGACGCGACCGGACGCCGCGTCTCCATCGAGTACGCGCTGATCAAGGACATGAACGACCACGGCTGGCGCGCCGATCTGCTCGGCGCGAAGCTCAACGCGCGCGGGCACGGCTGGGTGCACGTCAATCCCATCCCGCTCAACCCGACTCCCGGGTCGATCTGGACGGCGTCCGAACCGGACGTGACCGCCGAGTTCATCCGGCGGCTCGAAGCCGCGGGCGTACCGACCACCTTGCGCGACACGCGCGGCAAGGAGATCGACGGCGCCTGCGGTCAGCTGGCCGCCGCGACCTGACGCACCACGCGGACCCGACGCGCGGCGAGCCGTCCTAGGACTTGGTCGGTGCGGCGGCGATCGTCGCCGGTGCCGGCGCGGAGCCCGAATGCGCGGGCAGTGGAGCGGACGGAACCGGTGCGGGAACCGCGGCGGCCGGGGGCTTCGGCCGGGACGCGAACGTCTCGAACGCGACCCGCGGGTGCTCCACCGCGAGCGTGCTCACGATGTCGCGGCCGAGCAGGAAGTTCATGACCCAGACGCCGACGACGCGGATCTTGCGCTCCCACGTCGGGATCGCGAGGCCGTGGTACCCGCGGTGCATGACCCAGGCGGGGAAGCCCTTGACGGCGATGTTGCCGGACTGGAAGGCACCCTCGTAGAGGCCGAGGCCGGCGACGGCCCCGAGGCTCTTGTGGAAGTAGTCCTTGACCGCCTCGCCCCGGAGATCCGCCGCGATGTTCTTGGCGAGCAGCTTGCCCTGCCGCACGGCGTGCTGGGCGTTCGGCACGCAGTAGCCACCGACGCCCTTGCCCGTGAGGTCGGGGACGGCCGACACGTCGCCGGCACCCCATGCATCGTTCACGACCTCGCCCTCGGCGGTCACGACGCGCATGTCGGCCTTCACCCGCAGCCGGCCGCGCTCCTCGAGCGGCAGATCGGTGTTCTTCAGCATCGGCGTCGCCATGACGCCGGCAGTCCAGACGATCACATCGGACTCGAACGTCTCGCCGGTCGAGAGCTCGCAGACACCGCCGGCGGCCGACTTCAGCTGCGTGTCGAGGTGCACGATCGCGCCGCGCTGCGCGTAGTTGCGGAGCACCCAGTGGCTCGTGGGCAGGGACACCTCGGGCATGATGCGGCCCATGGCCTCGACGAGATGGAAGTGCGTGTCGTCGAACGTGAGCTGCGGGTAGTACTTCAGCAGCGCGGACGCGAGCGACCGCATCTCGCCGAACACCTCGATGCCCGCGAAACCGCCGCCGATGACGACGAAGGTGAGCAGGCGGTCCCGCTCGGGACCGGCCGGCAGGTTCGCCGCCTTGTCGAAGTTCGTGAGGATGCGGTTGCGGATCGCGACGGCCTCTTCGATCGTCTTGAGACCGAACGCCTCGTCCGCGACACCCGCGATCGGGAACGTGCGGCTGACCGCGCCCGCCGTGACGACGACCTGGTCGTACGTCATCTCCCACGGCTCGCCGACCTCCGGGGTGATGGTGACGGTCTTGTTCGCGTGGTCGATCTTCGTGACCGAGGCGGTGATGACCCTGGCGCGCTTCAGATGCTTGCGCTGGTTGACGACCGCATGGCGCGCCTCGACGGAACCGCCGACGACCTCGGGCAGGAACGGCTGGTAGGTCAGGTAGGGCAGCGGGTCGACGACCACGATCTCGGCTTCGTTCTTGCCGAGGTGGTTCTCGAGTTTCCACGCCGTGTAGAAACCGGCGTAGCCTCCGCCGACGATCAGAATTCGGGGCATCCCGCGAGGTCTCCTTGCTTGTACGTGCTTCGACTCCGTCGTCCGGGCGAGGCCAGACTATACCGAGGGGTCCGCGAACCCCGGATGCAGCAGCGCCGCCACAACGGGATCGGCGACCGCGGCGTCGGCCAGGGCCAGGTCCCCGATGGGGTTCACGCCGGGTCCCGCGGCGAGGGCGTGGCCGGCGAGTGCGTGCAGGCACTTCACCCGCGACGGCATCCCGCCCGCACTCGTCCCGGCGATCTCGGGCACGTCGCCCGCCTCGGCGCGGGCCGCCAGGTACTGCCGATGTGCGGATCCGTAGGCGGCGGCGATGTCGGGATCGTCGAGCATCGCTTCGTACTCGCGCATCCGGCCGACCGCCTCGAGTCGGGACATCGCAGCGACCAGCACCGGATGCGTCAAGTAGTAGAAGGTCGGGAACGGCGTGCCGTCCGGCAGCCTCGGCGCCGTCGCCACGACCGCGGGTTCGCCCGCCCCGACCCGAGCCGCGATCGCGAGCACGCCTCGGGGCGCTCGCCCGAGCTGCTCGGCGACCGCGTCGAGGTCGGCCTGGCTGACGGTGCTCACGGGCCGGGGTGCATGGGCCGAGCGCTCGCACCTCATCGGCCGAGCGCGGTGCGCAGGTCCGTCGGCGCGGCCGTCGAGGTGCCGGCCTCGATGAGCGAGCCGACCAGGGCCGCGGCCCAGTCCGTGTCGGCGACGTGCGCCTGCTTGCCCGGCGCATCCGTCGCCGTGGCGGTGCCGCCGACCACGCGGTAGGTCTGCTGCCCGGGCAGAACGTAGAAGAGTCGCGACGAGGCCTGCGACCGGATGTAGGCCGGGTCGCTCCAGCGCGCCTGTGCGGCCTCGAGCGCCGACAGGTCTGCCTGCTGGCGCGCCACCGTCGCCGACAGGTCCGCGATCCGGGTTCGCTGGTCGAGGTACGAGCCGACGCTCGGCGCGAGCACGAGCACCGCGAACACGAGCAGTATCAGCGTCAGCACTGCGGCGCCGGGCAGACGGATGCGCCGGCGGGTCGCGTCTGGTGCGTCGGTCATCTCGCGTGCTCCTCCCCCGCCCGGCGGAGGCCGCGACGCGTGTCAGGCGGTGAAGCGCGGGAACGCGCTGCGTCCCGCGTAGACCGCGGCCTCGCCCAGCTCCTCTTCGATCCGGAGCAGCTGATTGTATTTGGCGACGCGCTCGGACCTCGCAGGCGCACCCGTCTTGATCTGACCCGCGTCGGTCGCCACCGCGAGGTCGGCGATCGTGGTGTCCTCGGTCTCGCCCGAGCGGTGCGACAGGATCGTCGTGTAGCCGCTGCGCTGCGCGAGCGAGACGGCGTCCAGGGTCTCGGTGAGCGTGCCGATCTGGTTCACCTTGACGAGCACGGAGTTCGCCGCCCCCACCGAGATGCCCTTGGCGATGCGCTCGGGGTTCGTGACGAACAGGTCGTCGCCGACGATCTGGATCGCGCCGCCGAGCTCCGCGGTGATGTGCGCGTAGCCCTCCCAGTCGTCCTCGGCCAGCGGGTCCTCGATGGAGACCAGCGGGTAGGCCGCGACGAGTTCGGCGTAGTAGGCCGTCATCTCCTCCGGGCTCTTCTTCTGGCCCTCGAACGTGTAGAAGCCGTCGGCGAAGAACTCGGTGGAGGCCACGTCGAGACCGAGCGCGATGTCGGTGCCCGGCGTGTATCCCGCCTTGCCGATCGCCTCGACGAGCAGATCGAGTGCCGCGCGGTTGCTGCTCAGGTTCGGGGCGAACCCGCCCTCGTCGCCGAGGCCCGTCGACAGCCCCTTCGACTTCAGAAGGCTCTTCAGCACCGCGTAGGTCTCCGCGCCCCAGCGCAGCGCCTCGGCGAAGGTCTCCGCGCCGATCGGCAGGATCATGAACTCCTGGATGTCGACGTTCGAGTCGGCGTGCGATCCGCCGTTGATCACGTTCATCATCGGCACAGGCAGCGTGTGCGCGTTCGGGCCGCCGACGTACCGGAAGAGCGGCAGCTGCGCGGACAGCGCCGCGGCCTTCGCGACCGCGAGGCTGACGCCGAGGATCGCGTTCGCCCCGAGGCTCGACTTGTTCTCGCTGCCGTCGGTCGCGATCAGCGTCGCGTCGACGATGCGCTGGTCGGCCGCGTCGATGCCTTCGACGGCGGGGCCCAGTTCGTCGATGACGGCGGCGACGGCCTTCTCGACGCCCTTGCCGCCGTAGCGGGACGTGTCGCCGTCACGCAGTTCGTAGGCCTCGAACGCGCCGGTGGATGCGCCGGACGGCACGGCCGCGCGGGCCACGACACCGTCCTCGAGCAGCACCTCGACCTCGACGGTGGGGTTGCCACGGGAGTCCAGGATCTCGCGGGCTTCGACGGTATCGATGGCGGCCATGTTCGGCTCCTGACGCTGGCGGGTTCGGTCGGGCGAGAGTCTAGTGAGCGCGCCGGAGCGCCACCGAAACGGGCCTTATGACAGCGGTCGCTCCTCGCCGGCACCGGCCGCGGTCACGTGCGCGAGCGACGTGAAGCCCGCGGCGGCCAGCGCGTCGAGCTGCGCCCGTCGATTGCGGCGCACCGGCTCGAGCCGGACGCGGCGCCCCGCGACTACCGCGGCCCGTTTGGCCGTGACGAGCGCCTCCCCCGGCACCTCCGGGTCGTACAGCAGCGCGAGGGCTCCGCCCTCGGCCGGGACGTCCGGCAGCAGTTCGACGATGCGCTCGAATCCGATCGAGAACCCGACCGCCGGTTCGTCACGACCGAGGAACCGGCCGATCATGCCGTCGTATCGCCCGCCGCCGCCGATCGACGAGCCGGATGCGGGGTGCGCGATCTCGAAGATCGTGCCGGTGTAGTACCCCATGCCGCGCACGAGCGTCGGGTCGAACACGAGCGGCACCTCGGGCAGCGCCGCCCGGAGCGCGAGCAGCGCCTCGTAGGCGTCGACATCGAGCCACTCGGGCGCCCCACCCTCGTCGAGCAGTTCCCAGCCGGCCGTCTGCAGCGCCGCGAGCGCTTCCGCGACGCCCGTGGTCGCGAGCCCCGCGTCTGCGAGCTCGGCGGCCACGCCGTCCGTCCCGATCTTGTCGAGCTTGTCGATCGTGATGAGCGCCCGGTCGGTCGCCTCCGGGGGCACGCCCCAGGTGGCGAGCAGACGGGTGAGGATGCGGCGGTCGTTGATCCGCACGGTCGCGTCATCGACGCCGAGGGCTCTGACCGCATCCGTCGTCGCCGCCAGCAGTTCGAGCTCGGCGAGCGGGCTCGCGTCGCCGATGATGTCGATGTCGCACTGCACGAACTGCCGGTAGCGGCCCTTCTGCGGCCGCTCCGCGCGCCAGACCGGACCGATCTGCACCGCGCGGAACGGCGTCGGCAGCACGGCCTGGTTCGACGCGTAGTAGCGCGCGAGCGGCACGGTCAGGTCGAAGCGGAGGCCGAGATCGGCAAGGCGGGCCGGGTCGCCGGCGGCCGCGGCGGCCGCGAGGTCGTCCTCGCCGATGGCGCGCTTCAGGACGCTGTAGGAGAGCTTCTCGTTGTCGCCGCCGAGGCCGGAGTGCAGTCGGCCGATCTCCTCGAGGGCGGGCGCCTCGATCTCGTCGAACCCGTGCGACGCGTAGACCCGCCGGATCGTCGCGAGCGCCCGCTCGCGCTTCGCCTTGTCCGCGGGCAGCAGATCGCGCATTCCCCGCGGCGGATTCACCGGTGCCGCCACCCGGCCATCATCCCAGCCGGCCGGTACCCGGGGACGACACGCTCATCCGTCAGAGGGATGTCAGCGATACAGGGATCCCATAGGTTCGCCACATGAGCAGCCCGAACAGTGCGAACAGTGCGGTGCCCGGCATCGAGGTCACCGGCCTCGGCCGGTCGTTCGGCACGGTGCACGCCGTCCGCGACATGACCTTCACCGCCGTCCCCGGCCGTGTCACCGCCCTCATCGGGCCCAACGGGTCCGGTAAGACGACCCTGATGCTGATGCTCGCGTCGCTGCTCGCGCCCGAGCGCGGCACGATCCGGGTCGCCGGCCACGATCCCCTCACCGATGCCGCGGGTGTGCGCGCGTCGATGGGCTGGATGCCGGACGTGCTCGGCTCGTGGGCGTCGCTCACCACCAGGACGACCCTCGAGATGACGGGGCGGCTGCACCGCATGACGAGGCCGGCGGCGAAGGCGCGTGCCGCCGCGCTCATCGAGCGTGTCGGACTCGACGACCTCGCCGACCGGCCCACCCGCGTGCTGTCCCGCGGCCAGAAACAACGGCTGAGCCTCGCCAGGGCTCTGGTCCACGACCCGCAGGTGCTGCTGCTCGACGAACCGGCGAGCGGTCTCGACCCCGCAGCCCGCATCGACCTGCGCGGCCTGGTGCGGGATCTGGCCGCCGAGGGGCGAACGGTGCTCGTGTCGAGCCACGTCCTCGCCGAGCTCGAGGAGATGGCCGACGACGCCGTGTTCGTCGAAGCGGGCTCGACCGTGTCGACCGAGCGTCTCGCCGCGGCCGCCGCATCCGGTATCCAGTGGCGCTTCAAGACCGTCGACGGCGCTCCCCCGCCCGATCTTCCCGGCCTCGCGCTGACGGCCGACCGCGGGGCCTGGTTGGTCACCGTCACGGACGAGGCGGCGGCGGCCGAACTGCTGAAGAGGATCGTCGACGCCGGTGTGCCGATCGCGAGCTTCGCACCGGCCGTCAGCGAACTCGAGCGCACGTTCGTCGCCCTCGGCAAGGAGGAGGGTCGATGAAGGCGTTCGCGAGCGGTGTCGGCGTCATCGCGGACCTCGAGGTCCGCCAGCGGGTGCGGAGCGTCGCCTTCTACGTGCTGCTCGGCGTCGTCGCGGTGCTCATGCTCGCGGTCACCGTGCTGCTCCTCGTCATCCGTGCCAGCACACCCGGTGCGCGCGAGTCGGGCTCGCTGGTCTTCTCGATCGTCGTCTACTTCGCGCTGCTGCTCGGCACGCTCGTGACGCCGGCGCTGTCCGGCGGTTCCGTGAACGGGGACAGGGAGTCCGGCACGCTCGCGACCACCCAGATCACGCAGGTGACGACCGCGCAGATCATCGTCGGCAAGTTCCTGGCCGCGTGGGCGTCCGCCCTGGCGTTCCTCGTCGTCGCGATCCCGTTCCTCATCGCCGCGGCGATCGCGGACGGCCCGCCGCCGGGCACCGTGTTCGTCTCGCTCGGCGTCACGGCCGTCGAGCTCGGCGTGGTGGCGGCCATCGGCGTCGGCCTGTCGTCGGTGATCGGTCGCACCATCTTCTCGGTGGTCGTGACCTATCTCGTCGTGGCGGCGCTGTCGGTCGGCACCCTGCTCGCGTTCGGACTCATCGGGCTGGTCGACCAGGTGAAGGTCACCTCGACATCGGAGAACTACGCGTCGTCGGCGTACGACACCAACGGCGACGTCGTGAAGCCCGTCTGCGACGCCCCCGACGTCGAGACCTACAACCAGCCGCGCTGGGACCACGTGTGGTGGCTGCTCGCCGCGAACCCGTACGTCGCGCTCGCGGATGCGACGCCGACGCAGTGGACGAAGGACGGCGGTGCCGTCGACGCCTTCGGCGGGATCAAGTACGCCGTCCGCGCCGTGCAGATCGCGCCCGAGACGCACCCGTACTACAGCGACTGTCATCCCGGTCGGAACACGGACGACTCGGCCACGCCCGAACAGGTCGTCGCGAAGACGGTGCCGTCCTGGTCGGCCGGGCTCGCGATCGAGGTCCTGCTGGGCGCCGTGTTCCTGCTCTTCGGGGGCCGGGCACTGCGCACACCGACGAAACGCCTGCCGAGGGGCAGCCGGATCGCGTGAGTCCGGCCCGCCCCCGCGACCGATCAAGAGCACTTCAGCAGGACATTTTCCGTTCAGCAGGACATTTTCGGCTCCCTGGTCCTGCTGAAGCGAAAATGTCCTGCTGAAGTGCTCTGGATGCCGCGATCGGGTGATGGAGACGCGCGACCGGGCGACGTGCTGTCGGAGGCGTGTTCTACGTTTCCCGCATGCTCGCAGTCGTTCACTCGCAGACGGAAGCGCCGCGCGCGGCGGTGTTCATGGGACTTCGCTTCGCCAGGCAGGGCCGCGGACTGAGCCATCTGGCCGTGCCAAGCGCCATCGGACAGACGGTCTCGTTCGATGTGCTGCGCACGGTCTGCGGAGAGACGCTCAGCGCGGACGACCTCACCTCCGAGATCGTCTCGCCGGCCTCGGCCCGCCGCTATTGGCGGTCGCGGGTGTGCGAGCTGTGCGACGGCATGACGGCCCGGCTGAAGAGCGAGGCCGAGATCAAGCGGGTCGCGTGCTGGTGAGGCTTCAGGCCGTCTCGGCGGCGCGGATGTCCGCACGCACGCGGCGCAGGGCGCCGCGGAGCGCCCGTTCGGCGTCGAGGCCGTTCGCCCTTGCGGCAGCCACCTGGGCCAGCAGCAACTCGCCGAGCGCCTCCTCGTCGGTCGGCTGCTCCGCCGCCGGCGCCACCTCGACGCCGACCTTGTCGGCCCGGCCGAGCAGCTTGTCGGCGAGCAGCAGCGACGGCATGCCGTCGGGAATGCCGTCGAGCACGCTCGTGCGGTGCGCCTTCTCGCGGGCCTTCTGCTCCTCCCAGAGCACGACGACCGCATCCGCGTCCGCGGCGTCTGCGTCCCCGAACACGTGCGGGTGACGGCCGACCATCTTGGCCGCGGTGCCGCGCGCCACGTCCTCCAGATCGAACACGCCTTCGGCGGCGGCGAGGTCGGCGTGGAAGAGCACCTGGTACAGCACGTCGCCGAGTTCCTCGCGCATCGCCTCGGCGTCCCCTGACTCGATCGCCTCGACGAGTTCGGCGCTCTCCTCGATCAGGTACCGCACGAGCGATTCGTGGGTCTGCTCGGCGTCCCACGGGCATCCGCCGGGGCCGCGGAGCAGCGCGGCGACCTGCACCAGATGGTCGAGTTCGGTCATCGGCTGATCCTCGCGGGTTCGGGTGGGACGGGTGTCAGGCCGGCTCGGCGGCGGGGGCGCCTGCCGGCTCGTGGCCGGGCGCGTGGACCGCCGGCATCACGAGTGCGGCCAGCACGGTGAGCAGGCCGGCGACGACGACACCGATGAAGACGATGTTCGACGCGGTCGCGGTGGCGGCGGCGCCGGCGCCGCGCGCTGCGAAGACCGGGTTGGCGAGCGCCCCGAAGACGGCGACGCCGACCGCGGAACCGATCGAGCGTGAGAACAGGTTCGTGCCGGTCACGACCCCGCGCTCCGCCCAGCCGACGCTCGCCTGCGCGGCGATCAGCGAGGGGGTCGCGACCGTGCCGAGCCCGAGTCCGACGACGAAGCAGGCGAGCGCGGTCAGCCAGATGGACGCGGCAGGTGCGAAGAGGAGCAGGGCCGCGGCCCCGACCGCCGCGAGCGCCGATCCGATGATCGCCGTCGGCCGGAAGCCGACGCGCAGGTAGAGCCGGCCGGCGTTCGACGCGGCGATGGGCCACCCGAGGGTGAGCGCGGCGAGCGCGAGACCGGCCACCAGCGGCACCGCGCCGCCGGTCTTCTCGAGGAAGTTCGGCACGTAGCTGGTCAGCCCGGTCATCAGCACGCCGACACCCGCCGACACGAGCGTCGTGGTCAGCAGCAGCCGCCTGGAGAGCACCCAGAGCGGCAGCACGGGCTCGGCCGCGCGACGCTCGATCAGCACGAACACCACGATCGCGGCCGCCGCGCCGACGAAGCACCCGATTCCTGCTATCGAGTTCCACGCCCAGGCCTGGCCGCCCTCGAGCAGGCCGAGCAGCAGCAGCGTGAGCCCGATCGTGAGCGTGCCGGCCCCCGCGATGTCGATGCGGTGCTTCGTCCGCGCGACCTGCTCGTGGTAGTTCCGCCACAGCAGCGCGACGGCGAGCAGGCACAGCGGGATGTTCACGAAGAAGATCCACCGCCATGAGACGAACTGCGAGAACACGCCGCCGAGCGTCGGGCCGACGACGCTCGAGATCGCCCACACCGAGGCGAGGTACCCCTGGACCTTCGCGCGCTCGGCGACCGTGTAGATGTCGCCGGCGATCGTGATGGAGATCGGCATGATCGCGCCGGCGCCGAGGCCCTGCACCGCGCGGAACGCGATGAGCATCGGCATCGATACCGCGAACCCCGACAGCACACTGCCGACGAGGAACAGACCGATACCGAAGAGGATCAGGGGTTTGCGCCCGTAGGTGTCCGCGAGCTTCGCGTACACCGGCACCGAGACCGCCTGGGCCAGCAGGTAGACCGAGAAGAGCCACGGGAAGCTCGTGACGCCGCCGAGGTCGTGGACGACGCTCGGCACTGCCGTCGCGAGGATCGTGGCGTCGATGGCGATCAGGAACGTGGCCGTCATCAGGGACAGCAGGATCGGTCCGCGCTCGCTGCGCAGGCCGACGTCCCGGCGGGCGATCGGCGCGGGTGTCTCACTCATCAACGGTTGCAACCGCCGGAGGCGACAGGCATTCCCCCCATCAATCACCGGAGGGCGCAGCGAGCAGCGCGACGCGCGTCGCTCCGCCCTTCGTCCACTGCTCACCGACGCGCGCGAATCCCAGCGCCTGATGGAACGCCATCGACGCCGGGTTCGGCGGCTGCACGTTGACCTCGCAGGTGACCTCGCCGCGCCCGTCCGTCCGCGCCCGGTCGAAGACCGCGCCGTACAGCAGGCGCCCGAGTCCGCTGCCCCTGCTGTCCTCGCCGATCACGATGCGGTCGACGTAGAGGAAGTCCGTCCCGCGCGCCATGAACCAGCGGTAGTTCTCGCTCGCGTACTCGAGACCCGGATCCAACGCGAGCACGAAGCCGAGCGGCGTCCCGAGGTCGTGCTCGTCGACGGCCGCGACGCCGAGCGTCGTGATGGCGGTGAGCATCGCCATCTCGTCGTCGTCCATCATCGGCACCGCCGGAACGGCGTCGTTGTTCAGCGCGAGGATCGCGGGGAGGTCGGCCGGTTCGAGTTCGCGGAGCAGGACGGTCACGGCTCGCAGTGTATTGACCGCGGATCCGGCAGCGCTCGGCCGGCGCGATGCTTGGTCGATGCTCCCCGCCGTGCCGCTCCGGCTGCCTTTCACCACCCCGCTCGATCCGTCGAACCTCTACGGGCATCTCATCGCGACGGCGATCCCCGGTGTCGAGGCGTGGGACGGCACCTGGTACAGCGCCTCCGTCCTGCTCGAGGGGGGCCCGGCCGTCCTGCGCGTCGCTGTTCCGGTGGACGGCCGCGTCCCGGCGTCGGCCCACCTGACCGCGGCCGGCGACCTCGACGAGGCGGTGCTGCGCATCCGATTCGCGT
Organism: uncultured Actinomycetota bacterium; assembly: GCA_963716965.1. GTDB lineage: Bacteria > Actinomycetota > Actinomycetes > Actinomycetales > Microbacteriaceae > Amnibacterium. The sequence goes on along the minus strand of CAVQUZ010000001.1, from coordinate 811,293 downwards.
TCGATCTGGATGCCGACCCGGCGGCGGTCGACGGGGTGCTCGGACGGGACCCGGCGCTCGCGCCCGTCGTCGCCTCATCCCCTGGGCGCCGCGTGCCGCGCACGCTCGATCCGGACGCGTTCCCGGTCCGCGCGGTGCTCGGCCAGCAGGTCTCGACGGCCGCGGCGCGCACGCACGGCGCCCGGCTCGTCGCGGCGCTCGGCAGCCGGCTCGAGACGCCGGTGGCGGGCGTGACGCATCTGTTCCCGACCGCGGCGCAGGTGCTCGCCGACGCCGTGGCGCTCGAGGACGCGACGCGCATGCCGTCATCCCGTCGCCGCACCCTGGTCGCGGTCGCGGCGGCGTCGCTCGTGCCCCGCGGTGACCCGGGCGTGCTCCGCGCGCGCCTCGCCGCGCTGCGCGGGGTCGGCCCGTGGACCGTCGAGACGATCGCGATGCGGGCGGCCGGCGACCGGGACGCGTTCCCCGCCGCCGACCTCGGCGTGCTCGCGGCCGCGGACCTCGCCGGGATCGACCGTCGCACGCTCACGACGCGGGCGATGCGCTGGGCGCCGTACCGCGCCTACGCGGTCCAGCACCTCTGGGCGATGGGCACGCACGCCGTGAACCGCATCCCGTCCGGTCCCGCCAGAATGGACAGCGCCATGGACACCGCCCGACAGGACAGCGACAGGGAGGACACCGCGTGACGCACTACGCGGTGGACGCCATCGGCTCGCGCCAGCCGGGCTTGGACGCCGCCTTCGCCGAGCGGGTCCGTGCGGGGGTCGCGCCGTCGAGCGTCTACGCGGTGGTCCACGACGGCCAGGTGCTCGCGTGGGGCGGATTCGCGGACGAGACGGTCACACCGCTGCCGACGCTCGACACCGCGTACCGGATCGCGTCCTGCACCAAGAGCTTCACGGTCGCGGCGCTGCTGCTGCTGCGGGACGACGGCTGGCTCGAGCTCGACGACCCCGTCGACCGGTACCTGGCCGTGCGCACGATCGGCGGCCGAGGCGCGATGCCGACGCTCGGTCAGCTGGCGTCGATGCGCGGCGGTTTCCCGACCGACGACCCGTGGGGCGACCGGCAGGAATCGCTCACCGCCGCGCAGTTCGACGCGCTCTCGGCCCAGGGTTTCCGGCTCGTGCATGAGCCGGGGACCCGCTACGAGTACTCGAACCTCGGATTCGCGCTGCTCGGACGCGTGGTCGAGCGGGTGAGTGGCCGGCCGTACCCGGAGTTCGTGCTCGAGCGCGTCGTCGAGCCGCTCGGCATCGCGGGGCTCGGTTACGACGAGACCGTGGCCGCCGAGGCCGTCGCCGCCGGATTCGCGCGATTCGACGACGAGTGGGTGCGGCAACCGACCTCGACGCCTGGCGCGTTCTCGTCGATCGGCGGCATGTTCGCGACACCGCGGGCGCTCGCTGCGTGGATGGGGTGGCTGGCCGCGGCCTGGAACGCGGATGACGACCTCGTCGGGTCGCTGCAGGCCTCGTCGCGCCGCGAGATGCAGACGCCGCACACGCCGATCGGCGCACGGCTCGATTACGGCCTCGGCCTCCGCGTGGAGCAGGACGCCAGGCACGGCCGGATCGTGTCCCACTCGGGCGGCTACCCGGGGTACGGCGCGAACATGCGCTGGCATCCGGAGTCCGGCGTCGGGCTGCTGGTCTTCGAGAACGCCCGGTACTCGGGAGCGGTCCGGCCCGCATCCGCCGGGTTGACCGCGGTGCTCGACTCGATCGCGGTGCCCGAGCGGCTCGACCTGTGGCCCGAGACACGGGCGGCGCGGGAGGTCGTCGAGCGGCTGCTGCGCGACTGGCAGGCGGATGCGGCGCTGGCGATCTTCGCGGACAACGTGGAACTCGACGAGCCGCTCGAGCGGCGGCGCAGCCATGTGGCCGACCTCACCGCCGCCGTCGGGCTCGATGAGCCGCCCCGGCCGCTCGAAGCGACCGCGGCGTGGAGCGACGGTCCCGCGCACCTCGTCTGGACGGTGCGTGGCCGCCGGGGCACGCTGCGGTGCGAGATCCGGATGACGCCGGAACTGCGACCCCGCGTGCAGACGCTGATCGTCCGCATCGCCTGAGGCGCAGGGGTCAGCGGCCGCCGCGGTAGGTGCTGCGGGCACGTCGGGCACCCGCCGGCTGCTGAGCAGGCGCGCCCGTGCGGCGCTGGCCGCCACGACCCGCCTCGTGCGCGGGCCGCGCACCCTGCACTCCGCGTCCGCGGGCCGGGCGCTCGTCGGTGCGGCGCTGCTCGCCACGTCGCGGCTCTGCGGCACGAGCGGGGCGGCGCTGCTGCTGCACCGGCAACGGTGCGGGCGGGGCGACGAGCGCGGCGCGCTCGCCGACCAGGTCGGTGACCTCGCGGGACTCGGCGGTGACTGCGACCGGCACGACGTGCACGCCGGCCTTCCGCAGCAGGACGGCGACGTCGCGGCGCTGCTCGGGCAGCGTCAGCGTCACGACGGTGCCCGACGCACCGGCACGGGCCGTGCGGCCGGAGCGGTGCAGGTAGGCCTTGTGCTCGGTGGGCGGGTCGACGTGCACGACGAGCGACACGTCGTCGACGTGCACACCGCGGGCGGCGACGTCCGTCGCGACGAGAACCCGGGCCTCTCCGGCCGCGAAGGCGGCGAGGTTCCGGTCACGGGCGTTCTGCGACAGGTTGCCCTGCAGGTCGACCGCGGCGACGCCCGCCTCGGCGAGCTCGCGCGCCAGCCGCTTGGCGACGTGCTTGGTGCGGACGAAGAGGATGCGTCGGTCGGCACCCGAGGCGAGCTCCTTGAGCACGCGACGCTTGCTTGCGGCGTCGGCGACCTCGAGAACGGCGTGCTGCATGTCAGGGGTGACCGCGGCCGCGTCGTCGACCGAATGCGTGATCGGCGAGTGCAGGAACCGCCGCACGAGCACATCCACGCCGTTGTCGAGCGTCGCGGAGAACAGCAGTCGCTGCCCGTCGCCGGGCGTCGCAGCGAGGATCCGCGTGACCTGCGGCAGGAAGCCGAGGTCGGCCATGTGGTCGGCCTCGTCGAGCACGGTGATCTCGACGGCGTCGAGCGTCAGCGCGCGCTGCCGCATCAGGTCCTCGAGGCGCCCTGGGCAGGCCACGACGATGTCGACACCGCGGCGCAGGACGTCGATCTGGCGCTGCATCGACACGCCGCCGAAGATCGTGGTGACAGAAAGTCCCGAGCCCACCGCGAGCGGCTCGAGCACCGCCGCGATCTGTGTCGCGAGCTCACGGGTCGGTGCGAGCACCAGGCCGAGCGGACGGCCGGAGCGCCGCGCGCCGCCGGCGAGCCGGCCGCCGAGCGCCGCGATGAGCGGCACGGCGAAGGCGATGGTCTTGCCGCTGCCCGTGCGGCCCCGGCCGAGGACGTCTCGCCCGGCGAGGCTGTCCGGCAGGGTCGCCGCCTGGATGGGGAAGGGATCGGTGACGCCCTCGCCCGCGAGGGCGGCGACGATTCGTGCGGGGACGCCGAGTTCGGCGAATGTGGCGGTCATGGGGAGACACGTTTCTGTTGATGCACGCGCGTGGATGAACCCGTGCGGGGGACGGCGTCCACGGATGCGTGGGGCCGGTGCGCCGCCGGACGAGCCCGGCTCACGGTCAGTGAGATGACCGGCTGGGGCGTACTTCGACGCGGGGCGCGAACACTGCGCCGACCATCAGCCTACCGGACGACCGCCGTGCGCCCGGTCAGCACCGCACAGGGACCCGTCAGTCGGTGGTCTCGGAACCGAGATCGGCGTCGTAGGCCTCCGGACGCCAGTCCTCCACGCCACCGCCCGCCGTCGGGGCCTCCCCCTCGACGGGAGCCGGCACCTCGCCGTAGCTCTCCGGCACTCCCTCCGGCGTGCTGCCCGCGACGTGCTCGACGTCCCGATCGCCCGGCACCTCGCCGTAACCGGTGGCCGTGGTCGCCTGGTCGCGGTCCGCGGCGGACTCCACGTCGGCCGCGGTGTCGGTCGGCCCCTGCGTCTCGCCGTACCCGGCCTCACCCGTCGTCGGTCCGAGCGTCCGCCCGCTCGCGGATCGGGACGCCTGGCGCTCCGGCGCGCCGTCGGTCGGTGCATCGCTGGATTCGTCGGTCATGCCTGCTCCTTCGAGGATGCTGCGGCCCGCAGGGTCAGGCGGGCTTGGTGATCGTGGTCTCCGGGTGCAGATCGACACCCTCGGCCTCCGCGTTGTGGAGACCTGCCGCATCGACTCCCTCCGGGCGCCATTCGGTGCCCGAACCGCCGGCGCCCGGCACCTCGCCGTATTCGCCTTCTGCGTCGTTCGTCGTGGCGCGCTCGCCGTCACCCGCCACCTCGCCGTACCGGTCCGGCTTCCCTGCGCCGTCCTCCAGATCCTCGGGAGACGGCACTTCGCCGTAGGTACCAGGGGTACGGGACTCGCTCATCGGCTTGCTCCTTCGCTCAGCCTTCGAATCATCCGCGCCTCCGGTGAACGCTCGCTGTACGCGACGAACGCGCGGCACCCATCCCAGGGTGTCGCGCGCCCGAGTCGTGCGGGACCGTGACCGTTACTCGCCGAGCCCGGTGCTCGTACCCGTGATCGGGTCGTAGTGGGTCTGGTCCGGGTCCTCGCTGTTCAGCGTCGCGTCACGGTCGGTCACGAGGCCCGCGCCGGTCAGCCGTTCGTAGCCGGACTGATCCGGGTTCGTGTTGTCGAAGCCCGCGTGCCCGTGCTCCAGTCCGTCCGACGCCTTCGAGATCCATTCCTCGAAGCTCGGCTTGCCGTCCGATGCGGAAGGCGTGCGCGATGAGGCCGTCGTGCCGGACGCCGTCGGTACGGAGGCGTCCGCATATGCCGGCGAGGGAGCCGCATGATCGCTGGTGATGAGCGCCGGCGTGAGCTCGTCGTCATCCGTCACTTCGGCAGGGACCGCGAAGTCCGGAGACTCGGCGGAGCCGTCGCTCTCGACGGTCACGATCGTGATCACCTCCGCCTCGGTGTCGCTGTAGGACTGGTCCGCGTCGTCTCGCAACAGCCGCCCTGTGGCGCTGTCGATGTCGTACTGCTCGATCGACCCGGTCGGGGTGTCGGCCATGTCGGCCTCCTTCGTTCGATGTCGTGAAAGCCTCCTCCGCACACGTCCGCACCCACCCGGCAGGGCCTGGAGGTTCCCTCCGACCTGACTGGCAGTCGACTGGCAGCGCTCGATGACCGGCACCCGATGACCGGCAGTCGATGACCGGCCCCCGAGGACGCGCGGTCAGGATGCGGCGGGCTGCGGCGCCTTCAGGAAGATCGCGTGCAGCAGCTGCTGCACCCAGCCGAGCAGCGCGGCGTCGGTGAGCGGCTCGCCGTCCGTCTCGGGCAGCGGGATCGTGACCATGCCGGTCGCCTGGACGAGCTTGGCGCCCGGGTAGAGCCGTCGCAGCCGCATCTGCACGGAGTCCGGCAGGTCCGCTGGCGCGACGCGCAGCATGCGCCCGACGCCGACCACGTCGGAGAGGCCCGCGCGCTGCGCGGTTCGGCGCAGCTTGGAGATCTCGATCAGCGACAGCACGTCGTCGGGCGCGGGGCCGTACCGGTCGACGAGTTCGTCGAGCACGAGGTCGATCTGCCCGTCCGGCGAGAGCGGGCCCGCCGCCGTCGAGAGCTTCTGGTACGCCTCGAGCCGCAGCCGCTCGCTGTCGATGTACGACTCGGGGATGCGCGCGTCGACGGGCAGCTCGAGCCGCAGCTCGGTCTGCCCCTCCGGCGTCTCACCACGGAAGTCCGCGACGGCCTCTCCGATCATCCGCAGGTACAGGTCGAACCCGACACCCGCGATGTGGCCGGACTGCTCGCCGCCGAGCAGGTTGCCCGCACCGCGGATCTCGAGGTCCTTCAGTGCGACCTGCATGCCGGAACCGAGCTCGTTGTTGGCCGCGATGGTCTGCAGCCGGTCGACGGCAGTCTCGGACAGCGGCTTCTCGGCGTCGTACAGGAAGTACGCGTACGCACGGTCCCGGCCGCGGCCGACGCGACCGCGCAGCTGGTGCAGCTGCGAGAGGCCGTACTTGTCCGCCCTGTCGATGATGAGGGTGTTCGCGTTCGCGATGTCGAGGCCGGTCTCGATGATCGTCGTCGACACGAGCACGTCGAAGCGACGCTCCCAGAAGTCGACCATGACCTGCTCGAGCTGGTGCTCGGCCATCTGGCCGTGCGCGACGGCGATGCGCGCCTCGGGCACCAGCTCGGCGAGCTGCGCGGCGACGCGGTTGATCGACGACACCCGGTTGTGCACGTAGAAGACCTGGCCCTCGCGGAGCAGCTCGCGTCGGATCGCGGCCGTGACCTGCCCGTCGCTCCGCGCGCCGACGTACGTGAGGATCGGGTGGCGGTCCTCGGGCGGCGTCGCGAGCGTCGACATCTCTCGGATGCCGGTGACCGCCATTTCGAGCGTTCTCGGGATGGGCGTCGCGCTCATCGCGAGCACGTCGACATTCGTCTTCAGCTTCTTCAGCTGCTCCTTGTGCTCGACCCCGAACCGCTGCTCCTCGTCGATGACCACCAGACCCAGGTCTTTGAAGACGAGGTGGTCCGCCAGGATGCGGTGGGTGCCGATGACCATGTCGACGCTGCCGTCGGCCAGACCCCTGATCGTCTCGCGGGCCTCCTTGTCGGACTGGAAGCGGGAGAGCGGCCTCACCTGCACCGGGAAGCCGGCGAACCGCTCGTTGAACGTGTCGAGATGCTGGCGCACGAGCAGGGTGGTCGGGACGAGCATCGCGACCTGCTTGCCCTCCTGGATGGCCTTGAACGCGGCGCGCACCGCGACCTCGGTCTTGCCGAAACCGACGTCGCCCGAGATCAGCCGGTCCATCGGGATCGCGCGCTCCATGTCGCGCTTCACGTCGTCGATGGTCTCGAGCTGGTCGGGGGTCTCCGCGAACGGGAAGGCCTCCTCGAGCTCGCGCTGCCAGGGGGTGTCGGGGCCGAACGCGTGGCCCTTCGACGCCATCCGGGCCGAGTAGAGCTTCACGAGCTCGACGGCGATGTCGCGGACGGCCTTGCGTGCCCGCCCCTTGGCCGCGGCCCAATCGCTGCCGCCCATCTTCGACAGCTGCGGCGCCTCGCCGCCGACGTACCTGGTCAGCAGGTCGAGCTGATCAGTCGGCACGTAGAGCTTGTCGCCCGGATACCCGCGTTTCGCCGGTGCGTACTCGATGAGCAGGAACTCGCGCACGAGCTTCTCGGGCGGCGCCTCACCCGCACGCCTCGGTCCGCGCCGGGTCTGACCGGCGACCTCGCGGCGCGTCAGCTCGACGAACCGGCCGATGCCGTGGGTCTGGTGCACGACGAAGTCGCCCGCCTTCAGTTGCAGTGGGTCGACGACGTTCTTCCGCCGCGTCGCGAGCTTGCGGGGCGAGTCCATGGACGCGGCCCGGCCGTAGAACTCGCGCTCGGTGACGACCGCGAACGACACCTCCGGCTGCTCGAACCCGGCCTCGAGGTCGCCCTGGACGAGGTAGGCGACGCCCGGCTCGGGGTCCGACGGCAGCTCGTCGACGATGCGGGCGGCGAGTTCGCGCTCGGCCAGCACGTCCCTCGCGCGCTCGACGAGGCCCTTGCCGCCCGCGGTCACGACGACGCTCCAGCCGTGCCGCAACCGCGAGCCGATGTGGTCGAGCAGCTCGGCGGGGCGGCCGGGCGTGACCGGCGTCGCATCGCCCGCGACGCGGAGGTATTCGGCGCTGTCGGCGAGCAGCGCGGACATGCTCGCCGCGTCCATGGTCTCGGCGAGCACGTCGGCCTCGGGCATCGCCTCGAATGCGCTGAACGTCCACCACGGCCGGTCCCCCGCCCGCGCCCGCACCGCGTTCACGGTGAGGAAGTCGCCCGCGTCGAGGTCGATCGGCGCCTGTGCGCCCGCGGTCGCGGCGTTCCATGCGGCGTGCAGGAACTCCCGGTTCGTCTCCGCGAGGCTGACCGCGCGGGTCGCGACCCGCTCCGGCGACAGCACCGCGATCGCCGCACCCGCCGGCAGGTAGTCGGTGATGGCGACGAGGCCGTCGGCGAGCACCGGTGCGAGCGACTCCATGCCCTCGACGGGGATGCCCTCGGCGACCTTCGCCAGTATGCCCGCGAGGCTCGGGAACTCGTGCTGCAGCTCGCGGGCGCGCTGTTTGACCGATTCGGTCAGCAGCAACTCGCGAGCGGAGACGAGCTCGACCGCGCCGACTGGCGCCTCGAGGGAACGCTGGTCCGCGACCGAGAACGCGCGCATCGCGTCGATCTCATCGCCGAAGAAGTCGACGCGGACGGGGTGCTCGGCGACGGCGCCGAAGACGTCGAGGATGCCGCCGCGGACCGCGAACTCCCCGCGCCGTGTCACGAGGTCGACGCGCGTGTACGCGAGGTCGACGAGGCGCCCGACGAGTTGCTGCAGGTCGACGCCGCGCTGCCCCGACCGCAGCTCGACCGGCTCGACGAGGTCGAGGCCGGCGACCAGCGGCTGCAGCGCGGCACGGATCGGCGCGACGACGATCAGGGGCGGGTCGGCGGGCGTCCACGTGTGCATCTGCCTGATCGCCTCCATGCGGCGCCCGACGGTCTCCACACCAGGGCTGAGCCGTTCGTGCGGCAGGGTCTCCCAGGCGGGGAAGTCGAGGACCGTCGCGCCGGGCGACAGGCACGCGAACGCCGACCGCACCGAATCCGCCTCGCGTTCGGTCGCGGTGATGACGAGGAGCGCGGCCGGGTCCTCACGCTGCCTGCGCCGCTCGAGCAGCCCGGCCAGCAACGGCAGGTGCAACCCGGCGGTCGCCGAGAAGTCGGTGCTGCGGCCGGCGGCGGCGTACGCCCGATCGACCGATTCCGCACCGCGCAGCACACCAGTCAGACCCGCGAGACCCACTCGGTCAAGGGTACTTGGCCCCGCTGACGTCGGCGTGCGGGGCCCGGGCGTCGCTGCCGGCCGGGGTCGCCGGGCGACTTCGCGAATCACCGCGCTGTCATTCCTGCCCCTCGTTCTGGGGGCGGGTATGTTGCCTCCAGCGCGGAACACGCGCGGGCACGAGTCAGGGGACGACGCTGTACGAGCAGGGCACGGCGACGGGCGGCGAGGATCGCCGACCGCGCGGACGCCACCGCTCGCAGGCCCCGGCGAGCGCCCGCCAGGTGAGCACCGGCCCGACCGGCACCGCGCCGATCCCGATCATCCCGATGCCGCAGTCCACCGCGACCCCCGCGTCGCCGATGGCCCCTGTGCCGGTCCCGCAGCTGCGCCCGCGGCGCGTGGCGATGGAGCAGCCGGCGCCCCCGTCCCCGGTCGCGCCGTCCCTGGCGCGCCGGCCGCGGCCGAAGCGCGCGAAGGCGTTCTTCGCGGTGACCGCGGTCGCCGGGCTCGCGCTCGTGACGGTGCTGCCGTTCTTCGGCATCGCGCCGGCGCACGCCCACACGATCGCGACGGTGACCGACGGCGACGACCAGCACATGCAGATCTCGAACGACGCGGTTCCGGCGGCCGTCTCGATCGACACGATCAAGGACGTCGCGACGACGGGCGCGGCCGGCGGCTGGCACTTCCCGGTCGTCGGGACGCTCGGGGATCCGTTCGGCCCCCGCCCCGACCAGCCGGTCGCCGGCGTCAACCTGTTCCACCGCGGCCAGGACATCGTCGCCGCGTGCGGCACGACCATCCACGCCGCGGCGGCGGGCACGGTCGTCTACGCGGGGTGGTACGGCACGTACGGCAACTGGATCCTCATCGACCACGGCAACGGCATCGAGACCGGATACGCCCACGCCGAGCAGATCGACGTGTTCGTCGGGCAGAAGGTCAAAGAGGATCAGGAACTCGGCCTCGTCGGCGAGACGGGCGCCGCGACCGGCTGTCACCTGCACTTCGAGGTGCACATCAACGACGTCGCCGTGAACCCCGTCCCGTTCTTCGCCGCGAAGCACGTGCCCCTCGCCGGCTGACGCTCGCGCTCGTCGGTGACCGGGGGCACACTACGAGCCATGCCCGAGCACACGACGAACTACCGCAATGCGTTCATCGCGGTCGCACCCGACACGAAGGCCGGCGAGGCGGCCGTGCCGCCGTCGCGCGCCGAGCCGTCCGTCGCCGAGCGCACCTTCCGCATGATCGCCGACGCGCCGTACAGGTACACGTCGGACGACGTGATCTTCACCGTGCACGCCGACCGCGCCGGCATCCCCGAAGCGGACCGGGCCGCCGCGCGCGCCGACTACTACTCGGTGGGACGCGCATGCCTGCGCTCGTCGCCGCTCGGCAAGACGTACGGATGGGGCGTGCACGCCGACGACGACGGTCGCGTCGCGCTCTACGGCCTCGGCACGCCCGAGTACGAGCGGCTCGCCTCCGGCCGTGCACTCGAGGGCGACGAGCCGGTCGTGGTCATGCAGGCGATGCGGTCGACCCGCTGATCCGCCAGGGGCTCACACGGGTCGGGGGGCGTTGAAGCGCTGCTGCGCGCGCTCCAGCCCGTCGTCGACCAGGGCCTGGACCGCGTCGGCGGCGTCCACGACGAGGTTCGGCAGCTCCCGCCGCTCGGCCTGCGTGAAGTTCTGCAGCACGAAGTCGGCCGCGGGCTGACGACCGGGCGGCCGGCCGATGCCCACCCGCACCCGCGCGAAATCGGGCGTGCCGAGCACGGCGGCGATGTCACGGACGCCGTTGTGGCCGCCGTGGCCGCCGCCGGTCTTCAGGCGCAGTGCGCCGAACGCGATGTCGAGCTCGTCGTGCACGACGACGATGCGGTCGGCGCCCAGACCGTAGAACGTCGCGAGCCGGCCGACCGGCCTGCCCGACTCGTTCATGTAGGTCTCAGGCGCGGCGAGCACGTACTTCACGCCGCCCGGCGCGAACCGTCCCTCGGCGACCCCGGCGCCGGTCCGATGGCGCGTGAAGCGCACACCCATCGATTCGGCCATGTGGTCGACGACCATGCGACCGACGTTGTGCCGGTTGCCGGCGTAGGTCGGGCCCGGGTTGCCGAGCCCGACCACCAGCCAGGTGTCGGCCACCGCGCTCGGACCGCCGTCTCAGACCGCGGCGGTCAGACCGATGCGGCTGCCGGCTCGGCGGCCTCCTCGGCCGCCTCGGCGCGCGTGGCGACCACGCCGACGACGATCGTGTCGGCCGGGATGGAGAGCTTCGCGCCCTCGGGCAGCACGATGTCGCCCGCCGTGATCTGCGTGCCCTCGTCCGCACCCTCGATGCTGACGACGACGTGCTCGGGGATCGAGGTCGCGAGGACCTGGATCAGAAGCGTCTGCAGGTCGAGCGTCGCGACCGTGCCGCCGAGGGGCTCGCCCTCGAGGCGGATCGGGATCTCGACCTCGACGAGCTCGCCCGAGCGGAGCACCAGCAGGTCGAGGTGCTCGATGATCTGCCGCACCGGGTCCTTCTGGACGTCCTTCACGAGGACCGTCTGGTTCTTGCCGGCGATGTCGAGGTCGAGGACCGCGTTCGCCTTCCGGATGATGAGGGCGGTCTCGTGGCCAGGCAGGGAGATGTGCACGGGCGCCGTGCCGTGCCCGTAGATGACGGCGGGGATCCGTCCGGCTGCGCGCAGCTTGCGCGCGGCACCCTTCCCGAAGTGCTCCCGCTGCTCAGCGCTGATCTTCTCGGCCATGTCGGCTCAATCCTTCCGTCAGGCCGAAAGCGGCCCGTTGCTTACGAGTCGGCGGGAACGACGCGCGCACCGACAACGGGCACTGCGTCGATCACGGATCGCGGTATCGCATCCCTCGCCGAAGTCCAGCGGGAAAGCATAGCGGATGCACGTGCTCGCTCGCCTGCATGCTGGTCGCATGCATCCACGTCTCGTGCACCCACGCCGATCGACCGCCATCGTGACCGCGGCCATGGCGGCGTGCCTGCTGAGCGGCTGCGCCCCGACGCCGCCCGACCGGGCGCCACGGTCGGGCGAGGCAACGGCCACCGCGGGCGCCTCGCCGACGGCCGGGGTGACGCCCACGGCCGGCAGCACGAGCCCGTCGCCCGAGCCGACGGTGCTGCCGTCGAAGGCGGGGTGGCTCGCCGACGTGGGCGCGGCGGTCGCGCCGGTCGGCGCCTATCTCGACGCGCACGCGGGTGGCGCCGCGCGACCGGCGATCGTGCTCGACATCGACAACACCTCGCTCGAGACGCAGTACGACCCCGGCACCGCGACGCCACCGGTGCTGGCGCTCGAACGCCGGGCGATCGCCGACGGGTATTCGGTCCTCATCGTCACCGCGCGCTCGTCGTCGCCGGCGTTCTCCCTCGCCCAGCTGCGTGCGGCCGGATACGCGCCGACCGAGGTGTGCACCCGGCCGTCGCCGACCGCATCCCTGCCGGCCTCGAAGCTCGCCTGCCGTACCCGCTACACGAAGGCCGGCTACACGATCGTCGCGAACATCGGCAACCGTCCCACCGATTTCGAGGGCGGACTCGACGGGCTCGTGGTGAAGCTGCCCGACTACGGCGGCCGGCTGAGCTGAGCTCAGGCGCGCTCGACGACGGCCTGCGCTCGGGCCAGCACCTGCTCGGCCGTCCCGCTCACGTCGATCCGCGCACCGCGCTCCCCCGGCTGCAGCGGCTCGAGCAGCGCGAGCTGGGAGTCGAGCAGGCTCGGCGGCATGAAATGGCCGACGCGCTGGAGCATCCGCGCGCGCAGCACCGCGATCGGCGCATCGAGCTCGAGGAAGAACGCGGCGGGCGCGTTCGCCCGGATGCGGTCGCGGTAGATGCGGCGCAGCGACGAGCACGCCATGACGACCGTGCCCGGGCCGCCGTCGCGGACCGCAGCACCGACCGCGTCGAGCCACGGCCAGCGATCGGCGTCGGTCAGCGGGGTGCCGCTCGCCATCTTCGCGACGTTGGCCGGCGGATGCAGGGCGTCCGCGTCGACGAACGTGCCGTCGAGCCGGGCCGCGAGCGCCTCGGCGACCGTCGTCTTGCCCGAGCCGGAGACCCCCATCACGACGACCTGATGCTGCGGCATTGCTCGAGCCTAGGTCGCCGGGCTAGTAGAACTCGGCGGTGTTGACGGGGTTGATGAGCGGCTCGCCGTCGAGGAAGCGGGTCGCGTTCTCGGCGAACAGCTCCGCGATCTTGCGGTCCTCCGCCTCGTTGAGCGCGGCGGTGTGCGGGCTGATGAGCACGTTCGGCAGGTCCCACAGCGGGCTCGCGGCGTCGAGCGGTTCCTGCGCGACGACGTCGAGCGCCGCGAACCCGATGCCACCGGCCTCGAGCACGTCGATGAGTGCCGCCTCGTCGACGACCGTGCCTCGGCCCACGTTCACCAGCACCGCATCCGGCCGCATCGCCTCGAGTGCCGCTCGCCCGAGCAGTCCCTCCGTCGCCGGCGTTCCTGGCAGGCTCGCGGCCACGCCGTCGAACTCGCCGATCCGATCGACGAGGTCGTCGGGGTGGATGATCTCCCGCACGCCGGGCACGTCCACGGGCCGGCGCGACGTCCCCGCGACCTCCGCGCCGAGCGCGGACAGCTTCGCTGCGATCGAGCGGCCGATGTGGCCGAGGCCGACGAGCAGGATGCGGCTGCCGTCGATCTGGCGCATGGTCCAGCGCGCAGTCGGCCAGTCGTGCGCCCGCTGGAGCGCCTCGAGCCTGGGCAGGGACTTGAAGCCGGCCATGAGGCCGAAGACGGCGAATTCGGCCATCGGCCCCTCGTGCACGCCGGCGGTCGTCGTGAAGCGGATGCGCGCGAGCCGGTCGGGCGTCAGGTTCGCGCCGCGGACCTGCGCGCCGCCGCCGGCCGGCATCAGCTGCACCCATTCGAGCGCGGTGTTCGCGCTGGCGATGCGTCCCAGTTCACTCGGGCGCTCGCCCGGGATGCCGTACAGCACGGGGGCGCTGAGGAGCAGCTCGTCGAACCGCGCCTGCTGGGCGGCGCTCCGGACGAACCCGGGGTCGCCGGCGTGATCGCCCGCGTGCCGCATCGGCGGCAGCAGGTCCTGCTCGACGACGAAGTCGATCCGGGGCTCCGCGGCACGGATCCGCTCGGCCAGCTCGTCGGAAACGGGCGTCGCCGCCACGACACGCAGGGTGCTCACGGTCGCCGACCTTACGCCGCCCGCTGGGGGGCTGTACGACGGCCGGGACTACGCTCTGCACCAGCCGGACGAAGGAGCAGGGATGAGCACCACCACCGACCAGACGAGCACAGCGACCGCCGACATCGGCGTGGTGGGCATGGCGGTGATGGGCTCGAATCTCGCCCGCAACCTGGCCCATCACGGCCACACCGTCGCCGTCTACAACCGCACGGCCGCTCGCACGCAGGACATGATCGCGAAGCACGGCGACGAGGGCGATTTCGTGCCGTCCGAGGACATCGACGCGTTCGTCGCGAGCCTGAAGAAGCCGCGCGCGGCGATCATCATGGTGCAGGCGGGCGCGGGCACGGACGCCGTCATCAACGAGCTCGCGGAGCGCTTCGAACCGGGCGACATCATCGTCGACGGCGGCAACTCGCTCTTCACCGACACCATCCGCCGCGAGAAGTCGCTGCGCGAGCAGAACCTCAACTTCGTCGGCACGGGCATCTCCGGCGGTGAGGAGGGCGCGCTGAACGGCCCGTCGATCATGCCCGGCGGCTCGGACGAGGCGTACGTGAAGCTCGGCCCGATCCTCGAGTCCATCGCCGCGCAGGCGGAGGGCGAGCCGTGCGTGGTCCACGTCGGCACGGACGGCGCCGGTCACTTCGTGAAGATGATCCACAACGGCATCGAGTACGCGGACATGCAGCTCATCGCCGAGGCGTACGACCTGCTGCGCACGATCGGCGGCCACGAGCCCGCCGCCCTCGCCGAGGTGTTCACCGAGTGGAATCAGGGCGACCTCGAGTCGTACCTGATCGAGATCACCGCCGAAGTGCTGAAGCAGGTCGACGCCGAGACCGGCAAGCCGTTCATCGACATCGTCGTCGACCAGGCGGGTTCGAAGGGCACCGGCGTCTGGACCGTGCAGAACGCGGTCGGTCTCGGCATCCCGGTCGTCCGGCATCGGCGAGGCCGTGTTCGCCAGGGCCGTCTCGTCGAAGCCGGCGCAGCGCGAGGCCGTGCAGAAGACGGTGCGCTCCCGGCCCGAACCGGTCACCAAGCCGGAGGGCTTCGAGGACGACGTCCGCGCCGCGCTGTACGCGTCCAAGGTCGTCGCGTACGCCCAGGGTTTCGACGCGATCATCGCGGGCGCCGCGGAGTACGACTGGCACATCGACAAGGGCGCGATGGCGAAGATCTGGCGTGCCGGCTGCATCATCCGTGCCCGGTTCCTGAACCGCATCGTCGACGCCTACGCGAACGACCCGGACCTGCCGACGCTGCTCGCCGACCCGTACTTCGCGAAGGCGGTCGCGGACGGTGAGGCGGCATGGCGCCGCGTCGTCGTGGCGGCGGCGCAGTCGGGCGTGCCGGTCCCCGGCTTCGCGTCGGCGCTCTCGTACTTCGACTCGCTCGCGGCGAAGCGGCTCCCCGCCGCGCTGATCCAGGGCCAGCGCGACTTCTTCGGCGCGCACACCTACAAGCGCGTCGACAAGGAGGGCACCTTCCACACGCTCTGGAGCGAGGACCGCTCCGAGGTCGAGGGGCCCGGCTCGTCCCACTGAGCCGGCGAGGGGGCCGCGGTCAGCGCAGCAGCGGGATGACCGCGGCGAAGGCGTCGAGGTGCTCGGCGGCGACCGGGAACATCGAGACGCCCGTCGTCTCGCGCAGGCCGCGCAACGTCGCGGCCATCGCGGCGGCGTCGCCGTCGAGCACGCCGGCGGCGCCCGCCATGTCCTCCGCCGTCACGCTGCGGGCGAGGTAGCCGACCAGTCTGCCGCCGACGCCGGAGAGCTGGAGCGCGAGCTCGGGATCGCCCCCGCCTCCTCGTGCCGACTCGGCCATCCGCTCGACGACGTCGACCGTCGCGGCGGGCGGGAGCGCGAGGGCGATCGTGTCCGCCGCGGCCGCGGCCGCGAGCATCCGGGGACCGCCTGCGGCGACCGTCACGCGCGGCACCGGCCGCACCTCGGCACGGACCGCGTCGATCGCCTCGATCATCTGCCGGATGCGCGCCGGGCCGCTCCCCCACTGGACGCCGAGCCGCTCGGCCTCGCGGGCCGCATCAGGGCGTCCCGCACCCATGCCGAGCTCGAAGCGACCGTCGGCGAGCAGCTGCAGCGCCGCCGTGTCGCGGACGACCGAACCCGCGGTCCGCATCGGGGCGGCGAGCACCCAGGTCCCCACGTGGATGCGCGTCGTGACGGCCGCGGCGGCGGCGAGCGCCGGGAAGGGCGACGGGGTGAACAGGGTGTCCGGCAGCAGCAGGACGTCGTAGCCGGCCGCCTCGGCGCGGCGCGCGGTGTCCAGCCAGTCCGCCGCTGAGGCCGGACGCCCGGCGACGAGCCCGAATCGGAATGCACGCGTTTCGGTCATGGCACGAGCATGCGCCGACGCACGTCCCGCCGCATCCTCCCTGCGGTGACATCCGGCGCACTTCCCCGGCAGCAGCCGCAGACTGTGCGCATGACCGACGTGACGGAGTCCGACGTCCCGCTGCCGGACGGCCGTACCGTCCATGCGTTCGACACCGGGCCGGTCCCCCGCGGGCTCACGATCCTGTGGCACCACGGTTCGCCGCAGACCGGGGCGCTGCTCGTGCCGCTGCTCGCCGCCGCGGCCGCACGGGACATCCGGCTGTGCTCGGCGGCCCGGCCGAGCTACGGCGGATCGACGCCGGATCCGGGCCGGAGTGTGGCCGATGCTGCGGCGGACCTCGCACACGTCGCCGACGCGCTGGGCATCGGGCGGTTCGCGGTGATGGGCGCATCGGGTGGCGGCCCGCACGCCATCGCGTGCGCCGCACTGATGCCGGATCGCGTGGTCGGGGCCGCGGTGTTCGCCTCCCCCGCACCGGACACGGGCGACGAGGCCTGGTTCGACGGGATGGCGGACCCCTCGGCACTGCGCGCGGCACGGCTCGGCCGCGCCGCCAGGGCCGCGCATCCGGAGTCGGACGACGTGCCGTTCGTCCAGGCCGACTGGGACTCGCTCGCCGGCGTCTGGGCGGACCTCGGCCGCGACGTGGGCCGCTCCGCCGAGTGGGGCGACGACGGCCTCATCGACGACGACGTGGCATTCGCCTCGCCGTGGGGCGTCGATCTCGCGACCGTCGCCGCGCCCGTACTGCTCGCGCACGGCGGTCTGGACGCGGTGATCCCGCTCGCGCACTCCCGGCGGCTGCTCGACGCGCTGCCCGACGGCGAGCTCTGGCTGCGTCCGCGCGACAGCCACGTCTCGATCCTCGAGACGGTGCCGGTCGCGATGGATTGGCTTCGCGCCCGCTGAGCCGGGAGACTGGCGGCAACGGAATGAGGCCACCATGGCAGAGGGCGATCATCGCGTCGCGGTCTATCTCGACTTCGACAACATCGTCATCTCGCGGTACGACCAAGTCCACGGTCGCAACTCGTTCATGCGCGACCGCACGAAGGACGGCGAGCGCGAGTTCGCCGCGAGGCTCGAAGAGGCGACGGTCGACGTCGGCGCCATGATCGACTTCTCGTCGTCCTTCGGCACGCTCGTGCTCACCCGCGCCTATGCGGACTGGTCGAGCCCGGTGAACGCCAGGTACCGCGAGCAGCTCGTCGGCCGGGCGGTCGACCTCGTGCAGCTGTTCCCCGCCGCCGCGTACGGGAAGAACGGCGCCGACATCCGCCTCGCCGTCGACGCGGTCGAGGACATGTTCCGGCTTCCCGACCTGACGCACGTGGTGATCGCGGCCGGCGACTCCGACTACATCGCGCTCGCGCAACGCTGCAAACGGCTCGGCCGGTACGTCGTGGGGATCGGCGTCGCCGGTTCCACGAGCCGGTCGCTCGCCGCGGCCTGCGACGAGATGGTCGTCTACGACGCACTCCCGGGCATCGCCCCGCAGCAGCGCAAGCAGCGCGCGGCGGAGCAGCCCGCCGGCCGGCAGCGGGGCGCCGACAAGACGGACATCGCGAAGGGCGAGGCGGCCAAGGCGCCGGCGCAGGACGACGCGGCCGACCGCCGGGAGGACGAGGCCGACGAGCAGACGACGCAGGACGCCGCCACGCGCCTGCTCGAGCGCGCCCTGCGGCTCGGCCACGAGAAGGACGACGCGGAGTGGCTGCACAACTCCGAGGTGAAGGCGCAGATGAAGCGGATGGACCCGTCGTTCAGCGAGAAGTCGCTCGGCTACCGGTCGTTCTCCGACTTCCTGCGCTCTCGGACCGGGCTCGTCGATCTCGACGAGACGAGCACCGCCCGCATGGCGAGGCTCGATCCGACACACGCCGGCGACTGATCGGGCGCGATCAGGCGCTGGTGCCCGTGAACGCGCCGCTCGTGCCGATCTGCGCGAAGACCGCGATGAGCACCGTGACGACCAGCACGATCACGACGATCCAGCTGACGACGATCACGATGATGTGCGCGATGAGCGGCGCCTGGCCGCGATGCACACGCCGCCGCAGCACGACCGTACGGCCGATCATGTAGACGAGCTGCACCGGGATGAACGCGAACGCCCAGTGGAACGGCTTCACGATTCCGATGCGCGTGAGGGCCCGCCAGTCGAAGAGCGCGAGCACGACCGCGGCCGCGTACAGCACGAGGCTCAGCAGGTTGCCGAGCAGCGAGGCCGCGTTGAATCCCGGAACCGTCGCGTTCGTGAAGGTGCCGCTGTTCGAGACGGAGATCTGGGCGACCTGGGCCTGGAGCGACCCGACCTGCAACAGCGAGACGACGACCGACACGACCGGCAGGAACGCGAAGATCCACGCGAAGACCGTGTTCACCTGCGTGCTCTCCGGCAGGTCGGGTTGCGCGATGCCCACCGGCGCCGGCGCCAGCGCCGTGCGCGCGTCGGTCCACGCGGTGCCGTCCCAGTAGCGCAGCCGGGTGCCGTCCTCGGCGTCGGGGTACCAGCCGGGCGGAGTGACTTGGCTCATGCGATCACCGTACGACCGGCGGTCGCGCGCATCCGCACTGACCCGCCTGCGCTGTGGAGAGGCGCCCCGTTGCGGGGCCGCCCGTGCGTGCATATGCTCGCTTCGATGTTCGCACTTGAGCGATTCATCCATCACCGACGACCAGAGAACAAATACTCACATGAGTGATTCGAGCGCCGCTGCCGCGGCGTCCACCGCGCTACTCGCCGCCGGGCGTCACGCGGTCATCGTGGATCGGGTCACCGCCGCGGGCACGGCGCGCGTCCGCGACCTCGCCGCCCTGCTCGGCGTCTCGGAGATGACGATCAGGCGCGACATCGACCAGCTCGTCGACGAAGGCGCCCTCGAACGCATCCACGGCGGCGCGAAGCTCCGGTCGAAGGATGAGCCGGGGTTCGCGGCGAAGCAGGTCAGGGGCCTGCCGGAGAAGGCCGCGATCGCGAAGGCCGCCGCCACCCTGGTCGAGCCGGGCATGGTCATCGGCGTCTCGGCAGGCACGACGACGTTCGCGTTCGCCGACCTCGTGCGCCACGTGCCCGACCTGACGATCGTCACCAATTCGCTCCGCGTCGCCATGCGCATCGAGGGCACCGGCGGCCCGACGGTCCTGGTCACCGGCGGCGAGCGCACCCCGTCGGATGCGCTCGTCGGTCCGATCGGCGTCGCGGCACTCGCCGGCCTCCACCTCGACCTGCTGCTGCTCGGGGTGCACGGCGCCGACGAGCACGCCGGGTTCACCACACCGAACCTCGCGGAGTCCGAACTGGACCGCACCTTCATCGAGTCGGCGCACCGGGTCGCCGTACTCGCCGATCACACGAAATGGGGAGTCATCGGCATGAGCCGCATCGCGCCGCTCGACGCGGCGGACATCGTCGTCACCGATGCGGCACTCGCCGACGACGCGCAGCGGGTGCTGCGCGACCACGTCGGACGCCTGATCCTGGCGGCGGCACCGTGACCGCCGGGGTGCTGCTCGGCGCGGGCGTCGTCAAGCGCGAGGCGCGGATGGCCGACGGCCGCACGCTCGCCTACTTCGACGACCCGGGAACGACGCTGACGGCCGACCGCCCGCTCGACCGGCGCGACCTCCCGCCAAGGCCGCCGGTCGCGACCATGCGCCAGGACGTGCTGACCGGCGAGTGGATCTCGATCGCCGCCGCCCGCCAGCAGCGCGTCGTGCTGCCGCCGGCCGACCTCGACCCGCTCGCACCGCAGACCGCGAACAACCCCAGCGAGGTGCCGGGCGACTACGACGTGGTCGCGTTCGAGAACCGCTCCCCCTCCTTCGCGTTCGACTCGTCCGTCACGGCCGGTGATGTGGCGGGAATCGGGCTCGGCCGCACCCTGCCCTCGGCCGGGCGGTGCGAGGTGCTCTGCTTCAGCCCGAGCACGACCGGTTCGCTCGGCGGCCAGTCGCCGACGCGCATCCGCACGATCGTCGAGGCGTGGGCCGACCGCACCGCGGCGCTGTCGGCCTCCCCTGGGGTGGCCCAGGTCTTCCCGTTCGAGAACCGGGGCGAGGCGATCGGCGTCACGCTGCATCATCCGCACGGCCAGATCTACGGCTACCCGTACGTGACGCCGCGCACGAGCTCGCTCCTGCGCTCGATCGACACGTACGGGCCGACGCTCATGGCGGATGTGCTCGACCGCGAGCGGAACGGCGAGCGGGTGGTCCTCGCCGGCACCCACTTCACCGCGTTCGTGCCGTTCGCGGCGCGCTGGCCGATCGAGCTGCACGTGCTCGCGCACCGGCAGGTCCCCGACCTCGCGCTCACCACCCAGGAGGAACGGGACGAGCTCGCCGTGTTCGTGAAGACGCTGCTCTCGGCGATCGACCGCCTGTACGAGACGCCGACGCCCTACATCGCCGCGTGGCATCAGGCGCCGGTGCGCGAGGGACGGGACGTGGTGCGGCTGATGTGGCAGATCACGTCGCCGCGACGGGGCGCCGACCGGATGAAGTACCTGGCCGGCTCCGAGTCCGCGATGGGCGCGTTCATCGGCGACGTCGCGCCTGAGGCCCAGGCCGCGCAGTGGCGCGAGGCCGTCGCGGCGGTACAGGAGTCCGCGACCGTCGAGGACCCGGAGGGAGCCGCATGACCGTGATCGACGCCGCGCTGACCGCGTTCGCCGAGGCGTTCCCCGGCAGTCCCGACGGTGTGTGGTCGGCGCCCGGCCGGGTCAATCTCATCGGCGAGCACACCGATTACAACGACGGCTTCGCGATGCCGTTCGCGATCGACCGGCGCACGGCGGCCGCGGTCCGCCGGACCGGCACGGGCGAGATCCGCGTGACCTCGACGGAGACCGAGGAGATCGCGCAGGCCGATGCCACGGCGCTCGCGTCCGCCGAGCCGACGGGATGGTCCGCGTATCCGCTCGGCGTGGCGCAGATCCTGTTCGGCGACCGCGACTTCGGCGGGTTCGACATCGCGATCGCGTCCGAGGTGCCGGTCGGCAGCGGCCTCTCGTCGTCTGCCGCGATCGAGTGCGCCGTCGCCCTGGCGCTCGACGACCTGACGGGCCTCGGTTCCTCGCGCGAGGATCTCGCCCGGATCTGCCGGTCCGCCGAGAACGATGTCGTGGGCGCCCCGACCGGGGTCATGGACCAGTACGCGTCGCTCTTCGGCCGGCCCGATTCGGCGGTCCTGCTCGACTGCCGGACGCTGGCGGCGACTCCGGTCACGCTCGGCCTGCACGACGCGGGCCTCGTGGTGCTCGTGATCGACACCCGCGAGTCGCACACGCACGCCTCGAACGGCTACGCGGAGCGGCGGGCCTCGTGCGAGCTGGGGGCATCGACGCTGGGCGTCGCCGCGCTGCGCGACCTCGACGAGTCGGACCTGCCGCGCGCGGAGGCATTGCTCGACGGCGTGACGTTCCGGCGCGTGCGGCACATCGTGACCGAGGACGCGCGCGTGCTCCGCACCGCCCAGGTGCTCGAGACCGACGGGCCGCGCGCGATCGGCGATCTGCTGCTCGCCTCGCACGCGAGCATGCGCGACGACTTCGCGATCTCGACGCCCGCGCTCGACGCCGCCGTGCAGGCGTCGGTCGACGCCGGCGCGATCGGTGCCCGCATGACCGGAGGCGGGTTCGGCGGATGCGCGATCGCGCTCGTACCGGCCGCCCGGCTCGACGCGGTCGAGCGGGCCGTCGTCGCGCGGTTCGCGTCTGACGCGCATCCGACGCCCAGGCTCTTCGCGGTGCGCGCGAGCGAGGGCGCACGCCGCGACGCCTGACCGCCCATCCGCCCGTTCCCCATCCGCACGCCCGTCCCCCTTCCGTCGATCCGCCCGCCCAGCGGCCCAAGCCCTTGAGCAGGATTTCTTCCGTTCGGCAGGACATTTCCGCCTCTTTTGTCCTGCTGAAGAGAAAATGTCCTGCTCAAGCGCTCGGGGCGATGGGGTGATGCGCAGCGACTCGAGCCGGCGCGGACCCACGTCGCCGACGCGAATTCGCCGAGCGACGCGAACTACAGTCGGATGGCCATGAACACCGCCGTCTCGACCGTCTCGCCGCTCGTCGCCGATCTGCAGGCGCTGCTGCCGCCCGAGTCGCTGCGCACCGACGC
Organism: uncultured Actinomycetota bacterium; assembly: GCA_963716965.1. Taxonomy (GTDB): domain Bacteria; phylum Actinomycetota; class Actinomycetes; order Actinomycetales; family Microbacteriaceae; genus Amnibacterium. The sequence continues at coordinate 788,793 of CAVQUZ010000001.1, read as the reverse complement.
GGCGACCCTCGAGCTCCACGCGCACGACGACGCCGAGTGGGCCGTATACGGCACACCGGCCGCGGTCGTGCTCGCCGCGACGGTCGACGAGGTCGCCGCGACCGTGCGGGCGGCCGCCGCGCACGGGGTCCCGGTCGTGCCCCGCGGCGCGGGCACCGGCCTCTCCGGCGGCGCGAACGCGACCGACGGCTGCATCGTCCTGTCCCTCGCGCGGATGAGCGAGGTGCTCGAGGTGGATGCGGGCGAGCGCTTCGCGGTGGCGCAGGCCGGCGTGCTCAACGACGACCTGCGCCGGCACGTCGCGGGCTTCGGGCTCTGGTATCCGCCGGACCCGGCGAGCAGTGCGATCAGCACGATCGGCGGCAACGTCGCGACGAACGCCGGCGGGATCGCCTGCGTGAAGTACGGCGTGACGCGGGACTACGTGCTCGGCATGACCGTGGTGCTCGCCGACGGCTCGATCGCCCGGCTCGGCCGCCGCACCGCCAAGGGCGTGACCGGGTACGACCTCACGGCGCTGATGGTCGGATCCGAGGGCACGCTCGGCATCGTCGTCGATGTGACCGTCAAGCTGCTGCCGCTGCACGGGCGCGAGGAGCACGCCGTGATCGGGACGTTCCCCTCGCTGCGCGCGGCGGGCAGGGCCGTCGCCGCGGTGTCGGCCGCCGGCATCGTGCCGTCGGCGCTCGAACTCATCGACCGGATGTGCCTGCACACGGTCGCCGAATGGCAGGGCTGGGACCTGCCCGAGCACGCGAACGCCCTGCTGCTCGCGAAGGTCGACGAGCCGGGTGCGGTGGGCGACGCGCTCGCCGACGCGCTCGCTGCGCTGTTCATCGAGTCCGGGGGCACCGCCGTCGAGCGGGCCACCGATCCGGACGAGGTCGAGCGGCTGTTCCTCGCTCGCCGCCTCGCGTACCCGTCGTTGGAGCGACTCGGCCCGGTGCTCACCGAGGACGTGTGCGTGCCCCGAGCGGCGGTGCCGGAGATGCTCGAGCGGATCGAGGCGATCGCCGCCGACTCCGGCGTCGTCATCGCGAACATCGCCCATGCCGGCGACGGCAACCTGCATCCGCTGATCATCCCGACCGCCGGCGACGCGACCGCGATCGATCGCGCCAAGGCCGCATTCGACCGCATCATCGCCGCCTGCCGCGAGCTCGGCGGGACCGTCACCGGCGAGCACGGCGTCGGCCTGCTGAAGCTGCCCGGCGCCGCGGCGGAACTCAGCCCCACCGTGCGCGCGATGCACGTCGCGATCAAACACGCGCTCGATCCGCAGGGCATCCTGAACCCGGGCAAGGCGTTCCCCGCATGAGCGGGACCGTCTCGATCACGGCGAGCGACGGGGTCCGCCTCGATTACACGGAATCGGGCGATCCCTCCGGCCGCCCCATCGTGCTGCTGGCCGGTTTCCGGGCACCGGCGACGAGCTGGCGGTTCCAGCTGCCGGCACTCGAGGGGGCCGGCTCCCGCGTGTTCGCCGTCGACATCCGCGGGCACGGCACAGCCGAGCATCCGGATTCCGTCGACATGGACCGGCGCGGGCTCGACGTCCGCGACGTGCTCGAGACCCTCGACCTGCACGACGCCGTCCTCGTCGGCGGGTCGATGGGCGCGAACACGGTGTGGTCGTACCTCGCACAGGGCGGTGGCGATCGGGTCGCAGGCATCGTGACCGTCGACCAGACGCCCAAGATGCTCAACACCGCCGACTGGCCGCACGGCTTCTACGGCTACACGGAGGCGAACGTCGACACCTATTTCGCCGAGGGCATTCCGAAGACGGACCACGGCACACCCATCGCGTTGCGCGGCATGCGGCTCGTCAGGCTGCTGCAGACGTTGTCGGGCGGCGACCGGGACGCCGCGTGGACGCCAGGACTGCTCGCGCTGCTCGCCGATCACGCCAAACGCGACTGGCGGGCGGCGATCGCGGCGAATCCGAAGCCCGTGCTCTTCGTCGCCGGCTCGGACAGCGAGTTCTGGCCTGCCTCGCACGCGGCGGCTTCGGCGCGACTCGCGCCCTCGGCCGAGTCGGTGGTGCTGGCGAAGGACGGCCATGCCGCCAACATCGAGCAGCCGAAGGCGTTCAACCGCGCGATGCTCACGTTCATCGAGCGCCTCGGCTGAGCGCATGCCCACACTCGACGACGTCGCCCCGATCGCGCTGGCCATGCCCGGTGCCGCCGAGGTGCTGAGCCGCGGTCGTCGGTTCTGGCGGATGCCCGCGGCGGGGTTCGTGTGGGAGCGCCCGTACACCAAGGCCGACGTCGGGCGTGACGGGCCACCGCCCGATGGCGACCTGCTCGGCGTGCGGGTCGCCGACGAGGGCGAGAAGCGCGCGCTGCTCGAGGGCGAACCCGCGTGGTTCACGACCATCAGTCACTTCGACGGCCATCCGATGCTGCTGCTCCGGCTCGCCGAGGTGTCGCCCGAGCGCCTCGTCGAGATCGTGCAGGACGCGTGGCTCGTCGTCGCGCCGGCGGAACTGCGCGACGCGTGGTTGGCGGCGCATCCACCCGTCGCTTGAGCACCCGAGCAGGACGAAGCGTGCTCCAGCAGGATCAGCGCGCTTCGGCAGGACGATGGCGCACATGCGTCCTGCCGAAGCGCGTACGTCCTGCTCAAGTGCTCAGCGAGCGAACGGGGATGGGGGGAGGCGGGGCTGCGCACCCCGTCGATGTGCTCGTCCGGTCCGACGGGGCTACGCAGCCCCGTCGATGTGCTCGTCCGGTCCGACGGGGCTACGCAGCCCCGTCGAACATCGACGTGACGCTGCCGTCCTCGAAGACCTCGTGGATCGCGCGCGCCAGCAGCGGGGCGATCGAGAGGACCTCGAGCTTCGGGAACCGCTTCTCCGGGGGCAGGGGCAGCGTGTCGGTGACGATCAGGCGCGAGATGTGCGGCGAGTTCAGCACCTCCACAGCCGGATGCGAGAACACGGCGTGCGTCGCCGCGACGATCACGCCCGATGCGCCGGCGTTCTTCAGCGCCTCGGCCGCCTTGACGATCGTGCCGCCCGTGTCGATCATGTCGTCGACGACCAGGCAGACCTTGCCGGCCACGTTGCCGACGATCTCGTGGACGGACACCTTGTTGGGCACCATCGGGTCGCGGCGCTTGTGGATGATCGCCAGCGGCACGCCGAGGTTGTCGCTCCACACGTCGGCGACGCGCACGCGCCCCATGTCCGGTGAGACCACGACCAGGTCCGTCTTGTCGACGGTCGCCTCGATGTGTTCCATCAGCACCGGCATTGCGAACAGGTGGTCGAGCGGCCCGTCGAAGAAGCCCTGGATCTGCGCGGCGTGCAGGTCGACCGACATGATGCGCTCGGCGCCGGCCGTCTTGAACAGATCCGCGACGAGGCGGGCCGAGATCGGTTCCCGGCCGCGGTGCTTCTTGTCCTGCCGGGCATACGGGTAGTACGGCGCGACGACGGTGATCCGCTTCGCCGACGCGCGTTTCAGCGCATCCACCATGATGAGCTGCTCCATGAGCCACTCGTTGATGGGGGCGCCGTGGGACTGGATGACGAACGCGTCGGAGCCGCGGACGGACTCCTCCATGCGCGTGTAGATCTGACCGTCGGCGAACGTCCGCGCGTCGACCGGCACGAGCGTCGTCCCGAGCTCCCGCGCCACCGACTCGGCCAGCTCGGGGTGGGATCGTCCGCTGATCAGGACCAGCCGCTTCTCGCCGCTGGTGGTGATGCCGCTGGTCACGAGTCTCCTTGCTCCGCCGCCGCGGCGGCATCCGTGCCCGGCCGATTCGCGGCGACCCAGCCCTCCACGTTGCGCTGCGGGGCCACGGTGAGCGCAAGCGCTCCTGCCGGTACGTCCTTGCGCACGATCGTGCCGGCACCCGTGTACGCCCCGTCGCCGATCCTAACGGGGGCGACGTACACCGTGTTCGACGCGCTTCGCACGTGCGAGCCGATCGTCGTGCGGTGCTTCTTCACCCCGTCGTAGTTCGCGGTGATCGTCCCGGCGCCGATGTTCGACCGCACGCCGATGGTGGTGTCGCCGACGTAGGAGAGGTGCGGCACCTTGCTGCCCTCGCCGATCTGCGCGTTCTTCGTCTCGACGTAGGCGCCGATCTTGCCGTCGGCGCCGAGTTCGGTGCCCGGCCGCAGGTAGCTGAAGGGCCCGACGTCCGCGCGGGCACCGATGACGGCGAGCGTCGCCTCGGTGCGGCGCACGTGGGCGTCCTCGCCCACCTCGGTGTCGACGAGCGTCGTGTCGGGGCCGACGACGGCGCCCCGCTCGACGACGGTGGCGCCGGCGAGATGCGTGTTCCGGTGGATCTCGACGTCCTCGTGCAGCACGACGGTGGCGTCGATCCAGGTGGTCGCCGGGTCGGCGATCGTCACGCCGGCGAGCTGCCAGCGACGCACGATCGCGGCGTTCAGGCGCGCACCGACCTGTGCGAGCTGGGCGCGGTCGTTGACGCCTGCCACCGCGTCCGCGTCCGCCGTCTCGACCGCCGCGACCGACTCGCCGGCCGTCCGCAGCGCCCCGACCACGTCGGTCAGGTAGCGCTCCCCCGCCTCGTTCGCGGTGGCGAGCGCCGCGAGCTGCTCGCGCAGCCCCGCGATCCGCAACACGTACACGCCGGTGTTCACCTCGTCGATGGTGAGCTCCGCCCGGCTCGCGTCCCGGTGCTCGACGATGCGCTCGAGGGCCCCGTTCGCGCTGCGAACGATGCGTCCGTAGCCGGTCGCATCGGGCAGGCGGACGGTGAGCACGCTGGCCGCGACGCCCGCCTCGCGGTGAGCGCCGATGAGGTCGGCCGCGGTCTCCAGATCGAGGAGCGGCACGTCGCCCGACAGCACGAGCACCTCGCCCTCGAAGCCGTCCGGCAGCGCCGAGAGCGCGAGCTCGACCGCCCTGCCCGTTCCGGCGACCTCGTCCTGGTCGACCAGCCGTGCCTGGTCGGAGTATTCGGCCACGGCCGCCGCGACCGCATCCCGCTCGTGCCGGACGACCACGAGCAGGTGCGCCGGCTCCAGCCGCGATGCCGTGGCCAGCACGTGCGCGATGAGCGGCACACCCGCCAGGCGGTGGAGCACCTTGGGGGTGCGGGACTTCATGCGGGTGCCGGCACCGGCGGCGAGCACCACCACCGCCAGTCGCGAGTCGGTCATGGGGCTTCCTCACTGGGGACGAGCGGTGGATCGGGCACCGAACGGCTCCGCCTCCAGGGTTCGAACCTAGACCTCACGGCTCCAAAGGCCGTCGTGCTGCCATTACACCAAGGCGGAACGCCGCGGCTGCGGCGGCCCAAGTCTGCCAAACCCGGACCGGGTGCGCGTCAGGGGCGCAGAGCCGAGCGGATACGAGCGGCGAGCGACTCGAGCCCCGTCCGCAACTCGTCGACCGCTGCCCGCTCGAGCCGGTCCTCGGCGAGCGCCCGCCGCAGCTCGCCGCGCAGCTCGGCGCGGAACTCGGTGATCGCCGCCTCCGCATCCCTGACCAGGCCCCGCACGTCGACGTGGTGTTCCGCCCGGGCATCCGCCTGGTGCGGCTCCGCCGGCCGTTCCGGCACGTCGGACGCGCGAGCGGCCGCGAGGTCGGCCCGCAGCGTGCGCATGGCGTCCCGCACGGATCCGCGTACCTCGTCGGCGAGCCGGCGCACCGAGTCCGTCAGTTCCTCCTCGAGGCCGCCCAGCTCGTCCCGGCGCGCATCCAGCTCGATCGTGCCGGCCGGCGTGATCGCGTAGACGGTCTTGCGCCCGTCGACGGTCCGGGTGACGAGCCCGTCCTCCTCGAGCTTCGCGAGCCGCGGGTAGATCGTGCCGGCGCTCGGCGTGTAGGTGCCACCGAACCGTGCCGACAGGGCCTGCATGAGGTCGTAGCCGTGCATTGGCCGCTCCTCGAGCAGGCCGAGCAGGTAGAGGCGCAGCTTGCCGTGCGCGAAGACGGGGGCGCTCACACCAGGGCCGCATGCAGCACGGCGATGTCGCCGCTCACACCGGAGACGCGGAGGTCGACCGCCCTGCCGCCGTCACCCGCGATCGTGCCGTGGTACCGCCCGCGGACGATGCTGATGCGCTCGTCGTCGATGCGGACGCGACCGTTCACCGTCGCTACCGAGTAGTCGACCGGTACACCCGGCGCGAGGCGCAGTGTGAGCGCACCGCCGACCGAACTGGTGACCACCGACTGCGGCCGTCCGGTGATCTCGAGGAAGACATCGGCGCTCACGCCGTCGCCGCGGAACGCGTGGATGTCGCCGGACGCGGTCACGTCGCCCGAGACCGTGTGGACCACGATGCGGCCGGTGTGGTCGCGGGCGGTGAGCTCGCCGCTGACGGTGGTCATGCCGACGTCGCCCTCGACGCCGTCGAGCGTGATGTCGCCGCTCACCGAGGTGAGGGACGCGTCGCCGCGGATCGCGGTCACCAGAGCGCTCGCCGACACGGCGCCGAGCTTCAGGGCGATGTCGCGCGGCACGACGAGGCTGATCTCCGCCCTGGCCGAGCTCCGGAACTCGCGCATGGTGGTGAGCCAGTTGTCCCAGCGGACCTGGGCGTGATCGATCTCGAGCGCGCCGCCGTTGACCGCGACGCGGATCGGCCGCTCGGCCACGCTGTGGATCTCGATGCGCGCGCTCGGCTCGTCGTGGCCCACGATGTCGATCGCGCCGCCGATGAGCGACACCTTCAGCCGCGTGACCCGCTCGAGATCGATCGTCCGCGGCCCGTCGACCTGCCACTGACCGTGCGTGCTGCCCTCGTTCATGCCATCCCCGTCCGTCCTACGCTGGTCACGATACATCGTGACGCGATATAGCTTGACTTGAGATCGCAGAACACGCAAGTCCCGACCAAGGAGCCGACGCCGCTACTCGAGGTCCTCGGCGAGGGCGAGCCATTCGAGCTCGGCGGTACCGCGCTCCGACTCGGCGTCCCGCAGCCGGTCGGTCAGCGTGAGGAGTCCCTGATAGTCGGCCTGGTCGTGGTCGGCGAAGTCGCGCTGCATCGAGGAGATCGTGGAGTCGAGCCGGGCGATACGCCGTTCCAGGGACGCGAGCCGCTTCTCCTGCGTCCGCCGCTCGGCGCCCGACGCCGGCGCGGCCGCGCGCTGCTCGGCGGTCTTCGCCATCTGCGCCGCCGGCGTCGTGCCCCGCTTCACCGACTCCGCGATCGCGAGGTACTCGTCGACGCCGCCGGGCAAGTGGCGCAGCCGGCCGTCGGCGACCGCGTACTGCTGATCGGTCACCCGTTCGATCAGGTACCGGTCGTGGGAGACGACGATGAGCGAGCCCGGCCACGAGTCGAGGACGTCCTCCATCGCGGTCAGCATGTCGGTGTCGAGATCGTTGGTGGGCTCGTCGAGGATCAGCACGTTCGGTTCCGAGAGCAGCACGAGCAGCAGCTGCAGGCGACGTCGCCAGCCGCCCGACAGCTCCTTGACCCGGCTGGAGAGCTGTGACGACGGGAAGCCCAGCCGCTCGAGCAGCTGGCCCGGAGTGAGCGACGTGTCGCCCACCGAGTACTCGGTGCGCAGCGTCGCGATGACGTCGCTCACCCGGTCCTCGAGCACGTCGTCGAGTTCGGCGAGCTGCTGCGTGAGGCGGCCGATCCGCACGGTCTTGCCCTGTCGCACGCGGCCTGCCGACGGCGGCACCGTGCCGTCGATCAGGCCGAGCAGGGTCGACTTGCCCGCGCCGTTGCGCCCGAGCACGCCGGTGCGCTCCCCAGGGGCGATCCGCCACTCGACGTGCTCGAGGACCGCCACGCCGTCGTAGGCGGCGGATGCGTCGACGAGGTCGACGACGTCCTTGCCGAGGCGGGCGGACGCCATGCTCTGGAGTTGCACCGAGTCGCGCGGCGGCGGCACGTCGGCCACGAGCTCCGCCGCGGCGTCCAGCCGGAACTTCGGTTTGGACGTGCGGGCGGGCGCCCCTCGACGCAGCCACGCGAGCTCCTTGCGCAGCAGGTTCTGGCGTCGGGCCTCGATCGAGCGCGACTGCCGGTCGCGCTCGACGCGCTGCAGCACGTACGCGGCGTAGCCGCCCTCGAACGCATCGACCGTGCGGTCGTGCACCTCCCACATCCGCGTGCACACCGCGTCGAGGAACCATCGGTCGTGGCTCACGGTGACCATCGCGCCCTGTGCGGACGACCAGCGCTCGTTCAGGTGGCGCGCCAGCCACCGCACACCCTCGATGTCGAGATGGTTGGTGGGCTCGTCGAGCAGCAGTACGTCCCAGTCGCCGACCAGGAGCGCCGCGAGGGCGGTCCGCCGACGCTGGCCGCCCGACAGCGCATCCGTCGGCGTGTCCAGATCGACCCCCTCGAGCAGGCCGCCGATGACGTCACGGATGCGACGATCGCCGGCCCAGTCGTGCTCGGCCCGATCGCCCAGCACCGCCAGGCGCACGGTGGCGCCGCTCAGCGCGTCGCGCTGGTCGAGGACGCCGATCGTGACGCCGGTGCGGCGGGTGACCCGGCCGTCGTCCGGCTCGAGATCACCGGCGATGATGCGCAGCAACGTGGACTTGCCTTCGCCGTTGCGGCCGACGACACCGATCCGGTCACCGGTCTCGAGGCCGATCGAGAGGTCGTCGAGGATGACCCGGTTCGGGACCTCGAACCGGATGCGTTCCGCGCCGACGAGGTGTGCCACCCGACGACTGTATGCGGGCAGGACGCCGCCCCGCGCCCGATGATGCGGCCGGCGCACTCACGGCGCGACGATCGTGCCCTGGTGGTAGCGGATCACCCAGGCGCCGTCGCGCCACTGCCAGACCGTCGCCCTGCGCGTGCGACGGTCGCCCTGCCGCAGCAGGTAGGTGGCGAGCCAGGTCGTCTCGTCGAGCCGGGCGAGCGCGAAGTCGTCGACCGGCAGCGGGTCGGGGTCCGCCTGGCGTCCGGCGACCGTACCCACGACGGCCTCTCTGGTGTACGCCGTGCCCGAGGCGCCGACCTCCCAGTACTCCGGATGGACCGCGGCTTCGATCTCGGCAGGCGGCCGCCCCGCGAGCCCTCGGTGGAAGATCGGCTCGCGAGCGCGGATCTCGGCGGCCGCCTGTGCGTCGCCGGGTGTCCGAGTCATGGTCCGATGATGCCGCGGGTCACGGCTGGGTGATGCTCGTCGTGCCCGCCCGCACGTGCGTCCGTACGGTGCGGGAGCCCAGCGGCGCGGCGATCGCCACCGTCATGCGCACCGAGCGCAGCACCTGCGGGCAGACGACGCCGGTCCGCTGCTTCGCCGCGACCACATCGACGACGACCGTCGCCTGCTGCTCGTCGACGTAGACGTCCGTCGCGGCGCCGCACGCGCCGCTCGACCGCTGGTTCCACTGCAGCTCGAGCGCGGTGGATGCCGCGGTCGTCGCCCCGAGTCGCCAGGCCACGCCGGGCAGCGCGGCCGCGGACGCCGGGCCGCGGTGGACGGGCAGCGTGACGGCCGTCTCCCCGAGACCGTGGATCGCGGGCGCCGGCGTGCTGAGGACCGCCGAGCCGCGGGTCGAGGCACCCCCTTCCGACGGCGACGACGTGCCACGCGCCGCGGTCGGGGATGCGGCACACGCGGCGAGGGCGCCGAGCACGGCGATGCCCGCCAGCGAGGCGAGCACCCTGCGACGGCTACTCGGCCAGGATCCGTGCACGAGCGGCCTGATGTTCCGCGTCGCTGATCGTGCCGTCGGCGAGCAGCCGGTCGAGTTCCCCGAGCCTCGTCGCCTTCGCCGGCTTCGGCGCGAGCGCCTGCGAGTCGAGCGCGCGGACCGCGACGTCGTTGTCGAGGGTCAACGGGTTGTGGCCCTGCTGCACGACCCGGGAGGCGCGATAGAGCGCCGTGCCGATGCCGGCGAGCAGGAGCACGACCACGATCACGACGACGACCGGGAACAGTCCCGCGATCACGTCCGCGTCGCCGCCGCTCGGGTCGGGCATCGGCGCTACTCCCCCACCAGACGTGCGCCCTGCGCGGGACCCGTCGCCCTCAAGACCTTGAGCCGCGCGGCGGACAGCGCGATCTGCAGCGACAGCGCGTTGTCCAGATCGGCGGTCAGGAACGCGATCGAGGGGCCGGATCCCGACACGACGCCGGCCAGCGCGCCGTTGCGCTCCCCCAGCTCGAGCACGGTCGCGAGTTCCGGCCGCATCTGCAGCGCCGGCGCCTGCAGGTCGTTGTAGAGCGCCTCGGCGAGCATCTGCGGGTCCCCCGCCCGGAGCGCCTGCAGGACGGATGCGGACACGGTCGGCGCCGTCGACGGGTGGATGTCGGCCGCATGCCGCTCGCGGTGCACATCGAGCGCCGCGTAGACCTCCGGCGTGCTCATGCCCTCGTCCGCGGTCGCGATCACCCACTGGAACGTGCCTTTGGCGAGCGCCGGGCTCAGCTTGTCGCCGCGGCCCGTGCCGATCGCCGTGCCGCCCTGCAGGGCGAACGGCACGTCGGCGCCGAGCTTCGCTCCGATTCCCAGCTGCTCGTCGCGGGTCAGGCCGAGGCCCCAGAGCGCGTCGAGCGCGACGATCGCCGCCGCCGCATCCGCCGATCCCCCGCCCATGCCGCCGGCGATCGGCACGCGCTTCAGCACGTGCATGCGAGCGCCGCCCTTGTAGCCGGTCCGCCGCTGCAGCAACTTGGCGGCCTTGATGACGATGTTCCGGTCGTCGGTCGCGAGTCCCTCGGTCGGGATCGGGCCGGAGAACCGGACCGACAGCTCGTCGTCCGGTTCCGCCAGCAGTTCCTCGAACAGGCTGACCGCCTGGTACGCGGTCGCGACGTCGTGATAGCCGTCGGGCAGCGCCGCTCCGACGCGCATGAAGACGTTGACCTTACCCGGCGCTTTCGCGTGCACCGAGCGCGTCAGCGTGCTCACGTGTCCAACCTAACGCGCCGACACCGCGACGCGCCCTCGCGGGTTGGCCGGCTCATGGCATCGGCGGCGTGGAAGTCCTGGCCAGGTGGATGAAATCGCCGACCGAGAGACGTTCGCCCCGCAGCCCGGAATCGATATCGGCGGCCGCGAGCGCGCGGTCGGTGTGGATGACGCCGCCGAGGACCCCCGCGAGCGACTGCCTGAGCGTCTTCCTGCGCTGCTGGAAGGCCGCATCGACGAGCGCGAACACGCGCCGCCGGAGCGCCTCGTCGCCGGGCTGCTCGTGCCGGACGAACTTGACGAGCACGGAATCGACGTTCGGCACCGGCCAGAACACCTGCCTGCCGACGGACCCCGCGAGCTCGAACGTGCCGTACCAGGCTGCCTTGACGCTCGGCGCCCCGTAGACCTTCGACCCGGGCGGCGCGGCGAGCCGCTCCCCCACCTCGGCCTGCACCATCACGATGCCGGACGCGATCGCGGGCGCCTCGGCGAGGATGCGCAGCAGGATCGGCACGGCGACGTTGTAGGGCAGGTTCGCGACCAGCCGGTCGGCGTCCGGCGGGATCGGCGCGTCCATCGCGTCGCCGGTGACGACGACGAGCCTGGCCTCGGCCGGAGCCCCGGCCGCCCGCACGACGGTGGCGGGCAGCATGCCGGCGAGGCGCCGGTCCATCTCGATCGCGACCACCCTGGCGCCGACCTCGAGCAACCCGAGCGTGAGGGAGCCGAGCCCCGGACCCACCTCGAGCACGGTGTCGACGGGGGCGACGTTCGCGAGCCGGACGATGCGCCGCACGGTGTTCGCGTCGTGGACGAAGTTCTGGCCGAGCTTCTTCGTGGGCGACAGGTCGATGCCCGCCGCGAGGCGGCGCACGTCGGCGGGTCCGAGCAGCGGTCCCATCGCGCCTCCTGCCCCTCGCGGAATCGTGTGGCCCATCCAACCAGTGCTGAGGTCCCTGCGATGAGTGCGAAGATCGCAGCAGGGCCGCGCCGTGCGGCGGAACGGGGACGGGATGGCCCGGCTCGACACCGTGACGATCAGCGGTCTGCGCGTGCACGCCAATCACGGTGTCTTCGATTTCGAGCGGCGGGACGGCCAGCTGTTCGTCGTCGACGTGAAGGTGTGGATCGACATGCGGAGCGCCGCGGCCGATGACGACCTCTCCGGCACCGTCGACTACGGCGTGCTCGCGACGCGCATCGCGGCCGCGGTCGCGAGCGACCCCGTCGATCTGATCGAGACGGTCGCGGAACGCGTCGCCGCGATCGCGCTCGGATTCGGTGCGGTCGAGCGGGTGCGCGCGACCGTGCACAAGCCAGACGCCCCCATCGGCCTCGAGTTCGACGACGTCGCCGTCACCGTCACCCGGAAGCGCGCGTGACGCACGCCGTCGTCGCGCTGGGAGCGAATCTCGGCGACCGGCGATCGACCCTGCGCGACGCGGTACGTGGGATCGGCGCGCTCGACGGCGTCGTCGTGGATGCGGTGTCCGGGTTGTACGAGTCGGTCGCCGTCCGGCTCACCGGCGTCGACTTCGCCGCGCCCGGCTACCTGAACGCGGTGCTCACGGCCACGACCACGATGCCGCCCGAGGAACTGCTCACCGCGCTGCACGCGATCGAGGACGCGCACGGCCGCGTCAGGGCCGAGCGGTGGGGCGACCGGACGCTCGACCTCGACCTCATCGCCGTCGACGGCATCAGCAGCACCGGCGCCGTCGAGCTGCCGCACCCGCGGGCGGGCGAACGGGCGTTCGTGCTGGCCCCGTGGGCCGAGATCGAGCCCGATGCGGTCCTGCCCGGGGCCGGCCCGGTCGCCGACCTGCTGGCGCGCGCCGAGGGGCCGGTGCCGCGGCGCACCGAGGAGTGGCCGTGGTGACCTCGGATCCCGGCGCGCCGATCGCGGGCATGGTCCGGCCGCGGATCGACACTCCGGTGCGAACGATCGGACGCCGCACGTTCGACTTCTCCCGCCGCATCGCCGTCATGGCGATCGTGAACCGCACCCCCGACTCCTTCTTCGACGAGGGGCGCACATTCGCGTTGGACCTGGCCGTCGCGGCAGCCGTCGCGGCCGCCGAGGCGGGTGCCGACTTCGTCGACATCGGCGGTGTGCCGTTCGCGCCGGGCCCCGAGCTCCCTGCAGAGGAAGAGGCCGACCGCGTGGTCCCGGTCGTCGCGGCCCTCGCGGCGCGGTCCGATGTCGTGATCTCGGTCGACACCTTCCAGCCGCTCGTCGCGGAGGCCGCGATCGCCGCCGGCGCCTGCGTCATCAACGACACGAGCGGGCTGCGGGTGCCCCGCATCGCCGAGATCGTCGCCTCGAGCGACGCGACGCTCGTGATCACGCACAGCCTCGCCGAGCCGCGGACGCCGTATCCGAGCCCGGTCTACGCCGATGTCGCCGGCGAGGTCGCCGCCTTCCTGCGCGAGCGCGTCGCGACGGCGGTGCGGCTCGGCGTGCCCGAGGACCGCATCATCGTCGATCCCGGCCACGACCTGAACAAGTCGACGGTCCAGAGCCTCGAGCTGACCAGGCGGCTGGACGCCGTCACGCGGCTCGGCCTCCCGACGCTCGCGGCGATCTCGAACAAGGACTTCATCGGCGAGTCCCTCGACCGCGCCAAGCGGGACCGCCTCGCAGGCAGCCTGGCGGTCGCGACGATCTGCGCCATGGGCGGCGCCCGCATCCTGCGGATGCACGATGTGGCCGCCGCCGTGGATGCGGCCAGGATGCTCGAGGCCGTCGCCGGCTGGCGCGCCCCGGTGCTCGCGGTGCACAACGCGCAGGAGGCCTGACATGACGGCGATCGTGCCCCTGTCGCCGGGCGGGGAGCTCGACGACGGCGCCCTGCTCGCGGCGTACGCACCGCCGACCGAGGGACCGTGGGTTCGCGTCAACTTCGTCACGAGCATCGACGGCTCGGCGACCGTCGACGGCCGCTCGGGCGGCCTCGGCGGCCCGGCGGATCTGCGCGTGTTCGACCTGCTCCGCCGGCTGTGCGACGTCGTGCTGGTCGCGGCGGGCACGGTGCGCGCGGAGGGATACGGGCCGATGCGGCTGCCGGACGCGGCTGCGACCTGGCGCGCCGCGCACGGCTGGGCGGCGCAGCCCGCGCTCGCGATCGTGTCCGCGAGCCTCGATCTCGATCCTGAGAGCCGCATCTTCACCGAGGCGCCTGCGGAGGTGCTGGTACTCACCGGCAGCGACGCGGACCCGGCGCGCCGGGCTGCGCTCGACGAGGTCGCGACCGTCGTCGACTGCGGCGAGCACGGCGCGGATCCGGCACGGCTGATCGCGGCACTGACCGAGCGCGACCTGCGCGTCGTGCACTGCGAGGGCGGTCCGCGGCTGTTCGGCGACCTCGTCGCGGCAGGCGTGGTCGACGAGCTCTGCCTCACGGTGGGCCCCCTGCTCGAAGGCGGCCACGGCCCGCGCATCACGACGGCCACGGCATCGACGCCGACCCCGATGCGGCTGGCGGGCGCGCTGCGGTCGGACCACCTGCTGCTGCTCCGCTACCTGACCGCGCGCTGAGGTCCCGCGCCGCCGCCCCGCCCCCAGCCCCGCCCGCCCGCCGCCAGCCCCGCCAGCCCCGCCCAACCTGATCACGGTTCAGGAGATCGCTCACGGATCAGGAGCGAACGGGCCGAATCGCGCTATCGGTCCTGAACCGGGTCGGATTCGGGGGGCATCTCCTGAACCCTGATTCGCGGTCAGGCGATCAGCACGCCCACGAGTAGGCAGATGAGACCGACTGCGGGCGGCGCGGCCTGCACCGCCGCCGAGCGGGCGAGCCTCGGGTTCGAGACGACCAGCACCAGTCCCGCCGCGACCATCGAGCCGGCGCCCGCGATGATCAGCGCGTACCCCACGGCCCCCGCGCCGACCGCAACCAGCACGATGCCGACCGCGCTGACGACCGCGAGGAACAGGTTGTAGAAGCCCTGGTTGAGCGCGAGCGGCCGCATCGTGCGCGCATCCGTCTCGGTAGCGACCCCGAACGTCCGCATGGTCGCCGGTCGCAGCCACAAAACCGACTCGAGCACGAAGATGTACACGTGGATCGCCGCTGCGATCCCGACGAGGACGAGCCCGGCGACGGTCATAGGGCCATCCTGGCCGCGATCACGTCGCGGCCAGCCGCGCGCGCTCGGTCGGGACGTCGAAGCCGGCGCTCGGCCACTGCGGGTCGAGCCGATGCAACGTCGCGTGGACGAGGTGTTGCACCGCCCACCTCGCGTACCACTTGTGGTCGGCGGGCACGACGAACCATGGCGCCTCCGGTGTCGAGGTCCGCTCGATCGCGATCTCGTAGGCGGCCATGTAGTCGTCCCACCTCGCCCGCTCGGTCACGTCGCCCGGGTTGTACTTCCACCACTTGTCCGGCCGGTCGAGGCGGCCGGCGAGCCGGTCCCGCTGCTCGTCCCGCGAGATGTGCAGCATCACCTTCACGATCGCCGTGCCGGACGCGACGACCTCCTGCTCGAACTCGACGATCGCCCCGTACCGCCGCTCGATCTCGGCAGCAGGGGCGAGGTCCCTGACACGGGCGATCAGCACGTCCTCGTAGTGCGACCGGTCCCACACGCCGACGCGGCCAGGCGACGGCAGATGCGGCCGGATGCGCCAGAGGAAGTCGTGGGCGCGCTCATCGGCCGTCGGCGCCTTGAACGCGTGCAGCTGCACGCCCTGCGGGTCGAGCATGCCGACCACGTGGCGCACGATCCCACCCTTGCCCGCCGTGTCCATCGCCTGCAGGACGAGCAGCACGGCGGTCGTGCCGCCCGTGGTGCTGGCCGCGTACATCCGCTCCTGCAGATCGTCGAGCGACTTCGCATGCCGCGCCGAATCACGCTCCGCGTCGTGCCTGCCGTGGGCGCCGGGAGTCGCCGCAGGGTCGAGATCCGCCAGCCGCACCGCCCCGTAGACGGGCTGCGGGCCGGTCATGCGTGCCCCGCCCGAGCGATGACGGTGGCGAACCGGTGCTCGTCGCCCGGCTCCAGGACGACGAGGTCCGTGCCCGAGTTGAAGGCGTCGGGCGGGCAGGTCATCGGTTCGACCGCGAGACCGGCGCGGTGGGCGTCGGGCTCGGGCCGGTCGGCCGTGTGGATCTGCAGCCACGGCGCGTTCGCCGCATCCCACGACATCGACACGCCCTGGCCGTCGCCCGCGATCAGGCGCAGCGTCGCCCGCCCGTCGCCGAACCCGGTGAACGCGTGGTCGATGAACAGCTCGCCGATCGGGCGCGGCACCGCGAAGTCGAACGGGCCGCCCGCCGTCGCCGTGAGTCCCTGCGGGATGAGGCGGTCCGCGTCGACCTCGAGCACCTGGGCTGCGGCGACCTCGAGCGTCCAGTCGTCCACCCGGCCGGGGCCCGCGGACAGGTACGGGTGGATGGAGGCGCCGTAGGGGGCCGCGGCGTCGCCCGTGTTCGTCGCCGTGATCGTCGTCACGAGCCCGTCGTCGGTGAGTGCGTAGCCGACCTGCACGTCGAGGCGGTACGGATACCCCTGCTGGGCCACGACGGTGGTCGACAGGGTGACGTCGCGCTCGCTCGCGTCCTCGACCTCGAAGTCCGCCCAGCCGACGAGGCCGTGGATGGCGTGGTGCCGGTCGGGCTCGGTCAGCGGCAGCTGCTGGGCGACTCCGCCGAACGTGTAGCGGCCGTCGACGATCCGGTTCGGCCACGGCGCGAGCACGGCGCCGCGGAAGTAGGTGCGGGGATGCTCGGCGGCGAACGGCACCACGAGGTCCCGGCCGGCGACGGTGTAGGAACGCAGCGAGGCCCCGATGGACGCGATCGCCACCTCGGCGTCGCCGTGCGTGAGCACGACCTGCTCCCCCGACAACGGCTGTCCCGTCGACGTCATTCGCCCTCCTCCGACGCTGTCTCCGCTGCGGCGCCGCGGTCGCCCAGCAGCGCATCCAGGTACGGGCCCGACCACCGGCCCGTCGGGTCGGTGCGAGCGACCAGCGCCCGGAAGTCCTCGAACATCGGATACCGCGAGCGGATGGTCGCGGGCGGCACCGTGTGCACCTTGCCCCAGTGCGGTCGCGGCGCGAACGGGTCGAGCACCGCCTCGATCCGCGTGACCAGCTCCTCCACGGCCGCAGGGTGGTTCTGCCACGTGAAATGGATGGCGATGCTGTCCCGCTCGTACGCGGGGCTGAGCCACAGGTCGTCGGCGGCGATCGTCCGCAACTCCGTGATCAGCAGGTGCGGCGCGATGTCGGCGCGCAGTGTGCGCACGGCCGCGATGGCGGCCGCCGCATCCGCACGGTCCACGAAGTACTCGGTCTGGATCTCGTCGCCGGCGCTCGGGGTCGAGTCGATGCGGAAGTGCGGCAGGTGCGCCGACCACGGTCCCACCACGCCGTGCGGCGTGGTGTTGTCGTCCGAGGACTCGATGATCTGCTGCCTCGGCCGCGCGTCCCGCCGAGCCCCCGCCAGCAGATCGGGGGCGAGCGCCTCCGCATCGGTGACCCGCTGCTTGACCCAGATCGGCCCGATGGTCGGCGACACCCAATCGGTGAAGACGCTCACGCTGTAGGCCGCGCCCGTCATCGCCGGCACGTCCGCGAGGAACACGTCCCACTCCAGTTCGCGGTAGACGTCCTGCCGGATCAGGTAGCTGGGCTGCACGGTGAGTTCGAGGCGTACGACCACCCCGAGCGCGCCCAGCGCGACGACCGAACCGGCGAAGTCGGCATCGCCGCGGCGGATCCACCGCAACTCGCCGTCGTCGCCGACGATCTGCAGGCCGACCACGGCGGTCGACAGGTTGCCGTTCCGGTCCCCAGAGCCGTGCGTGCCGGTCGCGATCGCGCCGCCGACCGAGATGTGGGGCAGCGAGCCCATGTTGTGGAGCGCCCAGCCCTGCTCGGTCAGCCAGCTCGCGAGCTGCGCGTACCGGGTGCCGGTGCCGGTCGTCACGATGCCGGCCTCGGGGTCGAGGGTGAACTCGGGCGGGATCGAGGTGGTCGTGACGAGCGTGCCGTCCGTGTCGGCGATGGGGTTGAACGAGTGCCTCGTGCCGAGCGCGCGGATGCGGCCGCCGGCGGCGACCAGGCGCTGCACCTCCGCGATCGAGACCGGTTCGGCGTAGTCCGCCGCCCCGAATTCGACCGTGCCCGACCAGTTGCGAAGCACCATCGCTCCCACCCTCCCTGTATGCCGTGCTAGATGCCGCGCGCGAGCCGGTTGTACGCCGCGTTCCACTGCACTTCGCGCTCGAATCCGCGGATCGTCGTCGACTCGTCGATGACGAGCAGCTCCGTCTCGGTCATCTTGGCGAAGTCCTGCCACACGTCGATACCGACCGCGGTCGTCATCACCGTGTGGTGCGCGGCGCCGGCGGTGAGCCAGGCGGTGGCCGAGGTGCGGAAATCGGGCCTGGGCTTCCAGACCGCGCGGCCGACTGGCAGCTTCGGCAGGTCGGCGGATGGCTCGACGACGTCGACGACGTTCGCGACGAGCCGGAACCGGTCGCGCATGTCGGACATCGCCACGACGACGGCCTCGCCCGGATCGGTGTTGAAGACGAGGCGCACCGGGTCCTCACGGCCGCCGATGCCGAGCGGGTGCACCTCGAGGCTGGGCTTCTTCGTCGTCAACGACGGGCTCACCTCGAGCATGTGGGCGCCGAGGATCAGCTCACCGCCCGGCGTCATGTCGTAGGTGTAGTCCTCCATCAGGCTCGCGCCGCCAGGCAGGCCCGCGCCCATGACGGCCGCGATTCGCACGAGCGCCGCGGTCTTCCAGTCGCCCTCCGCGCCGAAGCCGTACCCCTCCGCCATCAGCCGCTGCGGCGCGAGGCCAGGCAGTTGCCGCAGCGCGCCGAGGTCCTCGAAGCTCGTCGTGAAGGCGCCGAAACCGCCCTCTTCGAGGAAGCCGCGCAGGCCCAGCTCGATCGCCGCGCCGTAGCGCAGGGAATCGCGCCGCGCCCCGTCGGCCCGCAGCTCCGGCACCACGTCGTACAGCTCGTCGTACTCGGCGACCAGGGCGTCGATGTCGGGTTCGGCCGCCGCGGCGACGGCGTCGGCGAGGTCGTTGACCCCCCAGGTGTTGACCTGCATGCCGAAGCGGATCTCCGCCTCCGTCTTGTCGCCCTCGGTGACCGCGACGAAGCGCATGTTGTCGCCGAACCTGGCGAGCTTCAGGGATCGGGCCGCGGCGCGGCCGGCTGCGGCCCGCTGCCACACCTCGACGCGCGCCGTCACCGCCGGGTCGCTGACGTGACCGACGACGGTCGTGCGCGGCACGGCCATGCGGGACTGGATGTAGCCGAACTCGCGGTCGCCGTGCGCGGCCTGGTTCAGGTTCATGAAGTCGAAGTCGATCTCCGCCCACGGGAGCGCGACGTTCGCCTGGGTGTGCAGGTGCAAGAGCGGCTTCTGCAACGCGTCGAGACCGCCGATCCACATCTTCGCCGGGCTGAACGTGTGCATCCACGCGATGAGGCCGATCACCGAGTCGTCGAGGTTCGCCTCGAGCATCACGCGGCGGATCGCCTCGGCGTCGGTGAGCACCGGCTTCCAGACGATGCGCACCGGCACCACCGCCGCGAGCGCGTCCGAGATCGCCTGCGACTGCGCGGCGACCTGCGCGAGCGTCTCGGGACCGTAGAGGTGCTGGCTGCCCGTGAGGAACCAGACCTCGTACCGATCGAGCGAGGTGGAGAGCGGGGTCCTGGTCATGCTCGGGGTTCCTGTTCGATCGGAGGGGCGTCGGTCGGCTGCCCGTAGACGTGCTGGTAGCGGTCGAAGAGCCGGTCGACCGCCTCCGGCGCGATGGGGACGGGGGTGCCGAGCTGGCGGGAGATGTGCACCGTGCGGGCGACGTCTTCGACCATGACGGCCGCCTTCACGGCGTCGCGGGCGTCGGAGCCGATCGTGAACGGGCCGTGGTTCCGCATCAGCACGGCGCGGCTGCGATGCCCGGAGAGCGTCTCCACGATGCCGCGGCCGATCGAGTCGTCACCGATGATCGCGAACGGCCCGACCGGGATCTCGCCGCCGAACTCGTCCGCCATGGCTGTGATCACGCACGGGATCGGCTCGGCGCGCGCCGCCCAGGCGACCGCGTAGGTCGAGTGGGTGTGCACCACCCCGCCCACGTGCGGCATATGCCGGTAGACGTATGCGTGGGCCGCGGTGTCGCTCGAGGGGCTCCGGTGGCTGCCGGGAGACCCGGGGACCACGGCCCCGTCGAGGGTGCAGAGGATCATGTCGTCCGGCCCGAGGTCGTCGTAGCGGACCCCGCTCGGCTTGATGACGAAAAGGTCGGTGCCCGGTACCCGGCCCGAGACGTTGCCACCGGTCCAGACGACGAGTCCGTAACGGACGAGCTCGTCGTGCAGCGCCGCGACCTCCGCCCTGACCCGCGTGATCGCCTCGGTCTCCGGCGTCCGAGCCGCCGACGTCGTCCCATCGGCCATGCGTCCGACCTCCTCGTTGTGACCGGTCACATTCGCACTCCAGCGTAGCGAGATGCCGTCCCCACTGCATCTAAGCAGGCCGTGCGGTGCTCGACCTCACGATGAGGGCGGTGGGGAGATCCGGAATCGGTTCTGGCCGCACGCCGCTGTCGATCTCGCGCAGCAGCCGGTCGATGACCGCGCGTCCGAGTTGCCCGAAGTCCTGCCGCACGGTGGTCAGCGGTGGCAGGTAGTGCGCGGCTTCCGGCACGTCGTCGAACCCCACCACGCTGAGGTCGTGGGGCACGCCACGGCCCAGTTCCGCTGCCGCGTGCAGCAGCCCGAGGGCCATCTGATCGTTCACCGAGAACACGGCGGTGACCTCCGTGGTCGTCAGCAGCTCGCGGCCCGCGGTGTAGCCGGATTCGGCGGACCAGTCGCCGCCACGCGAGATCGCTGCGGGCAGCAGACCGGCGTCGGACAGCTCGTCGACGAATCCGCGGGCGCGCTCCTCGGCCTCCGGCCACTCCGCCGGTCCCGCGAGGTGCGCGATGCGCGTGTGCCCGAGGTCCAGCAGGTGGCGGGTCGCCGCCTTCGCGCCGCCGACCTGATCGATCGCGACGCTCGTCGCGCCCCGCCATTCGAACGTGACCGTCGGGACACCCCCGATCTGCGCGGCGAGTTCCCGCTGCACCTGCGCCTGGGGCGCGATGACCGCGAGTCCGTCGATCCCGTGATCGAGCAGCGACGCCAGGGCGTCCGGTGCCTCCGCCGCGTCCGCGATCGATGCCGACGCGATCGCATAGCCGTGCTGCCTGGCCGCGGACTCGATCGCGAGAGACGCGCTGAACGGCCCGTACTGCGCTCGGGTGGTGACGAGCAGCCCGATCGTGCGGTGCCTGGCCGTCGCCAGCGTGCGGGCCGCCCGGCTCGGCCGGTAGCCGAGCCCGTTCATCGCGTCCACGATGCGCGCCCTGGTCTCGGGCCGGATGCTCGGGTGATCGTTCAGCACCCGCGAGACCGTCTGGTACGACACCCCGGCCGCGGCGGCCACATCGCGGATCGACGGCGGGCGCTCACGGCGCTCGGCGCGGTGGGGGCCGCCGTCGGTCATGCCGCAACGATAGTGATCAGGCCGGCGGGTCGATGTGCCGTCCGCGCACGCTCACGCGAGCAGTCCGTCGCCGGCGTGCAGATCATCGCCGGCGCGCGGTGCCGCGCGCTGCTCGGGCGGATCGTCGTTCCACGACCCGTACACCGCCTCGCTGTTCGTCGCGATCTGCGCGGCGAGCATCGACGCGTCCGTACCGAGCACGTCGGCCATGGCGCGCAGCGTGTACGGCATCAGGTACGGGGCATTTGGTCTGCCGCGCACCGGCACCGGCGCGAGATAGGGCGCGTCCGTCTCGATCAGGATCCGGCTTCGGGGCGTCACGGCGAGCGCCTCGCGGAGCGCGGGCGCGTTCGAGAAGGTGACCGTGCCCGCGAACGAGAGGTACCAGCCGTGGTTCGTCGCCAGGCGGGCGAGCCCCGCGTCGCCGGAGAAGCAGTGGAACACCGTGCGGTCGGGCGCGCCGACCCGCAGCAGCGTGTCGACGACGGCCTCGTGCGCGTCGCGGTCGTGGATCTGCAGGGCGAGCCCGCGCGCCTTCGCGATCGCGATGTGCGCCTCGAAGGCCGCGGTCTGGGCGGGCCGGCCCGCGTCGTCGGTGCGGAAGAAGTCGAGGCCGGTCTCCCCGACCGCCCGCACGCGCGGCTGCGCGGCGAGCGCGTCGATCGCCGCGAGCGCATCGTCCAGCATGCCGTCGGCGGCGAGCGCAGGGGTGTCGTTCGGGTGGACCGCGACGGCCGCGAGCAGCCGCGGATCCATCGCGGCGATCTCGGCCGACCAGCGGCTCGTTGCGACGTCCGTGCCGACCTGCACGACACCCTTCACACCGACGGCGGACGCACGGTCGAGCTGGGTGCGCCAGTCGAGCGCCTCGCCGTCCTGCTCGCCGTGGTCCTCGAGGTGGGTGTGGTTGTCGTAGACGCCGACTCGCAGCGCCTCCGGGAGGGGCGGGTACGTGCCCTTAGGCACTCGCCGTCACGTCCTGTTCGATGCGCGGGAAGAGCGGCGCGAGGGGGGAGACCGTCGTGCCGGCCGGCAGCCTGCCCCACTCCCCCGCGGCGCGGAGCGGCTGATCGACGAGCGCACCCAGCGCGGTGTCCGCGCCGAGTGCGATCCACAGCTTCCCGGTCGCCGTCGGCAGCACCGGGGAGAGCAGCACCGCGAGCGCCCGAAGACCCTCCGCCGCGGTCGAGAGCACGGTCGCGAGCCGCGCGCGATCGGCGGGATCCTTCGCCAGCTTCCAGGGCTCCTGCAGTGTGATGTATCCGTTCAGTTCATCGACGATGCGCCAGATCGCGGCGATCGACTCGTGGATGGCGAGCCGCTCGATCGCGAGGTCCGCCTCGACGACGGCGCGGGCGACGACCTCAGCCACGTGCTGATCCGCGTCGGTCGCATCCCCAGCGGCGGGCAGCACACCGTCGAAGTAGCGGCCGACCATGGCGATCACGCGCGACGCGAGGTTGCCGAAGCCGTTCGCGAGTTCGGCCTGGTAGCGCGCGGACAGGTCCTCCCACGAGAACGAACCGTCCTGCCCGAACGGGATCGCCCGCAGGAAGTAGTAGCGGAAGGCGTCCGACCCGAACACGTCGGTGATCTGGTTCGGTGCGATGCCCGTGAGCTTCGACTTGGACATCTTCTCGCCGCCGACGAGCAGCCAGCCGTGCGCGAAGACCTGCTTCGGCACCGGGAGCCCGGCCGCGAGCAGCATCGCGGGCCAGATCACGGCATGGAACCGCAGGATGTCCTTCCCGACCAGGTGGGTCGCCGGCCATCTGCGGTCGAACGTCGCGAGATCGGCGTCGTAGCCGAGCGCCGTCACGTAGTTGAGCAGCGCGTCGAACCACACGTAGACGACGTGGCTGCCGTCCCACGGCACAGGGATGCCCCAGTCGAACGACGACCTCGAGATCGACAGGTCCGCGAGGCCCTGCTTGACGAACTGGACCACCTCGTTACGGGCACTGTCCGGCTGCACGAAGTCGGGCTGCTCCTCGTAGAGCTTCAGGAGGGCGTCCTGGAACTGGCTCATGCGGAAGAAGTAGTTGCGCTCCTGCAGCAGCTCGACCGGGATCGAGTGGATCGCGCAGCACAGCTGGCCCTCGTAGCGGCCGGTGCCCGGCACGAGCTCGGACTGCTGCTTGTACTCCTCGCAGCCGACGCAGTAGTAGCCCTCGTAGTCGCCTGCCTCGATGAAGCCGGTGTCGTAGAGCCGCTGCACGAAGGCGGCCACCCCGTCCTCGTGCCGCGGCTGCGTGGTGCGGATGAAGTCGTCGTTCGCGATCTGCAACGTCTCGAGCAACGGCAGCCAGGATTCGCGCACGAGCTTGTCGGCCCACTCCCGCGGGCCCATGTCGTTCGCCGTGGCGGTGCGGAGCATCTTCTGGCCGTGCTCGTCCGTGCCGGTCAGCAGCCAGGTCGGATCGCCCGCCTGGCGGTGCCAGCGGGCGAGCACGTCGGCCGCGACCTCCGTGTAGCCGTGACCGATGTGGGGCACGTCCGACGGATAGAAGATCGGCGTCGTGATGGTGAACGGGGCGCCATCGGGCATCCCCTCAGGATACCTGCCGCCCTCGACCGCCTCCGCCGTGTGACACCGCAGCCGCGACCCGCACACCAAATCACGGAGATCCGGTTCCGAAGGGCCCCCGATCCGCATGCGGCGACGGGAAAAGCCCGAATCTCCGTGATTTGGTGTGTGCGGTGCGGATGCGGTCAGTGCGGCGCGATGTCGAGCACGATCTTGCCGAGTCCGCCTCGGGATGCGAGGTCGCGGTACGCGTCGGCGACCGCCGAGAGCGGATACCTGCCCTTGATCGGCACCTGCACCTCGCCGGTCGTGACCAGTACGGCGAGCTCGGCGACGGCCGCGCGCGGGTCGTCCACCGCGGCCATGCCCTTGCGCTGTGCGCCGGCATCGATCGCGTCCTGGTCGTTCATGATGATCGTCTCGATGCGCTGCACGGGCACGCCGAGCGCGACTGCGAGCGGCACGTATCCCCCGTACGTGTCGAGGAACGCCTGTACGCCGTCGGGGGCCGCCGCGCGGACGCGCTCCTCGAGCCCGTCGCCGTACGCGACGGGGACCGCACCCCACGCTCGCAGCTGCGCGTGATTGCGCTCGCTCGCGATCGCCACGACCTCGGATCCGCCCTGCAGGGCGAGCTGGGTCGCGAACGCGCCGACTCCGCCCGCGGCGCCGGCGATCACGAGCGTCTCGCCCGGCTGCGGATCCACGACGTCGAGCATGGCCATTGCGGTCGTCCCCGCGACGTAGAGCGTGCCGGCCGCTGCCCAGTCGAGGCCGGGCGGTTTCGGCGTCACCCGGTCGGCGGGCAGCACCGCGTACTCGGCATGCGCGTTACGGCCGTCGGACAGCCCGATGACCTGGGCGTCGAGCAGGTCCGGATCGACGCGCTCGCCGATCGCGACGACCACGCCGGCGAGATCGCTGCCCTCCCCCTCGGGGAACGTCGCGGGCCACCGGCTCGCCAGCGCGCCGCTCCGGATCGCCGCCTCGCCAGGGTTGATCGCGGAGGTCACCACGCGCACCACGACCTCGCCCTCGCCGGGGGACGGCATCGGCACCTCGACGACCTGCAGGACGCTCTCGTCGCCGTACTCCTCGAACCTGACCGCTTTGGGCATGACGTTCTCCGTTCCGCGTGGGGCGGCGCACGCACGCGCCCACTCCTCACAGCACCACAGTGCACCCTCAGAATTCCCCCCTCAGGCTGTGAGGAGGAACGGAGTAGGAGGAGGCCGCATGCGCGACGAGTCAGCACCCGGCCCGGTCGACGAAGCGGTGCTCGAGGATCTGCGGTCGCGGCTGCGGTCCACGAGGCGCGTGCCCGGCATCGACGGCGGATGGACGAGAGGCACCGACCCGGCCTACCTGGACGAGCTCATCGCGACATGGCGGGACGACTTCGACTGGCGCCCCGCGGAGCGACGACTGCTGGCGCTGCCGTGGGTCCGCGCCGACAGCGGCATCCGCGCGGTGTACCAGCGCGCATCGGATCCCTCCGCCCCGACCGTCGTGCTGCTGCACGGCTGGCCGGATTCGTTCCTGCGGTTCACCCGGGTGCTGCCGCTGCTCACCGATGTCCACGTGGTGGTCCCATGTCTGCCCGGCTACCCCTATGCCGGCGCGCAGGCCTGGTCCCGCGACCGGATGGCCGTACCCATCGCCGCCGCCCTCGCCGAGCTCGGCGTCGACCGGTACGTGGTCTCGGGCGGGGACATCGGCGCGGGTGTGGCCGAGCGGCTCGCCCGCATCGCGCCCGATCACGTGTCCGCGCTGCATCTCACCGACATCCCGCTCGCGCACGCCACGACCGTGCCGGCAGCCGAGCGGACCGAGGACGAGGAGGCCTTCGCATCGGCCGTCGCGGCCTGGCGGACGGCGGAGGGCTCGTACAGCGCACAGCAGGGCACGAAGCCGAACACGCTCTCGGCCGCGCTCGGGGACTCGCCGGTGGGACTCGCCGCATGGATCGTCGAGAAGGCGCGCAGTTGGAGCGACTGCCACGGCGACGTCGAGTCGGTGTTCCCGCGCCACGACCTGCTGACCTGGCTCACGCTCTACTGGGTCACCGCGAGCATCGGCACCTCGTTCGGTCCCTACGCGCTCCGTGAGCCGCCCGAACGCGACCGGGTCGAGACGCCGACGGCGGTCACGCAATTCGCCGGCGACATCGCGACGGCGCCGAGGAGCGTCGCCGAGCGCGTCTTCGACGTGCGGGTCTGGGACGTGCAGCAGACGGGGGGCCACTTCGCCGCGTGGGAGCGTCCCGAGGCGTTCGCGACGGCGTTGCGCAGCGCGATCGCGCTCGCCGGCTGAAGGTCAGCCCTCGGGCGCCGCCTTCGCGCGCTCGCGCTTGAGCCGCGCGTTCTCGGCCATCACGGCGGCGTGTGTGGCCCGTTCGCGGACGAGCCATTCCGGCTTGTCGGCGAGCAGCGCCTGGATCGCCGCCGTGGTGAGCGACTCCGTGACGTTGCCGCGCCGCAGGCCCGAGTTCGACACGCCGAGGCGGGCCGCGACGACCTCCCGCGGATGCGGACCCTCGCGGCGCAGCGCGGTGAGCCACTCCGGCGGCGACTCGAGCAGTTCGTTCAGCCGCGTCCGCGACACGGGCGCCGTGCGGAAGTCCTCGGGCGTGCACTCGAGGAGCACACCGAGTTTCTTCGCCGCGGTCTCGGGCTTCATCGTCTGGTCGGCTGCCACGCGCGTCAGGCTACCGTTGGCGCCGTGACTGACTCGCTCGCGGTCGGCGTCGTGACCGGTGTCACGCCGGACAAATGGGTGCGTGCGTGGCATCAGCGGATGCGCGGCACGGCCCTCGACGTCGTCGCGCTCACGGACGGGGAGGTCGCCGCGGCGCTCGTCACCCGCGTCGATGCCGTCCTTGCGCGCCTGCCGGTCCACGGCGTCGATCAGGACACGCTGCACATCATCCCCCTCTGGGAGGAGACGCCGGTCGTCGTCGCCGGTCGCGACCATCCGGTGAGGCTCTTCGACACCGTGACACTCGCGGAGATCGCCGACGAGGCGAGGTACGAGGGCTGGGACGACGCCACGCTCGACATCGTCGCCGCGGGCCACGGCGTCGCGACCATGCCGCAGGCGGTCCTGCGCGCGACCGGTCGCCGCGACGTGGTCGGCCGGCCGATCACGGATGCGGAGCCGACGCGCATCGGGCTCGTCTGGCTGAGGACGGCCGGCGGTCCGCTCGTCGACGAATTCGTCGGCATCGTGCGGGGACGCACCTCGAACAGTTCCCGCGGCCCCGCGACGGCCGCCGAGGAACCCAAGGCCAAGCAGGTGCCCCGGAAACCGCAGGCCAGGCGCCCGGCGCAGCAGGCTGGCCGCGGCCGCCCGCGCACCGGCCGCCGCTGAGCACACCAAATCACGGAGATCCGGTCCCGCGGCCCCGATTCATGCGGATCGGAGGTCAGTCGAAACCAGATCTCCGTGATTTGGTGTGTTCGGCTCAGGGGTGGCGGAGCGACAGGTACTTGGTGATCAGCGACTTGGTCGACGAGTCCTGCGCCTCGAGCGCTGCCGCGTCCCCCTGCACGGCGGGGGTGACCTCGAGCGCGAGCTTCTTGCCGAGCTCGACACCCCACTGGTCGAAGGAGTCGATGCCCCAGATCGTGCCCTGCGTGAACACGATGTGCTCGTAGAGCGCGATCAGCTGGCCCACCACCGACGGCGTCAGCGAAGGCGCCAGGATCGACGTCGTCGGCCGGTTGCCGCTGAACACGCGCGCGGGCACGACGGCCTCCGCGGTCCCTTCGGCGCGGACCTCGTCGGCCGTCTTCCCGAACGCGAGCGCCTTGGTCTGCGCGAAGAAGTTGGCGAGGAACAGGCCGTGCACGTCCGTGCCCGGCCGTACCCCCGCGCCGTCGCCCGTCTCGTCCTTCAGCGGCCTGGCCGGGTTCGCGACCGTGATGAAGTCGGCCGGGATGAGGCGGGTGCCCTGGTGGATCAGCTGGTAGAACGCGTGCTGCCCGTTCGTGCCCGGCTCGCCCCAGAAGACCTCGCCGGTGTCCGTGACGACGGGCGATCCGTCCCAGCGGACGGACTTGCCGTTCGACTCCATCGTGAGCTGCTGCAGGTACGCGGCGAAGCGGTGCAGGTACTGCGCGTACGGCAGCACCGCGTGGCTCTGCGCGCCGAGGAAGTTCACGTACCAGACGTTCAGCAGACCCATCAGAACCGGCACGTTCGACTCGAGCGGCGTGGTGCGCATGTGCTCGTCGATCGCATGGAATCCGGCCAGGAACTCCGCGAACCCGTCTGGACCGATCGCGATCGCGACCGAGGTGCCGATCGCGGAGTCGACCGAGTAGCGGCCTCCGACCCAGTCCCAGAAGCCGAACGCGTTCTCCGGGTCGATGCCGAACGCCGCGACCTTGTCGAGCGCCGTCGACACCGCGACGAAGTGCTTGCTCACCGCGTCGGTGCGCGACGCGTCCGTGTCCTCGATCGCGCCGGAGGCGCCGAGCCGCTCCCACAACCACTGCCGGGCGAGGCGCGCGTTCGTCAGCGTCTCGAGCGTGCCGAAGGTCTTCGAGGCGACGATGAACAGCGTCGTCTCCGCATCCAGGCCGGCCGTCTTCTCGTACACGTCTGACGGGTCGATGTTCGAGACGAACCGGACCTCGAGGCCTGCCTGCACGTACGGCTTCAGCGCCTCGTAGACCATGACGGGCCCGAGGTCGGATCCGCCGATGCCGATGTTCACGACCGTGGCGATGCGCTTGCCCGTCACGCCGACCCACTCGCCCGACCGGACCCTGTCTGCGAACGCGGCGACCTTGTCGAGCACCTCGTGGACGTCGTGGTCGATGTCCTGGCCGTCGACGACGAAGGGCGCCGCGGGCACGAGCGTCACGCCGTCGCCTGCCGGCGGCCGACGCAGTGCGGTGTGCAGCACCGACCGGTTCTCCGTGACGTTGATGCGCTCGCCCTCGATCATCGCCGCGTACCGGCCCGGCACGTCGACGTCCTTCGCGAGCTCGATCAGGTGGCCGAGGATCTCGTCGGTGAGCAGGTTCTTCGACAGATCGACCGTGAGGTCCCCCGCCTGGAACGTGTAGCGCTCGGCGCGATCGGGCTCGGCGTCGAACCAGCCGCGCAGGTCCGCGGCGAAGCCGTCGGCGATGCCGTCGAGGGCCTGCCAGGCGGCCGTCCCGGTCGGGTCCACCGGTGCGCCGGTCGAGTCCGATGTGCTGTCAGGAGTCGTGTTCACCGCTGTTGCTCCGCTTCTCGCGTCGGCCGTGCAAATCGCCTCCCCGACCGTAGCGCTGTCCGCTTGACGGCGTGCTTCGAGCCCGACGTGCACGCGGCCTCCTCCGCGCGCCGTAGGCATCGCCGCGCGGTGTAGGCGGATCTGCGGTGTGTCGTCCTCCGCCGCGCGGTGATGCCTACACCGCGCGACGAGCCTGCGCGAAGAGCCTGCGCGACGCGCCGGGGCGTCCGGCGGCAGCCGGGGTCAGGCGACGACCGGGGTCGACTTGCGCCTGCTGACCCCGGCCAGGGACCGGTCGGCGATCGTGAGCACGAGGCAGACGCCCGCGGAGAGCAGCATGAAGATCGCGAGTTCGTGCAGCCCTGCGGTCGTCGCCCTCCGGCCGAAGAACATGCCGGAGGAGCTCGAGGCGAGGATCGCGCCGAGGTAGAAGAACGTGCGCAGCAGCCCCGCCGATGCGCCGAGCCGGGCCCGGTCCGCCTGCACGTAGAGCGCGTTCTGGTTCGCGAGATTGAGCAGACCCTGCGGCAGGCCGAGCACCGCACAGAGCAGCACGATCAGCCACACGGGCGACGACGCGTCGAAGAACAGCATCGCGGCGCACACCGCCAGCTGCGCGACCGACCCGACGAGCAGCTTCGCGCGCACCTCCGGTCGGCGTCCGGTGAGCGTCACGACCCCGATCCCGATCGCGAACACCGGCAGCAGCACGAGCCCGGTCACCGAGGGCGACAGCCCCCGTCCCTCTTCGAGCCACTGCGTGAAGCCGTAGAGGAACGCGTAGGACACGATCGCGGACAAGACGCTCCTGGCGTAGGTCGCCAGGAGCGGCAGATTGCCGACGAAGACCCGCACGTCGATGAACGGCGAAGCAGCGCGGCGCTCGCGCCACGTGAACGCGGCACCGACCACGATCGCGATGCCGAGGATCCAGAGCGTCGCCACGTGGAGGTCCATCAGGAACAGCAGCAGCGCCACCAGCGTGCCGGCGAACAGTGCGATCCCCGCGACGTCGAACCGGCCGTTCGGCGCATCCGCGTCGCCGCGGCCTTTGGGCAGTACCCAGAGGCCGAGCGCGATGCTGGCGACCGCAAGCGGCACGTTGACCGCGAACGTCGCGCGCCAGCCGCCGAGATCGATCAGGATTCCGCCGAGCGTCGGTCCGATGACCGCGATCGTCTGCGTCGCGACGGACAGCGCGGTCAGGACACCGGCGGGGCTGTCCGTCCCCGTCCTGGTCGCTTCTCGTCTGATCAGCACCATCGCCGCCGGGTAGCCCGCGCACGTGCCGAACCCGAGCAGGACCCGCGCGACGACGAGCACGGCCAGATTCGGCGCGGTCATGCCGATGACGCCGGCGACTCCGGCGAGTCCCGTGCCGATCAGGAACAGCGTGCGCGGGCCGAAGAGATCGACGAGCCGGCCGACGACCGGCTGGCCGATCGATGTGGCCAGGTACAGCCCGGAAACGAGCCAGGCGGTCTGTGACGCCGGTGCGCCGAACGCCTGCGCGATGGGCACGAGCGCCACCGCGAGGATCGACGAGTTGATCGGGTTCAGAATCGCCCCGAGGATCATCGGCGCGAGCAGGCGGCGGTCGAAGCGCGCCGGCGCGGCCGTCGCGGCCTCGGTCACTCCCGCACCAGCCGCTCCAGCAGCCGCATCGCCTCGATGAGAGTCACCCGTTCGGCCTCGGTGAGGCGCTCGTGCACGGCCCTGGTGAGCCACTCCTCGCGCGCCTCCTGATTGCCGGCCTCCTCGCGCCGTCCCGCGTCGGTGAGTTCGACGATCTGCCGCCGACCGTCGGCGGGATCGGGTGTCCGGGCGATCAGGCCCAACTGCTCCAACGCTGCAAGGGTCGCGGCCATCGACTGCGGGCGCACCCCCTCGACGACCGCGAGCGCCGAGGCGGTCGACGCCTCGTCCTTCCCGAGGCGCGCGAGCACCGACGCCTGGGACGGCGTGAGTTCGACGCCCGTCGCCATCTCTCGCAGCCGCCGCCGCAGGCGGCCGAATGCCACACGCAGGTCGAGCGCGAGCTGCAACGCCGACGCGGAGGTCGGCGACGGGTCGGTCGCGACGGGTACGGGATCGCGGTCGGTGGTCATATCGACAGTCTAAGCTGTTCAATCAAACCTGCACAGTGCAGACTGCAGATCGTCCAGAGCCCATCAGACAGGGCACATCAGGAGGACCCCGTGTCAGACCCCGTCACCGCACTGCTGGCCATGGATTTCCAGGTCGGTATCGTCGGTCGCCTCGGCGACTCGACCGTCGTCGAGGCAGCGGCGAGGGCCGTTGCGGCGGCCCGTGACGCGGGCATCCCTGTGCTGTTCGTCCGGGTCGCGTTCCGGCCGGGCCTGCCGGAGATCAGCCCGAACAACCGTCAGTTCGGCGCGCTGCGCCAGGGTCCGTCCGATGTGGCCGCGGCGATGGGGCAGGACCACCCGGCCACACAACTCCACGCAGCCCTCGAGCCGCGGGCCGACGAGCCGGTCATCGTGAAGCGACGCGTGAGCGCGTTCAGCGGGAGCGACCTCGACGTCCTGTTGCGCGGCGCGGGCGCGACGCGCCTCGTCCTCGCGGGCGTCTCGACGAGCGGCGTGGTGCTGTCGACCCTGCGGCAGGCCGCCGACCTCGACTTCGCGTGCACCGTACTGTCGGACGCCTGCGCCGACGGCGATCCCGAGGTGCACCGCGTGCTCACCGAGAAGGTGTTCCCCCGGCAGGCCGTGGTGACGACGGTCGACGAGTGGACCGAGTCGCTGGTCTGAGCACGTCGCGTCCAGGTTCGGCGAGAACGATGACGGCATGACCGAACTCCTGCCGGGCGACACAGTGCCCGCCGCCATCCGGACGTTCATCGACACCACCAATGCCGGCGACAGCGCCGCGTTCGTCGCCGGCTTCACCGCCGACGCGTTCGTGTCCGACTGGGGACGAGAGTTCCGCGGCCGCGAGGGCGTCGCGGAGTGGGACGGTTCGGACAACATCGGCCGACACGGCCATTTCGAATTGCTCCAGGTCAAGCCAGGGGCGACGCTGCACGAGTACGTCGCGACGGTGGTCGTGTCCGGGGACGGCTTCAACGGGACGAGCGACCTGCAGTTCACCGTCCGCGGAGACGAGGTCGCCCGGCTCGTGATCGCGCCCTGACGTTCCGGCTGTCGGCACACCGTTCCGGCGAGTGGGCCAGGATGGTGTCATGAAGACGATTCATCCCCCACTGGCCGACATCGAGGTCGGCGCCGTCGTGCTCGGCCTGATGCGCATCCCCGAACTCGACGCCGAGCAGATCCGCACCCTCGTCGGCACCGCGCGTGACGCCGGCGTCACGATGTTCGACCACGCCGACATCTACGGCCGCTCGGTCCATGACTGCGAGACGCGCTTCGGCGAGGCCGTGACGTTCTCCGCGAGCGAGCGCGAGCAGGTCCAGATCCAGTCCAAGGTCGGCATCCGCACGGGCTACTTCGACTTCTCGACCGAGCACATCCTCGAGTCGGTCGACGGTTCGCTCGCTGCGCTGCAGACCGACTACCTCGACGTCCTGCTGCTGCACCGTCCGGACGCGCTCGTCGAGCCGGAGGAGGTCGCCGCGGCGTTCGACCGGCTCGAGTCGTCGGGCAAGGTCCGCCACTTCGGCGTCTCGAACCACACCCCCTACCAGGTCGACCTGCTGAAGACCGCGGTCACGCAGCCGCTGGCCTTCAACCAGGTGCAGCTCAGCATCACGCACGCGCCGCTCATCGCGGCGGGCGTCTCGTCGAACATGCTCGACCTGCCGCAGTCGATCGACCGTGACAACGGCATGCTCGACTACGCGCGCATCAACGGGATCACGCTGCAGGCCTGGTCGCCGTTCCAGGCCGGCTTCTTCACCGGCGTCTTCCTCGGCGACCGCGAGCACTACGCGGATCTGAACGACGTGCTCGACGAGCTCGCCGCGAAATACGCGGTGACCCCGACCGGCATCGCGACCGCGTGGCTGACCAGGCACCCGGCGCGGATCCAGATCGTGCTGGGCACGACGAAGCCGGAACGCGTCAAGGAGGCCGTCGCGGGCTCCGACGTGGTGCTGACGCGCGAGGAGTGGTACCGGCTCTTCACGGCGGCCGGCCACATCGTCCCCTGACCGGGCCCGAGGAGCGTCTGCGCCGGATGCGGGCGGAGACGGTCGAGGCGATCGTCGGACTGGACGGTCAGATCGCGTCGGTGACCGCCGCCAGAGCCGACGCGAATTCGGACGACGAGCACGACCCGGAGGGTGCGACGATCGCCTTCGACCGGGCGCAGGCGGAAGCCGTGCGCTCGGTCGAGGCGACCCGGCTCGACGAGATCGATGCCGCGCTGAGCCGGATCGCCGAAGGGACCTACGGACGGTGCGAGGTGTGCGGCGAGCCGATCGCCGCCGCACGCCTCGACGCGCGGCCGTTCACCGCACGGTGCCGGAGGCACGCCTGACCCCCTGCCCTATTCAGGAGTTCGTGCCCTATTCAGGAGTTCGCACCCCGCGACCTCCTGAATACGGCCGCAACTCCTGAATCAGGGCAGGGAGCAGGCGCCGTGAATCGTCAGGCTCGGGCGCGGCCGCGGCCGCGGACCGCGATGTAAATGAGCAGCACGATGATCGCGCCGATGATCGAGCCGATGATGCCTGCGGGCTGCAGGAAGCCGTCGGCCGCGTCCTTGTGGAACAGCAGGAAGCCCAGGAAGCCGCCGACGAACGACCCGACGATGCCGAGCACGATCGTCGCGAGCACGGACATGCTCTGCCGACCGGGGACGAGCAGTCGGGCGATCGCTCCAGCGATGAGGCCGACGATGATGACCGTGATGATGGTGCCGATGAGACCCATGGTGCGAGTTCCTCTCTGACGCGCCGTGTTCCGACGCGTATCCGGCCGCCCGATTGGACGACCGAACCAGTCGACCACCCCTGGGGCGGCGCCGCCACACCCCCAGGGGTGTAGTTTGCGCATGATGTCCACCACGCTGACCCGACCGATCACCGTGGCGCTGGTGGACGACTACGACGTCGTGCTGATCGGCCTGGCGCACATGTTCGACGCCCACCGCGACCGCGTCGTGGTCGCGGAGATCGACGCGAACCGGCCGCTGGCGGATGCGATCGACATCGTGCTCTACGACTCCTTCGCGCAGCCCGAGTCCGACCACGACGAGGTCGCCGCCCTGATCAACAGCCCGAGGGCCGAGTCAGTGGTCATCTACACCTGGAACTTCCACCCCGACCTCGTCGACGCCGCGCTGCGGCAGGGTGCGCGCGGATACCTCTCCAAGGCGTTGCCGGCGCGCGACCTCGTCGCGGCCCTCGAGGCGGTCGCCGCCGGCGAGGTCGTCGTGAGCTCGCCGCCCGGCCGCGTGGTCAGTGCACCCGGACTCGACTGGCCCGGCCGCCGAGAGGGCATCACCGACCGCGAGTCGGAGATCCTCGCGCTGATCACGCAGGGCCTCAGCAATGCCGAGGTCGCTGCGCGCACCTACCTGAGCCCGAACACGGTCAAGTCCTACATCCGCTCGATCTACCGCAAGATCGGGGCCACGAGCCGCACGCAGGCGGTGTTGTGGGGTGTCGCGAACGGGTTCAGCCCCGACCACCACCGCATCGACCATTGGCTCGGCGGGCCCTGACCCGCGCTAGTCGAGCAGGGCCCGGATGTCGTCGGCCGTCACGACACTGCCGAACAGGTCGTCGTCGTCGATCACCGCATCGAAGACGGCGGCCTTCCTGGCCGCGAGCGCCTGCACCTTCTCCTCGATCGTGCCCGCGGCCACCAGCCGGTACACCATCACCCGCTTGTCCTGGCCGATGCGGTGGGTGCGGTCGATCGCCTGCGCCTCGCTCGCCGGGTTCCACCACGGATCGAGCAGGAAGACGTAGTCGGCCTCCGTGAGATTGAGGCCGACACCACCCGCCTTCAGGCTCACCAGGAAGACCGGCGCCTCCCCCGTCTTGAACGCCCCGATGACCGCGTCCCTGTCCCTCGTCGACCCGTCGAGCTGCACGTACGGCACGCCGGCCGCGGTCAGCCGAGCGCCGACCAGTGCGAGATAGCTCGTGAACTGACTGAAGACGAGTGCCCGGTGCCCCTCTGCGAGCACGTCCTCGAGCTGGTCGAGCAGCACGTCGAGCTTCGCGGAGCCGACGCCGTCGTACTCCTCGCCGATCAGCCGCGCGTCGAGCGCGAGCATGCGCAGCAGGGTGAGCGACCGCAGCACGATGAACCGGTGCCGGTCGAGATCGGGCAGCAGCCCGAAGAGCTTCTGGCGCTCGCGCTGCAGCAGCAGGTCGTACACCTCGCGGTGCGCCGGGCTCAGCTCGACGCGCAGGACCTGCTCCTGCTTGGGCGGCAGGTCGGCCGCCACCAGGTCCTTCGTGCGGCGCAGCAGGAACGGACGGATGCGGCTGCGCAGCCGGTCGATGCGCGACGCCCGCAGCTCCGCGGTGACCTCGGGCGCCCTGCCGGCACCCGGTCCGGCAGCGATCCCCGCGCGCCGTTGCTCGATCGGCCGCACGTACTCCTCCGTGAACCGGCGCAGGGACGGGAACAGCCCGGGCGCCACGAGGCCCATGATCGCGTGCAGGTCGGCGAGCGAGTTCTCCATCGGCGTGCCCGTGACGGCGAGCGTGAACGGCACCCCGAGGTCGCGCACGCACTCGTACGCCCGCGAGCCCGGATTCTTCACGAACTGCGCCTCGTCGAGCACGACGCCGGCCCACGGGACGCCCGCGAACGCCTCCGGCTCCAGCCGCAGGATCGCGTAGCTCGTCACGACGATGTGCGCACCGTCGGCGATGTCGGCGACCGACGTGCCGGCGACCGGCGCGGTCGCGGTGCGCGTGCGGACGACGAGCCCCGGCGCGAACCTGGCGGCCTCAGCCGACCAGTTCGAGACGACCGAGGTCGGAGCGACGACGAGGAACGGGCCGGCCGCACCCTCGTCGACGGCGTGCTGCACGAGCGCGAGACACTGCAGCGTCTTGCCGAGGCCCATGTCATCGGCGAGCACACCACCCAGGCGGTGCCGCCAGAGGTACGCCAGCCAGTCGAGGCCGGCCCGCTGGTAGGGGCGCATCTCGGCGGTGATGCCGAGGGGCGTCTCGATCGGCACCGGTGAGTCCCGCCGGGCGTCGTCGAGCAGACGGCGCCACTCGCGCGCGGGGTCCGCCTCGTCCGCGAGATCCTCGAAGTCGTGCCAGAGCGCCGTCTGGTAGCGGCTGATGAGCGGGCCCGTCTCCCACTCGGCGACGTCCTTCGACTCCTCGATCAGCTCGGCGAGGCGGGCGAGCGAGCGATGCTGCAGCGACAGATGGGTGCCGTCGACGAGCCGCAGCCGGCGGCGCCCCTTCGCGAGCGCTTTGAAGAGGGGCAGGAACGGGATCACATGCCCGTCGATCATGACCTCGACGCCGAGGTCGAACCAGTCGTCGCGCTCGGTCGGGACCGTGCGCACCACGAGGCGGGGCTCCCCGACGAGCGCCGACGTCTCGACGACCCCACCGATCCGGTCGACGCGGACGCCCGTGATCGCGGTCAACTGCGGCAGCGCGGTCGCGATGAAGTCGATCGCCGCATCGTCGGCGAGCTCCTGCACCTCGGGCAGGTCCCCGGCCGGCGCCGGCACGACGTCCGCCGGCACGAGCTCCGCGAACCGCGGCGCGGGCGGAGCGCCACGGCGCGCGTCCCACGACCAGGCCAGCACGATCCGCTCCGGCTCGAGGAAGTCGATCGTGAGCACGAGCGTCGGGGCCGGGATCGCCGGCAGCTTCACCGAGCCGTCGCTGCTCGTGACGAGCATCCGCTCGCGCAGCCGCGGCAGGCGCCTGCGGAACTCGGCGGCGTCCGCGGGCGGGACGTCGACCGGCTCGGGGTTCGCGAGCATCGCGAGCTGCGGGTCGTCGAGCGGGTGGTCGAGCTCGGCGAGCGCGATGCGGTTCGGGGCGGCACCGTCGAAGACGTAGACGCCGTGCCGGCCGATCGGATGCGCGTGGACCGCAGGGACCGGCACCCCGCCGACCGTGAGGTGGGGCCCGACCTGCATGCCCACCGGACCGGCGGTGACGTCGAGCCGCAGCGCCGCGACGCGGTCGAGCGCCACCGTCGTCCGCGCCGAGACACCCGTCAGCGCGATGCCCAGCGCCGTCGCCTGGTCGAGCAGCCGCCAGAGCACCGGGTTCGCGAACTCGTCCAGCAGGACCCATTCCGGGTCGCCGCCGACGCCGAGCGGCACGGCGGCGCGGTGCAGCGCGACGAACTGGCTGAACCAGCCGTGCTGTGCGGGCTCGAGCTCGAGGCGGTTCCGCATGTGCGGCAGGTTGCTCCAGGTGAGTCCCTTGCGCGCCCAGCCGCGTTCCGTGCGGACGACCGGTCGCACACCCAGCCGGACCGCCCCGCGCCCCCCGCGGAACGCCTGCGACGTGGGGCCGTTCCAGCGGCTGGCGGTGCGTGGCACCGGTTCGCGGATCTGGAACTGGAGTGCCAGCGGCGTCAGCGCCGCGACCGGGACGGCCTCGGGCTCACCCGCGCCGAGCAGACCGTCGAGTGCGACTCGCCAGCCCCCATCCCCCTCGTTCGGCACCCGGCGATGCTCTCACGCTGCGGCGACGGCGTCGGCGGGCCCGAGGCCCCGCAGGTTAGCGTTGCGGGATGCGGGTCGTGTTCGGGCGCAGCGGCGTCCTCGCCTCTCCGGGCGGCAGATGGATCGCTGAGGCGCGTCCCGAGTGGGACCTGGCCGAAGGCCACGGCGACGAGTGGCGGCGGCTCGCGCGCGACGCCGACGTGCTCGTGCCGGTCGTCTCACCGGTCGACGCGGCGCTCCTGGATTCGTCGGACGCACGGCTCGTGCAGCAGATGGGTGTCGGGCTCGACACGATCGATCTCGCCGCGTGCGCGGAGCGCGGCGTCACCGTCGCGAACGTGCCGAGTACGGTGTCCGGCAACGCGGAGTCGGTCGCGGAGATCGCCGTCATGCTCACGATCTCGCTCGCCCGCGACGTCGAGACCGCGAGGGCGTCCCTGCGTGAGCGCACGCACGCGATGACCGTGCCGCACATGCTCGCGGGGCGCCGCATCGTGCTCGTCGGACTCGGCGGACTCGGCGTCGCGACCGCCGCCCGACTCGCACCGTTCGGCGTGCACATCACGGCGGTGCGCGCGCATCCCGAGCACGGCGGCGCCGCGGCATCGAGACGGTCGTCGGACCGGATGCGCTCGACGACGTCGCTCGCCGGGCCGACGGCGTCGATCCTCTGCGCCTCGCCGGGCGACAAGCCGCTTCTCACCGCGGCGCGGTTCGCGGCGCGTCAAGCGCGGCGCCTTCCTCGTCAACGTCGCCCGCGGGGCGCTGATCGACGAGCAGGCGCTGATCGCCGCGCTCGACGACGGCTCGCTCTCGGGTGCGGGCCTGGACGTCATCGCCCATGAGCCCGCCCGTCCGGACGAGCCGCTGCTCGCGCATCCGAAGGTCGTCGTGCTGCCGCACATCGGCGGCGTCACGGCCGAGAACCTCATCGGCACCGCGCAGGCCATCGTCGAGAACGTCGAGCGCTTCGCGAGCGGGAACGCGCTCCAGTGGCGGATCGCCGCGCCGTTGAAGCGATCTCCGGCACGGAATGCCCTGGTGCGCGCGATCGGCGGATCCATAGGGTTTCCTCTGGGGGGACCTGACAACGGAAGGAACCGGGCCATGGCCAACGTCAACGTCACCTACGAGGAGATGCAGCACACTGCATCACAGCTCCAGCACGGGCAGAGCGAACTTCGAGAACATCCTGAACCGTCTGCGCAACATCGTGGAAGGCCTCGTCGACCTCCGGCTTCTCGACCGACACCGCGTCGGGCGCGTTCCAGCAGACGTACGAGAAGTTCACGCAGGGATCGATCCAGACCGTCTCCGGTCTCGAAGGCCTCTCGACGTTTCTGAACAAGGCGGCAGAAGCGATGCAGCAGACGGACTCGTCGCTCGCTCGCGCCATCCAGTCCTAACGCGGGGCGGCGCACCGATGACCGGTGGGAACCTGCGGATCGACGAGGCGGTGCTCGCCGATCTCGACCGCAGCATGACGCTGATCAGGGAACTGCTGTCGAACGCCGGCGGATGGGCGCGCAACGATGCGAAGGCCGCCGGTGACGAAGAACTCGCCGACGTCCTCGTCGACTTCGCCGACGACTGGCGCAAGACCCGTAACAAGATGCTGCAGGACATCGACAAGTTCACAGGACCGGTCTCAGATGACCGACCGATCTTCGCGCAGACGGATCAGGCTCTGTCGCAGGCGCTGACCGCGTCACCCAGCGGGAAGGGCGACCGTGGCTGACTCGTTCCCCAATCCCGCTGAGCGGCGACCCCGACGAACTCGAGCACGACGGCACGCTCTACTCCCAGACGTCGGACGCGATCGCCGACGCGATCGGCACGATCCGCCAGCTCGGATCGAACCTGTTCTCGAGCCAGGCGATCACCGCCCTGAACCACAGCCAGGGCGACGTGGTGAAGAAGATCACCCGCGTCCAGTACCGGTACTGGATGGCCGGCGGCGCGCTCACGACCTACGCCAGGGTCCTGCGGCAGGCGCAGACGGAGGCACTGCAGGCGCTCGCTGCGCACGGCTCGGTCTCGGGCCATGCCGCGACTTGCAACTGCGGATCAACGAGGAGACCCAGCTCGCGCAGCAACCGGGCCCGGATCAGATGATCCACATCGCCCAGTTGCAGCTCTACAAGGGCGAGTTGCAGCAGGCGCAGGCGCAGCAGGCCGCCGCCGAGTCGCAGTGGAACAACGCGAAGTCGATGAAGGACGCGGCCGCGAAGACCGCACGCATCGCGATCCATGTGGGCGACGAAAAGAACGACCTCGACGACGACCTCTGGGACTCGATCTCGCAGCTGATCCCGGTGCTGCTGCTGATCGACAAGATCATGACAGCGGTGCTCAAGATCGTGGCACTGATCATGACCGTGCTCGCGATCGTGTTCACCGTGCTGTCGCTGATCTTCCCGATCCTGTCGCCGATCGCGGCTGCCCTCTTCGGCTACGTGATGCTCGTGAACCTCGCGATCGCGGTGCTCGCCCTGCTCGCATTCATGATGGATGGGTTCCACCTCATGGACCTGATCCTCGTCGGCGTCGCGGTCATCGCCACCTTCGGCTCGGGCCTGCTCGGGGACTTCCTCGGAGCCATGGCGAGCGCGGCGATCGAGAGTTCGCTGAGCGGCGTCAGCACGGCACTCGGCGCCGCCCTCGGCGCCATCGCGAAGAACGCGATCACGGAGGGCATCAAGGACGTCACCAAGATGGAGATGGACAAGATGCTCTCTAACGAGTCGAGCGCTGCAGAGAAGCTGTTCGAGGACGTCGGCCCCGCTGCGGACTCGTTCTTGAAGACCGAGACCGCCGACCAGATCAGTCAACTGAAGGATGCCGGCAAGGAATGGGGCGGCAAGCTCGGCGGCCTCGTCGAGACGGGGCTCGACAAGGTCGGCTTCAACGACCTCGCCAATGACATGGTGAACCGGCCGCTGAACGAGTTCGGCAACGACATCTCGCAGTTCGCGAAGGACGGCGGCTTCGGGAATCTGCAGTGGGCGCAGGACGGCTTCAACGCCGTCCAGACGAACATCATCGACCCCGCACATCACCTCTACGACGCGGGCAACGCCGTCGCCCACCAGGTGACCGCATTCGATCCGGGTGGGATGTTCTCCGATCCGAGCGCCCTCGGCGGCGGCCACTGGAATGCGGGGGATGTCGCCGGCGACAAGTTGGGCGACGTCGTCGGCGACGCCGGAAAGGACTGGGCGAGCGCCGCCTCGAACGGGCACTGGGGCGGCGCGGCACAGTGGGCCGTGAACCACATCGATCATTCCGGATTGCCCATCGACAAGATCACCGGCGCAATGACCGACAAGCTCGGCGACGTCGCCGGGAACATGCAGGACAAGGCCGAGCAGAAGATCGTCGACTTCTCCAACCACAAGGTGCCGAGTTGGATGTGAGCGGGACGCTCCGCGACGCGGAGGTGTCGATCGAGGTGCCGGCCGGC
Organism: uncultured Actinomycetota bacterium; assembly: GCA_963716965.1. Taxonomy (GTDB): domain Bacteria; phylum Actinomycetota; class Actinomycetes; order Actinomycetales; family Microbacteriaceae; genus Amnibacterium. The sequence continues at coordinate 747,599 of CAVQUZ010000001.1, read as the reverse complement.
TGGTATCGCATGCCCGATCCCGAGGCGGACGGCGCCGAACTCTGGCCCTTCGAAGTCGTCGGCAGATTCGGTTGGCAGGGTCCGGACGCGACCCACGCCTTCGCCGCACTCCTGGAGGCGCTCGCGCTCGCGCGGTCGCAGGCCAAGCCGAAGCGTCAGCGATGGGTACTGCTCGGCGAGCCGGCGGTGCCAGCGGTCCAAGGCTGGGCGCTGCTCGATCTGGTCCCGCGCGCAGAACCCGATCCCGGAGTCGCCGCTGACACCTACGAGCACGGCGCGCGTGCCGCCGGCGCGACGGGCGGAGACGCTGCGGTCTGGCATCGTGAGATCGCCAGGGTCACCGTGCACGGCGATCCGGCCGTGGTGATCCACGACCTGCTCACCGTCGGCGAGACCATCGACACGCCCGGCACGATGCAGCACCGCGCGGTCGTGGCGTTGTTCCCCGCAGAGCCCGTGCTGTTCTCGTTGTCCGTGTCGACGCCCTACCTGGCCGCACTGCCCGACGTGGAAGCGGCCGCACTCGATTTCGCCGACGGAGTGAGGATCGTGACGTCGTGAAGAACCCCGACATCGAATTCGTGCTGCCCGGCACCTGGAAGTTCGTCGCGATCGCCGACCCGGCAGCGTCGAAGCGGCCATCGCCCGATGCCGAGCAGACGGTCGGTCGAGCCGACGAGCGCGCGACGCTGCGTGCGGAGGTCCGCGCGCAGTTCACGAACGCTGCCGATCGGGCCCGGAAAGCGGGCGGTGAGGCCATGTGGATCTGCGACGAGGTGGCTCCAGGGTCCCGCTTCCCGCGTCCATCACCCGTACCGGCCCGCGCTCGCCATCCGCAGACCGAATCCGAGGACGACCGATCGCGGCGCTCCACGAACTGCTCGGGCCGGCGACGGACGGCGTCCCGAGGCGGACCTCGCTTGCCGCCGGTCAGCCCGCGGTCCGATGGGCCGAGATCAGTCCGGGCCCGCGGCGACGAGCCGGACGCACCGAAATCGAGACCGTCCAGTGCACGTACTGGGTCCTGCAGCCCGACAGTCAGCAGGTGCTCCTGCTGGTCTTCGCGTGTGGGATGCCCACTTGAAGGACCAGCTGGTCGAGCTGTTCGATCTCATCGTCACCACGATGAAGTCGAGTGCGACGGCCGCCGGCCCGACCCCGCAGACGACGCCCGAGTCGACAGCAAGACCGCCGCGCCGACCCCGGCGGGCGCTCAGGCCTGACCAAGCGGTCAGGCCTGACCGAGATCAGGCCTGACCGGCGGGTTCCGGTTCCCGCTTCGGGGCCGGCGGCGGTCTGCGCCACGAGCGCCGACGCGAGCGGCAGCTGCACGCGCACGACGCCTTTCCCGAGCGCTGCGAAACCGCGGCCGACCGGGAACGTCGACCTGGCCGCACGCGGGAACGTCGTCCGCAGGATCGTGTCGCCCTCGATCGGCTCGGGTTGCAGCACGATTCCACGTCGTCCGCTCTTCATCTCGGCGAAGAGCGGCCACGACGACGTCCACGAGCTCGACTCCGACTCGGCGATCACCAGATGATCGTTCCGCCTGGCCGCTTTGATCATTCGACGAGCGGGGGGTCTGCCGGGCCGGACAGGAACTCCGCGATGCCCTCGATCACGACGACGATGCGCGGATGCTCGGCGTCCGGCAGCGCCTCGGACATCCGGGGCGACAGCGTCTTCGCGAGCGTCCGCGCGTCCTCGGGCGTCCCCGCCAGCTCGGTCCAGGCCACCGCCGAACGGACGACCGACCTGCGGTTCCCGATGTAATACAGCTCGGCCGAGGGGTCGAATCGGGCGATGCTCTGCGCGATCGCGATCAGCGCCGTCGTGCGGCCGCTGCTCGGTGCGCCCGCGAGCACGAACGCGCCGGCCGGCTCGAATCCGACCGGTGCGAGATCGTCGTCCGAGATGCCGAGCACCGGGCGGCCGCCGACGCTGTCCGGCAGTTCCGCAGCGTCGAACTCCGTCGGCAGCGATCCGATCGGCTCCGCAGCGACGTCCTCGGGCGCGCGTGGTCCGCAACTCCTCGGCGAGCGCCTCGATCGCACGAGCCTGCTCCACGACGTTCGGCGAGCCGCCGGGTACCGCGATCTGCGCCTCGTGCTCATCGATGACGGCACGTCCGGGCGGTGACGTCGGCGTGAGGATGTCGGCCGGTGCACCGAGCAGCATGTACGTCGCCTCGTCGCTCAGCCGCAGCACGATGCGCTGCTGCACCGCCGCCAGCACGGAGGTCGGCACGCTGCCCGAACGATCGGCCGTGACGATCGACGTGGATGCCGAACTGCCGTCCCTCGGACAGGATGCGTAGGAACACCGCGTACATCGCCGCATTCGCGGACGTGTCGAACGCGTCACGGAACGCCTGGAAGTTGTCGACCAGCAGCATGATGCGCGGCACCCTGGCGCCCGGTGATCGACCGGTACTCGGTCAGACGTCGACGCGTTCACCTCGGGGAACGCCATTGCCCGCTCGTCGAGGATCGCCCTGATCGTCTTCAGCAGCCGGGATCCGCGTTCGGTGTCGTCACCCGGGATGACCGCGCCGACGTTCGGCAACGGTGCCAGCATCCGCAGGGCACCGCCGCCGAAGTCGAGCGCATAGACGTGTACGGGATCTCCGGCACGGTGCCGCGGCGGCCGCGAGCGAGCGAAGCAGTGCGCTCTTGCCTGAGCCGCTGGCCCCGAACACGGCGAGGTGCCCCGCGCTGTCCGGGTCGAACGACGTGACGCGCCTCGTCTGCCGTTCCGGGATGTCGGCGAAACCGAGCCGCAGCTCTGCATCCGAACCCTGCTCGAGATCCGCCAGATCGAGTGTGTCCTGCGAGCTGATCCAGCCACGGCCGCCTGCGGCGCGGGGATGCGGGCGGCCTCCGCCGCGCGACCGAGCGTCGCGACCAGTCGCGCCTGGTCCGTGGGACCTGAGTGCGGCGCCTCGACCTTTTCGGCGGGCATCTGCCATTGGATCTCGGCGCCGAAACGCAGCTCCGCGACCTGGACCGCTGCACGCTCGGGTGCCGCCCCGGTCCATCCGCCGGCGTAGGCCGACTGGAACGGGATCAGGCGACCCGGCCCGGTCTTCGCGACCGCGCGGCCCGGCAGCGAGGGGTCGAACGCGGCGGCGACGGACTCGCCGACCACGTCGCTGCTGTCGTGCGCATCCGCCATGCGGAGTGCGACACGGAGGTTCGTGTTCGCGCGCAGGTTGTCGCGGATCACCCCGGCCGGGCCGCTGCGTCGCCATGATCAGGTGGATGCCCAGCGAGCGGCCGCGCTGGGCGATGTCGACGACGCCGTCGACGAACTCGGGCACGTCGCCCACGAGTGCCGCGAACTCGTCGATCACGAGCACCAGCGCGGGCGGCGCATCGGTGTCACCGCGGCGCTCGAGCTCGAGCAGGTCCTTGGCCTTCTTCTGCGAGAGCAGCAGTTCGCGGTGGTGCAGCTCGGCGCGCAGGCTCGTGAGCGCCCGCCGTACGAGGTACGGCGTGAGGTCGGTCACGATGCCGACCGAGTGCGGCAGCGCGATGCAGTCGGAGAACGCCGACCCGCCCTTGTAGTCGACGAAGAGGAACGTCACGCGGTCCGGGCTGTACTCGACGGCCATGCCGAGGACCCACGCCTGCAGGAATTCGCTCTTCCCTGCGCCGGTGGTGCCGCCGACCAGCGCGTGCGGACCCTGCGAGCGGAGGTCCAGCCGGAGGGCGTCGCCCGCCGACTGCCCGACGATCGCGCGGAGCGTCGCGCGCCCCGCTCCCCCGGGTGTGCCGGCGCCGCTGCGGTCGTGGATCGAGCCGTTCTGCTGCCAGCGGTCGACCGCGGCCGCCGGGGACTCGGCGAGCGTCGTCCCGATGAGGGAGAGCAGCGAGACCGACTGCGGCAGGTCGCTGGCGTCGACGACGACCGCCCCGGCATCGACCACGGATGCGAGTCGCTTGGCGAACGAGAGGGCGTCGGCGCCGGAGACGCGCTCCAGGTGCGCGCCGACCTGCTCGCCGAGTCGCACGTAGCCGACCGTGCCGTCGCCACGGCCGTCGCCGACGTCGACGAACGTCGCGGCAGACCGCCGGCAGGTCGGCGATGTCGTCGGCGAGCCAGATCGGGAACACACCGGCGTCCGCCGCATCCTCCGCCAGTTGCACGAGCCGCCCCCGGCTCGCGGGGGCATCGCCCGCGATGAGCACGACCACGGCGGGCAGCAGCTCGGCGTCGAACCCGTCCTCCTCCGACTCCGCGGCCGCTCCGCGCATCGCGACCGTCGTCTTCTCGGCCTGCGCACCGCGCGCCTGCTCCTTCGCCCCACGCCTCGCGGCGACGAGCGATTCGAGGGACGCGAGCAGCGCGCCGCAGGTCGCCGCGCTGTCGGCGAGGTGCAGTCCGTCGCCGAACGGGCTCTGCGACGACGAGGTGTGCGGCAGCCAGGTGAGCCAGTCGAACTCGGCGCTCGTGCGCGGGCCGACGACCGCCGTGATCACCAGTTCCGCGGGCGAATGCAGACCGGAGAGCTGGACGAGCAGCGCTCGCGCGAGGTCGGCCGCCCTGGCGCGCTCTCCCGCGATGCCGATCGCGCCGGCGTCCTGCGGGATGCTCCGCGATCGGCACGCCTTCGACGTTCTCGTAGTGCTCGCCCAGCGCGACCAGCCGCTCGACGTACTCAGGCAGCGCCCTCGAGGTGTCGCCGCCGCCTTCGGCGATGCGGATGCGGGAACCGGCGGTGCCGACGCCGAGCCGCACGACGCCGAAGTTCCAGTGCTCCGGCCGCCGCGACCAGAGCAGTTCGCCGAGCCGGTGGGCATCGGCCATCGCGTCGGCGGCCGACGGCGCCTCGCGCTGCCGCACCGCGATCTCGTCCGGGCCGGGTGGCCGCGAGCTTCGTGCTGAGCTTGCCGAACTGCTGCTCGAATCGCTCGCGCTCCTCGGCCATCTGCCGCTTGCGCGTGCCGCGCGTTGTCGATGAAGCCGCCGACCATCATCAGCGGCGCCATCGCGATGAAGAGCAGTGAGAACGCGCTCTTGGTGATCGCGAACATCGCGACGCCCATCACCACCGGCGCCATCATCGACAGCCACGGGAACTTCGACGGATCCTTCGGCATCGGCAGCGCCGGTCGGCGGCTCCTCGGTCTGCGGGAAGCGGGCGACGACGCGGGGGCGCCGAACGAACGGTCGCGAGCCGCCGATCTCCGTCGCCTGACCGCGCTCGGGTGCCGTGAGCACGACTGCGATCTCCGAGTCGCCCACGACCGCGGTTCGCCCGGCGGCGAGGACCAGTCGGGGCACGACGCCGCCGTCGACGAGGATGCCGTTCGCGCTGTTCAGGTCGACGAGCTCGACGACGTTGCCGATGGTGATGCGCGCGTGCCGCCCGGAGACGAGCGGGTCGCGCAGGCGGACGTCGCACGAGGCGTCCCGGCCGAGCGTGCTGTCGCCGTACCGCAGCGGGAACTCTCGGCCCTCGTCGGGACCGCGGAGCACCCGGAGGATCGCGGCCGTGCCACGCGGGTCGGTCCGGTCGGGCTCAGGCACGACGACGCGGACCTGGTATCCGGCGCCGATCGCGGCCTCCGACAGCGGTTTGTCGGCGGGCAACGCGGTCTCGTGACCGAACGACGGCGCCGTGACGGCGAGCGTGAGCTTCGGCAGCGCGGTGCTCGACACGGGGGCTGTCGCGGGTCGGCGAGCCGGATGGCGCGCGCGACGTCCTCGACGGTGGCCGCCGCGTCGCAGGTGACGACGATGTCGACCAGCGCGGGCGCGGCGTTGAGTGTGAGCTTGATCTTCACGGTCTCCCCTCACAGGTGCGGGCGTCAGGCGGCCAGGAAGAAGTACGCGGCCGCACCGGCGACCGCGACGAGCAGGAGGACGTCGAGCACGATCCCCGGCGCTCTCGAGCGGGGCTTCGCGGGCGCGGGCCCGAACTGCGGCTCGGCGGCCGCAGCCGGTGCACGTCGGACGGTGTGGTCGGCGGAGTCGTCGAGCGGGAACCGCGGAGCGGTCAGCTGCATCGTGGGCGCGGGCGGCGCCGGGCACGGCGGCCGGCGCGATGTAGACGGGCTCCATCGGGAGCGGGCGCCGGCGCGACCGTGCGGTCAGCGGCGCAGTGGCCGGCGGTGTCGTGCGGCCGCCGGTCGTCGTCACGGGCCGGACCGTCAGGGTGTCGTCGCCGGGCACCGGACTGCCGGCGCCCAACGAGCCGTCGAGCACATCGAGAGTCGTCACCGACAGGCCGAGCTCACGCTGCACCTTCTGCAGCGCGCGCCCGAAGCTCAGCGCCGAGGTGTACCGGCCCTGCGGTGATTTGGCCATCGAGGTCGCGAGGACCTTCTCGAGCGAGGCCGGCACGTCTGGGCGCCCGGTCGGCGGCACGGCGTCGCGGCGGATGCGGGAGGCGTACTCGGCAGGGTCGCCCGGCCCGGCTTCGAAGGGCGCGCGGGACGCCAGCAGCGAGTAGACGGTCGCGCCGAGCGCGTAGACATCGGAGGCGGGACCGCTCCACGTGCCATCGATGGTCTCCGGCGCCGCCCACGGCAGGCTCATGCCGGAGGCGTCACCGGCGGCCGCGGCGCCGAGGGTCGAGGCGATGCCGAAGTCCGCGAGCGCCGGCCGGCCGAGGCCGGTGATCAGGACGTTCGCCGGCTTGATGTCACGATGCAGCACGCCGGCGCGATGCGCGGTCTCGACGGCGCCTGCGAGCTGCACCCCGATCGCCAGGGCGTCATCGACCGTGAACGACTCGACCCTGAACCGCGCCCCGAGGTTGGGCCGCGGGCAGTACTCCATGACGATGTACGGCCGGCCGTCGTCCAGCAGGCCGGCGGTGTGGACGGTGACGATCGCCGGGTGCGCCGACAACTGCGCCATGAGGTTCGCCTCGTCGAGGAACGTCCGCACTTCGTCCGGGCCGGCGAACTCGCCCGCCCGGAGCACCTTGACCGCGACGGGGCGCCTCGGGAGCTCCTGCTCGTACTCGTAGACGTCGGCGAATCCGCCCGATCCGAGCGGCTGGAGGAACTCGTAGCCGGTGATGTCCGGTGCTGCTGCTGCCATGTCGCTATTCCGAACTCGTCACATGGGTGTGCGCGGTCGCCCTCTTGCTGCCGTCGTCGTTCGTCACCGTCAGCGTGAAGTCCTCGGAACCGTCTTGGCACGGGAAGACGAACCCGCTGTCGTCGCTCGATCCGACGTAGTCGGTGCCGTTCCCCATGGTCTCGGCGTCGGTGACGCTCCCGGCGGCGAGCCAGATGTGCGCGGCATGCCGAACCGTCCAACTGAGGTCGACGGGTGGGTTCGCCGGGGTCGTCGCGCCGGGCGCGGCGCTCGAGCCCTCCGCGGCGACAGCGCACTTCACGGGCGCCGCACCGAAGGAGACGATCGCGGGATCGGGATTACTCGTGCCTGATCCCGATCCTGATCCTGATCCCGACCCGGAACCGGATCCCGACCCGCCACCGGACCCGGAACCGCTGCCCGTGCCGGTCCCGGTACCACCGTCGCCCGCGGCGGGCGGCGTGCTCGCCGATGTCGTCGGAGTGGCCGACACCGTCGGCGTCGTGGCGACGGACGGCGCCGACGACGGACCCGCGGCGATGGAGGTGGTGGGGGTCGGCTTCGCGAACACGGCGGCGAGGACCTTCGGCGCCTGCCGGATGCCGATCAGCACGAGGAACACGACGAGCGCGCACGCGAGGACGATCCGTGCGACGAGGCGGAACACGCCGAACCCGCCTCTGGGCGGTGGGGCTCCGTCCATCCGGGGCACGCTCCGTTCATGCGGTCTCCGGCCACCATAGCCCGCGCCAAGGATCCGCCGCGATCAGGATTTTTCACCCCACGCGGGCACCGAACGGGCTCAGGTGTGCCGCGCGGCGAGCGCGGCGATCGGCTCGCGCAGGCCGTCGAGCATCAGGGACGCCTCGGAGAGCGGACCCGATGCGGCGGCGAGCGGCTCGTCGTCGACGGGACGCCGTCCGTTCACACGGCGCAGCTGACCGATCCGCCGCTCGAGGGCGCCCGCCGACCGGCGCACCGCCACCGGATCGTCGTCGAACGACCCCGCGGCGAGGTCGGCCGCGGCGTGCACGAGCGCGGCCTCGAGCGCGCGCATCCCGACGATCACCCGATGGGCGGCGCTCGGACGTCCACCCACGATCCGCATCGTCGCCCCGTGGAGACGGTGCGGCGGCTCCAGCTCGTCGAGCCGCGCGATCGCCGCGGCGAGCGCCGGCAGCGCACCGGCGAAGTCCGCCGGCTGCTCACGCAGGGTGTGTGCGGCGTCGCCCGCGGCGGCCAGCGCCTCGGCGAGCCGGGCCCTGAGCACGTCCGTGCTGCGGACGGGCAGCAGGAACCAGGTGACGAGCACGGCGACGACACCGCCGATCAGGACCCCGATGATGCGTGCGCCGAGCGCGGTCACGTCGTCGACCCCGGTCAGGTCGTACAGCAGCGCGAGCGACGCGGTGAGCGCGGCCGCCCACCAGACGTACGAGGCCGCCCGCAGGGCGACACCGGCCGTGAGCAGGAGCAGGATCAGCGCGACGACGAGCGGCGTCGGCAGGGGCGGCAGCGCGATCAGCGCGCCCGCGACCGTGCCGGCGAGCGCGCCGGCGAGCCGCTGGCCCGCCCGGTAGGCGGCGTCCCCTCTGCCCCGCGCCCCCACGACCACGATGTAGCCGGTGATCGCGAGGAACGCCCAGTGCTCGGGGAAGATCAGGAACCCGATCGCGAAGCAGACGAGCAGCGTCACGAGCATCTGCACCGCCGCCCTGGTGCTCGGCTGCACGCCCGTTCGGCGGGAGCGGGGGCGCGCCGCCGGCTCCGGCTCGGCCGCCGGCGGAGGGACGAGGACGTCGGCGATCGACAGCGCGGCGGCCGTGATGACCGCCGTCAGGATCGCGATCAGCGGCACGACGAACACCGGTAGCGCGCCGTGCGTCGCCGCCACCGGCGCGGGGACGACGAGCACGGCGAGGAACGGCGCGGCCACCAGGCGCGCGAGACGACGGCCGCGCGGCCCGAAGCGGCGAGCGGCCACGCTGCCCGACACGACCAGCGCGAACAGCGGCGCACCGACGAGCGGAACGTCCACGAGCAGCAGCCCGACGGCGGCACCCGCGATCGCGAGCGCCGCGAACACCGGCAGCTCCGCGGCCCTGCGCCGCGGCGAGAGGCCGGCGAACGCGCGGCTGACGAAGAACGCGTTCGCGACGGCGGTGACCGCGAGCGTGCCGGACACCCCGGTGGCGGCCGCCAGGGCGAGCGCGACACCCATCGACGCGAGGGCCGCGGCGAGCGTGGCGAGGGCGCCGGGCAGCGCGCCGACGACCGCGCGACCCCGTGCATCCACGATCCGATTGTGACTCCCACCGGCGGCGGATGCGGATGCGATTGGATTCGGGCATGTCGGCCGATCCGCGCGCCACCGCCGCGATCGTGCTCGCGGGCGGTCGCGGGAGCCGGCTGGGCGGCCGTGACAAGTCCGCCATCGCGATCGGTGGCCGGACGACGCTCGACGCGGTGCTCGCCGCGACGGCGCCGCTCGCGGTGCGCGTGGTCGTCGGGCCGGCCACGCTCGCGGTCCCGCATGACGGCGTGGTGGTCGTGCAGGAGGATCCGCCGCGCTCCGGTCCTGCTGCGGGCATCGCGGCCGGACTCGCGGCCATCGAGACCGACTGCGAATACGTGCTGGTGCTGGCGGTCGACCTCCGGCATCCCGCCGCCGTCGTGTCGCTGCTCGTGTCGGCGAGCGAGACGGGCGAGGACGTGCTGCTGCCCGTCGACGAGACGGGCAGGGAGCAGCCATTGGCCGCGCGGTACCGGACGGCAGCGCTCCGTCTGGCGGTCGCGGGCGCAGGGCCGCTCGCGGGCGCTCCGGTACGCCGGCTGACGGATGCGCTCGTCGCACGGCGTCTCGACGTCGGGTCCGGAGTCACCGACGACATCGACACGGAGGACGACCTGCGGCTCGCCCTGACCGCGAGTACCGTCGAGCCGGTCGCCGGCGATCCCGTGCCGGCCTCGAGGGCGGGAGCAGCGGGCATGACGGATCAGGACGCGCTGCTCGCGGCGTGGTGGGACCGGCTCACCGCGGCACTCGGGCTCGAGGCGGTCCCCGCCGACATCGACGCGATCCTCGGCCTCGCAGGCGCCGCCGCGCACGGCGTCGTGCGGCCCGCCGCGCCCGTGACGACCTTTCTCGCGGGCTATGCGGCGGGGAGGGCGGGCGGGCAGGCGCGAGCGGTGTCCGAGGCGATCGCGACGGCCGCCGCGCTCGCCCGGGAGCAGTCCGGGCCGGAGGCGTGACGGGCACGCGCCTGCCCGCGCATCCGCGCACCGCGAGCTGGGGGGACGCGCGGGCCGCCGTGCACGGGCTCGTCGGGCCGATCCGGCCCCGCATGGTGGCGCTGCCGGACGCGATCGGCGCGGTGACGGTGACCGCGGTGCGGGCGCCCGGACCGATGCCGCATTACGACTCGTCCGCGATGGACGGCTGGGCCGTGCGCGGAGCAGGACCCTGGACAGCGGCCGCAGGCGCGCTGCACGAGGGCGGATTCCAGGCGGTCGTGACCGGCGGTCTGCTGCCCACCGGCACCGAAGCGGTCCTGCGCAGCGAGGCGGGCGAGCGCGACGGCGACCGGCTGACCGGGCGACGGCCCGCCGCTGGGCTGCACGTCCGCCGCGCGGGCGAGGAGGCCGGGCCGGGCGACGAGCTCGTGCCCGCCGGCCTGCGGCTCGACGCGGCGACGGTCGCCGTGCTGCAGCTCGCGGGACTCGACGACGTGCTCGCCGTGCCACGGCCGCGGGTCGCAGCGGTCCTCACGGGCGAGGAGGTCGTCGCGACGGGCAGGCCGGCCCCCGGCCGGGTGCGGGACGCCTTCGTGCCGCTGCTGCCTGAGGCCGTCCGCGGGCTCGGCGCCCTGCCCGCATCCGTGCGGCGGGTCGGCGACGATGCGGCCGCGATCGCCGCTGCCGTGCTGGCGGCCGATGCGGACCTCGTCGTCACGACGGGCGGCACCGGCCGCTCGGAGGCCGACCGGCTGCGCGACGCGCTCGAGCTGCTGGGCGCCGCCGTGCTGCTCGACGGCATCGCGATGCGGCCGGGGCATCCGGCCCTCGTCGCACGGCTGCCGGACGGACGGCTGGTGCTCGCCCTGCCCGGCAACCCGCTGGCCGCGGTCGTCGCGCTGCTCACCCTGCTGCCACCGGCCGTCGCCGGGGCGGTCGGGCGGCCACTGCCGGAGCCCGCGGTCTCCCGTGCCGCGCGCGCGTTCGATGGCCGCGCGGGCACGACGCTCGTGCTGCCGGCACGCCGTGTCGCGGGCGGGCACGAGGCGGCGGACGCGGTGCGGCCGAACATGCTCCGCGGCCTCGCCGCATCCGATGCACTCGCCGTGGTGCCGGAGTCGGGCGTCCCGGCCGGCGCGGACCTGCAGGTGCTCCCGCTCCCGTGGCGCCGGTAGGCGGCGGCGTCAGCGGGCCGAGGCGACCTCGCGCAGGGGCGCGGCGACCTTCTCCAGCCGGATGACGATCGACTTCGAGGTCGGCGTGTTGCTGCCTTCCGCGACCGAGCCGAGCGGGACGAGCACGTTCGTCTCCGGGTAGTACGCGGCGGCACAGCCGCGGGGGGTGTCGTAGCGCACCACCCGATAGGTCTCCGCGCGGCGCTCGACGCCGTCCGCCCATTCGCCCACGAGGTCGACGAAGTCGCCGTCCTCGAGCCCGCGATCGGCCAGGTCGTCGCCGTTGACGAGCACGACGCGCCGCCCGTTGTAGACACCGCGGTACCGGTCGCTCCTGCCGTAGATCGTGGTGTTGTACTGGTCGTGCGCCCGCAGCGTCTGCAGCAGCAGCCGTCCCTCGGGCACCTCGGGGAACGTCAGCTCGTTGGCGGTGAACTTCGCCCTGCCCGTGTCGGTCGAGAACCGCCTGGCGTCCCGCGGGCCGTGCGGCAGCACGAACCCTGCGCCGCCGCTGTCGCCGAGCCGCTCCTCGAACCCGTCGAACCCGTCGACGACGTGCTCGATGTGCGTGCGGATGCGCCGGTAGTCCTCCGTCATCGCGCGCCAGTCGATCTTCGGCACGTTCCGGCGCCCGGCGAGCGCCCGTTCGGCGATGCCGGCGATGATGGCGACCTCGCTGCGCAGGTGCTTGCCCGGGGCCAGCCGTCCCTCCGACGCGTGCACGGCGCTCATCGAATCCTCGACCGTGACCCGCTGCCTGCCGCCCTTCTGCACGTCGCGCTCGGTCCGGCCGATCGTCGGCAGGATGAGCGCCCGACGTCCGGTGACGACGTGGCTGCGGTTGAGCTTGGTCGAGATGTGCACCGTGAGATCGAGATTGCGCATGGCGGCCTCGGTCACCGCGGAGTCGGGCGTCGCGCGGACGAAGTTGCCGCCGAGGCCGATGAAGACGCGGATGCGGCCCTCGTGCATCGCGCGGATGGAGTCGACGGCGTCCAGCCCGTGCTCGCGCGGTGACGTGAACCCGAACTCGGCGTCGAGCCGGTCGTGGAACCGCGACGGCATCTTCTCCCAGATGCCCATCGTGCGGTCGCCCTGCACGTTCGAGTGGCCGCGCACCGGGCACACGCCGGCGCCCGGCTTGCCGATGTCGCCGCGCAGCAGCAGCAGGCTCACGGCGTCCCGCAGGGTCGCGACCGCGTGCCGGTGCTGGGTGAGTCCCATCGCCCAGCAGATCACCGTGCCGCGCGATGCGGCCATGAGCGCGGCGATCTCGCGGATCCGCGCCTCGTCGATGCCGCTGCCGCGCTCGATGTCGGCCCACGAGACGCGGCCGACCTGCTCGAGGTACGCCGGCAGCCCCTCGGTGTACCGCTCGATGAAGTCCCGATCGAACACCGAGCCCGGGCCGCCCGCCGCCTCCGACTCGGCGAGCGCCTTGCCGAGTCCCTGGAACAGCGCCTGGTCGCCGCCCAGCCGCACCTGCAGGAAGTGGTCGGCGAGATCCGTGCCGCCGCCGATCAGGCCCTTGACCGTCTGCGGGTTGTCGAAATGCAGCAGCCCGGCCTCGCGGAGCGGGTTGATCGCCACGATCGTCGCCCCGTTGCGCTTCGCGATCTCGAGCGCCGACAGCATGCGCGGGTGGTTGGTGCCCGGGTTCTGGCCGGCGATCAGGATGAGGTGGGCTGTCTCGACGTCGACCAGGGAGACCGAGCCCTTGCCGATGCCGATCGTCTCGGTCAGCGCGGCGCCGCTCGACTCGTGGCACATGTTCGAGCAGTCGGGCAGGTTGTTCGTGCCGAGCCCCCGGACGAACAGCTGGTAGAGGAACGCGGCCTCGTTCGACGTGCGGCCGGACGTGTAGAACACGGCCTCGTCGGGGGCGCCTGCCGCGAGCTCCTCGGCGATGATGCCGAACGCCGTGTCCCAGCTGACGGGCCGGTAGTACTCCTCCCCCGCTTCGAGCAGCATCGGTTCGGTGAGCCTGCCCTGCTGGCCGAGCGCGAAATCGTCCCAGCCGGCGAGCTCCGCGACGCTGTGCGCGGCGAAGAACGGCGGCGGCACCCGCCGCGAGGTCGCCTCCTCCGCGACCGCCTTCGCGCCGTTCTCGCAGAATTCGGCGGTGTGACGGTGGTTCGGGTCGGGCCATGCGCAGCCCATGCAGTCGAAGCCGGTCGTCTGGTTGACGCGGATCAGCGTCTCGGCGGTGCGCAGCGGCCCCATCTGCTCGAGCGCGATCTGCATCGCGTGCAGGACGCCCGGCGCGCCGACCGCGTGGGTCTTCGGGCGCGACACACGCAGCTTCGCCTCGTCGATGTTCCCCGTCGCCGGTTCCACGTCCGTCATCGCCGCTCCGTCCTGACCGCGCAATCGTACGTCGCCCCCTTCGGCCGGCGCCGATGCCCGGATGGCAGGATCGCCACGGGAGGCGCGATGGTGCGGAACGCGACGGCGCGGCCGGTCACGAAGGTGACGGGCGACGACCGGCGGCGGGCTCGGGATTCCGTCGCGGTCGAGGAGCCGCTCGAGATCCGGATCGGCGGGGAGCCGTTCAGCGTCACGATGCGGACGCCGGGCGACGATTTCGACCTCGTCGCCGGCTTCCTGGTGTCGGAGGGCGTGGTGCACCGCACGGACGATCTGCCGCAGATGCGCGTCGTCGCCGGGGTCGGGATGGATGGCGAACCGGTGTTCAACGTGGTCGACGCGACCGTGCTGGGACCCGGTGTCGCAGCGGCACGCCTGCGCAGCCGCAGCACCTACGTGACGAGCGCCTGCGGCGTGTGCGGGCTCGCCTCGATCGACGCCGTGCGCACCACGACGGCGTTCCCGCTGCTCGACGCCGGGTTCACGGTCGCCTCATCGGTGCTGGGGAGCCTGCCAGATCGGCTGCGCACGGAGCAGCGGCTGTTCGGCGAGACGGGCGGCGTGCACGCGGCAGCCCTGTTCGACGTGGACGGTGCCGCGCTCTGCGTGCGCGAGGACGTCGGGCGGCACAACGCCGTGGACAAGGTGGTCGGCTGGGCGCTCCGCCAAGCACGCCTGCCGCTGTCGCGGACCGTGCTGCAGGTGTCGGGCCGCGCGTCGTTCGAGCTGGTCCAGAAGGCGCTGATGGCCGGGATCCCGGTGCTCGCTGCGGTCAGCGCGCCGTCGTCGCTCGCCGTCGATCTCGCGGTCCGCTCGGGGCTGACGCTCGCCGGGTTCAGCAGGGGCGGCGCGTTCAACCTGTACGCAGGCGGTCACCGGGTCGGCTGAATGCGTTTCAGACCTTCGCGAGCGTCGCCTCGTACAGGTCGCGGGCGCCGAACGTACAGGTCGCGGCGACCGCCGCCGCCGCGTCCTTCCGACGCTCGCCTCGACCGATCCGTTCGCGCACCTGCGCCACGGCGTCCTCGAACGAGACGGGCACCGTCGGGGCGCCGGCGAGCACGACGACGATCTCGCCCCTGACACCCTCCGCGGCCCAGCCGGCCAGCTCGGCGACGGTGCCGCGGCGCACCTCCTCGTGCAGCTTCGTCAGCTCGCGCACCACGACCGCACGCCGATCGGGGCCGAACACGGTCACCATGTCGGCGAGCATCGCAGCCAGCCGGTTCGGCGACTCGAACAGCACGGCCGTCCGCGGCTCGGCGGCGAGCACGCCGAGCCAGCGCAGCCGCTCCCCCCGCTTCCGCGGCGCGAAGCCCTCGAAGACGAAGCGGTCCGTCGGCAGGCCGGCGACGGCCAGCGCGCCGAGCACCGCGGATGCGCCCGGCAGCACCGTCACCCGCACCCCGGCATCGGCGGCGGCGCGCACCAGCTGGAACCCGGGGTCGGAGACCGTCGGCATCCCGGCGTCGGACAGGAGCAGCACGTCGCCGACGGCTGCGGCGGCGAGCAGCTCGTCGATGCGGCCGCGCTCGCTGTGCTCGTTCACCACGACGATCCGCGGCCGGTTGTCCACGCCGAGGCCCGCCAGCAGCCTGGCGGTCACCCGGGAGTCCTCCGACGCCACGAGGGTCGCCGTGCGCAGCGCCTCGACGAGCCGCGCGGTCGCATCCCCCAGGTTGCCGATCGGGGTCGCGGCGACGATCAGCACGCGCCCAGTCTGCCGTGCGGGCGACGACCGGCGACGAGGTCGGCGCTTTCCGTGCAGGCGCAGGGCGCGCTGTGACCGTCTCGATCGCGCGCGACCGTAGGCTTCGACCCGTGGTGACCCGCTCCGTGCCGACCGTCCGCGGCCGGCACGCCGACCCGAGGGCCGCGGTCGCCGGCTCGAGCGGACCGTGGCGACTCGTCGCCCCCATGATCGTGCTGGTCGTCGCGGCCGGCGCGCGGCTCTGGAATCTCGGCATCCCGAAGACCCTGATGTTCGACGAGACGTACTACGTCAAGGACGCCTGGACGCTGTGGCACCTCGGCTACGAGGGGAACTGGCCGCAGAACCCCGACGTCGCCTGGAACGCCGGGCAGGTGAACTCGTACCTGAAGACCGCCGAGTTCGTCGCGCATCCGCCGCTCGGCAAATGGATCATCGGCATCGGCGAGATGCTGACCGGCGGCACCAACCCGGCCGGGTGGCGTGTCACGACCGCGCTCGTCGGCGTGCTCGCCGTCGCGCTGCTCATGGTCATCGCCCACCGCCTGTTCCAGAACGCGCTCGTCACCGTGGTCGCGGGGGGCCTGTTCGCGATCGACAACCAGGCGATCACCATGTCCCGCATCGCGCTGCTCGACAACCAGGTCATGTTCTTCGCGCTGGTGGCCTTCGCCTGCCTGATCGAGGACCGGTTCTGGGTCGAGCGGCGCATGGGCAGGTGGCTCTGGCGCACCGACGGGACGGCCACCGGGTGGGGACCGACGTTTCTGTGGCGACCGTGGCTGATGGGCTGCGCCGTCGCGCTCGGCCTCGACTCGGGCGTCAAGTGGTCCGGCCTCTACTTCTTCATCGCGTTCATCGCCTATTCGGTGCTCACGGATCTGATGCTGCGGCGCCGTGTCGGTATCCGGGGCTGGCCGCTCGCGACCCTCGTCAAGCAGGTGCCGGCGACGGCGCTGCTCACCGTGCCGCTCGCGCTGCTCACCTATATCGCCTGCTTCGCCGGCTACATCCTGACGACGGGGGGCTGGGACCGGCTCTACATCCGGGACGGCGGCACGCGGTTCACCGGCCTGCTGGCATGGGTGCCGGACTCCCTGCAGGGCCTCTGGCAGTGGACCGAGCAGATCTACCAGTTCCACGTCGGGCTCGACCTGCCGCATCCGTACATGTCGCCGGCGATCCTCTGGCCGATCATCGCCCGCCCCACGTCGATGTACTGGCTGATGAGCTCGGCCGGCCAGAACGGCTGCCCGAGCGGCACGTGCACGTCGGCGCTCAACGACATCCCGAACCCGCTCATCTGGTACGCGGCGATCGCGGCGACGATCTATCTCGTCGTCCGCTACGTCCGCCGCCGCGAATGGCAGGCCGGGGCGATCCTGATCGGCGTCGCAGGCGGATACCTGCCGTGGCTGCTGTATCCGAACCGCACGATGTTCTTCTTCTACTCGATCGCCTTCGAGCCCTACATCCTGCTCGCGCTGGCCGCGACCATCGGGCTGATGCTCGCTCACCCGGTCCTGCCGGAGACGGCGGACGCGATCGACCTTGCCGAGGCGGAGCGGTCCCGCTCGGTGCGGGTGTCGACGGTCATCGTGTTCGGAGTGCTCGCGGTGCTCGTGTCGGTGTTCTTCTTCCCGCTGAGCTCGGGCCTGCAGACGCCGTACTGGTTCTGGCACATCCACATGTGGTCGACGACGTGGGTCTGACGTGGGCGCGCACCGGCATGGGAGGCATGTGGCCATGAGCGACGACTTCGCCCGTCGGGTCGACGGGATCGGCCAGGACGCGCTGCGGGCGGCGGGCAGCGTGAAATGGACGCTCTTCGAGGACGCGATCGGCGCGTTCGTCGCGGAATCGGATCTGGGGCTCGCGCCGCCGATCGCCGCCGCCCTGCACACGGCGGTCGACCGCGGCCTGACCGGCTACCTGCCCGTGTGGGCGGCGACCGGACTCGTCGAGGCGACCCGCGCATACCTCGCCGACCACGCCGGCTGGGCCGTCGATGCCGCCGACATCCGCCCGGTCGCGGACGTGCTCGTCGGGCTTCGGGTGCTGCTGACCGAACTCGCGCCGCCGGGCGCCGTGATCGTGCCGACCCCGGCGTACATGCCCTTCCTCTCGCTGCCGAAGGGACTCGGTCGCGAGGTCGTCGAAGTGCCGTCGCCGCAGGACGCCGACGGCCGGTACCGACTCGACCTCGAGGGGATCGCGGCGGCATTCGAGGCCGGCGCGAGCGTGCTCGTGCTGTGCAACCCGTGGAATCCCGTCGGCCGCGTGCTCGAGCCGGCGGAGCTCCAGGCGGTGGGCGAGGTGGTCGCCCGGTACGGCGGGCGCGTGTTCTCGGACGAGATCCACGCGCCGATGGTGTTCGAGGGTCGCCACATCCCCTACGCATCCGTCTCGCCGATGCACGCCGAGCAGGCGATCACGTCGGTCGCCGCGTCGAAGGCGTGGAACCTGCCCGGCCTGAAATGCGCGCAGATCATCACGAGCAACGACGCCGACCGGTCGGCGTTCGAGCGGTTCGGCGGGGAGCTGTCGCACGGCGCGAGCACCTTCGGGGTCGTCGCGACGACCGCGGCGTACCGCGAGGGCGGCGCGTGGCTCGCCGACGCCACCCGGTATCTCGACGCGAACCGGCTGCTGCTCGGCGACCTGCTCGCCGAGCACCTGCCGCAGGTGCGGTACCGGCCTGCCGAGGGCTCGTACATCGGCTGGCTCGACGTGTCGGCGCTCGGCTTCGAGGATCCGGCGGCGACCTTCCGCGCGGCAGGGGTCGCCCTTACCGACGGCCGCGCCTGCGGCGTCGCGGGTGCCGGGCACGTGCGCCTCGTCTTCGCGACGCCCGCGCCCATCCTCACCGAGGCCGTCCGCCGCATGGCCGCCGCCCACTGACCCATCCGCTGCGCACCTGACCAGCTGCGCACCTGACCAAACGACGGCCTTTCGGCCGCGTCGGGCCGGAAACCGGCCTCTGACCGAATCCGGGCGACGATTGGCCGTCGTTCGGGCGGCAGACCCGCCGACCGCGTGACGACGCCGTGGCCGCCTGACGACCCGTGCTTTCGTGACCGCGCGCTGACCAAACGACGGCCATTCGCGGCTCAGGGCCGATCAACCCACCCTTTCCAGCCCGATTCTGCCGAAAGGCCGTCGTTTGGACAGTGACCCACCTGACCCACCTGATCCACCTGACCGCTTGGGCCACTTCGGACTGACGAGACGACGGCGTCGCCTGACCGGGCACGGAGTGGGACGTCATGCGCGCAGGGCGCCGGGCTCGGGCCGGTAACTTCGAAGCATGGCTGACCGGCAGTACGGCTTCCGCACGCGTGCGATCCACGCGGGCAACATTCCCGACCAGGTGACGGGCGCCCGCGCGCTGCCGATCTACCAGTCGACCGCGTTCGTCTTCGACGACACGGCGGATGCGGCGGCACGGTTCGCGCTCCAGAAGTACGGCAACATCTACAGCCGCCTCGAGAACCCGACGGTCGCCGCGTTCGAAGAGCGAATCGCCAGTCTCGAGGGCGGCATCGGCGCGGTCGCGACCGCATCCGGGCTCGGCGCGCAGTACATCGTGTTCGCCTCACTCGCGGGTGCCGGCGACCACATCGTCGCCTCCGCGCAGCTGTACGGCGGATCGCTCACCCAACTCGACGTGACACTGCGCCGGTTCGGCGTCGAGACGACCTTCGTGCGCTCGAGCGACCCCGCCGACTACGCCGCCGCGATCACCGACCGGACGAAGCTCGTCTTCGCCGAGAGTGTGGCGAACCCGTCGGGCGACGTCGCCGACATCGAGGGGCTCGCGGCGGTCGCGCACGCCGCAGGCGTCCCGCTCGTCATCGATGCCACCATCGCGACGCCGTATCTGTCCCGGCCGATCGAGTGGGGCGCCGACATCGTCATCCACTCGGCGACGAAGTTCATCGGCGGCCACGGCACGACCCTCGGGGGCGTCGTCGTCGAGAGCGGCCGGTTCGACTGGTCGCACGACAAGTTCCCGCTGTTCCACGAACCGGTCCCGAGCTACGGCGGGCTCACCTGGAGCGGCAACTTCGGCGAGTACGCGTTCCTGACCCGGCTGCGCGCCGAACAGCTGCGCGACATGGGCCCGGTGCTGTCCGCCCACTCCGCGTTCCTACTCGCGCAAGGCGTCGAGACGCTGCCGTTCCGGATGCAGGCGCACGTCGACAACGCGCGCCAGGTCGCCGAGTGGCTGGCGGCCGACTCGCGCATCGAGTACGTGAACTGGGCGGGTCTGCCCGACCACCCCGCGCACCACCGGGCGCTGAAATACCTGCCGAAAGGCCCTGGAGCGGTGCTCAGCTTCGGCATCAAGGGCGGCCGCGTGGCCGGCCAGACGTTCATCGAGTCGGTGGACCTCGCGAGCCACCTCGCGAACATCGGCGACGCGAAGACCCTGGTCATCCACCCGGCGTCGACGACGCACGCGCAGCTCACCGATCAGCAGCTCGTCGACGCGGGCGTCGGTGCCGGCCTCGTCCGCATTAGCGTCGGCATCGAAGACATCGAGGACATCATCGACGACCTCGATCAGGCACTGGCCGTCGCCACGGAGGGATCAGCATGAGCACGATCGACGCGACCGAGACCATTCAGACCGCGAACGGCCTGACCTGCGAGATGCCCGCGAACAGTCCGCTCGCCAAGCTGCTGCGGTCGAAGCGCACGTGGGTCGGCCCCGATGCGAAGACCCGGCTCGGCATCCTGCGAGCCGCGAAGTCGGTCGCCGTCGTGGGCGCGTCGGCGAACCCGTCGCGGTCGAGCTACTTCGTCGGCACATACCTGCTGCAGTCGACCGACTACCGCGTGTACTTCGTCAATCCGAACGCCTCCGAGATCCTGGGACAGCCCGTCTATCCCGACCTCGCCTCGCTGCCCGAGGTGCCCGACATCGTCGACGTCTTCCGGCGTCCCTCCGATCTGCAGGGTGTCATGGACGACGCGCTCGCGGTCGGCGCCCCGGTCGTCTGGGCGCAGCTCGGCATCTGGAACGAGGAGGCGGCGAGGTACGGCGAATCGAAGGGCCTCACGGTCGTCATGGACCGCTGCGTGAAGATCGAGCACGCCCGCTTCCACGGCGGCCTGCACCTGCTCGGTTTCGACACCGGGCAGATCACGGCGCGCAAGACCATCCGCTGACCCGAGCACCTCAGCAGGACGCACGCACTTCGGCAGGACGCATGTTCGCCATCGTCCTGCTCAGGTGCGCTGGACCTGCCGAGGCGCGGTTCGTCCTGCTCAGGTGCTCGCGGGACGTCGCTGAGCTCGGGCGCGCCCGGGTCGCGGTCGGGCCGGCGGGATCGTGCCGGGGCGCGAAGGTCGGGCCCGTGTGCACGGCCGGGACATAGCGATGCAGGACCACGCCGTTGCCGAAGGTCCGCGTCTC
This sequence comes from uncultured Actinomycetota bacterium, assembly GCA_963716965.1. Taxonomy (GTDB): domain Bacteria; phylum Actinomycetota; class Actinomycetes; order Actinomycetales; family Microbacteriaceae; genus Amnibacterium. The sequence goes on along the minus strand of CAVQUZ010000001.1, from coordinate 726,637 downwards.
GGTGAGGCGCAGCGGCATGCGGCGGTCCAGCAGGAAGAGGGGGCGTCCCGTGCCGAGCACGACCGGGTGGACGTAGATCGCGAACTCGTCGATGAGGTCGTGCTCCAGGAACGCGGCGGCGAGCGCGGCGCCGCCGATGAACAGGTCACCGCCGGGTGCGGCCTTCAGCGCACGCACCGATGCGACGTCGAGCGCATGCACGACGGTCGCGTTCGCGTCAAGCTCGTCCTGCGTGAGCGTCGTCGAGTACACGTACTTCGGTACCGACCGCCAGATCGCGGCGAAGTCGCGCACGACCTCGGGCGCGCCGGGATCCTGATCGGCGGTCGGCCAGTAGTCGGTCATCAGCTGGTAGGTGCGGCGCCCCTCGATGAACGCGCCGGCGTGACGGAGCGAGTCGTTCATCCACGCGTGCAGCTCCGTGTCGACCGCATGCCACGAGATGTCCCCGTCGAGCGCCTCGAAGAAGCCGTCGACCGACACCGCCATGGAGAGCACGACCTTGGGCATCACAGCAGTGTGCCGCCTCGAAGGCTGAGACTCTAGGCTCGGCGCAGGATGACCAGCGACTTCCACGGCCGTCGCGTCCGGGTCGCCCGCGGCATCGCCGCGGCGTCGGTCGCGAGCCTCGTCGCGCTCGCCTCGCACGTGGTGGGCGGCGGCACTGTGCCACCGCTCGTCGTCGCTGCCGCGGTCGTGTTCTCGTGGCCGCTCGGCGTGCTGCTCATCGGCCGCCGCTCCTCGCTGCCCAGGCAGGCCCTGGTCATCGCGATCGCCCAGGCGATACTCCATCTGCTGGCCACCGTCTCGTCGACGCCCGGCGCGGGGCTCAGCCTGCGGCCGGACGGCATGGGGATGGGCATGGGGATGGGGACGGGCGTCGCCGCGCCCGCCATGCCGGACATGGCCGCGCCGTCGCCGCTGATGTGGGCGATGCATGCGGCGGCCGCGGTCGCGACGATCGCGGCGTGGCGGCACGGTGAGCGCATCGCACAGGACATCGCCGACCGCATCGCCATGACCGTCGTCCGGGTCCTGCGCGTCGTGGCCCTCCTGCCTGCCGATACGCCGCAGCCGATCCCCGTCGCGCCCACCTTCGCCCGTGCCGCCCTTGTCGCGAGCCGCCCCGCCGCGCGTCGGGGTCCCCCGCTGCTCGTCGAGTGAACACCGCCGGTCGCGGCATCCGCCGCTGCCGGATCACCGACGACGCCCGGCACGCCGGGAGATTGTGACACCCATGCGCACGACACCTCGCGCCTTCTTCACCGCAGCGCTGACGGCCGCGCTCGTGCTGGCCGTCCCCCTGTCCGCATCCGCACACGTCCACGTCGATCCCGACCAGTCCGAACCCGGCGCCGACGACCTCCGGCTCACCTTCACCGTGCCGAACGAGTCGGCGAGCGCGGTCACCACCGGCGTCTCGATCGGCCTTCCGACCGCCACACCGCTCGCCGATGTGGCCTATCTCCCGGTCCCGGGCTGGACGGCCAGGATCGTGCAGGGCACGCTGCCGAAGCCCGCGAAGGTCGACGGCACCACGGTCACCGAGGCGCCGCTCCGCGTCGAATGGACCGCGGACGACGGCGCCGCAGCGATCCGTGCGGGGCAGATCCAGGAGTTCGTCATCACGGCCGGCCCGATCCCCGACGTCGCGACCCTGGCGTTCCCGACCGCGCAGACCTACTCCGACGGCACGGTCGTCACGTGGGACCAGGTCACGCCGTCGAGCGGCGCGGAACCCGAGCACCCGGTCCCGACGCTCTACGTGACGGCGACCGCACCCGACCACACCGCGTCGTCCGGCGGAGACGGACCGGTGGTGGCGCTGTCGGTCGCCGCGCTCGTCGTCGCGCTCGGCGCGCTGATACTCGTCGTGTCCGGCCGGCGCAGGTCGACGCGATGAGACGACTGCGCATCGCGCTCGCGGGGATGGTCGCGACCGTGTTCCTGGTGCTCGTCATGCCCGCCGCCGCGGCGTCGGCACACGACTATCCGGTGGGCAGCTCGCCCGCGACGGGCGCGACCGTGACCATCGCGAACCCCACCGTCAGCGTCACCTACGACGCCGTGGTGCTGAACCCGGGTCGGGGCTCGACCGCGCTCCAGGTGCTCGGTCCCGGCACGTCGACCCGTCACCACGAGACCACCTGCGCGACCGTGAAGAACGCGACCGTGTCCACGGCGACGGCACTCGGCGCGAAGGGCACCTACACCGTGCTCTGGCGGGTGGTGTCCGCCGACGGGCATCCGGTGACGGGCAGCTACACCTTCCGGTACGCGCCGACGGCGACCGCGGCGGCCGCCGCAGGCACCGCCGCCGGCCCCGACTGCGGTATCCGGCAGACGACGCGGGGCGCGGCTGCGACGGGCGGGTCCGGGACCGTGGTCGTCGTCGCCGGCATCGCCGGCGGCCTGGTCCTCCTGGTCGTGGTCGTCGTCGTGGTCGTGCTGCGCACGTCGCGCGGCGACAGGGCAAGATCGAACGGGTGACCGCGCCCACGCCGCCCCTGATCGATCTTGCGCACGCCTACGGCATCTCGACCGAGTTCACCGACTGGCGCGGTCGCACGGCGCTCGTGTCCCAGGAGACGATCGAGCGAGTGCTCGTCTCGCTCGGCGCCGACCCGTCCGACCCGGTCAGAGCCCTCTACGAGCGGTGGCAGCAGCCGTGGCGCCGCACGCTGCCGGCGTGCACCGTCGCCGTCGCGGGCGAGGGCCGCTGGTGCTGGGTGCACGTGCCGCACGGCGCGCCGGTCACCGCCGCGGTCGTCCTCGAGCACGGCGGCGAGCGCCCACTCGCGCAGGTCGAACACTGGGTCGAGCCGCGCGACGTCGACGGGGTGCTGACCGGCGAAGCCACCTTCCACATCCCCGGCGACCTGCCTGACGGCTATCACACGCTCGTCGCATCGTGCGGGGGCGAGACGTCGACGGCGCCGCTGATCGTCACGCCGCCGTGGCTCGGGCTTCCCGAGCGGTTCGGCAACCGGGTCGGATGGGGGCTCTCGGCACAGTTGTACAGCGTCCGTTCCGAGCGGTCGTGGGGCGTCGGCGACCTCACCGACCTCGCGGACCTCGCCGTGTGGGCCGGCGCGGACCTCGGGGCGGACTTCGTGCTCGTGAACCCGCTGCACGCCGCGGAGCCCGTGCCGCCGCTCGAGCCGTCGCCCTACCTGCCGTCGTCCCGCCGGTTCTTCAGCCCGCTGTACCTGCGCGTCGAGGCGATCGGCGAGTTCTCGGAGTTGGCACCGGCGGCCGCCGCGCGCATCCGCGCGATCGGCGACCGGTTGCGCACCACGCTGGCCGACGTCGACGCGATCGACCGCGACGCCGCATGGAGCGCCAAGCTCGACGCGCTTCGGCTTGTGTACGGGGCGCCCCGCAGCGCGGGCCGCGAGCTCGATCTGCAGGCCTACCGCCGCCGGCAGGGCGATGCGCTCATCCGCTTCGCGACCTGGAGCGTGCTGGCGGTCGAGTTCGGCAACGACGCGAGGACGTGGCCCGACCGGTACCGCGACGCGGCGTCGGTGGACGTCGCCGTGTACGCGGCGGCGCACGAGGACGACATCGACTTCACCTGCTGGCTGCAGTGGGTGCTCGACGAGCAGCTGGGGCACGCGCAGGAACGCGCCGTGAACGCCGGTATGGGGCTCGGCACCATGCACGACCTCGCCGTCGGCGTGCATCCGGGCGGCGCCGACGCCTGGCGTCTCGCGGACACCTACGCGGCGGGCATGCAGGTGGGCGCGCCACCCGACCCGTTCAACCAGCTCGGCCAGAACTGGCAGCAGCCGCCGTGGCAGCCCGACCGCCTCGCCGAGCTCGGCTACGCGCCGTTCCGCGACATGATCCGGGCCGTGCTGCGGCACGCGGGCGGCGTGCGCGTCGACCACATCATCGGCCTGTTCCGGCTGTGGTGGGTCCCGGTCGGCGCCCGGGCGGATGCGGGGGCGTACGTCTACTACGACCACGAGGCCCTCATCGGCGTGCTCGTGCTCGAAGCGCAGCGTGCCGGCGCCGTGGTGGTCGGCGAGGATCTCGGCGTGGTCGACCCCAACGCCCGCGCCTACTTCGCCTCCCGGGGCATCCTCGGCACGTCGATCCTCTGGTTCGAGGGCGACGGCGTCGGCGGCGCACTGCCCGCGGAGCGGTGGCGCGAATGGTGCCTCGCATCGGTCACGACGCACGACCTGCCGCCCACCGCCGGCTACCTCGCCGGCGACCACGTCCGTCTGCGGCACGCTCTCGGCCTGCTGCCGGGCGACCTCGATTCGGAGCTGGCGGCGGATGCGCATGAGCGCGACGTGTGGCTCGGCGAACTGCGCGACCGCGGCCTGCTCGCCGCCGCGTCCGACGTCGAGGACACCGTGCTCGCCCTGCACCGGTTCCTGGCGCAGACACCGGCCAGGCTCATCGGCGTGGCACTCACCGACGCCGTCGGCGATCGGCGCACGCAGAACCAGCCGGGCACGATCGACGAGTACCCGAACTGGCGGGTCCCGCTCGCCGACCCGACCGGCGCCCCCCTGCTGCTCGAGCAGGTTCTGGAGTCGGCGCGCGCCCGACGGCTTGCGGCGGTCCTCCGACGCTAGGGTGCGCGCGATGTCGAATCTGCTCGGGCGCCTTGCGCGCCCGCTCCGGGCCGGTCACGGCCACAGCCTCTGGAACCGCACCGAGCTGCAGGCACCCGAGTCGCTCACCGTGACGAGTCCCTCGTTCGTGGATCACGGACCCATGCCGGTGCGGCACGCGGGCGACGGTGTGGGAGCGAACGTCTCCCCCGGCCTGGCGTGGACGCCGCCGCCGGTCGGGACCGCGCAGCTGCTGCTCGTCATCGAGGACCCGGACGTGCCGCTCGCGCGACCCGTCGTGCACACGGCCGCGCTGCTGGCGCCGATGCTGCTCGGCGTGCCCGAGCGCGTGCTGTCCCTCGCGAACGTGGTCGAGTTCGTGCCGGCGTCGTTCGGCCGGCGCGGCTACTTCGGGCCGCGGCCCGTCCGCGGGCACGGTCCCCACGAGTACGAGTTCCAGCTGTACGCGCTCTCACGGTCGATGCTGTCTCGCGGCACCCCGGAGAGCATCGACGTGCTCGTCGCCAGGGCGGCGGGCTCCGTCCTGGCGCGCGGCCGGATCCACGGCGTGTTCGAACGCGTCTGATCGGTCGCGCGAGGCGCGCCGAAGGGCCCCTCGAATTGGGGACCGGATTCGTGCGGACAGACCGATCTGTCTGTCCCCGTGTTTGCTATAGTCAATTCACGGCCACCCACCGTGACAGAAAATCGAATACCGAGTTCTACCCCCTCGGCGAGATTTCACAACTGCATACCGCACCACTCCCCCAAACGGTGCTAGAACACGAAGCTGATCAGCAGTTTCGTTGCCAGCGGTCCTCCATCCTGCTGGTAAGGCCGGACGACTCTTCCCCATAGGTCGTCCGGCCTTTTTCTTTGCCGTTCGGGTGTCGAGTCGCGAATTCAGTCCCTCGTTCTGGGGACCGGAATTCATGTGGACAGACCGATCTGTCTGTCCACATCGTGTTAGGGTATTCATTACGCGGTCACCCCACCGCGAATCGAGCTACCCGGCTCGAACAGCTTCACCCCGCAGCACCTGTACGACACATACCGGTCGATGGACTCCCCGCCGACTGACCGGCTACCCGACGGTACGGACTGGACCCTGACGTCGAACCCGTGGTTCCCCCACCACGGCACCGGATGACCGCCTCCCCCCCAAGGCGGTCATCCGGTCTTCTCGTTAAGGCGCGCTGCTCGTTCAGGCGAGCAGTTCAGGCGATCGCGGCCCGCAGCTCCTCGAGCGTCGGCGGCACCGCCCCGGCGCGCCCGACGGTGATCGCCGCGCTCGCGGTCGCGATCCCCCCGATCACCGACAGATCGGCGGGCTCCAGCGTGCGTGCGCGGACCGGACCGGTCAGGGCGCGGTCGAGCAGCGCGAAGATCAGTCCCGACATGAACGCGTCGCCGGCGCCGATGGTGTCGGCGACCCGGACCGGACGGCCGGGGACCTCCACGACGGCGTCCCCGGCGGCGAGCATGGATCCGTCCGCGCCCTTCGTGACGGCGAACAGTGCCGCCCCCGCCTCGAGACACCGTGCGGCGACCGTCTCGAGCGGAACGCCGGGGAACAACCACGATGCGTCCTCGTCGCTCATCTTCACGACGTCGGCGTTGGACGAGAGCGCCTCGAAGGTTCGGAGCGCGTCGACGTGACGGCCCACGAGCGCCGGCCGGATGTTCGCGTCGAACGTGATGACCGGCCCCCCGGCCGCTGCGGCCACCTGCCGTCGCACCGCGGTGGAGCCGGGCTCGAGGAACGCCGCGACGGAGCCGACGTGCAGCACGTCCTCCCGTCCGTCCGGAACGTCGTCGAGCCGCCAGCCGAGGTCGAACGCGTAGGTCGCCGCGCCGTCGGCCCCGATCGTCGCGATCGCGGACGACGTGCGGCGCGCCCGCGCCTCGGGCGAGCGCTCGACCGTCACACCTGCGCTCGCCAGGTGGCGGTCGATCAGCTCGCCGTACTCGTCCTCGCCGAACTCGGTCACGAGGCGGGTCGGCAGGCCGAGCCGGGCGAGCCCGTACGCGACGTTCATCGGGCTGCCGCCCGGATACGCGGTCGTTCCGCCGTCCCGCTCGACGACGTCGACGAGGGCCTCGCCGATCACCAGCACCGAATCCGCCATCCGCGCGTCCCGTCCGTCTCCGCCGCACCGGTGCGGCGGATCGATGATGGCAGCGCGGGCTCCGTGCGGCCAGTGCCGCCGCGTCTGACAGGCTCGACGCATGGCCTCGACCGTCGACCGCACGCGGGTGGGCGCGGGGGTCGCGCTCCTCGGCGGGATCGTGCTGCTCGCCCTGCTCATGCGAGCGCCGATCGTCGCACTGTCGCCCGTCGCGACGCCGATCCGCGCGGACCTCGGCATCTCCGAAGCGCAGTTCGGCCTCTTCACGTCCGTTCCCGTGCTCTGTTTCGGGCTCACCACCCCGCTCGCGCTGTTCCTCATCCGGCGAGGCGGGGCCCGGATCGCCGTGTACTCCGCGATCGCCGCGATCGCCGTCGCGATCGTCATCCGTTCGTACACGCCCTTCCCGGCGGCGCTCGCCTCGACGGTCCTGCTCGGCATCGGCATCACCATCGGCAACGTCCTCGTGCCCGTGCTCATCCGCAGCGACTTCCCGGCACGGCGCAGGACTGAAGCGACGGGCATCTACACGGTCGCGCTCAACGTCGGCACGATGATCGCCGCGTCGGTCACGGTCCCGCTCTCGGCCGGGCTCGGCTGGCGGGGAGCGACCGCCGCGTGGGCGGCAGTCGGCGTGGCGGCGGCGGTCGCCTGGATCCTGCTCCTGAATCGGCGCTCCGCGCCCGTCCAGGACACGGCGGCCCCGGGCGTGCCGCTCGGCGACGCACTGCGCAACGGCCCCACCTGGCTGCTCGCCGCCGCGTTCTGCGGGCAGGCGTTCAGCTACTACGGCATGACGACCTGGTTGCCGACGATGCTCGTGCAGCGGCAGGGCCTCGACCCGGCGATCGCGGGGACGACCGCGGGCATCTTCCAGATCAGCGCCGTGGTCGGCGCCCTCGGCGTGCCGGTGCTCGCGCCCCGGACCAGGCCGATCGTCCCGCTGATCGTCGTCGGCGTGCTGTGGATCCTGTTCCCACTCGGCACCCTGCTGGCACCCGCCGCCTACATCCCGTTCACGATCGCCGGCGGCGCCGCGCAGGGCGGCGGCTTCGTGGCGCTGCTCACCATCGCCATGCGTGTCGCACGCGAGTCGTCCCACGCCGCCTTCGTGTCCGCGTTCATGCAGGGTGTCGGCTACTGCGTCGGCGCGGTTGCCCCGCCGCTGCTCGGTGCACTGCGCCGATCGACGGGCAGTTGGGACACGTCGCTCGTGCTCGTGCTCTGCGGCACCCTGCTCTTCCTGATGAGCGGCCTGGCCGCGGCGCGGGCCCGCCCCGCCTGACGGGCGCGAGGACTGCGAGGATGGCCGCGTGACGGATCGGACGGACCCGGTCGGGGTCCGGGTGCTCGGCGCCGTGCGGTTCCACGCCGCAGACGGCGGCTACGCCGCGCCTCCCGGAATCCGCCCCGCCCGCCTGCTCGCCGCGCTCGCACTCGCGGGGCGGGACGGACGGAGCGCGGACGCGCTCGCGGACGACGTCTGGGAGGACGAACAGCCGAGGAACCCCCGCGCGGCCCTGCAGATGCTCGTGTCGCGCATCCGCCAGGCCGCGGCCGACGGGGTCATCGAGTCGACGCCGGCCGGATACCGGGTCACCAGCGATCTCGCGTCCGTCGAGGCCGCCGCGCGCGGCATCGGCTCGTCGGCGAGTTCCGAGGCCGCGATCGCGACGGCGTCGGCCGCACTCGTCCAATGGTCGGGCGCGATCGGCGCCGATCTCGGCGAATCGGCGCTCACGGACGAGGTACGCGCGCGCAGCGAGCGCACCAGGCTCGCCCTGCTCACCGCGCGCGCCGACGCCTTGCTCGCGGACGGCCGCGCGGCGGAGGCCGCCGACGACCTCGCCGCATTGCAGGCGGCGAACCCGTACGACGGCGCCATCCAGTCGAAGCGGATGCGCGCCCTCGCCGACGCGGGACGCACCGACCAGGCGATCGCGTCCTTCGCCGCGTTCCGCGCCGCACTCGCCGACGGGCTCGGCACCGACCCCGAACCCGGGCTGATCGCGCAGCACACGGCGCTGCTCCGCGCTGGCCCGAGGACGGCGACCGGTCTGCGTGCGTCCCCGAATCCACTCCTCGGCCGATCGGAGGACCTGCGGCGGATCCAGGCCCGCCTCGCCGACGCGCGGCTCGTCACCGTGATCGGCCCGGGCGGCGTCGGCAAGACGCGCGTCGTGAACGAGGTCGGTCGCATCGCCCAGGACCGATTCGACCGAGTCGCGCTCGTCGAGCTCGCCGGGGCCCGGTCGGGGCAGGACGTCCCCCTCGTGATCGCGACGGCGCTCGGTGTCCGCGAGGTCAGGGCCGCGGCCCGCATCGGCGACCCGCCGGCGAGGGCGGACACCGCGGCACGGGTGCGGGACGCGTTGTCCGCGGGGCGCACCCTGCTCATCCTGGACAACTGCGAGCACCTCATCGACCATGTCGCGGCCGAAGCCGCCGACCTGCTGGCGACCGTGCCCGACCTCGTGATCCTCACGACGAGTCGTGTGCCGCTCGGGATCACCGGCGAGCTGCTCGCACCGCTGCGGCCGCTGCCGCCCGACGCCGCGGCGGCCGATCTGTTCGTCTCGAGGGCGCAGGCGCTTCGGCCGGATGCGCGGCTCGACCCCGAACTCGTGCACACGATCTGCGAACGGCTCGACGGCCTCCCGCTCGCGATCGAGCTGGCAGCCGCCCGCATCCGCACCATGTCGCTCGAGGAGCTCGACCGCCGGCTCGACGACCGGTTCGGGCTGCTCGTGGGCGCCGACCGCACCGCGCCGGAGCGGCACAGGACGCTGTTCGCGGTCATCGAGTGGAGCCACCGGCTGCTCGATCCGGCCGGACAGCGGGCGCTCGCGAGGCTGGCCGTCTTCCCCGACGGGTTCGAGGCCGAGCAGGCGACCGTCGTCGTGGGCCCGAGCGCCGCCGCCGCGCTCGACGAGCTCGTCGACCAGTCGCTGTTGACCGTCGCGGAGCCGCGTCCCGGACTCGTGCAGTTCCGCATGCTCGAGACGATCCGGGAGTTCGGGCTGCGGATGCTCGAGGAGAGCGGCGATCTCGAGGACGCCCTCGACGCGCTCGACGCATGGGCCCTGGCGTTCGCGGTCGAGGCCGGCCCCTCGCTGCTGAACCGGGCGGAGGGGTCGCCGCTGCCCGCGATCGGCGAATGCGAGGAGACGCTGCTCGCCGTGCTGCGGCGGCCGCTCCCCGGACGATCGGACGTGGTGATCGCCGTGCTCGCGGCGCTCGCCTTCTACTGGTCGTACCGCGACGAGCATCAGGCGGTCGCCGCCCAGCTGCCGACGCTGTTCGAGGCGATCCGGCTGCGGCGGGGAGCCGCGCCGGCCGATCCCTCGCCGACGCTCGCCGCGCTCACCGTCGCGACCGTGACGGCCGCGATCACCGCACCGGGTCCCGCGGCCCGCGCGACCGTCCTGCTGCGGCGCGAGGTCGCGAGGACCTCACCCGAGGTCGGCGGCTTCGCCCCGACCTTCGCGCGCATCGTCGCGTCGGCCGCGTCGGGGGCGGATCCGAAGCACGAGCTCGACACCGCCGCCGAGTCCGACGACCCGCAGATCGCCGTCCTTGGCCTCGCGATCCGGGCTCAGCTGGCCGAGAACGCCGGATTCGCCGAGGCCGCGATGCTCGACCTCCGCCGGGCGCACGGGATCGCGGTCGCGAGCGGGCACGACTGGTTCGTGAGCCAGGCCGGATCGGCGCTCGCGCAGTTGCACAGCGAGCGGGGCGAGCGGGTCGACGCGCTCCGGTTCGCGGTCTCGATCCGCTCGCAGATGGACCGGTTCGGTTCGCGGTCCGACGTGCGGCAGATGGACTGGGTGATCGCCGTCAACCTCATCGGCGAGGGGCGCCTCGACGAGGCGCAGACGATCCTCGACGATCTGGCGACCGCCCCGGCGATCGCCGCGGACACGTTCGACGACATGCGGGTCCTGGTGGACGCCGGCCTCGCGGAACTCGCCACGGTCCGCGGTGACGTCAGCGCCTCCGACCGGCTGTGGGCCAGGGCGCTCGGCACATCGAGGGCATCGGGGCGGATGAATCCCTGGACCTTCATGCTCGACGCCGCCGCCATCATCGCGGCCACGCGGCTGCATCCGGCGTCCGATCCGGCGGTGCGCGAGCGGACCCGCGCCTGGGCGGCCGCGCACCGCGTCGACCTGCTCGTCGGTACGCGCCTGCGGAAGCTCCTGCTCGATGTGCCCGCCTTCGCCGGCGGCCTGCTCGGCATCGCCGCGTGGCTCAGGTGGGCCGGCGACGCGTCGACCGCTGACGTCGCCGCCGAACTGGAGGGGATCGCGATCCGCCTCGGCCCGCGCATCGACATGCCGACGCTCGCGACGTTCGTCGACGGGCGCGACGTGCTGCACCCGGATCCGGCCCTGCTCCCCCGCGCGGTCGAGCTGCTGCACAGCCCGATCCTGCGGGCCGCGCTCACCGCCTGAGGCGTGCCGGCAGCCCCCGACACCACGGAGGGTGCGAGGGCTGCCGGGCGATCAGGCCTTGCGCATGTAGGCGCGCACGGTGAGCGGCGCGAACACGGCCACGATGACCGCGGCGCCGACCAGCGTGATCCAGAAATCGCCGCCGATCACCTGGTTGTTCACGAGCTGGCGGACAGCGGTCACGAGGTGCGAGATCGGGTTCACGTCGACGAACGCCCGCAGCCAGTCCGGCAGCGTCGTCGACGGGACGAACGCGTTCGAGAGGAAGGTGAGCGGGAACAGGATGATGAGCGAGATGCCCTGCACGCTCGAGGCGGTGCGGGCGATCATGCCGAGCAGCGCGAAGATCCAGCTGACGGACCAGCTGACCACGATCACGAGCAGGCCCGCGATCAGCACGTCGCCGATGTGCCGTCCGACGTTGTCGTACCCCATGATCGCGCCCATCACGAAGGTGAGGGTCGTCGCGATCGCATACCGGATGGTGTCGGCGAGCAGCGCGCCCGCGAGCGGCGAGATGCGGGCGATCGGCAGCGAGCGGAACCGGTCGAACACGCCCTTGTCCATGTCCTCGCGCAACTGCACGCCGGTCACGACCGACGTCGTGATGACGGTCTGCACGAGGATGCCGGGGATGATGATCGGCAGGTACGAGTGCACGTCGCCCGCGATCGCGCCACCGAAGATGTACGTGAACATCAGCGTGAACAGGATCGGCTGCAGCGTAACGTCGAAGAGCTGCTCGGGTGTCCGCCTGACCTTGAGGATGCCCCGGTAGGCCATCGTCAGGGACTGGCTGATCGTGCGTGCGATGCCGTTGCGCGGCTGGGCCGACGCGAGTGTCGCGGTCGTCATACGAGCACCTTCTTTCCGTCGGCCGGCGTCTCGTCGGCGTCGTTCGTGCCGGTCCCGTGACCGGTGATCGCGAGGAAGACCTCGTCGAGGGTGGGCTTCTGCACGCCGAACTCGGCGAGGCGGACGCCCGCGTCGCGCAGGTCGACGAGCAGGTCGGTGACCCGCTCGGGATCCTGCAGCGGCACCGTCAGCCAGGCGGCCTCGGCGCTCGTGACCGCGCTGACGCCGAGGACCCGATGGATGCGGTCCTGGGCGATGCGGGTGTCGGTCGGATCCGCCAGCCGCAACTGCAGGGAGGCCGTGCCGACCGACGCCTTGAGGTCGTCCGCCGTGCCTTCGGCCACGACCTTGCCGGTGTCGATGACCGCGATGCGGTCGGCGAGCTGGTCGGCCTCGTCGAGGTACTGCGTGGTGAGCAGCACGGTGCTGCCCGTGCGCACGAGTCCCCGGATCGTGTCCCACATCTGGGCGCGCGTCCGCGGATCGAGACCGGTCGTGGGCTCGTCGAGGAAGATGAGCGGCGGCTGCGCGATGAGGCTCGCGGCCAGGTCGAGCCGCCGGCGCATGCCGCCGGAGAAGTGCTTCAGCGGCCGCTTCGCGGCCTCGGTGAGCGAGAACTGCTCGAGCAGCTCGGTCGCCTTCGCGCGTGCCTGCCTGAACGACAGGCCGAGCAGCCTGCCGAAGATCACCAGGTTCTCGGTGGCGGACAGGGCCTCGTCGACCGACGCGTACTGGCCGGTGACCCCGATCAGGCTGCGCACGGTCTGCGCCTCCCGGACCACGTCGTGGCCGAACACGCGGCCCGTGCCGCCGTCCGGCTTGAGCAGAGTGGCCAGCATCGAGATGGTGGTCGTCTTACCGGCCCCGTTGGGACCGAGCACGCCGTACACCATGCCCTGTTGCACAGCGAGGTCGACGCCGTCGACCGCGCGGTTCTGCCCGAAGAGCTTGACGAGGCCTTCCGCCTCGATCGCCGGCACCGTGGATGGGATGGCCATGCGGTCCTCCTTTCACTCGCGGAACTGCCCGGGAACGGGCACGCCCCGATGGTGCGGGACACCGCTCACACCCGCCTCACGCGCCGCTCACACCTGCGGATCCGCCGCGTGACCGACGTTCAGCGGGCTGAGTCGCCGGGGCGGCGGGCCGGGACGAGCAGCAGGGCGCCGGCAGCCACCCAGGGGACGGCGACCAGGAGGAGCAGGACGGCCGCCGGGGCGCCCGCGATCAGGCCGGCGAGGGCGGCACCGACTGCGGCGGCCGCGACGCGCAGGCCGCCGCCGACCGTGAACACCTGTGCGCGCAGGTCGGCCGGGCTCTCGTCCTGCCGCACCCGGAACAGCGCCGCGACGCCGGGCGTCGTCGGCAGGCCCGCCAGCACGAACGCCACGAGCACGAGCGGGAAACCCGGCAGCGCCGCCGCGACCAGCGTCAGCAGGCCGGTCAGGGCGAACGACACCGCCATGACGGGCTGCGGAGGCGCCGCGCGCAGCAGCCGGGCGACAGGACCCACCGCGGCGACGCCCGCCCCTGCCAGCCCGCCGACCGCGAAGGCCGTGAGCAGCAGTCCTGCGCCGGACGCCGACTGACCGCGGGTGAGCGCCACGGCGACCGCGGCGACGGGGATCGCCCCTCCGCCGATCTGGGTGATGGTGCTGGCCGCCGTGGCGAGCGCGAGCGGCCGGTGCGACGCGAGGTACCGGGTGCCGGCGACGACACTCGCGACGACGGCGCGGTCGGCGCCCTCGTGCGGCCGAAGCGGCAACACCGAGAACATCACCGCCCCCGCCACCACCAGGGCGGCGAGCACCAGCAGCGCGATCCGCGGGCCGGCGAACGCGGCGATCAGCGCGACGACGGCGGGGCCGCCCACCGATGCGATGTTGTAGGACAGGGCGTCGAACGCGAAGCCGCGCGCGGTCTCGCCCGGCATCAGGCCGCCGACGAAGCTCGACGCGCCGCCCACGAACACCGGCATCGCCCAGCCGCCCACGAACAGCACCACGAGGAGCACCGGCACAGGGACCGACCCGATGCCCGCGGCGACGGCGAGCGCCGCCGCGAGTATGACACCCGCCCCGACGAACACGAGTCCGGGGCGCCTGGCGGCGTCGAGCAGGGCGCCGATGAGCGGGGCCGCCACGACACTCGGCGCGGTGAGCGCGACGATCAGCCACGCGCCCGTCGCCGTGTCGTGCAGCAGGTCGGTGGCCGCGAGGACGAGTGCGACGCGCACGCCCTCGCTCGCGAGCCGCGCCGGGGTGACCGCGGTCGTGTAGCGGAGAGCCGGACGCACCGCACGACGCTATCCCGTCGGCCGGACGCCCTAGCGTGAACCGCATGCCCGTGATCGAGGTGGCCGCCGTGCTGATCACCGATGCCGCCGACCGGTTGCTGCTCGTGCGCAAGCTGGGCACCGACCGCTTCATGCAGGCGGGCGGCAAGCCGGAGCGGGGCGAGACGCCCGCACGCACCGCGGCGCGCGAGCTCGCGGAGGAGCTCGAACTCACCGTGCCGGAGGCGGACCTCGAGCCGGTCGGCGATTTCGAGGCCGATGCGGCGAACGAGCCGGGTCACACCGTCCTCGCGCACGTCTTCCGGCTCGTGCTCGCCGACCCGGGGGTGCGCGCGGCCGCCGAGCTCGCCGAGGTCCGCTGGGTCACCCGCGCCGAGGCGAGCGCGCTCGGCGATCGACTCGCCCCGCTCGCGCGGGACCTGCTCGCCGTCGACGCGGGCTTCCGTCCGCTGCACTTCACGGCCGTCGAGACCGAGCGGCTCCGGCTGCGGCTGCTGACGCCGGGCGACACGGACGCGGTGCACCGCTACCAGTCCAGGGAGGACGTCTGCCGGTACCTGCTCTTCGGCCCCCGAACGCGCGACCAGGTCGCCGAGCAGGTGCGCCGGCACGCGACCGCGACCGCGGTCGCCACCGAAGGCGACTACCTGCAGCTCGGTGTGGAACGGCTCGCCGACGGCGAGCTGCTCGGCGACCTCTACTTCACGCTGCGCTCGGCGGAGCAGCGCACGGCCGAGGTCGGCTGGACGTTCCACCCCGACCACCATGGGCGGGGCTACGCGACGGAGGGCGCCCGAGCGCTGCTGGGCCTCGCCTTCGACCGCATGCGCCTGCACAGGGTGGTCGCGGAGCTCGACCCCGCCAACGCCCCGTCCGCGGCACTCTGCCGCCGCCTCGGCATGCGTCACGAGGCGCACCACGTCGAGGATCTGTGGTTCCGCGGGGGCTGGGCAGACACGGACGTCTTCGCGATCCTGGACCGCGAGCACAAACATTCATCCTCAGGTTGAGTGTGTCGCGCGGTCAGGCGGCGGGTCGCTCGCTACGGTGTCCGCTACAGACCGCACGACGCCTGTAGGAGGGCCTCCCCCTCCCGCTGTGCGGCCTTCGTTCTGTGCCGTGCCGTGCACGGTCCACAGGCGTGCGCACGGGCGATCGGATGAGGAGCGACCAGATGGCACGAGCCGCACGGACGGCCGGAGAGCGCCACCGCGCCGGCGATCCGCGCGCCCAGCGCCACATCTGGGGCGCCGTCTTCGGGCGCATCGCGATCGCGCTGCTCGTCGTCGCCCTGAGCGCGGGCGCGGTCGCGGGCGTCACGGCCTACCGGATCACGGCGCAGCTCGCCAGCAGCGCCGTCGACATCAGCAACGGCAAGACGGTGGCGCCGCCGCCCGCGATCGGCGCCTACAGCGGCGGCTTCAACGTGCTCATCGTCGGCGCGGACAACGCTCCCGGCCAGAAGACATGGGGTGCCACACGCGACGGCACCCTGAACGACGTGAACATCCTCGTCCACGTCGCGAACGACCATCGGAGCGCGACGGTCGTGAGCCTGCCGCGTGACCTGGTCATCGCACATCCCGAGTGCACCGACCCCAAGACGCACGAGATCTACTCGGCGATGTCCGCCGAGCCGCTCAACGAGGCCTACTCGCGCGGTGGCCTCGGCTGCGTCGTCGCGACGGTCCAGGCCCTCACCGGCGTGACGATCCCCTACGCCGCGCAGTTCACGTTCGAGGGCACCGTCCAGATGGCGGATGCGGTCGGCGGGGTGCCCGTGTGCCTCACCGCCGCGGTCGACGACCCCTCGTCCGGACTGAAGCTGCCGAAGGGGACCTCGGTGGTCACCGGCCGCACGGCCCTCGCGTACCTGCGCGACCGCCACGGCGTCGGCGACGGCAGCGACCTCGCGCGGATCTCCTCACAGCAGGCCTACATGTCGAGCCTCATGCGGAAGATGACGTCGACCAGCACGCTCGCCGACCCGACCAAGCTGTACTCCCTCGCGTCGGCGGCGGCGCAGTCGATCACACTGTCGCAGTCCCTGACGGATCCGGACACCCTGGTCACGATGATGGTCGCGTTCAAGAGCATCCCCCTCTCGAACATGGTCTTCGTGCAGTACCCGAACGGCGCCGACCCCGAGAACCCGAACAAGGTCGTCCCGGACACCACGCTCGCGACGCAGCTGATGAGCCGCATCATCAACGACCAGCCCGTCGGGCTGAGCAAGGACTCGATCGGCTCGAACGCGGAACTCGTGAAGGCCCCGAAGGCGAAGTCGACACCGAAGCCGACCAGTTCGCCGACCGCATCGTCCACGGCCGCGCCAGGAGCGCCGCCGAGCGCCGGCACCGACGGGGTCGTCACGAACGCGGCGAAGGCGGACACGACGATCAGCGGACTCAGAGGCCAGACGGCTGCGCAGTCCACCTGCTCGGTCGCGGCATCCGGCTGAGCCGGCTCCGGTCTACGAGGCGGGGTGCAGCTGGGGGATGATCACCCACAGCCCGAACAGCACGGCAGCGGCACAGATGGCGAAGCACACGATCGCGCCGAAGTACGGGATGCCGTGCTGGACGGGCGACCGATCGTCCGTCCTGCCCGCGGCGAGCAGGCGCACGCCGAACGAGTAGAGGAATCCGAGCAGGATCGTCGCGCCGATCGCGACCACCGCGACGACTCCCAGCGAGGCCCAGTCGATCGTGAGCATCAGGCGGCCACCTTCTCCATCTCGTCTTCGTCGTCGTTGACGGTCGCCGCCGTCACGGGCTTGCGGCGGGCGAGGGCCGCGATCCCGACGATCGCGGCGACCGCGAGGACCACCATGATGATGAGGCCGGCGGTGCTCGACGACGCGAGCAGTGCGGCGATGCCGCCGACGACCGCCGCGGCCGGCAAGGTGAAGAGCCAGGCGACCGCGATCCGGCCGGCCACGCCCCATCGGACCGCCGCGAGCTTCTTGCCGACGCCTGCACCGACCACGGCGCCCGAGACGACCTGCGTCGTCGAGAGCGCGAAGCCCAGGTGGGAGGAGGCGAGGATCGTCGCGGTGGACGCCGTCTCGGCGGCGAAACCCTGGGGCGGCTCGACGTCGACGAGCTTCTTGCCCATCGTCTTCATGATCCGCCAGCCGCCGCTGTAGGTGCCGAGCCCGATCGCGAGCCCGCAGGCGAGGATCACCCAGAGCTGCGGACCGCTGCCCGCCGGCTGCACATTCGCTGTGATCAGCGTCAGCGTGATCACGCCCATCGTCTTCTGCGCATCCGACGTGCCGTGCGCGAGCGCGACGAGCGACGCGGAGACGGTCTGCGCCGTCCTGAATCCGCGATTCGACCCGGGCATCGTGTCGTTCCGCGTGAGCGTGTACGCGAGGAAGGAGGCCAGCATGGCGGCGACGCCCGCGATGAGCGGGGAGAGCAGTGCGGGGATGACGATCTTCGACAGCACCGTGCTGAAGTCGACCGCACCGATGCCGGCGCCGATGAGCGCCGCGCCGATCAGGCCGCCGAACAGGGCATGGCTCGAACTCGACGGCAGGCCGAGCCACCAGGTGGCGAGGTTCCAGAGGATCGCACCCACGAGTCCGGCGAAGATCAGGACGGGGGTGATCATCTCGGACCCGCTGGAATCGGTGTTGATGATCCCGCCGGAGATGGTCTTGGCCACTTCGGTCGACAGGAAGGCGCCGACGACGTTGAGGATCGCGGCGATCAGCACGGCGGTGCGGGGACGCAGCGCGCCCGTCGCCACCGAGGTCGCCATCGCGTTCGCGGTGTCGTGGAACCCGTTCGTGAAGTCGAAGACGAGGGCGAAGACGATGACGAGCAGGACTGCGATCGAGACATCCACGGCACCGGACCGTACGCGCCGACGGTGAACCGCAGGCAAACTCGCCGGCCCGATCCGCGGCACCCCGCTCTTCAGCTCCTCATGGCCGTCGTCCAGGATTCGGACGGCGGACGGACGCCGTGCGCCGATAGAGTTCGTCACCCCGCGGCTCTCGCGGGCGGGAGGTCCTGATGTTCGAGCGAGCGCGGATGCGCGCGCTGGTCGCCGTCGCGTTGACGGGTCTGTTCGTCCTCGCCGGCGCGCCGACAGCGCTGGCGGATTCGCCGGTGGACCTGGGCGGTTCGTCGGTCGTCGACGACGCGAACGCGCTGACCTCCGCCCAGGAGACGGCGCTGAAGCAGACCCTCGCCGATTTCGACTCGTCCACGGGCACGACGCTGGCGGTCGTGTTCGTCGACACCTTCACGAACCCGTCCGGCACGGCCGCCTGGACCGAGGCGACCGCGAAGCAGAGCGGCATCACCGGCGACGCCGTGGTGCTCGCGGTCGCGGTCCAGGCCAGGCAGTACGGCTTCGCCACCTCGCCCGGCTATCCGCTCGGCGACAGCGACGTGCAGACCGTCGCGACCGACGACCTCGTCCCGCAGCTGAAGCAGAACGCGTGGTCGCCCGCGGTCACCGCCTTCTCGAGCGGGTTGGCGAAGGCGCTGTCCGCCGGGTCGAGCACGTCGAACGGGTCGGGCGCCACCGGTGGCACAACGCCCGGCACATCGTCGTCCGGGCTCGGCGTCGGTCTGGTCTTCGTACTGCTCGTCGTCATCCTGGGTGTCGTGCTGCTCGTCGTGTTCCTGCGCCGCCGCAGCCGGAGCCGGACCGCGCTCGCCGGTACTCCCCCGCCCGTCGGCCCGCCGCCCGTCGATCAGAAGCAGCTCGACTCGCAGGCGGCCAAGGCGCTGATCGGGCTGGACGACGCCCTGACCACGAGCGATCAGGAACTCGGGTTCGCGACCGCCGAGTTCGGCGACGACGCGACGACCGAGTTCCAGAAGGTGCTGGTCGGCGCCAAAGCCAAGGCGCAGCAGGCCTTCGAGATCCGGCAGCGACTCGACGACGACATCCCGGAGACGCCGGATCAGAAGCGGTCGATGACTCTGCAGATCATCGACCTCTGCAAGCAGGCCAACACCGAGCTCGATGCGCAGACGGCGGCGTTCGACGACCTCCGCAAGCTCGAGCCCGATCTGCCCGCCCACCTCACCTCCGCGGCGCAGCAGCACGACGCGCTCGCGGCGCGGATCACCGACGCGCAGGCGACGCTCGAGCAGTTGCGGGCGCAGCACGGCGACGAAGCCGTCCGCGGCACCGCCGACGATCTCGATCAGGCCCGCAGGTTGGCCGCGTTCGTCGACGCCGCGGTGGAGCGGGCCACGGCGGATGCGGCGTCGAACAAGGCGGGCGAGGCGGCGTTCGCGGTGCGCGGCGCGGAGCAGGCGGCGGGTCAGGCGTCGACGCTGCTCGACGGGGTCGAATCCGCAGGCGCCGACTTCGCCGCGGCGAAGCGACGGCTGGACGCCGCAGTCGAGGACACCAGGAACGACGCCGCAGAGGCGCGCGCGGCACTCGCCTCCGCCGGCGACGACCGGCAGGCCCTCGAGCGGGCGGCCCGTGACGCGGACGGGGCCGTGCAGGACGCCGTGGGCCGCGCACCCGGTGTCGCACTCGCCGCCGTGAACGAGGCGAATGCTGCGCTGAACGCCGTACTCGACCGCGTGCGGGACCGGCAGACCCGCACGGCGAAGGCGGCAGCGGCGCTGCCCCGCACGATCGACTCCGCGCAGCAGCAGGTCTCGGACACCCGCCGCTTCATCGAGAGCCGCCGCGGTGGCGTCGGTTCCGAGGCGCGCACGCGCATCGCCGAGGCGCAGCGCCACCTCGACGCCGCGATCGCCGCGGAGCAGACCGATCCGGTCACGTCGCTGGCGGAAGCGCAGAAGGCCCAGTCCCTCGCGACCGAGGCCCAGCAGCTCGCCGACCGCGACGTCGACGACTTCCGCTCGGGCGGAGGCTGGGGCGGCGGAGGCGGCGGCGGCAACGTCGTCGGTGCCGCGGTGCTCGGCGGCATCCTCGGCGGTCTGCTCGGCGGCGGCGGACGCGGCGGAGGCTGGGGCGGAGGCGGCTGGGGCGGAGGCGGCGGCTGGGGCGGCGGAGGCGGCTTCGGCGGAGGCGGCGGCTTCGGCGGTGACATCGGCGGCGGAGGCGGCGGCGATTGGGGCGGCGGCGGCGGTGACTTCGGCGGCGGAGGCGGCGGAGGCGGTTTCTGAGCGGATCAGCTCATCCGACGGCGCTCGAGTGTGGAACCAGCACGATGGACACACGACCGTGGACAACAGGCACAGAGGACCGATAGGGAGAACACCATGGAGAAGCAGTCGATTCTCGGGCGCGTGTCACAGCTCGTCCGGGCGAACGTGAACGCGCTGATCGATCAGGCCGAGGACCCGCAGAAGATGCTCGACCAGCTCGTCCGCGACTACTCGAACAACATCGCCCAGGCCGAGGACGCGGTCGCGGTCACGATCGGCAATCTGCGGATGCTGGAGCAGGATCACGCCGAGGACGTCGCGAACGCGGCCGACTGGGGTCGCAAGGCGGTCGCGGCGAGCCAGAAGGCCGACCAGCTGCGGGCGGCGGGGAACACGGCCGACGCCGACAAGTTCGACGCGCTCGCGAAGCTCGCGATCGGCAAGCAGATGGAGTCCGAGAGCGAGGCGAAGCAGGCCGAGCCCACGATCACATCCCAGAACCGGGTCGTCGAGCAGCTGAAGACGGGTCTCGACGGCATGCGGGGCAAGCTGCAGGAACTCTCCGCCAAGCGCGACCAGCTCGTCGCCAGGCAGAAGTCCGCGCAGGCGCAGGCGCAGGTCAACGACTCGCTCCGGAGCATCAACGTGCTCGACCCGACGAGCGACCTCGGCCGGTACGAGGACCGCGTGCGCCGCATGGAGGCCAAGGTGCAGGGACAGGCGGAGATCGCCGCCTCGGGCGTCGACGCGCAGTTCGCCAGCCTGGAGGACCTCGGCAAGCAGACCGAGATCGAGGCGCGCCTCGCCGAGCTGAAGGGCGGCACGACCTACACGGCGACCCCGGTGAAGTCCCTCGACGACTGATCGCCGTGCCCTAGGCGATGAGGGCGGCCGCCTCGGTCTCGGGCAACCGGCACAGGAAGTCCTCGCACACGTACGCGGTGGCCCTGCCGCCGGTGGTGCGCCTGCCGTCGAAAAGCGCGAAGCCGGCGTCGGCGAACGCGGCCGCCTGCTGCTCTGTCACCACGGCGGTGACCGAGGCGGGTAGGCCGCGGGCGGCCTCGACGAGCTCGGACGACGCGGCGTCGGGGGTGACGACGACGACCTGCCGAACGGGTTCGAGCACGGCGAGCGCGAGGCCCAGCAGACCGCCGTACGCGATCGGCCGAGCGAGTGCGGCGGCCGCGTGCCGCTCGACCACCGCCTCCGCGATCGCCCGGTACGACCCATCGCCCGTGAGCAGGTGAAGCCGCCATGCTGCCGAACCGACAAGGCTCTCGCCGCCGGGCGATGCGCCCTCGTTCGGGTCGCCGTCGACCCCGATGCCGAGCGCGGCGACGGTCGGGTCGCCCCCGCCGGGCACGGCCGATGCGGCGTCGCCGCAGAGGTCGACGAGTCCGCGCGCGGCGACCGCGAGGTCGGCGCGCCCGGTCGCGAGCGCGACCTCGAGCAGGCCGTCCGCGAGACCGCCGTAGTCCTCGAGGGTCGCCGCCGCAGTGGAGGCGACGCCGTCGCGCGTGGCCCGCACCAGCGTGCCGTCGTGGCGGCGATGCGTCTCGAGCAGCCGATCCGCCGCGGTCTCCGCCGCGCGAACCCAGGCCGGTTCGCCGAATCGCACGCCCGCCGCGGCGAGGGCGGCCATCGCGAGCCCGTTCCAGCCGGTGAGCACCTTGCCGTCGACGGCGGGCGGCGCGAGCAGCGCGCGCCCAGCGGCGTCGCGGGCGAAGTAGCCGCCCTCATCCGACCGGCCGTCGATGACGCTCTCCGAGTCCTGCGCCGAACCGAACCCGCCGCCCGGCCTCGCGAGCACCGTCGTCAGGAACGAGGCGATCCCCCCGGCCGCCTCCCGGTCACCGATCGCGGTGTAGTCCGCCAGCAGCACGGCGTTGTCGGTCAGCATCCGCTCGTAATGCGGCTCGCTCCAGTCGCGCCGGACGGCGTACCGGAAGAATCCGCCCTCGACCGGATCGCGCAATGCCCGCACCGCCCGCAGTGTGCGGTCCGCCAGTCCGGCGCCCGCTCGGGCGGTCGCGCTGTCGACGACGCTGCTGCGGCCGATCGCCGCGAGGGTGCCGAGCACTGGAGCCACGGGGAACTTCGGGGCGCCCCCGAAGCCGCCGAACGTGTGGTCCTCGTACGAGGACAGCTCCGCGACGACTGCGGCGAGCGCATCAGGGTCGATCCGTGCGCTCGGCGGGGCGGTCCGCGCCGCGGCCGCGATCGCCGCTGCCAGCGAAGCGGCTTGGGCCTCGACCGTGTCGCGCCGATCGAGCCACGCCTCCTCGACCGCGGCGAGCACCTGCCGGAACGATGTGCGCCCCGGCAGCGGCACGGGCGGCGAGTAGGTACCGGCGTGGAACATGCGCCCGGCCGGTGTGAGGAACACGTTCAACGGCCAGCCGAGCGCATCCGTGAATGCGCCCGCGGCCGCCATGCACGCCGCGTCCACATCGGGATGCTCCTCACGGTCGACCTTGACCGAGACGAAACCGGCGTTCAGGGCGGCCGCCGTCCCCGGGTCGCGGAAGCTCTCGCGCGCCATCACGTGGCACCAGTGGCAGGTGGAGTAGCCGATCGAGACGAACACGGGCACGTCGCGCCTGGCTGCTTCGACGAACACGTCGTCGCCCCACGGCCGCCACTCGACCGGATCCGCCGCGTGCTGCAGCAGGTAGGGGCTGACCGCGCCCGCGAGCCGGTTCATTCCACCAGGGCGGTCACGGCGTGCAGCCAGAGCCCCGGACGGTCCCGGTGGATGCTGTGGCCGCTCCGCACGGCGGTGACCGCGTCGGCGCCGAGCGCGTCGAGCACCACCGACCGGTCCGGGTCGACGAGGGCGGTCTCCGGGCCGTCGGCGACGAGCAGATGCACCGGGACGGGTGACGCGGCGACCAGGGCGGGCAGATCCCAGTGGGCCGTCTCTGCGAACCGCTGCGCGCCCACGTCGTCGAGTCCCTGCCGGTTGGCCAGTGCCTGGTGCACATCGATCCTGGACCATGCGGGATTCGCCTCGGCGAGCGCATCGGCGAAGCCGCCGGGATCCGTCCGGGCAGCGTGCGACTCGGCGCGGAGATCGCCGATGATGTCGACCGGCCGGATACCTCCACCGAGACCCGGCGGGTCCTCGATCATGACCCGCTTCGCCCTGTCCGGATGCTTCGCGACGAGGCGCAGCACGACGAGTGCACCGAGGGAGTGACCCAGCAGCAGGTCGAGCCGCACCGGCCCGAACGCGGCGTCGATCGACGCTGCGACGTCGTCGGCGAGTTCGCCGATGGGGTCCGGTGCGTCGCCCGGCAGGGTCGGTCGTCCGTGATGCCCGAGCATCGTCGGTGCCAGCACGTTCCAGCCCAGATCGCCGAGGTCCTCGGCGGCTCGGAGCCAGGTCGTGCCGGACGAAGCGATGCCATGGACGAGGACGGCGGTCGGCATGCGGAAATCCTAGGCGCGCCCGCGCCCGCCGGTCAGCGCACGCTGCGGCGGCTGCGACCCGTGATGATGCCCCAGATGATCAGCACGATCAACGCGCCGCCGATGGCGAGCAGCCAGGACGACAGGCTGAAGAAGCTCGACATCGAGACGTGGAAGAGGACGTTGCCCAGCCAGCCGCCGAGCAACGCGCCGATGACACCGAGGATCAGCGTCGCGATCCAGCCGCCGCCCTGCCGCCCGGGCAGGATGAGCTTCGCGATCGCTCCGGCGATCAGGCCCAACAGCAGAAACGCGATGATGTTCACGGTGGTCCTCCAAGGTTCCCCCGTACTTCATCGCAATCATCTGACTGTCGGCTGAATGTCAAATCCACGCACGCTGGAGGGAGTGCGCGCCGAAGCGCGCGGAACCGGGCAGACTGGACACGCCGATGCACGCCGCGCCATCCGACCCAGCGATCACGATCAGCTACCCGCCCGAGCTGCCCGTCAGCCGGATGCGCGCCGAGATCGCGGAGGCCGTCTCGCGGGCGCAGGTGGTCGTCGTTGCGGGTGAGACCGGATCGGGCAAGACGACGCAGCTGCCGAAGATCTGCCTCGAACTCGGCCGCACCACCATCGCGCACACACAGCCGAGACGCATCGCCGCGCGGGCGATCGCCGAGCGGATCGCCGAGGAGCTCGGCACCGAGCTCGGCGGCGTCGTGGGCTATTCGGTGCGGTTCACCGACCGGTCGAGCGGCGAGACACGCATCCGCGTGATGACCGACGGCATCCTGCTCGCGGAGATCCACCGCGACCGGCGCCTCACCCGCTACGACACGATCATCATCGACGAGGCGCACGAGCGCAGCCTCAACATCGACTTCCTGCTCGGCTATCTGAAACGGCTGCTCCCCGAGCGGCCCGACCTCAAGGTCATCATCACGTCCGCGACGATCGACGTCGAACGGTTCGCCGCGCACTTCGCGGATGCGGACGGCCGGCCGGCACCGATCGTCGAGGTGTCGGGCCGGACCTACCCGGTCGACGTGCGGTACCGCCCGCTCGTCGCCGAGCGCGCCCCGGACGCGGACGACGACGAGGACGCGGACCCCGTGCAGGTCGCGGGCGACCGCGATCTCGCGGACGGCGTCGCGGACGCGCTCGCCGAACTCGCGCCCGGTGACGACGTGCTCGTGTTCCTGTCGGGCGAAGCCGAGATCCGCGACGTGACCGACGCCCTGCGTGGGCGTCTCAGCGACGCGACCGAGATCCTGCCGCTCTACGGGCGGCTCTCCGCCGCCGATCAGCACCGCGTGTTCTCGTCGAGGCCGGCGGGCGTCCGGCGCCGGGTCGTGCTCGCCACGAATGTGGCGGAGACGAGCCTGACCGTCCCGGGCATCCGGGCCGTGATCGACGGCGGCACCGCCCGCATCTCCAGGTACAGCGCCCGCGCCAAGGTGCAGCGGCTGCCGATCGAGCCCGTCTCGCAGGCGTCCGCCGCGCAGCGCGCGGGACGCGCGGGCCGCACCGCGCCCGGCGTCGCCGTCCGGCTCTACAGCGAGAGCGACTTCGACCGTCGTCCCGCGTTCACGGACCCGGAGATCCTGCGCACGAACCTGGCTGCGGTCGTGCTGCAGATGCTGTCGCTCGGGCTCGGCGACATCGGCGCGTTCCCGTTCCTCGACCCGCCCGAGACCCGGGGCGTCCGCGCCGCGTTCGAACTACTGACCGAACTGCGTGCGGTCACCGAGGAGCGCGGCACCCCGCGGATCACCCGGGTCGGCCGTGACCTCGCCCGGCTGCCGCTCGACCCCCGCTTCGGGCGGATGCTGCTGGAGAGTCGCCGACACGGCGTGACCCGCGAGGTCATCGCCATCGTCGCGGGCCTCACGGTCCAGGATCCCCGTGAGCGGCCGGTGGAGCGCCGCGACGCGGCCGACACGCTGCACCGTCGATTCGACGACCCGGCCGGTGATCTGATGGGGTTGCTGAACCTGTGGCGCCACATCGAGACGCAGGCCGGGGAGCGGTCCTCGAGCGCATTCCGGCGGATGTGCAAGGCCGAGTTCCTCGCCTACCTGCGCGTGCGCGAATGGCAGGACCTCGTGCGCCAGCTCGAGCGCACGGCGAAGCAGCTCGAGCTGCCGCTCGGCGACGGCACGTCGACCGATTCGGACGCGATCCACCGGTCGGTCCTCGCCGGCCTGCTGTCCCAGATCGGCCTGCTCGACGAACGGACGGCCGAGCATCCCGGCCGACCGGCCGAGCGGGGCGCCCGCCGCCGCCCGCAGGCCGAGTACCGCGGCGCGCGCCAGGTGGTCTTCGCGCTGCATCCCGGATCGATGCTCGCGCGGAAACCACCGGCGGCGATCATGAGCGCGGAACTCGTCGAGACGTCCCGGCTGTTCGCGCGCATGAACGCCCGTATTGATCCGGCGTGGGCGGAGCCGATCGCCGGCGACCTCGTCAAGCGGCAGTTCGGCGAGCCGCGATGGGATGCGGCGCGTGGCAGCGCCGTCGCCGACGAGCGCGTCACGCTCTTCGGCGTACCGATCATCGAGAAGCGGCGCGTCCAGTTCTCCCGCGTGAACCTGCCGCGGGCGCGCGACCTGCTCATCGAGGAGGTCCTGGTCGCGGGGAACTGGCCGCCGGGTCCGGTCCCGGCGTTCGAGCGCGCGAACCGCCGGACCGTCGCCGACCTCACCGCGAAGGCCGAGCGGGCGCGCACGGCGATCGATCTCGATGCGGCACTCTTCGCCTTCTACGACACCCGCCTGCCGGTCGACGTCGCGACCGTCCGCGGCCTCGAGTCGTGGTGGAAGGAGCGCAGCTCGGCCGGACCCGACCCGCTCGTCGCCGCTCCAGCCGACCTGCTGCCGCCGGACGAGCAGCCCGACGCGGACGAGGCGGCGTTCCCGAGACTGTGGCGACACGGCGATCAGGAACTCCGGCTCGGCTACCGGTTCGCGCCCGGCACACCCGACGACGGCGTGACCGTGCGCGTGCCGCTGCCGCTGCTCGCCGGCCTCTCCCCCGTCGGCTTCGACTGGCAGGTCCCCGGCTTCCGGCGCGAGCTCGTCGCCGCGATGCTCCGCACGCTGCCGAAGTCGATCAGGCGCACCGTCGTGCCCGCGAACGACTGGGCTGCGCGCTTCGTCGCCGACCTGCCGGCGGGTCCCGAGGCCGGCGGTGGCGCCGAGCCCCTCGCCGCGGTGCTGGCCGATCGCATCCGCCGCGCGACGGGCGCCGCCGTCACGGCCGCCGACTTCGATGCCGCGCGCCTGCCCCCGCATCTCCGGATCGCGTTCGAGGTCATCGGCGACCGCCGGAACGTCCTCGGCAGGGACGTGGATCTGTCGGCGCTCCAAGCGCGGCTCGCGGATCGCGGTCGCGCCGCCGTCGCCCGCGTCGCCGACCGGGCCCCCGACGGCGTCGTGGAGCAACGGGATCTGCAGGCGTTCCCCACGGTCGTCCCGCAGGTGCTCGATCTGCCCAGTGCGGGCGGGATCGTCCGCGCGTATCCCGCGCTCGTCGACCGGGACGGGCGGGTCGACCTCGTGGTCCTGCCGAACTCCGCGGACCAGGCGGCCGCGCACCGCGCCGGCGTCTCCCGGCTGCTCGTCCGGTCGACGCCGTCGCCCGCGTCCTACGTGCAGCAGCACCTCACCGGCGCGGAGAAGCTGGCGCTCGTCGCCAGCCCGTACCCGACGACCGCGGCGCTCTTCGACGATGCGCTGGCAGCGATCGCCGACCGGGCGGTGCCCGCCGAGCCGCCGTGGACCGCCACGGACTTCGAGACGATCCGGGCGGCATTCGGCGCGCGGGTCGTCGACGACCTGTTCACGGCGGTCGGCCGCACGGCGGCGGCGCTGGCCGCCGCGCGCGATGCGGACGCCGCGATCCGGGCCAACGAGCCGCCGGCGCCCACGCACCGCGCCGCGGTCGCCGACGCCCGCGCGCAGCTCGATGCCCTGATCCATCCGGGTTTCGTTCGGATCGACGGCGCAGACCGGCTGACCCGCCTGCCGGTCTACCTCGCGGGTCTGCGGCACCGCATGGAGCGGCTCCCCCAGCAGGCGGCACGGGACGCGGTGTGGCAGGCGGACGCCACAGCGGCGACCGAGCTCTACCTCGCCGCGGGCGGCACGCTGCCGCTGACCGCGTCCACGCCGCCGAAGCTCGTCGCGACCCGGTGGCTGCTCGAGGAGTTCCGGCTCAGCCTGTTCGCGCAGCACCTGCCGACCGCGCAGCCGGCGTCGCTGGCGCGCATCCGCAGATCGCTCGCGTGACGGTCCTCACATTCCGGTCCGCTTGCGCGTCAGCCCAGTGATGAAGCAGCAGCCGTTCGACCGGATCGTGCGCGAGCACGGCGCCGCGGTCGCGCGCATCTGCCGGGCGATGCTCGGCGCCACCGCCGACAGCGAGGACGCCTGGAGCGAGACCTTCCTCGCGGCGCTCTCGGCGTACCCGGCGCTGCAGCCGGACGCCCGGATCGGTCCGTGGCTCGCCACCATCGCGTACCGCAAGACCATCGATGTGCTGCGCCGGCGACGCGAGGTCGTGACCGACGAACTGCCGGAGCGCCCGAGCACGCTCGGCCTGCCGGGGGTGCACGATCTCGACCTGCTGCAGGCTGTCGCGGCGCTGCCCGTGAAGCAGCGGGCGTGCGTTGCGGCGCACTTCCTCGGCGGCCTGCCGTACGCGGAAGTGGCCGCACTCGTCGGCGGCTCGGCGGATGCGGCCAGACGGGCCGCGTCCGACGGGATCGCGGCGCTGCGCATCGCACTCACCGAAGGAGACGCATGACCGCCACCGACCTGCGGAACGCCCTGCACGGCCTCGACCTCGACGCGCTCCGCGCCCGGATCGCCGCTGACGCGGAGCTCGACGTCGCCTACCGCACCGTCGACGGACCCGTCGGGCGCCTGCTGGTCGCGGCGACCGACCGCGGCGTCGTGCGGGTCGCATTCGATCGGGAGGGCATCGAGCAGGTGCTCGACACGCTGGCGGAGCGCATCGGGCCGCGCATCCTGCTCGCGCCCGCCCGGCTCGACGCCGCCGCCAGGCAGCTCGACGAGTACTTCACCGGCCGGCGCGAATCCTTCACGCTGCCGATCGACCACGCCCTCTCGTCGGGGTTCCGGCTCCGTGTGCAGGAGGCGCTGCCGTCGATCCCCTATGGATCGACGCGCAGCTACGCGGCGATGGCGCAGGCGGTCGGCGTGCCGAACGCGGTCAGGGCCGTCGGCAGCGCGTGCAGCACCAACCCCCTCCCGATCGTGGTGCCGTGCCACCGCGTGCTCCGCAGCGACGGCACGCTGGGCGGCTACCTCGGCGGCCCCGAGGCCAAAGCGACCCTGCTCGCACTCGAACGGCGAGCGTCCTGATCGCCGTCACGCACGCGGCGCACCGTGCGTGACGGCCCGTTCGGTGCTCGGTGCTGCGGTCGGGTCAGGCGTGGGCGCCGGCAGGCGCCGGCGACTCGGGGTGCTCGGCCGCGGGCGGACGACCCACGAAGACCGCCGCCACGAGTCCGCCGACGGCGATCAGGGCGCTCACCGTGAACGCGAGATGGAGACCGGCCTGCGTCGCGTCCGCGCCGGTCGCGCCGCTCTGCGCCGCACCGATCGCCGCCAGCGTCACGACCAGCGCGGTGCCCGCCGCCCCGCCCACCTGCTGCAGCGTGCCGAAGATCGCGCTGCCGTACGACGTCAGCGACGGTGGCACCGCACCGAGACCCGCCGTGAACAGCGGAGTGAACGCCGTCGCGAGCCCGATCGACAACACCATATGGGCGCCGACCACGACCCACCACGGCGTACCGACGCCGAACATCGAGAACAGCCCGAGCGCGCCGACCACGATCACGGCGCCGGGCAACAGGATCGGCCGCGGGCCGACGCGGTCGTAGATGCGGCCGACCACCGGACCGAGCACGCCCATGATGACGCCGCCCGGCAGCATCATCAGCCCGATCGCGAGAGGAGCGATGCCGAGCACGTCCTGCAGGTAGAGCGGCAGCAGGATGAACGTGCCGAGCATCGCGACCATCAGTACGGAGATGGTGATGGTCGACGCCGTGAACACCCGCGACCGGAACGGCCGGAAGTCGAGGAGCGCGCGGTCGGATCGCTGCAGCACGAGCTGCCGCGCCACGAAGAGCGCGAGCGCGACGCCGCCGATCACGGCGGGGATGACCGGCGCGACGTCCTGTCCACCCGACGCCTGGGCACCGATGGCGTTCAGCGCGTAGACGAGACCGCCGAACCCGAAGGCCGCGAGCGGCACGGAGACGACGTCGATCGGGACCTTCTTCGGCTCGCCGACCTGCGAGATCAGCCGGAAGCCGATGATCAGCGCGACGAGCGCGATCGGCAGCACCAGCCCGAACATCCACCGCCAGCCGAACAGGGTGATGATCACGCCGGACACGACGGGGCCGATCGCCGGGGCGACCGAGATCACCATGGACGTGAAGCCCATGATCCGGCCCCGTTGCCCCGCGGGCACGATCGTCATGACGGTCGTCATGAGCAGCGGGAACATGATCGCGGTGCCGCTGCCCTGGATCACCCTGGCCGCCACGAGCACAGGGAAACCGGGCGCGAAGGCCGCGAGCGCGGTGCCCGTCGAGAACAGGATCAGCGCCGTCGCGAACAGGGTCCTGGTCGGGATGCGCTGGATCAGGAACCCGGTGACCGGGATCACGACCGCCATGGTCAGCATGAACGCCGTCGACAGCCACTGCGCGGTGTTCGCGGTGATGTGCAGCTGGGTCATGAGCGTCGGGATCGCGACACCCATGATGGTCTCGTTCAGGATCACGACGAACGTCGAGACGAGCAGGACGCCGATGACGGTGCGCTCCCGCGCGGTCAGCCTGCTCGGCGCTGCGGTGCTCGGTGCGGTGGTGCTGGCGGCGGTCATGTCACTCTCCCCTGCTCGACGAGCGTCGGTGGCGCCGGCGACGGCGGATTGCTGCTCCAGGGGCAAGTGCGCCGGGCTCGCGCGCTATTCCCGTGCATCCGAGTCTGCCGCGCGCGTCTGACAACGACCGGGACGCCGCAGGTCACCGCGTGGCGGCTCTCCGGGCGTCACGACGCGCCAGCGCCCGCTCCACGAGCGCCTCGGCCGGTCCGGTGAGCACGATGATGAAGAGCGACTTGTAGTTGATCGCAGGGGCCAGCACGCCGATCACGAGGGCGAGGACGAAGCCGAGGGTCGTGACCGCGGATCCGATGAACCGGTGACGGGTGGCCGGCCCGCGGTTGCCGGCCAACCCCGGTGTCAGATGGATCGTGAGCGCCATCAGCGTCAGCACGAGACTGCTCGCGGTCATGTCGCCGAGGTACGCGCCGTAGGTGCCCACGTTGAACCGCTGGATCGCGACGAACGACGTCGTCAGCGGCAGCATCACGATCGTGAACACCCACACGAGGTTCAGCGTCATCAAGAGACGCGTGTACGACTCGACGCGCTCGTAGAGCTGGTGGTGGGCGGACCAGAGGCGGGCGATGACGAAGAAGCTGATGACCACGCCGAGGAACATCGACCAGTACGGGTCGGTCGAGATCACCTGGAAGAAGCCCTCGTCCGGATGCTCGTTCGCGGCCGTCCCGAGCGCGTCCGTGAGCGGCAGCACCAGGAGTGTGATCGCGATCGCGTTCACGGCGTCCGTGAAGAAGACCATGCGCTCCGCGCCGCCCGCAGTGCCGAGCCCGCGCTGAAGACCGCCGAACCGCGCCACGCTCAGGCCGCCGCGCGCGCCGCGTCGGCGCGGATCCAGCGCCGCCGGATCGGCCGTTCGACGATCGGCGTGAGCGCGATCAGCCAGAGCCACGCGTAGTTCACGACCGGCACGAGCATGCCGAGGACCATCGCCAGGGCGAATGCGATCAGCGTCGCGACGTTGCCGAGCACCACGAGGCGGGCGGCGAGCGTGCCGGCGCTCGGCCCGATCTCGGGGTCGCGCTGCACCAGGACCGCGATGCCGGTCAGGAACAGCTCGCTGAGCGTCATCGTGCCGATGTAGAACGCGACGCTCGTCGGTGTCGGGCTCCACAACGCGACTGCCGCGCTCGGGATCGGCAGCGCGACGATCGTCAGCGCCCACAGCAGGTCGAGTGCGACGAGCCGGGTGGTGTACCGCTCGACGTGCTCGAACAGCTGGTGATGGGCGAACCACAGCCGCCCGATGACCAGGAAGGTGAGCACGAACAGGACGAACTGCAGCCAGTGCTCCCCGATGATCGAGCCGAGCGCGTGCGGATGGGCGGCCGCGAGCGGGACGTCGGAGAACACGTCGACGAGCGGCAGCGCGAGCAGGGTGATCGCGATCGCGGCGACCGCGTCCGTGAAGAACACGAGCCGCTCCAGCCCGCGCTCGGTCCGCGGGCGATGCGCGCGCGGGTCCGTCACACGACCAGCCTGCACCATGCGGGCCGGGCGCCGCCGGTCACGCCGGCGCCGCGGCCAGGATCTTCTCGAGCGTCTGCAGGTTCCGGGTGGTCACCGCGCCCGTCTTCTGCCATCGGCCGTACTCCCTGCCGAACTTCGAGTCCAGCGTGTGCCGCTTCGGCACGTCCCAATAGAGCACGTGACCGCCGTGCGCGATCACCTCGAGCGAGGGGTCGAGCGTGCCCGCCGCCTCGGCGAGCTCGGTGATCGCGACCCGCGACTGCGCGAAGACGGCGTACGCGTGCCGGTTCGGCGTGCGCTCGAACGGGTACCCCTCGACCGCCTCCGCGATGTCGGCCATCGCCACGGCGATGACGGCGACGTCGAAGCCGAACCGGTCCTCGATCACGGCGTGCACGCCCGACGCGACGTCGGTGGGCGTCTGGGTCGTCCGCAGGACGACGTTGCCGCTCGCCAGGATGGTCCGCACGTCCTCGTATCCGGCCCCCTGCAGTGCCGCCGCCAGGTCGCGCATCGCGAAGCGGACACCCCCGACATTCACGCCGCGCAGCAGCGCCACCACCGTCCCCTTGGTCGCCATCGGGCCATTGTGCCCCGACCGCGCCGACGGCGTTCGACCCGTTGCGAAGCGTCAGGACGATGTGACTAGCCTCGAAACGATGTCACCGACGAATACCTCTCCCGCTCCCGTTCTCCGAGCCGGCGTCGTGGGTCTCGGCTGGGCCGGGATGCAGCACGCCCTCAGCTACTCCGCAGCCCCGGGCGTCGAGCTCGTCTCTCTCGCGGACCCCGCGCCCGGCCGACTTGCCGCCGCCGCCGCGGAACTCGACGTGACGACGACGCACGACGACTGGCGGCACCTGGTCGCCGGCGACGATCTCGACATCGTCAGCGTCGCCGTGCCGAACGCCGCGCACCACGAGATCGCGATCGCCGCGCTCGAGGCGGGCAAGCACGTGATCAGCGAGAAGCCGATCTCGGTCAACGCCGAGCTGGCCGCCAGGATGGTCGATGCGGCCAGGGCGAACGACCGCGTCCTCGAGGTGACGTACAACCATCGGCGCCGCGCGGACGTCGAATGGATCCGCCGGTACCTCGCGGAGCACCCGATCGGGACCGTGTACCACGCGACCGCCAGCTGGACGAGACGCAACGGCATCCCGGGTCTCGGCTCGTGGTTCACGCGCAAGGCGCTCGCGGGAGGCGGCCCGCTCATCGACCTCGGCTCGCACGTGCTGGACATCGTGCTGAGCCTGCTCGGCGAGCCGAAGGTGACCCGGGTGAGCGGCGTCGCGTACGGCGAGCTCGGCAGGCAGGGCATCGGCGGCCGAGCCGCGGTGAACCCGGGCTCGACGGGTGCCGACCATCCGTACGAGGTCGAGGACTTCGCGAGCGCACTGCTGCGCCTCGACACCGGCGGCAGCGTGCGGCTCGAGGCGTCCTGGGCCGAGTTCTCGAAGACGAAGGAGGACATCGAGATCGAGTTGAAAGGCTCGACCGGCGGCGTCCGCCTCTTCGTGCGCGACTACGCGACGAACGGCACGATCACCGCGTACCGGCTCGAGGCGGGGCGCCCGGTCGACATCACGCCCGACGTGCCTGTGCCGGCCGGCCACCACGCCTCGGTCATCGCGGAGTTCCTCGCGACGATCCGGTCGGGCGCGTACGCGAACAGCTACGGCGAGTTCGCGCTCCATCGCACGCGCGTGCTCGACGCGGTCTACGCGTCGGCGGCCGCAGGACGGGAAGTCGAGGTCGAGCAGTGAACATCGTGGTCTGGAACGAGTACATCCACGAGACGCGCGGGGATCCGGTCGTCGTCGGCAACTACCCCGACGGCATCCACGCCGCCATCGCCGACGGGCTGCGCGCGGAGCTCGGGCCCGACCACGCCGTGTCGACCGCGACGCTGCGCGAACCCGAGCACGGTCTACCGCAGGAGCGGGTCGACGCCACCGACGTGCTGCTCTGGTGGGGCCACATCGGTCATGCCGAGGTGTCGGATGCGGTCGTGCAGCGGGTGCACGAAGCCGTCCTCGCCGGCATGGGACTCATCGTGCTGCATTCCGGGCACTACTCGAAGATCTTCCAGCGCGTCACCGGCACGACCAACTCGCTCGGCTGGCGCAACGACGGCGAGCGGGAACTCGTCTGGACGGTCGCACCCCGACACCCGATCGCCGACGGCGTGCCGAACCCGATCGTCATCGACCGGCAGGAGATGTACTCCGAGCCGTTCGAGATCCCTGTGCCCGACGAACTGGTGTTCATCAGCTCGTTCACGGGCGGCGAGGTCTTCCGGTCGGGCGTCACCTACGAACGCGGCCGTGGCCGGGTGTTCTACTTCTCG
Organism: uncultured Actinomycetota bacterium; assembly: GCA_963716965.1. Lineage (GTDB taxonomy): Bacteria > Actinomycetota > Actinomycetes > Actinomycetales > Microbacteriaceae > Amnibacterium. Next base: position 692,050 of record CAVQUZ010000001.1, on the reverse strand, counting down.
CCCGGCGACCAGGAGTACCCCGTCTACCACCGTCCCGAGATCCGCCGCGTGCTCGCGAACGGGGTCCGCTGGGCGGCGCCGACGCTCCGCCGCGAGCTCGCGACGGCGCCGCAGCGGCCGCTCGGCTGGTTCCTGCAGTGACGTTCGGGGCCCCCGCGGGGCCCCCGTCCCGGCTCACTTGGAGCCGACGGTCGCCTGCGCGTTCGACTCGTAGGACGTGTTGGTCGACTCGAAGAAGTTGACCAGCTGCAGCGTGTCGTTCGCCGTCGCCATCCACTTCGCCGGGTTCGAGACCTTGTACTCCGGCTCGAACCCGAGCTCTTCGAGCCGCCGGTCGGCGAGGTACTTCACGTACTGGTTGATGTAGTTGGCGTTCAGTCCGAGGATGCCGCCGGGCAGGAGGTCGTGGTTGTACTGCTCCTCCATCTCCACGGCCTTCAGGATCATGGTCCTGATCTCCTCGGCGAACTCGGGCGTCTGCAGGTCGGGGTTCTCCTCGAGCACCGTGAGGATGAGGTTGATCCCGAACTTCAGGTGCAGGCTCTCGTCGCGCACGATCCAGTCGACGAGCGAGCCGAAGTTGCGCAGCAGGTTCCGCTGGCGGAACGACAGCGCGACCATGAAGCCCGAATAGAACCAGATGCCCTCGAGGATCACGTTGTACGCGACGAGGTTGCGGACGAAGTCCTGCTTGCCCGCTGTCGTCGTGATGTCGAGGGTCTGCTCGCTCATCCGCCGGATGAACTCGACCTCGAACGCCTCCTTCGCCGCCATCGACGGCACATCCACATGGGAGTTGTACGCCTCGTCGCGGTCGATCGGGAACGTCTCGAGGACGTACTCGAAGGACATGCAGTGATTCGCCTCCTCCCACATCTGCTTCGCGAGGTAGAGGTGCGCCTCGGGAGCGTTGACGTAGGGGTAGACGCCGAACGCGAGCGCCTTGTTGACGAGCAGCTCGTTCGGGTTGAAGTACGACATGAGGAACGTGACGGCGTGCCGCTCCTCGTCCGTCATGCGCTTGAAGTCCGCGATGTCCTCGCCGAGCTGGATCTCGTTCGGGAACCACGTGTTCGCCACGGCCTGCTCGTAGAGGTCCATCGCCCACTTGTAGCGGACCGGCTTCAACAGCAGTCCCTCCGCGATGCCCGTACCCAGAATGCTCATGCTCGTCTCCTCCTCGTCGTCGCGTTCGCGGTCACTCGGACCGCACCACGCTGCCGAAGCCGCGCCGGGCGGGCGCCGCGGCCGGCTGCGCCGGCTGAGCGGCCCCGAAACCGCGACGTGCCTGGCCGCCTTCGACGTCCTGCGCCTTGTTCACCTTGACCGTCGACTGCTCGGCGGTGTGGCGCGGCTTCATGTGCAGGTAGTAGGTCGTCTTGACGCCACGTTCCCATGCCGCGCTGTAAATGCTCATCATGTCGCCGAGGTCGCGCGTCTCGAGGTACATGTTGCGGCTGATCGCCTGGTCGATCCACTTCTGCGCGCGGGCCGCGACCTCGAGGAAGGCGAACGGCGAGAGCTGGAAGCTCGTCTTGTACGTCGCCTTCACCTCGTCCGGGATCGCGTCGATGCGCTGGATGTCGCCCTGGCTGCGCAGGATCTGCTCGCGGACGAGCTCCCACAGGCCGCGCTGCTGCAGCTCGGCGACGAGGTTCCGGTTGACCTCCAGGAACTTGCCGGACGACGTCGCACGGCTGAAGATCTGCGAGAACTGCGGGTCGAGTCCCGGCGTGGTGCCGGCGACGAGTCCGATGGAGGCGGTCGGCGCGATCGCCATCAGGGTCGCGTTGCGCATGCCGCCCTTCACCCGCTCACGCAGCGAATCCCAGTCGAGCCGCGTCACGCGGTCGACGAGGATCGGGACCCCCCTGTCGGCTTCGGTCGTCGCGATCGTGTCGAGCGGCACCATGCCTTTCGACCAGCCGGAGCCGTCGAAGTTCGGGTACGCACCGCGCTCCTTCGCCAGGTCGACCGATTCCTCGATCGCCGCGTACGAGACGTGCTCCATGATCTCGTCGATCAGCGAGTAGGCCTGCTCGCTCTCGTACGAGTAGCCGAGCCGCTCGACGACGTCGGTGAAGCCCATGACACCGAGGCCGACCGCGCGGTTCTCCGAGTTCGAGTGGTCCGCCTCGTCGACGCTCGAGAGCGTGATGTCGATGAGGTTGTCGAGCTGACGGATCGCGAGCTTCGCGCTCTCCGCCACGCGGTCCCAGTCGAAGCCGAGCGTGCCGTCGTTCGCGGTGACGAGGTGGCGCGAGAGGTTGATCGACACCAGGTTGCACACGGAGACGTTGTCGCGGTCCTGCGGCAGCGTGATCTCGGTGCAGAGGTTCGACGAGTGGATGGTGCCGGTGTTGTTGTTGAGGGCGCGGTTGTTGATCGTGTCCTTCCACGTGAGCCACGGGTGGCTCGTGGTCTGGAGCGCCATCAGGATGTCCTTGAACTGCTCGCGCGCAGTCATGCGCTTGAAGGCGCGCATCCGTCCCGCTTCGGCTTCGGCGACGTAGTGCGCATAGCGCTCCGAGAACGCTTTGCCTGTCAGCTCATTGAGATCGGCGACTTCCAGCGGATCGAAGAGGTACCAGCTGTCGTCGTGCTGCACTCGCTTCATGAACTCGTCGGAGATCCAGACCGCGGTGTTCGCAGTTCTGGTACGCCGATACGGGTCACCGGAGTTCTGCCGCAGGTCGAGGAACTCGGGGAAGTCGAGGTGCCAGTTCTCCATGTAGAAGCACAGCGCACCGAACTTCTTGCCCCCGCGCGAGACCGCGCGCAGGATCGAATCGATCGTGTGCATGAACGGAATCGGACCGGTCGAGGTCGTGTTGTTCGAGCGGATCGGCGAGCCCTGCGCCCGCAGCTTCGTGACCGACAGGCCGATGCCGCCGGTCCCCTTCGTGAGCCACATGACGTCGCGGGTGGTCTTCGCGATGTGCTCGATGTCGTCCTGCATCTCCATGACGAAGCAGTTGGACAGCTGCGGGAACTTCGTGCCCGCGTTCACCAGCGTCGAGCCGGCGGCCAGGTAGTCGAGCGCCGACATCTTCCGGTAGAAGCGCAGGGCGGCGGCGGTCGCGTCCCGCTCGTTCAGCGAGAGGCCCATCGCGATGCGCATCCAGAAGAACTGGGGCACCTCGAGCGGCTCCCCGTTGCGCGCCTTGATGCCGTACCGGTTGTTCAGGGTGACGACGCCGATGTACTTCATGAGCGAGTCGTTCTCGGGCTCGAGCGCCTCGGCGAGGGCGTCGAGGTCGAAGAGCGCGGCGAGGCGCGGGTCCAGCAGCTCCTCCTCGACACCGCGGGCGATGTACGCGCGGAAGCCGTCCCGATGAAGGGCGCGCAACTCGTCGGCGCCCTCGTAGTCCCCGAGCACGCGCTTGTAGATGGTCTTCAGCAGCAGGCGGGCCGCGACCGTGTCGAAGGCGGGGTCGTCCTTCACGTTCTGCAGCGCCACCTGGATGACGGCCTCGTCGAGCTGCTGCGTCGTGATGCCGTCGAACAGGGTGAGCTCGAGTTCGGACGCGATCTGCGTGACCCACGTGATGTTGGCGTCGAGGCCCTCGCTGGCGTGCTCGATCGCGAGGTTGATCTTGTTCGCGTCGTACGACTCGCGCTCCCCGTTGCGCTTGATGACGGTGATTCCCACGTTGCCCGCTCTTCCTGTGATCCACGACGCGCACCTGCGCCGGTTCCGCTCCCGCGGCCACGGCGCGAGCAGACGATCACTATATACAGGGGCACCGACGGCGCCCCAACCCAACATCTTGTGGCGTGTCGTCCACAGTGTGGATAACCGGCGCCCGTATTCCACATGGTGGCCCGACCCGCCGACAACGACGGGGCACAGCAGCGGACCGGCCGTGGACGACCCTGTGGGGAACTCAGGACGAGGCGAGCACCTGGGGCAGCAGGGCGAGCGCGTACGCCTCGTCGGCGGCCGTTCCGACATGCGTCGCCCGCTCGCCGAGGAACACCGTCGTGACGACCCAGCGGTCGGCATCGGCCCGCTCGAGGCGCTCGAACGTGTGGCCGAGCGCGGTCCGGAGCTGGTCCTCGCGGGGGAACCAGAGCGCGTCCTCGAGGCCGACCGAGTCGAGGGCCCACTCGGTGGTGCCGTTGAATCCGAGCACGGTGCCGGTCGGGAAGTGATGCGCCTCGATCGTGAGGTCGCTCACCGTGAACATGTCGGTCCCGGTCTGTTCCATGTCGACGGCGAGCAGCTGGAACGAGTCACCGGGGACCGGACGCCAGACGAGGCCGGCGTGGTGGAGCTGCAGCGCGAGGTCACGGTCGATCACCCCGCCAAGAATACGAACACCGCCGGAACGCACGATGGCCGCCTTCACCCGGAAGGGTGAGGCGGCCATCGAGCACCCGGTCGCGAGGCGACCGATGCGGAATCAGTGCGCGGCGGTGTAGGCGCTCTGCACGTCGGCCGGGATGCGTCCGCGGCTCGAGACCTTGATGCCGTTCGCGGTCGCCCACTCGCGGATCGCCTTCAGGTCACCCTTCGGGGCGGCCTTGACCGGCGCCTTCGGCGAGAAGTCGCCCTTGCGCGCCACGCCGACGTACGGCTCGAGCGCGGAGCGCAGCGCACTGGCGTGCTCGGTGGTCAGATCGATGGTGTAGCTCACGCCGTCGAGCCCGAACTTCACACTCTCTCCGGCGCCCTCCTCGATCGGCTCCTGGGTCAGATCGTCGACGAGCTGAACGATGTACTTCTGTGCCATTCGTAAGCATCCTTGGAATGAATTTGCAACCGGAAGAACCCGGGTGCCACGACTAATTGAAATCAGCATACACGCGAACGGGGGGATATTCGCACGTCTCGCCGCGTGGCAGGATTCGCGCTTCGCATCGATTGCGGTGCGAGACGGATTCCCGTCGGCGGACGAACTCGAGAATCTCGGCACGCAGCCGACCCGCCATGTAATCGGAGCGCCGCGAAAGCCGGATTCACGCCCGGATGGAGCCTTACGGGGCAGGCGGATAATGGCCGTCGGTCGACGAGCGGAGGCGCGCATGCGCGAACGGACATTGGGTGGCCTGACGGTCTCGGCACTGGGACTCGGCTGCATGGGCATGAGCGCGTACTACGGCGCGCACGACGACGCCGAATCGACCAGGACGATCCACCTGGCGCTCGACGCCGGTGTGACGTTCTTCGACACCGCCGACCTCTACGGCCCGTTCACGAACGAGCGCCTGCTGGGCGCGGCACTCGCATCCCACCGCGACGAGGTCGTCATCGCGACGAAGTTCGGCAATGAGATCGGACCCGACGGCGTCCGGACCGGCGGCGTCAACGGCACCCCCGAGTACATCCGGCGGGCCGTCGACGGTTCGCTGCAGCGCCTGGGCGTCGAGACGATCGACCTCTACTACCAGCACCGCGTCGATCCGGCGACGCCCGTCGAGGAGACGTTCGGCGCGCTCGGGGAACTCGTCGCCGCGGGCAAGGTCCGCGCGCTCGGCATCAGCGAGGCGCTGCCCGACACCATCCGTCGCGCCCACGCGAGCAGCCCGCTGTCGGCGGTGCAGACCGAATACTCGCTGTTCACGCGAGACGTCGAATCGAACGGGGTGCTCGCCACCGTCCGCGAACTCGGCATCGGTTTCGTGCCGTACTCCCCACTCGGCCGCGGCATGCTGACGGGCCGAGTGCGCAGCAGCGCGGACATGGCGGACGACGACTTCAGGAAGACGAACCCGCGCTTCGCGGACGAGAACCTCGAACAGAACCTCGCGATCGTCGACCGGGTGACCGGGATCGCGGCGGCGAAGCACGCGACGCCCGCGCAGCTCGCGCTGGCCTGGGTGCTCGCGCAGGGCGACGACGTGGTGCCGATCCCGGGCACCCGCCGCAGCGCGAACCTCGAGGAGAACATCGGCGCCACCGAGGTGGAACTCACCGAGCGCGACCTCGCCGCGCTCGACGAGGTCGCACCGCGCGGGGCGGCGGCGGGCGACCGGTACCTGCCGGCAGGACTGCGCTGGCTGGAGCGCTGAGGCACCGCGCCGTGACGGCGGAGCGCTCGGGTCGAGTGCTAGTCTTGCTGACCGCCGGGGCCCATGGCGCAGTTGGTAGCGCGTCTCGTTCGCAATGAGAAGGTCGGGGGTTCGAATCCCCCTGGGTCCACGGACAGAAGGCCGTCTTCCGATCGGAAGGCGGCCTTCGTCGTGCTACTCGATGCCGCCCGGCGTGTCGGGCGCGAACGCTACCGAGTAGTGCATACTGCGTATCCATGAGGACGGATACGACGTGAGTGTGCGACAGAGTCTGCTGGCGATCCTGGATCAGGCGCCCTGCTACGGCTACCAGCTGCGCGGTGAGTTCGAGTCGCGGACAGGAGGCACCTGGCCGCTGAACGCCGGGCAGGTCTACACGACCCTTGACCGGCTCGAGCGCGACGGGCTGGTCGTGAGTGACGGAGCCGACCCCGAAGGCCGCGTCCGCTACCGGATCACGGACGCCGGCTCCGCGGACGTCGCGAGCTGGCTGGGCTCGGCGGTGCAGCGCTCCCAGACCCGCGACGACCTCGCGATGAAGCTGGCGCTCGCATCCACCCTCCCCGGCGTCGACATCGCCGCGCTCATCCAGATGCAGCGGTCGGCGACCCTCGCGACGCTGCAGGATCTGACGAGGACGAAGTCATCGAAGGCGTCCCCGACGTCGGCGTCCGAGCTCGCCTGGTCGCTCGTCGTCGAGTCGATGATCTTCGCGGCGGAGGCCGAGGTGCGCTGGCTCGACTACTCGGAGGCCGCGATCCTGCGCGCCGTCCGATCCGGCGTCGTCGCCCCTGCCGGAGTGCGGTCGCCGACCCGCCAGCGCGCGTCCAAGCAGGAGCCGGCGCAGTGAGTGCATTGCTGCGGATGAGCGGCGTCACCCATCGCTACGGGACCGGCGAGACCGCCGTCGTCGCACTCGACGGCGTCGAGCTGACCGTGCAGCCGGGCGAGCTCGTCGCCGTGATGGGCGCTTCGGGGTCGGGCAAGTCGTCGCTGCTCACGATCGCAGGCGGCCTCACCGTGCCCGACGCGGGCGTCGTCGAGGTCGACGGCGTGCTGCTCGGCGGACTGTCCGCCAAGCGGCTCGCTTCGCTGCGTCGCACGGTGCTCGGCTTCGTCTTCCAGGACTACAACCTCGTCCCGACACTCACGGCCGCCGAGAACGTCGGACTGCCGCTCGAACTGGAGGGATGGTCGAGGCGGGACGTGCAGCGAGCGGCGGCCGACGCACTGGCGTCGGTCGAGCTGGCCGACCTCGGCGGCCGCTTCCCCGACGCCCTCTCCGGCGGGCAGCAGCAGCGGGTCGCGATCGCGCGAGCGGTCGTCGGTCCGCGGCGGCTGATCCTCGCGGACGAGCCGACGGGCGCCCTCGATTCCCACACCGGCGAGGTGGTGTTGCGCATGCTCCGCGACCGCGTGGATCAGGGAGCCGGCGGCGTGCTCGTCACGCACGACGCGCGCCACGCCGCGTGGGCCGATCGGATCGTCTTCCTGCGCGACGGGAACATCGCTGCCGAGCAGGCGGCGGCGCGCCCGGAGACCCTGCTGACGGGCGCGTCCTGATGCGCGCGGCCTGGAACCGGTGGGCGGTCGCCCTCCGGATCGCCCGGCGCGGCGCACTGCGCTCGTGGGGTCAGTCCCTGCTCATCATGGCGCTGGTCGCGGTACCGGTGGCCGGCCTCGCCGGCGCAGCCGTGTTCCTGCCGAGCACGCGTTCCACGCTCGCCGAGCGCATCCAGAACGACCTCGGCCACGCCCAGGCGAAGCTGACCGTGGTCGGCACGCCGGCGGACAAGGTCGAGCAGGGCGTCGAGGGCGGCTACGACTACTCGACATCGGGCACGGGGACGCAGTCTGCGGCCGTCGACCCCCGGTCGGTGATCCCGTCGGTGGAACTGCTGCCCGTCGCGAGCGGCGCCGGCACGTTCCGCACCGAGCAGGGTGCGGTCAGCCTGACGGTCCAGACGGGAGCCACGTGGGATCCCTCCCTCGACGGGGGCCCCTATGTGCTGCTGTCGGGGCGTCGCCCAGCCGCGCCTGACGAGATCCTGGTATCACCGGCCGCCCTGACCCGCCTCGGCGCCCACATCGGCGGTTCGATCGACCTGCTGCAACCGTGGGCCAGGAGGTTGACCGTCGTCGGCACCGAGCGCGATCGCAGCCTGCCGTCCGATGCCGAGACCGTGTTCGCGGCCACGTCGGTGCTCCCCGCGGTCACGGATGCGACCGGACTCACCTATTACGCGCCGGACACACCCATCGACTGGCCGACGATCGAGCGGCTGAATGCGGCGGGCACGACCGTCTTCTCGAGAGCGGTCGTCCTGCATCCGCCGGTCCTGCCGCCCAGCCGGCAGTACGGCGAGAGCGGGTTCCCTCCTGTCACGGCGGCGCTCATCGCGATCGGCTGCGCGTTCGCACTGATCGAAGTCGCGCTACTCGCGGGCGCCGCGTTCGCGGTCGGCGCCAGGCTGCAACAGCGCCTGCTCGCGACCGTCGCATCGGTCGGCGGCGAGGCGGCCGCACTGCGGCAGATCGTGACGGCGTCGGGCGTCGTGCTCGGCGCCCTCGGCGGACTCGCCGGCATCCTGATCGGCGTCGCGGGAGCGCTCGTGCTCATGCACCTGACGGACGACGGGTCGTGGACGCGCTATCCGGGCGTGCACATCGAGTGGCCGCTGCTCGCGGGCATCCTGCTCTTCGGCGTGCTCGTCGGCTGGGCCTCGGCGCTCGTGCCCGCCAGAGCCGCGGCGAAGATCGACGTCGTCCGCGCGCTCAGGGGCGCCCGGATTCCGCAGCGCGTCGGCCGGACGCCCGTCCTCGGCATCGTGCTGCTGATCACGGGCGTCGTCATGACGCTCGCCGGGGGTGGCGTGCTGCTCGCGACCCTGCAGTCGAAGGACGGCTCCTCGACGGCCCAGCAGCTCGGTGCGATCGGCCTCGTCGGCGGTGGACCCGTCATCGCGCAGATCGGCGTCGTGCTCTGCGCCGGCCTGGTCCTGCGTGGCGTCACCCGCCTGCTCACGCGGGCTCCCCTGCCGGCCCGGATGGCCGCCCGCGACACGTCCCGCAACCTCGGCAGGGCGGTCCCTGCGGTCGCGGCCGTGATGTCGACCGTGTTCCTGGCGTCGTTCGCGATGTGCATCGCCAACACAGCATCGATCGACTCGGCGACGCAGTACAGCTGGAGCGCGGCGCGGATCGGCGACGCGGACATCCCCGTGCTCGGCAGGGCGACGGAGTACCCGACGGCGCAGGACGCCGACGCCGCGGTCTCCGTGATCCGTCACGACCTGCCGGTCGCACGGATCGCCACCGTCGCGCAATCGCGGCAGGACGAGGCAACGGCGAAGCCCTCCGCGATGAAGAAGGACGCGCTGCCGGTCGTCCGGTTCCCCGACACCCCGATCTGCTCGGCACGCGCAGGCCGCGACCCGGCCGACCTGCGCTGCGGGCCGTTCACCGCGAATGGTGGCAGCGGCATCAACGCTCAGAACTTCGTCTCCATCGGCGACCTGGACGCGCTGGCGCTCACCCTCGGTCACGCCCCCAGCGCCGCGGCTGCCGCGGCGCTGGAGCGCGGCGACGCGGTCGCTCTCCGGAGCGATCTCGCACCGGGCGGCGACGCGACGCTCGACTGGTTCACCCCGAAGCAGCTGACGACCGTCGATGTGCAGACCGCGAAGCCGGTGCGCAGCACAAGGATCGCAACGATCGTGGACCTTCCGGCACATCCCGTCCCTGGCATCGGCGCACCCGACATCGCCGTGCGAGCCTATCCGGACATCCTGCTCGACGCCCCGCCGCTCGACCCGACGGCCGCGGGCGGACCGCCACCGGTCGTCCTCGACGCGAACGGGTTCCTCGCGACCTTCGACGACGAGGCGATCGACACCCTGCTCGCGGCGCATGCCGCTCGCGGCACGGCGATGCTGATGATCCGCTACCTGGGGGGTGGGGCCTTCGGCGACATCGCGCCGGACGCGACGGCGCTCGCGTTCCGTGAGGCGGAAGCCTTCGTCGTGACGGCCGCGTTCGCGGCACCCGACGCCCCATCGGAGACGGTGCACGATCTGGTCGCCGCGTGGGCACCGGTCGAGGCGATCTCGATGGGCATGTACGGCAACTTCACCAATGCCGTGACACCGGACATCGTGCCGAGGATGTACCCGCCTGCCACCGCGGATCGGCTCGCGCGGGCGAAGGCGGTCTGGGACCCTGGCAACCTGTTCTCGCGGAACCACAACGTCGTGCCCGCCGCCCGATGAGCCGCACTCGGCGCCCAGCCGGCGCCTCGTAGGCTTGAGCGGCCACGGTGCGAAGGAGCCTCATGGACCCGCGATTCCACATCCAGTCCACCCCCGTCGCCGATGCGGCGGCCCAGGTGCGAGGCGACCACTGGCGCATCACCGTGCTCACCGCAGGCGTCGTGCGAGTCGAATGGTCCGCCGACGGCGGGTTCGAGGACCGTGCATCGACCTTCGCGATGCACCGCGCGCTGCCGGTACCGGCGTTCACCGTGCTCGACGGCGCGCGCGCCCTCGAAGTCATCACCGACCGCTTCCACCTGACCTACGACCGCGGGCCGTTCTCGCCCGCCGGGCTGACCGTGCAGGCGCGGGGCGGTGTCTCGAACCACCAGTCGCAGTGGCGGTACGGCGAGCCGATGACGAACCTCGGCGGCACCGCCCGCACGCTCGACGAGGCCGACGGCCGCATACCGCTCGACACCGGCGTGATCGCCAGGGGCGGTGTCGCAGCGCTCGACGACTCCGCGTCCTTCCTCTTCGAGGATGACGGCTGGATCGGCACCCGCGTCCCCGGCAGGCTCGACGTGTACGTGTTCGCGAACGGACACGACTACGACGGGGCACTGGACGACCTGTACGCGATCTCGGGGCCCCAGCCGGTGCTCCCCCGCTGGGCGCTCGGCAACTGGTGGAGCCGCTACCACGCGTACACCGCCGACGAATACCTCGCGCTGATGGACCGCTTCGCCGCCGAGGACCTGCCCTTCTCCGTCGCGGTGATCGACATGGACTGGCACCGCGTCGCGTCCGTGCCGCCCGAGTACGGCAGCGGATGGACCGGCTACAGCTGGGAGCGCACGCTGTTCCCGGACCCTGAGGCATTCCTCAGCGCCCTGCACGACCGGGGCCTGCGGACGACGCTGAACGTGCACCCCGCCGACGGCGTGCGTGCCTTCGAGGACGCGTACCCCGCGATGGCGGAAGCCCTCGGCATCGACCCGGCGAGCCGGGTCGACATCCCGTTCGACATCACCGATCCCCAGTTCCTCGAGGCCTATTTCGACGTGCTGCACCATCCGCTCGAGGCGCAGGGGGTCGACTTCTGGTGGCTCGACTGGCAACAGGGCGGCCACTCGCGCACCCCGGGCGTGGATCCGCTGTGGATGCTGAACCACTACCACTTCCTCGACTCCGGCCGAGGCGACCGGCGGCCGATGACCTTCTCGCGGTACGCCGGCCCCGGCAGCCACCGCTATCCCGTCGGATTCTCCGGCGACTCGATCATCAGCTGGCCGTCGCTCGCCTTCCAGCCGGAGTTCACCGCCACCGCGGCGAACATCGGCTACGGCTGGTGGAGCCACGACGTCGGCGGCCACCTGTGGGGAGTCAGGGACGACGAACTCACGGCCCGCTGGGTACAGCTCGGCGTCTTCTCGCCGATCATGCGGCTGCACTCGTCGAACAATCCGTTCCTGGTCAAGGAGCCGTGGCACTACCCGCTCGAGACGCGCGCCGCGATGAGTGAGGCGCTGCGGCTCCGGGCCAGGCTCGTGCCGTACCTGCACACGATGAACCACCTCGCCGGCACGGGCCACCGGCCGCTCGTTCGCCCGATGTACCACCGCTGGCCCGACGAGCAGGGCGCGTACACCGTGCCGAACCAGGCATTGTTCGGCAGCGAACTCGTCGTCGCGCCGATCACCTCGCCGCGCGACCCGGTCACGCTGCTCGGCTCGACGCGTGCGTGGCTGCCTCCCGGCACGTGGGTCGACATCGTCACCGAGACCGTGTATTCGGGCGGCCGTACCGCCGAGTTGCACCGCGGTCTCGAGTCGGTTCCCGTGCTGCTGCCCGCCGGCGGCATCCTGCCGCTCGCCGCGGCCGACGAACTCGACGCGACCCGGAACCCGGCCGCGTTCGAAGTGCTCGTCGCACCGGGCGCCGACGGGGCGTTCACGCTCATCGAGGACGACGGCACAGGGACCACGCCCGCCACGATCCCGACCGTGCGCACACCGCTCGTCTGGGATCAGGCTGCGGGCAGCCTGACGATCGGCCCGTCCTCGGGCGCGCTCGTCAGCGTGCCGACGACGCGGACGTGGACGGTCCGCCTGCTCGCGGCCGACGGGAACCCGAACGGCTCGGTCGTCGTGCCGGATCTGGCCGCGGGCGCGAGCGCGACCGTCGCGTTCGGCGCCCGCCCCGAGCCCCACACGTCCGACGTCCTCGGCCGGGCGCAGGCGCTGCTCGCCGCAGCGCAGTGCGAGAACGAGCAGAAGCTCGCCGTGTGGGAGGTGCTCGGGTCGGGACTGCCGCCCGCGGCGCTGCTCGCGGACCTGCGGGCCAGAGACCTGCCGGGCGGGCTGTTCGGCGCGCTGACCGAGCTGCTCTCCGCGGTCTGAAAGCAGCCGCCCCTGGAAGCGGTGGGGTCAGCCGGCGCGGCGGCGGCGCAGCACGCCGTCGAGGTCGCGGAGCGCTTCGCCGGTGTCCTGGTTGATGCGCGCCGAGCTGAACCGCGGCGTGCCCGTGACGGATGCCGGCCGGTCGATGGCGGCGGCACGGGCCTGTGCCAGCCGGCGTGCCTGCTCGGACGCCTGCGTCGCGGCGGCGAGCTCGGCCTCGACCTGCACGAGGTCGGCCTCGTCGAAATCCGGCTCGTCACGGTCGAACGACAGCGGTCGCGGGACCGCGACCGGCGCCCAGCGCTGCTGCTCCTGCTCCCCCGCCGAATCCCAGCCGCCCTCGTGGGCGGTCGGCAGCGTCACGGCGCGGTCCACCGCCACCACGGCGCGGTGCGCCGCTGCCACGGTCGCCGCCCGCTGCAGCAGGGCGACTCCCCCGAGCGACGCCACGACGCCGGCCGCGGCCCACCACCACGGGCCGCCCGTCGACCCCTGCCAGACGCCGAAGCCGACGGCGGCGAGGCCGAGCAGGATGATGTTGCCGCCGAGCACGCGCGAACGCCGCAATCGTGCCTGCGCCAGCGCGCTCACCGCATCCGCGCGGCGGCGTGGGTCCCGCGGCCCCGAGTCCCTGGCGATGCGCCGTTCGGCCGCGACCGCGGTCGGGCGGGCGAACCGCTCGGCGGTGCGAGCGGCCTCGCGCAGCGCGAGGTGCTGGTCGATCACGAGCTTCGCGGTCGCCTCGGCACTCGCATCGTCCACGTCCGGCGCGGCCAGGTTCTCCAGAGTCCGCTGCAATCGCACCGCGTTCCGCTCCGTCTGGACGTAGCGGCGCCGCCGAACCCAGATGGGTGTGAGGTAGAGGAGCCAGAGCGCAGCGGCGAAGGCGACGATCGCACCACCACCGAGGCTGCTTGGCATACCACTCACGCTAGGGCGCAGCGGGGAACGGATGCCGGAGCGCACGATGGCGTGTCGCGGCCCATGACACGCCGGGCGTGTCGTTCTTCTGCCCCGGTCTGGGGCCGCTCAGGGGAACGAGCGCTGCGCCAACTCGAGGTCGGCGGCGGGCACGGCCGCCGCATCCGACGGCACCCGGGCGTCGCGCCAGCGCCGCAGCACGCCGCCGGGCACCTCCTCGGCGACCAGGGCGAAGCAGAAATGATCGCGCCAGTCGCCGTTGATGTGGATGTACCGGCGCCTGAGCCCCTCGTACCGGAACCCGAGCTTCTGCACCACGCGCAACGACTTCGCGTTCTCGGGTCTGATGCAGATCTCCATGCGGTGCAGCCCGAGCACGGTGAACACGTGGTCGGTCGCGAGTGCCACGGCGGTCGGTGTCGCACCCCGTCCCGCGAACCGCTCGGCGATCCAGTACCCGATCGTCGCACTGGACAGCGAGCCGTACGCGACCGACGTCACGTTCAGCTGACCGGCGAGCTGCCCGTCCACCTCGATGACGAACGGCAGGCCCTGCCCGTTGCGTGCGCTCTGCTGGAGCGCGCGGATGCTCGAGCGGGTGTCGAAGCTCAGGGCTCCGCGTGGGCTCGTCGCCTCCCACTCGCGCATCCACGAGCGACCCTCGATGAGCTCGCGCTCCAAGGGCCTCGCGTCGCGCAGGCGGATCGGACGGATGGTGACCGAGCCGGCGGACAGGCTCGGAATCGGGATCGGCACGGCGGAGTGCTGGCGTTAGTCGAGGCCGGAGACGAACTGTTTGAGCCACGGGCGCAATTCCGGCCCGAGGTCCTCGCGCTCGCTGGCGAGCTGGATGATCGCCTTGATGTAGTCGATCTTGTCGCCGGTGTCGTATCGGCGGCCGCGGAACACGAGCCCGTAGACGCCTCCGGTCCACTCCGGCGCTCCGGCGAGCTTCTCCAGGGCGTCGGTGAGCTGGATCTCGCCTCCCTTGCCCGGCGGCGTCTTCTCCAGCACGTCGAAGATCTCGGGGCGCAGCACGTACCGGCCGATGACCGCGTAGTTGGAGGGAGCGGCCTCCTTGGTCGGCTTCTCGACCAGGCCTGTGATGCGCACCACATCGGGGTCGTCGGTCGGCTCGACAGCGGCGGCGCCGTACAGGTGGATCTGATCGGGATCGACTTCGAGCAGGGCGACGATCGAGGCGCGACGCTTGATCTGCTCGTCGATCATGCGCTTCAGCAGCGGATCGCGCTGGTCGATCAGGTCGTCGCCCAGCAGGACCGCGAACGGCTCGTTGCCGACGTGCATACGCGCCTGCAGGACCGCATGACCCAGTCCGTGCGGGTCGCCCTGGCGGAAGTAGTGGATGTCGGCGATGTTGGTCGACTCGTGCACGCGCTGCAGCTTGTCGTGGTCGCCCTTGCGCTCGAGGGTCGCCTCGAGTTCGTAGACCCGGTCGAAGTGGTTCTCGAGGGCGTACTTGTTCCGGCCGGTGACCATGAGCACGTCGTGCAGACCGGCGGCGACCGCCTCTTCGACCACGTACTGGATCGCCGGCTTGTCGACGACCGGCAGCATCTCCTTCGGCATCGCCTTGGTCGCGGGAAGGAATCGGGTGCCGAGACCGGCGGCAGGAATGACCGCCTTGGTGATGTGGTACGCCATGCCCGAAAGGGTATCCGGTCGACTTCCTACGATGGTGTCGCTGTGAACACCCCAGAACCCGTGACGAAGCGCGACCTGCGCCGTTCGATCCGCGACGCGCGCGCCGCGCAGCCCGCCGCCGTGCGGGCGGCGGCGGCCGAGTCGCTGACCGCGCGTCTCGTCGCGCTCACCGAACGGCTCGGCGCTTCCCGCGTCGCCGGCTACTTCTCGACGCCCGACGAGCCGTCGACGCACGGCTTCCTCGCGTGGGCCGACGGCGCCGGGGTCCGGGTCCTGCTCTCGGCCGCGCGGGCCGACCGCGGACTCGACTGGATCGAGCACGTGCCCGGTGCGCCCGCGGTCCCCGGTCTCCACGGCATCCCCGTGCACGGCGGTCCGGTGGTGGATGCGGCGGCGATCGGCGACGTCGGTCTGCTGCTCGTGCCGGCGGCTGCGGTGGACGTGACCGGGATGCGTCTGGGCTGGGGCCTCGGGTATTACGACCGCTTCCTCGCCGCGGCGCCCACCCGCGCCCCGGTCTACGGGTTAGTCTTCGACAGCGAATTCGTGGCGGTCGTGCCGCACGAATCGCATGATCACCCGGTCGACGGCGTACTCACGCCTGGCAGGACGATCGACCTGTCGCACCGCTGACCTCGCGAGGAGGACGCCACATGCCCACGTACGCCTACACGTGCCGTGACTGCGGCACCGCCCTCGAGGTGGTGCAGGCGTTCACCGACGACGCGCTCACGGTCTGCCCGACCTGCGGCGGCCATCTGCGCAAGCAGTACGGCTCGATCGGGGTCACGTTCAACGGCTCCGGCTTCTACCGGACCGACTCCCGCACCGGGACCGCGTCCGGTGCCGACGGCGCCGCGAAACCGCCGGCCGAGGGCGGCGCCAAGCCCGCATCGACCGAGGCGGCTCCGGCCGCGACCGCACCGGCGAAGTCCACCCCCGCCACGCCGACACCCAGCTGATTCGCGGCTCTCATACCGCTGCTGCCACACTGACCGTGCTTCCCGTCCCGAACTGAAAGACAGGCACAGCCATGAAGGGCTTCCGCGATTTCATCCTGCGCGGCAACGTGATCGACCTCGCGGTCGCCGTGGTCATCGGCGCCGCGTTCACGGCGATCGTCACCTCGCTCGTGACCAACATCTTCAATCCGCTCATCGGCGCCATCTTCAACGCGAAGAGCCTGGACAAGTCCCTCATCGTCACGATCCCCACCGCATCGGGCGGCGGCGCCAAGCTGCTGTTCGGTGCCGTCATCGGCGCGGCCATCAACTTCGTCATCATCGCGGCGATCGTCTACTTCGTCTTCGTGCTGCCCGTCAACGCCCTGCTCAAGCGCGCGTTCGAGCGCCAGAAGGCCGCGGCCGACGCGACGCCGGTCGACACCCCGCCGACCGAGACCGAGCTGCTCATCCAGATCCGCGACCTGCTCGCGAACCAGCCGAGCCCCGAGGGCGACCACACGCTGCCGAGCGGCAAGACGCTCGACTGACCCGTTCGAGCACGGAACGGGCCTTCGGGCACCGCGCACCAGGTGCCTGAAGACCATTCGGTGCTTCTCCGGTGGCTCAGGCGTAGTGGGGCGGCACGTCGCCGAGCAGGCGGCGGTCGTTCGCCGTCTCACGGTCCGAGGGCGCCTCGGCGTCGGACGGCTCCTCGGCGATGTGCGGCGTCGGGTCGGAACCCGGCGCCGGTTCCGTACGGACGCGGCGGTGCTGTGCCACGACTCAGGTCGTGACTTCGAGGATCGGGATCGTCGTCGTCAGCGGAGACGGCTCCCGCGCGGCGAGCGCGATCGCGATGCGCTGTGCGACGGCGTCCGGGTCGGAGAACAGGTCGAAGCTGTGCACCCGCATGTAGTGCCAGCCGAGCCGCTTCAGCATCTCGGGGCGCAGGCGCAGGCTCGTGCGCAGCGACCCGAGCGTCACCGTCGCGTCGGTCTCGACCGCGATCGCCCTGGCACCGAACGAGGCGACGAGGGCGAGCTTGCCGTGGTAGCCGAGCGCGACGTGCATGCCGAGCGCCCGCAGCCGCCGTGCCAGGTCGAGCAGCATCGCGTCGTGGTCGTCGTCGATCGGCGCCTCGTCGACGCGCGCCTCCGCATCCGCCAGCAGCTGCTGGAGCGCCTGCACGCCCGCGGGCGCACGGTCGACGTCGAGGTCGTCCGGGCGGAAGCAGGACACGATCGTCAGCGAGCGCCTGGCCCTCGTGACCGCGGCCGCGAGCAGGCGGTCGCCGCCCGGCTTCGACAGCGGACCGAGGGATGAGAGCGTGCGACCGTGGGGCGTCCGGCCGAAGCCGACGCTGAAGATGACCCGGTCGCGGCTGTGGCCGACCGACTCGGCGAGGCCGACCACCATGAACGGCTCGGCCTGGTCGCGCAGGAAGAAGTCGGTGATGTCGCTGCGCCTGGTGAGCGCCTTCAGCACCGCCTGCTGCACGCGGACGGCGTGGGTCGGGCTGCCCGAGACCACCATGAGCGATTCGCGCGGACGCTTCGCCGCATGGTCGAGCACTCGCTCGACGACCCGCTGCACCTCGGGTTCGACCGCCTCGACGGCGCCCGTCTCCGCATCGGGCAGGCCGTGGCCGTTGTCGACGTAGTCGAGGATCAGGCTGCCGTGACCGAGGAACGTGCCGGCCCACGGGACGCTCTCGATCGCCCCGCCGTAGAAGCGCCGGTTGACGAGTTCCGCGAGATCCTCGCCGCCGGCGCGGTAGCTCTGGACGAGGTCGATGCCGGGCACGAGCTCGGCGATCCGGCTGAACAGCGAATCGGTGCGGCGCTCGTCCAGACGGCGCTGGTTCTCGTTCGCCGTCTCGGATTCGCCCTCGCGGACCGCGATGTCGAACGGGGTCGGCGCCTGGGTCACCGGGTCGCCGATCACGACGATCTGCCGCGCCCTGCGCACCGCGCCGATGCCCTCGGCGAAGCTGATCGCTCCGGCGTCCACGACGATCGCGACGTCGAAGGCCATCTCCGGGCCGAGCCGGTGGACCTCGTACGGCGACGCGAGCCAGACGGGCGCGAGCAGCCGCATCAGGTGGGGCGCCTCGCGGTGCAGCGCGGTCGGGTCGTCGATACGGTTCTGCAGCAGCTGCCGGAGCGCTTCCGCCTCACCGGGCCGGTCGACCACGCCGATGCGCCACGCCTCGGCGAGCTGCCAGCCGAGTCGGCGCGCGGCGGATTCGACGTGGGCCTCGTCGACCAGGCGGAAATCGGATTCGAGGCGGTCGAGCACGGACGTGTTCGCGCCGAGCAGCGCGGTGTCCTCGGCGAGCAGCCGCTCGAGTGCGCTCTTCCACCACGCGAGCTCGAGTTCGGCACCGACCTGGTCCGGCGGTACGTGCCTGCCGCCGAGGTCGGTGAGCAGCGGCTCGAGATCGGCCTCGGCCAGGCGGGCGCGCACCGAGGTGCGGTCCTGCAGGTTGTGCAGCACTTCGGAGTCGGCCGCGAGGTCGCTCATCCGGTGCACGAGCTCGTCGATCGGCGCCGCGAGCAGCGAGTCCTGGCTGCCCGCGAACCCGAGCGGCTCGTCGAGCACGGCGACGTCGGCCGCCACGCGCTGGTACAGCGCCAGCGCATCCGTGATGCCGACGGGCACGTCGGGCGTGACGCCGGTGATGACGAAGCGCTGGTAGAGCACGCGCTGCTGCTGGATCCGCTGCAGCCACTCGTGCAGGTCGGCGATGTGCACGCCAGGACGCACGTAGTCGCGCGCGTGCTTCTTGAGACGCCGGCGGTTGACGCTCGACATCTCCTGCGCGTCCTTACGGGGACCGGTGGCCACGATGAGTTCGCCGAGCGACCGATCGAACACGCCCGGCTGGAACTTGTCGAGGGTCTCACGGATGTCGAGCAGCAGCCGCAGGTAGATGCCGAGCTCGGTCAGGCTCGCGAACGGCCGGAGCCGCGTCGACGAGATGAGCTCGTTGGCCCGCTCGAGCAGCCGAGGCAGGTCGGTGCCGTGGAGTCGCTTCGCGACGGCGTGGGCGGTCGACGCCGCCTCCGCCGAGGCGAACTGTGCGCCGTACCAGGGCGAGTCACCCGGTCCGTAGCGGAACTCGCCGAGCGCCGCGGCGCGCGTGAGCACTTCGGCGACCTCGGTCCGGTCGCCGGACAGCGCCTCGAGCGCACGGTTCGACAGGCGGGCGGTCGTTGCCGGTGGCCTGGGCAGCAGCGCGAGCCGCGACAGCTCGCCGAGCGCGTCGAGGACGCTCACGTGCAGCACGGAGTCACGCCTGACCATCGAGCCGCGGTAGTCGATCAGGACCGACCGGAGGCGCACGAGGGCCTCGTCGACCTCGCTCGTGTCCGGCTCTGCGGCCTTCTCGTTGCGGTTGAGCGCGTCGAACAGATCGCGGCGCAGGGTCTTGTTCGACACGGCGATGCCGGGCAGGCCGTGCTCGCCGAGCCGGATGGCGACCTCGCGGAGCGTCGCGTGGCGAGGGCTGACGAGCAGCACCCGCTTGTGGGCGGCGACGAGCGCGCCGACCGCGTTGACGATGGTCTGCGTCGCACCCGTGCCGGGCAACGCCCGGATGGCGACGCTGTTCCCCGCGGCGATGGAGGCCACCGCGCGCTCCTGGCCCGCGTCCGCGTCGAGCACCAGTTCGTCGGCGGCGGGCGATCGCACGTCGGGCGGCGTCACGGGAGCGTGCACGACGGCGGCCGCGACCGCCTCCCTTGCGGCCGGAATGCCGGCGACGGCGTCCAGCACGGGATGCTCGAGGTGCGCGGCGTCGGCGAGGAGGGCGTGGCCGACCTCCTCGAACGACGAGATGAGCAGGCGCGGCTGCACGCTGAAGCCCGGGATGTGCGAGGTGAACTCGCGCAGGCGGTCGATGACGGGCTGCGGCTTGAATGCGCCCGCCTGGAGGGCGAGTGCGACCAGCCCCGCCGGGTCGAGGCGGATGCCGTACTGCTCGGCGAGCGCGCGGACGAGCGCGGGGTTGACCCGCAGGCTGCCCTTGAGGCGCAACTCGAAATCGCGGCCGTAGCGGCGGATCGCGAGCGGCCGCAGCAGAACCGGCCCGCGGTGATCGGTCTTCTCGTACCGCCATTCGGCGAGACCGATCGCAAGGAAGATCGCGTCGATGCCCCGCGTCGCGGCGAGCTCCACGGCCTTCGCCGTGATCGTCGAGGCCGAGTTGCTGGCCGACTTGAACGCGATGTCCTCGCGGATGAGGTTCGAGAGCAGCGTGGTCTTGCCCGTGATGAACTGCGCGAGGCCGGACGGATGCGTCGTCGACAGCTCGATGCGGGTCCGCACCGAGTCCTCGAAGAAGAGCATCGCCGAACGGCCGCCGATGCCGGCGAGCTCTGCCCGCCAGCGTTCGCGCGCTTCGTCGGCCGCATGGACCGGTGTGTATCCGGGCTCGCCGAGCGCGACGGACTCGGGTCCGACTGCGCCCTGTGCTCCTGGGAGCTGCGTCTCGATCACGGGTTCACCGGCTTCCTGGTTCCTCGGCACGACACACAGTGCCACTGTAGGCACGCGACCCTCCCCCGTCCGTGGGACACGCGCGCCGGAGCCGGAGATACAGGAGCATTCACCCAGCAGGACGGCCGACCGGGACCCGGCGGGCGCCCTGGCGCGTCGTTGCTTGACTGAGTGAGCGCTCACTCCTATCGTTGCCGGGTGGTCATCGACGTGGAGACCCGGCAACGGGCACGGCCGCTCGCACCGGACGACCGGCGCAGCGCCATCCTCGACGCGGCGATCCCGCTGCTCGCCGAGCGAGGACGGGCCGTCTCGACCAAGGAGATCGCCGAGGCCGCCGGCGTCGCCGAGGGCACCGTGTTCCGCGCGTTCGGGGACAAGGAACGCCTCATCGAGGCCGCCGCCGAGCGCTATTTCGACCCGGATCCGCTGCGTGCGGCCATCCGCGGCATCGACCCGAGCCGGCCGCTCGAGGACAAGCTCCGTGCCGTGCTCTCGTTGCTCCGCACACGGTTCACGGGCGTGATCGGGCTCATGTCGGCGCTCGGTGAGCGGCGGCCGCCGATCCGGCCCGACGACATCCGCGACAACTGGATCCAGGCGCTCACGACGGTGTTCGGCGAGGACACCTCGATGCTGAACGCCGACCCCGAGACCGTCGGCCGGTTCCTCCGCCTCGTCGCGTTCGCGTCGTCCATCCCCACGTTCACGGCGAACGGTCCGATCGACGACGCCGATCTCGTCACCCTCGTCCTGCACGGCGCCATCGGCACGCCGGCCGGGGCACCCGAGCAGGAAGAAGGCGCCCACTGATGCTGTGGCGATTACTCCGCACCCACTTGCGCCCGTACGGACCGTGGATCACCGGCGTCGTGCTGTTCCAGGCGGCGCAGACCGTCGCAGCGCTCATGCTGCCCAGCCTGAACGCGCAGATCATCGACGACGGCGTCGCGAAGGGCGACACCGGCGTCATCCTGTCGCTCGGCATGACGATGCTCGGCATCACGCTCGTCCAGATCGTCTGCGCGATCATCGCCGTCTACTTCGGCGCCAAGACGGCGATGGCGTTCGGCCGCGATGTGCGGCTCGCGATCTTCACCAGGGTGAGCGTGTTCTCCGAGCGCGAGGTGTCCCACTTCGGCGCGCCGTCCCTGATCACGCGCACCACGAACGATGTCCAGCAGGTGCAGATGCTCGTGCTCATGACGTGCACGATGCTGATCAGCACGCCGATCATGAGCATCGGCGGGGTCTTCTTCGCCCTCCGCGAGGACGTGGGCCTGTCCTGGATCCTCGTCGTCGCGGTCCCGGTGCTGCTCGTGTGCGTGCTCGCCATCGTCACGCGGATGGTGCCCCAGTTCCGGCGGATGCAGACCAGGATCGACGCCGTGAACCGAGTGCTGCGCGAGCAGCTCACCGGCATCCGCGTCGTGCGCGCGTTCGTCCGCGAGCGCGAGGAGACGGCACGGTTCGCCACGACGAACGCCGACCTCACCGAGACCGCGATGCGGGCCGGGCGACTCTTCGCCTTCATGTTCCCCGTCGTGACGCTGATCCTGAACGTCTCCTCGGTGGCGGTCATCTGGTTCGGCGCGTCGCGCATCCAGGACGGCACGCTCAAGATCGGCTCCCTGACCGCGTTCCTCACGTACCTCGTGCAGATCTTGATGGCGGTCATGATGGCGACCTTCCTCGCCGTGATCCTGCCGCGCGCCGCGGTCTCCGCCGAGCGGATCGGCGAGGTCCTGGAGACGGAGTCGACCGTCGTGCCCGCCGAGCACCCCGTGCCCGCCGTCGTCACGACCGGCACGGTCGAGCTGCGCGACGCGACGTTCGCCTATCCGGGCGCCGAGGCGCCCGTGCTGCGGAATGTCTCGTTCACGGCCCGCCCCGGCGCGATGACCGCGGTGATCGGCAGTACCGGCTCGGGCAAGACGACCCTGGTGAACCTGCTCCCCCGCCTCTTCGACGTGACGGGCGGCGCGGTCCTGATCGACGGAGTGGATGTGCGGGAGCTCGAACAGACCGCCCTGTGGGACCGCATCGGCCTCGTGCCGCAGCGCGCCTACCTCTTCTCCGGGACGGTCGCGAGCAACCTCCGCTACGGCCGGCCCGACGCCACCGACGACGAGCTCTGGACGGCGCTCGAGATCGCGCAGGCCAGGGACTTCGTGTCCGCGATGCCCGGCGGCCTCGATGCGCCGATCGCACAGGGCGGCACCAACGTCTCGGGAGGTCAGCGGCAGCGGCTCGCGATCGCCCGCACCCTGGTCAAACGCCCGGAGATCTACGTGTTCGACGACTCGTTCTCCGCCCTCGACACCGCGACCGACGCCCGCCTGCGCGCGGCGCTGCTGCGGGAGGTGGCGGACGCGACCCTCATCGTCGTCGCCCAGCGGGTGTCGACCATCGTCGGCGCCGACCGGATCGTGGTGCTCGAGCACGGCGTGGTCGTCGCCCAGGGCGATCACGAATCGCTCCTGTCCACATCCCCCGAGTACGCGGAGATCGTGGCGAGCCAGCTGGCAGCCGAGGAGGTCGCATGAGCACGACGACGAGGCCGGTCGGCCCCCCGCCGCGGCGCGGACCCGGTGGCGGCGGCGGCCCGTTCGGCGGCATGGGCATGCCGGTCGAGAAGTCGAAGGACTTCCTGCCGTCCGCGAAGCGCCTGCTCGGCACGTTGCGGCCGGACCGGCCGATGCTCGTCCTGACGATCGCGCTCGGCACGGTGAGCACGGTGCTGGCGGTGCTGGGGCCGAAGCTCCTCGGCAACGCGACCAACATCGTGTTCGCCGGCTGGATCTCCTCGTCCCTGCCCTCCGGCGTCACGAAGGCGCAGGTCATCGCGTCACTGAAGGCGAAGGGCGAGACCTCGCAGGCGGCGCTCCTGCAACCCCTGAACATCACGCCTGGTCACGGGATCGACTTCGCCGCGCTCGGCGGATCGCTGGCATTCGTGCTCGTGCTGTACGTCGCATCCGCCGTGCTCGCGTATCTGCAGGGGTACGTCCTGAACGGCGTGACGCAGCGCACGGTCTTCCGGCTGCGCACCGAGGTCGAGGCGAAGGTGCACCGGCTGCCGCTGACCTACTTCGACCGCATGCCGCGCGGCGAGCTGCTCTCCAGGGTCACGAACGACATCGACAACATCTCGCAGAGCCTGCAGCAGACCCTGAGCCAGGCGGTCACCAGCCTGCTGATGGTCGTCGGCGTGATCGTGATGATGCTGATCATCTCCCCGCTGCTCGCGCTCATCGCCCTCGTCACGGTGCCGCTGACACTGCTGGTCACGACGCAGGTCGCGAAGCGGTCGCAGCCGAAGTTCGTCCAGCAGTGGACGCAGACCGGCGTCCTGAACGGCCAGATCGAGGAGGCCTACAGCGGCCACGCGCTGGTGAAGGTGTTCGGCCGCCAGCAGGAGGTAATCGACCGGTTCACCGAGACGAACGAGAAGGTCTACGGCGCCAGCTTCGGTGCGCAGTTCGTGTCGGGCATCATCATGCCGTCGACGATGTTCATCGGGAACCTCGTCTACGTCGCGATCGCGGTCGCGGGAGGGCTGATGGTGGCGGGCGGCACCCTGTCGCTCGGCGACGTGCAGGCGTTCATCCAGTATTCGCGCCAGTACACGCAGCCGCTCAGCCAGCTCGGCTCGATGGCGAACCTGCTGCAGTCCGGCGTCGCCAGCGCGGAGCGCGTCTTCGAGCTGCTCGACGCCGACGAGCAGTCGCCGGACCCGGTGCCGTCGGAGGCGCCCGAGGTCACGTACGGCCGGCTGGAGTTCGAGGACGTCTCGTTCTGCTACAAGCCCGACGAGCCGCTCATCGACGACCTGTCGCTCACCGCGCTGCCGGGCACGATGGTCGCGATCGTCGGTCCGACCGGCGCCGGCAAGACCACGCTCGTGAACCTGATCATGCGGTTCTACGAGCTCGACGCGGGCCGCATCACGCTCGACGGCGTCGACACGACGGCGATGACGCGTGCCGACCTGCGCAGCCGCATCGGCATGGTGCTGCAGGACACGTGGCTGTTCGCGGGCACCATCCGCGAGAACATCGCCTACGGCCGGCCCGACGCGAGCGAGGAGGAGATCCTCGAGGCCGCCCGCGCCGCGTACGTCGACCGGTTCGTGCACGCGTTGCCGGACGGGTACGACACGAAGCTCGACGACGAGGGCGGCAACGTCAGCGCCGGCGAGAAGCAGCTCATCACGATCGCGCGGGCGTTCCTGGCCCGCCCGTCGGTCCTCATCCTCGACGAGGCGACGAGCTCGGTCGACACCCGCACCGAGCTGCTCGTGCAGCGGGCGATGGCCTCGCTGCGCCGCGACCGGACGAGCTTCGTGATCGCGCACCGGCTCTCGACGATCCGCGACGCCGACCTGATCCTCGTGATGGAGTCGGGCAGCATCGTCGAGCAGGGCGACCACGAGGAGCTGCTCGAGGCCCACGGCGCCTACGCCCGCCTCTACGAGGCCCAGTTCGCCGCGCCCATCGACTCCTGATTCACCCCGACTCCCGAATCACCCCGACTCCTGAATCACGGTTCAGGAGATCGATCGCGGTTCAGGACCGAATCGCCGAAATCGCGGTTCTGGTCCTGAACCGTGCTTCGTTCGAGGGGCTGCTCCTGAACGGTGATCGGGAGCGGGTGGGTCAGCGGGCGGCGGCGTCGACCGGGATGCGCGGGCTGGATGAGAAGCGCAGCCGGTGGTCGGTGACCCGCAGCCGCAGGCCCCGGTAGTGCACCAGGTAGTAGACGCCGATCCCGAAGGCGAGGAACGCGGACACCGCAGCGACGACGATCGCCCAGCGCGGGCCGAACGCATCCGCCACCCAACCGACGATCGGGGCCCCGATCGGGGTCGAGCCCATGACGACCGCGAACATGATCGCGATCACCCGGCCGCGCATCATCGGGTCGGCGGTCAGCTGGATGGTCGTGTTCGAGGTCACCATGATCGTCTGCGCCGCGACGCCGGTGACCGCGAGCGCGAACCCGAACAGCAGCACGGTCGGTGAGGCGGCGCTCGCCAGGCAGCCGATGCCGAAGATCACGCATCCCGCGAGCAGGAATCGCAGTCGCGGCCGTTCCCGCCGCGCGGCGAGCAGCGCGCCGGTCACGGTCCCGACCGCCATCGCGCTCGTCAGCAGTCCGTACTCCCCCGCGCCGACGTGGAAGACGCCGACCGCCATCGTCGAGATGAAGATCGGGAAGTTGAGCCCGAACGCGCCGAAGAGGAACAGCATCGCGAGGATCGCGATCAGGTCCGGCCTGGTGCGCAGGTACGTGAACCCGGCGACGAATCCGCGCGCCCCGCGGGCCGCGCGCTCCTCGACGTGCAGTTCGTCGAGGCGCAGCATCCCCAGCGCCCCGAGCACCGCGGCGAACGTCGCCGCGTTGATGAGGAACACCCATCCGGCCCCGACGACCGCGGTGAGCAGCCCGGACACGGCCGGCCCGACCATGCGGGCCAGGTTGAACGAGGTCGAGTTGAGCCCGACCGCGTTGATCAGGTTGTCGCGGCCGACGAGGTCGCTGACGAAGGTCTGCCTGGCGGGCGCGTCGAACGCGGTCACGCACCCGAGCAGTCCCGCGAAGATGTAGACCTCCCACAGTTGCACGGAGTGGGTCACCGTCAGCAGGCCGAGCAGGAGCGCGAGCGTGCCCATCGCCGCCTGCGTGACCATCAGGATGTGCCGACGGTCGAAGCGGTCCGCCGCGCTGCCCGTGAGCGGCAGCAGCAGGATCTGCGGCCCGAACTGGCACGCCATGACCACACCGACCGCCGTGGCGCTGTGATGGGTGAGCTGGGTCAGCACGATCCAGTCCTGGGCGGTCCGCTGCATCCACGTGCCGACGTTCGAGACGAGCGCCCCGCCGGCCCACAGCCGGTAGTTGGGCACGGTCAGGGACCGGAACATGCCGGTGGACAGGCTCATGATTCCGCCATTTCGATCATCAGTCGGGTCGCCCGGTCCAGGACTGCGAGGTCGTCGGGCGAGAGCGCCTGCAACCGTCCCTCGAGCCAGTCGTGACGGCGGCGCCGCAGGTCCGCGACCGCGGACGTGCCCGCCGGCGTCAACGAGACGAGGACCTTGCGGCCGTCGTCCGGATGCGCGGCGCGGGCGACGAGCCCGAGCGCCTCGAGCGCATTCACGGTCAGGTTCATGGTCGGCGGGGTCACGCCGTCCTGGTCGGCGAGTTCGCGCAGCGTCAGGGCACCGCGGCGCGCGATCGCGTTCAGCGTCGTGCCCTGCGACTCGGTGATCGCGCCATCGACCTGTTCCGCGCGGACCCTGCGATACAGCCGGCCGAGTGCGCGGCGGATCTGCAGATTCAGGTCGTCGCTGTCGCCCACCACATCGTTAGTCTATCTAATTAGTCGTCCTAACGATGCACCTGCGCGCCCGTCACGTCGTGCTCAGATGACCGCCGAGCCCCGCAGCTTGTGCCCGGTCGAGATCGCCTCGCCCGAGATCGCCGCCGCCGGCTCCGACGCGAGGAACGCGACGAGCGCCGCGATCTGCTGCGGCGTCGACTCCCCCGGTCTGCCGAGCCGCACATCGGAACTCGGGTCGGCGACCACGCCGCCGGGATTCACGACGTTCACGGTCACCCCGCTGCCGGCGACGGAGTCGGCCAGGTTCTTCGCGATCACGAGCAGCGCCGCGTTCCGCACCGAGCCGACGATGCTGCCGGTCACGTACGCGTTCTGCCCGCTGATGCCGACGACCCGACCGAAGCCGGCCGCACGCATCCCCGGCAGCACCGCCTTCGCCACGCGTAGGAACGACAGCGCCTTCGCGTCGACCTGCTCGGCGACGAGCTCCGCGTCGTCGAGTCGGGCCGGGTCGATGGTCCCCGCGCTCGGCGCCGCGGTCACCACGACGATGTCGAGGCGGCCGTGCTCGTCGAGGATCTTCGCGACGGCGGACTCCACGGCCGCGGGATCGTGCGCGTCGAGCGTGATGTCGCCGCTGCCGGAGCGGGACGCGGTGAGCACGTTCGCGCCCTCCGCAGCGAGCCGCTCGGCGATCGCCGACCCGATGTACCCCGTGCCGCCGACGACGAGCGCGACACGGTCCTGCAATCCGAGATCCATGCCCTCGACGCTACCGATGCCCAGCCGACGGCCCGGTCACGTGGAGTCGCGCTCCCGGAGCATCCGGAGGGGGACGTCATGGCGCGATCCGCCTGATCCTGTCGTGCACATCGGGGAGCCGGTCGAACCCCGCCGAGACGTAGGTGGTGACGCCGCCCACATTCGCGCGCGGCGTGCAGACGATCGCACTCGAGGAGCCCATCTGCTGCAGGGCTGCCGCCGCCGCGACGGTGATCGCCCTGCCGTAGCCCAGGCCGCGGTGGTCGCGATGCACGCCCATCGGCTCGAGCAGCCCGGGCCGGCCCCGCCCGGCCGACCAGACGGTGACCGCGGCGACCGCCGCGCCGCGATCGTCGAATGCGAGCAGACAGCGCCCCTCGGCGTAGGCGGATCCCGCTGCCATCTCGTGCCACAGCGCCGCGGTGAAGCGCGACCCGTCGAACGCCGCCCGCTGCACGGCCGCCCGACAGTCCGCCGTGTCCGCGCCGACCGGCTCCACCCGCAGGTCGGGTGCCTCGACGGGCTCCCGCAGGTCGCGGCGCAGGGGCGTCCACGGCTCGTCGAAGTCCCATCCGGCGTGGGTCAGCAGGTCGTGCAGCAGCAGCCCCGCCGGCACCTCGACCGAGACCGGCCCGGCCGGCAGCACGCCGCGATCCGGCGCGGCGAGGTCGTCGGCCAGCCGCTGCGCCAGGTCCACATCCAGGTATCGGTCGGGCGCCATCGTCATCCGCAGCAGCGCCGGGCCGTCCAGCAGCCCGACCGCCACGATCCGCCCGTCCAGGCGCCACAGGCGCACGGCATCGGCGGTCGCGGCCGCGGCCGCGCCGAACCGTTGGAACCAGCCGAGGTCGCCGGGATGCAACTGCATCGGTGCGCCCTCGTACTGCCAGGAGCGCACCGCATCGACGACCGGGGCGAGTTCGTCGACCCCTGGAGCGCGGACCTCGATCGTCATGGGCCCAGCCTGCCGCGCCGCGCCGTGTCACGCATGCAGGAACAGCCAGACCGCCAGCGCGAACCCCGACGCCCCGATCAGGATCCGGAGCAGACCACGCGGGACGCGCCTGGCGACGCTCGGGCCGATCAGGCCACCCGCCAGGGTGCCGGCACCGAGCGCCGCGGCGGCCGGCCACACGACGTGCCCGAACACCGCGAACAGCACCGCAGGCAGCAGGTCGGCCGCGACGAGCAGGACGTTCTTCAGCGCGTTCGCCGCGAGGAGCCGCGGCTCGAGCGTCAGCAGCAGCACCGCGATCATCAGCACGCCGGAGCCCGCACCGAAGTAGCCGTCGTAGACGGTCACGCCCGTCATCGCGGCCGCGGTCGCGGCCGGGTGCGCCGAGCGGTGATTCGCGGTGCGCCTGCCGATCCGCGGCTCGACGAGCACCAGCACGGCCCCGGCCGCCACGAGGAACGGCACGATCCGGCCGAACAGGCCCGCCGGCGTGACGAGCAGCAGCACCGCCCCGATGAGCGCGCCGGTGACGGCGACGGGTGACCATCGCAGCAGGGTCGCGCGGTGGCCGATGAGATCGGGACCGGCCCGCAGCGTCGAGCCGATGCCGGAGCCGATCATCGCCACCGATCCCGTGAAGTTGGCGGTGAGCGGCGGCAACCCGACGGCGAGCAGCAACGGGTAGGCGACGAGAGAGGTGATGCCGCCCGCGGTGCCGATGATGCCCGCGGCGACTCCACCGACGACGAGGACCACCAGCTCGAGCGTCATGGTCACAGCATGGCCGGGTGCGGCCTGGGGACCGGCAGTGCCCCTGGAGGGACTCGAACCCCCAACCGTTTCCTTAGGACGGAACTGCTCTTCCGTTGAGCTACAGAGGCTGGCTCGCCGATTCTACCGTCGAGGCACGCCGGGTCCCGTGTCCGCAGAGTCCCCTCACCACTCGGCGGGGTGCACGAAACGCGCAGCCGGCTGCCCGACCCACTGGGCGAGCCGCATCGCGAGGCCCATATCGGCGAGACGGGCGGTCCTGAGGTTGGTGAGCCGCGCGGGCGTGCACCCGATCTCGTCGGCGAGCTGCGCCCACGTGAGGCCCGACGCCCGACGGCGTGCATCGACCGCCGCGTGCAGCTCGCCGAGGTCCCACCGGAGTCGCTTGTCCGGTCCGGCGGCAGGCAGCCGCGTGTCGCCGACGTCGACGACCGCACCCGTCAGAAAGTCCTCGGGCGCGCGCCCGATCCACCGCAGCAGGATCAGCGCGTACTGACACGACATGGTCCCGCGCCGCACCGTGCGCACCAGCGCGCCCGAGCACATCGCATTGCCTGCGAGGCGAGCGTTCAGGTCCGCCGACTGCGCGTGGAGCGCGTCGGCGAGCGCCGGCCACTGCAGCGTGCGGATGCGGCGCTGCGCATCGAGCGCATCCACGAGGGCCGCGCCGTCGAACGTCGGCAGCGCCACCGTTTCCACGGTCATGACCCGAGGGTAATCGGCTGCGGCGTAGGCCCGGTGGATGTCCCCGTCAGTGTCCGGCGGCGTACAGCTGCTTCACGTCGGCCTGCGTGAGTGCCTCGCTCCACACGGCGGTCTCATCGAGCTGCCCGGCGAAAGCCGAGCTGGTCGGCACGCTCGTCCATCCGTCGGCGGTCCTGAGCGAGTCCCCGCCGAAGTGCCAGTACCCGGTGTACGTGACGAGCGCGGTCGGCCCCCCGGCGGTGCATTGGGGCACGGCGACACCGTCGTCGGTCCATGTGGCACCCGCGACCGTCGATCCGCTGCCGCTGCCGGTCTGCGTGACGCTGGCGACGACGAGGTGCCAGTTGCCGTCGGCCAGGTTCGTCGAACCGACACAGGTGTACTTCGATCCGCTGTACTGCACGCCGAGGGCGAGGTACCCGTTGCTCGTCAGCCAGAGCTGACGGTCGTACGTCGTCGACGCGGCGGCGGCGCTGTTCCCGAACCCGGCCAGCTTTCCGCCCTTCACGGTCGTCTTGAACCAGAGCGACACCGAGAACGTCGTGGGTGCGGGGACGGCCGACGTCGAGACGATGTATGCGGACGCGGCACCCGGAAGCGAGACCGAGGCGCACTCCCCGCCGCTCCGCGTCACCGCGCCGGCCAGGGTGCCGGCCTCGGTCCCCGACGTGGAGCGGTCCGCTTCGAGGGTGCCCGCTGCCGCGTCGTAGCCGTAGTAGAGCGACGATGCCGGGAATCCCGACCGGTCGGGGCAGGTGAAGTGCGCCGCCGCCGCGAACGACGAGGCGGCATTGCCGGCGACGTCGCTGAACGCCGAGTAGGTGTGATCCGTGTCGGCCGCGTGCGCGCCCACGACGACCGTCGCGATGCCGAGGGACGCGACGGCGAGCCGGCGTGCCGACGACCGCCCGATCAGCCGAGACCACGCGCCCGAGCCCGGCAGACGGTCCGCACGCGTGAGCACCATGAGCCCGGCGAGTGCACCCCCGATCGCGACGGTCGCGGGCCACTCGCCGTCGCGGAGCCAGAGAACGGGGAGGCCGGCGAACGGTATGCGCAGGAATGCGACTCCCTGCAGGTCGGCGGCCGGGATCGGTGTCGCATCCGCCTTCGGGTCGGCATCACCCTTCAGCACCAACGCGCCGTCGACCGTCGCGACGAGGCGGTGCAGCCGCATACGACCCGGGTGGTCCGGATCGGACACCAGCACGACATTGCCGACCTGCACATCCCGTGCCGGCACCGGTCTCGCCACGACGACGTCACCCGCGCGGATGCCGGGGGCCATCGAGTCGGACATGACCGTCGTCGGAATCAGGCCGAACAGCGCGGGCGCCGTGGACCACAGGGTCAATGCGATCGCGAGCGCGATCAGCACGCGTGCGAGCAGCGCCACGCCGAACAACACCCACGACCCCAGCGCGAGCGTCTCCCCGGCGAGTACGGATCGTGCGCTGACGGACGGCACGATCAGCTGTTGTCCGCTTCCCAGGTGAAGCCGAGCGTCGCAGTGCCTCCCTGAGCGGAGTTCGGCGTGGACGGGTCGATCGTGTACTCGATCTTGTAGACGCGGGTCTCGGCGCTGCCCCCGGTCGGCGCCCACGCGCCGGAGGCGGGCAGACCCGACCCGAAGGACGTCGATCCGGCGAACGTGGCGAGGGAGCCCGTGAACACCGTCGACCCGCTCGGCAGCGGCGTGAACGCCGAACAGTCGGCGAAGGACCCACCCGTCCCCTGCGTGATGGTGAGGTCGATGTCACTGCCCAGCGCGTGGGTCGTCGCGTACGACGTCCCGTAGAGCTTGACGACCGACGGCAGCGAACCCGTCGATGTCACGGCGATGCACTTGGCGCCGGTCGATCCGGGTTTCAGCCCCGACGCACTGAACATGGCGGTGCCGGAGTCGTCGTCCGCCAGCGTGATCGACCCGGTCGACCACGCATCGGACGCGTTGGCGGTGGTGTCCGAGAACACGGAGTAGGAGGACGTGGTCACCGCGACGCCGGTCCCGACGAGCGAGAGCGGGATCACCGCGAGGGCAGCGAGATGCGCGAGTCGACGGGAGGGTCGGCGCATCGGGGCCTTTCGAGTGGCTTCGGTGAACACGGCGTGCGCGCCGGATGACGCGAATGACGTGATCAATGCTGCATTCCCACACCGGTGCTCCCCCTGAGGCGCCTGACCCCATTTCGCGGGCCAGCAGCGCACCGTTCCGGGTTGAGGACGAGCCGGGGCTCAGCTCGGCAGCAGACCGAGATCGCGGATGCTCTCCGCCGTCTCGACGATCGTCGTTCCGGCATCCCGCGGCAGGAAGCCGAGTTCGGCCTTCGCGCGTTCGTTGTGGATGACGAGCGGCGCGGGCTCCTCACCCGGCGCCGCTTCGGTCGGCACGCGCTCGGCGAGGACGCCGAGCCGGTCGCGCAACACGTTCGCGACTTCGAGGAAGGTCGTCGTCGGGCCGTCGGCGAGCGCCAGGTACCGCTTGCCGGCCGCTCCGGGCGCCGACATCGCGGTGATGTGGAGCGCGGCGACATCGCGGACGTCGGCGATGCCGAACCGCTGGCGGGGCACGGCCCGCACGGCGCCCGTGAGCATCCCGACGAACAGCTGCAGCGACGATCGGGCCGTGCCCGTCAGCGTGGGACCCGCGATCCACGTCGGGTTGATCACGACGAGTTCGGTGCCCGCGCCCTCCGCGCGGACGAACTCCCATGCCGCCAGCTCCGCGACCGTCTTCGACAGCGGATACGCGGCGAGTCCGGGCGTCGCCGGGTCGGTCCAGTCCGATTCGTCGTACTCGCGCACGGGTTTCGGCGAGTAGCCGATCGCGGCGAACGACGACGTCATGACGACGCGGTCGACGCCGGCGTCGCGGGCCGCGCGCAGGACGCGAAGGGTGCCGTCCCGCGCGGGCACGACGACGTCGTCGGGGTTCGCGGTCTGGATCATCGGCGACGCGACGTGATAGACGCCGTCGACGCCCGCGGCAGCCTTCGCCCAGCCGTCGTCCTCGGTCAGGCTCGCCACGGTCAGCTCGAGTCCCGCGTCGTCCGCACCGCCCCGACGGACCGCCTGGCGCAGGCCGGCCCCGGCGTCGAGCGACCGCACGGTGGTCCGCACCGCCGTACCTCCGAGCAACAGGTCGGCGATCAGCCGTGTGCCGAGGTAGCCGCTGCCACCGGTCACGAGCACCGTGCTCATCGCAGGACCGCCTCGAGCTCGGCGAGCACGCCGTGCACACGCAGCGCGGCCTCGGCCTCGTCCGCGGCGTCGCCGCGATCGCGCGCATCCCAGAGCGCCGACTTGAGGCGCAGGTACTCGAGGTGCACTCGCAGCGTCTCGATCTCGCCCTCGATCCGCTCCGCGTGGCGCAGCAGCAGGTCGCGCTGCTCGCCGGCCGCCGCGCGGCCGAGCCCGCGGTTCGTCTGATAGCTGCGCATGTCCTCGATGCCGACGCCCATCGCACGCAGGCACGCGAGGGCCTGCAGGGCGTCGAGCTCGCTCTCGCCGTAGCGGCGATGGCCGCTGCTCGCGTCACGCGCGACGGGGCCGATCAGCCGGACTGATTCGTAGTAGCGCACGGTCGGCTCGCTGAGCCCGCTCCGCTGCGCCACCTCGCGGATCGTCAACCAGGTCATGCGCCAAGCGAAACAGACTTCACGCGCTTGAGGTCAAGCGCGACGCTCGGACCTCACGACGGCGGCGTCTCGACGACCGTGCGCACCGTCATGCGGTCGACCTGTTTCAGGTGCGTCCGCACCTGGAGCTCCGCGGCTTCGGCGAGCGCCTGCGCACTCGACGCCGGCATGTCCGCGACGACCAGTTCGGCGTCGCCCTGCAGGCGGTGCCCGATCCAGCGGAGGCGCACATCGCGCACGTCGACGACCCCGTCGACGTGGTGCAGTGCGTGCTCGGCGAGGTGCAGCAGGTCCGGGTCGATGCCGTCGAGCAGGCGCCGGCCGATGCTGCGGACCGTGCCCCAGAGCAGCACGAGGATCGTCGCGCTGATGAGGAACCCGACGATCGGGTCGGCGAGCGGGAATCCGAGCGCGACGCCCCCTGCGCCGAGGACGACCGCGAGCGACGTGAACCCGTCGATGCGCGCGTGCACGCCGTCCGCGACCAGTGCGGCGGATCCGATGCGACGGCCGACACGGATGCGGTAGACGGCGACGAGCTCGTTGCCGGCGAACCCGATCAGGCCTGCGGCCGCCAGCCAGATGAGGTTGTCGGGTGTTCTCGGATGGATGAGACGGTCGATGGACTGCCATGCGGCCACGACCGCGGAGACGAGGACGACCGCGACGATGAACAGGCCGGCGAGGTCCTCGGCCCGCCCGTATCCGTAGGTGTAGCGGCGGGACGGCGGCCTGCGGGCGAGCACGAAGGCGATCCACAGCGGGACCGCGGTGAGCGCGTCGGAGAAGTTGTGGATCGTGTCCGCCAGCAGCGCGACGGACGACGTCGTGAGCACGACCACGAACTGCAGGACCGTGGTGGCGAGCAGCACGAACAGGCTGATCCGGAGGGCCCGGATGCCTTGGGCACTCGCCTCGAGCGCGTCGTCGATGGAATCCGCCGAGTCGTGCGTGTGCGGCACGAACAGGTGGATCAGGAAGCCGCGCAGGCCGGAGGCGTGCGCGTGGTCATGGTCGTGCGCGTGGTCGTGGCCGTGTCCATGCGGGTGCTCGTGCTCGTGCTCGTGCTCGTGCCCGTGCCCGTGCCCGTGCTCGTGCTCGTGCTCGTCGTGATGCGCGTGCGCGTGTCCTGGCTCGAGACTCATCGCTCTGCGCCGTTCCGCGCCGGCATCCGGTGATGATGCGGTTCGTCGACGGCGTGCTCGGCCTGCTGCATCGCGTCCGTGACGAGACGGACGGCGTGCTCGTTCGCCAGGCTGTAGAACATGCGCTGACCGTCCTGCCGAGTGCGCACGATGCGGGCGAGTCGCAGCTTCGCGAGATGCTGCGAGACGGCCGCCGGCGACTTGTCCACGATCTCGGCCAGGCGACCCACGGACAGCTCGCCCTCGCGGAGGGCGAGCACGATTCGCACGCGAGTCGCATCCGCGAGCATCGAGAACACCTCGACGGCGAGTTCCACATAGGGGCTGTCGACCGTGCGACCGCAGGTTCGCGTATCTGCATCCATATGCAGACACTGTGCCACGGCCGCACCGGAGGTCCGCGCCCCCGACCCGCGGATCGCCGCATCCGGCTCACTGATCCACTGGTCGGTCGCGTGTCTCATTCGAACGGATCGTCGGTGCTCGATGCGAGGGTGCATGCATGGAATCGAACGGTGCGACCGCACTCCGCGGAGTCGTCGCGGCGCTGCGCACGGCCCCGGACGGTGTGGTCGTCGATTCCGACGAGGAACTGATCGACGAGCTGCTCCTGATCGAGGAGGCAGGCCGGCTGATCGACGGCCGGCGGGTCCGCGCCGCCGCCGAGGCCGCCGACCGGTCGCGGCGCGAGCTCGGTCAGGACGGGCTCGCCGCGCGTCTCGGCCATGGCCGGCCCGTTGCGCTGCTGGAATCGCTGGCGCGCATCCGCACGTCCGAGGCGAAGCGGCGCATCCGGGTCGGGTCGGCCCTCGCGGGTCGCCGCGCATTGGACGGCTCGCCGCTCCCCGAGCGGTTCCCGACGCTCGCCGCAGCGGTCGAGCAGGGAGCCGTCGGGCTCGATGCAGCGGACATCGTCGTCGCCGCTCTCGAGTCCGTCCAGAATCGGGCCGATCCGCAGGACCTCGCAGCGGCCGAGGAGCATCTGACGCACGAAGCGCGCACCACGTCGCCCGAGCTGCTGCAGGTGCAGGTGCGGGCGTGGATCGAAGCGCTCGACCCCGACGGCACTCTGCCGCGCGAGGAACGGCAGCGCTCGCTGCGGTTCTTCCGGCTCGGCCGGGAACGCGCCGACGGCATGACGCCCGGCTCGTTCCTCGCACCACCCGAGCAGGCGGCGGCGCTGCGTGCGGCGTTCGACGCCTCCCGGCCGCGGCTCGACCCGCTCGAGTGCGGGCGGCCGGGCGACGACCGCCTGCACCCGGTGCTCGTCGATCCCACGATCGACCGGCGCACGCGGGAGCAGGAGGACTTCGACCTCGTCTTCACGATGCTCACAGCGGGCGCCGCGCACGAGGTCGTCGTGCACGTGAGCGCAGCGGACCTCGAAGCGGGCAGGGGCGCCGGCTGGATCACCTCCGCGCGCTTCCCCATCTCGATGCCCTCCGTCGAGCGGATCATGTGTGATGGCACCGTGCGGCTCGTCGTCACCGGGAACGGTGGTGAGCCCTTGTTCCTCTCCCGCGCGCAACGGCGGTTCTCGAAGAAGCAGAAGAAAGCCATCGAGGCGCGCGACGGCGGATGCGCATGGCCGGGTTGCACGGCCCGCGCAGCCTGGACCGACGTGCACCACGTCGCCGGATGGGTGAGCGACCACGGCGCCAGCGACGTCGACAACGGCGTCCTGCTCTGCCCGTTCCACCATCACTTCCTCCATGCGTCCAACGCGTGGGAGATCGAGATGGTCGAACACGTGCCGTACCTCCGCCGGCGGGGCCGGCACGGCGAGATCACGCCGCG
Source organism: uncultured Actinomycetota bacterium (assembly GCA_963716965.1). Lineage (GTDB taxonomy): Bacteria > Actinomycetota > Actinomycetes > Actinomycetales > Microbacteriaceae > Amnibacterium. The sequence continues at coordinate 655,234 of CAVQUZ010000001.1, read as the reverse complement.
CCGGCGCATGCAGCGCCACCCGATCCAGCACCTCCGGGAAGGTCGCGACCTGCGGGACGACCACGTCGGCGGCCCACCGACGCGGCAATGACGACCGCCGCGGCGTCAGACCGCCGCGAGCGCCGGAGCCAGGTCCATGTGAACTCGGTAGTCGACGATCGCATCGTCCTTGATCCGGATGACGGTGACGCACGGCAGGTCGACCCGGTCGCCGGCGGGGTTCGCGGTCGAGATCGTGAACCGGCAGAACAGCTGGTCGTCGCCGACGTGCGCGACCTGATCGACCGTGTGCCGCACCCAGGGCAGCCCGTCGATCGCGCCCTGCGTCGCGGCGAGCACGGCGTCGGTGCCGACCGTGCCCTCCGCATTGCCGAACCGGTAGAACGCATCGTCGGCGAACCACGTCGTGAACGAAGCCGCGTCACCGCCGTCGACGGCCGCGCACATCGCCGCCACCATCCGGTCGCGCCCGTCGACGTCCGCCGGAACGGGCCCGACGGCGGCCGTCGTGAGGTCGCTCACTCAGGGCTTCTTCTGCAGCGACAGGCCGAACTCCTGCATGACGCCGGCGACCAGGGTCATGTCACGTCCCGGTGGCAAGGCGTTCAGCCCGCGGTAGTAGTTCTCGAGTCCGGGCGGTGACACGACCGCGATGATGCGGGTCTCCTCATCGAACGGGTTGTGGAACATGTGCGGCACTCCACGGGGCATGAGCAGCGCCGACCCGGGCGTGAGGATGTGCTCCTGCCCGTCGAGCTCGACGCGCACCTTGCCCTGCACGCAGATGAAGAGCTCGTCCTCACGGGAGTGGATGTGGGTGGGCGGGCCCCCGAGCCCGACCGGCACGACGTACTCGAACAGCGAATACGCGCCCTTCGTCTGCTCCGCCGTCATCTTCACGTAGATGCCGAGGCCGATCGCCCCGACGTTCTCGCCTGCGCCCGGTTCGAGGATGTGGTGCTCCGTCGCCGGCGCGCTCTCCTGTTGCATGGTCATTCGCGTCTCTCCTGTTCGGTTGCGTGTCGCGTGCGTCACGCGACGGATGTGGGCCGGGACTGCCCGACCACGAGTTCGGCGGCGACCGGGGCGGCCGCAGGCGTGGGCTTCGGCAAACGGCCGAGCACGCGTGGGGTGATGGACTTGTAGGCGGACGGTGCGATCGGGTTGATCCAGTGGGATGCACGCACCGGCGCCGGGATGTTGACGTGGAGGTCGCCCAGCACCTCGTCGACGTTGTGCATCGAGAACGGGATGATCTTCGCCCCGCGCGAGTGGTGGCGGTTCGCGGCCTCGTCCATGAACGCCAACTGGTCCGTGACCTCGCGGCGAAGTGTCGCCCTATCCGGGACATCGACCGCACCGGCCGCATCCGCCGCGATCCAGACCGCGGCCATCTCGGCGTTCAAGGGGCTGAAGAACGACGAGTTGTACCCGTTGAACCAGAGGTTCTGCTCCTCGATGGGCTTGATCTGGCGGTACAGCATGAAGTTGCCGCGCTCGTCGTAGAGACGGTCCTCGATCGCCTCGTCGAGGAACGGGACGCCCTGCGTGAACCCGGTCGCGTACAGCACGACGCCGGCGGCCAGAACCGTCCCGTCGGCGAGCTCGACCGACGGCACGCCGTCCTGGGCGAGCAGCCGAGTGACGACCTGGTCACGGTGGACGACGATCCGGCCGGCCGCGACGCCCTCGAAGAACCCCTCGGTCGCCAGACCGATCGCACCGCGGACGATGTCCTCCATGTTCCCGCGGGGCACGAGTCCGAGCTCCTTGAGCTTGAACTGGCGGACCGACACGGACCCGATCGAGTTCAGCATGTTCCGGCGGATGCCGTTGCCGGGGCCGTGCAGGAACTTCTCGAACCCACGAAGAGAGCGGTACCGGAAGAGCGCCTCGCCGAGCCGCGTCAGCAACAGCATCTTGAAGTTGACGACGTTGTTGATCTTGCGCGGCACCTTCCAGAGCAGTTGCCTCGCGATCACGTCGGTCGCGGCGGCCGCTCCGCTGACCGCGACGGTCACGTCGCAGGCGGACTTGCCGTACCCGATCACGACCACGCGCTTGGCGCGCACGTGTTCCGCGTCGTGCAGGTCGGTGCCGGAGACGAGTTCCCCGCCGGCCGCTGCGAACTCCGCCTCGCCGGGGAACTCGGGGCGGAGCGGCTCACTGAAGATGCCGTTCGCGATGACGACACCGTCGAACACGGCCGACGTGCCGACCGCGGCGTCGAGCGGGCGCGTCTTCACGGTCCACCGGCCGTCCCGGTTGCGGCTCACCCGCTCGACGTCGGTCCGCAGTCGCAGCCGCGGACCGAGCCGGTTGTGCTCGGCGTAGCCGGCGAGGTACCGCTGCACCTGTTCACCGCTCGGCCACTCCGGGTAGTCCTTCGGCATCGGATAGTCCGACAGCGCGTACTGCGCCTTCGTGCTCTGGGTGCTCACGCCCGGGTAGCGGCGCGACTCGCTCCAGACACCGCCCACGTCGGCGGTCCGATCGAAGACGGTCACTTCATGGCCGGCCTGTTGCAACACTTTCGCAGAGACGAGCCCTGCGACGCCGGCTCCGACGATGGCGATCTGCACGCGTCCTCCAGATGGCCGCCACACCTGCGTGACGGTGCTGCCACTGTTCCGGCCTGCACTTCCGAGCGCACGCCCAGCGTCCCACTGGCTGAGACGACAGTCAGGGGCGTGCCGAATACGCCCTCGACGTCGCCGCGCCGGCGAGGCGCACTGCCGCGGCGAGCGCCTCGGGTTTGACGAGGGCCTTCGGGCCGGTGACGGACACCGCCGCGACCACGCCGCCCCACTCGTCGAAGACGGGTGCGGCCACGCAGTTCACGCCGAGATTGCCTTCTTCGCGGTCCGCCGACCAGCCGCGCTCGGGGATGGTCGCCAGCTCGCGTCGCCACGCGGACTCCGACGTGATCGTGCGCGAGGTGCGCGCCACGAGACCGGCGCGGAGCACGGAGTCGATGGTCGAGGGGCCCGCGTAGGAGAGGATCACGCGGCCGAGCGCCGAGCAGTGCGCCGGGATCGTCGATCCGACCTGCGACAGCATCGGCATCCGTCGATGTCCCGAGATCTTCTCCACGATCAGGACGTTCGTCCCGTCCAGCACCCCGAGCTGCACGGTGGTCTGGGCGGCCGCGTAGAGGTCCTGCATGAACGGCAGTGCCGCCTCGCGCAATTCCCGCCGCACCGCCACGAGTCCCGACAGCTGGAAGATGCGGGTCCCGACCCGGTACCGCTCCCCCGGTTTGTCGAGCCAGCCGAGCTTGAGCATGCGGTCCGCGGTGCGATGCACGGTCGATCTCGGGAGGCCGGATCGGCGGACGAGTGCCGCGAGCGTCAGCTCGCGGTGCGCCTCGTCGAACGAGTCGAGGATCGCCGCCGCACGGTCGAGGCCGCCGGCAGGCGCACCGGCACTCGGTTCGTCGGCAGGATCCCGGTCAGTGGGACTCCGCGTTGTTCCCGTGGTCACGAGCCCGCAGTGTAGCCCCGAGCAAACCTGGAGGTCACGTGTCCGTTCCCGACCACCCGGTCGCCATCGTCGGCGGCGGGTCAGCGGGTATCGGACGCGCCACCGGCAGGGCGCTCGCGCTCGCCGGGCACGACGTCGTCCTCGTCGGCCGCCACGCGGAGGCGCTGCAGCGGGCGGCGGACGAGCTCGCCGACGAGACGGGACGGGAGGTGGGCGCGATCGTGCACGATCTGTCCAGGCCGGCCGCCGCGAGCGACTTCCTCGACGCGGTCACCGAGCGGCACGGCACCCCCGCCGTGCTCGTCCTCAATGCGGGTGGACCCCGGCCCGGCCGTGTCGGCGAGCTCGGCGACGACGACTGGCGGACCGCCACCGACCTGCTGCTCATCGGCCCCCTGCGGCTCGCCGCGCTCGCACTGCCCACGATGGCCGACCGCGGCTTCGGCCGGGTCGTCACTGTCACCTCGACCGCCGTCCGGCAACCACAGCCCGGCCTCGCCGCATCCGTCGTGCTGCGCGCGGCGGCCACCGCCGCCATGAAGCTGCTCTCGCTCGAGTTCGCCGCCTCGAACGTGACCGTGAACTGCGTCGCGCCGGGCGCGACCGCGACCGCCCGACGGGCGGAGATCATCGCCGCTCGTGCCGCGTCCGGCCACCGCTCGGTCGAGCAACTCGATCAGGAGGATGCTGCGGAGGTCCCCGCCGGTCGGGCGGGAACGCCCGCGGAGATCGCCGACGCCATCGCATTCCTGGCCTCGCCGGCCGCGAGCTACATCAACGGGACCGTGCTCACGGTCGACGGCGGACGGACGGTGACCATCTGATGGCCCTTGCAGGCGACGACTTCTCACTCCCCGAGTTCCTCGGTTCGATCTCGGACACGGTGCCGCCAGGCACGGCCCGGCCGTTCGTCGTCCGTGCGCACGAGCTCGAGCCGCTGCCCGCCGGGCAGGTACACAACCCGAGCGCCCTGTCCGTGGCGGGCCGCCTGCCGACCACGACGTTCGAGATCTTCCGCCAGACGATCCCCGCCGGGCAGAGCTCGGACATGCAGCGGCACCACCACGAGACCGTGCACTACGTGATCGCGGGAACCGGGCACACCGACCTCGAGGACGAGACCGCCGGCTGGTCGACCGGCGACTTCATCTACACGCCCCCGTGGACGTGGCACCGCCACTACAACGACTCGGCCGACGAGACAGTCGAGTTCCTCACCATCGAGAACTCGCGGCTGCTGGCCCTCCTGGGCCTCGGCCGGCGGCAGAGCGCGGGCCTGGTGTCCGTCGACGAGGCCCGCGAACGGACGAAGGACAGCGAATGACCGACCTCGCAGTACGGCCGGACACGGCCGAGCGGATCCCCGAGCACATCAGCATCTGGGGTGAACTCGCGGATGTCGACCACGTGCTGCGGCACGTCGACGTCCGCGGCGTGCGCACCCGCGTGCTGCAGGCGGGCAATGGGCCAGAGCTGGTGCTGCTGCACGGCACGGGCGGCCATCTCGAGGCGTACGCCCGCGACATCGCCGGGCTCGCGGAGGACTTCCACGTCACGGCCTACGACATGATCGGCCACGGATGGACCGACCTGCCCGACCGGCAGTACACGATCGACGTGCTGTCCGACCATCTGCTCGGGCTCCTCGACGCGCTCGGCCTCGACCGGCCGCACCTGTCGGGCGAGTCGCTCGGCGGCTGGGTCGTCGCGTGGACAGCGGCGCACGCGCCCGAGCGCGTCGGCCGGCTGGTGCTGAACACGCCTGGCAACATCGCGAACAAGCCCGAGGTGATGGCCAGGATGCGCGACAGCACGCGTGCGGCGGTGCGGCATCCGGACGATGCGACCGTTCGCAGCCGGGTGGCCTTCCTGTTCCATCACAAGGAGATGGTCACCGACGAGCTCGTGAACCTGCGCCGCGCGGTGTACTCCCGGCCAGGATTCGTGCAGGCCATCGAGAACACGCTCGTACTGCAGGACCCCGAGATCAGGCGAGCGTTCGAATGGCGGCCCGAATGGGTCGGGAACGTGGTCGCGCCGACCCTGCTCCTCTGGACCGACAACGACCCGACGGGCGGACTGGACGAGGCCGAGCTGCTGCTCGGCTGGCTGCCCGACGCACGCCTGCACATCATCCGCGACGCCGGCCACTGGCCGCAGTGGGAGAAGCGCGAGGAGTTCCTCAGCGCCCACCGCGAATTCCTCCTCCAAGGAAAGGACCCATCCAATGAGTGAGATCGTCGGCTTCGTCGGCATGTCCCACGCGCCGTTCGCGACGATGATGCCGCCCGAGTCCGCCGATGCGCCCGGGGGCGCGTTCCTGGCGGACGCGGCGCGGGTCGGCCGCGCGGTCGCCGAGATCGCGCCCGACGCGATCGTCGCGATCGGGCCCGACCACTTCCACGGCAACTTCTACGACGTCATGCCGCCCTTTGTGCTCGGCGTCGAGCACGCGGAGGGCTTCGGCGACTTCGGCAGCTTCGCGGGCCCCGTGCCCGTGAACGCCGAGCTCGCCTGGGCGTTGCACGCGGCGCTCACGGCCGCCGACTTCGACATCGCCCTGTCGTACGACCTCACGCTCGACCACGGCGTCGTGCAGAGCTGGCAGATGGTCTGCCCGGATTCGCCGGTGCCGATCGTCCCGCTCGTGGTGAACACCGCGGCCCCGCCACTGCCGAGCCTGAAGCGCAGCGCCGCGCTCGGCGCGGTCATCGGCGACGCCCTGCGCGCCTGGAAGGGCCCGGAGCGCGTCCTCGTGCTCGCGAGCGGCGGCCTCTCGCACTGGCTGCCCAGCAACGACCCACGCGAGTTGCCGGAGGAACGACGCGAGCCGCTCATCCACGGCCGCGCAGACACCCGCGCGTTCGCCGCGGTCCGTGAGCCGCGGGTCCGCGCCATGGGGGGCAACCCCGACGCCCGCGTGAACTCGGTCTGGGACCGCTGGTTCCTCGAGCAGCTCGAACTCGGCAACGCGCAGCCGATCATCGACCTGGGCCACGACGGGCTCGAGGAGCAGGCGGGCAACGGCGGCCAGGAGCTCCGCACGTGGCTCATCGGGCAGGCCGCCGTCGAGCTGCCGCTCGCGTGGACCAGCTACGAGCCGGTCCCCGAATGGATCACGGGCATGGGCATCGGCACGACCTTCGGCGTCGCATGAGCACGGACATGAGCACGGGTGTGTCGTCGCAGACGATCGAGGCGCTCGAGCGGCTGGTCGATGCCCGCAGGTCCGGCACCCCCTGTCCGCCCGTGCGCGACCTCATCCCGCTCGACCGAGTCGACGAGGCGTACGCCGTGCAGACCGCGTGGGTCGCCCGACGCCTCGCCGCCGGGACCACGATCTCGGGGCGCAAGATCGGCCTCACGAACCCGGTCGTGCAGGCGCAGCTCGGCGTCGACTCGCCCGACTACGGATTCCTGCTCGACGACATGGGCTACCCGGACGGCGGCGTCATCGACGACGGCGTCCTGCTGCAGCCGCGCGTCGAAGCGGAGATCGCATTCGTCCTGCGCGACGACCTCGACACGACCGAGCCGACGGACGACGAGGTCAGGGCCGCCACCGACCACATCCGGGCATCGCTCGAGATCGTCGACAGCCGCATCGCCGGCTGGGACATCCGGCTCGTCGACACGATCGCCGACAACGCGTCGTCCGGCGCGTTCGTGCTCGGCGCCGAACGGCACGCGCTCGACGGCGACCTGACCGATGTCGTCATGACCATGCGCCGGAACGGCGAACAGGTGTCGGAGGGCACGGGCCGCGACTGCCTCGGCTCCCCCGTGCGCGCTGTGGCGTGGTTGGCGCGCACCGCCGCCGCGCTCGGGCGGCCGCTCCGCGCGGGTGAGATCGTGCTCTCCGGCGCGCTGGGCCGGGTCGTGGACGCCCGCCCCGGTGACGAGTTCGTCGCGGAACTGCGCGGCCTGGGCACGGTCTCGATCACGTTCGGGAGCACACCGTGAGCGTGCTCAGGGCGGCGGTCGTCGGTTCGGGCAACATCGGCACGGATCTGCTCGTCAAACTCGACAGGTCACCGCTCATCGAGGTGCATTCACTGGTCGGCGTCGACCCGGCGTCGGACGGCCTCGCTCGTGCGAAGGCCGGCGGCCACCGCACGAGCGCCGGCGGCGTCGACTGGCTGCTCGACCAGCCCGACCTGCCCGACCTCGTCTTCGAAGCGACGTCCGCAGGCGCGCACCTGGCGAACGCGCCTCGCTACGCCGAAGCCAGTATCACGGCGATCGACCTCACGCCGGCTGCGGTCGGCCCGTTCGTCGTCCCCAGCGTGAACCTCGAAACGCACGTCGACGCACCGAACCTGAACATGGTGACCTGCGGGGGTCAGGCGACCGTGCCCGTCGTCGCGGCGATCGCGTCGGTGGCCCGCGTCCCGTATGCGGAGATCGTCGCATCGATCTCGTCGCGTTCTGCCGGGCCGGGGACCCGCGCCAACATCGACGAGTTCACCGAGACGACCTCGCACGCACTGGTCGAAGTGGGCGGCGCCGAGCGCGGCAAGGCGATCATCATCCTCAACCCGGTGAAGCCGGCGATGGTCATGCGCGACACCGTGTTCTGCGCCCTCGAACCGGATGCGGACCAGGACGCCATCACCACCGCGATCCACGCGCGGGTCGCGGCCGTCCAGGAGTACGTGCCCGGCTACCGGCTGCGTGCCGATCCGCAGTTCGACCCACCTTCCGAACTCTGGAACGGGCTCGCGCGCGTCGCGGTGTTCCTCGAGGTAACCGGCAACGGCGACTACCTGCCGCCGTGGGCGGGCAATCTCGACATCATGACGGCCGCGGCGACCAGGGTCGGCGAGCTGCTCGCCACGAGACGAGCGGTGGTGTCGGCGTGACTCGTATCCGCATCACCGACACGACGCTGCGTGACGGGTCGCACGCGGTCCGGCACCGGTACACGGCCGACCAGGTCCGCGGCGTGGTCGCCGCGCTCGACGCGGCGCACGTCCCGGTCATCGAGGTCACGCACGGCGACGGTCTCGCGGGCTCGTCGTTCAATTACGGCTTCAGCGGCACGCCGGAGCTCGACCTGATCGCCGCCGCCGCCGAGACCGCGCACGAGGCACGCATCGCGGTGCTGCTCCTGCCCGGCCTCGGCACGGTCGCCGACCTCCGCCGCGCACAGACCTCCGGTGCCCGCGTCGCGCGGGTCGCCACGCACTGCACCGAAGCCGACGTCTCGATCCAGCACTTCCGCGCGGCCCGCGAACTCGGCATGGAGACGGTCGGTTTCCTGATGCTGTCGCACCGCGTCGAACCCGCGGAGCTCGCCGCGCAGGCGCGCATCATGGCCGACGCCGGCTGTCAGTGCGTCTACGTCGTCGACTCCGCCGGCGCGCTCACCCCCGACTCGACGACAGCGCGGGTCGCCGCGCTCGTCGACGAGCTCGGTTCGGATGCGCAGGTCGGCTTCCACGGCCATCAGAACCTGTCGCTCGGGGTCGCGAACTCGATCGCTGCGGTGCGGGCGGGCGCGAGACAGATCGACGGCACGCTCGGCGGCCTCGGGGCCGGGGCCGGCAACTCGCCGACGGAGGTGCTGGTCGCCGCGTTCGGGGCCGTCGGCATCGAGACCGGAGTCGACGAGGAGCGCATCCTCGCGGCAGCCGAGGACGTGCTGCGGCCGATCGCCGCGTTCCCGACCATGGGCCGCTCCGCCATCGTGCAGGGCCGGTACGGGGTCTACAACTCGTTCCTGCTGCACGCGGAGCGCGCGGCCGAACGGTACGGCGTCCCCGCGTACCGCATCCTGCGCCGCGTCGGCGAGGCCGGCTACGTCGGCGGTCAGGAGGACATGATCATCGACGTGGCGATCGAGCTGGCCGCCGAGACCGCTCCCGCCTGAACCACCCGGGGCGCGGGAGTCACCAGGTGATGGGTCGCGTCGCGCCGAGCAGGCAACTGCCGTCGACGGGAGCCGCGAGCTGGCTCGTGTACTCGCCGGCGCCGGGGCCGGACTGACCGATCAGGCACTCGCCCTGCCAGCGGACGGCGAACTGCACCGACGGGACTGCCAGCCCGACCGTCGTGCGGTCGGCGGTCACCTGCATGCCCGATCGGGAAAAGCCGGCCGCGACGAGCGCCTTGGTGATGGCTTCGCCGCCCGACTTCGGCCGCTTCGCCAGCTGGCCCCGAACGGCGTCGTCGAAGCGTGTGCGCACCCCGGCCGCCAGCGACGCGCCGGGCGACGACGTCACCCGGGTCGACGCGGGCGCGAGCGCGTGCGCAGCCGAATCCGTGGACGCGCATCCCGCCGTGGCGAGCACGGCCACCAGCACGACGGCGATGCGGAGCGGAGCAGTGATGCCGCCATCCTCACACCGGCGGTCGTGCGCGGCCGCACGGCGTGCCGGAGGCCGGCCGATCGAACCGGCGGTACGGTGCCGACCGACGAACGGGAGGCATTGATGGGGGCGATCCGACCCGGCGGGCCGCGCAGCCGGGCCCTGTGGCTCGTCGCCGTCGCGCTCGTCGTCGTCGGCGTCGGTGTGCTGGGCACGGCGGCATGGCAGACATGGGGACTCAGCGCGGTGGCTGCCGCGGGCCAGCAGCAGGCCGCCGCGAAGCAGTTGCAGCAGTGGCACGGTCCCGCGAGCGCCCCCTCGCGCCCGGCTGCCGTGCCGGTCGCCGCCGAGCCGGCGCTCGGCGGCACGGTCGCGGTCATCCGCATCCCCCGGTTCGGCGCCTCCTGGTCCAGGGTCGTCCGACAGGGCGTCGACGAGGCCGAGGTGCTCGACAGCTTCACGGCGGGAGTCGGCCACTACCCGGGGACCGCCATGCCCGGCGGCGTCGGGAACTTCGCCGTCGCAGCGCACGACACCGGATGGGGCGACAGCTTCATCGACGTGGCGAGGTTGCGGCTCGGCGATCGCATCGACGTCCGGACCGCGGCCGGCACGTACGTGTACGCGTTCCGCAACTTCCAGTGGGTGCAGCCGACACAGGTCGACGTGCTGCTCCCCGTCCCGGCACGGAAGGACGTCGCCGCGACCGGGCGTCTGATCACCCTGACCACCTGCGACCCGCCCTACGACGCCCAGGAGCGGTTCATCGCCTATGGGACGTTCGTGACGTTCACGCCCGCAGCGGCCTGAACCGGCGGGGCCCGCGCCCCGAACTGGGGCCGGACCAGGCACGACACCGGGCGGCGCGCCCCGGGGGCGCGAACTCGGACCCTTCCTAGTCTGCGATGCGGTGACGCCTGTCGGGGGGCCGGTCGGCACCGATCACGAGAGGACCCCCACGTGCGAGACCGCGCACCGACCGACCGCCAGCGGTGGCGTGCCCACCTCGCCGTGTCGTTGCTCGCGGGTGTCGCCCTGGCCGCCGCACTCGCGGTCCCGGGCCTGGGTGCCCAGTCCGCGTCCGCAGCCGCGCTCTCCTGCGATCCAGGAGTCATCTTCGGCATCAGCACCGGCGGGGCGATGGACGCCATCGACGTCGCGACCGGGACGACCACCGCGATCACCAGCCTCTCCCCCGCGACGAACGGCCTCGGGGTCTCCGACGGCGGGGGCCACGCGTACGCCTACTCGTCCGGCTCCCTCGTCGACTACAACGCGAACACGGGGACCACGTCGACCGTCGCGAGCCCCGACGGCGCGATCACCTCGTCGATCCGGGGCGCCGTCGACCCGGTGAACGGCTACTTCTACTACGGCAGCAGCCTGAGCGGCACGAGCATCCAGGTCGGCGCGTACGACCCTGCGACGGGCACCAAGATCGGCAAGGTCGCGACGATCACGAGCACACTGACCGGCACGGGCGGCGACTTCGCGTTCAGCAAAGCGGGTGTGATGTACGTGCTCGTCGGCACGACGGTCGAGCGCGTGAACGAGACGATCCCCGGCTCGTCAGGGAACGCCGCGCTCACCACGACCCCGATCGCGACGATCTCCGGCATCTCCTCCAGCCCCGGCATCGCGTTCGCGTCGAGCGGCTACCTCTACGTCACGAGCGGCGCGAACCTGTACAAGATGAACCCGATCTCGGGTGCGGTCATCGGCGCACCCGTCGCCCTGTCGGGCGGATTCGCCCCGCAGGACCTCGCGAGCTGCAACTACCCCGACACGATCTCGGGCGCGACCGCCGTGACCGAGCGCGTCCACCCGTCGGATCAATTCACCGTCACGGCGACCGGCGCCAGCTGGACGTCGGGCAACGTGACCTCGGCGACGACCTCCGGCACCGCGACCGGCACGCAGTCGGCGACCGTCGGCCCGCTCATCGCGGTCGGCGACGGCACGTACACGTTCACGCAGACGATGGCATCGGGATCCGCGGCCGACTACTCCACGACGTACTCGTGCACGACCGGGGCGGGCACCGTCGTCGCGTCCGGCACCGGCACGGTCGCGACCTTCTCGCCGCCGTCCGGGTCGAACGACATCACCTGCACCTTCGCGAACACGCCCAACACGGCCGACATCATCCTCTCGGCGTCGCTCGGAGGCGCCCGGTCGGATGCGAGCGACCAGTGGGTGGTCTCGGTGCACGCCGACAGCGCCGGCGGATCGCAGCTGAGCTCGAGCACCAACGCGACGACGACGGGCTCCGGCTCGTCCATCGGAGGCGGCACCTCCGGTGACACGTCGGTCGTCGCCGACCGCACCTTCGCGCTGGTCGACGGGCTCTCGAGCGGCTCGGCGTCGGCCGCCGGACAGTACGGCCAGGCGCTGACCTGCACGGACGCGAACGCGCTGCAGACGGGGCTGCCCACGGACGCCGCGTTCAGCGGCTCGGCCACGATCGTGCCCGTGCCGGGCTCCGACATCCACTGCACGGTCGAGACGACACCGAACGCGGCGTCCATCGCCGGCGCGATCGCCCTCGCGGACCCGCGGTACGTCGACACCGACCAGTTCTCCCTCGTGCTGCACGCGGACTCCGCGGCGGGGTCGACCCTCTCCACCGCGACCACGACCGGCACCGGGCAGACCGTCGCGAACGGCACGTCGAGCGCCGCAGCCACCGCCGGGCGCACGTACGTGTTCACCGCCTCCGCGACCGGGAACGCCTCGAAGTACGTGGCCACGGTGACGTGCACGGACGCGAACGGGTATCAGCACGGCCTGCCTGCCGGCGCGGCGTTCACCGGTTCCCTGGCGATCACGCCGGTCGCCGGTGCGGCGATCAGCTGCACCTACACGGGTGCGCTGCATCCCGCGTCACTGACCGCCACCGCCGTCCTCGGCAGTGCGCGCTTCGCAAGCGGCGACCAGGTCACGGTCGCCGTGCGCACGGGCGGCCCCAGCGGCAGCGTGGTGAACGACCCGTCGGCCGCGACGACCGGCGGCAGCGGATCCACAGTCACCGCGGGCACCGGCACGACCGGTCCGACCACCCTGACGCCAGGCACCGCCTACACGGTCACGGCTGCGGCCTCGGCGCACGCCGCGGACTACGCGATGACGCTCACGTGCACCGACTCGAACGGCGTCCAGAGCGGCCTGCCGACCGCCGCCGCATTCACCGGTTCGGCGACGATCACGCCGGCCGTCGGCGCCGACCTGCACTGCGCCGTCCACGTGGCGCTCACGCCCGCGGCCCTCACGGTCGACGTCACCGGCCCGTCCTCGGTCGCGATCGGCACCACCGGCACCTGGGACGTCGACGTCGCGAACGGCGGCGGCGCGAGCGGCACCGTGCACGTGGCGGTCCAGCTGCCGCCGGACGTCGCCTACGACGGCGTCGCCGGTGCGGGCTTCGCGTGCACCGCCTCGGGCAGTGTCGCATCCGGGCAGATTCTCGACTGCGCCGGCCCGGCCGTCGCGGGCGGCGCGACCGGCTCCTTCAGCCTGACGGCGACGCCGCAGACCGGGACCGCCTCCTCGGTGACGGTCGCCGCCTCGGTCGATCCCGACGGCACCGGTACGCCGGTCGCGCCGTCGACCTGCACGGGCAGCGGGACGCCGACGATCGGCTGCGACGTGTCAGGCGCGACCACCATCGGCTCCGGCGTCCACCTCCAGCTCGACGTGACCGGCCCGACCACGCTCACCGTCGGCACCGACGCCACGTACCACCTGACCGTGACCGACACCGGCACGGGACCCGCCGGATCGGCGGCCGTGCTCGTCGAGCTGCCGGCGTCCTTCACACTCGGCTCGGTGACGGGGGCGACCTGCACCCGGAGCGGGCAGGTGCTGACCTGCACCGAGCCCAGCGCGATCGCGGCGGGCGGCGGTACGCGGACCATCACCGTGATCGCCACTCCGACGAGCGCCGCCTCGGGCGCATCGGCCGTGCTCCGCGCCTCGGTCGATCCGCAGGGCACTGCGTCGCCGCCCGCCCCGGGCGCGTGCACCACAGATGACCACAGCACCGGCTGCGCGGTGTCCACCGGGGTCGCCGTCGGCACCGGCATCGACCTCGGTGTCACGGTGACCGGCCCCGCCACGATCACCCGTACCGTGCCGGCGACGTTCGACGTCACCGCCACGAACACCGGCACGGGCCCCGCCCCGGCCGCGACCGTCGAGGTCGCACTGCCGGCCGGTCTCACCTACGTCTCGGCGTCGGGGGCGACCTGCGCGCAGGCCGGGCAGACGCTCACCTGTGCTCTCACGGGCGTACCGGCCCAGGGATCGACGGGCTTCGCCGTGACGGCCGTCGCCCCGGCGAGCGCCGGAGGAGACGTGGCGGTCCGCGCGGCGATCGATCCGACCGGCGGCACGTCGCCCGCATCGGCAGCGACGTGCTCGACCTCCGCGCCGACCTGCGACTCGGCGACGGCGACGATCCACAGCGCGACGCTGCTCCTCGCCGGCACCGCGAACCCGGTCGCGCCCGCGACGGCACCCGTTTCGGCGGGTGACCGCATCCGCCTGACCTACACGGTCACGAACGCCGGCGCGTCCGCCCTCGACGCACTCGTCGTGACCGCACCGGGCGTCGGCCAGCTCACGTGCGCACGCACCGTGCTCGCCCCCGGCACCAGCACGACCTGCACCGCCCCGGACTCGACGGTGACGCAGGCGGATGTGGATCACGGCAGCGTCGACCGCACCGCGGTCGCGGAGGCGCACGCGACCGGCTGCACGGCCGGGTGTGATCTGGTCGCGTCGAACATCGCGTCGACGTCGACACCCGTGCACACCGTCGCGCTCGTGACGATCTCGCAGCAGGTCCGGCTGGACGACGCGAACGGCAACGGGGTGGGCGACCCGGGCGAGTCGGCCGCCTTCACGGCGCGCGTCACGAACACCGGCACCATGACGCTCCACGGCATCGTGCTGCACTCGTCGACGGTCCGCCTGACCTGCCCGAAGACGTCGCTCGCGGTCGGCGAATCGATGACCTGCACCGGCGTCCGCACGGTGACGGCCGATGACGTCCACGTCGGTGCGATCGTGAACACCGTGTATGCGACCGGCACGGCCGCGACCTCGGTGATGAGCACGACCGCGGTCTCGTCGACCGTCTCGAGCTCGGCGCCGGCCGGGCTGTCCCGCGCGACGCTCGCGACCACGGGGTCCACGGTCGTGATCCCGCTGATCGTCGGCGGTGTGCTGTTCCTGCTCGGCGGCCTGCTGCTGCTCGTCCACCTCGGCCGGCGACGGCGGGGGGCACCCGAGGTCTGGTGACTCAGGCGGCCCCCACACCGAATCACGGAGATCCGGCGCGAGTGCCCTCTGCATCCGCATCGTGGCGGCCAGAAAGCCCGAATGTCCGTGATTCGGTCTGGTGAGTCAGGCGGGGACGTGCCGCTCGTCGGGGCCGGAGTACGCAGAGAGCGGCCGGATGAGCGCGTTGCTCGCCCGCTGCTCCATGATGTGCGCGGTCCACCCGACGACCCTGGCTGCGACGAAGAGCGGCGTGAACTGCTCGGTGTCGAAGCCGAGGAGACGGTATGCGGGGCCCGACGGGTAATCGAGGTTCGGTTTGATGCTCTTCGCCGACTCCATCGCGTCCGCAAGCGCGTCGTAGAGCGCCCCGACCTCGCCGGCGTCGTGCTCGGCGATCAGCCGGTCGAGCGCCGCCCGCATGGTCGGCACCCGTGAGTCGCCGTGCTTGTACACACGGTGCCCGAACCCCATGATCTTCCGTTTCTCGGCGAGTGCGGTCGCGAGCCAGTCACCGGCGGCGTCCGCCGTGCCGATCTCGTCGAACATGTGGATCACGGCCTCGTTGGCGCCGCCGTGCAGTGGACCCTTCAGCGCCCCGATGGCGCCGACGACGGCCGAGTGCAGGTCGGCGAGCGTCGACGTGATCACTCGCGCGGTGAAGGTGGACGCGTTGAACGAGTGCTCCGCGTACAGCACCATCGAGATCCGGAAGACGTCCGCCGCCGTCGGGGTGGGTTCCTCGCCGAACGTCATCCAGAGGAAGTTGCGCGCATAGTCGAGGTCGTCGCGTGGCGGGACGACCGGCTGGTCGTGGCGCCTGCGCTGGTCGTACGCGACGATCGCCGGGATCGCAGCGAACAGGGACCTGGCCTTCGCGGCCTCGGCCTCGGGACTCGAATCGGCCGCGAGCGCGTCCCTGGCCCCGATGACGCTGACCGCGGTCCGCACGACATCCATCGGATGCGCGGTGCGGGGCGTGAGATCGATCGCCGCCTGCACCGCGGGGTCGAGCGCGCGGCCCGCCCGCTCCTCGCGCTCGAACGCGGCGAGCGTGTCGTCGTCGGGCAGTTCCCCCGTCCAGAGCAGCAGTGCCACCTGCTCGAACGAGCAGTGGGCGGCGAGCTCCTGGACCGGGTAGCCGCGGTAGAGCAGCGAGTTCGTGTCCGGGTTGACCTTGGAGACCGCGGTCGTGTCGACGACCACCCCTGCCAGGCCCTTGTGGATCTCGGTGTCGCTCATCGCACGCTCCTTCGCGTCGGTCCCCGGTTCGTCAGTGCTCATTGTTCGACAGGTCGAAGGTGAACACACCCGCGTCGAAGTCCGCGTACGCGGCGTAGTCGACGAGCTCGTAGAGCCGCGCCCTGGTCTGCATGCCCGGCACCTGCGACGCGAGCGACCCCTCGGCCGCGAGCGCGTCGAGCCCGCGCTCGATCGCGCCCATCGCGATGCGCAGCAGCGAGACGGGGAAGATGACCAGGTTCACGCCCACGTCGGCGAGCTGCTGCACGGTGAACAGCTCGCTCTTCCCGAACTCGGTCATGTTCGCCAGGATCGGCACGTCGACGGCGGCGCGGATCGCCGCGAACTCGTCGAGCGACGCCATCGCCTCGGGGAAGATCGCGTCGGCCCCCGCGTCGACGAGGCGTTTTGCGCGATCGATCGCGGCGGACAGCCCGGCGACCCCGCGGATGTCGGTGCGGGCCATGATCAGGAGATCGCCGTCACGTCGGGCCTGCACCGCCGCGCGGATGCGGTTGACGGCCGTCGTCTCATCGACGACGTCCTTGCCATCGAGGTGCCCGCAGCGCTTCGGGTTCACCTGGTCCTCGATGTGCAGGCCCGCGAGCCCCGCATCCTCGATCATCTGCACCGTCCGGGCGACGTTCATCGGCTCGCCGAACCCCGTATCGGCGTCGACGAGCGCAGGCAGATCCGTGTTCCTGGCGATCTGCCCCGCCCGCTGCGCGACCTCGGTCAGGGTCGTGAGCCCGATGTCGGGCAGCCCGAGCTCGTTGCTCATCACCGCACCGGAGATGTACACACCCTCGAACCCCTTCTCGGCGATCAGCCGGGCGGAGAGCGGGGTGAAGGCGCCGGGCAGGCGCTGGATCGTGCCGCTCGTCAGCGCGGCACGGAAGGCGACGCGCTTCTCGTGCGGCGTGATCGTCGAGTGCAGCATCAGAACAGTCCCTTCGGCGCGGCCGGTAGGCCGGCCGCCGTGATGGTGAGGCCGGCGAGTTCGTCCGCGCGGAGCGTCGGCAGCCGCTCCGCGACGGCCAGGAACCGCTCGATCTCGTTCGCCTCGAGCACCCCGTCGGCGAGGGCGCGGAACTTCGCGACGTACTGGGCGCGCGCGAACGGCCGCGCCCCGAGCGGATGCGCGTCGGCCACCGCGATCTCGTCCACGATGCGCCGACCGTCGGCGAGTTCGATCTCGGCCCGGCCCCCGAACGCCTGCTCGGCGGGATCGAGCGAGTGGTAGCGACGGGTCCACTCCGGGTCCTCCGCCGTCGTGACGGTCCGCCAGAGCGCGACCGTGTCGGGCCGGGCCGCGCGCTCGGGTGCGTAGGAGGCGACGTGGTCCCAGACACCGTCCTGCAACGCGACGGCGAAGATGTACGGGACGGAGTGGTCGAGCGTCTCGCGGCTCGCCGTCGGCTCGTACTTCTGCGGATCGTTCGCCCCTGAGCCGATCACGAAGTGCGTGTGGTGCGAGGTGTGCAGCACGACCGATCGCACCGCGCCCGGCTGCAGCAGCTCGGGGTGGCTCATGCGCAGCCGTCTGGCCAGGTCGATCCACGCCTGCGCCTGGTACTCGGCGGAATGCTCCTTCGTGAAGGAGTCCAGGATCGCGCGCTTCGGCTCCCCCGGCTCCGGCAGGGGCACGGCGTACTGCGCGTCGGGACCGTCGAGCAGCCAGGCGATGACGCCGTCCTCGCCCTCCCAGATCGGCGAAGGGCTGGTCTGCCCGCGCATCGCCCTGTCGACCGCCTCGACCGCGACCTTGCCGGCCAGCGCAGGCGCGTACGCCTTCCACGTCGAGATCTGACCCTTGCGCGACTGCCGGGTCGCGGTCGTCGTGTGGAGCGCCTGCCCGACGGCGTGGTAGATCGTGAGGGGGTCCAGGCCGAGCAGCGTCCCGATGCCCGCCGCGGCGCTCGGGCCGAGATGCG
Source organism: uncultured Actinomycetota bacterium (assembly GCA_963716965.1). Taxonomy (GTDB): domain Bacteria; phylum Actinomycetota; class Actinomycetes; order Actinomycetales; family Microbacteriaceae; genus Amnibacterium. The sequence continues at coordinate 636,984 of CAVQUZ010000001.1, read as the reverse complement.
CGACGTGGTCGATCTTGTGCGCGTGCAGGCTGATCGCCTTCGCCAGGTCGATCTGCACCTCGTAGCCGGTCACGATGCCACGGAGCAGGGCCGCGCCGTCCGCGCCGGTGTGCTGCGCGACGGCGAGGACGGGCGGGATGTTGTCGCCCGGATGCGAGTACTCGGCGGCAAGGAACGTGTCGTGGAAGTCGAGCTCGCGGACCGCGACGCCGTTCGCCCATGCCGCCCACTCGGGCGAGAACCGGCCGCCGATCCCGAAGACGGTCGCGCCGGGATCCGCCGGGTGCGCCTCCGCCTGTCCGCGGGCCGCCACCACGGGTGCCCGGCCGATCGACGCCGACGCGACCGCCGCGTTGTCGATGACGCGGTTCACCACCATCTCCGCGACCTCGGGCCGGATCGGCGCGGGATCGGCCGCCGTCATGGCGATCCGCCAGGCGAGTTCCTCCTCGCGCGGGAACGCCTCTGCGCTGCGGTGCGGCCGGACGGTATGGAGCTGCATTCGTCGTAGCGTATCCGCGCCGGATCAGCCGTCGCGGACCGTCCGCACGAATCCGGCGACGCGCCCCTGCAACCGGGCGATCCGGTCCGGCCTGGCCGCTTCCCGGTCGAACCCGGTGAAGGCGAGCGGCGGCAGCTTCCGGACGGTGCCCGAGCATTCGAACTCCGCACACACCAGCGGGCGGCGGTGCGATCAGCGTGCGCTCGCGCGGGCCGGCGTCGACGAAGGAGGTGCGGATGCGGTCCTCGTCGAGCGGTTGCACCCGGCTATGCCGGCAGACCGGCGATCGCGTCGGCGAGCGCGTCGGCGAAACCCGGCTCGGCGACCAATGCGACGCGGTGCCTGGCGCCGTCGATGTAGGGGTAGCCCGCGAATCGGCCACGCAGGTCGGCGATCGTCTGGCCCCGGCCCGGCCCCTTGGTCGCGTCGACGACGACGGGCACGACCGGCGCGACCGGCAGCTTCACCGCACCGATCGCGATCGCGGCGGCGAGCGGATCGTGCAGCGCGCACATGCGCCGACCGAAGATCGACTCGTAGAACGTGAAATAGGTGTCGAGCATGCGGCCGACGGCCTGCGAGACCGGGGACGCGGAGGCCAGGAGACGCTGCTGGTGTTCCATTTCGAACCGCGCCTCCATGGTCACGTCGAGACCGACCATGGTGACCGACCAGTGGGCGTCGAAGACCGCGGCCGCCGCCTCCGGGTCGTTGCCGATGTTCGCCTCGGCGAGCGGGGTGATGTTGCCGGGCACCATCGCCGCGCCGCCCATGATCGTCACGCCGGCGACGCGCTGTGCGAGGTGCGCGTCGGCGCGGAGCGCGAGGGCCAGGTTCGTGAGCGGTCCGACCGCGAGGATGTGCAGTGATCCCTCGTACTCGCGGCTGAGCCGGAGGAGCAGCTCGACGGCCGAAAGCCGGACGGGGTCGGACGGGCTCCGCGGCAGCTCGACCTCACCGATGCCGTTCCTGCCGTGCACCCAGTCCGCGACGCCGTGGAAGCGGCCGACGAGCGGGTCGTGCGCACCGACCGCGACCGGCACGTCGGGCCTGCCGCCGAGCGCGAGCAGGTCGAGCGTGTTCCGTGCGCCGTCCGCCGCGGCGAGGTTGCCGCTGACCGATCCGACGCCGACCAGGTCGACGTCGTGTCGCGACAGCAGGTACGCGATGGTGAGGGCATCGTCGATGCCGGTGTCGCAGTCGAGGTAGATCGGTATCCGGGTCACGCCTCGATCATGCCGCAGCGGCCAGGTACTCCCGCCAGTCCGGTGACGGCCGCTCCACACCGCGAACGAGCCAGGCCGTGCCGCGCGGGCTGTGCGGCTGGATGCGCAGCGTCCAGCCCATCTCGGCGGGCGTCCGGTCGCCCTTCGTGTTGTTGCACGACAGGCAGCACGCCACGAGGTTGTCCCACGCGTCTCTGCCGCCCCGCGACTTCGGCATCACGTGGTCGATGGTGGAGGCGCTCCGCGAGCAGTAGGCGCAGCGGAACTCGTCGCGGCGCAGCACGCCGCGTCGTGTCACCGGCACCCGCCTGGAGCGCGGCATCCGCACGTAGCGCGTCAGCAGGATCACGCTCGGCCGCTGCCAGGTGCCTGATGCGCCGAGGACGGGGTGCGCGGGGTCGGTGGCGACGACCGTCGCTTTGCCGTTCAGCACCAGGACGAGTGCGCGCTTGAAGGACACCACCGCGAGCGGCTCGTACCCGGCATTCAGAACGAGAGTGCGCATGGCACCGACCACCTCTCGACGACGCTGCGCACTTGGCAGGCGCGCGCGGATGCAACGAAAAAGGGCGCCGTCACACGGACGACACCCTCAGAGGCAACAGCGGACGGTATCCGCACACCGACACGCGGTATCCGCACGCCGGCGAGCGGTTGCACGCGCGGTGTGCGCGGCATCCTCTCCCGGCCTGCGGTGCGGTGCGACATGGGTTCCCCTTCGCCGTTCGGCATCAGAGTAGCCATACGCGGCACACGCATCGGGGCGTGGAGCACCACTCGTAATCGAACGTTTACGCCGCGCCCGGCGACGACGGGGCCGGACCGAGCGGATGAAGGGCTAGATGCCGAACCGGATGTAGTGCACGTCGCTCGACCAGAGCGGCTGCACTCGCACCGACGCACCCGCGTAGGGCGCGTGCAGGATCTCGCCGTTCCCCGCGTAGAAGCCGTCGTGCGAGTCGTCGTTGAACACGACGATGTCGCCCGGCTGGGCCGCGGACTCGGAGATCTGCGTGCCGATGCCGTCCTGCAGATGCACCGAGTGCGGCAGCGAGATGCCGAACTGTGCGTACACGAACATGACGAAGCCCGAGCAGTCGAAGCCGGACGGGTCCGCGCCGCCGAAGACGTACGGCACACCGCGGTACTTGAGGGCGGTCTCGTAGACGGCCGAAAGGCTGAACGAGGGATGCGCGGGGTTCGAGAGGTACTGGGCGGCGGTCGGTCCGGTGTAGGCCGCGTACGCCTTCGCCAGCTGCTTGCGCTTGAGCTCCGCAGCGCTCGTCGCCGAGAACGCGTCCCTGGTCGGCACGGCGAGCTTGGCGCCGTTGGAGCCGATGTTCTGGGATTGCGTGTTCAGGAGCTTCGTGTGCGCCGTCGCGGCGTTCGCCTTGGTGAGCGTGTACGACGGCAGGGCGATGGTGGCGATGAGACCGGCCGCGAACACCATGACGACCGCGGAGAGCACGGTCCGGCGCTTGGAACGGCGCACCACGACGGCGGCCGATCGGTGGGTGCCGGCCTGGCGGTCGGGACGCGGCGCTGCACGGTCCGTGCGGCGAGCACGCGGTTCGGGTCGCCCGGTGGCACGAAGATCGCGCCTGCTCGGGAACGAGCCGTCGCTGCTCGCGAACGGATCCGTTACGGCCACTGTCGTCCCCTCCATGTGCCCCGAGCCTCGCGGCCCGCTGTCTGCTTTTCAGTGCATCGGTTCGGCGCGGAAACAGCTGTGGGCACCGCGCTTCGTTCGTGCTCGGAACACGGTCCGGGTCTCGAGCAGGCCCCAGGCTAAGCGAGGGTCAGGGCTTTGTCACATCGGCGCGCGGCGAATTCGCGACGCCGATCGAACACGGGGGGCGTAATTACACGGCGACGAAAATGTGCCCCGCCACGGCGGCCGAGAGCTCGATCGAGCCCGCCTTCCCCGCTGCGGAGAGGGCCACGCCACCTGGGACGACGCGTACCGCGACCGTCGCGCCCGGAACGATCCCCGCATCTCGCAACTGCGCGAGCAGCTCAGGTTCGAATTGCACGGGTTCTCCCATCCGGCGTATGACGGCGGTCGCTCCGTCGTGATCCGCAGCGAACGGGACGAGCGACTGCACGCCGTGCAGGAATGCGACCGACGGCGAGACGTCGAGATCGTCGAGGCTCGGAATGGGATTGCCGTAGGGCGACTCGGTCGGATGCCCGAGCAGTTCGACGAGACGTCGTTCGACCTGTTCGCTCATGACGTGTTCCCACCGGCAGGCCTCGTCGTGGACGAACTCCCATTCGAGCCCGATGACGTCGCTCAGCAGCCGCTCGGCGAGCCGGTGCTTGCGGAGCACGTGCACGGCCTTGCTGCGTCCCGCCTGGGTCAGCTCGAGGTGACGGTCGCCGCCGACGACGACGAGCCCGTCGCGCTCCATGCGCGAGATCGTCTGCGAGACGGTCGGACCCGAGTGCCCGAGCCGTTCGGAAATGCGTGCGCGAAGCGGCACGATCGCCTCTTCCTCGAGGTCCAGGATCGTGCGCAGGTACATCTCTGTCGTGTCGACGAGGTCGGTCACTGTGCGCTCCTTGGCCGGTGTGACGAGTCTATGGACTCGTGGGACGGGGGCGGGCCCGGCCGCATCCGTACACTTGAGCGCCGTGACGAGCGTGCGCATTCCCACATCCCTGCTCCCCCGCGACGGCCGGTTCGGCTGCGGGCCCTCGCGGGTGCGCCCCGAACAGCTCGCCGCGCTGGCCGCGGCGAGCCCGGCGCTGCTCGGCACGTCGCACCGGCAGCGCCCGGTGAAGGCGCTCGTCGGTGAGGTCCGGACCGGTCTGGCGGATCTCTTCTCGCTGCCCGACGGATACGAGGTGATCCTCGGCAACGGCGGGTCGACCTTCTTCTGGGATGCGGCCGCGTTCGGACTGATCGAGCGCCGCAGCCAGCACCTCAGCTTCGGCGAGTTCGGCGGCAAGTTCGCGAAGGCCGCTGCTGCCCCGTGGCTCACCGCGCCGAGTGTCAGGAAGGCCGAGCCGGGCACGCGCAGCACGCCGGCCGTCGAGGCCGGCATCGACGTCTACGCGTGGCCCCACAACGAGACGTCGACCGGCGTCTCGGCCGACGTGCGACGCGTCGATGACGGCGAGGCGCTCACGGTGATCGACGCGACGAGCGCGGCGGGCGGCATCCCGGTCGACCCACGCGAGTTCGACGTGTACTACTTCGCGCCCCAGAAGAACCTCGGCTCGGACGGCGGTCTCTGGTTCGCACTCGTCTCGCCGAGGGCGCTGGAACGGATCGCCCGCATCGCGGCGAGCGGCCGCTACATCCCCGAGTCGCTCAGCCTCGAGCAGGCGGTGACGAACTCCCGCCTCGATCAGACACTGAACACGCCTGCGGTGGCCACCCTGGTCATGCTGCGCAGCCAGCTGGACTGGATCAACGGCAACGGCGGTCTCGCCTGGGCCACCGGCCGCACGTCGGCCGGCTCCGGGGCGCTCTACGAATGGGCGGACGCATCCGGCTACGCCACACCGTTCGTGGCCGCGCCTGCCGACCGGTCGCCGGTGGTGGTCACGATCGACTTCGACGCGTCCATCGACGCGGCAGCGATCGCAGGTCAGCTCCGCGCCAACGGGGTCGTCGACACGGAGCCGTACCGCAAGCTCGGCCGCAACCAGCTCCGCATCGGCACCTTCGTATCGGTCGATCCGGAGGACGTGGACGCGCTGATCGGCTGCATCGAGTACGTCGTCGAGCACGCGGACGTCACGGCGGTGCCCGCCTGAGCCGCTGATGCGACGTCAGACGGGATGGTCCTCGGGGTCGTCGGTGTTCGCCGCTGCCCTCGTCGATGTCCAGGTCGTCGTCGAAGTCGTCGACCAGGTCGGTCTCGTCGACGTCGTGGTCCAGCGGATCGACCACGTCCGCGTCGTCATCGGTCTCGTCGTCGTCATCGCCATCGTCGTCGATGTCCTCGTCGTCGACATCGGCGTCGTCGAGGTCGTCCCCATCGGCATCCGACTCGCCACCGCCGTGCGTGCGGCGGTACTCGGCGAGCCGTTCGGCCCACGGCACCCACGCCGGCGCCAGGAGCGCGCCGTCACCCGGGAGCATGGCCAGTTCGACGACGGTCGGCTCGGCGTCCTCCACCTGCGCGATCGTCACCGTCCAGTGCCAGCCGACGTAGCCGGGCACCTCGGAGAGGAACTCGATGTCGACCACACCCTCGTGCTCGCTGCGGCCGATCTCGGGACCGACCGACGCGGGCGTCGTCACCTCGGCCAGCGCGTCCCGCGCGAGCAGACTCAGCTCGTCGCCGCCGTGCGACTCTGCGTCCGTCACGCGTCGAGGTCGTCGGCGACGCGGCGCAGCATGGCCGCGATCTTGTGACCGTGCTGGCGGTCCGGGTACCGGCCGCGGCGCAGTCCGGTGCCGATCCCGTCGAGCAGCTTCACCAGGTCCTCGACGATGATCGCCATGTCGTCCGCGGACTTGCGCGACATCTTGACGAGACTCGGCCCGGACTCGAGCACGCGGACCGAGAGGGCCTGCGTGCCGCGCTTGCCCGCGACCACACCGAACTCGAGCTTCGTACCCGGCTTCACGGTCGTGACGCCCGCCGGCAGGGCGGACGCGTGCAGGAAGACCTCTTCACCGTCGTCGCCGCTGATGAAGCCGAAACCCTTCGCGTCGTCGTAGAACTTGACTTTGCCGGTTGGCATCGAACACCCTTTGGTCGGAATCGCTCGCGCCAGAATTCGGCGCACTCAAGTGTAGGCGGCGCGCGTCTCGGTGGTGGACAAGCGGTGCGACGGCGAATGCCCTCAGTACGCTGATCCCGTGCCGAGACCCCAGCAGCCGCCCGCGCCACCGCCCGATCGCGTGACGCGCGTGCTCGCGACCATGGGCGGGACCGCCATCGTGCTCACGGTCATCTGCATCGCGGCGATCTTCATCCTGCGCGCCGCCGGTACGCCGGAATCCTCGTTCAAGTCGGGCTTGTTGGAGCTGGTGGCCGTCCTCCCGCTGCCGGGCATGGCGCTCGGGCTCGCACTCCTGCTCGCGCTGCTCATCGTCAATCTCGCGCGTCGGGCCCGCTCGCAGCGGAATTGAGGGCGGCGATATCACTCCGCACGAGAAACCGTCAGACAACATTCAGCCTTCTTGCAAAATACTGGGCACATGGCAGCCGATCAACCCCGTGTGCTCATCGTCGACGACGAGCCCAACATCCGGGACCTTCTGACCACGAGCCTCCGCTTCGCCGGGTTCGCCGTTCGGGCGGTCGGCAACGGCGCGCAAGCGATCTCAGCCGTGCTCGAGGAGGAGCCCGATCTGATCATCCTCGACGTGATGCTGCCCGACATGAACGGGTTCAGCGTCACCAAGCGGCTCCGCTCCTCCGGGTACACGTCGCCGATCCTGTTCCTCACCGCGAAGGACGACACCGAGGACAAGATCACCGGTCTCACCGTCGGCGGCGACGACTACGTGACGAAGCCGTTCAGCCTCGACGAGATCGTCGCCCGCATCAAGGCGATCCTCCGGCGCACCATGCACGCCGAGGAGGATGCGGTGATCCGTGCCGGCGAGGTGACGATGGACCAGGACACCCACGAGGTCACCGTCGGGGACAGCGCGATCGAACTGAGCCCGACCGAGTTCAAACTGCTCCGCTACCTGATGTTGAACCCCAACCGAGTGCTGTCGAAGGCACAGATCCTCGATCACGTGTGGGAGTACGACTTCAACGGCGACGCCGGGATCGTGGAGTCCTACATCTCCTACCTGCGCCGCAAGCTCGACGCGCACAGCACCGAACCGATCATCCAGACCAAGCGCGGATTCGGCTACATGCTGAAGGCGGCGAAGATCTGATCGTGCGCCTCCACTCGGGGAGCGCGAAGCACGCCTTCGTAGACTGACCTGTCGTGGCGTCGACGATCTCGCGGTGGTGGCACAGCATCTCGCTGCGCACCAAGATCACCGCGGTGACCGTGTTGTTGATGACGGTGGGGCTCGCCGTGAGCGGGCTCGGCACGATGACCGTCTTGCACGACTACCTCATCGATGACGTCAACGCGCAACTCACTCCCGCACTGGCTGCCGTCACCCCGCGGTCCGCTCCCAACGACTCGAGGTCGGGGCCGACCCAGTTCGTGTTCGCACGGTTCACGCTCGACGGCGCGCTCATCGACGCCAATTCGCCGTGGAAGGCGAACGCGCCGGCCGTCGGCGGGATCGACGCGGCATGGGCGCGTGCGCACGCGGGCACGACGTTCACGGTGCGCGACTCGACCGGCGCACCCGACTACCGACTCGCGGTCAAACAGCAGGGCGACGAGATCATCGTGCTCGGGCTGCCGCTCACGACCGCCAATCACACGATCGCGCGTCTCTTCACGCTGTTCTTCGTGTTCGGCATCCTGGTCGTTCTCGTCGGGGCCGTGCTCACCCGCCTCCTCGTGGCGAGCACGTTCGCCCCGCTGCGTCAGGTGGAGCGCACGGCCGCCGCGTTCGCCGACGGCGACTTCGCCCAGCGTCTGGGGAACACGACCGCGAACACCGAGGTGGGGCGCCTCAACCGGTCGCTCAACCGAATGCTGAACCAGATCGACCGCGCGCTCAGCGACCGCGCTCGCACCATCGACCAGATGCGCCGCTTCGTGGGCGACGCGAGCCATGAGCTGCGCACACCCCTCGTGTCGGTGCGCGGCTACGCGGAGCTCTACCGGATGGGCGCGCTGCAGACGCCGGAGGACGTCGCACGCGCGATGGACCGGATCGAACGAGAGGCGATCCGGCTCGGTGCACTCGTGAACGACCTGCTCGCGCTCGCGCGGCTCGACGAGGCGAAGCCGCTGCGCATCTCGAAGGTCGAGCTCCTCCCCCTGGCGCACGACGCCGCGCTCGATGCCCGAGCACTCGCGCCCGGCCGCCTCATCCGGGTGATCGGCCACGACCCCGATCTGCCGACCGGCACGATCACCGTGCTCACGCCCGTCGAGATCGAGGAGACGGACACGGTCACGTCGCCCGGCCCTCGGCGAACCGGCTCGACCCGTTTCCGCAGGGCACGGCGACGCCAGGCGCTCACCGAGCAGCAGCCGGTCGCTGCGGTGCACTCGCCTGCATCCGGCGGGATCATCGTCCCGATCGTGCGCGCCGAGGAGGACAAGCTCCGGCAGGTGCTCGCGAACATCGTCGGCAACGCGATCCGGTTCACGCCGGACGACTCGCCCATCGAGATCGCGGCGTACGCGGACGGCGTCCGCAGGGTGGCGGTCCTCGAGGTCATCGACCACGGCGAGGGGATCCCCCCGCAGATCCGCGACAAGATCTTCCAGCGGTTCTGGCGGGCGGACAGCTCGCGGACGCGCGACACGGGTGGCAGCGGGCTGGGGCTCGCGATCGTGCAGGCCATCGTCGCCGCCCACGACGGTTCGATCGGCATCAGCGAGACCAGGGGCGGCGGGGCGACGTTCCGATTGTCGTTCCCTCTCCTCCCCAACGACGGCGACGAGGGCGAAATCCACAGTTCCGGCACCGCCGCAGCACTCGCTCGCACACCTCAGTAGGTTCGGCGCCGGCCGATCGGCCTTCCACCGATGCGAGGAGCACCCCCATGACCCGATTCACCGTCGACAGCGACGCCGTCAGCGGCGCCGCGAGCGCCGTCGCGGGCACCGTCAGCCGGCTGCAGGCCGAGGCGAACGCCATGCACACCCAGCTCGACCAGCTGCAGTCCTCGTGGACCGGCACCGCGGCGACCGCCTTCGCCGGGGTCGTGCAGCAGTGGCGCGGCGCGCAGCACAATCTGGAGCAGGCGCTGGGGTCCATCGATCAGGCACTGCGAACCGCGGCGACGCAGTACGCCGAGATCGAGCAGGCGAACGCGAGGCTCTTCGGCTGACGGGCTCCCCCGCCGGCACCGCCGCGCAGACGGCGAAGGCCGGATGCCCCGAGGGGACATCCGGCCTTCGCTCGATTCGGACTAGAAGTCCATACCACCCGAGGGGTCGCCGCCCGCGGCCACCGGCTGGCGCTCGGGCTTGTCCGCGACAACCGCTTCGGTCGTCAGGAACAGGCCGGCGATCGACGCGGCGTTCAGCAGCGCGGACCGAGTCACCTTCACCGGGTCGTTGATACCGGCGGCCAGCATGTCGACGTACTCACCGGTCGCGGCATTGAGGCCGTGTCCGGCCGGCAGGCCGCGCACCTTCTCGGCGACGACGCCCGGCTCGAGTCCGGCGTTGAGCGCGATCTGCTTGAGCGGGGCCTCGATCGCGACGCGCACGATGTTCGCGCCCGTCGCCTCGTCACCCGTGAGCTCGAGCTTCGCGAACGCGGCGGCACCGGCCTGGATGAGGGCGACGCCACCACCTGCGACGATGCCCTCCTCGACGGCGGCCTTCGCGTTGCGGACGGCGTCCTCGATGCGGTGCTTGCGCTCCTTGAGCTCGACCTCGGTGGCCGCGCCCGCCTTGATGACGGCCACGCCGCCCGCGAGCTTCGCGAGCCGCTCCTGCAGCTTCTCGCGGTCGTAGTCGCTGTCCGTGTTCTCGATCTCGGCACGGATCTGCGAGACGCGACCGGTGATCTGGTCCGCGTCGCCACCGCCGTCGACGATCGTGGTCTCGTCCTTGGTGATGACCACCTTGCGGGCGCTGCCCAGCAGGTCGAGCGTGACGTTCTCGAGCTTGAGGCCGACCTCCTCGGAGATCACCTGGCCGCCCGTGAGGATCGCGATGTCCTGCAGCTGCGCCTTGCGGCGGTCGCCGAAGCCAGGAGCCTTCACGGCCGCCGACTTGAAGATGCCGCGGATCTTGTTCACGATCAGCGTCGCGAGCGCCTCACCGTCGACGTCCTCGGCGATGATCAGCAACTGCTTGCCGGTCTGGATCACCTTGTCGACGATCGGGAGCAGGTCCTTGATGTTCGAGATCTTCGAGTTGACGATCAGGATGTACGGGTCCTCGAACACCGCTTCCTGGCGGTCGGGGTCCGTGACGAAGTACTGCGACAGGAATCCCTTGTCGAAGCGCATGCCTTCGGTGAGCTCGAGCTCGGTGCCGAAGGTGTTCGACTCCTCGACGGTGACGACGCCTTCCTTGCCGACCTTGTCGATCGCCTCGGCGATGATCTCGCCGATCTGCGGGTCGCCTGCCGAGATCGACGCGGTCGCGGCGATCTCCTCGCGGGTCTCGATCTCCTTGGCGCCGGCGATGAGCTCGGCGGACACGGCCGCGACGGCCTTGTCGATGCCGCGCTTCAGGCTGATCGGGTCCGCACCGGCCGCCACGTTGCGGAGGCCCTCGCGGACCAGCGCCTGAGCGAGCACGACCGAGGTCGTGGTGCCGTCACCGGCGACGTCGTCGGTCTTCTTCGCGACCTCTTTGACGAGCTCGGCGCCGATCTTCTCGTAGGGGTCCTCGAGTTCGATCTCCTTGGCGATCGAGACACCGTCGTTCGTGATGGTGGGGGCGCCCCACTTCTTCTCGAGCACCACGTTCCGGCCACGCGGGCCGAGGGTCACGCGGACGGCGTCCGCAAGGATGTTGAGACCCCGTTCGAGGCCACGTCGGGCCTCTTCGTCAAAGGCAATGATCTTCGCCATGAGTGTGTGTCGTCCCTCCCGGACGGTAACCGAATGGTTCGTGCGCGACCGCGGTCAGCGGTGGCGTGCACCTGGCACTCGATCATCTCGAGTGCCAATCCATATTGGCAGTCGGGCCGGGCGAGTGCAAGCGAGCGCCGCCCGCCCCTGCAGGGTGCGGACGGCGCTCGAAGCGAATCGGGAGGGACTGCTCAGGCGAGCCGGACGGACTCCGCCTGCGGACCCTTCTGGCCCTTGCCCACCTCGAAGACGACCTGTTGGCCCTCGGTGAGCACCTTGTACCCCGACATGTCGATCGCGCTGTAGTGCACGAACACGTCCTGTCCACCACCGTCGACGGTGATGAAGCCGTACCCCTTTTCGGCGTTGAACCACTTGACGATCCCGCTGGCCATGACGCCTTCTCCCTGCTGCGCGAAAAAGCCGGCGAGTGCAGCACCGGCCAGTCGCCAGAATAACCAGCAGCGGACCGCCGGAGGCGGTCTCACAGCTCTGTGGGACCGCCCGCGGCAGGATTCAACACAGATTAAACACCCGCGTAACACGACGGTGCGTTTCGGGCGCTCGGACCCCACCCGTCGCGGAGAACTACTGCTTGGCGGCGTAGTCCTTGCCGAGGACGACCGTGATCCGGCTCGAGCCGCCGGCCGCGTATTGCTGCGACTCCGCCGTGCGGGTGATGCCGAGCGCCTTCGCCAGACCGGCGGCGGCGCCCGCGGCCCCGGTGTTGAGGTAGTAGACGGCACTGGTGTTCGTCGTCGAGGACGCGTTCAGCGTGGACACGACGTTCCAACCGGCTTTGGTGAGCTTCGACTTCGCGCTCGCCGCGAGCCCGTCGGTCGCTGCCGCATTGAGCAGCACCACCTGGATCTTGGCATCGGTCGTCGGCTGCACCGTGGCGACGGCCGTCGGTGCGGTGCCGGTGTCGGCGACCTGTCGGTCGAGGACGGACAGGCCGAACAGTCCGACGCCGATCAGCACCACGGTCGCCAGCAGGGCCCAACCGAACGTGATCCAGCCACGTCCGCGACGCTTGGGGGCGCGGTGCGCGCCGACGCGGTCGAGATCGGCCGGGATGTCGTCGAATCGGTCGGTCTCGTATCGGACGGCCATGCGCTTACAGCGTCGAACGCGTGCGCAGGAGATCCGCGCGACGGACGGCGCGCGCGTCGCGGAGACGCTGCAGACGCTTCACCAGCATCGGGTCCTCGGCGAGCGCGGCCGGCGAGTCGATCAGCGTCCCGAGCAGCTGGTAATAGCGGGCGGCGGAGATGCCGAACTCCTCACGGATGGCCTCCTCCTTCAGCCCGCCGTGCCGCCACCACGCGCGCTCGAACGCCAGAATGGCGAGTTCGCGCGCGGACAGCCCCGTCGAGGCGACCTGCGTCGGAGGACGCACGGTGTCGTCGGCCATGGGTGCCACCTCTCGAGAATGCTGACTCGCCGCCATAGTAGGAGCGGAGTCCCCAAGCTCCCGGGAGTGACGGGCTGACACCCGTTTGGGCGTGTCGCGTGCCCTGGGGAGCGCGCGACACCGCCCGTAGACTCATCGCATTGCCGGCTTGGCGCAATTGGTAGCGCACCGTACTTGTAATACGGGGGTTGCGGGTTCAAGTCCCGCAGTCGGCTCCAAAAGCAGCATCTGATCAGGAATTCCTCTCCAGTGAAAAGAGGAAGACTTGATAACGGGACGTTTATCCGGCGTTTATTGCCGCCGGGGAGGCTCTGACCAGGGCAAACGTGGTCGTGTCGCATCGCCCACATCCGCCAGGCTCGGCTCATTTCGGCGCATCTCGCGGTGGCCTGCACACCTGTCCCGTATGGACACATCACCAGAGATCCCGCCCCTCGAACCACTGCTCAGCGCGCAGCAGCTGGCCGATCACCTCGGCCTTCGCGTGCAGGCTGTTTACGACCTCCGCCACACCGGCCGGGGGCCCGCCGCGCTCCGGGTCGGTCGCGAGCTGCGATTTCGGGCGAGCGCCGTCAGCGCGTGGCTCGCCGAACTTGAGTCCCACGACGCCGAGCGCCAGGGCGGCGAGGGCTGATGGCCGGCCGCCCCCGCCTCGACGTCGGGACGTTCGGCACCATCACCGTGCATCAGCTGGACCGCGACCGCTACCGTGCCGAGACCCGCTATCGCGACAACGACGGCCGCGTGCGCAAGGTCGGCGCACTCGGCACCAGCCGGAACGATGCGACCGCCGCCTTGAAGCGCAAGCTGCTCGACCGCAGAGACTTCGGCGACGAGGAGGGCCTCGTCCGACCGAGCACCACGTTCAAGGAACTCGCCGAGTTGTGGATCACATCGGTGCGCGAGGACGCCGAGCTCACTGACAGCACCAAGCACACCTACGAGTGGGAGATGCGGCACCGAGTGCTGCCCGACTTCGCAGCGTTCACCGTTCGGGAGGTGTCGACCGCTCGCGTCGAGCGGTTCATCAAGGCACAACGTGCGAAGTCGTACTCGAGGGCCGCCCAGTGTCGCCGGATCCTGAGTTTGTCGCTTGGCCTGGCAGTCCGGCACGGTGCTCTTCCCGCCAACCCGGTTGCGGCGATCCCACGCCTCAGGAAGCCGCCTGCGCCGCCGAAGGCATTGACGATGGAAGAAGTGGCGCAGCTGCGCGAGGCGGGGCGCGTCTGGCGCACCGAACCGGGACGGATGGGACCGAAGCCCGATGGTCAGATCCAGGACCTGATCGAGGTCATGCTCGGGAGTGCCATCCGGATCGGCGAGGCGCTGGCGCTCCGGAAGTGCGACATCGACCTGGCAGCTTCGCCGCCGACCCTCAGCGTCAACGGCACGGTCGTCATGTTCTCCGGGCGGCGTGCGACTCGGCAGGCGCAGCCGAAGTCGCTCGAGTCGCGACGGACGATCGCGATTCCACCCTTCTGCGCGGCTGTGCTCGCGCGACGCCTTGCATTGATCGAGCATGAGGATGACGAGTGGCTCGTTTTCAGCACTCGGGTCGGCACGCCGCACTCGCCGTACAACATGCGGCGGCAGTTCCGCGAGCTCCTCAAGCTCGCCGGGTTGGAAGGACGCGACATCGTCCCTCACTCGCTCCGTAAGACGGGAGCGACGCTGCTGAGCACGCACGCGAACGATCAGGTCGCATCGACAGCCCTGGGCCACACCGACACCAGGACAACTCGACGCCACTACGTCGAGCGCTCGAAGCAGGTCGACCCGACGACCGCGACGGTGCTCGAGCGGCTCGCGCCGCTTCCTTCGAAGAACACCGACGAGTCCCGGTCGTGACACGCCGATCAACCCTCGCTGCGACAGCGGTGACGATTGACGTCGCCTCTGCACGTGCGGCCGTTCCCGTTTCCCCCCTCGAACGGCTCGGTGTCGATGCCGTAGCCGCCTGCCTTCGATCGTGGCGCGAGCTCATGCGCCTTCCCGTGCCGGGCCTGAACCGGAGACTATTGGACGGTGGCTGCCGCCAACCGCTTCGCGCCCCTCCCCACTCATGTCGTGACGGCGATCGCAGCTGCGCTGGGTGATACGGATACGGGGCTGACCGGCTCCGAGATCGGTCGCTCCCTCGCGCGCGTCGGAATCACCGATCTGCAACCACAGGCAACGAAACGGCACCGCCTCGCCAACGCACTTCTGGCCCGGCAGGCTCAGGATGGAGCAGGCAACTGCGTGATCCGCTTCGTCAGCGAAGCCATGGGCATCGGGAACTATCTTCAAGACCCCGATCGGTTCGAGCAGCTGCGGGAGAACCTCGACCCGGCACTCTCCCTGGCGGGCTTCCGGCTCCGCGATGATGGCCGCATCGGACGACTATCTTCCAAGGCGACGACTCTCGACGAGGTCGCCGCTTTGACCGGACGTCTGACCAAGGAGCTCGAGCGTCGCGGCGTCCACTCACAGGTTCTGCAGTACTGCCGCGAGGAACTCCTGCGCCGCTCGACCTTTCACGCCGTATCCGAGGCGACGAAGGGCATCTGCGAGCGGCTTCGTGGCATGACCGGCCTGGGCAGTGACGGCACAGAGTTGGTCGATGAGTGCTTCTCTACCAAGGATCGCCGCCCGTTGGTCAGGATCAACGACTACGAGACCAAATCGGAAGCGAGCGAGCACACCGGTTTCGCCAACCTGCTCCGAGGCGTGATCGGTACCTTCCGCAACCCCACGGCGCACGCGCCGCGGATCGCATGGCCGATCTCGGAAGCTGATGCCGCCGACGTCTTCAGCACGCTCTCTTACCTGCATCGTCGACTCGACAACGCGACTGTGCGCCCTTCGACCAGTTCGATCTAGCCGCTCGCCTTGGCCCGCCGAACCAGGCGCACGTACCACGCCGGTCGGCCACGGGCAGGAGTCTGGTCCGCTGCTGCCGCCTTAGTTGCAAGAGGCGTGCCCCTGTTTTGTGACGTGGGCTGGACACCTGTGTTGTGTGACGGTGTCGATGCGGGTGATGTCTGCGGGTGACGGGTACAGGTACCTGTTGAAGTCTGTGGCTGCGGTATGGGGACCGTTCGCTGTCGACGCCGTTGACCCGGTATTACGCGGAAGTCGGCACCCCGCCGGGCCATTGGATGGGCGCCGGGCTCCCGCACCTCGACGACGGCGCCATCGCACGCCGGCGACGTGGTCACGGAGCAGCAGCTGCAGTTCCTGATCGGCGAGGGCCGCGACCCGATCAGCGGCGTCGCCGCTCGGTCGGGCGTATCGCGAGTTCGCGACGGGTAAGCGGCGGGCGGTGGCGGGCTTCGACTTCACGTTCTCGATTCCGAAGTCCGCGTCCGTCATGTGGGCGGTGTCGGATGCGGCGACGCAGGAGATGATCGTGGACGCGCATCATGCAGCCGTCGCGGACGTGCTGCGTTCATGGAGCGGGAGGTCGCGGCGACCCGGATGGGCGCGTCGGACGGGTCGGGGTCGGTCGCACAGATGGACGTGACGGGGTTCATCGCGGCAGGGTTCGACCACTTCGATTCGCGAGCCGGCGACCCGCATCTGCACACCCATGTCGTCATCGCCAACAAGGCCGTCACCGCCATCGACGGGAAATGGCGGTCCCTCGACGGCCGGCCGCTGCACGCCGCGACGGTCGCGCTGTCGGAGCTGCATGAGGCGGTGTTCGCGGACCGGCTCACCCGGGCGCTCGGAGTCGACTGGACACCCAGACCGCAAGGACGGGACCGGAATCCGTCGTGGTCGATCAAGCGGGTCCCGGAGGCACTGACGGCGGCGTTCTCGTCGCGGTCGCGGCAGATCGATGTCGCGACGGATGAGTTGATTGCCGGCTTCCGACAGACACATGGCCACCGGCCCGGGAAGGCGGCCATCGTGAGGCTGCGGGCGCAGGCAACCCTTCGGACCCGGCCCGAGAAGCAGGTCAAGCCGCTGGCGGAGTTGACCGCGGGCTGGAGCAGCCGCGCCGGTGCGCTGCTCGGTGAGGACGCGACCGTGTGGGCATCGACCGTCATGATCGCCAAGGACCGGTCGTGATGCGCGCGGATGAGGTCACTGTGGAGGTTGTTGCGGGCGTTGCTGGCCGGGTGGTGGCGGCGGTGGGTGGGCGGCGGTCGACGTGGCGGCGATGGAACCTGCTCGCGGAGACCGCCCGCCAGACCATGGGATGGCGATTCGACACCATCGAGGATCGCGAGGCCGTGGTCACGCGGATCACGGACGCGGCAGAGCGGGCGTCGATGCGGCTCACGCCGCCGGAACTCGCGTCCAGCCCCGCGATCTTCCGGCGGGAGGACGGGTCCACCCGGTTCCGACAACGCCACTCCAGGATCTACTCCTCCGCCGCCGTGCTCGACGCGGAGGACCGACTCCTCGCGCTTGGCCGCGACACGTCCGGGCCAGCCCTTCCACCGGCCGCGCGGGCCAGTGTCGCCGCGGCGGGTTGGTCGGCATGCGCATCGATTGAGTCCGGACCAGGTCTCCGCGGTCGAGGTGGTCGGCGACGTCGGGGCGGGTGGTGGACGTCTTGGTCGGTCCTGCGGGTGCGGGGAAGACGACCGCCATGCGCGCGCTCCGCGACCGGTGGGAAATGGAACATGGCCGCGGCACTGTTCTTGGCCTCGCCCCTCCGCGGCAGCCGCGGAGACCCTTGGTATCGAACTCCAGGTTCCGGCCGAGAACACCGCGAAGTGGCTGCACGAGCACGACTGCTGGACGGGCCGCGCTGCGGGCGGGTCAGCTGGTGATCCTGGACGAGGCGTCCCTTGCCGGGACGCCGAGTCTCGACCGGATCGCCGCGGCGGTGAAGGACGGCGGGCGCGAAGCTGCTGCTGCTCGGCGACCCTGCCCAACTGCATGCCGTTGATGCGGGCGGCGCATTCGCGATGCTCACCGGCGACCGCGCCGACCCGCCGACCCTCACTGGCCTGCACCGGTTCACCCACGACTGGGAAAAGACCGCGACGCTGCAACTCCGCACCGGCGATACCACGTCATCGCCACCTACCTTGCGCACGCCGCATGCCGGCGGCGCCGACACCGCAGACGACAGTCGAGCACGCCTATCAGGCATGGAAGACCGACACCGCGGCGGGAAAGCGGTCACTGCTCGTCGCGGACGGCGGCGAACTCGTCCGCGATTTGAACATGCGGGCCCACGCCGACCGGATTCTTGACGGCATCGTCAGTGCCGGCCGGGAGGCGCGGCTGCACGACGGCACCGGCGCCTCCGTCGGCGACGTGGTCGTCACCCGCCGGAACGACCGACGACTTGGCAGCGGCGATCGGTGGGTGCGCAACGGCGACCGGTGGACCGTCACCGCCGTCCTACACCGACGGCAGCCTGCACGTCCGCCGCGACGATCAGAAGTCCAGCCGGACGGTCGCGCTCCCGGCGACGTATGTGGCGGAACATGTCGAGCTCGGTTACGCCGTCACGACCCACCGCGCGCAAGGTGCGACCGTCGATACCTCCCACGCCGTCATCACCGCGGCCAGTAGTCGCGAGTCCGCCTATGTGGCGATGACGCGAGGCCGCGACGCGAACACCGCATGGGTGGCGACCGACCGGCCCGACCCCGTCCACGACCGGCGCGCCCAATCCCGACGACGACACCGCGGCCGCGGTCCTGGCCGGCGTGCTCCGGCATTCGGTTGCGGAACAGTCCGGACACGACACCATCACCACCGAACAGAACACGCTCGCTGGGATCTCGCGGCTCGCCGCTGAATACGACACCATCGCCAACGCTGCGCAACACGACCGGTGGGCCGACCTCATTCACGCCAGCGCGCTCACGATCGAGCAGGCCAAGGCCGTCGTCGATTCCAGTGCGTTCGGGATCCTCTCCGCATCGCTCCGCCGGGCTGAAGGCAACGGGCACCTCGTCGAACAGGTGCTCCCGCGACTCATCGATGCCCGTCCACTCGACGGCGTTGCCGACCCCGCAGCCGTCCTGGCGAGCCGGCTCGACGAGTCCCGCCACGGCCCGGCCGGTATCGGTTCGAGGACGGCGGCCGTATCGTCGGCCTCATCCCTGCCGCCCGCGGACCCATGACCGACGAAATGCGCCACGCACTCGACGAGCGCCAGCAACTCATCGAGGACCGCGCCACCACCCTCGCCGAAACGTCTGTCCGTGACAGCGAACGCTGGACCCACGACCTCGGAGAAATCCCGCTCGGCCCGACGCCGACACCTGGTGGGACCACGCCCGAACGGTCGCCGCCTACCGCGACACTCACGCCATTACGACCGGACCGCGCTCGGCACCGAGTCCGGTCGGGACTTCGACGCCCGTCTGGCTACCCGCGCGCTTGAGGACGCCAACGCGCTCACCGAACTCGACTACGACACCGGTTACAGCATCGACCGCGACGGGCCGGAATTCGGCCTCTGACCTGTCAAGGACCGATTCCGGCGAGCTGTCCCGATCGAAATTCGAACATATTGCCGCGCCGCCACGGTGGCGGCACCTCGTACTATGCGGAAGTAGGGAGTTAGCGACAGTCGCTAACTCCGCATTCCAAAATCAAGTTTCGAACGCTTGTCGAACATACACCGCGGCATCCTGTGACCGCACGACCGTGACCGGACACGGCGGTCAGAGGAAGGGCGGAGAACGTCACCCGGCGAGCGTGACCCCGCTCCGGTGCGTTTGTCAAGCACCTGGTCGGGACGTCAAAACGTCCGTGATCAACCACAACGGACCGGAATCGTGCCGGAGATTGGTCAGCTTCGTCGCGGTCCATCGCCCGCGGAGCGGCTTCGTCGTTCGACAAGCACGGTGTCGCGCCAGTGACCGGCCAGGGGTCCGTAGGTCATGAGTGCGATGCGCTCGCGCGCCCCGATCCGTCGGAACCCGTGCCGTTCGTGGAGCCGGAGGCTGGCTTCGTTCTCGGGGAAGATGCTCGACTGGACCGTCCAGTAGCCGGCGCCATCGGCAGCTGCGCAGAGTGCAGCGAGCAGTGCGGAACCAACGCCTCGGCCGCGCAGGTCCGGATCGACGTACACGGAGTGCTCGACCACGCCTCGATAGACCTCGCGCGCCGAGGTCGGGGACGCGGCGGCCCAGCCGACGACGTCAGTGTCTCGGGTGGCGACGAGTCGCAGGTCGGCGCGACGTGTGGTGTTGAACGCGTCCCAGGTCGGCGGTTCCGATTCGAACGTCGCGTGGCCGGTCGTGATACCCGCGCGGTAGATCGCTTCGACGCGTGGCCAGTCGTCCGCGGTCAGTGCCCGGACGACGGTTTCGGTCATCGAGGCCGCAGGGATTGTGCGGCTGCTCCGAGTGCGCCGTCGACGACGCGGTAGTAGGCCCACCTGCCGCGTTGTTCGCGGGTGACGAGGCCGGCCTCGACGAGGAGCTTCATGTGGTGGGACACGGTCGGCTGGGAGAGCCCGACGGGCTCGGTGAGGTCGCAGATGCAGGCTTCGCTGCCGGCGCTCGCGGTGATCAGCGAGAGCAGGCGAACCCGTGTGGGGTCACCGAGCGCTTTGAATACTCGAGCGATGCGTTCCGCCCGCTCGGCATCGACCGCACCCTCGGCGACGCTGCCGCAGCAGGCACCGGCTGCCTCGACGCGGAGCGGAAGTGTGCTGGTCATGTGTGCATCTTGCCAGTCGTATTGACAGATGTCGATATATCGACCATCTTCGATGCATCGTGATTCGTCGATGGAAGGGTGCCGAGATGCATGAGGTGTTGCCGGTCGTCGTGATCGGGGCCGGGCCGCAAGGGCTCGCGGCTGCCGCGCATCTGCTCGAGCGTGGCCTCGAGCCGCTGGTGCTCGAGGCCGGGGATTGTCCGGCCGCAGCGGTCGCGGAGTGGGGTCACGTTCGATTGTTCTCGGATTGGCGTGAGTTGGTTGATGGCGCGTCCGCTCGGCTGCTCGGCGAGACCGGCTGGACGATGCCGTCGAGTAGCTATCCGCTGGGCTCCGAATGGGTCGACGGCTATCTCGCTCCGCTGGCCGCCGCGCTCGAGAACCGCGTGCGGACGGGTGCTCGGGTCGTGGGCGTCAGCCGCATGGGCAGAGATCGAATCGTCGACGCCGGCCGCGCGGACCAGCCGTTCGTGGTCCATGTCCAGTGCGCCGACGGCAGTGAGGAGCGCATCCGTGCGCGTGCGGTGCTCGATGCGTCGGGGAGCTGGTCGCAGCCGAACCCGGCCGGCGCCGACGGCCTTCCGGCGATCGGCGAGCGAGGCAATTCGGCGATCGACTATCGCGTCCCTGACCTGCAAACGGACGAAGGGTTCGCCGGAAGGCACGTCGTCGTTGTCGGGAGCGGACACTCCGCGATGACCGCCGTCAACGGTCTGGCACGCCTCCAGGAGGCTGCGCCGAACACGCGGGTGACGTGGGTGCTCCGCCGCGGCGCGATGGGTGATGCGCTCGGCGGCGGCGAGGCCGATCAGCTCCCTGCTCGCGGGGCTCTCGGCGTGCGCGCGCAGCGGGCCGTCGATTCCGGCGCGGTGACGTTGGTGACCTGCTTCCGGATCGAGCGCTTCGAGACCGACGGCGATCGGACCATGGTCGTTGCCGAGGATGGCCGACGGATCGTCGACGCCGACCGGGTCGTGGTGCTCACCGGCTTCCGTCCGGATCTCTCGATCCTGTCCGAGGTCCGCCTCGATCTGGACCCCACGTTGCAGGCCCCTCGGCGTCTGGCGGCCGAGGTCGACCCGAACATCCACAGTTGCGGGACCGTGCGCGCGACGGGTGCCGCCGATTTGGCGCAGCCGGAGCCGGACTTCTACCTGCTCGGCGCGAAGTCCTACGGTCGTGCCCCGACGTTCCTGGCGATGACCGGCTACGAGCAGGTTCGCAGCGTCGTCGCGATGCTCGCGGGCGACACCTCCGCCGCCGAACGGGTCGAACTCGCCCTGCCGGACACCGGCGTGTGCGGCGGGAGCGGCCTGTTCGACGCTGAGGGCGGCGGCTCGTGCTGCGCGCCGATGCAGCGGGTGCTCCAGATCGGACTTCGCCCGGCCGGCGTGTGACCTGACGGTCGCGGCCTCAGGTTCGTGCCGGAAGGCCGAGTTCATCGAGCAAGCGGAGGACCCGGCGTTCGATCTCGTCGCGGATCCGGCGGACCCCGTCCGCATCGGCCTCGGCCGGGTCGGCGAGTTCCCATTCTTCGTACCGCTTGCCAGGGAAGACTGGGCAGGCGTCGCCGCAGCCCATCGTGATGACGACATCGGCGGCCTGGACGACCTCGTCGGTCCAGGGCTTGGGGAATTCGCCCGCGATGTCGATACCGCGCTCGGCCATCGCCGCGACGGCCTCGCGTTCGATGCTGGCGCCGGGTTCGGAGCCGCCGGACCAGGTGACGCCCTGATCGCCGGCGTAGTGCGCGAAGAAGCCCATCGCCATCTGCGACCGGCCCGCGTTGTGCACGCAGAGGAACAGCACCGTTGGCCGGAGGTCGGTCGAGGTGCCCTCGACCTTGCTAAGGGCGCGCAGCCGTTGTCGGGCGAAGCGCTCCGCGAGGAGGGGCAGGAACGTCGTCACGGCAGCGCGGCCGGCGAACTCGTCGTAGGAGGACTGCAGGAACCGCTCGATGGTCTCGAGGCCGAAGACGGCGTGGAACTCGTCGTGCAGGTGACCCGCCGCGACCTTGAGGGCGTACTGCTGGTCGAGTCGGATGTCGGGCCGCGGGTGGGTGGTGCTCATGATCGGACTCCGTCGTCAATCAGTGGTGGGTGGGTGGATGGGTGGGCGAGGCGAGGCTGACCCGCGGGGCGAAGTCGTCGATACGACGCACGAGGTCGTCGAATGCCGTGTCGAATGCGTCCTGGGTGCCGCTGCGGACCGGGTCGGGCACGGACCAGTGGAGCGCGTCAGCGCCGGCGAGCTCCTCGTGTGCGGAGTCGCAGACGGTGATGATCAGGTCGCGGTCGAGCCGCACCTGCTCGAGTGCGGTGGGTCGCACCGGCGTGAATGCGAGGCCGTGTCGGCGCGCAGTCTCGATCGCGCCGGGGTCGACGGACTCGGCTGGGTGCGTGCCGGCCGAGGCGACCGGCACGCGACTCGCCCGGCGCCACAGCGCCGCGGCGAGTTGCGATCGGGCGGAATTCGCGGTGCACACGAAGACGACGCGATCGGCGCGGTCGACTGGGACGGGTGTGCTGAGGTCGAAGCCGCCCGGGAGAAGCCGAACGTAGCTGCGTCGACGATCGGCCTCGGATCGGCGCCGGGTGATGAGTCCCACCTGCTCCAGCACGTTGAGGTGATGCGCGAGCAGGTTCGAGCTGACGCCGAGCGCGGCCCGCAGCTCTGTCGACGACAGGTCGCCGCTTGCGAGGAGGTCGACGGCGTGCAGCCGCACCTCGTCGGAGAGCGCGGCGTGCTTGGCCGCCCGCAGCCCACGTTCCCGAATTAACTCACCGTTCATTGCCTCAATCTTGACTGAGGCAATCTCTCTGGTCAAGATGGCGGTGATGAATAACGAACCCGCCGCCGAAGCGATCACGGCCGCCATCGGACGCAGGCTGCTCGGTGAGGCCTTGGGGAGTGGACTGCTGGTCGCGGTGGTGGTCGGCTCGGGAATCGCGGCGCAGCGGCTGTCGCCGAACGAGGTCGGCGTCCAATTGCTCGAGAACAGCCTTGCGACCGCGCTCGGCCTGGCCGTCCTGATCACGCTGTTCGGGCCGATCTCGGGCGCGCACTTCAACCCGGTCGTCTCCGTCGCGGACTGGTTCGTCGGTCGCCGACGCGGGTCGGGGCTTGCCGGCCGCGTGCTCGGTGGCTATGTCCTGGCGCAGGTCGTCGGTGGGACGCTCGGTGCGCTGCTCGCGAACGCGATGTACGGGGTCGCGCCAGCGGTCGCGACGACCGAGCGGGTCGCACCGGGGACGCTGCTCGGCGAGGTGGTCGCCACCGCGGTGCTCGTGCTGCTGATCTTCGGTCTCGCCGCCACCGGACGAAGCGCACTGGCGGCGCCGGCCGTCGGCGCGTACATCGGCGCCGCGTACTGGTTCACCAGCTCGACCTCGTTCGCGAACCCCGCCGTCACGATCGCCAGGATGTTCTCGGACACCTTCGCCGGCATCGCGCCGACCTCCGTGCTCCCGTTCGTGCTCGCCCAGTGCCTCGGCGCCGCGATCGGCGTGGCCCTGACGCTTCTCCTGTTCCCGGCCGCATCCCGTGCGGCCGACCGCATCGTCCTGCCGCATGCAGTCGACGACGCGGCGATCTGACCAATCCGAAAGGCACACCCATGCACCTCATCGCCATCGGCGGTAGCGACGCCGGCATCTCCGCCGCGCTCCGAGCCCGCGAGCTCGACTCGTCCGTCGACGTGACTGTCGTCGTCGCGGACTCGTATCCGAACTTCTCGATCTGCGGCATCCCGTACTACTTCTCGGGCGACGTCCAGCCGTGGCAGTCCCTCGCTCACCGCACCCACACCGACCTCGAAGCCACCGGCATGCGCCTCCGTCTCGACACCCTCGCGACCGCGATCGACGTCGCGGGGCGACGACTCGCCGTGCGCGACGCCAGTGGGTCGGAGACCGACCTCGCCTACGACGAACTCGTTGTCGGCACCGGGGCGCTTCCCTCCGCCGCGGGGATCGCGGGGCTCGACACACTCGGACCGGACGACGGTGTGCACGTGCTGCACTCCATGGGCGACACCTTCGCCTTGGATGCGCACCTCACGGACCGCGACCCGAAGACCGCGATCATCATCGGCGCCGGCTACGTCGGCCTCGAGATGGCGGAAGCACTCACCGTCCGAGGTCTCAAAGTCACGCAGTTGCAGCGCGGACCCGAGGTCCTCTCCACCCTCGACGCCGAGCTCGGCGCCCTCGTGCATCGCGAACTCGACGGACACGGTGTCGAGGTCGTCACTGGAGCGCGAGTGGAGTCCGTCGCCCGCATCGACGAGGGCCTCACCGTCAGCGGACATCACGATGGAGCGCCCTTCGAGCGCACCGCCGACCTCGTCCTCGCGGTCGTCGGCGTCCGTCCCAACACCGACCTCCTCGAACGCGCCGGCGCGCAACTCGGTGCGGGCCGGGCGGTCGTGGTCGACGAGTCCATGCGCACCGGACTGCCGCATGTCTTTGCCGCCGGCGATGGCGTCGTGACCCACCACCGCCTCCTCGGCGTCACCTACCTCCCGCTCGGCACCACCGCACACAAGCAGGGCCGCATCGCTGGCGAGAACGCACTCGGCGGCTCCGCCCGCTTCGCCGGCAGCGTCGGCACCCAGGTCGTCAAAGTCTTCGATCTCGTCGCCGCCCGCACCGGTCTCCGCGAGCACGAGGCCGTCGCCGCCGGATTCGCGCCCGGCAGCACGACGGCCGTCGCCGACGACCACAAGGCCTACTATCCCGGGCTCCCAACCCATCAGCATCCGGATCACCGGCGACCGCGCGACCGGGAGCTGCTCGGCGCCCAGCTTGTCGGCGCCCGCGGCACCGAGACCGCGAAGCGGGTCGACACCTACGCCACCGCGCTGTTCCACGGCATGACCGTCGACCGGATCAGCGAACTCGACCTGTCCTACACGCCACCGCTCGGATCCCCATGGGACGCCGTCCAGGTCGCGACGCAGCGGTGGGAGCGCGAGCACACCAGGGTCGAGGTGGGTGCGTGACCGAGGTGCTGTTCATCTGCCAGCACAACGCGGGCCGCTCCCAGCTCGGCGCCGCACTCCTCGAGCACATCGCAGGCGACCGGTTCGCCTCCTCCTCTGCCGGCATCAGCCCGGCTGACGTGGTCAATCCGGCGATCGTCGCCACGGTCGCCGAGTTCGGGCTCGACATCGCGGACCGGGTACCCAGGGCAGTGACGCCCGCGGACCTCGAGAAGGCCGACATCGTCGTGCTGATGAAACCCGGCCTGACGCTGCCGTGTCCGGCGCGAGGTCGAGTCCTGGAATGGTCCTTCCCGGACCCGACCGCGTGGGACGCCGAGGCGGTCCGTCCACTGCGCGAGGAAGTCGCTGCGCGGATCCGTGGCGAGATCGCAGAGGTCTGAGGGCGCCCCGCTCGAGCCCGTTCACGAGCGCGCCAGCGCCGGTCTCACACACTCAATCACTCGGCGTTTATCCGGCACTTATTCGAACAAGACAACCGAGCACGATGCGCTACACTCGTAACCGTCCGGAACACCTCGCTACGAGGTTGTCCTGATCAGAAGAGTCTTTCTCGAGATAAATCGAGACGATCAAGACAAGATTCGAACGCCCAAAACGGATACGGGGGTTGCGGGTTCAAGTCCCGCAGTCGGCTCTCATCTGCCCCGGAATGACGCGGATCTCGCCCTCGTCGGAGGGTCGGCGCTCGATCGCGGGGCGCATCCATCGATCCGTAAGCGAGTCGGCCGACGTCGCTTACGACGGATCGCCCCTGCTGCATAGACTCCCGCCGCGCCACCTCCGCGCAGGTTCAAGGGAGAACTCGATGACGTTGGAAGCCAGGACCCCGCAGGTCACCCGGCCGCTGCTCCGCATCGGCATTCTGGGTGCGGCGGGCATCGCCGAGCGGGCGATGGTCGGTCCGTCTCGAGAGGTCGACGGGGTCAGCGTCGACGCGATCGGCTCGCGCGATCCGGCGCGCGCTCGCGACCTCGCCGACCGACTCCGAGTCCCACGCGCCGGTGACTACGACAGCGTGCTGCAGGACCCCGACATCGACCTCGTGTACATCACGCTGCCACCGACCTTGCACGCGCAGTGGGCGGTGCGGGCGCTGGAGTCCGGGAAGCACGTGCTCTGCGAGAAGCCCCTCTCCGCCAACGGCACGACCGCCGCGGCCATCGCCGACGCCGCCACCGCCGCCGGCAAGCGCGCGTTCGTGGGTTTCCACTACCGTCTTCACCCCTTCACGGAGCGGCTCCTCGACGTGATCGGCTCCGGAATCCTCGGCGAGACCGAGCGTGTCGACATCGATTTCAGCATCCCGCACTTCGTCGTCAAACCCGGGAACATCAGGCTCGACGGCGGCCTCGGCGGAGGCGCGTTCATGGATGTGGGCTGTTACGCGATCGACCTGCTCCGGGCGGGATGGGGACGACCCGAGGTCACGAGGGCGTCGTCCGTCGTCTACGAGGGTGACCAACGGGTCGACATGCAGACCGATGTCGTCGCGGAGCTGCCCGGCGGTCTGCCGGCACGGGTGCGGGCGTCGTTCATCGGCGACGATGCGGGCGCGATGACGCTGCGGGTCACGGGCTCCGAGGGGGTGCTCGACGCGACGAGCGTCATCGTTCCGCAGTGGGGAGCCGTGCTCCGCGTCACGTCCGGCGCCGATGTCCTGCTCGAGGTCACGGCTGCGGAAGGGGAGAACAGTTACGTCCGGCAGGTGGCCCACATCGCGGCGGCACTGCGCGACGACGCCCCGAGCATCCTCGACGCGGCGCGAGGGCGTCGGCACGATGCAGACGGTGGACGCCGTCTACCGGGCGGCCGGCCTGCAACCGCGATGAACCGGACGCGAGACGCGCGACCTCCCCACCGCCGGACCGGGCCGAGCGGGTCGACTCAGGGCGCGACGGCGACCGGGCGGAAGATCTGCACGGCCTCACGGATCGCGTAAAAGACGATCACCAGACCCGCGATCGGATCGGCCCACCACCAGTGGAAGGCCGTATCGAGGGAGAGGCCCGCCAGTACGGCGAGCGCGAGCACACCGTCGACGAAGGTCACTCCCCCCTCCGCCTCGAGCACCCGGTTGCCGAGGCTGCGTCCCGTGCGACGCTTCAGTGCCGCGAGGGCGAACATCACCACGACGGTCACCGCCGTCCACGCGATACCCGCGGCGGAGGGCGACGCGGCGTGTCCCTGCACGAGCGCGAACGCGGATTGCAGCATCAGGTACACCGCCAAGGCGAGGAACGCGACCCCGATGAGGCGCAGCGCCCGCCGCTGCCGCGCCTCGCCTTCGCCCGAGAGCTCCCACAGCACGACCGTCGAGGCGCCGATCTCGATCAGGCTGTCCAGCCCGAATCCGGCGAGCGCGACCGATGAGGACGCGACGGCGGCGACACCCAGCACGACGACGCCGACGACGTTCCAGCCGAGCGTGCACCACTCCAGTCGCACACCGCGGCGGAGCAGCAGCGCCCGCCGCTCGTCCGAGAGACTCACCGGGCGCCGCCGGTCGTGCGCGGAGTCGGCGGGCGGCGCAGTCACAACGAAGAGACTCCCAGGTCGCACCTGGATGAATAGGCATAGACTGTCTAGGTATGGCAGCCAACCAGACGAAGGGCCAACTCGACGTCCTCGTCCTGAGCGTGGTGCAACATCGACCTGGGCACGGCTACGAGATCATCGCCGCGCTCAGAGAACTCAGCGGGGGCGAATTCGACCTGCCGGAGGGCACGGTCTACCCGCGGCTGCACCGACTCGAGGCACAGGGGCTGCTCGAGAGCGAATGGCGCTCGGTCAACGACCGGCGGCGCCGGATCTATCGGCTGACCGACTCGGGACTGGCCGCGCTCGCGGAGGGCCGCGCCGAATGGCAGCGATTCGCGATCGGCATGCGGTCAGTGCTTGGGGCGACCCCATGACGTCGCCGCAGATCCAGGAGTACCTCGACGAGCTCGCCTCCTGCATCTCCGGCTCCGGCACGACCATCCGTCGCCTGCTGTCCGAAGCGGAGGCGCACCTCGTGGATGCCGCGGAGCGCCGTCAGCTGGACGGTCTGGATCCCGAATCGGCGGCCACCGAAGCCATCGCCGCCTTCGGGTCGCCGCAGATGGTCGCGGCGGCTGCGCGCAGGGCCGCGTGGCGATCATCCTCGGCCGGCGGCGTCATCGCGACGGTGCGCATGCTCGCGCGCCTCGCCGTGGCCGGCCTGCTCGCCATCGGGGCGAGCGGCGTCCTCGCTGCCGCCGGGCGTGCCCTCGGCCTCGCCGGCCGGATCTTCGGCCTGCCGGCGAACGTCCGGATGCCGGCCGCCTCGTGTCTGCACTGGCTCGCGGTGCAGCCGTCGGCCGGCACGTGTCAGGCCGCAGGCACCCTCGAGGCCGCGGACGATCTGACCGCCCTCTACCTCGCCGCCGGCGTCGTCGGGGTCATCGGTGCGGTGGCGCTGTGGCTGCTGAACCGAACGCGCCTCCGCGACGTCGCACGAGTGCTGCCCGCCGTCCTCGAGCCGGCGGTGGGCCTCACCCTGTTCGGGTGCGCCGCGCTGGTCCTCGGCGGCCTCGGCACGAGCAACGCCGTGGTCTTCACCATGTGGGGCGCAGGTCTGTGGTGGATCGACGCGTGCTGCGCGCTGGTCGTGACCGGCGTCGCAGGCGTGCTGCTGGTCCGCGCAGTGGCGCGGTCCTCTCCCTCGGGACCTGTGTCGACCGAGCGGGCCCGCCGACGCTGAGCACAGCAGTGACGGCGTCGTGGTCGTCGACGCCGTGCTCGGCTGCCGCAGTCCCGCACCGCTCGACGCGATGCCGGTGTTCGTGCTGCTC
Source organism: uncultured Actinomycetota bacterium (assembly GCA_963716965.1). Classification (GTDB taxonomy): domain Bacteria; phylum Actinomycetota; class Actinomycetes; order Actinomycetales; family Microbacteriaceae; genus Amnibacterium. Next base: position 607,803 of record CAVQUZ010000001.1, on the reverse strand, counting down.
GGCCTGCCCGGCGCGATCGGTATGGCGGCCGCCAGGTCGGCCGAGCGGGCGTCGGCGCGGCCAGAGCGCCGGGCGCCTACTTCGAGGGCGTGGGGCTCGGGGTCGGCGTGGCCGAACCGGAGGTCGTCGGGGTCGGCGTGGCCGTGTACTCCGCGGCCGAGGCCAGAATGAAGTTCGCGAACGCGGTCGCATCGGTGGTCGAACCGGTGTACTGCTTGCCGTTCACGAGCACGATCGGGGTGCCGTAGTACTGGTCGGGCGCGCCGACGTTGGAGTCGGGCAAGTGGCCCTTGAGCCAGGTGTCCGTCGAGTCGGTGACCCAACCCTTGTACCGCTCCTTCTGGATGCACGTGGTGATGGAGCTCATGCTCGACGCACCCGACTGCTTCGCGTACGAGATGAGCTGCGCGTCCGTCAGGCCCGTGCCGCCCTCTGCCGGCTGATGTGCGTACAGCAGCCCGTGGAAGGCGTAGAAGTCGTCCGGCGAGAAGTTCGCCACGCAGGCCGCGGCGTTCGCGGCACGCGACGAGTACCTCGTGCCCTGCGACTCGCGATCGAGGATCGACACCGGATAGATCTGCAGCGTCGCCTTGCCCGCCTGGACGAGCGCCTTGATCTGCGCGGCGTTCGCGGTCTCGAAGCCCTTGCAGATCGGGCACTGGAAGTCCTCGTAGGTGCGGATCGCGACCTTGCCCTGCTGCGGCAGGCGCTGCGCGGGATCGGTGGCCGACCCACTGCCAGTGCGGTCGGCGACGAGGCCCTTGGTGATGACGATGCCGTTGTCGGCCATGTTCTTCGGCCCGGGCCCTGACGGCGCGATCGAGTTCACGAGGACGAGCGCGACGACCGCGACCACGGCGAGGATGACGACGATCACGCCGCCCTGGATCAGGACCCGCGTGCGGCGCTCTCGACGCTGCTGCTGCTGGCGCAGCTGACGCGCCTTCTCGCGCGCCGCGTCCCGCCGCTCGTTCTTGGACGGTCGCCTGCCCGCCCCGCCGCCGATCGACATTCCACCTCCGCCGGTCACCCTGGAGGGCGACTGCTCGCGGAATCGTAGCGGGCCAGCCCGGCCGAACCGGGCATCCGGCCGTTGACACGTCATCATCGTGTCGCGGTCGACGCGCGCAGTCGGAGCACGGATGCTCAGGAACGCATCCCACCCGTCGCCTGGCCTGCCGTGCCATACTGCGGTTGCCGGGCGACGAAGCCCGACGGCCCCGAGGGGTCAACATTCACTACGGATCGTCCGGCACGTGCCTGCCGGTGAATGGAGTGCCGAATCATGGCAACCGTCAAATTCGACCATGCGACTCGGTTGTATCCGGGTGGGACGCGGGCTGCGGTCGATGCCCTGAACCTCGACATCGCGGACGGTGAGTTCCTCGTCCTGGTCGGCCCGTCGGGCTGCGGGAAGTCCACCTCGCTGCGGATGCTCGCCGGCCTCGAAGAAGTCAACGACGGCCACATCTACATCGGCGACCGCGACGTCACCGACATCCCCCCGAAAGACCGCGACATCGCGATGGTCTTCCAGAACTACGCCCTCTACCCCCACATGACCGTCGCCGAGAACATGGGCTTCGCCCTCAAAATCGCCGGCGTCAACAAAGACGAACGCGCCACCCGCGTCCTCGAAGCCGCGAAACTCCTCGACCTCGAGCCCTACCTCGCCCGCAAACCCAAAGCCCTCTCCGGCGGACAACGACAACGCGTCGCCATGGGCCGCGCCATCGTCCGCCAACCCCAGGTCTTCCTCATGGACGAGCCCCTCTCCAACCTCGACGCGAAACTCCGCGTCCAAACCCGCACCCAAATCGCATCCCTGCAACGCCGCCTCGGCGTCACCACCGTCTACGTCACCCACGACCAGACCGAAGCCCTCACCATGGGCGACCGCATCTGCGTCCTCAAAGACGGCCTCCTCCAACAAGTCGGCTCACCCCGCGAACTCTACGAACGCCCCGCCAACGTCTTCGTCGCCGGCTTCATCGGCTCCCCCGCCATGAACCTGTTCACGTCCGACCTGGTCGATGGTGGCGTGAAGTTCGGCGGCTACCTGATCCCGCTCACCCGAGACGTCGTCGCCGGCGCGAAGGGCAAGCAGGTCACGGTCGGCGTGCGTCCCGAGGACCTCGAGGTCTCGACAGCGGCGGGCGACGGCCTGCCGGTCGTCGTCGACCTCGTCGAGGAACTCGGCGCCGACGGCTACCTGTACGGCCACGCGGAGGTCGAGGGCCGCCGCACCGACGTCGTCGCTCGCGTCGACGGCCGGTCGCACCCCAACGTCGGTGAGACCGTCTACCTGCACCCGGCGCAGAACCACACGCACGTGTTCAGCGTCGAGTCGGGCGAGCGTCTCTCGCAGGCCGTCACGGCCTGACCGCGTGCCCCTTTCCATCACCGCTGCCACGGTGGATCCGGCTCTGCTGGATCTGCCGTGGCAGCTCCCCCTCGAGGAGTGGCCCGACGAGGCGATCGCCGCACTGCCCAAGGGCATATCGCGGCACATCGTGCGGTTCGTGTCGATGTCCGGGGCCGTCTTCGCGGCCAAGGAGACGACCGCAGAACTCGCCACTCGCGAGTACGAGATGCTGCGCACGCTGCAGCGCCTCGAGGTGCCGTGCGTCGAGCCGATCGCCGTCATCGACGGTCGCACCGACGAGGACGGCGAGCCGCTGCCGAGCGCACTCGTCACGCGCCATCTGCGCTTCTCGCTGCCGTATCGCGCGCTCTTCTCTCAGACGCTTCGGCCCGACACGGCCGTCCGTCTGGCCGACGCCCTGGCCGTGCTGCTCGTGCGACTGCACATCATCGGCTTCTTCTGGGGCGACGTCTCCCTGTCCAACACACTCTTCCGGCGGGATGCGGGTGCCTTCGCCGCGTACCTCGTCGATGCCGAGACCGGCCGGCTCTACCCGGGCGGGCTCTCGAAGGGGCAGCGCGAGAACGACGTCGAGATCGCCCGCGTGAACATCGCGGGCGAGCTGATGGACCTCGCAGCCGGCGGTCACACCGACGAGGACCTCGATCCGCTCGCGACGAGCGAACGGATCGTGCTGCAGTACCGCGGGCTCTGGGCCGAGCTCACGGGTCGCCAGTCGTTCGCGACCAGTGAGCGGTGGCGCATCAGCGAGCGGGTCGACCGCCTGAACGCGCTCGGCTTCGACATCGAGGAGCTGTCGATCCGCACCGACGACAGCGGCACCGAAGTCGTGATCCAGCCGAAGGTCGTCGACGCCGGGCACCACACCAGGCGGCTCCTGCGGCTCACCGGGCTCGACGCCGAGGAGAACCAGGCCCGCCGGCTGCTCAACGACCTCGACCAGTGGCGCACCACGAGCGGCAAACAGAACCTGGACGAAGAGGTCGCCGCGCACGAATGGGCGGCGAGCGTCTTCGAACCGGTCATCCGCTCGATCCCGCGCGAACTGCGGGGCAAGCTCGAGCCTGCGGAGATCTACCACCAGCTGCTCGAGCACCGTTGGTTCATGTCGCAGCAGGAGAGTCGCGGGACGTCCCGCTCGCCGAGGCGATCACCGCCTATGTGAACGACATCCTGCGGCACCGCCGCGACGAGGCGACGGTCGTCGCCCCGCCGACCGACACCATCACGCTGCCCATCCGCATCAGTGCCGGCCCCGAAGACTGGCGCGCGAACGTGTGAGCCGGTCGCCGGGCCGGCTCGGTGCCTGGCGCCGCCCGGTCAGGGGCGGGTGCCGCTTCTGAGCGTCGCGACCTCGTAGAGGGCCACCGCGGTCGCGATGCCGGCATTCAGCGACTCGGTCGCTGCGCCGATCGGGATCGACACCACGACGTCGCAGAGATTGCGGACGATGCGGGACAGCCCGACGCCCTCGCTCCCGACCACGATCACGAGTGGGCGGTCCGACAGGGCGAGTCCGGGCAGCGACGTGTCGCCGTCGCCGTCGAGGCCGGCGATGAACAGTCCCTGCTGCTTGTAGGCCGTGAGCGCCTGCGCGAGGTTCGGCGCCTGCGCGACGGGCACCCGGGCCACGGCGCCGGCGGATGAGCGCCACGCCGCCGCGGTGATGCCGGCCGACCTGCGGGCGGGCAGCAGCACACCGTGCCCACCGAATGCGGCGACCGAGCGGATGATCGCGCCGAGGTTGCGCGGATCGGTGACCCCGTCGAGCGCGACGAGCAGCGGGGGCCTGCCCGACTTGTGCGCCGCCGCGACCAGGTCGGCGGCGTGTGCGTACTCGTACGGCCGCACGGACAGGGCGATCCCCTGGTTCAGCAGGTCGCCGCCGGTGAGCCGGTCGAGTTCCTGCCTCGTCACCTCGAGCACCGGGATCTCCCGATGCGACGCGACCGCGATCGCCTCGCGCATGCGGTCGTCCATCTCGGCACGCACGGCGAGGTACAAGGCAGACGCCGGCACCCGCGCCCGCAGCGCCTCGACCACGGCGTTGCGGCCGGTGACGAGTTCGTCGCCGTTGACCCGGCCGCGGGGGCCGCCCGCGATGTTGGGCCGCTGCGTCTTCGCCTGCGCGCGCTCGGCGGCCGCCTTGCGCTTGTGTGCGGCGTGGTAGGTGCGGTCCTCGGCCTTGGGCGTCGGTCCCCTGCCTTCGAGCGCTTTCCGCCCGTGGCCGCCTGTGCCGACCCGGGTGCCCTTCTTGTTGGGGCCCGAACGCCTCGTGTCGCCTGCCATCACACGCTCCTGTCATGAAGGACCGCGCGGATCACCGCTCGGCCCATGTCCAGCGCGTGCCGTCGGCGCCGTCCTCGAGTTCGATACCGGCGCGCTGCACCTCGGTGCGAATGCGGTCGGCCACAGCCCAGTCTCGGGCATCGCGGGCGGCTCTGCGGTCGGCGATCAGCGAACCCAGCAGATCGTCGAGCGCGCGACCGGCCCGGTCGTCGGTCGCGGAGGTCCATTCGGGCGATGAGGGGTCGATGCCGAGCACGCCTGCCATCGCGCGCACGGCTCCGAGCGCGGCCGCCGCCGCGACGGTGTCGTCGGCGTCGAGCGCGACGTTTCCCGCGCGGACGGTCTCGTGCAGCACACCGAGCGCCTGCGGGACGCCGAGGTCGTCGTCCATCGCCGCGGCGAACGCATCGGGCAGCAGCGGGACGGCGCCTGCGGAGACGCCGGGGTGCGCCGCGCCGCGCTCGAGGAACCGGCCGATCCGGCCGACGGCCTCCTCCGCTTCCGCGAGCGCACGCTCGTGGTGGTCGAGCTGCGATCGGTACTGCGCCGAGATCAGCGAATACCGCACGACCACCGGCCGCGCGGCACCGAGCAGGTCGGCCGCGAAGACCGAGTTGCCGAGCGACTTGGACATCTTCTGGCCGCCGACGGTGACGAGACCGTTGTGCATCCAGACCCGTGCGAACGGCAGTCCCGCCGCGCTCGACTGGGCGAGCTCGTTCTCGTGATGGGGAAAGCGCAGATCGAGACCGCCCCCATGGATGTCGAACTCGGGCCCCAGGTACCGCTCGGCCATCGCGGAGCACTCGATGTGCCACCCGGGCCGGCCCGCACCCCACGGCGACGCCCAGGCCGCCGACTCCGGTTCGGTCGGCTTGTGGCCCTTCCAGAGGGCGAAGTCGCGCGGATCGCGACGGGTGCGCGAGTCCTCCGCCGAGACCATGTCCTCGGGACGCTGGCGTGTGAGCTCGCCGTACTCGGGCCACGACGCGACGGAGAAGTAGACGTCGCCCGACCCGTCTGCGGCCGGGTAGGCGTGGCCGCGATCGATCAACGACGCGATGAGCCCTTGCATGCGGTCGATGTTCGCCGTCGCGCGCGGCTCGTACGTCGGCGCCTGCACGCCCACCGCCCGGCACACCGCCTGGAACTCGAGCTCGACGCGATAGGCCAGCGCCCACCAGGGTTCGGCGTCGCTCGACGCCTCGAGCACCTTGTCGTCGATGTCCGTCACGTTGCGGATCATCGTCACCGCGAATCCGCGGTGGTCCAGCCAGCGACGCAGCACGTCGTAGACGAGCGCACTGCGCAGATGGCCGATGTGCGGCGACGACTGGACGGTCGGACCGCACACGTAGATGCCGGCACGCCCGGGGACGAGCGGCCGGAAGGGCAGAACCGCCTGGGCGCGCGAGTCGAACAGGCGCAGATCCACGCCGCAATCGTATCCGCGCCGGCCCGCCCGGTTCAGTCGATGACGGTCAGCCCCGCACGAGCGCGGTGGCGATCGCGGTGACGCCCTCGCCGCGCCCGGTGAAGCCCAGCCCGTCGCTCGTGGTGCCGGACAGGCTCACCGGGGCGCCGACCGCGCGCGACAGCAGTTCCTCGGCCTCGCGCCGGCGTGCTGCGAGCTTCGGCCTGAGCCCGATGACCTGCACCGCGACGTTGACCGGCGCGAATTCCTCGGCGCGAATACGATCGGCGGCGCGAGTCACGAAGTCGATGCCTGCTCGCCCGGCCTCCTCCGGCCGGTCGACACCGAACTCCGAACCGAGGTCACCGACGCCGGCGGCCGAGAGCAGGGCGTCGGCGATCGCATGGCAGACCGCGTCGCCGTCGCTGTGCCCGGCCAGGCCCGCCTCGTCCGGCCAGAACAAGCCTGCCAGCCACATCGGGCGCCCGGCCTCGACGGCGTGCACGTCGACACCCACCCCGACCCGCTGCGATGCGGGAAGCAGCCCCCTCGCACGCACGAGGTCGTCGGCGACCGTGATCTTGAACGCCTCGGCATGGCCCTCGATGGTGACGACCGGTTCGCCGGCGGCCGCGTAGAGGGCGGCGTCGTCGGTGTACTCGTGGGCGGCCGCCGCATACGCGGCACGCAGCCGGGCGGCAGGGAAGCCCTGCGGCGTCTGCGCAGCGCGCAAGGGCGCACGGTCGACCGTGCCGAGTACCGCGGAGTCCGCGCCGACCGCCTTCAGCGTGTCGGCGACCGGCAGCACGGGCACCACACCCGATCCGGTGCGCGCCACCGCATCCCGCACGCGCGCGTACTGGAACGGGGGCGTCAGCGGACGGGCGGCGTCGTGCACCAGCACCACGTCGACGTCCGGCATCACGGCGAGCGCGGCCGCGACGGACGCCTGCCTGGTCGGACCGCCCGCGACGACGTGCGCGTCCGGGTACGTCGACGCGACGAGTTCGACGAAGTCCGCGGGGACCGCGACGACGACCTCGTCGGCGATGCCCGACATCTGCAGCAGGCAATGATCGAGCAGCGTCCGCCGCTGCAACTGCGCGAACGCCTTGGGGACCGCGCCGCCGAGCCGAGCGCCGCTGCCGGCGGCGACCACGACGACACCCGTCGTCGGTCGCGGCTCGTGCGGCTGATCGCCCTGTTCGGTCATCAGCTGATCGATCAGGCCCGGGAGGAGCGACGGGCGAAGCGCCCGCTGCTCGGCGTCCGTCAGGAGGCGAGCACCTCGTCGAGCACCGTCGACGCCTGCTCCTCGTTCGTCTTCTCCGCGAGCGCGAGCTCCGAGATCAGGATCTGGCGGGCCTTGGCGAGCATGCGCTTTTCGCCGGCCGACAGTCCGCGGTCCTGATCACGACGCCACAGGTCGCGGACGACCTCGGAGACCTTGATCACATCGCCGGACGCGAGCTTCTCGAGGTTGGCCTTGTACCGGCGGGACCAGTTGGTGGGCTCCTCGGCGAACGGGGTGCGCAGCACCTCGAACACGCGGTCGAGCCCCTCGCGACCGATCACGTCACGGACACCGACCAGGTCGACGTTCTCCGCTGGGACCTCGATGGTCAGATCACCCTGTGCCACGTTCAGCTTCAGGTAGATCTTCTCTTCGCCCCGGATCGTGCGCTTCTTCACCTCAGTGATGGTGGCTGCCCCGTGATGCGGATATACGACGGTTTCGCCGACCTCGAACTGCATGTATGTCCCTCCGAAAGCGACCTCCATGCTACCACAGCGCGTCGTTGCAGCCCCAGGCGGGTTCCACCTGCTAGAGGGGCGCCGACCGCCGTCCGCTAGACTTCGGCGGGGTCCAACGGCACGCGCTGCACGCGTCGCATGCCGGGCCCGTTTCCACGCACGGAGGGCCCTACAGCAGTGAAGATTCGCGCCGCGGCATCCATCATCCTCACCGCCGGGCTGCTGCTCGGTGTCGCCGGGTGCGAGTTCATCGCCCCGCAGCAGACCGAGCGCAGCTACCAGCCGAGCGACGGCGTGAACGCCTCCACCGGGGGCGTCGACATCCGGAACGCCTTCGTCGTCACCACCGACGGCACGAGCGGCAGCCTCATCGTCACGCTGGTCAACTCGAACGCCTCCACGGCGTCCGTGGGCCTGCAGTACACGGCCGACAGCGGTACCCAGGTGAAGACGGTGAGCGTCCCCGGCAACGGCGCGCTCAACATCCGGCCGGGCGGCGACGCCACGGTGACGATGTACCACGTGGACGCGAAGGCCGGGTCGCTGCTGCCGATCGACGTGCAGGTGGGCGGCGGCGACGTGCAGCTGCAGGTGCCGGTCCTCGACAACACACTGCCCGGCTACGCGACACTGACACCGTCCCCGAGCCCCACGCCCACGCCCACGCCCACGCCGAGCGACAGCGCGACGCCGACGGATTCGGCGTCGCCGAGCGCCTGACGGCCCGACCGGCGCGCTGACACGAGGCGATCAGAGCACGGGCGGCAGATCCTCGAGCCGGTAACCCAGACCACGGACGGTCAGCAGGAGCCGCGGTTCGGCCGGATCCTCCTCGAGCTTGGCGCGCAGCCGCTTGATGTGGACGTCGAGCGTCTTGGTGTCGCCGAAGTAGTCGGCTCCCCACACGCGGTCGATGAGCTGGCCGCGGGTCATCACACGTCCGGCGTTCCGGATCAGATATTCGAGCAACTCGAATTCCTTCAACGGCATGGCGGTCTCCTTGCCACGCACGAACACCGCGTGCCGACCGACGTCGACCCGGACCCCGCCCGACTCGAGGGCGTCCCCGTCCGTCTGGTCCGCCTGCGATCCGTCGCTGCGCCGGCGGAGCACGGCGCGGATGCGGGCGAGCAGCTCCCGGGAGGAGTAGGGCTTGGTGACGTAGTCGTCGGCGCCGAGCTCGAGACCCACCACGATGTCGACCTCGTCGTCCTTCGCGGTGAGCATGATGATCGGCACCTGACTGACCGCGCGGATGCGTCGCGCGACCTCGGTCCCCGGCACCTGCGGCAGCATCAGGTCGAGCAGCACGAGGTCCGCGCCGCCCGCGGCGAACGCCGTCAATGCCGCAGCGCCGTCGGCGGCGGTCTCGACCTCGTACCCTTCGCGTCCGAGCAGGTATGCCAGCGGCTCCGCGATGGCCGGTTCGTCCTCGACGAGCAGGATCTTGGTCATGCGCGTTCCTTCTCACGCTGGCGCTTCGCCGGTGACGGCTCGGCGGTGACGACGATCGGCAGCCGCACGGTGAACGTGGACCCCCGACCGACGCGGGACCAGACGGTGACGTCGCCGCCGTGGCTCTCCGCGATGTGTTTGACGATGCTCAGGCCCAGGCCCGTCCCGCCCGTGTGGCGCGACCTGGCGGGGTCGGCGCGGTAGAAGCGCTCGAAGATGCGGTCGACGTCCTCGGGCGGAATACCGGTGCCCTGGTCCGTCACCGAGATCTCGGCGGCGCCGTCGCGCTCCCGCACGCCGATCCCGATGCGGCTCCCGGCGGGCGAGTACTGCACCGCGTTCGCGATGAGATTGTGGACGGCGGTCGTCAGCATGGCCCCGTCCCCCATCACGGCGATGCCCGACCGACGGGCGGCCACGAGTTGCACGCCCTCGGCCTCGGCGGCGACCGCGTTCCGGTCCACCGCGGCGTGCACCACATCGTCGAGCGAGATCTGCGCGGGTTCCGCGAGCGGATCCGCCGACTGCAGTCGTGTGAAATCGATGATCTCCCCCGTGATGGCACCGAGCCGGGCGGATTCGGCCAGCAGACGCGCACCGAAGCGGCGCACCGTCTCCGGGTCGTCGGCGGCCGAGATGAGGGCCTCGGCGAGCAGGCTGACCGCGCCGATCGGCGTCTTCAACTCGTGCCCGACGTTCGCGACGAAGTCGCGCCGCACGGTGTCGAGGCGCACCGCCTCTGAGCGGTCCTCGACCCGCAGCAGCACCTGACCGACCCCGAGCGGCGCTCCTTCGGCGGTGAGGTGCAGGGTCACCGCGCCGACCGATCCGCGCCGGAGCACGTAGTCGTGGCTCAGCGGACGCTGGTCGCGGCGGACGGCGTCGCTCAGTTCCTCGAGCTCCGCGTGCGCGAGCGTGCGGCCGTCGACGAGCGCGAGGCGCTCAGCCGATTCGGTGGCCACCAGGACCTGATTGGAGCCGTCGACGAGCACCGCCGGCGAGTTGAGCGCACCCAGCATGGCGGCGACGACGTCGGGGATACCGCCCTCCTGCGCTTCGATCGCGCGCCGGCTGCGCCGGTCCGCGCCGACGAACAGGGCCGCGAACAGGACCCCTGTCGCGATGCCGAACGCGAAAGTCAGCACGATGAGCTGGCTTACCGACATGCGCCATACACTAAGTGCCGCCGGACGGCCGGGACGGCGCCTGTGCACGGTGCGGTGAACAGACGACGACCGGAACCACCGGTGTTCGCCGGTGCGCCATCTGCTGTTCATCTCGGCCGAACACTGTTGCCGGTCGGGGCCGGATGCCGAAGACGGTGTCCGTCGAATGAGGGAGTCGCGTGCGCGAGGTATTCCAGCAGGAACTGACCGATGTCCGAGAGCGGCTCGTCCGCGTGAGCGACCTGGTCGCGGACGCGATCGAGAAGGCGACGACCGCGTTCAACAGCCAGGACGTCACGCTCGCGGAGCAGGTCATCGCCGACGATCACCTGATCGACGAGCTCGCCGCGAGCCTCGACGAACTCGCGATCGACATCCTGGCCAGGCAGCAGCCGGTCGCGCGGGATCTGCGGGTCGTCGTGAGTGCGCTGCGCATCAGCGCGTCGCTCGAGCGCATGGGCGATCTCGCCGAGCACATCGCCCAGCTCTCGCGCTACCGCTTCCCCGAGAAGGTCGTGCCGAAGTCACTCCGCGAGACCTTCAAGGAGATGGGCCGGCTCGACGTCGCGATCGCACGCAAGCTGACGCGACTGCTCGAGAGCGAAGGCGCCGAGCTCGCCGAGGCGATCCGCAACGACGACGACCAGATCGACGAACTGCACCTGTCGGTGTTCGACAAGGTGCTCGGCGAGACGTGGAAGGGCGGCGCGACCGACACGGTCGACGCGACCCTGGCGAGCAGATACCACGAACGGTTCGCCGACCACGCGGTGTCGATCGCGAAGAAGGTGCAGTACCTGCAGACCGGCACCTGGGTCCTGCCGGCGAACTGAGCCGCTACTGCTTCCCCTGCGCCGCGACCGCGGCCGCGCCGGCGGCGGCGGCCGCGGGATCGAGGTACTCGCCGTTCGGCACGACCGGATGCAGGTGCTCGTCGAGCCGGTAGTGCAGCGGGATACCCGTCGGGATGTTCAGCTCGGCGATGTCGGCGTCGGAGATGCCGTCGAGGTGCTTCACCAGGGCACGCAACGAGTTGCCGTGCGCGACGACGAGCACCCGCTTGCCGGCGCGCAACTGCGGCACGATCTCGACGTCCCAGTAGGGCACGAACCGGTCGACCACGTCGGCGAGGCACTCGGTCGCCGGCACATCCGGGCCGAGGCCGGCGTAGCGCGGGTCACCCGCCTGGGAGAACTCGGCGTCCGCCTCGATGGGGGGCGGCGGCACGTCGTACGAACGACGCCAGGTCTGGAACTGCTCCGGCCCGAACTCCGCGAGGGTCGCGGCCTTGTCCTTGCCCTGCAGGGCGCCGTAGTGCCGCTCGTTGAGACGCCAGTTGCGCACGACCGGCAGCCAGGCGCGATCGGCGGCGAGCAGCGCCTCGTCCGCCGTCTGGATGGCCCGGGTCAGCACCGATGTGTAGACGATGTCGGGGAAGAGTCCGGCTCCCGCGATCAACTCGCCCGCACGCCTGCCCTCGGCGATGCCCTGCTCGGTCAGCCGAACGTCGACCCAGCCGGTGAACAGGCCCTTGGCGTTCCAATCGCTGAAGCCGTGCCGCAGGAGGAGCAGAGAGTATTCGGCCGCCATGCGGCCAACCCTATAACCGGCGGATGTCGGCCGATCACTCGGTACGCTCACCCTGAAATGGCGCCAGAAGGTCGGATCACCCGGGGCACCACGGGCACCAACCGGCTGCGTCGCGTCGACCGGTACCTTGCGTCGTCCGACGCGTTCCGACACGCGGATCGGGCGCCGCTCGTGATCGATCTCGGCTTCGGCGCCCGGCCGTGGACCGCGCTCGAACTGGCAGCGCGGCTGGCGCGCATCCGCCCCGATGTCCGGGTCGTCGGCCTCGAGATCGATCCCGCCCGGGTCGCGGCGGCCGCGCCCTACGCGACCGAGCGGGTGGCGTTCGCGCTCGGTGGCTTCGAGGCGCCGAGCGCCGGTCGCCCGGCCCTCATCAGGGCCATGAACGTGCTGCGGCAGTACGACGAATCCGAGGTCGGCGCCGCATGGGACCGCATGCGCGGCAGGCTCGCGGCAGGCGGCCTCGTCGTCGAGGGCACCTGCGACGAGATCGGCCGGGTCGGGTCGTGGGTCGACCTCGACGAGGCTGGGCCCGTCGCGTTGACGGTGTCGCTGCGACTGACGGGGCTCGAACGTCCGGGGATCGTGGCCGAGCGGCTGCCGAAGGCCCTCATCCACCACAACGTGCCGGGCGAACGCGTCCATGCGTTCCTCGAGGCCCTGGACGACGCGTGGATGCGGGCGGCCGGCCTCGCCGTCTTCGGCCCGGTCCAGCGGTTCGCGGCGACGGCCGCCGCGGTGCGCGACGCCGGCTGGCCCGTCCTGATCCGTCCGAAGCGCTGGCGCCTGGGCGAGCTGACCGTGCCCTGGTCCGCCGTCGCCCCGTAGCCCCCTCCAAGTCAGAGCGGCGGGAGGGCGGCTCTCGCGCGGTCGCCCTGTACGCCGGTCGCCTGGAGCAGGTCGATGACCAGGGGCCGCACCAGCATCACGACCATCGTGCCGCCGACGGCACCGTCCGGAACGAGGGCTGCCGGATCGAGTCGCTCGGCGACGAGGAAGAGGTCGGCTCTCGCCGCGGCGAGATCGCGTGGACGGCGCATGCCCTCTGCGATGAGTTCGACCGAGGCGCCGATCGCGCCGAGCATCTCCGCGAGCGCGCCGTCGCGGGTCCCGGCCTTCGCCTCGATGTCCACGCGGCGCGCGACGAGCCGCAGCGAGCGGATCGCGAGGTCCATGCCGTCGCGGATGCGACGCAGTTCGGCGAGCTCGCCGCGCCGCCCCCGGAGCAACGGCGACAGCCGCGCGACCGAGGTCGCCGAGTCGAGCGCGACCGTCCAATCGTCGATGAGCGGCTGGCTGGCGCGCAGCCGCTCGAGCGCCGCGCCCGAACTGACGGAATCGCCGCGGACCAGCGCGCGAACGAGGTCGTCGACGGATGCCCGCACCGCCGCGAACACCGCATCCGCGTCCCGCATCGCCGCGCGGACCGGATCGCGCGGCAGCAGTGCCGTCGCCACGAGGGCGACCGCTCCCCCGATGAGCCCGTCGATGCTGCGGCTGAACGGACCGCCCGACGGCACAGGCAGCAGCAGGGAGAACGCGGAGACGGTCGCGGCGGCGACGGCGACCGGCCCTGGCGCGCCGACGAGCCGGGCGACGGCGAGAGCGACGAACAGCACGACCGCGATCTGCCAGACGCCGGTGCCCGCGATGGTGCCGAGCACCTCGGCGACCGCGATGCCGAGCGTGAGGCCGAGGGCGGTCTCGAGGACTCGGCGGGGCCGGGCGTCGCGCACGAACCCCAGGCTCGACAGGGTCACCGTGAGCGCGAGCAGCGGCAGGGAGTGGCCGACGACGAAGTGCGCGAACGCGAACGCGGCGGTCGCGGCCACGGCGAGCTGGACCGCCGCCGGCAGCGAGACGACGAGCCGCCGCCACGCAGCGCGGGGACTGAGCGGGCTCCGCGGAGCGTTCAGCGGCTCAGACGGGGCAGGTGCGGCACCGCGACCGCCGGCTCGCGGTCGGCCGGCACGATCTGCCGTTGTGCCGCCGCGACGCGTCCGTCCTCGGTGACGACCGCGAGGTCGTGGCCCGCCGGCGCGCGGCGCTTGACGATCGCGAGCGCGATCGGGCCGTACTCGTGGTGGTTCCCGGCGGACGTGACCGTGCCGACCCGCTCGCCGTCCGCGGTGACGACCGCGTCGCCCGGCTTCACGACGAGACTCTCCGACCCGTCGAGGTCGAGCTGCACCAGCCTGCGGGGCGGCCGGCCGAGGTTGTGCACCTTGGCCACCGTCTCCTGCCCGCGGTAGCAGCCCTTGTCGAGGTGGACGGCGCTGCGCAGCCAGTCGAGCTCGTGGGGGATGGAGCGCTCGTCGACCTCGCGACCGACTGCCGGCCGCCACGCGGCGATCCGGAGCGCCTCGAGCGCGAGGGTGCCGGCGAGGGGAAGGTCGGCGAGGCCGGCGAGGTCCGCACGGGCGACGAGCGCGATGCGGAAGTCCCAGTCCTCACCCGGATGCACGCCGAGCGCCGAGGTCGCCCCGCCCGGCGCCCCGAAGCGCCACGGGTCGTGCCAGACGAGCGGCACGCCGTCCGGCTCCGCCACGCGGGGCGGGAGCGCGCCGAACGAGCCGACGGCCGCGAACTCGGCCGTGCGGTCGGTGACCGTCACGCGCAGCATGAACCGCATCCGGTCCAGGAAGCGTCCGGAGTGCGTCCGCACGATCCGGGTCGACGAGCAGCCAGGTCGTCGCGCCGTCGTCGAGCACCGCCGCGGCGTGCTCGATCCGCCCGCTGGGGTCGAGCAGCAGCGTCTCCGCACTGCCGCCCGGTGCCAGACCGACGAGCCGCTGACTCGTCATGGAATCGAGCCACGAGAGCCGGTCGGGACCGTCGACCGCGACGACCGCCGTGTCCGAGAGGTCGACGAGCGCCGCACCGGACTGCAGTCGGCGCTGCTCGACCGCCGGTTCGCCGTAGTGACCGGCGACGGCAGGGCGTTCGGCGTCGGCGACTGCGCCGGGCACGTCGAGCAACGGACTGCGCGAGGTCATGCCGTCTCCCTCTCGATCGGTGTGGCCGATGGTACTTCCCGTGCCGCGCCCCAGTGCGCGGTGGGCCGACTCCGTCGAGCGACCGGAGGCGCGCTTAGTCGACCCGCTTCAAGCGGCCAGAGGCGTGGGTCTTCAGTTCCTGCCCGAGCGCCGCGATGTCCCACGCCCACAGCAGGTCGCCCTCGACGAGCCCGTAGAGGCGGGTCGCCGCGGTGTACTCCTTCGCGCTCGTCGTGCGCAGCACCGCATCCGTCGCGAGATCCACCCGCGGGCCCTTCACCTGGCCGAGGTACAACTCGTTGACGCCGGTCGGATGCACGAGCGAGACCTCGACGTCGAACCCGTCGGCGTTGTTGCGCAGGGTCTCGACGGCCGCCGCGGTGCCGAACGGCCGCGGTCCGGCGCCGGGCAGCATGCCAGGACCCGGATCGCCCTCCGTCGGCGGCCGGCTGAGGCGCCAGTAGCCGACCTCGCTGACCAGCGGGATCGCGGGCTCCTCGTTCTCCGTGCCGTGACCCGCACCGAACAGCCACGTCGACGAGCTGTAGTTCAGGTACGGCAGCGCGTCGTGGCTGAAGCTGATCCGCTGGCCGAACTCGTGGCGCTCCAGACGGTCCCCCACCTCGTACTCGACGAAGCCCGATCCCTCCCAGACACCGATGAGCCAGGAGAGCGGCACGAGTTCCGAAGGCAGGCCCGTCGGGATGATCGGTCTCATCGGTGGCCGCCGGAGCGGCGGGGAGCGCTCAGCGCTGTCCCCGGAAGAGGTTGTACAGCACGGTCACCGAGACGAAGGCGATGGCGAGCGACGCGAGCCCCAGGAGTCCCAGGTAGAAGAATTCGAGGCCGAGCACGCGTCAAGTGTAATCGCGGCGGACCGCGCCACCGCTCAGGCGGGCCGCACGGTGACGATCAGTGCGAAGAGCATCACCAGCACGAACGAGCCGCACGCGCTCGCCGCCACGCGCTCGACGAATCCGACGCGGTCGGCGACCGCCAGCTGCACGCCGAACGAGGCCACGACCCCGAGGGCGAGGACCAGCGTGAGCGGCAGCAGCGAGTGCCCGGCGAACGCCACGAGCACGGCGATGCCGGCGACGAGCGTCACGCCCCACATCACCCAGAGGGTCCACCAATGCCCGTTCATCACGTGCGATTCTCCCCCCTCCCCCACAGGTGAATCGCCCGGAACCGGGCCAGGGCGGCCGCGCGCCGTAGACTGGCCCCGAGTCCATGCCTGGAGGACCCTTGGCACAGTTGTTGATCCTGACCGGTCAGGTCGACACCGACGTGCTGCCCGCGCTCGGCCTGCTGTCGCACAAGGTGCGCGCGATCCCGGCCGAACCGGCCCAGTTGATCGACGCGCCGCCCTCCGATCTCATCCTGATCGACGCCCGCCAAGATCTCGCTTCGGCCAAATCGCTGTGCAAGATCCTGCACACCACGGGCATCACCGTGCCGCTCGTCCTCATCCTGACCGAGGGCGGCCTCACCGCCGTCTCCGCGGATTGGGGCGTGAACGACGTCATCCTCGATTCGGCGGGTCCGGCCGAGGTGGATGCGCGCGTC
This sequence comes from uncultured Actinomycetota bacterium, assembly GCA_963716965.1. Classification (GTDB taxonomy): domain Bacteria; phylum Actinomycetota; class Actinomycetes; order Actinomycetales; family Microbacteriaceae; genus Amnibacterium. The sequence goes on along the minus strand of CAVQUZ010000001.1, from coordinate 591,183 downwards.
CGTCTCGTGATCGGCCGCGTCGCACAGCAGGACAGCGCGTCGAAGATCCAGGCGTCCGGGGTCGTCATCGACGAGGCCAGCTATTCGGCCCGCGTACACGGCCGGCCGCTCGACCTCACCTTCAAGGAGTTCGAGCTGCTGCGGTTCTTCGCGACGCATCCGTCGCGGGTCTTCACCCGTGAACAGCTGCTCAGCGAGGTGTGGGGCTACGACTACTTCGGCGGCACACGGACGGTGGACGTGCACGTCCGGCGGCTGCGGGCGAAGCTCGGCGACCTCGAGAGCCTGATCGGCACGGTCCGCAACGTCGGCTACCGGTTCAACGTGTACGAGGACGAGGGCGAGCGCCTGGCGACCGTCCGCTCCTGACAGGCGCTCGGCGCGGCGGATGCCCGTCTCAGCCCCAGCGCGCAGTGACAGGATGGCCACATGGACAGCGACGGCCCCGTGGAACCCGCGGCCACTCTCTCCGAACTGCTCGACGACTTCGAGGACACCGAGGTCTACACGGGCGATGAGAGCCTGCCGAAGAACCGTTTCCTCGACCGGGAGCTGTCGTGGCTCGCGTTCAACAGGCGGGTGCTCGACCTCGCCGAGGACGAGAGCCTGCCGGTCCTCGAACGCGCGAACTTCCTCGCGATCTTCGCGTCGAACCTCGACGAGTTCTTCATGGTGCGCGTCGCCGGTCTGAAGCGGCGCATCGTCACCGGCCTCGCCGTGCCGACCAACGTGGGCCGGGCACCGCGCGAGGTGCTCGCCGACATCAACGCCGCGGCGCACGTCCTGCAGATCCAGCACGCGCAGACGTTCGAGACATCGGTCAGGCCGGCGCTGGCGGATGCGGGCATCCGGATCGTCGGCTGGGACGAGCTCAGCGACGCCGAGCACACCCGCCTCGACGACGTGTTCGCCCGCCAGATCTTCCCCGTGCTCATGCCGCTCGCGGTCGACCCGGCCCATCCGTTCCCGTACATCTCGGGTCTGTCGCTGAACCTCGCGATCCGCGTGCGCAACCCGAGACTCGAGCGGGTCGACTTCGCCCGGCTGAAGGTGCCGCAGGTGCTGCCCCGGCTCGTCGCCGTCGACTCGACGTCGGTCGGCGAGTCACGGTACGTGCTGCTCGAGGACGTCATCGCCCACCACCTCGGCGACCTGTTCCCCGGCATGGAGATCCTCGAGCACCACATCTTCCGGCTCACGCGGAACGAGGACGTGGAGATCGAGGAGGACGAGACCGAGAGCCTGATCCAGGCGCTCGAGAAGGAACTGCTGCGCCGGCGTTTCGGCCCGCCGATCCGCCTCGAGATCACCGAGGACATGGACGACGTGACGCTCGACCTGCTCGTCCGCGAGCTCGACGTCACGGAGGACGAGGTCTACCGCCTACCCGGCCCGCTCGACCTCGTCGGGCTGTTCGAGCTCGGGAAGCTCGACCGCCCCTCGCTGAAGTACCCGAACGTGGTGCCGGTCACCGCGCCGGCCTTCATGGCGGGAGAGCCCAACGAGAAGCCCGATCTGTTCGCCGCAATCCGCCACAACGAGGTGCTGGTCCACCACCCGTACGAGTCGTTCAACACCAGCGTGCAGGCGTTCCTCGAGCAGGCCGCCGCCGACCCCGACGTGCTCGCCATCAAGCAGACGCTTTACCGCACGTCGGGCGACAGCCCGATCGTCGAGGCGCTCATCGACGCGGCCGAATCGGGCAAACAGGTGCTGGCCCTCGTCGAGATCAAGGCGCGGTTCGACGAGCAGGCGAACATCAGCTGGGCCCGCAAGCTCGAGCGGGCCGGCGTCCACGTCGTCTACGGGCTCGTCGGGTTGAAGACACACTGCAAGCTCGCACTGGTCGTGCGCCGCGAACCCGACGGGGGCCTGAAGAACTACTGCCACGTCGGCACGGGCAACTACAACCCGAAGACGAGCCGCATCTACGAGGACTTCGGCTTGTTCTCCGCGGACGACCAGCTCGGCCGGGACCTGGTCCGGCTGTTCAACCAGCTCTCGGGCTACGCGATCGAGAAGAAGTTCCGCCGCCTGCTCGTGGCGCCGCTGCACCTGCGCAAGGGGCTGCTGAAGCGCATCGAGAACGAACGGCAGAACGCGCTCGACGGCAAGCCCTCGCGCATCCGCATCAAGGTCAACTCGATGGTGGACGAGGCGATCATCGACGCCCTCTACCGCGCGAGCCAGGCCGGCGTGCCCGTCGAGGTGTGGGTGCGCGGCATCTGCAGCCTGCGGCCGGGTGTGGAAGGCATGAGCGAGACGATCAAGGTGCGTTCGATCCTCGGCCGCTACCTGGAGCACTCCCGGGTCTTCTGGTTCGAGAACGAGGGCGAGCCGCAGGTGTTCATCGGCAGCGCCGACATGATGCACCGCAATCTCGATCGCCGGGTCGAGGCGTTGGTCCGTATCCAACGTCGCAGCCAGATCGCCGAGCTCGGCGGCTTCTTCGACCTCGCGATGAGCGATGAGACCTCGTCGTGGCGGCTGGACGACTACGGCATCTGGGACCGTTCGTCGAGGACGGCCGCAGGTGCGCCACTCGTCGATCTGCAGTCGGCGGTGATGCAGGCCGCATCGAGCCGGAAGCGCCGATGACGTCGGCGCAGATCGCGCCGGTGCTCGCGGCAGGTGCCGTCTGCTGGCGCCGCAGGGCGGGCAGGGTCGAGGTGCTGGTGATCTCGCGACCGCGGCACGGCGACGTCAGCCTGCCGAAAGGCAAGGTCGACGACGGCGAGTCCTTGCCCGAGGCCGCGGTGCGCGAGATCCAGGAGGAGACCGGCTTCACCGTCTCGCTCGGCGTGCCGCTCGGCACCACCGAGTACGTGTTGCCGAACGGCCGGGACAAGGTCGTGCAGTACTGGGCCGCCGAGGTCTCGGCGGCGGAGCTCGCGCGGGGGCGGTTCACGCCGAACGACGAGGTCGACCGCATGGAGTGGGTCTCGCTCACCCGCGCCAGGCGGATGCTGAGCTACGAGCGGGACAACGACGTGCTGCAGCGCTTCGCGGCCATGGCGGCCGCCGGCACGATCGACAGCTTCGCCCTCATCGCCCTGCGGCACGCCAAGGCGGAATTCGACTCGACGACCGGCACCGACGCCGACCGCCAGCTCACCGCCATCGGACTCGAGCAGGCGAGGGCGATCGTGCCCGTGCTGCTCGCATTCGGCCCCACCGTCGTGGTGACGAGCCCCGCCGCCCGCTGCCTCGCGACGGTGGCGCCCGTCGCCAAAGCCGCCAGGCTGACCGTCAAGGAGCGCGTCGCGATCAGCCAGGACGGTTGGGAGCTCGAGGGACACCACCCCGGACGCCTGCGCCGCCTCGTGGAGAAGCGCATCGAGCGCGGACAGACCGCGATCGTCTGCAGCCACGCTCCCGTGCTGCCCGAACTGCTCGAGCAGATCGCCGAGGCGACGAGCAGCCCGAACGGCGCGCGCATCTCCCGGGCGGGCATCCTGGCGACGGCGGAGTTCTCGGTCGTCCACCTCGCGCGCGAGGCACCGCACAAGATCCTCGGGATCGAGACGCATTCAGCGGGTCGGTAACGACTCGGCCTGAAGATCGGCCCGTTCACCTCGCGTTCATGTTCCCGCCGTCGGCGGGACACCGACTCTCCCTACGGTGAGCACGATTCGGCGCGCCCCTTGCCCTGCGCCGCGTTGTGCCATGCAACCGCAACCCGTTAGGACAACCACTTGAACACCAAGCGCGTAGGTCTCGCCATCGGCGCCGCACTCGCCGCCACGCTGACCCTGTCATCGTGTGCCGCGAACGAGACCCCCAGCTCCACCGGTTCCTCGGGTTCGTCCCAGGCCGCCGCCCTTTCCGGCCAGCTGAACGGCGTCGGCTCGTCTGCGCAGTCGAACGCCCAGGACGCGTGGCGGAAGGCGTTCCAGACGACGAACTCCGGTGTCACCGTCAATTACGACCCGCAGGGGTCCGGCGCCGGCCGAACGGCGTTCATCGCCGGTGGTGCCGACTTCGCCGGCAGCGACTCGCCGCTCGCGGCGGCCGACCTCGCCAGCACGTTCAAGGTCTGCAAGGCGGGCACCAAGGGCATCGACATCCCGGTCTACGTCTCGCCGATCGCGCTCGTCTTCAACGTCAGCGGCGTGAAGACCCTGAACCTCGACGCGGCCACGATCGCGAAGATCTTCAAGGGGACCATCAAGAACTGGAACGACCCCGCCATCAAGGCGCTGAACGCGGGCGAGACCTTCCCGAATCTCGCGATCGACCCGGTGCACCGCTCGGACAAGTCCGGCACGACGAACAACTTCACCGATTACCTGAACCAGGTCGCGCCGTCCATCTGGACCGAGGCCAAGAACGACGTCTTCCCGTACAACACGGGTGACGGCGCACTCAAGGGCTCCGGCGTGGTTTCCGCCGTGACGAACGGCAAGGGCACGATCGGCTACGTCGACAACTCCTCGGCCGGCAAGCTCGACGTCGCGAAGGTCAAGGTCGGCACCACGTACGTGGCTCCGACCGCGGCAGGCGCCTCGAAGATCGCGGAAACGTCCCCGCTCGCCGCCGGCGACTCGGCGAACGACATCATCGTGAAGATCAACCGCACGACGACCGACGCCACCGAGTACCCGATCACGCTCGTGAGCAACTTCATCGCCTGCCAGACCTACACCGACTCCGCGAAGGGCGCCCTCGTGGCCGCCTATGCGAAGTACGTCACGAGCGCCGACGGCCAGCAGGCCGCGGCCTCGTCCGCCGGCTCCGCGCCGATGACCGGCGCGCTGCTCACCAAGGCGGAAGCCGCAGCAGCCTCCATCAAGTAGCACCCCGCCGACCGGCCGGACGCCAACGCGTCCGGCCGGTTAGCATCGCGGACGAGCGCGTCCGCACCAGCACAGGCACGACACCTCGACCGGACAGGAATCGATGACGGCATCCATCCCGGCGGCCGGCGCCACGCCGCGCACCCCCCGACACCTCGGAGACCGGATCTTCTCCGGGAGCGCACTCGCCGCCGGCCTGTTGATCCTCGTCGCGCTCGCCGCGGTCGCGATCTTCCTGATCGCGCAGAGCCTGCCCGCATTCGGCGTCAAGGCGGCCGATCTCAACAACGGATTCCCGAACTTCTGGGCCTATGTCTGGCCGCTCGTGTTCGGCACCGTGTGGTCGGCGGCGTTGGCACTCGTCATCGCGCTGCCCCTGTCGATCGGGATCGCACTGTTCATCTCGCATTACGCGCCGCGCCGCATCGCCAGAGCGCTCGGCACGATCATCGATCTGCTCGCCGCCGTGCCGAGCGTCGTCTTCGGCCTGTGGGGCACCCTCGTGCTGGCACCGTTCGTGCAGCCCTTCTACTCGTTCCTCTCCACCACACTCGGCTGGTTCCCGCTGTTCCAAGGACCGTCGTCCGGCACCGGCCGCACGATCCTGACGGTCTCCGTCGTGCTCGCGGTCATGATCATCCCGATCATCACGGCCCTCTCCCGCGAGATCTTCCTGCAGACCCCGCGGCTCAACGAGGAGGCCGCGCTCGCACTCGGCGCGACCCGATGGGAGATGATCCGGCTCGCGGTGCTGCCCTACGGACGCGCGGGCGTCGTCTCGGCGTCGATGCTCGGTCTCGGGAGGGCCCTCGGTGAGACGCTCGCCGTCGCGATGGTGCTGAGCCCGAGCCTGATCGTGTCGTTCTTCCTACTCAAGTCGCAGAACCCGACCACGATCGCCTCCAACATCGCGCTGCAGTTCCCGGAGTCGTTCGGCATCAACATCAGCGTCCTGATCGCGACCGGTCTCGTCCTCTTCGTCATCACCTTCGTCGTCAATGCCGGCGCCCGATGGATCGTCGGGCAACGCGGCAGCGGAAAGGGCGCATAGTGGCCACGATGGTCGTCTCGAGCTCCATGCGGCCGGGAACCCTGCCGAAGCACTCGCAGATCGGGCTGCTCGCCATCAGCCTCGCGGTCACGGGCGGGCTGTTCCTGATCTTCCTGCTCGCGCGGATGACGGCCGCGTACAACATCACCGGCGCCGTGTTCTTCGGCCTCGTGCTCTGGGTCGTCGCGCTCTACGTGATCTCGTTCATCATCGAGGGCTCGCGACGCGCCAAGGACCGTCTCGTGACCGCACTCGTGTCCACGGCGTTCGGCATCGCCCTGCTGCCCCTCATCAGCCTGCTCTTCACAGTCATCGTGGACGGTGTCAGCCGGTTCGACGCCGACTTCTTCAGCTTCTCGATGCGCGGCGTCATCGGTGCGGGGGGCGGGGCGATCCACGCGATCGTCGGCAGCCTCGAGGTGACCCTCGCCGCCGCGGTCATCTCGGTGCCGATCGGTCTGCTCACCGCCATCTACCTCGTCGAGTACGGCAGCGGCGCGGTCGCCCGCGCGATCACCTTCCTCGTCGACGTGATGACCGGCATCCCCTCGATCGTCGCGGGCCTGTTCGCGTTCGCGCTCTTCACGCTCGTGACGAACGATCCCGGCATCCGGTTCGGCATCGGCGGCTCGGTCGCGCTCAGTCTGCTCATGATCCCGATCATCGTGCGCTCGAGCGAGGAGATGCTGAAGCTCGTGCCCAACGAGCTGCGCGAGGCGTCCTACGCGCTCGGCGTGCCGAAATGGGCGACGATCGTCAGGATCGTGCTGCCGACCGCACTCGCCGGCATCGTGACCGGCATCATGCTCGCGGTCGCCAGGGTCATGGGCGAGACCGCGCCCCTGCTGCTCATCGCCGGCTTCACGGACAGCATGAACTACGACCTATTCAACGGCCGCATGATGACCTTGCCGGTGTTCGTCTACACGCAGTACGCCCAGCCGGGCGCCGATGTGCAGCCCTACCTGGAGCGCGCCTGGACCGGCGCGCTGGTGCTGATCCTCATCGTGTTGCTCCTGAACGTGGTCGCGCGACTGATCGCCCGGCTGTTCGCCCCCAAGATCGCCCGCTGAACGCGGCGACGACCCACAAGAAAGGCGGACGAACGCGTGTCCAAGCGCATCGCCGTGAAAGATCTCAACGTGTATTACGGCTCCTTCCGCGCCGTCGAAGGCGTTTCACTGACCATCGAGCCGCGCACCGTGACCGCTTTCATCGGTCCGTCCGGCTGCGGGAAGTCCACGTTCCTGCGAACCCTGAACCGCATGCATGAGGTGATCCCGCACGCGCGCGTCGAGGGTGAGGTGCTGCTCGACGGCAGCAACCTCTACGCGGACGGCGTCGACCCGGTGCTCGTGCGCCGCCAGGTCGGCATGGTGTTCCAGCGTCCGAACCCCTTCCCCACGATGTCCATCCGCGAGAACGTGCTGGCCGGAGTGAAGCTCAACAACAAGCGCATCAGCAAGTCGGAGTCCGACGACCTCGTCGAGTCCTCGCTGATGGGCGCGAACCTCTGGAACGAGGTGAAGGACCGGCTGAACCTGCCAGGCAACGGCCTGTCGGGTGGTCAGCAGCAGCGACTCTGCATCGCTCGCGCGATCGCCGTGCGACCCGACGTGCTGCTGATGGACGAGCCCTGTTCGGCGCTGGACCCGATCTCGACCCTCGCGATCGAGGACCTGATCGAGACGCTCAAGACCGAGTACACGATCGTGATCGTGACGCACAACATGCAGCAGGCCAGCCGTGTCTCGGACCGCACCGCGTTCTTCAACATCGCCGGGACCGGCAAGCCGGGCAAGCTCATCGAGTACGACGACACGCGCATCATGTTCTCCCGGCCCACCGAGCGGGCGACCGAGGACTACGTCTCCGGCCGCTTCGGCTGATCCCGCTCGGCGACCCCCGGAGCACGGCCCCCGCGCACTCCAGCAGGACGTGCGTGAGTCCTGCCGAAGCGCGGGCCAGGTCCGGCGAGGCGCCGATGTGGCGGAAGAGGAGTGCCGGACCGCAGAAACGCCTCTCGGCGCGAGGCCGCTCGAAGCGGCTATATATGGAGCCCGGGGTTACTGCGGTCCGGCGTGGCCGCGAACGACCGGCATCTAGTCTAAAGCGCCCTCTCGCCAGAGCACCGCGCAGACGCTCAGGTCAGCGGCCATCGCGGCGAGCCTGGCGGCCCGTCGGGTGAGTTCGGATGCCCGCTGCGGCTCGGTCGCGTCCGACGCATCGGCGATGTCGGTGCAGCCGGCGGCGGTGACCCGGCAGAACGACGCCGCGCGGTCCAGCGCGACCGCGAGATCACCGTCGAACACACCCCGCAGGATCTCGTCCGCGACGGCCAGGATCTCGTCGGGGCCGGCCGGCCGCGGCGCACCGGCGACGACCGGATCGATGGACTCCAGGCGCTCCACCCCCCGCTCGAAGAAGAGCGCGACCGATGCAGGATCGCCCCGCACCATCTCCCGCGCCAGGTACACCCGCCACAACGCCCCCGGCAGCGAATGCGCGCTCGCCCGCGACCAGAGTTCCGCGACGGCGTCGATCCCCTCGCGCTCGGCGAACACCACCAGTCGGTCCACCACGACGGGGTCAGGGTCTGCACGGACACGGCGCACGAGCGCCGCGGCTGTCTCGTGCGCGGAGCGGCTCACGGAAGCCGGGTCGGCACCCCCGGCGATGAAGTCGAAGTGCTCGGTCGGCACCCGCACCGGACGGTGGAAGGAGTCGCTCACCGACCCAGCCTAGGCAGGGCTTTCCACCCACGCGAACCGTCTGTGGATCTCCTGAGCAGTCGCGAACCGTGCCGTGTCGAGCGCCGCTCGGGGCCAAGAACCCACCGATAAAGTAGTTTCGCGGGCCTCTAGCTCAGTTGGTAGAGCAAGGGACTTTAATCCCTGGGTCGTCGGTTCGAGCCCGACGGGGCCCACGAAGCGAGCGCCGGTCCGATGCGGCGGCCGCCTACTCGGTTTCGTACTCGACCGCCCACCAGGCGAGAGCCGAAGGGCGCACCGACACCGAGCGGGGCAGGTCGTTTCCCCAGAACCGCAACTCCACCGGTTCCGTCCCACCGTCGCGGAGTTGCTCGGCGAGGCGGCCGCCGAGTGCGGTGGAGTCGTTCTCGAGCACGATCCGGCGTCGCCCGAGTTCGGGAAGCGTGACGTAGTGAGGCATGTCGAGAAGGTAGCCCCACCGCGCCCGCCCGCTCGTGCGCTCAGATTCGTGCCATCCGTCGTCGCTAGCCTCGATCATCGGTGCCGGTACTCGCCGACTCCGTGAAAGGACCCTTCGCATGCGATTCCGTTACCTCGGTGACTCCGGCTTCAAGATCTCCGAGATCACATACGGCAACTGGCTGACGCACGGCTCGCAGGTCGAGAACGACGCCGCGCTCGCGTGCGTGCACGCCGCGATCGAGGCAGGCATCACCACGTTCGACACCGCCGACGTGTACGCGAACACCGCGGCGGAGACGGTGCTCGGCGAGGCCCTGAAGGGCGAGCGACGCCAGTCGATCGAGATCTTCACGAAGGTGTTCGGGCCGACCGGGCCCAAGGGCCACAACGACGTCGGCCTCTCCCGCAAGCACATCATGGAGTCGATCGACGGCTCGCTCTCCCGGCTGCAGACCGACTACGTCGACCTCTACCAGGCGCACCGTTTCGACTACGAGACGCCGCTGGAGGAGACGATGCAGGCGTTCGCGGACGTGGTCCGACACGGCAAAGCCCTCTACATCGGGGTGAGCGAGTGGACCGCCGACCAACTGCGGGCCGGCAGCGCACTGGCGAAGCAGCTCGGCTTCCAGCTGATCTCGAACCAGCCGCAGTACTCCGCGCTCTGGCGCGTGATCGAGGGCGAGGTCGTGCCCGCATCGAAGGAACTGGGCATCTCGCAGATCGTCTGGTCCCCCATCGCCCAGGGCGTCCTGACCGGCAAATACCTGCCGGGCGGCGAGCTGCCGGAAGGCAGCCGCGCCACCGACGCGAAGGGCGGCGCGAACATGATCAGCCGGTGGATGCGGGACGAGGTACTCACGAGTGTGCAGGACCTGAAGCCCGTCGCCGACGAGTTGGGGCTCTCGCTCGCACAGCTCGCTGTGGCATGGGTGCTGCAGAACGACAACGTGGCTTCGGCGATCATCGGCGCGTCCCGGCCCGAGCAGGTCGCCGAGAACGTCGAGGCGTCCGGGGTCGAGATCCCGGCCGAGCTGTTGACCCGCATCGATGCGGCGCTCGCCGGCGTGGTCACCAGCGATCCGGCGAAGACCCTCGAGAGCTCACCGAAGACGCGGGAGGCCTGACACCCCGCGCCACTCCGCTCGAGCACTCTGCCGCCTGCGCGCCGGTGTCGGATGGGGTCGGCGCCGTTCGACGCAATAGAGTGCAGCCGTGCCACCGCAGCATGCGCCGATCGACCACTCGCGGTGATCGCCTCCGTCGCTCCCCTGGTCGTCACCGTCGTCGTCCTCGCGCTGATCTTCGACTTCACGAACGGGTTCCACGACACCGCCAACGCGATGGCGACCCCGATCGCGACCGGGGCGATGCGGCCACGCGTCGCGGTCGGCGTCGCCGCTGTCCTCAACCTCGTCGGGGCGTTCCTCTCGACCGAAGTCGCGAAGACCGTCTCCGGCGGCCTCCTCAAGGAGGGGACCAGCGTCCACGTCGGGCCGGAGCTGGTCTTCGCCGGTCTGATCGGCGCCATCATCTGGAACCTGTCGACCTGGTTCTTCGGCCTGCCGTCGTCATCGAGCCACGCCCTGTTCGGCGGCCTCGTCGGCGCCGCGGTCGTCGGAGCGGGCTTCGGCGCGGTCGACTACGGCGTCCTGCTGGGCAAGATCATCATCCCCGCGGTCCTCGCGCCGTTCACGGCGGGCGTGGTCGCGTACTGCGCTACCCGGATCGCCTACGCGATGACCCGTCGCTACGACGGGCGCCCCGACGGGCGTCGGGTCTTCCGGATCGGCCAGGTGTTCTCGTCCTCGCTCGTCGCACTGGCGCACGGCACGAACGACGCGCAGAAGACGATGGGGGTGATCACGCTGACGCTGATCGCCGCCGGAGCACAACCCGCGGCGTCGGGCCCGGAGTTCTGGGTCGTCCTCGCGTGTGCCTGCGCGATCGCACTCGGCACCTACACCGGCGGCTGGCGGATCATCAAAACTCTGGGAACCGGCCTCACCGCCGTGAAGCCCGCCCAGGGGTTCTCCGCCGAGGTGAGCACTGCGGCGACGATCCTCGCGTCGAGCCACGTCGGCTTCGCACTGTCGACCACGCATGTCGCGTCCGGATCGGTGATCGGCGCCGGCTTGGGGCGCCGCGGCTCGAGCGTGCGTTGGAGCACGGCGAGGCGCATCGTCTTCGGATGGGTACTGACGCTGCCCGCTGCGGCGATCGTGGGTGCGCTGGCAGCGCTGTTGACGCGTGTCGGCACGGTGGGCATCGTGCTGGACGCGGCCCTCGCGGTCGCCTTCATGGTCGTCGTGTTCGTGCTCGCGCAGCCCGACCGGGTCGACGCATCGAGCCTCGAGGCCGAGGTCAACGCCGCGGGCACCGCGGTCAGGCAGCGCGGGCGGAAGCGGGTGGCCGGCGAATGACCATCGACTGGCTCGCGTTCCTCGCGGTGTTCGCGGTCGCGCTCGGTGCGGCGTGCATCGTCGTGCTGTGCTTCTCGGCCGGCATCCGGCTGCTCGCGACACCCGGTCGAGACGTCGCGGCGTCCGGGAAGGCCCGGGACGAGGAGATGGATGCGGTGGAACACGGTGCGCGCTCGCCGTTCGCGACGATCGCCGCGATCGCGCTCTTCGCCGCCAGCGGCGTCGTCGTCCTGTACGGCGTCTATCTGATCGTGCCCGCGCTGCATCCCTGATGCATCTCGGGCAGCAGCTTCGAGTACCGCGACGTCGACGACCACGGGGTTCCGGACCGGTCGCGCGTCGTTCGGGTAGCCTGCACACCGCTCCCTCTCACCCCGCCCGGAGGCCCCGCCCGTGTCCTACGTCGTCGATTTCGTCACCGTCTCGACCGTCGGCCTCGAGTCGTCGCCCGTCGCCGACGCACTCGCGGGGCTCCGCGCCAACGAGGCGCGCTACTTCAGGAACAAGTACGACCACGTCTTCACGGTCGAGCCGGCCAACGAGTCGCAGGCCACCGTGGACTGGGTGAACGAGGTGCTGTCCGAGCGCGACATCGTCATCGCCTCCCCCGCGCTCGAGACCACCGCGTTCGAGGTCGAAGGCATCCGCATGGCCTACGTGTTCTACGAGAGCGGCCTGTCGATCAACGTGATGTACACGATCGACGACACGGGCAAGCGCGCCGTGGGGTTCAAGCTCTCCGACGGCATGGAGGTGCCCGCTGAGCTCGCGACGAAGTTCAAATTCGCGAGGCAGCGCTCCAAGCTCGCCGGCACCATCCGCGGGTCGTACTTCACCATCAAACGCGAACACTGACCTGCGCGCCCGTTCCGGACGATCACCGGCCGATCTCGGTCACCCGGTCGACGGGCAGCGATCGGACGACCACGATGGTCCGGTGCGCCGCAGTACCGTGCTCCTGTTCCTCGCCCTCGGCGTCAGCTGGGGCATCCCCTACGCGCTCATCAAGATCGCCGTCGGCGAGGTACAGCCCGTCATGCTGGTCCTGGCCCGCACCGCGATCGCGGCGCTCGTGCTGCTGCCGATCGCCGCAGGCAGGCGCGAGCTGCGGCCGCTGCTGCGCCACTGGCGCCCGCTGCTCGCGTACTCAGCGGCCGAGATCGTGCTGCCGTGGTTCTTCCTGAACACCGCCGAGCAACACCTGCCGAGTTCGACGGCCGGGTTGATGCTCGCCGCCATCCCGCTCGTGAGCCTCGCGGTCGGCGTGGTGTTCGGGCGGCGCGAGCACCTGTCGGGCAGGAACTGGGTCGGTATCGCGCTCAGCACGGTCGGCGTGGTGGCGATCGTGGGCCTGAACGTGAGCGGGAGCGACCCCGTCTCCGTCGCCGAGGTCGGCGTCGTGGTACTCGGGTACGCCGTCGGTCCCGCGATCCTCGCCCGTTGGATGCCGGAGGCGCCGGGCGTCGGCGTCGCGGCCGCATCGCTGGCGATCTCGGCCGTCGTGTACGCACCGGTCGTCGTCATCGCCCACGCGTGGCCGTCGCGATGGCCGAGCGCGCCGGTGCTCGGCAGCATCGCCGTGCTCGCGATCGTCTGCAGCGCCGCGTCGTTCATCATGCTCGTGCGGCTCATCGCCGCCATGGGGCCGATGCGTGTGACGACCGTCACCTACCTCAATCCCGTCGTCGCCGTCCTGGTGGGGGTGATCCTGCTCGGTGAGGCGCTCACCCCCTGGGCGCTGGCCGGATTCGCCCTCGTGCTCGCCGGCTCGTACCTGTTCTCCGCGAGACGCACGAACGCGCTCGCACCCCCGGATCGCTTGGAGTTCGTAGAAAGTCCTACGACGGATCTGGACCCCGCGCCACGCGACTGATTTGCTTGGGGAGTCGCCCCGGACCCCGGCTGCCATCCGCACGATCGTGTTCGAGGGAGTGGTCATGTTCGGCATCGAAGAGCATGGTGTGGCGCAGCCCGTACAGGAAGCCTGCGACCCGCCGGCGATGGAGGACCTCGACTTCGACCCGGTCACCGCGCACGGCTGGCGCATCGCCGACGGCCGCGCAGAGGCGCATCCCCGCGTGCTCGGGTACATCGAGTGGCGAGACGGCGTCTTCGAGGTCATGCGATTCGACGCCGGATTCGAGGTGCACGAGTTCGAGACCCTCGACGACGCGGCCGAATTCGTCCGCCGAGCCGGTCTCGCCGGCGTGCGCGAGCACGTCCTGAGCGGAATGCACCACGTCGGCTGACCAGCCCCGACCGGGGGGCGCGGGAAAACATCGCGAACCGCTGATCATCATCGGCGATGGCGCCGCCCGGCATTCCGCTCCATATTCTGCTCGCCCCTGTTCTCGGTCATTCTGCTTTTAATCGGGCGATCCGGATATCGAGTAGAACCGTGCACCGCGCAGTCTGCACGCGCGCCCACGGCGGCATCGCGACGCGGAACTGCAGCGCGGTCGAGCACGATGCGGTTCCCGTGATCCGACCAAGCAGTTGATTCCCTGGTAAAAGCCTTATTCCGTCGACCCTAACGACTCCCTACGGCGGGCGGGGCGGGTGCGACGCGCCCGAGAAGCACCTGCTTGACGACAGGAAGGTCGCGGTGTAGCTTCACCCTGCACCGTTCATTTACAACGTTGTACCGAAGTGAACAGCAGCGGGCGTCGATGCGATTCGGCCCTCCGCGAACCTGCCGCGGCAGCCGAATTCAGCGGCTCGCGGCGCGCATATCCCCGACGGATTGCGGCGAAACAACCAAGAGTGCTCCAATGGCGGAAGGCATCAAACAATGAGGAAACGCAAGTTCTTCGCAGCGCTGATCGGTGCTGCAGCGATCGCGGGCAGCTTGACCGCCTGCTCGGGCGGCAGCGGCAGCTCGTCGGGGCCCGTCACGATCTCGTTCTGGAACGGGTTCACCGCGTCCGACCGCACCTACGTCGAGCAGATCGTCAAGAACTTCAACGCGTCGCAGACCAAGGTCAAGGTCGACATGACCATCGAGCCCTGGGACACGCTCTACGAGAAGCTCCTGCCCGCATACGCAGCAGGCAGCGGCCCGACGATCGTCGGCATGGACGTGACGCAGTTCCCCGGGTACGCCTCCAAGGGCGTGCTCAAGGACATGAGCGACTTCTACAGCGGCTGGTCGGGCTCGTCGGACCTCAAGACCGCGAACGTGAACGCCACGAAGTACAACGGCGTGCAGTACGGGGCGCCGATGACCGGCAGCACGTCGATGATGTACTACAACAAGAAGCTGCTCGCGGCGGCCGGAATCGCCACTCCCCCCGCCACGCAGACCGAGCTCGCGGCCGATGCGCTGAAGATCACGAAGTACGACGCGGCGAAGCCCACCAACAGCATCTACGGACTCGACCTGCCCGACAACAACGCGGTCGAGACCTGGATCGCGTTCATGCAGGGCAACGGTGGCGGTGTCATCTCGTCCGACGGCAAGACGGCCATCCTCGACTCGGCCGCCAGCATCTCGACCGTCGATTACTGGGCCGGCCTCGAGATCAAGAACCACATCTCGCCGGTCGGGCTGTCCGGCGTCCAGGGTGACGCCTTGTTCTCCGCCGGCAAGGCGGCGTTCTACATCAACGGACCGTGGGCGTCCGCCGGCTTCACGCAGGCGAAGGTCGACTTCGGCGTCGCGAACGTGCCGGCGGGCACCGTCGGCAACGCAGCCAGCCTGAACTCGGACAACTTCGGCATCGACGCCAAGGCCACCTCGGCCGAGGCGAAGGCGGCCGAGACGTTCATCCAGTACTGGGACAGCCCCAAGTCGCAGCTCATCTACTCGCTCGGCAGCGGTGTGCCGCCGATCACGAACGCGGTGACCACGGCGCAGCTCGCCAAGAACCCGACCGCGGTCGCGTTCGCGGACGCCAAGGGCGCGACCCCGTCGTACCCGGCACAGCCGAACTTCGCGCAGATGGACGCGAACATCGTGCTCCCGACGATCCAGAAGATCGAGAACGGCAAGGGCACTGCCGCGTCACTGTTCCCCGCAGCGTCGAAGCAGATCGCCGCACTCATCAAGTAGCGCCGACGCGAGCAGTCGAAACGGCAGCCGCCCACGGCGGTGGTGTTCAGTGATCGCGCCGAACACCACCGCCGTCGGCGACAGGGTGTGGCCGGGCAAGGAGAAGCACGTATGACCTCGATCCAATCGCCCCCGACGCCCGTCGAGCCGCGTCTCGAGACGGCTCGGCCCGTCAGAAGCCGGCCGCGCAGGCGCCGCGTGCGTCTCGCACCGTGGGGCTTTCTGCTCCCGAGCGGCGTGATCATCGTCGGGTTCGTCATCTATCCGATGATCAGGGCGCTGTACACCTCGTTCACCGACTCGTCCATCATCGGCTCGTTCCACTGGATCGGCATCGCGAACTACGTCGAGCTGATCGGTGACCCCGCTGTCCTGAACGCGATCGGCAACACGCTCTTCTACGCGCTCATCACCGTGCCGGTCTCGGTGATTCTCGCCCTGTGGCTGGCCGTCCTGCTCAATCGCCGCGGCCTGCCGGGTCGCACCTTCTTCAGGGCGATCATCTTCTTCCCGTTCGTCGTCTCGTTCGCGATCATCTCGATCGCGTGGGCGTTCATGCTCGATCCGCAGGTCGGCATCATCATCAGCTGGCTGAACGCGATCGGCATCCCGACGGGCAACGGCATCCGCGACCCCAATCTCGCCATCTACGCCGTGATGCTCGTCGGCATCTGGCGCAACGTCGGCTTCTTCATGGTCATGTTCCTCGCCGGATTGCAGTCCGTTCCCGCCGACATCCAGGAAGCGGCGCAGATCGACGGCGCGAGTCCCTGGCAGCGGTTCCGGCTGATCACACTCCCGCTCATCGCGAACACCTCGATGTTCGTCGTGATCATCGCGACGATCTTCTCCTTCCAGGCGTTCGACCACATCTATGTGCTGACGGCCGGCGGTCCCTACTTCAAGACCGAATCGCTCGTGATGCTCGTCTACCGCATGGGCTTCCAGGACTACCGGATGGGGTACGCGTCGGCGATCTCGTGGGTGCTGGTCCTGCTGGTTCTCGTCATCAGCCTCGTGCAGATGCTCTACTTCCGGAACCGGGCGGTGCGGTACTGATGGCTTCGACCCAGCTCGTGTCGACTCCCCCGCGTGCCCGCGTGTCCCGGCTGAACCGCCCGGGACGGCTCGGCACGGCCCTCGCGATCGTCGTCCTCGTCGTCGCGTCAGCGGTCACGTTGCTGCCGTTCGTCTGGTTGGTCACGGCCTCGTTCCGCACACAGGGCGACATCGTGAGCCACCCGTTCTCGATGTGGCCCGTGCCCTTCACGCTCGACAACTTCGTACAGATCTGGACGCAGATCCCGTTCGCCCGGCAGCTGCTGAACACCGTCATCTACGCGGGCGTCGTGACGGCGTTGTCCGTCACGTTCGACTCGATGGCGGGCTATGCGCTCGCGCGCTTCACATTCCGAGGGCAGAACGTCGTCTTCATCGTCATCGTGATCACGTTGATGCTGCCGTTCCAGGTGACGCTGGTGCCGCTCTTCCAGCAGCTGAGCGATCTCGGGTGGATCAACACCTATCAAGGGCTGATCGTGCCGCACGCGGCTGACGCGTTCGGCATCTTCTTCATGCGGCAGTTCTTCATCGGCCTGCCGAACGACCTCGAAGACGCCGCCCGCATCGACGGTGCGAACGAATTCGTCATCTGGCTGCGGGTGATGATGCCGCTCGCGAAGCCGGCCATCCTGACGATCGCTCTGTTCAACCTGCTGGCGAACTGGAACGACCTCATCTGGCCGCTCATCATCACGACCAGCACCGACATGGAGACCCTGGCCGCCGGCCTCGCCCTGTTCAAGGGCCAACACATCACCAACTTCGGCATCCTCATGGCCGGTTCGCTGCTGGCCCTGCTGCCGATGGTGATCGTGTTCCTGTTCGTCCAGCGCCGGTTCGTCGAGGGCATCGCCACCACAGGCATGAAGTAGAAGGAGCACGACGCACATGAAGTGGTTCGAAGCGCCGGAACTGCGGTTCGCGGTCGGGATCGAGGACACGTTCATCCCGCAGGAGGCACTCGGGAAACGCAAGCTCGACGAGTACGAGATCACGCAGCACTCCCACTACTGGCACGCCGACCTCGGCCTCGCCGCGGAGTCGGGCGCCACGATGGTGCGCTGGGGCATCCCCTGGTACCGGGTGAACCCGGCACCAGGCACGTGGGACTTCTCCTGGCTCGATCGCGTGGTCGCCCGGTTCCAGGACCTGGAGCTCACCCCGATCGTCGACCTGATGCACTACGGGACCCCGCTCTGGCTCGAGAACGAGTTCGCGAACGCGCACTACCCCGAGCGGGTCGCCGAGTACGCCGCGAAGGTGGCCGAGCGCTACCGGGACGCCCTGCACGTCTGGACACCGCTGAACGAGCCGTTGCTCAACGTCGTGTACTGCGGCGAGGACGCCGAATGGCCGCCGTACCTCACGGGCGACGACGGCTTCGTGCGGATCCTCGAACGGATCGCGCGGGGCATCGTGCTCACGCAGCAGGCGATCACCGAGGTGCAGGGCGATGCGGCCACGTTCGTGCACGTCGAGGCCGGGTACCGCTTCACGGACCCGACGGGATCGCACACCGACCGCGTCGAATTCCTGCGGCGGCGCGGGTTCCTGATCGAGGACCTCCTCACCGGCCGCGTCGACGACGCGCATCCGCTCACGCCGTGGCTGCTCGCCAACGGCTTCCCGCAGTCGAGCCTCGACTGGCACCGTGCACACCTCGCCGAGCCCGACGTGATGGGCGTCAACTACTACCCGCTCGTCTCGACCGAGCTCTTCGAGCGCGAAGGGACGCCGTCGGGCAGCGTCCGCGATCCGCGGGTACGGGTCAACGAGTGGACGGACGGCATGGAGGACCTGCTCCGGCGGTTCGCCGACCGCTACGGCAAGCCGGTGATGCTGACCGAGACGAGCGCGACCGGCAGCGACGAGGTCCGCGCCGACTGGCTCGACGCATCGATCGCGAAGGTCCGTGCGCTGCGTGACGGCGGCATGCCGATCGTCGGCTACACGTGGTGGGCGGTCATCGACTGGCTCGAATGGTCCTACCGCAACGAGACCGCGCCCGTCGAGACCTACTTCAGCAACGGCGGACTCTGGACCCTCGAAGCCGACACCGTCGGCGTGCTGCACCGGGTCCGGACGCCGCTCGTCGATCGGTTCCGCGCCCACGCGCTCGAGTCGGCACCCGTCGGGCGCCCGGCGTGAGCCGCTTCGCAGGCGACTCGTTCCACTTCGCGATCGGCATCGAGGACACATTCATCGCGGAGGAGTCCCCGGGTGCGCGGAAGCTCGACGAGTACGAGCTCACCCAGCACGACCGGCTGTGGTGGTCCGACCTCGCGCTCGCCGCTGAGACCGGCGCCACGATGGTCCGCTGGGGCGTCCCGTGGTACCGCGTCAATCCGGAGCGGGGCCGCTGGGAGTTCGGCTGGCTCGACCGGGTCGTGGATCGCTTCGCGGAGCTCGGCCTGACGCCGATCGTCGATCTGATGCACTACGGCACCCCGCTCTGGCTCCAGAACGGCTTCGCGAACGCGGCCTATCCCGAGCGCGTCGCCGAGTACGGTGCCGCGATCGCAGAGCGGTACCGCGACCGCCTCGACGTCTTCACGCCGATGAACGAACCGCTGCTGAACGCGCTCTACTGCGGCGAGTACGCGGAATGGCCGCCGTACTTCCGCGGCGACGACGGATTCGTCCGGATCCTCGAGCGGATCACGCGAGGAATCGTGCTGACGCAGCAGGCGATCGCAGACGTGCAGGGAGCCCGCGCGTCGTTCGTCCATGTCGAGGCGTCGTACCGGTTCGGCGGCGACGTCGAGGCGGAACCGGACCTCGTCGCCCACCTGCGCCACCGAGCCTTCCTGGTCGAGGACCTGGTGACCGGGGCAGTGGGCGACGATCATCCGCTCGTGCCATGGCTGCTCCGGGCCGGGTTCCCCGAGGCGAGCCTGCAGTGGCATCGCGCGACGACCGCGCAGCCCGACGTCATGGGCGTCAACTACTACCCGCACCAGAGCACGGAGGCGTTCGAACAGGGTGTGACGCACGCCGGCACGCTCGCGGACCCCCGCCCACGGCTGAACGGCTGGACGGACGGCCTGTCCGAACTGCTCAGGGCCTTCTGGAAGCGCTACGACCGCCCGGTCATGCTCACGGAGACGAACGTCCATGCGGACGACGCCGCAAAAGCCGCATGGTTCGACGCGTCGCTCGCCGCGATCGACGCGCTGCGCGCCGACGGCGTCCCCGTCGTCGGTCACACCTGGTGGCCGTTGTTCGACTCCGTCGCCTGGCGCTACCGCCACGAGACGAAGCCGCTCGAGTCCTATTTCGGCGATGACGGAGCAGGGCTCTGGCGCATCGAGCCCGATGGGTTCGGCAGCCTGCCCCGCGTGCGCACGCCCTTCGCCGACCACTACTCCGCCGCCGCCACCACGACTTCGACCGCCCGAACGAAAGAGCAGCCATGAAGCACGCCCGACTTGTCGTCGATCCGCGATTCCCGATCGCCCCGGTCAACCGCCGGCTCTTCGGGTCGTTCGTCGAGCACCTCGGACGCTGCGTCTACACGGGCATCTACGAGCCGACACATCCGACCGCCGACGCCGAAGGCTTCCGACAGGACGTCCTCGACCTGGTGCGGGAGCTCGGCGTCTCCACGATCCGCTACCCGGGAGGCAACTTCGTCTCGGGGTACGAATGGGAGGACGGCATCGGCCCGAAGGACGAGCGGCCCACGCGGCTCGACCTCGCCTGGCACTCGGTCGAGACGAACCAGGTCGGCCTGCACGAGTTCGCGTCGTGGATCGAGAAGGCGGGTTCGGAGCTGATGCTCGCCGTCAACCTCGGCACGAGGGGCGTCAGCGACGCCATCAAGCTGCTCGAATACGCGAACGTGCCGGCCGGCACCACGCTCACGGATCAGCGCGCAGCGAACGGGTCGGTCGCCCCGTTCGACGTGCGGATGTGGTGCCTCGGCAACGAGATGGACGGGCCGTGGCAGCTCGGCCACGCGACCGCCGAGGACTACGGCACGCTCGCCAGCCAGACCGCGAAGGCGATGCGACAGATCGACGGGCGGCTCGAACTCGTCGTGTGCGGCAGCTCGAGCCGCACGATGCCGACCTTCGGCACGTGGGAACGGGTCGTGCTCGAGCACACGTACGACGACGTCGACTACATCTCGTGCCACGCGTACTACGAGGAGAAGGACGGCGACCTCGCGAGCTTCCTCGCCTCGGCGACGGACATGGACCGCTTCATCGACTCGGTGACGGCGACCGCCGATCACGTGAAGGCGGTGCGCGGCAGCGACAAGACGATCAACATCTCGTTCGACGAGTGGAACGTCTGGTACCAGTCGCGATTCCACGCCGAGGACCAGATCACCGACATCGAGACGTGGCCGATCGCTCCCCGCCTGCTCGAGGACGTGTACACCGTCGCCGACGCCGTGGTGTTCGGCAGCCTGCTGATCTCGCTGCTGCGGCACGCCGACCGGGTGACATCGGCCAGCCTCGCGCAGCTGGTGAATGCGATCGCGCCGATCATGACCGAACCGGGCGGCGACGCCTGGAAGCAGACCACGTTCCACCCGTTCGCCCTCACCTCGCGCCTCGCCACCGGCCAGGTGCTCGACACCCGGATCACGTCCGACCGGTACGAGACGCCGCGCTACGGCACCGTCGACGTCGTCGACGCGGTCGCCACACACGCCGACGGGACGACGAGCGTGTTCCTGGTCAATCGCAGCCAGACCGAGACCACCTCGATCGAGGTGGATGTGCGGGCGCTCGGCGCGGTCACGGTGGCCGAAGCGCATCTGCTCGCCGATGACGACTTCTCGGCGGCGAACACGCTTGCCGACCAGGACCGGATCACGATCGCGGATCTGCCCGTCGAGATTTGCGAGGACGGCCGGCTGACCGTTGCACTGCCGCCGGTCGCGTGGGCGGTCGTCACCCTCACCGCCACGACGGGATGACCACTCCCACCGGCTGCATCCTCGATGAGAGGATGCAGCCGTGGCGGTGACCATGCACGACGTCGCGGCGCGGGCCGGCGTGTCCTTCAAGACCGTGTCGAACGTCATCAACGACCACCCGCACATCCGCCCTGACACCAAACGGCGCGTGCTCGACGCGATCGAAGCGCTCGGCTACCGGCCGAACCTGTCGGCCAGGGGGCTCCGATCGGGACGGACAGGCGTGATCAGCCTGATCATCCCGGACATCCGCCACTCCTACTTCGCCGAACTGGCCGCCGTCGTGATGCGGGCGGCCGAGAAGCGCGGCGTCTCCGTGATCATCGAGCAGTCCGACGGCGATCCCGCCAAGGAGCTGGCGCTGCTGCGCGGGTCGGGCTCGCCGCTCGTCGACGGCATCCTGTACAGCGTCCTCGGCCTCGGGCACGCCGACGCCCACCTGCTGGCGGATGTGACCACACCGCTCGTCCTGCTCGGCGAGCGCATCTTCAACGGCCCGACCGACCACGTCACGATGCAGAACACCGAAGCGACACGGGCCGCGACGGCGTACCTGATCTCGCTCGGCCACACGCGGATCGTCGCGTTCGGCGCACACCGCGACGAGGACGTCGGCAGCTCGGCACTGCGCCTGCAGGGCTACCGCGAGGCGCTCGCCGAGGCCGGGCTGCCCTACGACGAGCGCCTGGTCGTCGAGATCGGCGACTGGTTCCGGGCACAGGGCGCGCAGTCGATGCGCGAGCTCCTGCACTCGGGCGTCGAGTTCGACGCCATCGTCGCGTTCAACGACCTGCTCGCACTCGGCGCGATGAGCGCGCTGCAGGACGCGCGGGTCAGGGTGCCGGAAGACGTGTCGATCATCGGGTTCGACGACCTCGACGAGACGCGCTATTCGCAGCCGAAACTCTCCACGATCGATCCCGGTCGCGCCGAGATCGCCGAGACCGCCGTCGACTACCTGCTGGAGCGCGTCGGGGGTGCGGAGGCGGCTGCGCTGCCGCCGCGCGAGTATCTGTCGCGTTTCCAGCTCATCCCCCGCGAGTCCACCGCTCCCCGACATTCGCTGCCGGTCGACGCGACCTGATCGCGCAAATTCGCTTCGAGCGTTGACAGTATGAGCTCTAACTATTAGAGTCGTGACCATGGACGCAGAGGAGCCGCACTTCACGACCAGCCTCGGGCTGCTCCGCTGGATCGGCTGGGCTCAGCGGAAGGCCGCCGAGGACTGGATCCGAGCGCGCGAACTGAGCTTCGAGCAGGGCTTCGCGCTCGGCTATCTCGCCCAGAACCCCGGCTCGATCCAGCGCGACATCGCGCGGATGAGCCGCACCAGCGCGGCGAGCGTCTCGAGCCTCCTGCAGGGGCTCGAGCGGCGCGGCCTCGTCGAACGACGCACCGAGGACGGCGACGAGCGCAGCAAGCGCGTCTACGCGACCACGGCCGGCGCCGAACTCATCGCCGGCTTCGAGGACGCGATGATCGCGGCAGACGAGACGATCCTCGCCCCGCTCAGTCCCGCCGAGCGGGAGACCCTGCTCACCCTGTTGCACAAGATCACCGCGGAGCTGCCGCCCCCGAGCCGGTAAGGCCGCCCGCGCGGCAGCCGCTCGCACTCGTTCCACATCTCCCCCGCCGCGCCGGCGCCCTTCGGCGCGCCCGCCCACCTCCCTGCTCGAAAGGAGCAGTCATGACCGCCTCGAACGCCGAATCCGCCTCCGCCCCACCCCTCGACCTGCCGGGCACGAACCGCTGGTACCTGTCGGCGGCCCCGATCATCCGCGCCCTCGTGCACCTCTGCGTGCCGATGGCGGCCGCGATGATCGTCGGCGCCGTCTACAACGTCATCAACGCCGGCTTCATCGGCTCACTGCACGACACGGTCCTGCTCGCCGCGGTCACGTTCGGCTCGCCGCTGCTCGGCCTCGTGATGGCGATCGGCGGCGTGTTCGGCGTCGGCGGCGGCGCGCTCATCTCCCGCCTGCTCGGCGCCTCGGAGCACGACCCGGCGAAGGCCGGCGAGATCAAGCACGTCTCGTCGTTCGCCGTGTGGGGCTCGGTGATCGTCGGCGCCGTGCTCGGCGGCGCCGGCCTGCTGCTGCTGCACCCGCTCGTGACCGCTGCTCGGCGCCGATGCCGGCGCCGTTCCCCGCGACGAGCGCCTTCGTCGCGCGTCATGCTGGCCTTCGTCCCCGTGCTCGCCGCGGCGTTCTGCCTCGAGCAGCTCGTGCGGGCCGAGGGCGCCGTCGCGTCAGGCGATGATCGGGCTCATCGCCTCGACGATCGCGAACCTCGTCTTCGACGTCCTGTTCATCCTGGTGCTGCACTGGGGAGTCGCCGGCGCCGCGCTGTCGACCGGTCTCGCGAACCTGCGTCACCGTCGCCTACTTCGTCTTCTGGCTGCAGCGGCACAGCGAGCACGTCAGCCTCGCGCCGCGCTGGTTCACCCTCTCGCCCGCGGTGATCAAGCCGGTCTTCGGCGTCGGCGTCGGCGAGCTGCTGCAGTCGGCCTTCCTGATCGTCACCTCGCTCGTGCTCAACAACCTCGCGGTCCAGCTACGGCGACGGCCCGCTCGCCGCCATGGGCGTCGCGGTCCGCATCGCCCAGGTGCCGGAGTTCCTGGTGATGGGCGTCACGCTCGGCGTGCTGCCGCTGCTCGCCTACTCCTACGGCAAGGGCGACCGGCACCGTCTCTCCTCGGCGCTGCGCGCATCGGCGATCACCGTCGGCGGCATCAGCCTCGATCTTCGCCGTGACCGTCTTCGTGCTGCGCGACCAGGTGCTCGCCGCCTTCTCGGCCGACCCCTCGGTGCTCGCGATCGGCGTCACGATCCTCACCGCCCAGCTCGTGGCGATGATCGCGAACGGCTTCACCGGTCTGATCACGTCGCTCTTCCAGGCCACGGGGCGGGCGACGCCGGCGATCGTCATGTCGATGGCGCAGGGCATCCTGTTCATCCCGATCGTGATTCTCGGCAACCTCTGGTTCGGGCTGGCCGGCATCATCTGGGCGCTGACCGTCACCGAGGTCATCGTGTTCCTGGTCGGCATCGGCATGTGGCTCGCGTCTCGCGGCGCGATCGACCGCGGCCTCGCCGATGGCGGTCCAGGTCGAGCGGAGGCGGTGCTCGAGCAGACGGAGGCCTGATCTCGGACGACACACCCGCGCATCGGTGCACTGAGTGCATCGATGCACTTAGTGTCATCCTGTGACCCTCGCCGTGCCCGATCGCCGTCTGGCGCTCAAGCTGCGGCATCGGGACGCGATCCTGGACGCCGCCCGCGCACTCATCGACGAGCGCGGTGGTCCGTCATTCAGCGTGGACGATCTCGCTGCGAAGGCGGACGTCGCCCGACGGACGGTCTTCAACCATTTCGCCGGCATGGACGACGTGCTGCTGACGGTGTGCGCCGATGTGCTCGCGATCATCGTCGACGACTTCCTGACGACGGTGTCCGAGATCCCGGTCGGCGACGGCACCCCGTCCTCGATGTTCGACGAACTCGAGACCGCGATCCGTGCCTCGCATCTGCCCGACGCGATCGTCGCACTCCTGCGCATCCTCGGGGGCCCCGACACCTCGACCGCACGGGCCTTCGACCTGTCGGAGGCGGCGTTCGCCCGAGTCGGCGACCGACTGCTCGCCGAGGTCGAGCGCCGGAACCCGGGCGTCGACCCGCTCGACGCCGAACTGCTCGTGAGCTCGCTGATCCACGGCATCGCCGTGCTCGCCGAGCACTGGATCCGGACGACCGGCGGACGCCTCGACCCGGCGTCACTGGCCGAATGGTCCGCACTGCTCGACCGCCTGCTCGTGCGCATCCGCTCCGGATACGCCCCCGACTGAACGAAGGAAGGGCCCCGCCATGGCAGGCCTCCTCTACCGACTCGGGCGATTCGCGGCCCGACGTCGCTGGACCGTCATCGTCTCGTGGCTGCTGATACTCGCGCTCGCGGGCGTCGGCTACGCGCTGTTCGGCGGCTCGATCTCGTCGTCGATCTCGATCCCAGGCACAGCGACGAGCAAGGTCACCGACGAGCTCGCGAAGAAGTTCCCGTCCGCGAGCGGCGGCTCGGGCGGCATCGTGTTCGAGACGTCGACCGGGAACGCCTTCACGAGCGCGCAGAAGGCCGGCGTGGAGTCGCTCCTCTCCGAAATCGGCGACCTGCCGGGTGTCCGGGCGACCGTGAACCCCTTCTCGTCACAGCGGAAACTCGACGATCAGCGGAAGCAGACCGCGGACGGTACGAAACAGATCGCCGACGGCAAGAAGCAGCTGGACGCCGCGCAGGCGAAGCTCGACGCCGGCCGGAAGCGGTTGGACGCGGCGCAGCAGCAGCTCGACGCACAGAGGGCGCAGGCCGAGGCAGCCGGTCAGCTCGCCTTCGTGCAGGCCCGGATCGATGCGGGCCAGGCGCAGATCGATGCGCAGCAGAAGGCCCTCGACGCCGGTCAGAAGACGATCGACTCGAACCGGACGAGGCTCGCGACGAACGAGACCAAGCTGGCGCTCGGCACCCGGCTGCTGGCGCTCTCGACGAACGTCCGGCTGGTCTCCACCGACGGCACTGCGGCCATCGCGACCGTCCGGTTCACGAAAGCGACGACCGAGGTGCCGCAGGCGACGAAAACCGCCATCGAGGCCAGGGCTGCCGATGCCGCCATCGGCGGCGTGCACGTCTACGTCTCGAACGACATCGCGGAGGGTGTGCCATCGGTGATCGGCCCCGGCGAGGTCGTCGGCTTACTGGTCGCCGCGATCGTGCTGCTCGTCATCCTCTCGACCGTCATCGGCGCGGTGCTTCCGCTCATCAGCGCACTGTTCGGGGTCGGAGTCGCACTCCTCGCCGCGCTCTCGTTCTCGAGCATCGTCGCAGTTCGTCTCCGTCACGCCCGTGCTCGCGCTGATGCTCGGGATCGCGGTCGGCATCGATTACTCGCTCTTCATCCTGAACCGGCACCGGACACAGCTGAAACAGGGCATGTCCGTGCACGAGTCGATCGGACTCGCCAATGGCACCTCGGGCAACGCGGTCGTGTTCGCGGGCTCGACCGTCGATCGTCGCACTGCTCGCCCTCAACATCACCGGCATCCCGTTCCTCGGACTCATGGGCACGGTCGGCGCGCTGGCCGTCGCGGTCGCCGTGCTCATCGCCATCACCTTCACGCCGGCGCTGCTGTCGCTCGTGGGGATGCGCATGCTGCGCAAGAAGGAGCGCGCCGACGATCGGCCACCCGCATGCGACTCGCGTGCCGACCAAGCCGATGGCGACGTGGCGGGCGATCGCGACGCTCGTCGCCGGCGTGGCGGTGCTCGGCGTCATCGCAGCTGCCCGCAATGCACATCCGGCTCGGCCTGCCGATGGGCTCTTCGGAAGCCGTCGATCTCCAGCGCAGTACAAGGCGTACCAGGTGACGGCCGCCTCGTTCGGGCCGGGCCAGAACAGTCCGTTGCTCGTCGTCGCGGACCTGCCGAAGGCGACGACGGGCACACCGCTTCTCCAGCTGGAGGTCGACGATCGGCGAGAAGATCCGCGCGCAGTCCCACGTCGCCGCGGTCGCTGCCGATCGGCCAGTCCACCGACAGGACGGTCATCGCGTTCCAGGTCCTGCCGACGACGCGGCCCGTCGTCCGAAGCGACCGAGACCCTCGTCCACGACCTGCGCGACCTCTCCCCCGTCACGACTAGTCGCCGGAAGCCGTGACCCTGGGCGTGGCCGGCAACGCGAGCGCGAACATCGACATCTCCGAGAGCCTCGGCCGGCGTCCTGCCGCTCTACCTCGTCGTGGTCGTCGGCCTTTCGCTCATCATCCTGATCATCGTGTTCCGGTCCCTCCTCGTGCCGATCACCGCGACCGCGGGTTTCGTGCTGTCGCTCTTCGCGACGTTCGGGGGTTTGACCGCGATCTACCAGTTCGGCTGGCTGCACCAGATCTTCGGGGTGCACGATCCCGGCACCGATCCTGAGCTTCCTGCCCATCATCGAGATCGGCATCCTGTTCGGCCTCGCCATGGACTACCAGCTGTTCCTGGTGTCGGGCATGCGCGAGTCGTACGTGCACGGCGCCGGCGCGAAGCTCGCCGTGCAGCGGGGCCTGCACGCGGGACGACCGGTCGTCGACCGCGGCAGCGATCATCATGATCTCGGTCTTCTCGGGCTTCATCTTCTCCGACTCCGCCGACCATCCGGCCGATCGGCTTCGGACTCGCGTTCGGCGTACTGGCCGACGCGTTCATCGTGCGGATGCTGCTGATCCCGGCGGCGATGCACCTGCTCGGCCGCTCGGCCTGGTGGTTCCCGAAGTGGCTCGACCGGATCCTGCCCGGACGTCGACGTCGAGGGCGCGTCAGCTCGAGCGGACGCATCCGCTCCCCGGCACGCACGCCGACGAGCTCGTGAGCGCACGGTCGTAGCGGCGTGGCAGCCTGTCGAACATGAGGATCCAAACGGTCAGCGTGTTCGTCGACGACCAGCAGCGCGCCCTCGAGTTCTACACGACCGTGCTCGGGTTCACGGTCGCCGCTGACGTCCCGGTCGGCGAGTATCGGTGGCTGACCGTCGTCTCGCCCGATGCACCGGACGGCACGCGCCTGCTGCTCGAACCGAAGGCGCATCCCGCGGTCGGTCCGTTCACCACCGCGCTCGTCGCCGACGGCATCCCGTTCCTGCAACTCGGCGTCGACGACCTGCACGCGGAGTACGAGCGCCTCCGATCGTCGGGCGTCACCTTCACGCGGCCGCCGACCCCGGCGGGACCGGTCACCATCGCGGTGCTCGACGACACCTGTGGCAATCTCCTGCAGCTGGTGCAGTCCGCCTGACGTTTTCGAGAGTCAGGCGGTGCGGAACGCCGCCGCTGCCGGGCAGTCGAACGGGTCCATGCTGCCGATGCCGACGCGGTGCAGATACCGGAGCACGATCCGCCATGCCCCGGCGAACGAGTTCTCGGTGTACGGCACACCGAGTTCGGCGCAGTAGGCGCGCACGAGGACGCGGGTCCGCGCGAGATTCGCGCTCGGCATGCTCGGGAACAGGTGGTGCTCGATCTGGTAGTTCAGGCCGCCCATGAGCTTCGCCATCGGCCATCCGCCGGCGATGTTCCTCGAGGTCAGGACCTGACGACGCAAGAAGTCCACCTTCTGATCGTGGCCGATCAGCGGCATGCCGATGTGGTTCAGGGCGAAGGTGCCGCCCATGTAGACGCCGAACGCCATGAGCTGGACCAGCATGAAGACCACGCCGAGCGCGGGCCCGAGCAGCATGAACACGAGCGCGGTGAACCCGACGAGGCGGACGGCGATGAGCACGCCCTCCTGCACCCGGTGCGCCACCGGCTCCCCACCGAGGACCGCCTTGACCGCGTTGCGATGCAGGTCCATACCGGCGAAGAGCAGGATCGGGATGAAGAAGAGGGCCTGTCTGGCCGCCAGCCAGCGGGCGAGGCCGGTGCGCGCGAGCACGTCGTCGGAGACGAACACGATCGCGCCGGGCTCGATGTCGTTGTCGCGCCCGATCGTGTTCGGGTTGGCGTGGTGACGCGTGTGCTTCGTCATCCACCAGCCGTAGCTCAGTCCGACCACCAGGTTGCCGAGCACGCGGGAGAACGCCTCGCCGCGCGGGCCGGAGGCGAAGATCTGCTTGTGCGCGGCGTCGTGCGCGAGGAATGCGGCCTGCGTGAAGAGCACCGCGAACCCGACCGCGACGAGCAGCTGCCACCAGGTGCGGCCCAGGACGGCGAGCAGGGTGAACGCGACCGCGAAGAGCGCGACGAGGACGGCGCCCCTGAGGATGTAGGAGCCACCGCGGCGGTCGAGGAGGTGTTCCGCCTTGACGCGCTTCGCGAGCGCCGTGTACGAGCTCGCGAACGCCGGCACCGACGCCCCCGCCACGGCGGTGCGCGGCACCGTACGCCGGACGGGCCGGTCCGCGAGATCAGTCATGGTGCGGACCGTACGCGTGGCACGGGCCGGCCGCGTCACTCCCCGGTGCCGTCTTCGACCCCGTACCGGCGTATCGGGCCGAAAGTCCCGAGCCGGATCCAGGCCGTTCGGCCCTACCGGCCGAGCGCGCCGGGGGGTTGGCTCGACGACAGAGTCGAAGCAGGCACGGAGGGGTCCGGCGCCGGTGCGGCGGGATCCGAGGAGCGCCGATGAGCACCGATGTGCGGGAGCCCGACCTCTTGGGCCTGAGCGGCGTGCTCGCCCACGCCCTGCCGCTCGAGGTCGGTACCGACTCGTCACCGTCGCGGTACACGGTGCCTGCGGTGTTCACGAGGCGCCCGCTCGCACACGAGATCGAGCGGATCGAGGGGCGCGCGGCGCACGACGAACTGGTGGTGGCCGGCTACCCGTCAGCGACTCTGAAGGTCGTCGACCGAAGGCTCGAGATCGGCGGCACCAGCCTCGAGGAACTCGGCGCGGGACTCGCGAGGGTGATCGCCACCATGCTCCGCAATGCGTCCATCGCCGTGTCGACCGAGGACGCCGAGCGCCGCGAACAGCTCCGGCTCGCCGGCGAGCGCGAACTGGCGAGGTCCAATTCGCTCGTCGAACGCGCCGCCCGCATCAGCTTCGTGCCCGAACCGATCTGAGGAGACGGCCGTCTGTACGGCCGACAGGAGGAGCCCCGATGGCAACCGTCAAATTCGACCATGCGACTCGGTTGTATCCGGGTGGGACGCGGGCTGCGGTCGATGCCCTGAACCTCGACATCGCGGACGGTGAGTTCCTCGTCCTGGTCGGCCCGTCGGGCTGCGGGAAGTCCACCTCGCTGCGGATGCTCGCCGGCCTCGAAGAAGTCAACGACGGCCACATCTACATCGGCGACCGCGACGTCACCGACATCCCCCCGAAAGACCGCGACATCGCGATGGTCTTCCAGAACTACGCCCTCTACCCCCACATGACCGTCGCCGAGAACATGGGCTTCGCCCTCAAAATCGCCGGCGTCAACAAAGACGAACGCGCCACCCGCGTCCTCGAAGCCGCGAAACTCCTCGACCTCGAGCCCTACCTCGCCCGCAAACCCAAAGCCCTCTCCGGCGGACAACGACAACGCGTCGCCATGGGCCGCGCCATCGTCCGCCAACCCCAGGTCTTCCTCATGGACGAGCCCCTCTCCAACCTCGACGCGAAACTCCGCGTCCAAACCCGCACCCAAATCGCATCCCTGCAACGCCGCCTCGGCGTCACCACCGTCTACGTCACCCACGACCAGACCGAAGCCCTCACCATGGGCGACCGCATCTGCGTCCTCAAAGACGGCCTCCTCCAACAAGTCGGCTCACCCCGCGAACTCTACGAACGCCCCGCCAACGTCTTCGTCGCCGGCTTCATCGGCTCCCCCGCCATGAACCTGTTCCCCGCGGACGTGGTCGATGCCGGAATCCGGTTCGGCACCACCGTGGTGCCACTCCCCCGCGACCTCGTCGCGCGTCCTGCGGCGAGCGAGGTCACTGCCGGGGTGCGCCCAGAGGACGTGCACCTCTCGGCCACCGACCACACGGGCATCGCCATCGACGTCGACCTGATCGAGGAGTTGGGCGCCGACGGATACCTCTACGGGCATGCGGAGATCCACGGGCGGCGAACCGACTTCGTCGTGCGGGTCGACGGCCGCTCCCACCCGTCCGTCGGGGACACGCTCTGGATCACGCCGAAACAGGGACGGCTGCACGCGTTCGCGTCCGACGGCGGCGAACGTCTCGGTGGTCCGGCCGACTACTGATCCGGCGGGCTGTCGGTCGCCGACGCCGTCGTGCGCAGCACGGCCGCCTGGGTCCGGGTCCGCAGGCCGAGCTTCGAGAGCAGGCTGGACACGTAGTTCTTCACCGTCTTCTCGGCGAGGGACATCGTGCGGGCGATCTCGCGATTCGTCAGCCCGTCCGCGATCAGCCCGAGCACCTCGGCCTCTCGTCGGCTGAGGTCCGCGAGACGCGCGTGGCCGAGGCGTGCGTCCCGCAGCTGTCGATTGACGCGTTCGACGAGGGCCGCGTCCAGCAGCGAGCGCCCGGCGGCCGCTGCGCGGATACCGTCCACGAGGGCACTGCCGGCCACGTCCTTCCGCACGTAACCCGCGGCGCCTGCCACGACCGCGGCGAGGATCGCGGCGTCGTCGTCGTATGCCGTGACGATGATGCAGGCGACCTGCGGCGAACGCACTTTGAGCTCTCGGCACACGTCGATACCGCTGCGATCGGGAAGCCGAACGTCGAGCAGGACGACGTCGGGCAGCATGACGCCGATCCGGCTCGTGGCCTGGGCTCCGGTCGACGCCTCGCCGACGATGACGATGTCGGGAGCCGATCTGAGGAACGACGCGATGCCCCGGCGGACGAGCTCGTGGTCGTCGACGAGGAAGACGCGGATCGGCGCGCTCACGCCGCACTCGCAGTGCCGTGCGGCACGGTCCACCCGCACGGGTCGTGCCCGACGCGCTGTCGACGGTGAATGTGCCGCCGCGGTGCGCCGCGCGTTCGGCGAGGTTCGCGAGCCCACGCCGCTCCGGTCGTGACGGCATACCCCGCCCGTCGTCCCACACCTCCACGCGGATCCGCTCCCCGACGACCGCGATGCGGACACCGGTGCGCGCGGCAGCGGCGTGCCGTGCGACGTTGGTCAACGCCTCCCGCACCACCGCGACGAGGTCGTCGTCCAGGCCGCCGTCCGAGACGAGTTCGATCGGTCCCTCGAACCGGAGCTCGGGGGGCTCGGCGAACTCGCGCCGCAGGTCGCTCACGATGTCCAGGATCCGGTGCCGGAGGGACCCGTGTGCTGGATCCGCCGAGATCGCGAGCACCGCCGTCCGGATCCGGCTGATGGACGCGTCGATGAGCGTCACCGTGTGCCGGACGCCGGCCTGCACCCGTGCATCCGCCACGTCCGCGGCGGTCGCCCGCAATTCGAGACCGGCGGCGAACAACTGCTGGATGACGGTGTCGTGCAGATCGCGGGCGATGCGGGCGCGATCCTCGAGCAGCAGGCCACGGTCCCGGTCCGCCCTCGCCTCCGCCAGGAGCAGCGCGACGGTGGCATGGTCCACGAAGTCGGCGAAGTGCCCGAGCTCGACGGTCGAGTAGCGCGGGGCGCCGGCGAGCCGTCCCAGCCCCACCACACCGATCACCCCCTCCGAGGAGCGCATCGGCGCGACCATCAGGGGGCCCCCGGCACCTTCGGTGGCCGTCGACGTGAGGGACCCGGCATCGGTGCGTCTGGGCTGTCGCGACTCGAGGACGATGCCCGCCACGGAATCCCTGAGGGCCACCTCGTCGCCTACGCCGAGACCGTCCAGCCCTATGACGCCCGCGACGCCGAGCCGGCCGTCGCTGACACGCATGACGGACGCGTACGCGTCGTCGGCGACGGCGCGGAGGCGTGCCACGAGGAATCCCGCCGGGTCCTCGAGCTCGCCGGTGAGCAGCGCAGCCGACGTCTCGGCCGATGCATCGGCCCACGCCTGTCGATGGCGTGCGGCGGCGCGCAGTTCGGCGTAGCCCAACGCGACCGCCGCGGTCGCCGCCAGAGAGCCGAGCACGGCCGCGTCGTCCTCCGTGAACGGGGTCGACCTGACTGCAGCCACGACGAGAGCGCCCCGAGCCGCACCCGCCCACCTGACCGGAACCGCCATCACCCGCAGCGGCGGGTCGTCGCCTGCGGCACCCGGGTCGGCTCGGTCCTCGAGGTCGGTCGCGTCGAGCAGCCGATCCATGAGTCCCGTGAGTCGGAAGCCGGATTCGAGCAGTGCGATGTGCTCCGCGCCGAGGTGCCGGTGCGCCGCGCGCATGGCGCCACCGGGAGCGGTGATGTCCGCGACCGCGCTGTATCCGGCACCGAGCAGGCGATCGGCGGCGACGAGGACGCCTTCGAGCGCGGCGTCGATCTCGGACTCCGCGACGGCCGAGACCGCGTCGCCGG
This sequence comes from uncultured Actinomycetota bacterium, assembly GCA_963716965.1. Classification (GTDB taxonomy): domain Bacteria; phylum Actinomycetota; class Actinomycetes; order Actinomycetales; family Microbacteriaceae; genus Amnibacterium. The sequence continues at coordinate 557,781 of CAVQUZ010000001.1, read as the reverse complement.
GCGGCCCGCCACCGACGCCGTCCACTGGACCACCTCCGCATCGGGAGCCGTCCCGCGGAAAAGTCGTCAGGGCTGCTCTTCGAGTGTAGAGCGCATGGCAGAGGCGAGACGGGTCGTTTGGCACTAGCCGGAGGGCGTGGGCGCGACGAGCTTGGGCGGATGACCGCCCGCGCGTACCCGAACCGCGTGCTCGGTCGTGCTTCGGCGCCTTCCCACGACGCCGAGATCGTCGTCGGTGTCGCCGACACCGGATCCGCCCATGCCGCCGTGTGGTGGGCCGCCCGCCACGCTTCGGCCACCGGCGCCCCGATCGCACTGCTGCACGTGCGGACCCGGACACTGCCCGGGCCGGCGCGCGGCGCGCGGGAGCTGCTCGCCCGCGAGCTCCTGTTCGTCCATTCGGTCGACTCGGCCATCCGTGTTCGCACGGGGCGTACGCACGGCAGTGTGATGTGGGCGCTGGGAGCAGCCACGCCGCGCGCCGCGATGGTCGTCGTCGGCACGCACAAGTCCGGATTCATCCAGGGCACCGTCTACGGGTCGACCAGCCTGCAGCTCGCCGCGACGGCCCGATGCCCGGTCGTCGTCGTCCCCGCGCTGCCGGTGGCCGCGCAGGGGGCCGTCGTGCTCGGGGCCGACGAGTCGGAGACCGGTCGGGCCGCGCTCGCCTTCGCGATCGGCGAGGCGGCGTCCATGGGGACGACGCTGCTGATCGTGCGCGTCTGGGCGCTCCCCGCGACGGAGACCGAGGAGGCGACGCGGAGCGAGTCCGGTCTCCTGGGCGCGGAGCGCCTGCTCGGCCGGTTCCGCGCTTCGGCGCTCGACGCGAGCCCGGGGACCCGGGTCGAGGTGCGCGCCGTTCGCGGATCGATCGCACGGTCGCTCGTCACGACCGCGCTCGGCGGCCAGCTGCTGGTGCTTGGCGCGGCCCGGCGTCCTGCGGGGTCGCCGAGTGCGCTCGGCGCGGTGTGCCACGACGCCCTGATGAACATCCAGACACCGACCGCGATCGTGCACGGCGACATCGCTGCATGACCTTCGGCCCTGGCCGTGCCCGCGCCGCGCGGGTGTACTGGTGGGTGGTGATGATGACGGCGACCGGCCGGCTCGAGCCTCTCGAGATCAGGACGCTCCGCTCATGGCGATGCAGGACGACAGACATGGTCACCACCCGGCGATCGACCGGACCGGATATCTGCCTGGCGCTCCGATCGACGTCGACCCGGCGAGCCGGATCGGCACGACGCCGGCGCACCCGCTCGACATCGGTCCGCTGCTCGGCCCTGCACGCCGATGACGATCGGTCTCGTATTGGGGATCGCCGCGCTGGTCCTCGTGGTGGTCGTCGTCGCCGGCATGTCGCTGCACGTGGTCACGCAGTATGAGACGGGAGTGCTCTTCCGCTTGGGGCGGGTGGTGGGAACCAAAGCGCCCGGACTGGCGGTCATCATCCCCGTCATCGACCGGCTCACGAAGGTGGCGATGCGCATCGTCACGATGCCGATCCAGTCGCAGGGCATCATCACGAAGGACAACGTGAGCGTCGACATATCGGCCGTCGCGTACTTCCGCGTGGTGGATGCGGTGAAGTCGGTCGTCGCGATCGAGAACGTCACCGCGGCCATCGATCAGATCGCCCAGACCACGCTGCGGAAGGTGGTCGGGCAGCACACGCTCGACGAGACCCTCTCGGAGACCGACGTGATCAACGCGGGAATCCGCGAGATCCTCGACGTGACGACGATCGCCTGGGGTGTCGAGGTCACCCTCGTCGAACTGAAGGACATCCAGCTGCCCGACAGCATGAAGCGCGCGATGGCCAGGCAGGCGGAGGCCGAGCGGGAGAAGCGCGCGAAGATCATCGCCGCCGAGGGCGAATCCCTCGCGGCCGCCGCGCTCGGGGCAGCGAGCGACACGATGATGGCGCATCCGCTCGCGCTGCAACTGCGCAACCTGCAGACGCTCGTCGAACTGGGTGTCGACAAGAACACCACGGTGGTGTTCCCCGCACCGCTGATGAGCACGATCAGCGAACTCGGCGCCTTCCTGGCCAAGGAGACGGCATCGACCGCCTCACTCGACGCGCTGCTGCACCTGGAGGGAGCAGCGACGCGCAACGGTGCCGCTCCGCTGTCGCCGGCGGCCTAGGGCTCGACGCCCGCATGGCCAGGGCGCGACACAGGGAAGTCCCAGCGACACGCCGCGATTTGCAGTTGATGCAAGGTTGCACGTGACGTAAATTTGCAGTCACTGCAATGCATTGGCGCGCAGGGAGCGCGTCGGCGCCTCCGTGCGCCGGCGCCCACTCTCGAAGGACCCTACGTGACCACCGCAACAGCAACGACCGGGCAGCCCCACTCGGCCGTCATGTCCCACCGGCAGATATTGCTGGTGATCTACGGCCTGATGGCCGGCATGTTCCTCTCCGCGCTCGACCAGACGATCGTCGGCACCGCGATCCGCACCATCGGCGACGACCTGCACGGCCTCGATCAGCAGGCCTGGGTGACCACCGCCTACCTCATCACCTCGACGATCGCGACGCCGATCTACGGCAAGCTCTCCGACATCTTCGGCCGTCGGCCGCTGTACATCTTCGCGATCACGATCTTCGTGGCCGGCTCGCTGGCCTCGTCGTTCTCGACGTCGATGCTGATGCTCGCCGGATTCCGCGCCATCCAGGGCATCGGCGCCGGCGGCCTCATGTCGCTGCCGCTCGCGATCATGGGCGACATGCTCGCACCCCGCGAGCGCGCCAAGTACCAGGGCTACTTCCTGGCCGTCTTCGGCATCTCCTCGGTCATCGGCCCGCTCATCGGCGGTCTCTTCGCCGGCGCGAGCCAGATCCTGTTCATCCCGGGATGGCGCTGGGTCTTCCTGATCAACGTGCCGATCGGTGCGGTCGCACTGCTGATGGTGCTCGCGTTCCTGCACCTGCCGCGGTTCGGCGCGCGGTCCGTGCGCATCGACTGGTTCGGCGCGGCCGCGGTCATCGCGACCCTCGTGCCCGCGCTGCTGGTCGCCGAGCAGGGCCGCACCTGGGGCTGGGGATCGGCCGGGTCCATCACCTGCTACGTGATCTCCGGACTCGGTCTGATCGGCTTCTTCATCGCCGAGACGATCATGAAGGACGACGCGATCATCCCGCTGAAGCTCTTCCGCTCGCGGGTCTTCTCGACGGCGACGATCCTCGGCGTGCTCGTCGGCTTCGGCATGTTCGGCGCGCTGCTGACCCTGCCGCTCTACCTGCAGATCGTGCTCGGACTGTCCGCGACCGAATCCGGGTTCGCCACCCTGCCGATGATGCTCGGTCTGATGATCGCGGCGATCGGCTCGGGCCAGATCGTCTCCCGCACCGGGCACTACCGCATCTTCCCGGTGACCGGTACGGCGATCCTCTCCATCGGCTTCTTCTTCCTGACGACGATCACGATCGACAAACCGCTCTGGTACATGATGATCGGGATGTTCCTGGTCGGCCTCGGCCTCGGCCAGCTGATGCAGACGCTGACGCTCGCCAGCCAGAACTCCGTCGGGCCGCGGGACATGGGCGTCGCCACCAGCGCGTCGACCTTCTTCCGCCAGATCGGCGGCACGCTCGGCACGGCCATCCTGCTGTCGGTCCTCTTCGCGGCCCTGCCAGGCAACATCCTGACGGCCACGGAGAACAAGGCGACGCTGACCTCGGGCCTCGATGCCGCGCTCACGCCGTCGGTCGCCGCCGCCTCGAACAATGCGGCGATCATGAAGCAGCTGTGGACCCCGATCGTGACGCCGATCAAGTCGACCATCGCCGCGAAGCTCGACACGGCGACCACGCAGGTGAAGACCGCCGTCGCGAAGGCCGTGCCCACCCAGGTGAACGCCGCCGTCACGAAGACGGTCACCGCCAAGGTGACCGCCGCCGTCGACGCGCAGGTCGCCGCCGGCGTCCTGCCGTCGTCGGGGGCCTCCGCGGTCATCGCACAGCAGGTCGCGGCGGCCCTTCCGGCGGCCGAGGCAGCAGCGCAGTCGCAGATCCCCGCGGCGACCACGAAGGCGACCGCGGCGGCGCTGAAGTCGGCGGCGGCCAAGGCCCACGCCAGCGTGGTGAACGGTGAACTCGCGGTCGATTGGTCGAACGCGGGCCAGCGCACGTACTGCGTGAACCAGATCACGCCGACGCTCATCTCCCAGCTGAAGAAGGGCACGAACACCAAGGCGTCCGCGTCCTCCAACAGCGCGACGAGTGACACCTCGTTCCTGAACGGCGCCGACAAGCGGCTCTCCAGGCCGTTCCTCACCGGCTTCAACGCCTCGGCGGTGCAGATCTACTGGATCGCGCTGCTCGTGGTGCTCGTCGCCTTCGTCATCACCTGGTTCTTCAAGGTGCCGCCGCTGCGGCGGGTGTCGGCCCTGCAGGAGCAGGCGGACAAGGCGGCCGCGGCCCATCTCGCCGCGACCGAGGACGCACAGCCCGAGGTACCCGTCGGCGCGGGCGTCTCGGCCAACGCAGCGGCCCCGGCCGCCGGATCCGCGCCCGTGCGGCTGGCGGACCCCAGGTCCTAACCGGCGACGCGGTGCGGGGATCCGTCCCCGCACCGCGAGGGCGGATCAGCTGATGACCGAGACACTGCACGAACCGGCGTTCGACACCCGCACGATCGGGTGGCGCGACGCAAGAAGCAACAGACCAGATCGGCGCTCCATCTCGCCGCGAGACGGCTCGTGCTCGCGTCGGGGCTGCAGGCGGTCACGGTGGAGGACATCTGCACGCAGGCGGTCGTCTCGCCGCGGACGTTCTTCAACTACTTCCCGTCCAAGGCCATGGCGGCGCTCGGTCTGCCCGAGCTCACCATCACCGACGAGCATCGGGCTGCGTTCCTCGCGCCGTCCGACGAGAACGTCGTCCGTCGGCTGTGCCGACTCGTCGCCGAGGTGATCGGCACGACGAGCGGCTACACGGATGCGCGCATCGCCATCCACGAACTCGTGATCGTTCGCCCCGAGATCAAGCCCGAACTGTTCCGGTGGCTGTCCGAGTTCCGGGCGCAACTCGGTCAGATCGCGACCGCCCGCCTGCCGAAGCCTCGCGCCTACGGCGCGGTGGCGCTGGTGATCACCGCGCTGGCGGAGTTGATCGAGGAGGACAGGCCGGTCGAGGACGACGACCTCGCCGAGCGGCTGTGGCGCGGCGTGCTCGCGATGTGCGCGCTCGTGACCGACGGCGAGCCGCGCGCCGGAGCCTAGCTCGCGTCAGCAGGACCCACGCGCTTCAGCAGGACGCATGTGCGCCATCGTCCTGCTCACGCGCGTGCGTCCTGCTGAGGTGCTCGCCTGCTCGGCGGGGTGTGATGCTGTCGGGCGGGGTGTGATCAGTCGGCGTGGGTGTCGAGGAATCGGTACAGCTCAGCGTCGTCCACGCCGGGGAAGGTGCCCGTGGGCAGCGGCGACAGGATGTGCGCGTGCAGCTTCGCCGACGGCCACGCCTTGCCCCGCCAGTGCGCCGCCAGTGAGGCGTCCGCAGGGGGTCGGGACGGGGTCGCCGCATCGCGCCTGACGGTCGTCTCGCGGCCGCGGAACCACTTCGAATCCGCGAACCGCACGCCGACCGTGATCGAGAATTCGTCGGTCGCCGACGTGCCGGTCTGGGTCGAGCACCAGAACGTCCCGGCCGGGGTATCGGTGATCTGGTAGTACTCCGTGGTCCGGTTCGTGCGCTCGAACGCGGCCCTGGCGGCCCAGGCCCGATGCACGGGCTGGCCTTCGACCGAGCCCGACACGTCGGTCGGCAGCGGCAGCCCGTCGTTCTCGTAGGCCTTGTAGATGGCACCGTCCCCGCCGACGCGCAGGAAGTGGACGTGCAGCCCGAGGTGCCGGGTGGCGAGGTTGGTCAGCCGCAGGGCGGCCGCTTCGTGGGTCACGCCGAAGGCGTCGCGGAAGTCCTCGACCGCGAGGTCCGTGCGCTGCTTGGCGGCCAGGAGGTAGTCGACCGATGCCTGCTCCGGCATCAGGCAGGCGGCCGCGAAGTAGTTGATCTCGAGGCGCTGCTTCAGGAACTCGGCGTACGACGACGGCTCACGGTGCCCGAGGACCCGGTGCGCCATCGCCTGCAGCGCCAGCGCGCGCAGTCCGTGACCGCCGGGGATGGATGCGGGTGGCAGGTAGATGCGGCCGTGCTCGAGATCCGTCACCGACCTCGTCGAATGCGGCAGATCCCCGACGTGGATGATCTCGAACCCCAGATGCCTGGCCATCAGCCCGACGTTGTGGTGCGTGAGCGCACCCCCGCGGTGGTCGACCACGGCGAGCAGACCCGCGGCCGCCGCCTCGAGGTCGGGAAGGTGGTTGTCCCGCTCCCGCATCACATGCCGCTGCTCGGTGTTCGCCCGCCGCGCCTCCTCCGGCGTCGCGATCGCCTCGCTCGCGCGACGATGCAACTCCCGGTGCAGACCGACGAGCGCGCGCAGGGTCTCGATCGGCAGCGAACGACTCGGCGGCACGTGCGGCAGCGCGAGCGCACGGTAGGCCGGCGACCCCTGCGCGCGCTCGAGCTCGATCTCCAGGGCACTCCGCTCGTCCGGGGGTTCGGCTTCGAGCAGGTCGACCAGCGGCACGTCGAGCACCTGCGCCAGGGTCGTCAGCTGCGAGAGGCGAGGTTCGCGACGGCCGTTCTCGAACTGCGACAGCTGGCTCGGCGCCAGGCCGCTGCGCTCACTCACCTCGTCGAGCGTCAGTCCGGCGGCCTTGCGGCGGTGCCGGAGTTGCCTGCCGATGAGAAGTGAGTCCACATCTTCGATTATCTGAAAGATCGGCGAAACTTTCCAGTCCTCATCCCGACTCCGGATGCAGTTCTTGCCGCAGAGTGGAGCACACGCCAGAACTTTCTACGAGGAGTCTCGATGTCGTTGCTGCACCCGTCCCGCACGCTCTCCGGACGATCCCCGATCATCAACCCGATCGGCCGTGAAGCACTCGACGCCTGGGTCGACTCGGTCACGATGCTCACGAAGCCCGACGCCGTCGTCTGGTGCGACGGCAGCGACGCGGAATGGCACGCACTCACGAGGCAGATGCAGCGCGACGGGTCGCTCATCCGCCTGAACGACGAATGGCGGCCGAACAGCTTCCTGGCGCGCAGCGACCCGGAGGACGTCGCTCGCGTCGAGGACCGCACCTTCATCTGCTCCGAGACGGAGGCCGATGCGGGACCGACGAACAACTGGCGCTCCCCCGTCGCGATGCGGACGGAGTTGCTGGAGCGCTTCGACGGCGTGATGCGCGGCCGAACGATGTACGTGGCGCCGTTCTCGATGGGTCCGGTCGGCGGTGCGATCAGCCAGCTCGGGGTGCAGCTGACCGACTCCCCGTACGCCGTCGTGTCGATGGCGATCATGACGCGGATGGGGGCCGCGGCGCTCGCGCAGATCGGCACGGACACCGAATGGGTGCCCGCGCTGCATTCGGTGGGCGTCCCGCTCGTCGACGAGTTCGGCGTGCGGAGCGCGGATGTGCCGTGGCCGTCCAACGAGACCAAGATCATCGCCCACTTCCCCGAGACACGCGAGATCTGGTCGTTCGGGTCCGGGTACGGCGGCAACGCACTGCTGGCGAAGAAGTGCTTCGCCCTGCGCATCGCGTCGGTGATGGCGCGCGACGAGGGCTGGCTCGCGGAGCACATGCTCCTCATCAAGGTCACCTCTCCCGAGGGTCGCGTCTACCACGTGGCCGCCGCATTCCCCTCCGCGTGCGGCAAGACGAACTTCGCCATGCTGACGCCGACGCTGCCCGGCTGGACGGTCGAGACCCTGGGCGACGACATCGCCTGGCTGCGCCAGGGCCGCGACGGCCGGCTCTGGGCCATCAACCCCGAAGCCGGCTTCTTCGGCGTCGCGCCCGGCACGGGCGAGAGCACCAACCCCTCGGCCATGCAGACCGTCTGGGGCAACACGATCTTCACGAACGTCGCGCTCCGCGAAGACGGCGACGTCTGGTGGGAGGGCATGACCGACCAGGTACCCGAACGGCTCACTGACTGGCGTGGAGACCCCTGGGTCCGCGGCAGCGGCCGGCCGGCGGCGCATCCGAATTCGCGGTTCACGGTACCCGCCGCCCAGTGCCCGTCGATCGCGGGCGACTGGGAGAGCCCCGACGGCGTCCCCGTCGACGCGATCATCTTCGGCGGCCGCAGGGCCACGAACGTGCCGCTCGTCGCCGAGGCCGAGGACTGGACCGACGGCGTGTTCATGGGGGCGACGATCGCCAGCGAGCAGACGGCCGCGGCAGAAGGTCCGGTCGGCGAACTGCGGTTCGACCCGTTCGCGATGCTGCCGTTCTGCGGCTACAACATGGCCGACCACTGGAGCCACTGGCTGCGCATGGGCGAGCAGCTCGGCGCGAACGCGCCGCACGTCTTCCGCGTGAACTGGTTCCGCAAGGACGCCGACGGCACCTACCTGTGGCCCGGTTTCGGCGACAACGTGCGGGTGCTCGAGTGGATCGTCGAGCGTCTCGAAGGCCGTGCGGCGGCAGTGCGGACACCGATCGGGCAGGTGCCCGTCCCCGCTGACCTGGACGTCACGGGACTCGATCTGTCCCCTGCCGCGCTCGACGCGCTGCTCGCGGTCGATCCGGCGGCGTGGCTCGCGGAATCGGACCAGATCGAGGAGCTGTTCGCCCGGTTCGGCGACCGGCTGCCCGCCGCGATGCGCGCGCGGCTCGCGCGGCTCCGCGTCGAGCTGGCGCTCGAGCAGTGACCGAGGCCCCGCGCGCTCAGTTCGTGCCGTCGGAGACCCCGCCCCGACGGCGCGAACTGAGCGCGCGACGGAGGGGGACAGCCTCCCGGGTCCCCTCGGTCAGGGTTCGTGCTGCTGACGCGGACCTCGCAGCAGCACGAACCCTGACCGCCGAGGGGTGGTAGCGCTCAGTCGGTGCCGGCGTCGAACGCTGCAGCGTTGTTGAGCTTGTCGAGGTCGGCCTCTTCATCGTCTCCGGTGCCGGCGATGGCGGCAGCACCGCCGATGCCGAGGTCGCCCACGAGCTTCGCGGTCTCCCCCGTCACGATGCCCTGCGCCGCGTACTGCTCGAGCCGTGCGCGCGAGTCCGCGATGTCGAGGTTGCGCATCGTGAGCTGGCCGATGCGCTCCTCGGGACCGAATGCGGCGGTGCCGACGCGTTCCATCGACAGTTTCTCCGGCTGGTAGCTGAGGTTCGGGCCCGAGGTGTCGAGGATCGTGTAGTCGTCGCCGCGCCGGAGCTGCAGCGTGACCGACCCCGTGACGGCCGACGCCACCCAGCGCACGATCGACTCGCGCAGCATGAGCGACTGCGGGTCGAGCCAGCGTCCCTCGTACAACAGCCGTCCGAGGCGCCGCCCCTGCGAGTGGTACGCCTCGATCGTGTCCTCGTTGTGTATCGCGTTGATCAGCCGCTCGTACGCGGCGTGCAGCAGCGCCATACCGGGGGCCTCGTAGATCCCGCGGCTCTTCGCCTCGATGATCCGGTTCTCGATCTGGTCGGAGACGCCGAGCCCGTGCCGGCCGCCGATGGTGTTCGCCTCGTGCACCAGCGCGACGGGGGTGTCGAACGTGACGCCGTTGATGGCCACGGGCAGGCCCTGCTCGAACGCGACGGTGACCACTTCGGTCTCGACCGCCACGTCCTCGCGCCACGAGGCGACACCCATGATCGGCTCGACGATGGTGACGCCCGTGTCGAGGTGCTCGAGCCGCTTCGCCTCGTGGGTGGCGCCCCAGATGTTGGCGTCCGTGCTGTAGGCCTTCTCGGCGGAGTCACGGTACGGGAAGCCGTGCTCGGTGAGCCAGGCGGACATCTCCGATCGGCCGCCGAGCTCACCGACGAAGTCCGCATCGAGCCAAGGCTTGTAGATGCGCAGCGCCGGGTTCGCGAGCAGGCCGTACCGGTAGAACCGCTCGATGTCGTTGCCCTTGTACGTCGAGCCGTCTCCCCAGATGTCGACGCCGTCGTCCTTCATGGCGCGAACGAGCATCGTGCCGGTGACCGCCCGGCCGAGCGGTGTGGTGTTGAAGTAGGTCTTGCCGCCGCTGCGGATGTGGAACGCACCGCACTGCAGGGCCACGTAGCCCTCCTGCACCAGCAGGTCGCGGCAGTCGACGAGCCTGGCGAGCTCGGCGCCGTACTCCAGGGCACGCCCGGGCACCGCGTCGATGTCGGGCTCGTCGTACTGGCCGATGTTCGCGGTGTAGGTGCACGGCACCGCACCCTTGTCACGCATCCAGGCGACGGCGACCGAGGTGTCGAGACCACCCGAGAACGCGATACCCACGCGGGATCCGACCGGCAGGGAGGACAGCACCTTCGTCATGGTTCGACCCTATTCGCCGCGGGCGGCCCCGATTCCGCCGGCGAATTCGTCGGCCTCGTGCGAGCGCGGCGGTCGCGTGCGTCCGTACCCGTCGCGAGCGATGGCGCGCACCGTCGCGACGACACCGGCGACGGCCAGCACGGCGAGCCCGAGCAGTACGGGAAGTGGTGTGGTGAGGAGAAGATCGGTCTGCATATAAGCAAGCCAATCGAAAAGCCGGGTAGCTTTCACGGTCCAATACGTGAAGAGTGGACCGCATGCACCCCACCACCGGACAGCCCGTCGCCCCATCCGCGTTGCAGCGGATGCTCGGGGACTGGCGCGGCACCGCGCCCACCTACCAGTCGCTCGCGGACCGGATCCAGCTGCTGGTGCAGGACGGCCGAATGGTGACAGGGACCCGACTCCCCGCGGAGCGGGAACTCGCCGCGACACTCGGCCACAGCCGCGCCACGGTGACGGCGGCGTACGCCGCCCTGCGCGATCGCGGCGTGGTCCGCAGCCTGCGCGGTTCGGGCAGCGTCGTCACGGCGACCGCGCCCGGCGCCGCGATGGAGCGGCCCGCGGTCGCGGTCGCGGACCTCTCGAAGGCCACCCCCGGGGGCTGGGAGGCGCTCCCCGGCTACTTCGCGGCTGCGATCGAGCGCGTGCCGCAGCTCCTCGCGACGCACGGCATCGACTTCACCGGCCTGCCGCTGCTGCGTGCGCGCCTCGCCGACCGGTACACCGCGCGCGGGCTGCCGACGACGCCGGAGCAACTGCTCGTCACGGTCGGCGCGCAGCACGCGATCGGCCTCATCCTGCGAACCCTCCTGCACCGTGGCGACCGCGTCGCGGTCGACGTGCCGAGCTATCCGCATGCGCTCGACGCCTTCCGGGACGCGGGTGCGCGGGTCATCCCGATCGCGATGCCCGACCTGCGTGTCGACATCGACGCCTGGGAGCGCGTGCTGCTGACCGCCCGCCCCGCGCTGGCCATGCTCGTGCCCGACTTCCACAACCCCACCGGCTCGTCGATGCCCGACGCCGACCGGCGCCGCATCATCGCTGCTGCGGCGCGGAGCGGGACCGTGCTCATCGTCGATGAGACGACCGCCGAGATGCTGATCGACGGGGAGCCGCGGACCCCGATGGCCGCGCTCGCCGCGCACACCGACGCGACTGTCGTGACGATCGGCTCGGCCAGCAAGACGATCTGGCACGGGCTGCGCATCGGCTGGATCCGGGCGAGCAGTGCGATCATCGAGGACATCGCCGCTCGCCGGCCGGCGAGCGATCTCGGCACCCCGGTCGTCGAGCAATTGGTCGTCGCCGAGGTGCTGCCCGACATGGCCGAACTGCTCGCCTTCCGCGGACGGATGCTCGGGCGCACGAGGGACGCGGTCATCGACCGGCTGCACACGTCCATGCCCGAGTGGCAGGTACCGCGGCCCGCCGGCGGGCTCTGCCTGTGGGTGCAGCTGGGCGCGCCGGTGAGTTCCGCGCTCGCGGTCGCAGCGCGCGGCGAGCAGTTGCTGGTCACGGCGGGGCCGCGATTCGGCGTCGACGGCTCGTTCGAGCGCTTCCTTCGGATCCCCATCACCGCCGAAGCGCCGAGCGCACTCGCGGCGATCGACCTGCTCGAACGGGCGTGGCTCCGCATCCGCACCACGGCGCTCACCCGCGAGCAGGCGTTCACCCCGATGCTCTGACCAGGCCAATCGGCCGCGCTCGGCGACAATCGGCCGGCTCGCTCAGGAGTCGCGCCTCGGGGCGGATCTCGTGACTATGCTGATCGTCATAGTCACGCCCGAATCCGAGGGAGCACCGCCATGCCCATGATCGACGTCTACGCGACCGCCGGCACATTCCCCGACCCGCACGCGCTCGCGCAGGAGGTCGCGGCCGCCGTCATGGCCGTCGAGCAGGTCCCCGACATCCCGATGTTCCGGTCCAACACCGCCGGCTTCGTGCACGAGCTGCCCGCCGGTGCCGTCGCGGACGTGAACGGGGCCGGCGGGCACGTCCGAGTGCAGGTTTTGACCAACGCCGGTGCCCTCGACCGGGACAAGCAGGTCACGCTCGTCGAGCGGCTCACCACGATCGTCGCCGATGCCGCAGGCGACCCGACGCTCACGGAGCGCACCTGGGTGCTGCTCACCGAGGCGACGCCGGGCGGCTGGGGTCTTTGGGGCCACGCGCACACGAACGACGAACTCGTGCAGGCGGCCCGCGCCGAGATCGGCAGACTGAGCGCCGGTTCATGATCCGTCACTGATTGCTCAGGTGTCATCCAGCTTGACCCGGAGCCTGGCAAGCTGGAGTCGATGCCCATCACCTCGTTCGACGCCGAGCCCCACGCCGCCCGCGATCGTGTCACCCGTCGTTTCCGGGCGAGCGACGCGTCGGGCTCACCGGTCGAGCCGGGCACCGTGCTCGAGTGGGCCGACCGCATCGGCCGCGCCTGCGCGACCGCGTGGGCCGGGCTGCCGTGCCTGCTCGTGCACGTCGGCGAGATCCGGTTCCTCCGACCCGTCGAGGGCGAATGGGTCGACGCCGAAGCGCGAGTGGTCCAGACCGGCCGGACCACCGTGCAGGTGCTGATCCGCATCGCGAGTGGGGCGGCCGACGGCCTTGCGCCCGCCATCGCGACGTGTTTCCTGATCTACGTCGCGACCGATGCGGCCGGCGATCCGGCCGAGGTCCCGGCCTGGGAGCCGAGCAGCATCGCCAACCTCGAACTCGGTGACCGCGCCGGTCGCAGGGCGGAGGCGCGCTCGGCGGTCCGGGCGGCACTCCGGAACGCCGATCCGCTGCCCGTCGACGCCGCAGGGGGCGTGCACGCGCATCTCGTGACCTCGGAGGACCTGACCTCGGACCGCGCGGTCGCCGGCGGGCGGCTGCTGCGGTGGATCCACGACGGCGCGCTCGCGGCGGGCTCGGTGCTCACGGGCGCGCCGATGCGGGCCACGCAGGCGATCGGCACCCAACTCGCCCGCGAGTTCCGGCCGCAGGCCCCGGTGGACGTCGAGTCACGGGTGGCGGCGACCGGGAGCGGCACGGTCCACGTGGCGGTCGAGGTGCGGACGAACGACGCCGGAGCGCCGATGCCGGCGATCCGGGGTCTCATCTCGCTCGTCCCGGTCGATCCGGCCACCCGGATCCCGGAACTCGTGCCCTCCACGCCCGCGCAGGAGCGGCTCACCGCCCACGCGCTCACCCTCGCGCGGATCCTCGACGAGATCGACGCGATCGGCGAGGACGAGGACTGGTAGGCCGCTCAGACCGGGTCGACGAGCCCGATGGGCGCCGAGGTCGGTCGCACGACGCCCCCGTCGGGTTCGACCGTGATGCCGATCCGGTCGCCCCGGCTCAGCCGGCCGGTGAGGGCGACGGCGGCACCATCGGTGGTGCCGGCCGCGCGGATCCCCGACGGGCCGATGTACCAGAGCTCGTAGGTGCGGCCGGCCGCAGGCGACGGAGCGCGCGTGAGGTCCACGGCGGCTTCACCGAGTGAACGCGACCAGACGACCGTCATGGCACCGCCGTTCGTGAGGTGCGCGGTGGACTGCTGCGCGTCGGCCGCGGCACGGATGCGCGCGACGGCGGACGCCTGCACCGCGACCTGCGCGGCCTGCTGCGCGATGGGCACGCCGACGCCGATCACGCCGATCGCCACCACCGCTGCGACCAGCAGCGCGATGACGCCACGCCGTGGCCGGCGGGCACGTCGGCGCGGGACCAGGTGCTCGCCCGCCGGCATCGCGAGCGACCGGGTCGCGATCCGGGGTGCGGGCTGCGCCTCGGGTGTCCTCTCGTCGGAGTCCTGCCCGTCGATGAGGTCGAGGAGCCGTCCGCGCAGCGATGCGGGCGGCGCGACCGGCGTCAGGGCGAGCCCCAGTTCGGCAGCGGTGTCGGTGAGCCCGGTGGTCTCGGCGCGCAGGTCCTCGGACTCCGCGATGAGCCGCTCGTACGCGGTGCGCTCGGTCGCGGACATCGCGTTCAGCGCGTAGGCGCCGCTCCCGGCGGCGGCGGCGGCCTGCTCGTCGTCGGTCATTGCGTCACCCCCAATTCGTCGCGGAGCCGGATGAGGCCGTCTCGTAGACGGGTCTTCACGGTACCGATCGGCACCTGGAGATGACCGGCGACCTCGCTCTGGGAATATCCACCGAAGTACGCGAGCGTGATCGCCTCGCGCTGCAGACGGGTGAGCCGCTGCAGCGCCGCGGCGACGCGCTCGCTCTCGATGGCGATCTCGACGTGCTCGGCGACGACGTCGACGTCGGGCGACCAGTCACGGACGCCGATGCGCATGTCGCGGTCGCGGCCGGCCTGTGAGGCGCGGACGCGGTCGATGGCACGACGATGTGCCATGGTGATCATCCACGGCAGGGCCGCTCCACGGTTGGGCTCGTAGCGCGAAGCGCTCTGCCAGATCTCGAGATACACCTCTTGCGTCACCTCCTCGGCCTGTGCGTGATCACGGAGCACGCGCAGCACGAGTGCGAACACCCGCGCCGCTGTGCGGTCGTACAACGCGGCGAACGCGGTCCGGTCGCGGTCGGCGCAGCGAGCGAGCAACAGGTCCAGCGGCTGCGCCGCGTCCTGCTCCTCGTCGGTGTCCACCACGACCGCATCCACCTCGTCCCCCGGTTTCTTTCCGTCCGATGTCTCCTGTTCGGAGACGTTCGGTGCATCGGATTGGTCGAATACCACGGGACCGGGGCCAGGGGCAGGTGCTGAACCTACCGCCTCGGCCCCGGTCCTCGGGTCACTTCGCCGGGGGCGTCAGGACGGAGTCGATCAGGTACACGGTGGCGTTCGCCGTGTGGACGCCACCGCAGACCACGTTCGCGCCGTCGACCTTGATCGAGTCACCCGAACCGGTGACGTTCACCGAGCCGCCCTCGACGGTCGTGTGCATGCCGTCGATCGCGTCAGGAAGGATCTGGCCCGGCACCACGTGGTACGTGAGGATCTTCGTCAGCATGGCGGCGTTCGCCGGCTTGGCGAGCGCGGCGACGGTCGATGCCGGCAGCTTCGCGAACGCACTGTCGACCGGGGCGAACACGGTGAAGTCGCTCCCGTCGAGCGTGCTCACGAGGTTCACCTTCGGGTTCAACTTGCCCGAGACGGCCTTCACGAGCGTGGTGAGCAGCGGGTTGCTGCTCGCGGCGACCGCGACCGGGTCCTGCGACATGCCGGTGATGGAACCGGCGCCGGTCGGCACCGTCTTGGCATACGCGGCGCAGCCCGGACCGACGAGGTCCTTGAACTCGGCGCTCTGCATCGACGGCGTCGACGGCGCGGTGGTCGTCATCGCCTTCGGGGTGGCGGTGCTGGCCGGCGTCGACGGGGTCGAGCAGCCGGCGAGGCCGAGCCCGACCGCCGCAGCGAGCGACACCGCCGCGATGGATGTGCGTGTGAATCGCATCAGAACTTCTCCTACTGGGAACGAATGCCTTCCGCCTGGTGCGATCGGCTCGATTGCGGTGTGTTCGTCGGCGAGGCCGCAACCGGATTGGTGCGGATGCGCGGCGCGCGGACGATGCACAGGTTCCGCGCCGGCACCCCGTCCTCGCGGACCCCCGCTCCGAATGAGAGACATGCTCATCTCGCTGCTGCTCATCGGGTCCCTCGGCGGACTCATCACGGGGATCTCGCCGTGCATCCTCCCGGTGCTCCCGGTCATCTTCCTTTCGGGCGGCGCGAACAGCGCACGGACGGGCGACCCGGCGGTGAAGCCGGTGTCGCGCTGGCGGCCGTTCCTCGTGATCGCCGGCCTGGTCATCAGCTTCAGCTCGGTCGCGCTGATCGGCTCGTCGCTGCTCGCGCTGCTGCACCTCCCCCAGGACGTGCTGCGCTGGGCGGGGATCGTCGTACTGACCCTCATCGGCGTCGGGCTCATCGTGCCGCGGATCGAGCAACTGCTCGAGGCGCCGTTCTCCCGCATCCCCATGAAGAGCGTGGGCACCGGGCGGAACGGCTTCGTGCTCGGACTCGCGCTCGGAGCGGTCTACGTGCCCTGCGCCGGTCCGGTGCTCGCGGCGATCACCGTCGCGGGCTCGACCGGGCACATCGGCTGGGACACGGTCGTGCTCACCGCGAGCTTCGCGATCGGCGCGGCGATCCCGCTGCTCGTGTTCGCGCTCGCGGGCCGCAGGGTCGCCGAGCGTGTCAAGTCGTTCCGCAAGCATCAGCACGGTGTGCGCATCGCGGGCGGCGTCGCCATGCTCGCGCTCGCCGTCGGGCTGGTCTTCAATCTGCCGCAGTTGCTGCAGACCGCGATCCCCGATTACACGAGCGCGCTCCAGGACCGATTCAGCGGCTCGCAGCAGGTCGACGAAGCGCTCGATCTCGGCGGCCTCGTGAACGCGCAGAACAAGGACCTCTCGAAATGCACGAACGACGCGACGAAGCTCGAGTCGTGCGGGACGGCGCCGGACATCACGGGCATCAGCGCGTGGTTCAACACGCCGGGCGACGCCCCCGTGACGCTGAAGCAGGAGCGGGGCAAGGTCGTGCTCGTCGACTTCTGGGCGTACTCGTGCATCAACTGCCAGCGCTCCGTCCCGCACGTGGTCGCCTGGAACAAGGCGTACGCGAAGGACGGCCTGCAGATCATCGGCATCCACTCCCCCGAGTACGCGTTCGAGAAGGTGCAGAGCAATGTCGAGTCCGGCGCGAAAGCACTCGGCATCACCTACCCGGTCGCGCTCGACAACGACCTGGCGACGTGGACGAACTACCGCAACCGCTACTGGCCGGCGCACTACTTGATCGACTCGACGGGCACGGTCCGCAACATCCAGTTCGGCGAGGGCGACTACGCGAACACCGAGCAGCTCATCCGCCAGCTGCTCACGGCGGCGAACCCCGGCGTGCATCTGCCGCCTGCGACCGAGGTCGCCGATGACACCCCGAAGGCCGGCGCGACCACGCCGGAGACGTACCTGAGCGCCGGCAAGGTGCAGAACTACGGCGGCGACGGACCGTACACGGCCGCCACCAAGACGTTCGCGCTGCCCGCCGCGCAGGCCGCGAACACGTTCGCGCTCGACGGCTCGTGGACGGTCGGATTCCAGAACGCGACCCCGTCCGGCGCCGACGGCGACATCCGCCTGAAGTACACGGCGACGAGCCAGGTGCGGATGGTGCTCGGCGGCTCCGGCACGATCCGCGTGCGGGTCGACGGCGGTCCCGCGAAGACGATCACGGTCTCCGGCACGCCGAGGTCCTACCTGCTCGACACCCTGCACGGACCGCACTCGGGCACCATCGACGTGACCGTCGGGCACGGCGTCGGCGCCTACTCCTTCACGTTCGGGTGACCGGCAGCGGGTCGTCGCCGCGTGGCCCCTGCGGCGTACAGTGCTGCTGAGCGCCGGTGCGCCGGCGCGCGCAGCGGGCTCGAGGGGGCGTGATGCAGGGCGACGAACTCGGCAGGATCGGGCGGCTGCACATCGGCCGCCTGCACCGGACCGGGGTCCACGCAGCGCGTGTGCTCATGATCGCCGATGCCGCCGTGCTCGATCCGTCGCGCTTCGGCGCGGGCCGCTGGCTACCCGATCTGGTGGCCGATCGGGTCGCGATCGCGACCGGCAGAGGCGTGGACCTCGACGTGCTCTGGGACCTCAAGCCCGTGCTGGAGGCGGTGCGGGGCGCCTTCGACTCCTGGCGGCTGTGGCGCTACGAGGTGGTTGTGGCGGTGCTCAACGACACGCCGCCGGGGCCGGCGGCCCGTCTGCTGCGACGCCAGTTCGTGCGGCTGATCGCCGAGGTGCTCGGCCAGGTGTCCGAGAACTGCCCGGTCGTGTCCGTGCTCGTGCCGCCGGCGCCGCGGCTCGCCGGCCGGCACGCGTCGACCGGACCGGGGCTGGAGCGGCTCGTCACCGATGAACTGCCGGTCGTCGACCGGCGCCTGGTCTGGCTGACCGCACCGCTGCATCCGACGACGTCCGGTGCCGAATTCGACACGGTCGGGTGCGCGGATCTCATCGTCGACGAGCTGACGAGGGGCGCCGAGTGGCGCCCGCAGGTCGCGACCCGCGACGACCGGGACTTCGCCGTGCCCGAGCCCGACCGCCAGCACGCCGTCGACGAGAACGCGGCGGGCGCGCGGCTCGGTGCAGGCCGACTCGAGCAGGTCGCGACCATCGCCAGGGACGCCTTCGGGGCCTCGAACGCCGAGGTGAACCTGATCGATCGCGACCGGATCGTGCGCATCGCGTCGACCGGCAGCCATGACGACGTGCCGCGGGAGAAGAGCATCTGCAACCTGACGGTTCGCTCTCCCGAGCCCTTCGTCGTGCTCGACACCGCACTCGACCCTCGATTCGCCGGCAACTCGATGATGCAGGGACCGGGCGGGGTCCGGTTCTACGCCGGTCACCCGATCGAGTCGCTCGACGGCTATCGAATCGGCACCCTCTGCGTCTGGGACCAGTACCCGAGGAACGCGAGCGACGTCGACGTGACCCTGCTGCGCGATCTGGCCCTGCTCGCGGAGGCGGAGATCATCGACCCGCGCCCCTGAGCGGCCGTTCTAGGCTGAGCGGCCGGAGAGGATGCGGATGGCGTCGGACGTGCGGGACCGGATGGTCCAGGGAGCGGCGATCCTGCTCGCCAAGCACGGCGTGCAGGCGACCTCGTTCAGCGCCGTCCTCGCCTACACGGATGCGCCGAGGGGGTCGGTGTACCACCACTTCCCAGGCGGCAAGGACGAGCTCATCGCCGCGGCGGTCGAGGCCGCCGGTGCGAACGCGGTCGCCGTGCTCGACACGCTCGACGGTGAGGCGCCCACCACCGTGATCGACGGCTTCATGGCGATGTGGCGGTCGGTCCTGACGCGCTCCGCGCTCACCGCCGGCTGCTCGGTGCTGGCGGTCACCGTGTCCGCCGAGTCGGAGGACCACGTCGACGCCGCCGGCCGGGTCTTCCGGTCATGGCGCGCCCGCCTGGCGGAGCTGTTGGAACGCGGCGGGCTCTCCTCGGGTGCCGCATCCGATCTCGCCGTCACCGCGGTCGCGGCGGCCGAGGGCGCGGTCGTCATGGCCCGCGCCGAGCGGGACATGACGGCCTTCGAGGCCGCGCACCGCCAGCTCCGGCGAGCGGCCGAGGTCGCCGAACGCGCCTGATCGGCTCAGAAGTCCGTCAGGTTGGCCCGCAGCCCCTGGCCGCCGAACTCGCGGCGCAGCACGCCGCGCCTGCGCAGGATCGGGACGAGCCGATCGAGCATGCGGTGCACGGTCACCGGATGCAGGTCGCCCGACAGGATGAAGCCGTCGTTGTCGGCGGCCTCACCGAACTCCTCGATGAAGTCGGCGAGGTCCTCCGCCGTCCCGACGAGGCCGGTCCGGTCGGCGAGCCGGCCGAGTTTCGCCTTGGCGGCGAGCAGTTCGCGCAGCGTCGCCCGATCGGGGTCGGCCGTGCCGATGAGTCCCTTGATCGTGCCGCGCGAGACGTGGTCGCCGAATATCGCCTGATCGAGCGGCCGGTCGAGGTCCTGCGTCGTCAGGTCGGTCTCGAGGTCGCTGGACCAGTGCGACGCGATGACGAGCAGGTCGGCATCGGACGGGCGCGCGGACGCCTCGACGATGCTCTCGGTCTCGGCGTCGCTCGACGTCACGACGGGCTTCAGTACGAAGAGGATCGCGATGTCGGCGGGCGCACGGCCGTGCGCGGCGGCCGCCTCGTGCACCCGTGCTCGGTAGGCGGCCACGTTGGACACGTCGAGCGGGGCCAGCGCGAGCTGCACGTCGGAGAAGGTACCGGCGAAGTCGAGGCCGCGGCCCGATCCGCCCGGCGACACCACCACGGGATCGCCGTCGGCGAAGGGAAGGGCGTTGAGCGGCCCCTCGAAGCGGAAATAGGCGCCGTCGCGCTGCACCCGATCGAGCTTCGATGCGTCGGCGAAGCGGCCGGTCGTCCGATCGGCGACGAGCGCCCCGTCACCCCAGCTGTGCCAGAGGTCGCGGACGCCCGTGAGCCACTCACCCGCCCGGTCGTACGCGGCGTCGTGTCCCACGGGTTCCTGCCCGAAATGCCGGCTGCTGCCGACGTCGGTCACGACGTTCAGGCCGAAGCGGCCGCCGGACAGGTGCTGCAGCGTCGCGGACTGGCGTGCCGCCGTGTACGGCGCGTACGCGAGCGGGTTCATCGTGACCGCGACCCCGATCCGCTCGGTCGCGTCGAAGAGGTACGGCGCGAGCAGGAGCGGGTCGTGCTTCGGGCCGCCGTACGCCTGCCGGATGCGCAGGTCCAGCGTGTCCGGGTTGCCGAGCGACAGCGCGTCCTCGACGATCACCAGGTCGAAGCCCGCCTGCTCGAGCTCGCGGATCGACTGCTGGTACAGCACGGGGCTGGTCCAGTCGTAGTCCCAGTCGAGGTACGGGTGACCCCAGCCGTGCGGGCCGAATCCGCGGGAGAGGAACCAGCCGAAGTGCTGCAGCCCGCTCACGCGACACCCTGTCCCGCGACGAGCTCCCTGTCGTCCGACTCCGCCGCGGCCCGCGCGGCGGCGAGCGCCTGGGCGAGGTCGTCGACGAGGTCGGCGGGGTCTTCGACCCCGATCGACAGCCGGAGCGTGCCTGGCAGTACCCCGACGGCGGCCGCCTGCTCGGCCGTCCGATGCACGTGCGAGGTCGTACCGGGGTGCAGGACGAGCGAGCGCACGTCGCCGATGTGGGTCATGTGCGTCACGAGTCCGACCGCGTCGACGAAGGCGCGCGCGGCCGGCAGGCCTCCGGACAGGCTGAATTGGAACACCGAGCCCGTACCGTCCGGCAGGTAGCGGGCACCGACCGCGTGATGCGGATGGCTCGCCAGGCCGACGTGATCGACGCGCGCGACGCCCGCCTGACGCTCGAGCCACCCGGCGACCGCGAGCGCGCTCGCCGACTGGCGGTCGACGCGGAGCGACAGGGTCTCGATGCCCTGCTGGATCAGGAACGCATTCAACGGCGACGGCGTCGGGCCGAGCCTCGGCGCGACGGTGCCGCGGATGAAGCGGGCGAAGGCGGCCCTGCCGTAGCGGTCGGTGAAGCTGAGGCCGCCCTCGGTCACGACGGGCTCCGAGAACTGCGGGAACCGATCCGGCTGCGCCGCCCAGTCGAAGCCACCGCCGTCGACGACGAAGCCGCCGAGGACCGAACCGTGCCCGGACAGGAACTTGCTGGCCGAGTGGATCACGATGTCGGCGCCGTGCTCGATCGGGCGCAGCAGGTAGGGCGTGGCGAGTGTGCTGTCGACGATGAGCGGGATGCCCTCGGCGTGCGCCAGCGCGGCGAGGGCGGCGATGTCCGGCACGTCGTTGCGGGCGTTCGAGATGGACTCGACGATGAGTGCCTTGGTGTTCGGCCTGATCGCGCGACGCCACTGGCCGAGGTCGTGTACGTCGGACACGAACGTCGAACCGATGCCGAGCGGGCCGAGGTTGGCGACGAGCAGGCCGCGCGTCCCCTCGTAGATGCTGTCCGCGGACACGAGATGGTCGCCCGCACGGACGAGCCCGAACAGCGCGACGGTGAGCGCGGCCTGGCCGCTCGCGACCAGCAAGGCGTCGGCGCCTCCCTCGAGCGCCGCGACCCTCGATTCGACGCCGGAGACGCTCGGGTTGCCGACCCGGGTGTAGCTGAAGCCGTCGTCGTCGCCGGCGAACCGGGCGTGGGCCTCGTCGAAGTCGGCGAACTCGAACCCCGCGGTCAAGTGGATCGGCGGGGTCCGTGCCGCATGCCCGTGCTGCCGGCGCCCGGCATGCACCTGCCGTGTCGCGAAGCCCTGCTCGCCCATCGATACCGCCTTTCGTCGACCGAGGTTGTTCCAGGATGCTGCGGCGGGCGGCGTCGACACGCCAGTGTGACGCCCCGTGACCGCTCGGGGCGGGCGGCGTCGCTCAGAGCAGTCCGCCCAGTGCGAGGCCGAGCAGCGCGGCGACGAGCGAGGCGACCAGCATGCCCGCGCCGTGCAGCACCGCGGCGACCGGCCGTCCGCCGCGCGCCAGCCGCACCGACTCCACCGAGGCGGTGCTGAAGGTCGTGTAGCCACCCAGCAGCCCCGTGCCGAGCACGTCGTGCCAACTGCGCGTCAGCGCAGCCTGCGCGGTCGCGCCGACCACGACGCCGAGCACCAGCGAGCCGCTGACATTGATGAGCATCGTCGCCAGCGGATAGGGCGTCCGCACGTGCGTGCGCACCACGCCGTCGAGCACGAACCGCAGCGCGGCCCCCACACCGCCCGCCAGGGCGACCAGCAGCAGGCTCACGTCGCGGTGGGCGCCGTGCGCGCCGCGAGTGCGATGCCCGCAACCGCGGCGACGAGGCCGCCGAGAACGGTGCCGAGACCGACGAGTGCCGCGAGCTGCGCGTGTCCACGCAGCAGCCAGCGTCGACGTGTCGACCGCGAGGGTGCTGTAGGTCGTGTAGCCGCCGAGCACGCCGGTGCCGATGCCGAGCCGCGCGAGACGCGACCGGCCGCTGTCCGGTCCACGGCGGCCGAGGCCCTCGAGCAACCAGCCGAGCGCGAACGCGCCGGAGACGTTGATGGCGATCGTCGCGATCGAGACGCCACCCGTCGCGGGGAACGCCGCCTGCAGGGCGGCGCGGACCGTGGTGCCGGCGGCACCGCCCAGCACGACGAGTGCGATGAGTGCCGGCCGGGCGTGGGGCGGCGCGTCGCTCACGCGTGGCCCGCGCGTTCGGGGTTCGTCGGCACGACGACCACGGGTCGGAACTGCCGGTGGGCGAGCGACACCGCGACCGACCCTTCGACGAACTCGCGGAACGCCGCGCGCGCACCCTTGTCACGGGCCCCGACGACGATCAGGGCGGCGTCGACGTCGTCGGCGATGCGCATGATCGACAGCGCCGTGTCGCCGGTGACGGCATGCGCGGTCCACCGGATCGGCAGCCCGTGCAGCGCCCCCTCGATCTGCTCGGTCAGATCGGCCGGGAACTGCGGCTCGCCCGCGTCGTCCGATTCCGGGTCGATCGGGATCGACCACGCGACGCCCGACATCGGAATCCTGGTGACGTCCACCCAGACGCACGCCAGAGACGCATCGAGCGCCGCAGCGAGTTCGGCGGCGACGCCGACCACTGCACTCGCGTGCGGACCGGTGACGCCCGCGACGATGACGGCCATGATGGCTCCCTTCGGTGCACAGGCCGCATCGGCGCGACCCGCCTGTCTGCGAGGCTAATCGGATGCACGTCGACCGAGGCCGAATCGTCCTGCTCCGACACGGCGAGACCGAGTGGTCGAAGAGCGGCAGGCACACCGGTGTCACCGATCTGCCGCTCACCGAGGAGGGCGAGGCCGAGGCGAGGGCGGCCGGTCACGCGCTCGCCCGTCGGACGTTCGGCCTCGTGCTCGTGAGCCCGAGGGTGCGTGCGCGGACGACCGTCGCGCTCGCCGGGTTCGGCGACGACGCGGCGATCACCCCCGACCTCGCCGAATGGGACTACGGCACCGACGAGGGCCGCACGACCGACGAGATACTCGCGGAGCGCCCGGACTGGGACCTGTGGGAGGACGGCGGACCGGGTGGCGAGTCCCCCGAGGAGATCCGTGCGCGCGTCACCCGGGTCATCGATCGGGTCGCACCGGTCGTGAACGCGGGCCAGGACGTGCTGCTCGTCGCGCACGGCCATGTGTCACGCGTCTTCGCCGTGGCCTGGTTGCGGCAGTCGATGGACTTCGGCTCACGCCTGGCACTCGGCACGGCCGCGCGGTGCGAACTCGGCTTCGAGCACAGTCACCGTGCGATCCTGCACTGGAACCTGCCGCCGACGATGCGCTGAGACCGCGGTCAGGCGTTGACGACCGCGAACAGCCCGAGCGCGGCGGCGGCCAGCGACACCCCGAAACCGCCTTCGGCGGTGAATCGCTCCCGTCGCAGCAGGACCGAGAGCAGCAGCGTCACGGCCGGGTAGAGGCTGAACAGCCCTGCCACCGTCGCGAGCTCGTGACTGTGCAGCGCGAACACCAGCAGCACGGTCCCCGCACCCTGCGTCAGGCCGCTCGCGAGCACGATGCCGCCGTCGCCGATCCGCCGGCCCGACCCGCGTGCACGGCCGAAGGCGGCTGCGACGGCGACGATGACCACGAAGCCCGTGATCGCATCGGCGGCCGCCGGGATCCCACCCGACTTCGCCGGCGACAGGGACAGCGTGATCAGCCACGCCGCGTCCCCGAGCCCCGCCAGGATCGTGACCACGATGCCCTTCACCGTCGGCCGCGTCGAGCCCTGCTGATCGACGCCGAGCGCGGCCGAGGCGATGATGGCGATGCCGACCGCGGCGAACAGCGTCGGACTCACCCGCTGCCCCATCGCGAGCGTCCAGCACAGCGGCACCGCGACGGTCACGAAGCTCGCGACAGGTGCGACGAATCCGACGGGCGCGAGCGCGAACGCGGCATACATCAGGCAGGTCGAGATCGTTCCGAGCACCCCGGCCACGACGCCCGACCAGATCGCCGCCGCCGAGAACTCCGGCATGCCCACGACCGCGGACGGCACGGCCACGATGAGCGCGGCGGCGAACGTGAGCATCGTCATCTGCAGCGCGGGCCGCTTGCTGCCGCCGATGACGTCGAAGAAGCTCGACGCGCCGTACGACAGCGCCGAGCCGATGCTCAGTCCGAGTGCCCCCATGACATCCAGTGAAACCCGTCTGACCGATCGGACACGGCAGCAACACGCCCGCACCTCGCCGACGTGCACGAAATGCTGGTCAGCGGTCGCTCTGGAGCACCCGTCGGCGTTCGCGCACGGCCGCCTCGTTCGACCTTCCCGCCCGGGAACCGGCCAGCTTCGCCCGGATGTGCTCGCCGACCGTGATCGGCTCGTAGAGGTCGGGGTGCCCGTCGTCGACGCACTGCGGCATGGTGCAGATCACCGCGTCGATGTTGCCGTCGTGGAAGAACGCCGCCGAACGCCGCCGTTCGATCGTGCCGTGCACGATGGGGGGTTTCACTCGGTGCAGCGTCGACTGCCAGCGCTCGTTCGTCCAGCGGGCGGTGAGATCACCGAGATTGATGAGCAGGGCACCCGGGTCGGGACTGACGTCGTTCCACGACCCGTCACGCCCGAGCACCTGCAGGCCGCGCACGCGGTCGGCCCACAGCACGGTCACGATGCCGAAGTCGGTGTGCTCTCCCATGCCGGTCAGGTCGCCGTCGAGTTCGATACGCCCGGGCGGCAGCGCGTAGTTGTTCATGCGCAGCACGTCGAGCGAATGGTCGGCGAACCGGTCGTAGAACCCGCGGTCGAGCCCGAGCGCGTCCTCGAAGATGCGTGTCATCGTCACGGCGACCCGCTGCGCCTCCCGGAAGTACGCCTCGACGGGCGACCGGAATCCGGGGGCGTCGGGCGGCCAGAGGTTGGCCGCGTAGTCGTCGCCCGGCAGGTCGAGGCCGGGGAAGTCGTCGGCCGTCGCACCGATGTTGAAGGCCTCGAAGAAGTCGTTCATCCGCGTCGCGCTCTCGACGCCGAGGGAGAGACTGAGCGACTCGGACTTCGGCGGCGAATAGCCGCGGTTCAGGCTCGGTGGCAGCCGGTACGCCTTCTTCGTCTCGAGGTCGAGGCCGAAGAACTCGTCCATGGCGTCCGCCAGGCCTTCGGTGGCAGCCGCGGGGATGCCGTGGCCGTGGATCTGCATGAAGCCGACCGTCCGGCATGCCTCGTCGACCGCTGCGGCCACCGCGGCGCGGTCCGCGACGGTCCCCTGCGCGACGTACGGGGCGATGTCGATCGCGGGTACCTCGAACGCCATGTCGGTCTCCTTCGTGCTGATCGGCGTGAGGCTACGCCCGGCGCGTTTCGTGTTCGTCACACCGCGAGAATGGACGACGTGCGCCGTCCGATACTCGCCTTCCTCGCCGATCTCGCCGGCGTCCTCGTGTTCGTACTGATCGGTCGGCGGTCGCACGCGGAGGACGACGCGGTCACCGGCATCCTGCGCACCCTCTGGCCGTTCGCATCGGGGCTGCTGATCGGTTGGCTCGCGACGCTGCGGATGCGCCGGCCGACCGCCGTCTGGCCGGTCGGAGTCGTCGTCGTGGTCGCCACGGTCGCCGTCGGGATGCTGCTTCGGCTCGCGTCGAAGCAGGGCGTGCAACTCAGTTTCGTGATCGTCGCCACGATCGCACTCTCGATCCTGCTGCTCGGCTGGCGCGGCACGTCGACCGCGATCGCGACGTCCCGCCGCCGCGCACGCGCGATCGGCTGAGCGCCGCTCGCCTACCCTGGCGGCATGCGCCTGCATCCCGCCTACCGGCCGGCCGTCGCGCTCGTGATCGCCGGGGTGCTCGTCGTCGGCATCGGCACGATCGCCCAACTGGCGACCCTCGACAACCTCGTCGAGGCGGTGTGGGCGTCGATCTCGGTGCTCGGCTTCGCGATCGGCGTCGTCGGCGTGGTGCTGGCCGCACGGGTCTACCGCCGCCTGCACCCGCACACCGACGACGACTGACCCACACCGAATCACGTCAGATCGGGCGTCGACGGCCCTCCGATCCGCGTGATCCGGCGCGGCAGGACCAGATCTGACGTGATTCGGTGTGCGGCTCGGTCAGATCAGGCGGATGCCCCAGTCGCCGATCCACTGGTCGTCCGGGTCGAGCCAGATGAGGCCGTCGCCGGAGTTGAGGGCGTTCGGCGCGCACGTCATGGGCTCGATCGCGACCGCGTCGATGAGGCCGTCGTCGGTCGCGTACACGTCGGTCACGAACACCTGGGTCGTCCCGAAGTCGCGGCTCGCCCAGAGCTCGACACCTCGGCCGTCCGGGGCGGTGAGCCGATGGCGGAAGCGGCCCTCGATCGTGCGCAGTCCGGTGAACGCCGTGTCGAGGTCCGCGTCGGCGAGCGACCGGCCCCCGCGCAGATCGAAGGGGGTGCCGTCGACCGGCAGCGCGCGGACCGGGATCTTGCGCTCGTCGACCTCGTAGTACCGGTCGGCGAGCACGGTCACGGTCAACTGCCTGGCCGGCGTGTCCCCGACACGCAGGAACGGATGCGTGCCGACGCCGAACGGCGCTGGCGCCTCCCCCGCGTTGTGCACGCCGTGCATCACGGTGACCCCGTCCTCGGTCAGCTGGTAGCGGACCGACGTGTCGAGGTGGAACGGGTAGCCGTGCTGCGGGAACACGGTCGCGGACAGCGTGATGGCGGATGCGCTCTGATCGGTCACCTGATAGCCGGTGTTGCGCAGCAGCCCGTGCGAGGCGTTGCCGTACTTGGGTTCCGTGATGTCGAGCTGCTGGACGGCGCCGTCGAGCGTCCACTTGCCACCCGCGACACGGTTCGGCCACGGCATGAGCACGATGCCGCTGGCCGAGCTCGGCAGGCTGCCCGCGGGGTAGTCCTGCACCAGCTCCACGCCGCCGACCGACAGGCGCCGCACGCCGGCCGCGAGCTCGGTGACGACCGCCGTGACCTCGCCGAGCGGCCCCTCGCGGCTGAGAACGTATTGTTCGCCGGTCGGCAGCGTCATGCCGAGGTCCCGGTCGAGACCAGCAGGCGCTCGGCGGCGTCGACGACGTTGGCGAGCAGCATCGCCCTGGTCATCGGGCCGACGCCGCCCGGGTTCGGTGACAGGTGGCCCGCGATCTCGGCGACCCCCTGATCGACGTCGCCGCGCAGCTTCGCCCTGCCCGTCGCGGGGTCGACGACCCGCGTCACGCCGACGTCGAGGACCGCGGCCCCCCGCTTCACCCAGTCGGGCTTCACGAGACCGGGCACGCCGACCGCGGCGACGACGATGTCCGCCTGCGCGACGAGTCCGGGCAGGTCGGTCGTGCGCGAGTGCGCGAGCGTCACGGTGGCGTCGACGCCCTTCCGGGACAGGAGCAGCCCGAGCGGCCGGCCGACCGTCAGCCCGCGGCCGATGACCACGACGTGCTTGCCGGCGATCGGCACCCCGGCGCGGTGCAGCAGCTGCAGGATGCCGAGCGGTGTGCAGGGCAACGGACCGTCGATCGGCGAGTCGACGCCGAGCACGAGCCGGCCGAGGTTGAGCGGATGCAGCCCGTCGGCGTCCTTCAGCGGGTCGATGGCCTCGAGCATCGCCTGCTCGTCGATGCCGGCGGGCAACGGCAGCTGCACGATGAAGCCCGTGACCGCGGTGTCGGCGTTCAGGCGGCCGATCGCGTCCAGGACGTCCTTGGTGGAGGCGTCGCCCGGCAGGTCGATCCGGATCGATTCGATGCCGATGTCCGCGCAGTCGCGGTGCTTGCCGGCGACGTAGGCGCGTGACCCGGGATCGTCTCCCACCAGCAGGGTGCCGAGACCCGGCATGTGACCGGCGGCCCGCAACGCGGCGACCCGCTCGGCGAGCTCGGCCTTGACGGCCGCCGCGGTGGCGGTGCCGTCGAGGACGACGGCCGTCACCAGTCCTCGAGCCCTGCGTAGAGCGGGAAGCGGGCCGCGATGTCCTCGACCTCGCCGCGCAGCGCGGTGAGGTCCGCGTCGGTCCGCAGCGTGCGGGCGATGATGTCGGCGACCGCCGTGAACTCCGCGTCGCCGAAGCCGCGGGTGGCGAGCGCCGCCGTGCCGATGCGCACACCGGAGGTCGTCATCGGCGGACGCGGATCGAACGGGACCGAGTTGCGGTTGACGGTGATGCCGACCTCGTGCAGCCGGTCCTCGGCCTGCCTGCCGTCGATGGCCGAGTCGCGGAGGTCGGCGAGGACGAGATGCACGTCGGTGCCTCCCGTGAGCACGTCGACCCCTGCCGCCCGGCTGTCCGGCGCCGTGAGCCGCTCCCCGAGCAGGCGGGCGCCGCTCAGTGTCCGCAGCTGTCGCTCGGCGAACTCGGGCGTCGCGGCGAGCTTCAGTGCGGTCGCTTTGGCGGCGATCACGTGCATCAGCGGGCCGCCCTGCTGACCGGGGAACACGGCCGAGTTGAGCTTCTTGGCGTACTCGGTGCTGCGCGCGACGATGAGACCGGAGCGCGGGCCGCCCAGCGTCTTGTGGACGGTCGTCGAGACGACGTCCGCGTACGGGACCGGGGACGGATGCAGTCCGGCGGCGACGAGTCCCGCGAAGTGCGCCATGTCGACCCACAGCTTCGCGCCGACCTCGTCGGCGATCTCGCGGAACGCCGCGAAGTCGAGCTGCCGTGGGTAGGCCGACCAGCCCGCGATGATCACCGAGGGCTTGTGCTCGCGCGCGGCGTCACGGACCGTGTCCATGTCGATGCGGAAGGTGTTCGGGTCGACCCCGTACGCAGTCGCGGTGTACAGCTTGCCGGAGAAGTTCAGCCGCATGCCGTGGGTGAGATGCCCCCCGTGCGCGAGCTCCAGTCCGAGGATGGTGTCGCCCGGCTCGGCGAGCGCCGCGAGGACCGCCGCGTTCGCGGTCGCGCCGGAGTGCGGCTGCACGTTCGCGAACTCGGCACCGAACAGCGACTTCGCGCGGGCGATCGCCAATTCCTCCGCGACATCGACGAACTCGCATCCGCCGTAGTACCGGCGGCCGGGGTAGCCCTCGGCGTACTTGTTCGTGAGGACGCTGCCCGTCGCCTGCAGCACCGCGCGCGGCACGAAGTTCTCACTCGCGATCATCTCGAGCGTGTTGCGCTGACGGCCGAGCTCGAGGGCGAGCACCTCGGCGATCTCGGGGTCGACCTCCGAGAGCGGCGCCGAGAAGGCGGCCGCTGTCGACGGGCTGGTGCTGGCACGAAGATCGGTCATTGCCGACTCCTGTTCCTGGGTGACGGGCGACGGGGTGCGGTCGTGCGGCCCAGGCGTGCGGCTCTCGTGGTCTCGTCGCTCCCCGGTGGTGACCACCTGAACGCCAGTCGCGACCCGCCGATCGTACCAAGGAGGGAGCGGGGTGCGACAGCCGCCGCGACGCGCCGGCCGGCCGGTGCCGCACCGCGCATCCGGGTGAGCACCGCGGCGACATCGCCCGACTGCATGCGCCACGTCTCGGCGCCGTAGGCGCTCGCCTCGTACGCCGTCCGCAGTCGGGTGAGTGCGGGGTCCGCTCCGACCTCGGCGGCCAGGGCCGCTTCGACGGCTCGGGGCGACGCCCGGCCGGGCGGATGGAGTCCGAGATCGGTCGCCGTGTCGATGACCTCGTTCCAGCCGGAGGCGGCGGATCCGCTCGTGCGCACGGCGGCGAGGCGGCGGCGGCGGCGCAGGCGCCGGATGACGAACGGCACCGCGCCGATCAGCAGCACGCCGAGCAGCACGGCGGCCGCGGTGAGCCCCGCCCCCGCTGCGGCGTGCTGCTGCTTCGCCGCCTCGGCCGCGGTCTGCGGGGTCTCGACGTTGGACCTGGCGCTGGGTGCTGCCGACGCGCCCGGCGTCGCGCCCGACGTCTGGCCGGTGACGAGTCCGCCGGCCGACACCGGCAGCGGGGCGTAGCTCGGCGTGACACCGCGTCCGGGCGTCGGCTCGAACCGGACCCAGCCGACTCCGCCGAAGTACAGCTCGGGCCAGGCGTGCAGGTCGTTGGACGAGACCACCTGCTCCACCCGCCCGGCGACGGATGTGCTCGTGCCGGGCTGGTAGCCGACCACGACACGGGAGGGGATGCCCAGGATGCGAGCCATGACCGCCATGGTCGAGGCGAAATGCACGCAGTAGCCGGCCTTGACGGAGAGGAACTTCGCGATGACCGCGAGGCCGTCACCGTCGAAGTGCTGAGTCACGGGCGCGTTGACGTCGTAGGTGAAGTCACCGCCGGCCAGGTGGTTCTGGATCGCCAGGGCCTCGGCGTACGGTCCCGTCGCGCCCTTGGTCCACGAACGGGCCGTCCGCGTGATGACGGACGGCACCTTGGCCGGCAGGCTGAGGGATGCGTCGTCGAAGGCGGGAGCCGGCGTGCCCGTGACCGCTTTGAGCTGGTCGGCGGTCTGCTTCAGTTCGAGGCTGTATGCGGTGTAGCCGGTGACCGGCGTGCTCGTCGCGCCGCGCTCGACCGTCAGGCCGCGGTTCTCCCAGAAGAAGCCCGCGACCTGACTGAGTCCCCTGACCGTCGTCGTCGGATACGGCAGGGGCAGCCATCGGCCGACGGCCGCTGCGTTGATGACGTCCACGGTGGTGCTGACGCCGCGGGAGCCGGCGGTGTCGGTACCTGAGGCGTGCGGTGCCGTGGCGCCGTCGGTGAGCTGGGTGAACCCCGCGTCGTTCGGCTGCCACGTCTGCCCGCTGAACTGCTCGAGGACCGCCAGGCGCAGGTAGGCCGGTGCGGTGGACGTCGTCGTGATCCGAAGCAGATCCGTGGCCGCGCCCTGCCTGAGATCGCTGCCGAGCTTCAGGAGCGGGTCCGCTCCCGGCCCGATGAGGCCACCGTTGCCCGACGACACGGCGGCCGAGGGCACCGGCAGGACGGTCGTGCCGAGCGCGGCGACGACGAGCGAGCCGGCGACGAGGGCGGCGAGCGCTGCCGGATGCGGGCGGTGACCTGCCCGGCGGCGGTCGGCGGCGAGCAGCAGCAGCAGCGCGATCCCCGTGGCCACGAGCGCCGGCCACGCGATGCCGACCGGCAGGATCCGACCCGGCGCGATCACGATCGCGCCGGCGACCGGCACGACGCCTAGCGGCAGGCGGTACCCGACGGCGACGACGTCGGCGACGACCGCGGCGGCCGCGACACCGAGCGCGATGATCAGCACCAGTCCGGTCGACGGGATGGTCGGCACCGCATCGGTCGCGATCTGGTTCCCGCCCGCGGCGAGCGCCGCGTCGACGGCCCGTGCCGCCGCATCCGACGGCAGCACCCAGAGCAGGCCCTTGCCGCCGCCTGCGTCCGCGACCGCGAACAGCGGGAGCGCGGCGAGCGCGGCGATGCCAGCGGGGATCGGCGGCATGCCGAGCCGTGACGCGATCGCGACGACCGTCACGGCGAAGGCCGCGGCCAGCACCGGGACGAGCGTCCATGCGAGCCCGGTGACGAGCGGCGCGATCGCACTCGCGGCGCACAGCACGGTGAGCAACGACGCGACGCGGACCGCGGTCTCCCCCAGCCGGACCCGCGGACGGTGTGCCGCGTCAGCCACGGCCGGCCCGATCGGGATCGACGATCTGCACGCGCCATCCCAGCGGGGCGCTGACGCGTGCGCCGCCCCCGACGAAGACGATCGTCCCGGTCGCGCCTGACGGCGGCTCCGGCAGGCCGGCGAGAT
Organism: uncultured Actinomycetota bacterium; assembly: GCA_963716965.1. Classification (GTDB taxonomy): domain Bacteria; phylum Actinomycetota; class Actinomycetes; order Actinomycetales; family Microbacteriaceae; genus Amnibacterium. The sequence goes on along the minus strand of CAVQUZ010000001.1, from coordinate 525,345 downwards.
GACCGGCGGCGCCCGCGCCGGTCACGATGAACACCGCGCCGATCGGCCCCGATGCCGCATCGACCATCGCAGGCAGGCGCGCGGCGTTCACCGAGCGCTCGACGCCGGCGAGGGTCCGCAGCACCGCAGGCGCGGCTTCGACCATGCCGTCCCCGACGACCAGGCGGGCACTCGGCCCGCTCGCGGCCGCGAGGGAGGCGACGTACTCGATGCCGACCTCGAAGTCGTGCTCCCCCACCCACGTCGTGATCCGCTGATCGAGCACGAGCACGGTCGACGCCGATTCGGCGCGGGACTCCGACCGCACCATGAGGCCGCCGCGATGCGCGGTCGCCCGCCAGTCGATCGTCCGCAGGCTGTCGCCGTCGCGGTAGTCGCGCGGGATGAGGTCCCGCTGGTCCGCCCCGATGCCGGCGGCGGGGTGGTCGAGCATGCCGGACCCGAAGGACCCGTCGCCGAGATCGCTGAGCTGATGCACCCGCGGCAGCACCGTGAGCGGAGTCGTGCCGGTCGCCGGACGGCGGAGTGAGATCAGGCCGAGGGCGTCGACGAGGTCGATCCGCAGCGGCCCGATCTCGTGCAAGCCCCGGCTCCTGGCCGTGAGCCGGTAATCCACCGGCACGCGCCGGCCGTCGAGGTCGACCGTCCCCGAACCGGTGTCGGAGACGAGTCCAGGCGGCAGCGGATCGCGCCAGCGGACGGTGCCGGGTCCCTCGAGCATCAGGGCGACGACGGCCGTCTCCCCTGGGGAGACGACGACCGGCTCCACCCTGCGCTCCGCTGTGACGGTCGCGCGGGTGACGAGCACCGTTGCCAGCGAGACGGCCAGCACACCGAACGCGAAGACGGCGACCACGAGGAGCTCGCGCCAGCCGACGGCATAGGCGGCGAGGAAGGTCACGACACCGCCGCCTGCCACGACCCAGCCACGCGGGGTGAGCCGGATCGGTGATCCGTCGGGCGCGGCTGCCACGGTCAGCGGATCGGCACGTCGGTCGCGGCGACCACTTCGCGGACGAGCCGAAGCGCGGTCTCGGTCACGTCACGGTCACCGGATCGTCGCCGCAGGACGAGCCGGTGCGCGAGCACGGGTTCGGCGAGCGCGGCGACGTCGTCGGGGAGCACGAAATCACGGCCTTCGAGCAGCGCCGTCGCCATGGCCACCCGCGCCAGATGCAGGCTCGCCCTGGGGCTGGCGCCCAGCCGGATGTCGGGATGACTGCGTGTGCCGGTGATGATGGAGAGGATGTAGGTCTCGACCGCGGGCGAGACGTAGACCTGTCGTGCCGCGGCGATGAGTGCGGTGAACTCCCCCGGAGCGAGGACCGCGGCGACGTGGTCGATCGGATTCGTGCGCTGGTGCATCCGCAGCATCTGCCGTTCGGAGGCGGCCGCTGGATAGCCGATCGAGATCCGCGCCATGAACCGGTCGCGCTGCGCCTCCGGCAGCGCGAACGTGCCCTCCATGTCGAGCGGATTCTGCGTCGCGACGACCGTGAACGGGTCCGGCATCGGCCACGTCGTGCCGTCCACCGTGACCTGCGCCTCCTCCATGCACTCGAGGAGCGCCGACTGCGTCTTCGGCGAAGCGCGGTTGATCTCGTCGCCGATCACGACGTTCGCGAACACCGCACCCGGCTTGAACTCGAACTGGCCGCTCGCCTGGTCGAAGACCGTGACGCCCGTCACGTCGCTCGGCAACAGGTCGGGGGTGAACTGGATCCGGCTGACGCTGCCGCCGGTGACCTTCGCCAGCGCCCTGGCGAGCGTCGTCTTCCCGACGCCTGGCACGTCCTCGATCAGGAGGTGGCCGCCGGCCAACATGACGGCGAGCGATGCGCGGACGACCTCGTCCTTGCCCTCGAGCGCGGTGCCGACAGCGGCGACCACCCGGTCCACTGGCGACGGCTGCTGATCCAGGCGTGCGCCGACGGTTTCGCGTTCGGACATCGACTCGCTCTCAGTAACGGTCGCATCACGATAGACGACGAAACCGATGGTGCAGCGCGTGCCGTCCGGACCCGTGTGTGCACAGCCACCGACCCGGAGACGGGCCGCCCGGGTAGCCTCGATCGCGTGCAGCCACCGGAGACGACCGCCACGCACTGGGTGCTCAGCGTCCGGTGCGACGACCGCCCGGGCATCGTGCATGCCGTGACCGGGGCCGTCGTCGCATCCGGCGGCAACATCACCGAGCTGCAGCAGTTCTCGAGCGACGACACCGGCCGCTTCTTCATGCGGCTGCAGGTGGAGTCGGCCTCGACGGCCGACGAGTTCGGCGCGCGGCTGCGTCCGGTCGCCGATGAATTCGGCATCGAGTGGCAGCTCGACACCGTCGGGCGCCCGCTGCGCACGCTCGTTCTCGTCTCCAAGGCAGGACACTGCCTGAACGACCTGCTCTTCCGGCAGCGGTCGGGCCACCTGCCCGTCGACATCCCGCTCGTGCTCAGCAACCATGACGAGCTGGCGGGCCTCGCGGGCTTCTACGGGGTCCCGTTCGAATCCGCGGCGATCGCGTCGCCCGCGGACAAGGCGGCGTTCGAGGCGCGCGTGCTGCGGGCCGTCGAGGAGCACGACATCGAGCTCGTCGTGCTCGCCCGCTACATGCAGATCGTCTCGCCGGATCTGTGCGAGCGGCTCGCCGGGCGCATGATCAACATCCACCACTCCTTCCTGCCCGGCTTCAAGGGCGCCAACCCGTACAAGCAGGCGCACGCGCGCGGCGTGAAGCTCATCGGCGCGAGCGCCCACTTCGTCACCGAAGACCTCGACGAGGGGCCGATCATCGAGCAGAACGTGGTCCGCGTGGACCACGCGCACACCGTGCCGCAGCTCGTCGCCATCGGCGAGGACGAGGAGAGCCGCACGCTCACGCAGGCGGTGAAGTGGTTCGCCGAGGGCCGCGTGCTGCTCGACGGTCGCCGCACCATCATCTTCCGGTAGCACCCGAGCTTCGGACCGACCCGTCCGCGCGCAGCGATCGAGCCGCGGCGTGGTGCACACAGTCAGCTCCAGGCCGCGTCCGAGCGTCCTCATTCCCTTTCCGGCTGGCACTCTCTCGAGTCGAGTGCTAATCTCGGCACCAAGTTGAGTCCGATCGACTCAACTCGATGATCACGAGACGAAAGGACCGATCATGGCCATGAACTTCGATCCGTTCCGCGAGCTCGACCGGTTGACCGGCTCGCTGTTCGAGCAGCGCGGTCCGCGGCTGATGCCGATGGATCTCTATCGCGAAGGGGACCACTACGTCCTCGCCGCCGACCTTCCCGGCATCGATCCGGGCAGCGTCGACATCGACGTCGACGGGCAGCTGCTGACGATCCGCGCCGAGCGCACCCTGCGCGGGGTCGACGGCGTGAAGTGGCTGGCGCGTGAGCGTCAGGCCGGCTCCTTCCTCCGGCAGCTGAGCCTCGGCACCGGCATCGACACCGAGCACATCGCCGCGTCCTACGAGAACGGCGTGTTGTCGGTCACCATCCCGGTCTCGGAGCGCGCGAAGCCGCGCAAGGTGGAGGTCTCGACCGGCGCGACGACCATGCAGATCGACGCGCACGAGAGATCGCAGACGAGCTGATGGCGACGATGAAGGGCCCATGCGGAGTGATCCGCATGGGCCCTTCATCGTGTGTGCGGTCAGCCGAGACGGGCTTTGAGGTTGTCGGCGAGCGTCGCGAGGAACTCCTCGGTCGTCTGCCACTTCTGGTCGGGACCGACGAGCAGGGCCAGGTCCTTGGTCATGGCCCCGGACTCGACGCTCTTGATGACGACGTCCTCGAGCGTGTTCGCGAACTCGATGAGCGCGTCGTTGCCGTCGAGCTCGCCGCGGTGGGCGAGCCCCCTGGTCCAGGCGTAGATCGACGCGATCGGGTTCGTCGAGGTGGGCTTGCCCTGCTGGTGCTGGCGGTAGTGACGAGTCACGGTGCCGTGGGCCGCCTCTGCCTCGACGATCTTGCCGTCCGGCGTCGTGAGCACGCTCGTCATGAGGCCGAGCGAGCCGAAGCCCTGCGCGACGGTGTCGCTCTGCACGTCGCCGTCGTAGTTCTTGGTGGCCCAGACGTAGCCACCCTCCCACTTCAGCGCGGAGGCGACCATGTCGTCGATGAGGCGGTGCTCGTACGTGAGGCCCGCCGCCTCGAACCGGTCCTTGAACTCCGCGTCGTAGATCTCCTGGAAGAGGTCCTTGAAGCGACCGTCGTAGGCCTTCAGGATCGTGTTCTTCGTCGACAGGTAGACGGGGTAGTTGCGGGCGAGGCCGTAGTTCAGGCTCGCGCGGGCGAAGTCCCTGATCGAGGCGTCCAGGTTGTACATCGCCATGGCGACGCCGCCGCCCGGCGCCTGGAAGACCTCGAACGACTGCGGCTCGCTGCCGTCGTTCGGCGTGAAGCTGATCGTCAGGGTGCCGGGGCGGTCGAACACGAAGTCGGTCGCGCGGTACTGATCGCCGAACGCGTGCCTGCCGACGATGATCGGCTTGTTCCAGCCGGGGACGAGCCTCGGGATGTTCGAGATGATGATCGGCTCACGGAAGATCACACCGCCCAGGATGTTGCGAATGGTGCCGTTCGGACTCCGCCACATCTTCTTCAGGCCGAATTCCTTCACACGGGCCTCGTCGGGCGTGATCGTCGCGCACTTGACGCCGACGCCGTGCTTCTTGATCGCGTTCGCCGCATCGATGGTGATCTGATCGTCGGTCTCGTCGCGCTTCTCGATACCGAGGTCGTAATACTCGAGATCGATGTCGAGATAGGGATGGATCAGCGTGTCCTTGATCGACTGCCAGATGATCCGCGTCATCTCGTCGCCATCGAGTTCAACGACTGTGCCTTCGACCTTGATCTTCGCCACGTGCTCTTCGCGCTCCCTGTTCGTCCCGCCCGCTGACGCGGGCCGGACCAGCCTATCGCCGCAACACCCGCGTGCTACCGGGCGTCGACGCCCGCGACGACGCCCGGTAGCCTGTCGCCATGCCAGGGCTGCGCCTCGAACCGCTGAATGCGACCAACATCGTCGCCGCGAATTCCCTGACACTGAAGCCGGGGCAGGAGCAGTACGCGACACCCGTCTCGCACGCCGAGCAGGAGCAGTCGCTGAACCCCACGACGGCTTGGCCGCGGGTCGTGCTCGACGGCGACGAGGTCGTCGGATTCGTCAAGGGGAATCTCGATCCCGACGAGCGCCGACCCGAATTCCAGTGCTGCATCTGGTCGATCAACGTCAAAGGCAGCGCCCAGGGGCAGGGCATCGGCCGATTCGCCGTGGAGGGCCTCGCCGACGAGGCCAGGGCTCGCGGCTTCAAGCGGCTGACGGTCATCTGGGAGGGCGGCGGCGAAGGGCCGGGCGCCTTCTTCCTGCGCATCGGCTTCGTCCCGATCGGCGACACCCAGTACGGCGAGACGATCGGCGCGCTCGAGCTCTAGCGCCACCGAGCACGAAATGGGGCCGTCAGGCGCGGTGCGCCCCGTGCCTGACGGCCGATCGGTGCTCGGACCTACACCAGGGACTCCCGCCACGCGGCGTGCATCGCCGCGAACCTGCCGTCGCCGCCGATGAGGTCGATCGGGGCCCCGTCCTCGACGATGACGCCCGCGGCCATCACGAGCACCCGGTCGGCGATCGCGACGGTCGACAGCCGGTGCGCGATGATGATCGCCGTCCGGTCGGCGAGCAGCGTCTGCAACGCCTCCTGGACCAGACGCTCGCTCGGGATGTCGAGCGACGCGGTGGCCTCGTCGAGGATCAGCACCGCGGGATCGGCGAGGAACGCCCGCGCGAACGAGATCAGCTGCCGCTGACCCGCCGACACACGGCCGCCGCGCTTGTTCACATCCGTGTCGTAGCCGGCCGGGAGCGCCCGGATGAAGCCGTCGGCGCCCACCGCAGCCGCGGCCCGTTCGATCTCCGCGCGCGAGGCCGTCGGCGAGCCGAGGGCGATGTTGTCGGCGACCGATCCCGAGAAGAGATAGGCCTCCTGGGTGACCATGACGACCGCGCGGCGCAGGTCGGACTGCGCGAGCTGCCGCAGGTCGACCCCATCGAGGCGGACCGCACCGGCGCTCGGATCATAGAAGCGCGCGACGAGCTTCGCCAGCGTCGACTTGCCGGCACCGGTCGAGCCGACCAGCGCGACGGTCTGTCCGGCCGGGATCGTGAGATCGAACTCGGGCAGCACGTCGCGGCCGGTCCGGTACGCGAACCGTACGGCGTCGAACTCGAGCCGCCCGGCGGAGCGGTCGAGACGCGCCGGGCGCACCGGCTCGGGCACGGTCGGCTGCTCCTCGAGCACCCCCGCGATCTTCTCGAGCGCCGCATCCGCAGACTGATACGCGTTGTAGAACGTCGCGAGCTCCTCCGTGGGATCGAAGAACCGGCGCGTGTAGAGCACGGCGGCGAGCAGCACGCCGACCGCGAGGGTACCGCCCGCCGCGCGCAGCCCGTCGATCAGCAGCACGACGGCCACCGCGACGTTGCCGATCAGGACGAGGCCGGGATCGAGGATCCCGAACAGGCGGATGGCGGCGACGTTGATGCGCCGGTAGTCCTCGGTCAGCACGCCGTAGTCGTCGGCGTTCCGCCGCTCCTTCCGGAAGGCCTGCACCGCCCGGATACCGGTCATCGTCTCGACGAACGCGACGATCAGGCGGGCCGACGCGACCCGGGAGCGCCGGAACACCTGCTGGCTCCGCCGCTGGAACCAGCGCACCAGGAGCGCCAGCGGCACGAGCGACACCGCCAGCACCACGCCGCTCTGCCAGTCGAGCAGCAACAGCGCGACGAAGGTGAACACCATGTAGAGCACACCCTGGATGAGCTGGTTCACGCCCGAGTCGAGGAGCTCCTTGATGGCGTCGAGATCGCTCGTCTGCCTGGCGATGATGCGGCCCGACGTGTACTGCTCGTGGAACTCCAGACTGAGCCGTTGCGTCTGCCGGAACACCCGGGTCCGCAGGTCGATGAGGACCGCCTGACTGATGCGGGCGGAGCGCATCTGGTACCAGGCGATCAGCACGGCCCCGCCGACACCCGCGAGGAGATACCCGACGACCGCGAGCGCGAGCGGCATCGGCCTGGCCGCGATCAGCGCGGGCAGGCCGACGTCGATCCCCCATGCGATGAGCGCGGGGCCCGCGACCTGCAGCGCCGTGCTCACGACGACCACCACCGCCGTCACGATGAGACTCGCGCTGAGCGGCGCGAGCAGCGAACCGAGCAGCCGGCGGGTGCGCCTGCGCAGCGCGCCGCTTTCGGCTCGGTCGAGATCGTCCCGGTCCTCGCCGGCGACGCCGATCTGGGTGCTCATACCGGCTCCTCCTCGAGTGCGTCCTCGTCCTCGTCGAGACTGGCGATGACGTAGCGGTAGTGGTCGTTCGTGGCGAGCAGCTCGCTGTGCGTGCCGACGGCCGTCACACGACCCTCCTCGAGCAGTGCGACACGGTCCGCGAGCTGCACGGTCGAGGGCCGGTGGGCGACGACGAGTGCGGTCGTCGTCGTCAGGACGGCGCGCAGCGCCTCCTCGACGAGCGCCTCGGTGTCGACGTCGAGCGCGGACAGCGGATCGTCGAGCACGAGCACGGCGGGAGCCGCGGCGACGGCCCTGGCGAGTGCCAGTCGTTGCCGCTGGCCGCCGGAGAGACTGATGCCCTCCTCGCCCACGGTCGTGTCGAGACCTTGGGGAAGGTCGTACACGAACTGCGCCTGCGCGATGCGGATCGCCTCGGCGAGGACCTCCTCGCCGGCTTCGGGGCGGCCGAGCAGCACGTTGCTGCGCACCGAGTCCGAGAACAGCGTCGCGTCCTCGAACGCCATCGCGATGTGGCGCCTGGTCTCCGCGCGGGTCATCGCACGCAGGTCCACGCCGTCGAACAGGATCGCACCGCCCGTCACGTCGTAGAGGCGGCCGGCGAGCGCCGTGACCGTGGTCTTGCCCGATCCGGTGATGCCGACGAGCGCCATCGTCTCGCCCGGCAGCACCGTGAGATCGACGCCGTCGAGCAGGTCCCGGCTCTCCGGGGGCGCATCGGGGTACCGGAAGTGCACGTTCCGGAATTCCAGGCGTCCCTCGGCGTGTTCGACCGAGACGGGAGCCACCGGATCGAGCACGGTCACCGGCGCATCGAGCACCTCGTAGACGCGCTCGATCGCGGCGCGGGTGTCCAGCAGCATCGACATCAGGAACCCGAGCGACTCGAGCGGCGTGCGGAGCACCGTCGCGGTCGCGAAGAACGCGACGAGGCCGCCGACCGTCAGTGCGCCGGCCGTCGCCTGCCACACGCCGGCCAGCAGGCACAGCCCGAACGCCACGTCCGGGATGAGCAGCAACCAGAGCCACAGCGCCGCGACGGCACGCGCCTTCTCCAACTCGGTGCCGCGAAGTTCCTCCGCCTGGCCGACGAACCGGTCGAGCGCGTGCCGGCCGCGCCCGAACGCTTTCAGCACCCGGATGCCGTGCACGGACTCCTCCACCGCGGTGGCGAGGTCGCCCGCCTGATCCTGGCTGCGCCGTGCGACCTCGTGGTACCGGCGCTCGAACCGGAACCCGAACACGAGCAACGGCACCGAGCAGACACCCATGATCAGCGCCAGCAAGGGATTCATGGCGACGAGCACCACGAATCCACCGAGCACGGTGAGCGTGTTCACGACCAGGAAGACGATGCCGAAGGCGAGGAACCGGCGGATGAGGCTGAGGTCGCTCATCGAGCGCGAGAGCAGCTGGCCGCTCGGCCAGCGGTCGTGGAACGCGACCTGCAGATCCTGGAGCTTCGCGTAGAGCGCGCGGCGGATGGACGCCTCGACGGTGGTCGCGGGCGTGATGACGAAGATCCGCCGCAGGGCGATGAGCGCGGCTTCCGCGACGCCGAGCACCGCGACCAGGACGACCGCGGGCAGCACGGCGGCCTGGTCGTGGCCGGACAACGGCCCGTCGACGAGCTGTTCCAGCACCTGCGGGATGATCAGCGACACGGCAGCGGCCGCGAGGGCGACGACCATGCCGAGCGTGATCGCGGGCAGCGCCGCCGCGCGAACGGCATCAGCCGCAGCAGTGCGCCGAGCGTCGTGGGTTTCTTGGGTGGTGGGGCTTGCGTCACGAGGGGTCCTCGATCGAGGGGCCGGTGCGTCCTGGTGAGGCGCGTCGGCCGGTTGCGGTGCGGCCGGCGGGCACACACCTGTGATGAGCGCCTGGTGGGCGCAGGTGCCGGCGGTCGAAAAGCCGGCGGCGGGCTACGCGGCGCGCAGCCGGCGCGGTCGCTGGGCGGCCGACACCTCGGGGCACGTGAGGCGGACGCGCGTGATCGTGTGCATCATCGTCGTCTCCCGTCCCGCTGGCGGCACGTGCCGCTCCAGCATTCTAGGAACACCCTTGGAGGGTCACAACCCGTCTCAGTGGAAGAAGTGCCGCTCGCCGGTGAAGAACATGGCGACGCCCGCCGCGCCGACGAGGTCGATCGACTCCTGGTCGCGCACCGATCCACCCGGCTGGACGATGGCCTTGATGCCCGCTTTCACGAGGATCTCGGGACCGTCGTTGAACGGGAAGTACGCGTCCGATGCGGCGACCGAACCGGCCGCGCGCTGACCCGCACGCTTCACGGCGAGTTGGCAGGAATCCACGCGGTTGACCTGCCCCATGCCGATGCCGACGCTCGCCCCCTTCGAGGCGAGCAGGATCGCGTTCGACTTGACCGAGCGGCACGCGACCCACGCGAACGCGAGGTCGTCCAGCACGGACTGCTCCAGCGGACCACCCGTGACCTGCTGCCACGCGGTCGGGTCGACGCGCCCGAACCGGTCCGGCTCCTGGGCCAGCATGCCGCCCGAGAGCTGCTTCAACTCGAGCGCCGGCAGCGCGAACCCGTCGGGCAGTTGCAGAATGCGCAGGTTCTTCTTCGCGGACAGCACACGCAGGGCGTCCGGCTCGAACGCCGGCGCGACGATGACCTCGGTGAAGATCTGAGCGACGGCCTCGGCCATGCCGAGAGTCACCGGCCGGTTCGCGGCGATCACGCCGCCGAACGCCGACACCGGGTCGCAGTCGTTCGCCCTGCGGTGCGCGGCGGCGATGCCGTCGGGTGCGCGGGGCGGCGCGACGGCGATGCCGCACGGGTTCGCGTGCTTGATGATGGCGACGGCCGGCTCGTCGAAGTCGAGCACCGCCCGCACCGCCGCATCCGCATCGACGTAGTTGTTGAAGCTCATCTCGCGGCCGTGCACCTGGACCGCCTGCGCGAGTCCCGTGCCGCCCTGCTCGCGGTACAGCCAGCCGGCCTGGTGTGCGTTCTCGCCGTAGCGGAGCGGCGTCACATCGAAACGCTGCACCAGGGTGAGCCCGCTGGTCGTATCCGGGCCCGCGTCCGTCGAGAAGTACGCGGCGATCGCCGCGTCGTACGCCGCGATCCGTTCGAAGGCCGCTCGAGCGAACGCACGCCGCTGCGGCAGCGTGGTGCCGCCGTCCGCGACGGCCGCGAGCAGCTCGTCGTAGTCGGCCGGGTCGACGACGACCGCGACGTTCGCGTGGTTCTTCGCGGCGGCGCGTACGAGCGCCGGGCCGCCGATGTCGATCTGCTCGATGATCGCGTCGTCGCCGGCTCCCGACGCGACCGTCTGCTCGAACGGGTAGAGGTTCGACACGAGCAGCTCGAAGGGCGCGATGCCGAGGTCGCCGAGCTGTTCGACGTGGTCCGGCTTCCGCACATCGGCGAGCAGGCCGCCGTGGACGGCCGGATGCAGCGTCTTGACCCGGCCGCCGAGGGACTCCGGGAAGCCGGTGACGTCGGCGACCTCGGTGACGGGCACGCCGGCCGCAGCGATCGTCGCGGCCGTGGACCCGGTGGAGACGAGTTCGACCCCGGCCGCGGCCAGGGCGGTCGCGAGTTCGACGAGCCCGCGCTTGTCACTCACGGACACGAGCGCCCTGCGGACGGGAACCCGGTCGCCGTGGGTCACGGATCCGCTCATGCTGACGCTCCTTCGGTGCTGGGTCGGGGCTCGAGTGCGCTCGTCTCGAGAGCGGTCGTCTCGAGAGCGGTCGTCTCGAGAGCGGTCGTCTCGAGAGCATCGAGGACGATCCCGCCGGTCGCCACCCCAGCGACGACGTCGGCCAGCAGCCTGCGCTCGACGATCTTGATCCGGTCGTGGAGCGCGTGCTCGGTGTCGCCCGGCAGCACGGCCACTCGCTCGCGGGCGACGACGGGTCCGGTGTCCACCCCGTGGTCGACGACGATGACGGATGCGCCGGTCTCGGTCACGCCGGCGGCGAGTGCGTCGCGGACGGCGTGCGCGCCCGGGAACTCGGGCAGATAGGCCGGGTGGGTGTTGACGAGCCGGGGCGCGAGCCGGTCGACGACGACGTCGGGGAGCAGCCGCATCAGACCCGACAGCACGACGAGGCCCGGCCGCCAGACATCGACCGCTCGCAGCAGCTCGGCCCCCCACGACTCCCGGTCGGGGAAGTTGGTGAACGGGACGACGAACGTCGGGATGCCGAACGCTTCGGCGTGATCGAGCCCTTCGGCGTCGCGGTCCGCCCCGACGGCGACGACACGGGCCGGGAAGGACGGGTGCTCGGCGCGCTCGAGCAGGTCACGCAGATTGCTGCCCGTGCCGGAGATGAGTACGACGACCTCCAGCACGATCGCCCAGCCTAACGGTCGCGGACCGGGCGTGTTCCGCGTCGCCTACCGCTCGGATCGCGCGGGAGGCGACGGCCGCGGCCAGGTCGCGAACGCCAGCGCGAGCGGGACGGCGACCTCGGCGAACAGCCACACCGCGACGGCGATCGGCTGCGGCCCGACGTCGCCGAGCCTGCCGGGCCCCGCGGACCCCGATGCGTCGAGCGCCGCCACGAACGCCAGGGCGGCCGCGACCGCGCCGCCGAGCAGGCCGACCAACGGTGCGCTTCGACGCCGGACGCCTCGAGACGACCGCGCCGCCAGCGCGCCGGCGGCGAAGCCGGCGAGCACGGGGACGAGCAGGGCGAGCGCGCCCGCAGCTCCGAGGTCGCCCGGCAGCGCACCCAGGATGGGCACCGCGGGCAGCGGGCCGGTGTTCGTGCCGAGCGGGGTCACCGCCGATCCCGCGCCGATGGCGAATCCGGGCCCCGCGAACCACGCCCCACCCCAGACGACGATCGTCGGCAGCAGCAGGATCTGACCGATCGTGAGCGCCAGGCCGCCGATCACCCCGGCGTGGAGCGACTCGTAGAGTCCGACGACGGTCGTGAGCCGCGTCATCAGCAGGATCGTGATCGCGACGGCCGAGGCAGCGGCGACGAGGGCGATCGCGCCGATCCCCGCCCGGACGCCCGCGCCGACGACCCCGCCGACCACGCCGCCCGTCCGGTGGTGGTCGAGCGCGATGCCGAACGCCACGCCGGCCGCCCAGACCAGCGCCGGCAGCAGCACGGCCTCGAGCACGTTCGGCGCCGCGACGGAGCTCGTGGCCGCGACCGCGACCAGACCGCCGAGGGCCGCCACCACCGCGGTACCCGTGAGGGCCGCGACGGCGACCGCTGGACCGTCGGCGAGACGGCGGCCTGATCGCACGGCGGAGAGCGCCGTGACGAGCGAGCCACCGAGCAGTCCGATCGTGGCCGTGAAGACGACGGTAGGAGCGACCTGGAACCGCACGTCGACGCCGTGCCCGACCAGCCAGATGTCGGCGCCCCCGCGGAGCGCCGCCGTCCATGCGGCGCCGGGCACGTGCCGGTCCGCGAGCACGAGCAGCCCGAGCAGTGCGAGGACGGCGAGCGGGATCGCGACCGCGACGAGCGCGTCGAGCGCCGATGCGACGACGGTCACGAGGACACCGCGGACGGCCCCGGCCGCGCCGGTGGTCGCCGCGGGCCGGTCGGTCACAGGCGGCACGATGATTGATGCAGGCTAAACGGCACACCGCGGGGCTCCGGCCCCGGCGGCGGCGTGTCCAGCAGTCGAGGGGCGCGGGCCGCGGGGTCGGTCAGGCCGAGAGGACCTCGCGCAGCAGGGCCGCGGTCTCCGACGGCGTCTTGCCGACCTTGACGCCCGCGGCCTCAAGGGCCTCCTTCTTCGCCTGCGCCGTTCCGGCCGAGCCGGACACGATCGCGCCCGCATGCCCCATCGTCTTGCCCTCGGGCGCGGTGAACCCGGCGACGTAGCCGACGACCGGCTTCGTCACGTTGGCCTTGATGAAGTCGGCCGCGCGCTCCTCGGCGTCGCCGCCGATCTCGCCGATCATCACGATCGCCTTCGTCTCGGGGTCGGCCTCGAACGCGGCCAGCGCATCGATGTGCGTCGTGCCGATGACCGGGTCGCCGCCGATGCCGATCGCGGTCGAGAATCCGAGGTCCCGCAGCTCGTACATCATCTGGTAGGTCAGCGTTCCGGACTTCGAGACGAGACCGACCGGGCCCTTGCCCGTGATGGTCGCCGGGGTGATCCCGACCAGCGACTCGCCCGGCGTGATGATGCCGGGGCAGTTCGGCCCGATGATGCGGGTCGCGCCGCCCTTGGCCTTCGTGTGCGCCCACGCCTCGGCCGAGTCCTGGACCGGGATGCCCTCGGTGATCACGACGAGCAGCGGGATCGAGGCGTCGATGGCCTCGATCATCGCGTCCTTCGCGAAGGCCGGCGGTACGAAGATGATCGAGACGTCGGCGCCGGTCTCGGCGATCGCCTCGGCGACCGTGCCGTACACCGGCAGGGTGACGTCGCCGTGGGTGACCGTCGTGCCCGCCTTGCGCGCGTTGACGCCGCCGACGACGTTCGTGCCCGCCTTCAGCATCAGCGCGGTGTGCTTCGTGCCCTCGCCGCCGGTGATGCCCTGGACGATGACCTTGGAGTCCTTGTTCAAGAAGATCGACATGTGTCCCGGATCCCTTACTTCGAGGCCAGCTCGGCTGCCTTGTCGGCGCCGTCGTCCATGGTGGTCGCGAGCGAGACGAGCGGATGCGCCGCTTCGGCGAGGATGCGCCTGCCCTCCTCGACGTTATTGCCGTCGAGCCGGACGACGAGCGGCTTCGTGGCCGCGTCCCCCAGGATCTCGAGCGCCTGGACGATGCCGTTGGCGACCGCGTCGCAGGCGGTGATACCGCCGAACACGTTCACGAAGACGCTCTTGACCTGCTCGTCGCCGAGGATCACGTCGAGGCCCGCGGCCATGACGGTCGCGGATGCGCCGCCGCCGATGTCGAGGAAGTTCGCCGGCTTCACGCCGCCGTGCCGCTCCCCCGCGTAGGCGACGACGTCGAGCGTCGACATGACCAGGCCGGCTCCGTTGCCGATGATGCCGACCTCGCCGTCGAGCTTCACGTAGTTGAGACCCGCCGCCTTGGCCTTCGCCTCGAGGGGGTCTGCCGCGTCCTTGTCCTCGAGAGCCGCATGCGCGGGGTGCCGGAAGTCCGCGTTCTCGTCGAGGCTCACCTTGCCGTCCAGGGCGACGACGTCGCCCGCGCCCGTGAGCACGAGCGGATTCACCTCGACGAGCGTCGCGTCCTCGCCGGTGTAGACGTCGTAGAGCGTGACGAACACGGGTGCGACCGTGTCGACGAGGTCAGCCGGGAACTTCGCCGCGACGGCGATCTCCTTGGCCTTCTCGAGTGTGATGCCGACGCCCGGATCCACCTCGACCCGAGCGAGCGCATCCGGCCGCTCGACGGCCAGCTGCTCGATCTCCATGCCGCCCTCGAAGCTCGACAGGGAGAGGTAGCTGCGATTGGCCCGGTCGAGCAGGACCGAGAAGTAGTACTCGGCCTTGATGTCCGCGCCCTCGGCGATCATCACGCGGTGGACGGTATGGCCCTTGATGTCCATGCCGAGGATCGCCGACGCCGCCGCCTCGGCGTCCGCGGGTGTCTTCGCGACTTTCACGCCCCCGGCCTTGCCGCGCCCCCCGACCTTGACCTGGGCCTTGACGACGACCACGCCGCCGAGTTCCTCGGCCGCGGCCCGTGCAGCCTGCGGGGTGTCGACGACGATGCCGCGGAGCACCGGCACGCCGTGCTGCTCGAACAGATCGCGTGCCTGGTACTCGAAGAGGTCCACCGGGTCGTTCTCCCTTGCCGTCACGTGCCGCGGGCGCTGACCGCCCCGCCGGGCCGCAGAGCACTCTACTCCGGGCGAAATGGCGGTTTCGGCTCGGTGCTCACTGCCGAGGAGCCGCTTTCATCGGGAACTCAAGGGCTCCGGAGCGTTGCCGCGTCAACCTTGACTCCCCTAGGGTCGTTCCGTGGCGTCAGAACTCACCCACGGTGAGGCGGCGACCTGGCATTTCATCCAGCGTCTGACCGACCTCGCGCAGGGAATCGTGGAGCAGGAGGTCCGTGCTGCCGCGAACCTGACCGGTTCCGAGTTCGACGTCCTGCAGTGCCTCGCGGACGCCGACGATCACCAGCTGCGACAGAACGCGCTGGCCGCGCTGCTCGAGTGGGACAAGAGCCGCCTCAGCCACCAGTTGACGCGCATGGAGCACCGCGGGCTCATCGAGCGGCAGAAGAGCGGCCGCATCCACGCGGTGACGATCACGCGGCTCGGTCAGCAGCGTCACGAGCTGGCGGGATCGGCCCATTCGGCGGCCGTGCGCACGCTCCTGCTCGACCACCTCACCACCGACGAACTCGAGGCCCTGCGCCACACGGCGGAGCTGAAGAACTCCGTGCCGTCGGTCGACGCGCCGTTGCCCGAGGCGAGATCGCAGGGACCGCTCCGGGTCGAGACCCGAGCGCTGCCGCCGGTGCGCCCGCTGCTGCCCCGTACCTCCTGACCCGACGGCCGCGCGCCGGCAGCGTCAGAGCTTGGTGATCGGCGCGACCTTGATCAGCAGCC
The DNA here is from genome assembly GCA_963716965.1 of uncultured Actinomycetota bacterium. Lineage (GTDB taxonomy): Bacteria > Actinomycetota > Actinomycetes > Actinomycetales > Microbacteriaceae > Amnibacterium. Next base: position 509,545 of record CAVQUZ010000001.1, on the reverse strand, counting down.
GTTTGCGGCTCGAGCCGAACTGCACCTCGGCGATGCGCTTCGCCGCGACGCCCGTGATCGCGCTCACACGGCCCTCGCCGAAGTCGTCGTGCCGGATGCGGTCGCCGACCGCCAGTTCGAGATCGCCGTTGTCCCGCATCTTGTTCGTGACGCCGGCCGTCCACTCCGTCTTCGGCTTGCCAGGAGGCATCGTGGATCGGGACGCGCCCCCGCCGAGCGAGCCGGACCACGCGAGGCTGCCGGCGGCGCGGGAGGCCCCGGGTCCCGTCATGCCGGGCGACTGCCGCCATTCGATGAGATCGGCGGGGATCTCCGACAGGAACCGGCTCGGCGAAGAGACGCTCGTCTCCCCGAACTGCGACCGGCTCATCGCGACGGACAGGTAGAGACGCTCTCGTGCTCTGGTGATGCCCACGTAGAACAGACGCCGCTCCTCGGCGGGGCCGCCCGGTTCGTTCGCCGACATCCGGTGCGGCAACAACTCCTCCTCGACACCGGTCAGGAACACGGCGCGGAACTCCAGCCCCTTCGCGGTGTGCAGGGTCATGAGCGAGACCGTGCCCGAGCTGTCGTCCAGCTCGTCGGCGGCGGCGACGAGTGCGACCTCGGTGAGGAAGTCGAGCAGTGTGCCGTCGGGGTTGTTGCGCTGGAACTCCTTGGTGACGGCGAGGAGCTCCTCGACGTTCTCGACCCGTGCCTCGTCCTGCGGGTCGCGGCTCGCGCGGAGCGCGTCGACGTAGCCGCTCTTGGTGAGCAGCAGGGCGAGGATGTCGAAGACGGGCGCCGGCAGCGCACCGTCGGCGGGCGGCACGGTCATCGCGGTCGCCTCGTCGAGCAGGTCGGACAGGCCGAGGATCGCGCCGCGGACCTTCGGCCCGAGCCCGAGCTCGCCCGCGTGCCGGAGCGCTTCGCGGAAGGTCAGCTCGTGCTGTTCGGCGAACACGGCCACCTGGGCCTCCGTGGCGGGCCCGATGCCGCGCTTCGGCGTGTTCAGGATGCGCCGCATCGCGAGCTCGTCCGCCGGGTTCGCGACGGCGATCAGGTACGCCATCGAGTCCTTGATCTCGGCCCGCTCGTAGAACTTCGTGCCGCCGAGCACCCGGTAGGGCACGGCGGAGCGGATGAAGATCTCCTCCAGCGCACGGGTCTGCGAGTTGGTCCGGTAGAAGACCGCGATCTCGCGGTAGTCGACCCCGGCCCGATGCAGCGTCTCGATCTCGTCGGCGACGAACTGCGCCTCGTCGTGCCCGGTGTATCCCGTGAAGCCGACGATCTTGGCCCCCGCGCCGTCCTCGGTGAACAGGTTCTTGGCCACGCGGTCGAAGTTGTTCGCGATCACCGCGTTCGCCGCGTCGAGGATCGTCTGCGTCGACCGGTAGTTCTGCTCGAGCAGCACCACCTTCGCGTCGCGGTAGTCGTGCTCGAACTCGGTGATGTTGCGGATGTCCGCGCCACGGAACGCGTAGATCGACTGGTCGGAGTCACCCACGACCGTGAGGGACGCGGCGGCCACGGCCGGTGTGCCCTTCGTCAGCTCGCGGATCAGCGCGTACTGGGCGTGGTTGGTGTCCTGGTACTCGTCGACCAGGATGTGCCGGAACCGGCGCCGGTAGAGCTCGGCGACGTGCGGGAAGGCGCGGAAGAGGTACACGGTCTGCGCGATCAGATCGTCGAAGTCGAAGGCGTTCGCCGCGACGAGGCTGCGGGTGTACTCGCGGTACACCGTGAGGAACATCGCGTCCTTCGGGTCCGCGAGGTTCACGTCCCTGGCGAAGGTGTCCGCGTCGATCAGCTCGTTCTTGAGCTTCGAGATGCGGTTCTGGGTGCCACCGACGGTCATGCCGAGCACATCGGCCTCGTGCATCTTGATGATGCGTTTGATGAGCGCGCGCGAGTCGCCCGAGTCGTAGATCGTGAAGCCGCTCTTGTACCCGAACTCCTCGGCCTCGCGGCGCAGGATGCGCACGCACGCGGAGTGGAACGTCGAGATCCACATGCCCTCGGCGCGCTCCCGCCCGACGAGCTCGCGGACACGTTCGCGCATCTCGCCCGCGGCCTTGTTGGTGAAGGTGATCGCGAGGATCTGGCTCGGCCACGCCTCGCGGGTCTCGAGCAGCCCCGCGATGCGGTGCGTGAGCACACGGGTCTTGCCGGAGCCGGCGCCGGCCACGATGAGCAGCGCAGGTCCCCGGTGGAGGACGGCCTCACGCTGCCGCGGATTCAATCCTTCGAGCAGCGCGGAGGAGTGCTCGAGTACCTCTGCCATGACCGTTTCGAGTGTAGGCGCGACCACCGACGACGCGCCCCGGGCACCGTCAGGCGTGCAGCACCTGGACGGCGAGATCGGGGTGATCGGCGAACACGGCCGCGACACCGGTGCGGGCGAGCCTGCGCCAATAGGCGGCGTAGTGCCCGATGCCTGCGGAGTCGCGACCCGCGCGCGCGATCCAGGGCAGGAAACGGTTCTCCGGCCGCAGGGTCCACGACCACACCGGCAGTCCCGACCTCGCCGCGCGGTCGACGAGACCGCGGGTGAGGATCGCGGTCGGCACGCTCAGCGCGGCGTAGTGCTCGAGCCGCTCCGGGTGCCGGAGCTCCGCGAGGTAGGGCGCGCCCCCCGGCCGGTCCCGCGCGTCCGCGGCGATGCCGAGGACCTCGAACAGCGGCACCATGCGCAGGTCGGGACGCAACTCGGCGAGCCGGTCGAGCGCGGTGCGCTCGAAGCTCTCGATGACGACACGCGACGCGGGCACCCCGCGCAGGGTGTCGGCCAGGATCGGTACCGGATCGAGCCCGCGCGGCACGAACCAGCCCGGGTGCTTCACCTCGATCACGAGCAGGACGTCCAATTCGTCCGCGATCGCGATCGCGCGCCGGAGATCGATGATGCCCGCCTGGCCGTCGTGCGCCGCGCTGCCCGGCCGGAGCGCCGGCAGGCGCTCCCGTGCCCGCAGCGTGCGCAACTCGTCGATCGCGAAGTCCTCGGCGAACCAGCCGCGGCGCGCGTGGCGGCCGAGCAGCTTGTCCCGGCGGCGGTCCGCGAATTCGGGGCGGCCGGCGACGTCGGTCGTGCCCGTGAGCTCGTTCTCGTGGCGCAGCACGAGCACGCCGTCCTTCGAGGGCACGACGTCGATCTCGAGCGCGCGGGCACCCTGGGCCACGGCCAGCCGCAGGGACGGCTCGGTGAGCTCGGGCAGGTAGCCGGGCGCGCCTCGATGCCCGATCACGAGTGGGCGGTTGGTCACGCACCCACGCTACGGGGCGGCGCGTCGACTACCGTTGAGCGTGGCCCGATTCTCGCTCAGGCGTCAGGTCGCGCCCGAGCCGACGAAGCGCATCCCGCTGGCATGGGGCGACTACGCGGGCCGCTATCTCATCGGGACGATCATGATCGTGCTCGGCGCCTTCCTGATCGTGCAGGCCACGGCGGCCACGCTCGCGTTCGCGCTGATCGGATCCGCGATGCACGTGGCCGGCTGGATCCTGCAGCCGGCTCGCGGGTGGGCGAGGGCGATCGTCGTGCTGCCGAGCCTGATCGCGTGCTGGATCACGGTCAGCGGCCCGGAGACCATGGCCGCGCTCGCGGTCCCGTTCCTGGGCTGGCTGCTGGTGCGCAGGCGGCCGCCGCTCACGATCGCGGTCGCGGTGCTGCCGATCGCGGTCGGGATCGTCGCCGCCCACGAGCTGAGCGGCGCCGCGACCAAGCCCGTCGCGTTCCTGCTCGTGCTCGCCGCGGTGATCGCCGGCGCGATCCTCGCGCGCCTGTTCGCTCTTCGCGTACGGATCAGCCGCTTTCCTATGAATCACAAAGGGGAAATCGACGAGTCGCGGGGCGCCGCTCCGTAGTCTGGTCTTCCACTCGCCGGAACCCCGGAGAGCCCTTCACCAAGGAAGCAGCCATGGCGAACCCCGCCCTTTCCAACAACCCCGCATTCCGTGGGCAGGTGAGCGCAGCGACGCTGGAGGACCTCTACCAGCGGCCGTCCGCCACCCCGTCCGAGACCGGACGCATGACGTACGAAGACACGGCCGTCAAGACGGTCGTGCTCTTCGCGGTACTCCTCGCCACCGGCGCCGTCGGATGGTTCATCCCGGCGCTCGCTATCGTCGGTGCGCTCGGTGGCTTCGTGCTCGCCATGGTGAATACGTTCAAGCGGCAGCCGTCGGTCCCGCTGATCATCTGTTACGCGGCCCTCGAGGGTCTCTTCGTCGGCGGTATCTCCGAGATCTTCAACGCCCGCTGGAACGGCGTCGTCGCCCAGGCGGTGATCGCGACGCTCATCACCTTCGGCGTCACCCTCGCCCTCTTCGCCAGCGGCAGGATCCGTGCATCCAGGCGGGCCACGAAGATCTTCCTGATCGCGATCGTCGGCTACATGGTCTTCCGCGTCGTCGAGCTCGTCATGGTGCTGCTTCTCCCGAACAGCGGCATCTTCGGTCTCAGCAGCGTCACTGTCTTCGGCATCCCGCTCGGCGTCCTGATAGGGCTCGTCGCCGTGATCGCCGCCGCATACATGCTGGTGCTCGACTTCGACCAGATCCAGGTCGGCGTCCGCCGCGGCCTGCCGGCCAGGTACGGCTGGACCGGCGCCTTCGGTCTGATGGTCACACTCGTCTGGCTGTACGTCGAGTTCCTGCGGATCTTCGCCCTGCTGAACGGCCGCAGCAACTAGCTCCGAGCAGCGACTGGGCTTCATGCACGGCGCACGTGCATGAAGGCCCATTTTGTGCTGCGAGACCCCGAGTGACGCTCGGGCAGCGACCCCTCCGGCAGCGCGCAGTGACCGCGCGGCGAAGGCGCCTTCGGGCTTTATCGGGTCGCGACCCAGCCGCTCGGGAACGACCTTTCCGGCAGCGCGGCCGAGACGGCCGCGCGCAGTGACCGCGCGGCGAAGGCGCCTTCGGGCCTTATCGGGTCGCGACCCAGCCGCTCGGGAACGACCTTTCCGGCAGCGCGGCCGAGACGGCCGCGCGCAGTGACCGCGCGGCGAAGGCGCGAAAGCGCCTTCGCTATAGCGCGGTCACTCCCATTCGATGGTTCCCGGCGGTTTCGACGTCACGTCGAGGACCACCCGGTTCACGCCGGCGACCTCGTTGGTGATCCGATTGGAGATGCGGGCCAGCACGTCGTACGGCAGGCGCGTCCAGTCGGCCGTCATCGCGTCCTCGCTCGACACGGGGCGCAGCACGATCGGATGCCCGTACGTGCGCCCGTCGCCCTGCACGCCGACCGAGCGCACATCGGCGAGCAGCACGACGGGGCACTGCCAGATCTGCTCGTCGAGTCCAGCGGCGGTCAGTTCGGCGCGCACGATCGAGTCCGCCGTCCGCAGCGTCGCGAGCCGCTCGGCCGTGACGTCGCCGACGATGCGGATCGCGAGGCCGGGGCCGGGGAACGGCTGGCGGCCGACGATGACCTCGGGCAGGCCGAGCTCGCGGCCGATGGCCCTGACCTCGTCCTTGAACAGGGTCCGCAGCGGCTCGACGAGCTCGAACGCGAGGTCTTCGGGCAGACCACCGACGTTGTGGTGGCTCTTGATGTTCGCGGTGCCGGTACCGCCGCCCGACTCGACCACGTCGGGGTACAGGGTGCCCTGCACGAGGAAGCGCACCGCGCCGCCTTCCGCAGCGGCGTCGGCGACGACCGCATCCGCGGCCCGTTCGAAGGACCGGATGAATTCGCGGCCGATGATCTTGCGCTTGGTCTCTGGGTCACGCACGCCGGCGAGCGCGGCGAGGAACGTCGCGCTGTCGTCCACGGTCACGAGCCGGACGCCCGTCGCGGCGACGTAGTCCTGCTCGACCTGCTCGCGCTCGTCCGCGCGCAGCAGTCCGTGGTCCACGAAGACGCAGGTGAGCTGGTCGCCGATCGCGCGCTGCACCAGCGCGGCCGCGACGGCCGAGTCCACCCCGCCGGACAGCCCGCAGATGACCCTGGCGTCGCCGACCTTCGCCCTGATGGCGGCGACCTGGTCCGCGATGACGTTGCCGGCCGTCCAGTCGCCCGCGATGCCCGCGGCGTCGTGCAGGAAGTGCTCGAGCACCCGTTGGCCGTAATCCGAGTGCCTGACCTCGGGATGCCATTGCACGCCGTACAGACGGCGTGCGTCGTCCGCGAACGCCGCGACCGGCGTCGCGTCGCTGCCGGCGAGCACGCGGAACCCGTCAGGCGCGCGGGTGACCGTGTCGCCGTGGCTCATCCAGACGGTCTGCTCGTCCGGCTGGCCGGCGAGCAGCACGCCGGCGTCCTCCACGCGCATCCGCGTGGCGCCGTACTCGCGGTTGCCGGTCTTCTCCACGGTGCCGCCGAGCTGCTGGGCCATCACCTGGAAGCCGTAGCAGATGCCGAGCACGGGGACGTCGAGCTCGAGCACCGCCGGGTCGAGGCCGGGTGCGCCGGCCTCGTAGACGCTCGACGGTCCGCCGGAGAGCACGATGCCGGCCGGATGCTTCGCAGCGATCTCCTGCGCCGTGATCGTGTGCGGCACGATCTCGGAGTAGACGTTGGCCTCGCGGACACGACGCGCGATCAGCTGCGCGTACTGCGCGCCGAAATCGACGACGAGGACGGGATTCGCGGCGGAGTCGGTCAGGGTCACGGACTGCGGCGGCACGGGCGCGGCGTCTGGCACCGCCTCAGTCTACGGCGCGGCCCCCGGCGCCCCGGGGTCGACGGGACGGGCGGCGGTTGCGGAAGACGCTCGGCGCGACCGTACGCTTGGCCAGTGGTGGACACGGAGGGAGCAGCGATGCCGGCATCGTCACCGCTCCCCCGCCGCCGGGACGGTCGCGGCGCAGGGGCGGCCGCGGGGTGGTCCCCGTGGCTCGTCGCCGTCGACATGCAGGAGGTGTTCGCGGACCCGGCCAGCCCGTGGGGCGTCACCGGGTATCGCGAGGCCTCCGCGGGCATCCGCGTGCTGCTGCCGATGTTCCGCGGCCGCACCGTCTTCGCGCGCTTCGTGGCGCCGCGCATGCCCGAAGGGGCGTGGACCGACTTCTACGAGGAGTGGCCGTTCGCGCTGCAGACCGCGGCGCACCCGATGTGGGCCGTGACCCAGGAGTTCGACACCGCGGGCAGCCCGGTCATCGATCGCACCGGCTTCGGCGCGTGGGGCACGGCACTCGCCGAAGCGACCGAGGGGGCTCCCGAACTCATCCTGACCGGCGTCGGCACCGACACGTCGATCATGGCGACCGCCCTCGCCGCGGCGGATGCCGGCGTCCATGTCCGCGTGGTCGCCGACGCCTGCACGGCGACCGACCCGGCCGACCACCGCCGTGCGCTCGACGCGATGGCGCTCTTCGCGCCGCTCATCCACATCACCGTGCTGGACGAGGTGCTCGAGTCGGCTCGACCGCTCGCCGCGTCCCGCCGGATCTGACGGTCAGCCCGCTTCCGCCGCGACCCGTTCCCGGTCGGCGGCCTCGCGGCGCTCGAGATAGTCCGCGACCTCGCGGTGCACGAGCCGCTCGGTGAAGAAGGACAGCAGCGGCACGACGCCGCCTGCCGCGATCACGAAGAATCGCGTGATCGGGTACCGCATGACGGTGATCAGGATGAAGTCGCTGAGCAGGTAGGCCATGTACAGGTACCCGTGCAGGTACTGGATACCCGCGGACAGGTCCACGCCGCGGACGGTGTCGCGCGGGACGAACTGCAGCACGGGGCCGGGGCCGAAGGCCTGCAGCTCGTACCCGACCACGTACTTCACCACGATCTCGACGCACAGCAGGAGCAGCGCCGAACCGGTCGCGTAGGCGCACACCTTGTAGAAGACGAGGCTGCGGCGGATCGTCGGGAAGTCACGCGTGGGCGGCACCCGCAGCAATTGCATGGCGTCGAGTGTAAAGCGGGCTCGCTCAGAGAACGGCGTCGGCCTCGTCCGGCGAACGTCCGCGCAGCTGCCATCGGTCGCGCACGACGCGGTACCAGAGGAAGAACGCGAGGCCCGCGAACACGGTCCATTCGACGGCGTAGAACACGTTGAGGAAGTTGAGTTCCACCTGCTCAGCCGGACGGGGCGAGTAGATCGCGCTCAGCCCGGGCGCCGGGCTGGATGCGGTCACGACGCCCGCGTACACGGGCCCGGCGGTCTCGGTCTTCCACACGTTGATGAGCTGCGGCACCGAGACCGAGTTCAGGGAGTTCGCGAGCCCCGACGTCGACGGCGCAGCAGCATCGCTGTCGACGTATCGGCCACGCAACTGCACCGTCGTCTCGCTCGACGACTCGTTCAGCCGCGTCGGCGACCGTCCTCGCCGTCGCCTCGTCGGGGGTCCAGCCGAGCCCGACCGCGAGCTGCGCGCCGCTCGGATCGTCGGTGATGAAGTGCCCGACGACCCACCATCCGTTCCGGCCGCGGTCGAGCCTGTCCGCGGCGACGAGCGCGTCCCCGGTCGCGAAGTGGCCGGTGGTCGTGACCAGCTGTCCGACGGACGAGTCCGATTGGCCGTGCTGCGGGGTGGCGATCGACGAGAGCGGCACGACCTTCTCCGTCGCTCGCGCGACCACGTCGCCGTTCTGCACCGCGCGGCCGAGCTGCCATTGGGCGAGCGCGGCGAAGGTGGCCGCGACGATCAGCGCGATCAGCAGCAGCCCGAGCGATCTCGGGGACCGCAGCTCCGCGCCGAGTGTCCGGTCGGGCCGATCGACGACCGGCGCGGTCACCCGGCCTGCACGATGTCGGGCGCCTCGAGCCGTGCGCGGTCGGCCGACTCGTCGTCGGGCATCGTCTGGCTCGCGCGCTCCGCCGCGACCCGCGCGAGGTACACGTCGACCTCGTGCTGCTCGTGCTCGGCGTCCCAGCCGAGCACCTCCGCCATCAGCGCGGCGGCTACGGGAGCGGCCGACACACCCCGGTCGAACGCCTCGATGGAGATACGGGTCCGCCTGGCCAACACGTCGTCGAGGTGCAGGGCGCCCTCGTGACTGGTCGCGTACACGACCTCCGCCTGCAGGTAGTCGTCCGCGCCGGGCAGCGGCGTGGCGAGCTCCGGTCGCGCCTCGATCAGCGCGAGCACGTCGTCGGTGTTCGTGCCGAAGCGGTTCAGCAGGTGCTCGATGCGCACCCGGTGCAGACCGAAGCGCCGGGCGAGATCGGAACGCCGGTTCCAGTACGCCTGGTAGCCCTCGGCGCCGGTCAGGGCGATGTCCTGCGTGACCGAGTCGGGCTGCTTGCCGTCGAGCGCCGACACGGCTGCGTCGATCGCATCCTTCGCCATCACGCGGTACGTGGTCCACTTGCCGCCCGCGACCACGACGAGCCCCGGCACGGAGTGCGTGACGATGTGCTCACGGGACAGCTTGCTCGTCTGGTCGCTCTCGCCGGCGAGGAGCGGGCGGAGGCCCGCATAGACGCCTTCGACGTCCTCGCGGGTCAGGGGCACCGCGAGCACCGCGTTGATGTGCTCGAGGATGTAGTCGATGTCCGCGGCGGTCGCCGCAGGGTGCGCCTTGTCGAGGTGCCAATCGGTGTCCGTCGTGCCGACGATCCAGTGCCTGCCCCACGGGATGAGGAACAGCACGCTCTTCTCGGTGCGCAGGATCATGCCGATCGAGGTCGTCGCCTGGATGCGGTCGCGCGGCACGACCAGGTGGACGCCCTTCGACGCGCGCACCTTGAACTGTCCGCGCTCGCCCACGAGTGCCTGCGTGTCGTCGGTCCAGACGCCGGTCGCGTTGACGACCTGCTTCGCCCTGATCTCGAAGTGCTCGTCGGTCTCGAGGTCGTGCGCCTTGACGCCGACGACGCGCTCACCGACCTTCACGAATCCCTCGACCTGCACCCGGGACGCGACGTAGGCGCCGTACTCGGCGGCGGTCCTCGCGACCGAGGCGGTGTACCTGGCGTCGTCGACCTGTGCGTCGTAGTAGGTCAGGCCGCCCACCAGGGCGCCCTTCTTCAGCGCGGGCAGTGCGCGGTAGACCTGTGCCCGCGAGAGGTGGCGGTGATGCGGCACCCCGGGCGGGCGGAGGCCGGTGTAGCTGAACGCGTCGTACATGGCCATGCCGGTACCGATGTAGAACCGCTCCCAGACGTGGTGCGTGAGCGGGTAAAGGAAACGCACCGGCTTCACGAGGTGCGGCGCGAGACGCTGCAACAGCAGGCCGCGCTCGATCAGCGCCTCACGGACCAGCCCGAAGTCCATCTGCTCGAGGTAGCGGATGCCGCCGTGCACGAGCTTCGACGAGCGACTCGACGTGCCTGCGGCCCAGTCACGTGCCTCGAGGAGACCGACCGAGAGTCCGCGGGTCACCGCGTCGAGCGCACTGCCGACGCCGACGATCCCGCCGCCGACGACGAGGATGTCGAGCTCGATCTCGTGCATCGCGCGGATCGACTCGGCTCGTTGCGCCGGTCCGAGGCCGCGTCGCAGGTCGGGCATCCATTCCATCGGCTCACGGCTCTTCGCAGCCATCGAGGCCTCCTATCGACTCCGTGCGGACCGCGCTGTCCGCAGACGGACACCCGAGCGGGACGTCCGGTCCGACAGTACGCCCGCTGGATGCGCGCTGAACCTGGGAGGTCGGTTCAGCGGGACAGGTACGGCGAGACGACGACCTCGACCCGCTGGAACTCCTTCAGATCGGAGTACCCCGTGGTCGCCATCGACCGGCGCAGTGCGCCGGCCAGGTTCGCTGTGCCGTCCGGAACCTGGGCGGGGCCGTAGACGATCTGCTCGAGCGGAGCGACCTGTCCCACGCGGACGCGACGTCCGCGCGGCAGCTCCTCGTGGTGCGCCTCGAGGCCCCAGTGCCACCCGCCTCCTGGCGCATCGGTCGCCCGCGCCAGGGCGGTCCCGAGCATCACGGCGTCGGCGCCCATCGCGATCGCCTTGACGATGTCCCCCGAGTTGCCGAGGCCCCCGTCCGCGATCACGTGCACGTAGCGGCCGCCCGACTCGTCGAGATAGTCGCGGCGGGCGCCGGCCACGTCGGCCACCGCCGTCGCCATGGGGGCGTGGATGCCGAGCGACGCGCGGGTCGTCGAGGCGGCGCCGCCGCCGAACCCGACGAGCACGCCGGCGGCCCCGGTCCGCATCAGGTGCAGCGCGGCCGTGTAGGTCGCCGCACCCCCCACGATCACCGGCACGTCGAGTTCGTAGATGAACCGCTTGAGGTTGAGCGGCTCCGTCGTCTTGGACACGTGCTCGGCCGAGACGGTCGTCCCGCGGATCACGAAGACGTCGACGCCCGACTCGAGCACGACCTGCGAGAACTCCTGCGTGCGCTGCGGCGAGAGGGCGGCTGCGGTCACGACGCCCGCGGCCCGGATCTCCGCGATGCGGGCACGGATCAGGTCGGCCTGGATCGGCGCGCGGTAGATCTCCTGCATCCGGACGGTCGCCCGGTCCTCCGGCAGATCGCGGATCTCCTCCAGCAGCGGCTCGGGGTCGTCGTACCTGGTCCACAGCCCTTCGAGCCCCAGGACGCCGAGACCGCCGAGCCGACCGACCGCGATCGCCGTCTCGGGTGAGGTCACCGAGTCCATCGGCGCCGAGAGGAACGGCACCCCGAAGTGATACGCGTCGATGGACCATCCGATGGACACGTCCTCGGGGTCACGGGTCCGCCTGGACGGGACGACCGCGACGTCGTCGAACGCGTACACCTGGCGCCCGCGCTTCGCACGGCCGATCTCGAAGTCCATGCTCACGCGAGTCACCCTAGAGCGTGCGCCGATGCCGAAGGCGGCGCGGGTCGGACGTGCGCTGAGAATTCCTTGATACGTTCCCGATGACGGACGATGCTCGAGGCGGCCCCATCAGGCACCTACAGGGGCGCGCATCGGGTCGATGTGGCACCGAGAGAGAAACCGAGGGCGTCCAGTGGCACGCGTGCTGTTCACCAGCTCACGTCAGGCCGGCCTCGTCATCCCCCTCGCGCAGATCGCCGGCGCCGCGGTCGCGGCCGGTCACGAGGTGTGGTTCCTCTCCGGCGACGCGTTCCGCGACGTCATCGAGGCGTCCGGCGCCACCTACGTGCAGGTCTCGTACGACACCGAGCGGCCGGCACCCGTCGCGGCCCCCGTCATACGCAGTGCGAGCGGTGTCGGGCAGATCGCGGCGACGCTCCGGTCGCTCGTGATCGAGCCGACCGAGCCCGAGTTCGTGCAGGTCGGCGCGGTGTCGGCCGAACTCGGCATCGACGTCGTCGTCACCGAGCAGCTCTTCGTCGGCAGCCTGATGCTCGCCCTGCGGCCGCGAGCGGAGCGCCCGGCCGTGCTCGCCGTCGGTCTGTTCCCCGTGATGCTGTCGAGCGCGGACACCGCTCCGTACGGCCTGGGCATCCCGCCGCTGGACAGTCCGCTGAACGGCCCGCGCAACGCGCTGCTGCGCTTCGTGACCGGTCACCTGCTGCTCGGTGGCCTGACCCGCGAGACGAGGGCGCTGGCGGAGCGTCTGACCGGCCGGCGGCCGAAGGGCGCACTCCTCGACCTCGGCCTCGCGGCCGACGAGGTCGCGCAGCTCACGGTGCCCCAGTTCGAATACCCGCGTCGGAATGCGCCCTCCCATCTGCGCTTCGTCGGCCCGCTGCCGCCGCCCGCGATCGGCGACCTGCCCGATTGGTGGGACTACGCCGACCGGCGTCCGGTGGTCTACGTCACGCAGGGCACCTACGCGAACGCCGACTTCACGTCGCTGCTGGTCCCGGCGATCCGAGCGCTGGCGGACGCACCCGTCCGGGTCGTGTGCACCACGGGCGGACCCGATCCCGCCGAGGTCGAGCGAGCCTACGGCGGCCCGCTGCCGGCGAACGCGCACGTGACGCGGCTGCTCCCGTACCACCAGCTGATGCCGGAAGCGGCCGTCGTCGTGACCAGCGGCGGGTACGGCACGGTCCATCATGCGCTGCGCTGGGGTGTCCCGGTCATCGTGACCGGCGTCACCGAGGACAAGGTGGAGGTCGGTGCGCGCGTGACGTGGTCGGGCGTGGGTCTGGAGCTGCGCGAACGTCATCCGAGCCCGGCGGCGATCCGTCTCGCGGTCGACCGTGTGCTCACGCATCCGTCCCACCAGTTCGCTGCGCGGCGCATCGCCGCTGCGATCGCGGACACGGACGCACTCCGCGACATCGTGTCGATGATCGGCACGCTCGCGGAGCCGGCGCCGGCCGAGATGGCCTAGGCGGGCGGCTAGCCCCGGTAGTTCGGTGCCTCGACGACCATCTGGATGTCGTGCGGGTGCGACTCCTTCAGCCCCGCCGCGGTGATCCGGACGAACCGGCCCCGGTCGCGCAACTCGTCGATCGTGCGCGCACCGACGTAGAACATCGACTGCCGCAGCCCGCCGGTCAGCTGGTAGACGACGGACGCGGCCGGCCCGCGGTAGGGCACCTGCCCCTCGATGCCCTCGGCGATGAGCTCTTCGTCGCTCGGAACGTCCGCCTGGAAATAGCGGTCGCGCGAGTACGAGGTCTTCTTGCCGCGCGTCTGCAGCGCGCCCAACGAGCCCATGCCGCGGTACGACTTGAACTGCTTCCCGCCGACGTACATCAGGTCGCCGGGGCTCTCGTCGGTGCCGGCGAGCAGGGAGCCGAGCATCACCGTCTCGGCACCCGCGACGAGCGCCTTCGCGATGTCGCCCGAGTACTGCAGGCCGCCGTCCGCGATGATCGGGATGCCGGACTCGCGGGCGGCGAGACTCGCCTCGTAGACGGCCGTCACCTGCGGGACACCGACACCGGCGACGACCCTGGTCGTGCAGATCGAGCCGGGCCCGACCCCGACCTTCACCGCGTCCACGCCGGCGTCGATGAGCGCCTGCGCTCCGCTCCTCGTCGCGACGTTGCCGCCGATCACGTCGATGCCGGCCGCGGCCGGCTCCGACTTCAGGCGGCGCACGATGTCGAGGACGCCCGCGCTGTCGCCGTTCGCCGTGTCCACGACGATCAGGTCGACGCCGGCGTCGACCAGCGTCATCGCCCGTTCCCACGCGTCGCCGAAGAACCCGATCGCGGCCGCGACGCGGAGTCGTCCCGCCTCGTCCTTCGTCGCCTGGGGGTACCGCTCCGATTTCTCGAAGTCCTTCACCGTGATGAGCCCGCGCAGCATGCCGTCCGCGTCGACGAGCGGCAGCTTCTCGATGCGGTGCTGGGCGAGGAGCGCCATCGCGCCGTTCGGCTCGATGCCCTCGGGCGCCGTGATGAGCGGCGCTTTCGTCATGACGGCGGAGACCGGTGTGGTCTCCTTCTCGAACGGCGACACGAACCGGATGTCGCGGTTGGTGACGATGCCGACCAGCCGGCCGCGCTCGTCGACGACCGGCAGCCCGCTGACGCGGTACTGCGCGCAGAGCGCATCGACGGCGGCGACGGTCGCGTCCGGCGTCGTCGTGACGGGATGCGTGATCATGCCCGACTCGCTGCGCTTGACCCGATCGACCTGCTCCGCCTGATCGGCGATGGAGAGGTTGCGATGGATGACCCCGATACCACCCTGACGCGCCATGGCGATCGCCATGCGCGCTTCGGTGACGGTGTCCATGGCGGACGACAGCAACGGCGACTGCAGCCGGATGCGCTTCGTCAGCCGGCTCGACGTGTCCGCCTCGCTCGGAATGACGTCCGTGTGCCCAGGCAGCAGCATGACGTCGTCATAGGTCAAGCCGATGAAACCGAACGGGTCGCCCGCCATCGATCCTCCGCGTGTTCGTTACCTGATTCTAGAGTGTGAATCCGCGGGTCCACGGCGCGTCGGATCAGGCGGGAAGGTCCTCCTCGAGGAGCTACCTCGACGTCCTCGGCGAGCGTCCCGAGGTACAGCTCGATCACCTTCGGGTCGTTCATGAGCTTGCGCCCGGTGCCCGTGTACGCGTTCTTGACCCTGGTCGAGCACGTAGCCCCGGTCGCAGATCTGCAGGCACCGGCGCGCGTTCTGCTCGACCATCATGACCGACACGCCGGCCGGTTGATCTGCCGGCGTCGGATGAACGTCTCGTCCTGCCGCACGGGCGAGAGTCCCGCGCTCGGCTCGTCGAGCAGCAGCACCGACGGATCCATCATCAGCGCCCGCGACATGGCGACGCATCTGGCGCTCGCCGCCGGAGAGGCAGCCCGCACGCTGGCCGCGGCGCTGCTCGAGCACGGGGAACAGCTCGTAGACGAACTCGAGGCGTTCCGCGAGCTTCTGCGGGCGCAGGTAGATGCCCATCTGGAGGTTCTCTTCGATGGTGAGCGAGGGGAAGACGTTGTTGTTCTGCGGCACGAAGCCGACGCCGCGCCTGCGACCAGCTTGTTGGCCTTGAGTTCGGTGATGTCGTCGCCGTTCAGGTGACCGCTGCCGCTCGCGGATGGGGACCAGGCCGAAGATCGCCTTGAGCAGCGTGGACTTGCCGGCGCCGTTCGGTCCGATGATGCCGACGAGCTCGCCCGGGTAGGCCACGCAGACTGCAGTCGTTCAGGATGTTGATGCCGGGCAGGTAGCCGGCGACGAGTCCTGTCGCGTCGACGACGGTGCGCCGCTCCCGGTGTACGTCGTCCATCAGTGCCTTCCCCCTCGGCGATCTCCTCGCTGCGCGCGTCCTCGTCGGCCTTCGCCGCCTCGAACTCCTCGGCGAGCACGGCTGTCGTCACCCAGATCCTGTCGTGGTGCGCGCCGAGATACGCGTCGATGACCGCCTGGTGCTGCATGACGTCTCGGCGGTACCCTCGGCGACGATCTTGCCCTCGGCCATGACGATCACCCAGTCCGAGATGTGCCGCACCATGTGCATGTCGTGCTCGACGAACAGCACGGTCATGCCCTGGTCTCGCAGGTCCAGGATGTGGCCGAGCAGCGACTGCGTCAGCGCCGGGTTCACGCCGGCCATCGGCTCGTCGAGCATGATCATCGCCGGCTCGCTCATCAGGCCCTCGCCATCTCGAGGAGCTTGCGCTGGCCACCGGACAGGCTGCCGGCGTAGTCGTCCTTCTTCGTGTCGAGCTTGAACCGCGCGAGCAGGTCCTCGGCCTTGCTCGCGGATCTCCTTCTCACGCTTGCGCCAGAGCGGCTGACCAGCGCGGTCAGGATCCGCTCGCCCGGCTGGTCCTTCGCGCCGAGCAGCATGTTGTCCATCACGGTCATGCGCCGCGAGCGCCTTCGTGAGCTGGAAGGTGCGCACCATGCCGGCCTGCGCGACCTTGTATGCGCTGGTGTCGTCATCTCTCGCCCTGGAACGTCCAGGTCGCGAACGGGCCGTCGCGCCGCCGAAGCTCGGCTGCCGCGAGTTCGGCTTGTCGAACCCGGTGAGCAGGTTGAAGAACGTGGTCTTGCCCGCACCGTTCGGCCCGATCAGCGCGGTGATGGCGCCGCGCTGCATCTCGAGGTGCTCGACGTCCACGGCGACGTCATGCCGCCGAATCGTGCGGGCCACGTTGTCGACGGACGAGGATCGGCTCGGTTTCGCGACTGCCCGGGCTCCTGCGAGACGTCCTCGAGCTTCGCCCGCAGCGCCGCGCGATCGAAGTCATACCCCTCGGACAGCCGGGGCGTCGTGGTGTCAGTCACCGAAGCTCAGCTCCTTCTTGTTCCCGAGGATGCCCTGCGGACGGAAGATCACCAGCAGCATCAGCCCGACACCCACCACGATCCACCCGAACTGCGGGATCTGCTGCCTGCGACATGACCGACGCGGGCACGAACTGCGAGACTCACGTCCTGCAGGCACGATCATGACGATGAAGTATGAGCGACAGTACCGAGCATCGGCCCGAGGACCGTCGCCGCGCCGCCGAGCAGGATGCACGTGTAGAGCAGGAACGTCGTCTGCGGTCGAGGGCGTCCGGCTGCACGGAGGCCGGAGCACGTACAGCACGCCGCCGATGCGCACCGATCACGCCACCGAGGATCAGCGCCTGCATCTTGTACAGGTACACGTTCTTGCCGAGGCTGCGGGCCGCGTCCTCGTCCTCGCGGATGCCGCGGATCGCGCGGCCCCACGGGCTGCGCATGAGCGCCAAGACGAGCAGGCCGGACCAGCAGCACGATGACCCAGCACGACGATGCTGAGGAACCAGCTGTCGCCCTCGGTGAGCGCGTAGCGTCCAGGGCCCGAGCGCGAACTGCTGGCCGTTCGGGAACGGCGAGAGGTCGGTGAACGCGGGCTGATACGGCGCTCCGTTGATGCCGGCACGTGCCGCCGGTGATCGGTCGCAGCGTGCCGGTTGCCGCCGATGATCCGCACGATCTCCGCGGCAGCGATCGTCACGATCGCGAGGTAGTCCCCCCGCAGTTTCAGTGTCGGTACGCCGAGGATGAACGCGAAGAGGATCGCGACGACGATCGCGACGAGGACGCCGAGCCAGAACGGCCCGCCGAACTTGACGGTGATGGCGAAGCCGTATGCGCCGAGCAGCATGAACCCGGCCTGACCGATGTTCAGCAGGCCGGTGTAGCCGAAGTGGATGTCCAGGCCGATCGCCGCGATCGCGAACGACAGCGGTCGACCGACGACAGGATCTGCGCGCCGACGTCGGTGAAGAGGTTGCGAGGAAGTCCATGGTCGGACCTTCCTTTCGCTCAGCCGACGCGCTGCCGGCGGCCGAGGATGCCCTGGGGCCGGAACACGCAGCACGAGGATCAGGATGAGCAGGGCGGTCGCGTACTTCAACTCCGCAGACAGGACGAGGCTCGAGAGCTGCACGATCGACCCGATGATGAGCGAGCCGACGAGCGCGCCGAAGGCGGTCCCGAGACCGCCGAGCGTGACCGCGGCGAAGATCAGGAGCAGGAGCTCGGCGCCCGTGTTCCAGGCGATGCCGCCGTACACGAGCGCATAGAGGATCCCCGCGAGGCCGGCGAGGCCGGTCGAGACCGTCCAGACCAGCCGGATGATGCGGTCGACGTCGATGCCGGATGCCGCGGCGAGAGCCCGATTGTCCGCGACCGCGCGCGTCGCGCGCCCGATCCTGGTGCGCAGCAGCACGACGCCCACCGCCACGAGTACGACGATCGAGATCAGCATCGACAGGTAGCCGTTGGGCGTGATGTTCAGCGGTCCGGTGTTGACCTGGATCGTCGTCGTCACCGGCAGCACGCCGGCGCCGAAGACGAATTGGTAGAGGTACTCGAGCGCCAGCTGCAGACCGATGGTGACGACCATCAGCTGCGTGAGACCCAATCCGCGCTTGCGGAGCGGCTGCCAGATGAGGCGGTCCTGCACCGTGCCCGTCAGCGCGCAGATCGCGATGGCGATCACGGCCGCCAGCAGGAACGGCAGACCGAGCTGGATCGCGAACACGTACACGAGCAGGCCGCCGAGCGTCACCTGCTCCGCGTGCGCGAAATTGCTGAGGCCCGTGGTGCCGTACACGAGCGACAGGCCGATGGACGCCAGGGCGAGCAACAGGCCGAGCAGCAGGCCGCGCGAGATCTGCGTCCAGACCTGCTCGAGCTCACTCGGCGCCGCGCTCGACTCGCCTCGCCCTTCGTGACGGTCCCGGTCAGCGCGAACACCGCGGGCTGCAACTGACCGACGGTGACCGTGATCGTCTTCGTCGTGATCGCTGCCTTCATGCCTTTCGGCAGCGTCGCGGCGGCGAGCGTGAGCGTGTAGGGCCCGGTCTTGGAGACGCTGAACCGGTATTGACCCGACGCGTTGCTTGTCGAGGTCGCCGTCGCGCCCGACGCGGCGAGGGTCATCCGCACGCCCTTGACCGGGTCGCCGTTGGCGTCCCGCAGGTGCCCTGCATGCAGCCGACCGTCGGACCCGGAGCGCACGCGGCGACGGCGGTGATGCTGACGGCGGTTCCGGTCGCGGGCGCCGAGACCGAAGGTGAGGGTGTCGGCGTCGCGGCCAACGCGGGGGATGCGACCCCGAGCACACCGAGCAGCAGTGTGAGGAGCGCGACGAGGAGGAGCAGCGGGGAGCGCCCGGATTGCGGCAACTGGGACGACCTCTCGGTTCGAGCGACGACGGCTCCTGCGTGCAGTGATGGGGCCGGCGCTCGCCCGGCCCCATCATGCCGCTGGTTAGTCGGACTCCTTGGAGGAACCGAGGAACTTCGACGGGTTGTTGCCCACGTACTGGTACATGCTGATGTAGCCGCTGGAGACGTCGTGCTTCGCGTTGAACGGGCCGGTGCCCGCGTAACCCGAGTACTGGATCTCCTTACCGGCCTTCAGCAGCGCCGAGCAGGCCGCGAACGACTTGCAGATGGTGCCACCCGTGGTGCCGGAGATCAACGGCAGGTTCTTCTGGATCGAGGCCGAGTCGGTCGACTTCGCCTTCTCCGCCGCCAGCGCCATCATCGTGACCGCGTCGTACGCCTCTGCGCCGTAGGCGTAGGAGGTGATCTTCGAGCTGCCGCCGTTGGCCATGTACGCGGCCGCGATGCGGGTCTTCAGGTCGGGCGCGGGGTTGACACCCTGCGTCGTGCCCTTCGCGCCGTTCAGCGCGTTCGTCGGGAAGATCCCGGTGTAGTCGCCCAGGTCACCGTCGATCAAGTACACCTTGCTCAGGTCGAACTTCGCGGCGGCGAGCGCCGGGATGATCTGCTTGATCTGGTCGAACGTGTCGATGACGACCGCGTCCGGCTTCGTCGCGAGCAGCGCCGAGACGTCCGAGCCGAAGTTCGTCTGCGTCGCCGGGAACTCCTGGTTCTTGCCCTTGGCGCCGTAGGTGATCGAGCCGCCGCCCGCCTCGACGACGCTCTGGATGCCGTCGCGCAGGTTGGTCGCATACGGGTCGTTGAAGACCAGCACGCCGACCTTGGTGCGGCCGTCCGCGATGATCTGGTTGCCCAGCGCCTTGGCCTCGAACGTGTTCGGGGCCGGGTTGCGGAAGAAGTACGGCGAGACGCCGGACAGGCCGTCGTCGGTGGCCGCGTTCGAGAACAGCACCGTCTGCGACGCCTTGATGGTCGGCAGGATGTTGTAGGTGACGCCCGAGGACTCGGGGCCGACGACCGCGGAGACCTTCGACTGCAGCATCTTCTTGATGTTCGCGATGCTGATCGAGGCGTGCGGGGTGTCGCTGGAGTCGCCGAGGTTGATGCAGGCCTTGGTGCCGTTGACACCGCCGGCCGCATTGATGTCGTTGAGGGCGAGGTCCGCGCCGCCGACCGACGCCGGGCCGAGGTAGGCCAGGCCGCCGGTGAGCGGGAAGAAGGCGCCGAGTTTCAGCAGCGAGGTCGCCGCTGTCGAGCTGTCGCACTTCGGCACGGCGGAGATCGCCGCGGTGGTCGCGGCGGCCGAGGCACCCGCGGTGGTGGTCGCTGAGGGCGTGGCCGAGGGGCTCGAGCACGCGGCCAAGGAGAGCGCGGCAACTGCGCCCGCGGCGATCACCGCAAGGCGGCTCACGCTTCGGTATCCGGTCATTCGGGTCCTTACTTCAGGTGTGATTGCGGGCACGCCGCATCGGGCGAGACCTGAGAGCACGGTAGGACACGGGTGTTCCGAATGTGTTTCCAATGGTTGTCAGCGGCTCTTCGTTAGCAATCCGTGACCCACTCGGGGGTCGCGGAGCGCGTTAGCTGGCATCGGCGTGCCGCACGGACGCCGTCGGTCGGCGATCGGAGACCCGCGATGGCAAGCCTCTCAGCGACGCGCGTACTGCTCGCCGCGGCCGCTGCTGCCGTGCTCATGGGTTCGCTGTCGGGGTGCATCGGGACCGGCGGTCCGGCGTCCTCACCGACCCCGACGTCGGCGCAGGCCAGCCCCATTCCGGCGGCCGTGCCGCTGATCCCGGGTCGTGTCCTCGGCCGCGAGTACGCCGCGGGCGTGTGGCGTGAATGGATCGCCGTGAAGGATCCGCTCGCCGGGTATCACGTCGCCCGCGCACGACTGCTGGCGGCCGGCTACATCCTGACCAAGGACCGCGAGAACACGACCGGCGGTGACGGACAGGCGTGCACGGAGAAGCTCTGCGTCGGCATCACGGGTGTCGACGACGTCACCTACGGCGACTCGGTCGCCTATGTCGTCTACGCGCCGAGCGGGGTCGGTCCGCTCTGACGCGCGCGGATGCGCGCCATGCGCGCGCCACGGAGCGAGTCGACGACCAGCAGGATCAGGGCGGTCCAGACGATCGCGAAGCCGGCGAGCCTCGCCGGCGCCATCGGCTCGCCGAGCACGACGACTCCGACGACGAACTGCAGGATCGGCGTCAGGTACTGCAGGAACCCGATCACGGACAGCGGCAGCCGCTTGGTCGCCGATGCGAACAGGAGGAGCGGCACGGCCGTGCCCACGCCGGCCGACGCCATCATCAGCGTCGGGAACACGCCGGCGCTGCCGAACGCGAGGCCGCCGGTCGCGGCGACCACGGCGACCTGGACGATCGCGACCGGAGTGAGCCACGCGGTCTCGAAGGCGAGTCCGGTGACCGCGTCGACGGTGGCACCGACGCGCTTCTTCACCAGGCCGTAGAGCCCGAACGACGCCGCAAGGGCGAGCGAGACGACCGGCACGCCGCCCGCCTCGACGGACAGCACGACGACGGCGACGGCGCTGACGGCGACCGCCGCCCACTGCAGCGCGCGGAGGCGCTCGTGCAGGACGAGCACGCCGAGCAGCACGGTCACGATCGGGTTGATGAAGTAGCCGAGCGCCGCATCCACGACCCGCCCGGTGGTGGAGGCGTAGACGTAGACGATCCAGTTCACCCAGATGAGCGCGCCGGCGAGGCCGAGCAGGCCGACGGTCCGGGGAGCACGGAAGACGGCGCGGACGGCGCGCCAGCCGCGGACGACCGAGATGACGATCGCGCAGAAGACCAGCGAGAACAGCACGCGCCAGCCGACGATCTCGAACGGGCCGGCGGGCTGCATCGCCAGGAAGTAGACCGGCATCGCACCCCAGAGCAGGTACGACAGCAGCCCGGCGGCGAATCCGGCCCTGCTCGAAGCCTCAGCCGGTGTCCGCGTCACCGTCCGACGCTATCCCAGGGTGGGATGCGGAAAGGGCGGGTTCCGAGCGTCTCGGAACCCGCCCTTCGCGGTGAGTGTTCGGCTCAGCGAACGACGACGGCGAGCACGTCGCGCGCCGACAGGACCAGGTAGTCCTCGCCCGAGATCTTGACCTCGGTACCGCCGTACTTCGAGTAGATGACCCGGTCGCCGACGGCGACGTCGAGCGGCACGCGGTTGCCGTTGTCGTCGATCCGTCCGGGACCGACTGCCACGACCTCGCCCTCCTGGGGCTTCTCCTTGGCGGTGTCGGGGATGACGAGCCCCGAGGCCGTCGTCTGCTCCGCGTCCACCTGCTGGATCACGATGCGGTCCTCGAGCGGCTTGATGGCGACCTTTGTGGAGACCGGCATGGTCCACCCCTTCTCTCAATGACAAGTTCGTCTGGCGCTCGACCTGGCCGAGTGCCAACGTGAAGTCTAGGCCCGCGGTTGGCACTCCTGCAACGCGAGTGCCAGCGAATCGCCACCTCCGTGGTTTCTGCGCCGAGGCGAATACGGTGGAGGTCGTGGAGCGCGACGAACTCGACGTGCTGCTGACGCCGAAGGTGCTGTCGGCGGTCGATGCCGAACCCGAGCCGGTGGACCGTGGCAGCGTCGTGCAACGATCGACCGCGCTCCGCAGGTCGGGCTACTCCCCCACCGAGACGGCCATCATCCTGACGCAGGCGGCGCTCAGGCGACGCGCCGTGCGCAAGTTCGGGCAGTTCGCCTCGCGGATGCTCTTCACCAGGGCCGGCCTCGAACAGGCGACCCGGCTCGACGTCGCCGCCCATCACGCCGCGCGGTTCCGGTCGGCCGGCGTCGACCGCGTCGCCGACCTCGGCTGCGGCATCGGGGGCGATTCGCTCGCCTTCGGCGGCATCGACCTCGGCGTCGTCGCGATCGAGCGCGACCCAGTCACCGCCGCCATCGCCGCGTACAACCTCGCACCGTTCCCCTCGGTCCACGTCGAGACCGGCGAGGCCGAGCAGGCGGACACGGCCAGGTTCGAGGGCGCATGGCTCGATCCGGCGAGGCGGACCGCCGGGCACGACGACACGAAACGCGTCGGCCCGGGGGACTACTCGCCGCCGGTCGGCTTCGCGCTCGATCTGGCCCGCACCATGCCGGTCGGCGTGAAGCTCGGCCCGGCGTTCGACCGCGGGGCGATCCCCGACGACGCCGAGGCCCAATGGGTGTCGAGCGACGGGGACGTCACCGAGGTGGCGCTGTGGCTCGGCGCACTCCGCAGGCCGGGGATCCGGCGCGCGGCCCTGGTCGTCGGCCGCACCGGCACTGCGGAGTTGACGGCGCAGGCCGACTCCCCGGATGAGGCACCGGGTCCGCTCGGCGGCTACCTGCACGAGCCCGACGGCGCGGTGATCCGAGCCCGCCTCGTGGGCGACCTCGCCAGAGCGACGAACACCCACCCCGTCGGTCCGTCGATCGCCTATCTGACCGGCGCGGTGCCGACGGCGTCGCCGTTCATGTCGACGTTCGCGATCGATGCGGAGCTGCCGTTCGACCGGCTCGCGATCCGCAAGGAACTCCGGCGGCGCGGCATCGGCCGCCTCGAGATCAAGAAGCGGGGCGTCGACCTCGATCCGGCCACGTTCCGCACGTTCCTGGGCCTCGAGGGCGACGGCGAGGCGACGCTGGTCGTCACCCGTCTCGCCGATCGCCGGGTCGCGCTGATCTGCAGGCGCCTGCAGGAGCCGCACGTGGCCCCGCCGGTCACGCCGTGATGGGCGGGACCGGCGGGGCCACGAGTGACTGCGGCTGAGCCCGGTCAGTTGGTCGGGATCGAGTTCAGCGAGAGGCCGATGATCGCGAGGACGACCCACACGAGGATCGCGACTGCGATCGCGACGAAGCCGAGGATCAGGCCCGTGAGCCAGAGTCCGCGCGCCTGCGGCTCCTTGCTGCGTCCGAGGAAACCGAGCACGACGGCTGCGATTCCGGGGACGATTCCCGACCCGAAGGCGAACAGGGACAGCAGTACGCCGACGATGCCCGCGATGAGGGCGATGATGCTCAGCACCGGGGACTTCGCCGGCGCGGCACCCGACGGGACGTACGGCGTCGACGGGGGCGGGGTGGGCTGGGAGTCGGTCATTGTGGTCTCCTTGGACGGCACTGAGAAACACCGAAGATGCGTTCATCGTCGCAGCGGCACGCACCCGTGTCAACGGGGTGACGTCGCGTGTCGTGGCCCCCGAAAGAGGCCTCCGGTCAGGCCTGAACCGTGGTGACGGGCAGTGTCGAGTCGACGCCGACATCCAGGTCGGATGGGCCGTGGCCGGCTTCGACGCGCAACGCACCGACCGCCGCGATCATCGCGCCGTTGTCGGTGCACAGGCCGAGGGGCGGGATGCGCACCTCGATGCCGAGTCCGTCCGCGCGTGCGCGGAGCACCTCGCGGAGCCGCCCGTTCGCCGCGACACCGCCGCCGAGCAGCACGCGAGGCACGTCCAGCGCCCGGCATGCGGCGAGCGTCTTCGTCACGAGCACGTCGACGACCGCCTCGCGGAATCCCGCGGCGATGTCCGCGATCGGCAAGTCGCCCGAATCCGCCCGTTGCTCCACGTAGCGGGCCACCGCGGTCTTCAGCCCCGAGAACGAGAAGTCGTAGCGGTGCAGCGCCTGATCCTTGGCCGCGGTCAGCCCGCGCGGGAACCGGATCGCGGCAGGGTCCCCGTCTGCGGCGGCCGCATCGATGCGCGGGCCACCCGGGTAGGCGAGACCGAGCAGGCGCGCCACCTTGTCGAAGGCCTCCCCCGCCGCATCGTCGAGCGTCTCGCCGAGCAGGTCGATGTCGCCGGCGAGATCGCGCACGCCGAGGATCGCGGTGTGGCCGCCGGAGACCAACAGCGCGATCGTCGGCACGGCCGGCGGCTCGTCCCGCTCGCCCGGCGCGTGCAGCAGATCGGCGGCGACGTGACCGACGAGATGGTTCACCGCGTAGAGCGGTGTGTCGAGGCCGACGGCGAGCGCCTTGGCCGCACCGAGCCCCACCATCAGAGCCCCCGCGAGCCCCGGACCGGACGTGACCGCGATCGCGTCGAGATCCCTGAGGCGCACGCCGGACACGGCGAGCGCGGCGTCGAGCGTCGGGCCGATCGACTCGAGGTGGGCGCGCGCCGCGATCTCGGGGACGACGCCGCCGTACCTGGCGTGCTCCTCCATCGAGCTCGCGATCACATTGGCGAGCACCGTGCGGCCCCGGACGATCCCGACGCCCGTCTCGTCGCACGACGTCTCGATGCCGAGCACGAGCGGCCCCGTCATCCCGCCACCGCCGGCAGTTCGAGTCGCATGGTCAGCGCGTCGACGCCGTCCGGCTGGTAGTAGCCGCGCCGCCGGCCGATCGCGACGAAGCCGAACGAGCGGTACAAGCGCTGTGCGACCTCGTTGTCGACGCGCACTTCGAGGAACACGCGCCGCGCTCCTCTGGCGCGCGCGCCGTCGATGAGCCGCTGGATCATTGACCTGCCGATCCCGGTGTGCCGCCACGCGGCGTCGACGGCGATGGTGAGCACGTCCGCGTCGCCTGTGCCGGCCGGCGCCAGCGCGACGGCGTAGCCGACGACGTCGTCGTCGGCGGTCGCGACGAGGGCCACCGCGTCGTGGTCGAGCAGCGACCGGCGCATCGCGTCCCTGCTCCACGCATCCGTCGGGAAGCTCGCGCGCTCGATCGCCATGACGGCGTCGAGGTCGGCGGCGGTCGCGTCTCGCAGCCCGGTCACGGCCGCGCCTTCGGTGGCGTCACGTCGGGTGCCCGCAGGTAGCGCGGCGCGTCGTCGGCCGCGGCCCCGCCCCGCGCTGCGACGCGGCCGAGCGCCGCCGGGTCCACGGCGGCGGTGACGCGCGGCAGGTCGGGCAGGTCGGTCTCGGGCCCGACGGCGGGGCCCGACGGCGCATCGGGCACGCCGCGCGCGTCGAGGCCGGTGTATGCCGTCCAGTAGACCTCGTGCCGGCGCGCGTCGGACACGACGACGAACGGCGCCGCGCCGCCCGATTCGAGGTGGACGAGCGCGACCGCGTCGTGACTGGCGACGGGCAGCGCCGGCACGCCGCGCGCGACGCGCGAACATGCGCGCCGCCGCCATGCCGACGCGCAGTCCGGTGAACGGGCCCGGGCCCGTGCCGTACGCGACCGCGGTGATGTCGGCCCCCGGTGCGCTCACCGCGGCGGCGAGGAGCGGCCCGATCGTCTCGGCGTGTGCGCGGGTGCGCGGGTCGACCGCGCTGAAGACCACGCGCGTGCCGTCGACGACGGCCACCCCGGTCTCCCCCGACGAGTCGACGGCGAGAATCACTCCCCGAGACTAAAGCCCTCGCGCCACCGGTCTCCGCGCCAGGTGATCGTCAGCATGCGCGGCTCGACAGGCGCCTCGTCGGGCGCGTCCGCGACGCCGTCGCCGGACGGCCGCTCGATCGCGATGCGGAGCAGTGAATCGGTGAGCCCGTCGACCATGCCGTCACCCCATTCGACCAGCACCACGCTCGAGTCGAGGTCGATGTCGAGGTCGTCGAATTCGGCGGGTGAGCCGAGACGGTAGGCGTCCACGTGCACGAGCGGCGGCCCGCCGACCGTGGACGGGTGGGTCCTGGCCAGCACGAACGTGGGGCTGGTGACCGGCCCGCGCACGCCGAGGCCCGTGCCGATTCCGGCCGAGAGTGTCGTCTTGCCCGCGCCGAGCGGCCCCGACAGCACGACGAGGTCGCCGGGCAGCAGCGACCGCCCCAGCCGCGTGCCGAACCGGTGCATCGCGTCGGGGTCCGCGATCTCGACCACCACGCGCGCCGCCTCAGCCATCGGTGCGCGGGACGCGCCCGCCGATCCGCGTGACGATCTCGTAGTTGATCGTGCCGGCCCATTCGGCCCAGTCGTCCGCGGTGGGCGCGCCGGAACCCGGTTCGCCGAACACGACGACGGGGTCGCCGACCGCGACCTCGTCGTCACCCGTCTCCACGACGAACTGATCCATCGCGATGCGGCCGCGCACGGGGCGGCGGACACCACCGATCAGCACGGCGGCACGGCCGGATGCGGCGCGGGGGATGCCGTCCGCGTAGCCGAGCGGCACGAGGGCGAGGTTCGTCGCCTTCGGCGCCGTCCACGTGTGGTCGTAGGAGACGCCGGCCCCTGCGGGCACCCGGCGCACGGCGATCACCCTGGCGCGCAGGGTCATGGCCGGGACGAGCCCGATCGTCGCCCCGTCGGCGTCGCCGAACGGGCTGAGTCCGTAGATGCCGATGCCGGTGCGCACCATGGTGAGCGCCGACTGGTCCCGCCGGATCGCCGCAGCGGTGCTCGCGAGGTGCAGCAGCGACGGCGAGAGGCCGACGGCACGGGCGAGGTCGACGGCGTCCGCGAACGACGCGGCCGCCGCCGCATCCGACGCGTCGGACGTGTTGGCCAAATGGCTGAAGACCCCGCGGACGGTGACGAGACCGTCCCGCTCGAAGTCGCCGGCGAGCCGGAAGACCGCCGCCCAGTCCTCGGGAGCCACCCCGTTCCTGCTGAGCCCCGTCTCGACCTTGATCTGCACGCGGGCGCCCCGTGCGTTCCCCGCGATGGCACGCAGCTGTTCCGCAGAGGACACCCCGATGTCGACGCCTGCTGCCGCGGCTCGTGCGAAATCGACCCCCGGCCCGTGCAGCCAGGCGAGCAACGGCGCCTCGACGCCCGTTGCGCGCAGCTGCAGCGCTTCGTCGATGTCCGCGACGCCGAGCCAGTCAGCGCCCCCGTCGAGCGCCGCGCGCGCCGCCCGTTCCGCGCCGTGACCGTAGCCGTCCGCCTTGACGACGGCCATCAGATGCGGGGTGCCTGCCACCGCTCGCAGCCGGCGCACGTTCGCAGCGATGGCGGAGGTGTCGATCTCGGCCTCGCGCCATGCCCCCTCGGTCACGAGCTCTCCAGGACCACGAAGGCCGAGGCGATCCCCGCATCGTGGCTCAGCGACAGGTGCACGTGCTTCGCGCCGAGTTCTTCGAGCCGCTCCGCTGCGGTGCCCGTCACGCGGAAGAACGGGCGGCCGACGTCGTTCGGCACCACGACCATGTCGTGCCAGGTGAACCCGGTGGATCCGCCTGCGGCTTTGATGAGCGCCTCCTTGGCCGCGAACCGCGCCGCCAGCGAGCTGAGCGGCAACCCGCGTTCGCCTGGCGCGAACAGCCGGTCCGCGAGCGCCGGCGTGCGGTCGACGGCCCGGCCGAACCGGGCGATGTCGACCACGTCGACGCCGATGCCGATGATCATCGGCCCTACTCGACCGTCACCGACTTGGCGAGATTGCGCGGCTGATCGACGTCCAGCCCCTTGGCGGCCGCGAGCTCCATGGCGAACATCTGCAGGGGGGCGACCGCGAGCAGCGGCTCGAACATCGGCGACGCGAGCGGGATCCGCACGACGTCGTCCGCATAGGGCAGCACCGCGGCGTCGCCCGCCTCGGCGATCGCGAGCACGTGCGCGCCGCGGGCACGGATCTCCTGGATGTTCGAGACGACCTTCGGATGCAGGCTGTTCGTGTCGCGGGGGCTCGGCACGACGACGAACACCCGTTGTCCCGGCTCGATCAGGGCGATCGGCCCGTGCTTCAGCTCACCGGCCGCGAACCCCTCTGCGTGGATGTACGCGAGCTCCTTGAGCTTCAGGGCGCCCTCGAGCGCGACGGGGTAGCCGACGTGCCTGCCGAGGAACAGCACGCTGCGGGTGTCGGACATGTTCCGGGCGAGTTCGCGGATCTGCGGCCCCGCCTCGAGGACTGTGCGCAGCTTGCCGCTCACAGCGCGCAACTCGTCCACGAGGCCCGCGATCTCCGCATCCGTCATCGCGCCGCGCACCCGAGCGAGGTGCATGCCGAGGAGATAGAGCGCGACGACCTGCGCCGTGAACGCCTTCGTGCTCGCGACGGCCACCTCGGGACCCGCCCGCGTGTAGAGGACCGCGTCGGACTCGCGGGGGATGGTCGCGCCCTGCGTGTTGCAGATCGACAGCGTGCGTGCGCCGTGCTCCTTGGCGTACTTCACCGCCATCAGCGTGTCCATCGTCTCGCCCGACTGGCTGATCGACACGACGAGCACGTCGGGGGTGAGGACGGGGTCGCGGTAGCGGAACTCGTGCGCGAGTTCCACCTCGACGGGCACCCTCGCCCACTTCTCGATCGCGTACTTGCCCACCAGTCCCGAGTACGCGGCGGTGCCGGCGCCGAGCACCACGATGCGGCCCACGCCGGCGAGCACGGACGGGTCGAGCGCGGCGTCGAGCTCGTCGAGGACCACGACGCCGTCGTGGATGCGCCCGAGGAGCGTCTGGTCGACGGCCTCAGGCTCCTCGCTGATCTCCTTCGCCATGAAGCTCGACCAGCCGCCCTTCTCGGCGGCTGAGGCGTCCCAGGCGACCTCGTACTCCTCGCCCTCGACCGGGTTCCCGTCGAAATCGGTGAGCACGTAGCCGTCCGCGGTGATGGCGACGATCTGGTCCTGTCCGATCGCCATCGCCCGTCTGGTGAATTCGACGAATGCGGCGACGTCGGAGCCCAGGAACATCTCGCCGTCGCCGAGCCCCACGACGAGCGGGGAGTTGCGGCGCGCACCGACGACCACGCCCGGCTCGCCCGCGTGGACCGCGAGCAGTGTGAACGCGCCGTGCAGCCGCGCGACCACGGCACGGAACGCCGCCGTCAGGTCGCCGACCGCGTGGTACTCGCGGCCGAGCAGGATCGCCGCGACCTCGGTGTCCGTCTCGCTGGTGAAGGTGAAGCCGTCGTCGAGCAGTTCGGCGCGCAGCTCCGCGTAGTTCTCGATGATGCCGTTATGGATGAGGGCGAGCCGGCCGTCGTCGCCCAGATGCGGATGCGCGTTCGCATCGGTCGGTCCGCCGTGCGTCGCCCAGCGGGTGTGCCCGATGCCGGTGTGCGACACGGGCAGCGGCGCAGCCTCGATGTCGCCGCGCAGGACACCGAGCTTTCCTGCCCGCTTGCGGGTCGCGAGGGCGCCGGAACCGTCGAGCACCGCGACGCCCGCCGAGTCGTAGCCGCGGTATTCGAGCCGCTGCAGCCCACCCAGCAGCACCGCGATCGAGTCCCGCTCCCCCACGTAACCGACGATGCCGCACATGGCCCCGAGTGTATCCAGGGCGCCAGGAGGCCTCGCGGCGATCGCTACGCTTGACGCATGTCCGAGCGCGGGGCCTCCGTGGCGCCCGCAGCGCCGAACCCGTCTGCGCCGTCGCCGTACATCGAGATCGCCCGTGCCGAATGGGCGGCGCTGGCCCCGTCGATGCGACAGCCGCTCACCGATGCCGAGCTCATCCGGTTGCGCGGACTCGGCGAGCCCCTCGACGCCCGCGAGGTGTCCGAGGTCTACCTGCCGCTCAGCCGGCTGCTCAACCTCTACGCGACCGGCGCGCGACAACTCAACACGCGCACGTCGTCGTTCCTCGGTTCGAACACCGCGACGACCCCGTTCGTCATCGGTGTCGCGGGCTCCGTCGCCGTCGGCAAATCGACGGTCGCCCGTCTGCTGCGCGAGCTGCTCGCCCGATGGGACGACACACCGCGGGTCGAGCTGGTGCCGACCGATGGGTTCCTGCTGCCCGAACGCCGAACTCGAGCGGCGGGGCCTGATGCAGCGCAAAGGCTTCCCCGAGTCGTACGACCGGCTCGCGCTGCTCCAGTTCGTCACTGCCGTGAAGAGCGGCGTGCCCGAGGTGCGGGTGCCGTTCTACTCGCACGAGCGGTACGACATCGTGCCCGGCGCGGAGATCGTGGTGCATCAGCCCGACATCCTCATCGTCGAAGGGCTCAACGTCCTTCAGCCGCCTGCGGGTTCCGGGCCGGCCGTGAGCGACCTCTTCGACTTCAGCGTCTACGTGGATGCGGAGACCGACGACATCGCGCACTGGTACGTGGAGCGGTTCCTGCGTCTGCAGACCGGCGCGTTCGCGAGCCCCAACTCGTACTTCCACCGATACGCGAGCCTCGACGAGGCGAGCGCGCGAACGACGGCCGCGGGCATCTGGCACGCGATCAACGAACCCAACCTCGTCGAGAACGTGCTGCCGACGCGGCCGCGCGCCCGGCTGGTCCTGCGCAAGCGCGCCGACCACAGCGTCGCGACGGTGCTGCTGCGGAAGATCTGACGGGTCAGGCCGGGGACAGGGCCAGTCGGTCCTTCACGACCTGCGCCAGGCGGCCCGCGACCGCGTCAGCGGTCCTCTGGTCCTCCGCCTCGACCATGACGCGAACGAGCGGTTCGGTCCCCGACGGCCGCAGCAGCACACGGCCGGTGTCGCCGAGCTCCTCTTCGGCGGCGAGCACCGCGAGCGCGACCTCCGTGTCGGACTCGACCCGGTCGCGGTCGACACCCGACACGTTCACGAGCGTCTGCGGGTAGATCGTCACGACGGACGCGAGCTCGGCGAGCGACTTGCCGGTCCTCGCGACCTCCGCGGCGAGGTGCAGGCCGGTGAGCAGCCCGTCGCCGGTCGTCGCGTGGTCGGACATGATCACGTGGCCCGACTGCTCGCCACCGAGGGACAGATCGCGCTCGGCGAGCGTCTCGAGCACGTAGCGGTCGCCGACCCGGGTCTCGAGCACGGCGATGCCGGCCGTGCGCATGGCGCGGTGCAGGCCGAGGTTGCTCATGACGGTGGCGACCAGGGTCGCGCTCCGCAGCGCGCCGCGTTCCTGCATCGCGAGCGCCAGGATGGCCATGATCTGGTCGCCCGAGATGGGCGTGCCCGTGGCGTCGACGGCGAGGCACCGGTCGGCGTCGCCGTCGTGCGCGATGCCGAGGTCGGCGCCGGTCGCGACCACCGCAGCACAGAGCGGGCCGAGATGCGTGGAGCCGACCCCCGCGTTGATGTTCATGCCGTTGGGGTCGTTGCCGATGACGACGACGCGCGCGCCCGCGAGCGTGAACGCCTCGGGCGACACCCCTGCCGCTGCGCCGTTCGCGCAGTCGAGCACGATCGTGAGGCCGTCGAGCCGGTGCGGCAGCGTCTCGATGAGATGGACGATGTACCGGTCCTCCGCGTCGGCGAACCGGCGGATGCGGCCGACGTCACCGGCGAGTGGCGCGAGCGGCGGCTCGGCCATCGCGGCCTCGATGCGGTCCTCGACCTCGTCGGGCAGCTTCGTGCCGCCGGCGGCGAAGATCTTGATCCCGTTGTCGCGGGCGGGATTGTGCGACGCGGAGATCATCACGCCGAAGTCGGCGCCAGCGTCGGCGATCAGGAACGCGGCGGCGGGCGTCGGTGTGACGCCGGCGTCGTCGACGTCGACGCCCGAGCTCGCGAGTCCTGCCGCGACCGCGGCCGAAATGAACTCGCCCGAGATCCGGGGATCACGCGCGAGGACTGCGCGAGGCCGTCGGCCGGCCGCACGCGGTCCCGCGCCGAGCACTGCCGCCGCCGCCTGCGCGAGCGACAGCGCGAGCTGCGCGGTCACGTCGCGGTTGGCGAGCCCACGCACCCCGTCGGTGCCGAAGAGTCGTGCCACGGTGGTGCGCGCGTCCGATCAGCGCTTGGAGAACTGCGGCGCCTTCCGGGCCTTCTTCAGTCCGGCCTTCTTGCGCTCCTTGACGCGGGCGTCGCGCGAGAGGAAACCGGCCTTCTTCAGGTCCGGACGGTTGTTCTCCTCGTCGATCTGGTTCAGCGCGCGGGCGATGCCGAGGCGCAGTGCACCGGCCTGACCCGAGGGGCCGCCGCCGGAGATCTTCGCGATGACGTCGTAGCTGCCGGCGAGCTCGAGCACCGTGAACGGGTCGTTGATGAGCTGCTGGTGCAGCTTGTTCGGGAAGTAGTTCTCGAACGTCCGGCCGTTCACCGTGATCGTGCCACTGCCGGGGATGAGCCGGACGCGCGCGATGGCCTGCTTGCGACGGCCGACTGCGGCGCCCGGGACGGTCAGAGGCGGGCGGGTGACCGCCGCCTCGGCCACCGGAGCGGAGGTCGTCGAGAACGTGGAAGGGGTTTCGATGGAATCAGCGATGCGTGCCATGGGTCGAAAAAGTCCTTGATTTCCTACTGGGCGACCTGGGTGAGGGTGTACGGCGTCGGCTGCTGCGCCGTGTGCGGGTGCTCGGCACCCGCGTAGACCTTCAGCTTCTTGATCTGCGCACGGCCGAGGGAGTTCTTCGGCAGCATGCCTCGCACGGCCTTCTCGACCGCGCGCGTCGGGTGCTTCTCGAGCATCTCGACGTACGTGACGGCGGTGAGGCCGCCCGGGTACCCGGAGTGGCGGTAGGCGAGCTTCTGCTCACGCTTCGCACCGGTCAGGGCGACCTTCTCCGCGTTGACGATGATGACGTAGTCGCCGTTGTCCATGTGCGGAGCGAAGGTCGGCTTGTGCTTGCCGCGCAGCAGCGCCGCGGTGTGGCTGGCGAGCCGGCCGAGCACGATGTCGGTGGCGTCGATGATCACCCAGTCGTGCTGGAGTTCACTCGCCTTGGGGCTGTATGTGCGCGTCACAGCGTCACGCTTCCTGTCTCGAGGTGGTCGTGGATCCCGCTCCGGTGCCCGGTTCGCATCGAGCGGCCTCAGCCGCACGGTGAACCTCACTCGCGGCGTACGCCGCAGACGGTGGAGGGCTCGAATCCGTGCACGATCGACGCGCACGAACGATCAAGCATAGCGCACGCACCGGCGGGCGGCCGACCGTGGCCCTGGACGCACCGCGTCCCCGTCCCAGCTGCCGCACCGCGTCCCCGTCCCAGCTGCCGCACCGCGTCCCCATCCCAGCTGCCGCACGGCGTCCCTATCCCAGCTGCCGCACCGCTCTGGCTCGCAGCGCCTGATCGGCGAGCGCGTCGTCCGCCGGGTACCCCACCTCGACGAGCGTGAGCCCGTGCGCGGGTGCGCTCGCGAACTCGTTGGTGCGCCCGTTCGCCGCGAGCGCCGCTGTCGCCCGGTCCGGCTGCAGGCGGCCGGACCCGACCGCTGTCGAGAGCCCGACCAGTGCACGCACCATGCCGTGGCAGAACGCGTCCGCGCGCACCTCGGCGATCACGGTGCCGTACTCGTCCCGCCGCCAGACGAACTCCTCCAGCGTGCGGATCGTCGTGGCGAACGGGCGGGGCCGGCAGAAGGCGGCGAAGTCGTGGAAGCCGATGAGGCGCAGTGCCGTCGCGTTCATCCGGTCGAGGTCGAGTTCACCCGATTGCGCGGCGGTGACGTGTCGCTGCAGTGGATCCCGTTCCGACAACCGGTCGGCGATGCGATAGCGGTACCGGCGCCAGATCGCACTGAACCGGGCATCGAACCCGGCGGGTGCCGGTGAGCTCGCCTTGACGACGACGTCGGACTCGACGCCGATGATGCCCGTGAGACGCCGGGCGATCATGCCGATGTCGCCCGTGTCCCGGCGGAGGATCGCGGCGATCTGCTCGTGGGTGAGGTCGACGTGCGCGACCTGCCCGCTCGCGTGGACGCCCGCATCGGTGCGTCCGGCGACGACGAGCCGCGGCGGGTCGTCGTCGCCCTGCGACCTGGATGCGAGTGCGAGCGCGTCCTCGATGACCCCCTGCACCGTGCGGGTCGGCTCGGCCTGCCGCGCCCACCCGGAGAACCCGGCGCCGTCGTAGGCGATGTCGAGTCGGACCCTGACGGCGCTCACCGGCGTCTGCGCAGCGGGGGTCTGGTCACCGGTCCATCGTGTCGGATCCGCCGAGTGAAGTGGAAGCGGGGCCGGTGGATGATGACTGCATGCCCCTACCGCCCGTCCCTCTTCCGATCGAGCCGATGCTGGCGAAGGCGATCGGAGCGGTGCCGGCCGAGGCGCCCGGTGGTGGCCGACTGCTCTACGAGCCGAAATGGGACGGGTTCCGCGGCATCGTGGTGTTCGACGGCGAGACCGTCGAGATCGGGAGCAGGGGCGGCAAGACCCTCACCCGGTACTTCCCGGAACTTGCCGAGGCGCTGCAGGACCGCCTGCCTGGGCCCTGCATCCTCGACGGGGAGATCGTCGTGCCGCTGGACGCGACCGGTCCCGCGAGACTGGACTGGGATGCGCTCAGCCAGCGGATCCACCCGGCGGCGTCACGCATCGCGAAGCTCGCGGTGGAGACGCCCGCGTCCTTCATCGCGTTCGACCTGCTCGCGGAGGGCGACAGGAGCCTCATGGACACACCGTTCGGCGAGCGCAGGGCCGCGCTCGAGGCGCTGCTCGCCGGCGTGACGGCACCCGTGCACGTCACCCGGGCGACCGACGACACGCGGCAGGCGACGTCGTGGCTCGCCGACTTCGAGGGTGCGGGGCTCGACGGCATCGTGGCGAAGCGGGTGGACGCCGCGTACGCGCCGGGGAAGCGGGTCATGTTCAAGGTCAAGCACCACCGATCGGCGGACGTCGTGGTGACCGGCTATCGCGTGCATGCGAGCGGGTCGGGTGTCGGTTCCCTGCTCGTCTCGCTCTTCGACGAGCGGGGTGCACTGCGCCAGGTCGGCGGTATCGCCGCGTTCACGACGGTCAGACGCCGGGAGCTCGTCGACGAGCTCGCGCCGCTCGTGCAGCGGGGCGACGACGGCGAGCCGCTGGTCGGCGAGGGCGAGCGCAACCGCTTCAGCTCAAGCAAGGACGTCTCGTTCGTGCCGCTCCGGCCGGAGCGGGTCGTCGAGGTCGCCTACGACCAGATGGAGGGCGACCGCTTCCGGCACACCGTCCAGTTCGTGCGGTGGCGCCCGGACCGCGACCCGGCGTCGTGCACCTTCGACCAGCTCGAGGTCCCGGTCCGCGTCGACCTGAACGACGTCCTCCTCTGACCTCCGCGCACACCAAATCACGGAGATCCGGTCTCGATGGGCCCGGGATCCGCATCAACCGGCTGCGGGATGCGAATTCTCCGTGATTTGGTGTGGTCAGGAATCCTTTTTCGCGCGGGACGGCTGGACGCGGGGCGGCTCGCCCGGCATCTTCGGATAGTCCGGCGGGAAGGCCAGCTCGCCGAGCCCGTCGGCCAGGTCGCGTTCCCACCAGCCGAGCAGGGTCTCGAGGCCACCCGGCCGCGCGGACATGTCCGCCCACGGATCGCCGACGGCGGCCAGCCGGTCAGGAACGGTGCGGACCGTGAACGCCGACGGATCGACCTCGCGGAGCTCGTCCCAGGTGACCGGCGTCGAGACGGTCGCCGCCGGGAGCGCCCGGGGACTGTAGGCGCCGGCCGTCGTGCGGTCCCGCGCCGCCTGGTTGTAGTCCAGGAAGATGCGGGTGCCGCGCAGTTCCTTCCACCACGCGGTCGTGACGAGGTCGGGGAGCCGCCGCTCCACTTCGCGGCAGGCGGCGATCACGCCGTGCCGCACGTCGAGGAATTCCCACTCGGGGCGCAACGGCGCGTACAGGTGCAGGCCGCGGCTGCCGGAGGTCTTCACGAACGCCGTGAGCCCGGCCTCTTCGATCACCGTCCGCACCGCGAAGGCCGCCTCGATGATCTGCGGGAACGTGATGCCGGGTTCGGGGTCGAGGTCGAGCCGAAGCTGATCGGGGAGGTCGGTCGCCGCCGCACTCGACGGCCACGGGTGGAACACGACGGTGTTCATCTGGGCGGCCCAGACCGCCGTCGCGATCTCGTCGAAGACGAGCTGCGGATGCGAGCGGCCACTCGGATAGGTCACCTCCACGGTCCGCGCGAACGCGGGCGCGCCCTTCGGGGGGTTCTTCGAGAAGAACCACTCCCCCGTGACGTCGCCGCCGAAGCGCTGCAGGGAGATGGGACGCCCACCGTTCGCGCCGATGAACGGCTCCCTGACCGCGATCAGGTATTCGACGAGATCGAGCTTCGTGACACCCGCCTCAGGCCAGACGACCCGCGACGGGCTGGAGACCCGCATCGGGCGCACGCCCTCGGGGCCCGGCACCTCGATCGTCGTCGCCTCGCTCGCCACGCGCCGAGCCTAGGCCCCGTCGCCGGTCGGCGCCCAGACCGCGAAAAGGCCGCTCACCGCGCGAACGCGGGAGCGGCCTTCCGGTCGGGCGGTCAGGCCTCGCTGGACTCGGCAGCCGTCTCGGGCTCGGTCTCCTCGGCGACGGCCGTGGGCTCCTCAGGAGCCTCGGCCGGCGCGTCCTCGGCGACGGGCGCCTCGGCGACCGGTGCCGGGGTCGGCGCGCTCTCGGCGGCCGGCCGGCTGCGGCCCGCGCGCGCCTTGGGGCGCACCGGGTCGAGCACGAGCTCGATCACGGCCATCGGCGCGTTGTCACCCTTGCGGAATCCGGTCTTCGTGATGCGGGTGTAGCCACCCTGGCGGTCCTTGACCAGCGGCGCGATCTCCGTGAAGAGCTCGTGCACGACGGTCTTGTTGCCGATGGTCGCGAGCACGCGACGACGCGCATGCAGGTCTCCACGCTTCGCGAACGTCACGAGGCGCTCGGCCAGCGGGCGGACCCGCTTCGCCTTCGCCTCGGTCGTCGTGATCGACCGGTGCTCGAACAGCTGGGACGCCATGTTCGCGAGCAGCAGACGCTCGTGGGCGGGACCGCCGCCGAGGCGGGGACCCTTCGTGGGCTTCGGCATGATCAGGCTTCCTCGTCGTCGTAAGCGGAGTAGAAGTGCGCACCGTCGAAACCGGGAACCGCGTCCTTCAGCGACAGGCCGAGTTCGACGAGCTTGTCCTTGACCTCGTCGACCGACTTCTGACCGAAGTTGCGGATGTTCATCAGCTGCGTCTCGGAGAGCGCGACGAGCTCGGAGACGGTGTTGATGCCCTCACGCTTCAGGCAGTTGTAGGAGCGGACCGACAGGTCCAGGTCCTCGATCGGCATCGACAGCTCGCTCGAGACGAGTGCGTCGACCGGCGCCGGGCCGATCTCGATGCCCTCGGCCGCGCTGTTCAGCTCGCGCGCAAGGCCGAACAGCTCGGTCAACGTGCGGCCGGCGGATGCGATGGCGTCGCGCGGCGAGATCGCCGGCTTCGTCTCGACGTCCACCACGAGGCGGTCGAAGTCGGTGCGCTCACCGGCACGAGTCGCCTCGACACGGTAGGTGACCTTGAGCACCGGCGAGTAGATCGAGTCCACCGGGATCTGACCGGCCTCGCTGAACTCGCTGCGATTCTGCGTGGCGGACACGTAGCCGCGGCCGCGCTCGATCGTGAGCTCGAGGTCGAAGCGCGCCTTGTCGTTCAACGTGGCGATGACCAGATCGGGGTTGTGGATCTCGACACCGGCCGGAGCGGAGATGTCCGCGGCCGTGACGGGGCCCTCGCTCTGCTTGCGCAGGTAGGCGGTGATCGGCTCGTCGTGCTCGGACGAGACCACGAGGCCCTTGATGTTCAGGATGATCTCGGTGACGTCCTCCTTCACACCGGGGATCGTCGTGAACTCGTGCTGGACCCCCTCGAGCCGGATGCTCGTGACGGCGGCGCCCGGGATGCTCGAGAGCAGGGTGCGGCGGAGGGAGTTGCCGAGGGTGTAGCCGAAACCGGGCTCGAGCGGTTCGATGACGAATCGCGACCGGAATTCCGAAATGGGCTCTTCGGCGAGAGTGGGACGCTGTGCGATCAGCACGGGATGTGGTTCCTTTCGTGTCCGCTATATGACACAGAGGGTCGGATGGGTGGAAAAACGTGCACGACGGACCATGCGCCGGTGGAGCCTGCACGCGCAGGATCCACCGGCCGCACGGCCTTAGACGCGACGGCGCTTCGGCGGACGCACACCGTTGTGCGCCTGCGGAGTGACGTCGCTGATCTGACCGACCTCCAGGCCGGCGGCCTGCAGGGAGCGGATCGCGGTCTCGCGGCCCGAGCCGGGGCCTTTCACGAAGACGTCGACCTTCTTCATGCCGTGCTCCTGCGCCTGCCTGGCCGCGGACTCGGCTGCGAGCTGCGCGGCGAACGGCGTGGACTTGCGGGAGCCCTTGAACCCGACGCCGCCGGACGAGGCCCAGCTGATCACCGCACCGGTCGTGTCGGTGATCGACACGATCGTGTTGTTGAAGGTCGACTTGATGTGGGCCTGGCCGATGGCCACGTTCTTCTTCTCTTTGCGACGCGCCTTGCGACCGGCGTTCGCCTTGGGTGCTGCCATGTGCTTCTCCTACGAAATCGTTGTCTGGGGGTCGCTTCGTGTCCGCGAGCGGGCTACTTGCGGCCGGCCTTCTTCTTGCCGGCGACGGTCCGCTTCGGACCCTTGCGGGTACGCGCGTTCGTCTTGGTGCGCTGACCCCGGACGGGCAGACCGCGGCGGTGGCGGATGCCTTCGTAGGAGCCGATCTCGACCTTGCGGCGGATGTCGGCGGCGACCTCGCGCCGCAGATCGCCCTCGACCTTGTACGAACCCTCGATATGGTCGCGGAGGAGGACCAGTTGGTCGTCGGTGAGGTCCTTCACGCGCACATCCGGGCTGATGCCCGTTGCCGCGAGGGTCTCGGCGGCGCGGGTGCGACCGACGCCGTAGATGTAGGTGAGTGCGATCTCGACCCGCTTCTCGCGGGGGATGTCGACGCCGGCTAGACGTGCCATTGAGCAGCTCCAAATGCTGTTCGTACGGAGGTGTGATGCGACTCCGGTGCCTGGGCCTCCGCGCCCTGGGTGTCCGCCGCGGCGTGTCGCCGTGGCATCTGGAGCCGCACTGTGGGTGTTCGTTCGTGCGATGTGCAGTTGTGGTGGGGTCGGGCGTCGCCGCCCGGTCCTCTCAGCCCTGACGCTGCTTGTGGCGCGGGTTGCTCTTGCAGATCACCATCACGCGACCGTGCCGGCGAATGACGCGGCAGTGCTCGCAGATGGGCTTGACGGAAGGGTTGACCTTCATGGTGGTGCTCTCTCTCGCTGTCATCGTTCCGCGACGGCCTGCGCCGTGCGGACGTTACTTCTCAGCGTTCGAGCGCCTGGTCACTTGTAGCGGTACACGATGCGGCCGCGGGTCAAGTCGTACGGACTCAACTCGACGATGACGCGGTCCTCGGGCAGGATGCGGATGTAGTGCTGCCGCATCTTTCCCGAGATGTGCGCGAGGACCTTGTGCCCGTTGCTGAGTTCCACTCGGAACATGGCGTTGGGCAGCGCCTCGACCACTGCGCCTTCGATCTCGATGACGCCGTCTTTCTTGGCCATAGCCTCACTTCGTCTACCGCTCGCACCGTGACACGGCGCAGCGAATGCTGGTCTTGCGGGTTGGATGAGCGTCCGCTTCAGCCCCGCATCGAACAACGCGGGCCGCTTCGCCGAACCCGAAAGAACGCGCGCGGACGCCAGCGGACAAT
This sequence comes from uncultured Actinomycetota bacterium, assembly GCA_963716965.1. Taxonomy (GTDB): domain Bacteria; phylum Actinomycetota; class Actinomycetes; order Actinomycetales; family Microbacteriaceae; genus Amnibacterium. Next base: position 469,477 of record CAVQUZ010000001.1, on the reverse strand, counting down.
CCTAGTTGACAACGGCGCTCAGCGCGAATCCATTCCCCCGCCGGTGCTCCACGCGGAACCCGACCGATCGACCCGTCAGGAGACGGAGCTCGTCTCCGCGTCCTTGCCGAGTGCGTCGAGGATGCGGCTCGTCACGTCGTCGATCGGCCCGAGCGCGTCGATCGCGATGACCAGATCCCGCTCCGCGTAGACATCGATGAGCGGTGCGGTCTGCTCCTCGTACACGCGCATCCGCTCACGGATCACGTGTTCGCTGTCGTCGCTGCGACCCTGCACGCTGGCGCGGAGGAGCAGGCGACGGACGACCTCCTCGGTCTCGGCGACGAGCTGCACCACCGCGGAGAGCGCCGTCGACTGCGACTCGAGCAGACCGTCGAGTGTGGAGACCTGAGCGACCGTCCGCGGGAAGCCGTCGAGCAGGAAACCGCCGACCGCGTCCTCATGGGCCAGACGATCGAGCACGAGTTCGTTGGTCAACGAGTCGGGGACGTACGCCCCGCGGTCCATGTACGACTTCGCCTGCACGCCGAGCGGAGTGCCCTCGGCGACGTTCGACCGGAAGATGTCGCCCGTGGAGATGGCGGGGATGCCGAACGCCACCGAGAGCCGGCTGGCCTGGGTGCCCTTACCCGAACCCGGGGGTCCGATGAGGAGCAGACGTGTCATCGCAGGAGTCCTTCGTAGTGCCGCTGCTGGAGTTGGGCATCGATCTGCTTGACCGTCTCGAGGCCGACTCCCACGATAATGAGGATCGAGGTGCCACCGAACGGGAAGTTCGAGTTCGCGCCGATCGCGACGAACGCGATCAGCGGTATCAGGGCGACGAGGCCCAGATAGATCGAGCCCGGCAGCGTCACTCGCGTGAGGACGTAGTCGAGGTATTCCGCGGTCGGACGCCCCGCGCGGATTCCGGGGATGAAGCCGCCGTACTTCTTCATGTTGTCGGCGACCTCCTCGGGGTTGAAGGTGATTGCGACGTAGAAGTACGTGAACGCGACGATCAGGACGAAGTACAGCGCCATGTACAGCGGGTGGTCGCCCGTCGTCAGATAGGTCTGGATCCAGACGACCCACGCCGGCGAGGCACCCGTCGACGACTGGTTGAACTGGGCGATCAGCGCGGGGAGGTACAGCAGGCTGGACGCGAAGATCACGGGCACGACGCCCGCCATGTTCACCTTGATCGGGATGTACGTGTTGTTGCCGCCGTACGTGCGTCTCCCGACGATGCGCTTGGCGTACTCCACCGGGATGCGCCGCTGCGACTGTTCGACGTAGACCACCGCCGCGACGACCACGACGCCGATGGCGACGACGAGGACGGCGATCTCGACACCCTGGGTCTGGCCGATCGCGATGATCGACTGCGGGAACCGGGCGGCGATCGACGTGAAGATCAGCAGCGACATGCCGTTGCCGACGCCGCGCTCGGTGATGAGCTCGCCCATCCACATGATGAGCCCGGTGCCGGCGGTCATCGTGAGGACCATCAGCGTGATCGCCCACCACGCGTCGTTGGAGATCAGCTCGGTGCACGCCGTGACCGTGGTCTGCCCGAACAGCGCGCCGCTCCTGGCGACGGTGATCAGCGTCGTCGACTGCAGCACACCGAGCGCGATCGTCAGATAGCGGGTGTACTGGGTCAGTTTCGCCTGGCCCTCTTGCCCCTCCTTGTAGAGGGACTCGAACCGCGGGATGACCACGCGCAGCAGCTGCACGATGATCGACGACGTGATGTACGGCATGATCCCGAGCGCGAAGATCGACAGCTGCAGGAGTGCCCCGCCGCTGAAGAGGTTCACCAGCTGGTAGAGACCGCTGGTGCCCGTCTGCTTCGCGGCGAGACACGCCTGCACGTTGCTGAAGTCCACGAACGGGCTCGGCACGAAGGAGCCGAGCCGGAAGATCGCGACGATAGCGAGCGTGAAGAGCACCTTGCGGCGCAGGTCGGGCGTGCGGAAGACCCGCAGGATCGCACTCAACACCGAACGGACCTCGCGCTTTCGTTCACCGTGGATTCGGACCGCGGGGCGGCCGGAACGACGTCACTGCGCGACGGAACCGCCTGCAGCCACGATCTTCTCGGCCGCCTGGGTGGAGACCCGGTCGACCGCGACCGTCAGCTTAACCGCAATGTCGCCGCGGCCGAGGACCTTGACCAGCTCGTTCTTGCGCACGGCGCCCTTCGCAACCAGGTCGGCGACGGTCACATCGCCCCCTGCCGGGTAGAGAGCGGCGAGCGTGTCGAGGTTCACGACCTGGTACTCGGTGCGGAACGGGTTCTTGAACCCGCGCAGCTTCGGCGTGCGCATGACGAAGTTCAGGTTGCCGCCCTCGAGGCCCGCACGGACCTGGTAGCGCGACTTGGTGCCCTTCGTACCGCGGCCGGCGGTCTTGCCCTTCGAGCCCTCACCGCGACCCACACGGGTCTTGTCCTTCTTCGCGCCCGGAGCCGGACGGAGGTGGTGGACCTTCAGCAGCTGGACGCGAGCGTCGGCGTCCTTCTTCTCTTCAGCCATCAGTCGATCTCCTCAACCTTGACGAGGTGGGCGACGGCACGCACGTATCCGCGCAGCTGTGCCGAGTCGGCACGTTCGACGGAGTCGCCGATCCGCTTGAGACCGAGCGAACGAAGCGTGTCGCGCTGGTTCTGCTTCTCGCTCACCTTGGATTTGATCTGGGTCACTCGCAGGGTGGCCATCAGGCGCTCACCTTCGCGTCGTCGGCAGCGTGCTGCCGGGCGTTCGCCTCCGCGCGGAGCAGCGCGGCGGGCACGACCTGGTCGATGTCGAGTCCGCGGCGACCCGCGACGGCGCGCGGCTCTTCCAGCTGCTTCAGGGCCGCGACGGTCGCGTGCACGATGTTGATCGTGTTGCTCGAGCCGAGCGACTTCGACAGGACGTCGTGGATGCCGGCGCACTCGAGGACGGCACGCACCGGGCCACCGGCGATGACACCGGTACCGGCTGCAGCCGGACGCAGGAGCACGACGCCGGCGGCTGCCTCACCCTGGACGGGATGCGGGATCGTCTTGGCGACGCGGGGGACGCGGAAGAAGTTCTTCTTCGCCTCCTCGACACCCTTCGAGATCGCGGTCGGGACCTCGCGCGCCTTGCCGTAGCCGACGCCGACGGTCCCGTTGCCGTCGCCCACGATCACCAGTGCGGTGAAGCTGAAGCGACGACCGCCCTTGACGACCTTGGAGACGCGGTTGATGGTGACGACGCGCTCGAGGAAGTTGCTCTTGTCGCCGTCCCTCGCGCCGCGCTCACGGCCCTGGTTGCGGTCGCGACCGCCGCGGCGGTTGTCGCGCTCCGGGCCGCCCCGCGAGGGGTCGGTCGAAGCGGCGGTCTCGACGGGTGCCTCTCGGGCGTCCGTGTTGCTCAAGTCGGTCACAGTTGCAGTCCGCCTTCCCGCGCGCCGTCGGCGACAGCCGCCACACGACCCGCGTACTTGTTGCCGCCGCGGTCGAAGACGACCGCCGCGATTCCCGCATTCTTGGCGCGCTCGGCGACGAGTTCGCCGACCCGCTTCGCCTTGGCGGTCTTGTCCCCGTCGAAGACCCTGAGGTCCGCCTCGAGCGTGGAGGCTGACGCGAGCGTCTGCCCGATCGAGTCGTCGACGACCTGGACGAAGACGTGCCTCGCCGACCGGTTGACGACCAGCCGCGGCATGACCGACGTACCGGCGATGTGCTTGCGCAGACGCGCGTGGCGCTTGGCGCGCGCCGCCTGCTTGCTCGTGTTCGCCATGATCACTTCCCTGACTTTCCGGCCTTGCGGCGGACGACCTCGCCGGCGTACCGCACGCCCTTGCCCTTGTAGGGCTCCGGCTTCCGGATCTTGCGGATGTTCGCGGCCACCTCACCGACGGCCTGCTTGTCGATGCCGGAGACCGTCACCTTGTTGTTGCCCTCGACCGAGAACGAGATGCCGGCGGGCGGCTCGACGAGCACGGGGTGCGAGAAGCCGAGCGCGAACTCGATGTTGGAGCCCTTCAGCGCGACGCGGTAGCCGGTACCCACGACCTCGAGGCCCTTGGTGTAGCCCTGCGTGACGCCGATGATGTTGTTGGCGATGAGGGTGCGCGTGAGCCCGTGCAGCGAGCGCGATTCGCGCTCGTCGTCGGGACGCGCGACCGTGACCTTGCCCTCGTCGATCGCGACGGTGATGGGCTCGGCGATGGTGAGCTCGAGCTGACCCTTCGGGCCCTTGACGGTCACCTGACGGCCGTCGACGTTCACGTCGACACCCGACGGGATGTCGATGGGGAGTCTTCCGATTCGAGACATGTCAGATCACCACACGAAGGCGAGGACTTCCCCGCCGACGCCCTTCTTCGTCGCTTGGCGGTCCGTGAGCAGACCGGAGGAGGTGGACAGGATGGCCACACCGAGGCCACCGAGGACCTTGGGGATCTCCGTCGACTTCGCGTAGACGCGCAGGCCGGGCTTCGAGACGCGCTTGATGCCCACGATGGAGCGCTCGCGGTTCGGGCCGTACTTGAGCGACAGCGTCAGCGTCTTGCCGACGCGCGCCTCGGCCTCGCTCCAGTCCGCGATGTAGCCCTCGGTCTTGAGGATCTCGGCGATGTTCGCCTTGAGATTCGAGTGCGGCAGCGTGATGGAGTCGTGGAACGCCGAATTCGCGTTGCGCACGCGGGTGAGCAGATCGGCGACCGGGTCGGTCATCGTCATGGTGATCTTCTTCCTGCTCCGGTTTCGCCCGATTCGGCGACCTGGAGCGGTCGGGGCGGCGGGTGCCGCGGTGTCAGTCGGTGGCGATGGCCTGCTGGAACGGGAAGCCGAGTGCGCGGAGCAGTGCCCGGCCCTCGTCGTCCGTCTTCGCCGTGGTCACGACCGTGATGTCGAACCCGCGAACGCGGTCGATCCGGTCCTGGTCGATCTCGTGGAACACACTCTGCTCCGTGAGACCGAAGGTGTAGTTGCCGTTGCCATCGAACTGCTTGTCCGACAGGCCGCGGAAGTCGCGGATGCGCGGCAGCGCGAGCGACAGCAGGCGGTCGAGGAACTCCCACGCCCGGTCGCCGCGCAGGGTGACGTGTGCGCCGATCGGCTGCCCCTCGCGCAGCTTGAACTGCGCGATCGACTTGCGGGCCTTCGTGACCTGCGGCTTCTGGCCGGTGATCTTGGTGAGGTCGGCGACCGCCCCGTCGATGATCTTGCCGTCGCGGGCGGCGTCGCCGACGCCGGTGTTCACGACGACCTTCACCAGGCCGGGGACCTGGTGCACGTTGGCGAAGCCGAACTCGGTCTTCAGCTGCGGCAGGATCTCGTCGCGGTATTTCTGCTTGAGGCGCGGCAGCACCCGTTCGGTGGCCGCGGGAGCGGTGGTGCTCATGCTCACAGGTCCTTTCCGGACTTCTTCGCGTAGCGCACGCGGACGGATTTGGTGACCCCGTCCTTCGTGACCTGCTCCACGCGGGCGCCGATTCGCGTCGGCTTCTTGGTGGACGGGTCGACGAGCGCCACGTTCGAGATGTGGATCGGCGCTTCGAGTGTCTCGATGCCACCGGTCTTGGTGCCGCGCTGCGTCTGGCCGACACGGACGTGCTTCGTGATGAAGTTCACACCCTCGACGACGACGCGGTTCTCGGCCACGAGCACCTCGAGGACCTTGCCCTGCTTGCCGCGGTCGCCACCGCGCGACTGCTTGGCGCCCGTGATGACCTGCACCAGGTCACCCTTCTTGATCGATGCCATGACTCAAATCACCTCCGGCGCGAGCGAGACGATCTTCATGAATCGCTTGTCGCGCAGTTCGCGCCCGACCGGCCCGAAGATGCGGGTCCCGCGGGGGTCGCCGTCGTTCTTCAGGATGACGGCCGCGTTCTCGTCGAACTTGATGTACGACCCGTCGGGACGACGGGTCTCCTTGACCGTGCGGACGATGACCGCCTTGACGACGTCGCCCTTCTTGACGTTGCCGCCGGGGATCGCGTCCTTGACGGCCGCCACGATGATGTCCCCGAGGCCGGCGTAACGACGGCCGGAACCGCCGAGCACGCGGATCGTGAGCAGCTCTTTGGCACCGGTGTTGTCCGCGACCTTGAGTCGCGACTCCTGCTGGATCATTGGTCTGTTCCTCCCCGGGCCTTACTTGGCCTTCTCGAGGACCTCGACGAGGCGCCACCGCTTCGACGCCGACAGAGGTCGGGTCTCGCTGATGACGACCAGGTCGCCGATCCCGGCGGCGCCGAGCTCGTCGTGCGCCTTCACCTTCGAGGTGCGGCGGATGACCTTGCCGTAAAGCGGGTGCTTCACTCGGTCCTCGACCTCGACGACGATCGTCTTGTCCATCTTGTCGCTCGTCACGTAGCCGCGGCGCACCTTGCGGTAGCCGCGCTCTGCGACGGTGGGCTCGTCGGCCATCAGTTGTCCTCGTCCTTCTCGGGCGCGGCCGCGGCCGGCGCCGTCTCGTCGGCGGTCGCCTTGCGGCTGCGCGACTTCTTCGGCTCGGGCGCCACGGGGGCGGCAGGTGCCGGGGTCGCCCTGATGCCGAGCTCGCGCTCGCGCAGGACGGTGTAGATACGGGCGATGTCGCGCTTCACGGCGCGCACCCGGCCGTGGGCTTCGAGCTGTCCGGTGGCGGTCTGGAAGCGCAGGTTGAACAGCTCCTCCTTGGCCTTCTTCAGCTCGTCGACCAGGCGGCCGTCTTCGAAGGTGTCGAGCTCGCCGGTGACGAGCGCCTTGGTTCCGATCGCCATCAGGCGTCGCCCTCCTCACGCTTGATGATGCGCGCCTTCAGCGGCAGCTTGTGGATCGCACGGGTGAGCGCCTCGCGAGCGAGCTGCTCGTTGACGCCCGCGACCTCGAACAGCACGCGGCCCGGCTTGACGTTCGCGACCCACCACTCGGGCGAGCCCTTACCGGAACCCATGCGGGTCTCGGCGGGCTTCTTCGTGAGCGGACGGTCCGGGTAGATGTTGATCCACACCTTGCCGCCGCGCTTGATGTGCCGCGTCATGGCGATACGAGCGGACTCGATCTGCCGGTTCGTGACATAGGCGGGCGTCAGAGCCTGGATGCCGTACTCGCCGAACGACACCTCGGTGCCGCCGGTGGCCTGGCCGGTGCGGCCAGGGTGGTGCTGCTTGCGGTGCTTGACCCGTCGTGGAATCAGCATCAGACAGTCGCCCCTTCCGGTGCGTCGGAGCGCGGACCGCGACGGCGGTCGTCGCCGCGGCGCTCCGGCCGGGTCGAACGCTGCGTGGCCTGCTCGCGGGCGAGCTCCTTGTTGGTGATGTCGCCCTTGTAGATCCAGACCTTCACGCCGATGCGGCCGAAGGTCGTCTTGGCCTCGTAGAAGCCGTAGTCGATGTTCGCGCGGAGGGTGTGCAGCGGCACCCGGCCCTCGCGGTAGAACTCGCTGCGGCTCATCTCCGCGCCGCCGAGGCGGCCGGAGACCTGCACCCGCACGCCCTTGGCGCCGGCGCGCTGCGCGCTCTGCAGGCCCTTGCGCATCGCGCGGCGGAACGCCACACGTGCGGAGAGCTGCTCGGCGATGCCCTGTGCGACCAGCTGGGCCTCGGCCTCGGGGTTCTTGACCTCGAGGATGTTCAGCTGGATCTGCTTCTTGGTGAGCTTCTCGAGGTCGGCGCGGATGCGCTCGGCCTCGGCGCCGCGGCGGCCGATCACGATGCCCGGGCGAGCCGTGTGGATGTCCACGCGGACGCGGTCGCGGGTGCGCTCGATCTCGATGCGCGCGACGCCGGCGCGGTCGAGCGTCTTGAGCAGCAGGGTGCGGATCTTGACGTCCTCCGCGACGAAGTCGCTGTAGCGCTGACCGGGCTTGCGCGAATCGGAGAACCAGCGCGACACGTGGTCGGTGGTGATGCCGAGGCGGAAGCCGTACGGGTTGACCTTCTGTCCCATCAGCGGTTCCTCTCGTTCTTCGTGTCGGATGCGACCGGGGTCGACAGCACGACGGTGATGTGGCTCGTGCGCTTGTTGATGCGGAAGGCCCGGCCCTGTGCGCGCGGCTGGAACCGCTTCAGGGTGGTGCCCTCGTCGACGTAGGCCGTCGTGATGAACAGATCCTGCTCATCGAGGTACGTGTTCTGCGCGTCCGCCTTGACCTTCGCGTTCGCGATCGCGGAAGCGACGAGCTTGTAGACGGGCTCGCTCGCCGCCTGCGGGGCGAACTTCAGGATCGCGAGCGCCTCGACGGCCTGTCGTCCCCGGATCAGGTCGACGACGCGGCGGGCCTTCTGCGGGGTGATGCGGATCTGCCGCACCCGCGCCATGGACTCAACCATTGCTGTCTCCTCGTGCGCGCCGCGTCAGCGGCGGCGCCCCTTCTTGTCGTCCTTCTCGTGTCCGCGGAACGTGCGGGTCGGCGCGAACTCACCGAGCTTGTGGCCGACCATCGCCTCCGTCACGAACACCGGGATGTGCTTGCGGCCGTCATGCACCGCGATCGTGTGGCCGAGCATCGCGGGGATGATCATCGAACGGCGGGACCAGGTCCTGATGACCTGCTTCGTGCCGGCGTCGTTCTGCACCCCGACCTTCCGCAGCAGGTGGTCGTCGACGAAGGGGCCCTTCTTGAGACTCCGTGGCATCGTTCTTCGCTCCTACTACTTGCGCTTCTTGCCGACGGTGCGACGGCGGACGATGAGCTTGTCGCTCTCCTTGTTCGGCTTCCTGGTGCGGCCCTCCGGCTGGCCCCACGGGCTCACCGGGTGACGACCACCGGAGGTCTTGCCCTCACCACCACCGTGCGGGTGATCGATCGGGTTCATCGCGACACCGCGGACGGTGGGTCGAACGCCCTTCCAGCGCGAACGACCGGCCTTGCCCCAGTTGATGTTCGACTGCTCGGCGTTGCCGACCTCGCCGAGCGAGGCGCGGCAGCGGGCGTCGACGTTGCGGATCTCGCCGGACGGCAGCCGGAGCTGCGCGTAGGGGCCGTCCTTCGCGACGAGGCGGACCGAGGCGCCGGCCGAACGGGCCAGCTTCGCGCCGCCACCCGGCTTCAGCTCGATCGCGTGGATGACCGAGCCGACCGGGATGTTCTTGAGGGGCAGGTTGTTGCCCGGCTTGATGTCGGCTCCGGCACCGGACTCGACGACGTCGCCCTGCTTGAGCTTGAGCGGCGCGAGGATGTAGCGCTTCTCGCCGTCCACGTAGTGCAGCAGCGCGATGCGGGCCGTGCGGTTCGGGTCGTACTCGATGTGCGCGACGCGGGCGTCGACGCCGTCCTTGTCCGCGCGACGGAAGTCGATCACACGGTACTGGCGCTTGTGACCGCCACCGATGTGCCTCGTCGTGATGCGGCCCTGGTTGTTGCGGCCACCGCTCTTCGGCAGCGGACGCAGCAGGCTCTTCTCCGGCGTGGTGCGGGTGATCTCAGCGAAGTCGGCGACCGACGAGCCGCGACGACCCGGGGTGGTGGGCTTGTATTTACGGATTGCCATGATTCCTCCTCGAGCCTCAGCCGACAGCCGTGAAGATGTCGATGGTCCCGGACTTCAGCGAGACGATGGCGCGCTTGGTGTCCTTGCGCTTGCCGGTGCCGAACTTGGTGCGGCGGGTCTTGCCCGTTCGGTTCGCGGTGTTGACGCTCGCGACCTTGACGCCGAAGATCTTCTCGATCGCCAGCTTGATCTCGGTCTTGCTCGAGCGGGGGTCGACGAGGAACGTGTACTTGCCCTCGTCGATCAGCCCGTAGCTCTTCTCGGACACCACCGGCGCGAGGATCACGTCGCGCGGGTCCTTGTAGTCGAACTGGGCCTGGCCGGCGGCCGTGGTGTCGCTCATGCCGGCACCTCCTCGGTCTGCTTCGAGCCCACGAAGGTCTCGTAGGCGGTCGTCGTGAAGACGATGTCGTCGGCGAGCAGCACGTCGTACGCGTTCAGCTGGTCGACCGCGATGCGCTCGACGCCGGCCAGGTTGCGCACCGACTTGACGACGTTCTCCTCGTCGCGGCCGATCACGACGAGCTGGCGCTTGCCGTTCTTGAGTCCGGCGAGCGTGGCGGCCGCCTGCTTGGTGCTGGGCACGTCCGCGCCGAGACCGTCGGTCACGTGCACCCGGCCGGCGCGGGCGCGGTCGGAGAGTGCGCCACGAAGGGCGGCGGCGATCATCTTCTTGGGGGTGCGCTGCGAGTAGTCGCGCGGCGTGGGGCCGTGCACGACACCGCCGCCGGTGTGCTCGGGCGCGCGGACCGAACCCTGACGGGAGCGGCCGGTGCCCTTCTGCTTGAACGGCTTGCGACCGGAACCGGACACCTCGCCGCGGTTCTTGGTCTTGTGCGTCCCCTGCCGAGCGGCGGCGAGCTGGGCCGTCACCACCTGGTGGATCAGCGGGATGTTCGTCGGCGCGTCGAAGAGATCGGCCGGGAGGTTCGGCGTGGCGTCGGCCATGGTCAGGCTCCCTTCACAGCGTTGCGGATGAAGACGATGCGGCCGGCGGGACCGGGAACGGCGCCGCTGACGAGCAGCAGGCCCTTCTCGAGGTCGATCGCCTGCACGGTGAGGTTCTGCACGGTCACGCGGTCGTGACCCATGCGTCCGGCCATCCGCATGCCCTTGAACACGCGGCTGGGCGTCGAGGAGGCACCGATCGAGCCCGGCTTGCGGTGGTTGCGGTGCGAACCGTGGCTCGAGGAGACGCCCTTGAAGTTGTGTCGCTTCATGACACCGGCGAAGCCCTTGCCCTTGCTGGTACCCACGACGTCGACCTTGGAGCCGGGCTCGAAGGTGTCGACCGCGAGCTCCTGGCCGAGCGAGTACTCGGCGGCGTTCGCGGTGCGGACCTCGGTGAGGTGGCGGCGCGGCGTGACGCCGGCCGCGGCGAAGTGACCGGTGGCCGGCTTGTTGGCCTTGCGCGGGTCGATCTGACCGTAGGCGATCTGCACGGCGGCGTAGCCGTCGCGCTCGGGGGTGCGGATCTGGGTGACCACGTTCGGGGAGACCTCGATGACCGTGACCGGGATGAGCTTGTTGCCCTCGCCCCAGACCTGGGTCATACCGAGCTTCGTGCCGAGCAGGCCCGAGAAGGTGCGTGTCGAGTTCGACATGTCCTGTTCCTCTTCCTTGTCTCGGTTAGAGCTTGATCTCGATGTTGACGTCGGCAGGCAGGTCCAGTCGCATCAGCGAGTCGACGGCCTTGGGCGTCGGGTCGATGATGTCGATGAGCCGCTTGTGCGTGCGCATCTCGAAGTGCTCGCGGCTGTCCTTGTACTTGTGCGGCGAACGGATGACGACGATGACGTTCTTCTCCGTCGGCAGCGGCACTGGGCCGACCACCTGTGCGCCCGCCCGTGTGACCGTGTCGACGATCTTGCGTGCGCTCGAATCGAGGCCCGCGTGATCGTACGACTTCAGTCGGATGCGGATCTTCTGTCCCGCCATCAGTCACTCGCTCTCTGGTGTGTGCGTCTAGGTCGCGTGGTGCTTTCCGGTCTCGCCCGCCACGCACCCGTTCGGGTCCGTCGCACGATCCGCACCGCTGTTCTGCTGTCAATGGGCATCCGAAGGACTTGCGTCTTCGGCCGGCACCCCACTTCGGCGCACCCCATGACGGCGCACGCGGGCTGAGCCCGCCCGCCTGCGGCTCGCAAGAGCCCGGGGCGCATTCCGAATCGAGCGGAATGTCGAATGTTCTGCTGCCCGCGGCCTAGTCCCGTGGACTATGCACTGCCTGACAGTGATTCGGACGCACCCGTAGGCGCAGACCGAAATGTCGAACCAGATGATCTTGCCACACGAGGAGGGGGCATGCAACCCGGGCGTGTCGCGCCCGGGTATTCGCGGTGTAGGACACACCGCGCGGCGTAGGCGGAAACGTGACCTTCCGTCCTACGCCGCGCGGCGATGCCTACACGGCGCGGAGGCGACCGCGCGTCGCCCGTGGCAGGTGGGCAGGTGGCGGCCTCAGGTGTAGAGCAGGGCGCGCAACTCCGACTCCGCCGCGTGCAGGCGCGTGGGGTCGATCGTCTCCCCGGTGTTGTAGTGGTCGACGATGCGGGGATCCACGTAGGAGGCCCTGGCGATCGCCGGCGTGTTGCTCAGCACGGCGGCGGCCTCGCGCATGGCATCGGCGACGGCACGCTTCCGCGCCGCGACGGTCTGTTCAGGGCCGTGTCGCGCGAGGCTGACCGCGGCCGCGACCGATCCGTGGAGCGTCCGGAAGTCCTTGGCCGTGAAATCGCCCCCCGTGCGCTGCCGCACGGTCGCGTTCACGTCCTCCGCGGTGATCGGATGCCACCCGCCGTCCTCGTGATAGGCGAGCAGGTGCGCCGTCGGACCCCGCTGTTTGAGCCGGCGCACGACCGCTGCGAGGTCCGCGTCCGTGATGTCCGAGTCCCACGCCTTGCCGCTCTTCGCCGGGAATCGCAGCTCGACGGTGTCGCCATGGGTGGCCGCGTGCGCGCACAGCAGGGTCGTCAGTCCCCGGCTGCCGTTCGCCTCGGTGTACCTCGGGGAGCCGACGCGCAGCGAGCCCGTGTCCAGCATCCGGAACGCGGCCGCCAGCACGCGCTCGCGCCCGAGGCCGTCCCGGCGCAGATCCATCGTGACGAACCGCCTGGCGGTCGGCAGCGATTCCGCGAGCCGCATGGCACGGTCGAACTTGACCCGGTCCTTCCGCTCCCGCCAGCCCGGGTGGTAGAGGTACTGGCGACGACCTGCCGCATCCGTGCCGAGCGCCTGGATGTGGCCGTTCTCGTACGGCGCGATCCAGACGTCCGTCCACGCGGGCGGGATGCCGATCGCTTCGAATCGTGCGCGCAGCTCGGGGTCCTGGACGGCCGCGCCGTCCGGTCCCAGGTAGGCGAACCCCCTCCCCCGCCTGACCCGGTGGTATCCGCGCCCCGTCGGGTTGCTGCGCCGCAGCCGCATTCCTGGCCCCCTTCGTCCGATGGGGACCGTAGCGCGGCCCGGCTGGGAGATCAGGGGCTTGTCCACCGACGACGAAGGGCCGGCCCCCGCGAACGGAGACCGGCCCTCGGCCTGGAACAGGTGTTACTTGATGATCTTGGTCACCGTGCCGGCACCGACGGTGCGGCCGCCTTCGCGAATGGCGAAGCGCAGGCCCTCCTCCATGGCGATCGGCTGGATGAGCTGCACGGTCATCTCCGTGGTGTCACCCGGCATGACCATCTCGGTGCCCTCGGGCAGCGAGATGACGCCCGTGACGTCGGTGGTGCGGAAGTAGAACTGCGGACGGTAGTTCGCGTAGAACGGGTTGTGACGACCGCCCTCGTCCTTTGACAGGATGTACGCGTTCGCCTCGAAGTCCGTGTGGGGCGTGATCGAGCCGGGCTTGACCACGACCTGGCCGCGCTCGACCTCCTCGCGCTTGGTACCGCGGAGCAGCAGGCCCACGTTCTCGCCCGCGCGCGCCTCATCGAGGAGCTTGCGGAACATCTCGATGCCCGTGACGGTGGTCTTGGTGCTCTTCGGGTGGATCCCGACGATCTCGACCTCGCTGTTGACCTTCAGGATGCCGCGCTCGACGCGACCGGTGATGACCGTGCCACGACCGGTGATCGTGAACACGTCCTCGATCGGCATCAGGAACGGCTTGTCCGTGTCACGTGCCGGCTCCGGCACGAACTCGTCCACCTTGTCCATCAGGTCGGCGACGGTGGCGGCCCACTTGGGGTCACCCTCCAGCGCCTGCAGCGCGGACACGCGGACGATCGGCGCCTCGGCGTCGAAGTCCTGCGCGGCCAGCAGCTCCTGCACCTCGAGCTCGACGAGCTCCAGGATCTCCTCGTCGTCCACGACGTCGGCCTTGTTCAGCGCGACGACGATGTACGGGACGCCGACCTGCTTCGCGAGCAGCACGTGCTCGCGGGTCTGCGGCATGGGGCCGTCGGTGGCGGACACCACGAGGATCGCGCCGTCCATCTGGGCGGCACCGGTGATCATGTTCTTGATGTAGTCGGCGTGACCAGGGGCGTCGACGTGCGCGTAGTGGCGCTTCTCCGTCTGGTACTCGACGTGCGAGATGTTGATCGTGATACCGCGCTGCTTCTCTTCCGGCGCGTTGTCGATCTGGTCGAACGCGCTGGCGGTGTTCAGCGTCGGGTACTTGTCGTGCAGCACCTTCGTGATCGCCGCGGTCAGCGTGGTCTTGCCGTGGTCGACGTGACCGATCGTTCCGATGTTGACGTGCGGCTTGGTCCGCTCGAACTTGGCCTTGGCCACTTTGCTGTCCTCCCTAAGGACGTATTACGTGAAGGTCTCCCCCGGCCGTTTTCACGACCGATCGAGGATACCCGGTTTCTGCGTCGGCTTTTCCGGGCGCGGAACGCGCTCAGTCCGCCTTGTTCTTCTGGACGATCTCGTCCGAGACCGCCCTGGGCACCTCGGCGTACGACGAGAACTGCATCGAGTACACCGCGCGACCCGAGGTCTTGCTGCGGAGATCGCCGACGTAGCCGAACATCTCCGACAGCGGGACGAGCGCGGTGACGACCTTCACGCCGGAAGCATCATCCATCGCCTGGATCTGTCCCCGCCGTGAGTTGAGGTCGCCGATCACGTCGCCCATGTACTCCTCGGGCGTGCGCACCTCGACCGCCATGAGCGGCTCGAGCAGCACCGGCTGCGCCTTGCGAGCGGCTTCCTTGAACGCGATCGAACCGGCGATCTTGAACGCCATCTCCGAGGAGTCGACCTCGTGGTAGGCGCCGTCGAGCAGGATCGCCTTGATTCCCACCATCGGGTAGCCGGCCAACACGCCGACCTGCAGCGCGTCCTGGATGCCCGCGTCCACGCTCGGGATGTACTCGCGCGGCACGCGACCACCCGTGACCTTGTTCTCGAACGCGTACGTCGTCTCCGCCGTGACCTCGAGGGGCTCGAGGGAGATCTGCACCTTCGCGAACTGGCCGGAACCGCCGGTCTGCTTCTTGTGCGTGTAGTCGTACTTCTCGACCGTGCGCTTGATGGTCTCGCGGTAGGCGACCTGCGGTTTGCCCACGTTCGCCTCGACGTGGAACTCCCGCTTCATGCGGTCGACCAGGATGTCGAGGTGGAGCTCGCCCATGCCCTTGATGATGGTCTGGCCGGTCTCGTGGTTGTGCTCGGTGCGGAAGGTCGGGTCCTCTTCGGCGAGCTTCTGGATCGCCATGCCCAGCTTCTCCTGGTCGGCCTTCGTCTTCGGCTCGATCGCGACCTCGATGACGGGCTCCGGGAACGTCATCGATTCGAGGACGACCTGGTTGTTGGAATCCGACAGCGTGTCGCCGGTCGTCGTGTCCTTCAGACCGATGACCGCGTAGATGTGGCCGGCGGTGACGAAGTCGACCGGGTTCTCCTTGTTGGAGTGCATCTGGAAGATCTTGCCGATGCGCTCCTTCTTGCCCTTGGTCGAGTTGACGACCTGGGCACCGGAGTCGAGGTGCCCGGAGTACACGCGGATGTAGGTGAGCCGCCCGAAGAACGGGTGGGTCATGATCTTGAACGCCAGCGCCGAGAAGGGCTCGGACGCATCGGCGTGACGCTCGATGATCTTGTCCTCGTCGCGGGGGTCGCGGGCTTCGACGGCGGGCAGGTCGATCGGGCTCGGCAGGTAGTCCACGACCGCGTCGAGCATCGGCTGCACACCGCGGTTCTTGAACGCGGAGCCGCAGAGCACCGGGTAGATCTCGCTCGCGATGGTCAGCTTGCGGATCGCGCCCTTGATCTCGGCGACCGTGAGCTCCTCACCCGAGAAGTACTTCTCGAGCAGCGCGTCGTCGGTCTCGGCGACGGTCTCCACGAGCTGGTGGCGGTACTCGTCCGCGCGCTCCTTGAGGTCGGCCGGGATCTCCTGGATCTCGTACTTCGCGCCGAGCGAGACGTCGCCCTTCGAGTCGCCCTGCCACACGAGTGCACGCATCTCGACGAGGTCGACGACGCCGACGAACGACGACTCCGACCCGATCGGCAGCTGCAGCACGAGCGGCTTCGCGCCGAGGCGCTTGATGATCGTCTCGACGGTGAAGTAGAAGTCGGCGCCCAGCTTGTCCATCTTGTTGACGAAGCAGATGCGCGGGACGTCGTACTTGTCCGCCTGCCGCCACACGGTCTCGGACTGGGGTTCGACGCCTTCCTTGCCGTCGAAGACGGCGACCGCGCCGTCGAGGACGCGCAGGTTGCGCTCGACCTCGACCGTGAAGTCCACGTGTCCGGGGGTGTCGATGATGTTCAGCTGGGTGCCGGCCCAGAAGCAGGTCGTCGCGGCGGACGTGATCGTGATGCCGCGCTCGCGCTCCTGATCCATCCAGTCCATGACGGCTGCGCCGTCGTGGACCTCGCCGATCTTGTGGCTGATGCCGGTGTAGTAGAGGATGCGCTCGGTCGTCGTCGTCTTGCCGGCGTCGATGTGCGCCATGATGCCGAAGTTGCGGACCTTCGTGAGGTCGGTGAGCACGTCGAGTGCCACTGCAGTCCCTTTCGTAAGGGGTCGGGGTGGGCTTCCCGCCCACAGCATGCCAGCGGCCGCGTCCATCTCCGAGGAAGGCGCGGCCGAGGCGGGGAGCGCCGCGGCGACCGGTTCAGTGTCGCGGCGCGTGATCCACTACCAGCGGTAGTGGGCGAATGCGCGGTTCGATTCGGCCATCTTGTGCGTGTCCTCGCGCCGCTTGACGGCGGCACCGAGTCCGTTGGACGCGTCGAGGATCTCGTTGGTGAGGCGCTCGGTCATCGTCTTCTCGCGACGGGCCTTCGCGTAGCTGGTGAGCCAGCGCAGCGCGAGGGTGTTGGCGCGGTGCGGCTTGACCTCGACCGGGACCTGGTAGGTCGAGCCGCCGACGCGGCGGCTCTTGACCTCGATGGTCGGGCGGACGTTGTCGAGCGCCTTCTTCAGCGTGGCGACGGCGTCCTGGCCGTTCTTCGAGGCGACGTTGTCGAGCGCGCCGTAGACGATGCGCTCGGCGAGACCCTTCTTGCCGTCGACGAGGATCTTGTTGACGAGCTGGCTGACGACCGGCGCGCCGTGCACCGGGTCTGCGACGACGGGGCGCTTGGGAGCGGGACCTTTACGAGGCATTACTTCTTGTCCATCTTCGCGCCGTAGCGGCTGCGAGCCTGCTTGCGGTTCTTGACCGCCTGGGTGTCGAGAGCGCCGCGCACGATCTTGTAGCGGACGCCGGGGAGGTCCTTGACGCGGCCGCCGCGCACGAGCACCATCGAGTGCTCCTGCAGGTTGTGGCCCTCGCCCGGGAATGTAGGCGGTCACCTCGGTGCCGTTCGAGAGCTTGACGCGCGCGACCTTGCGGAGCGCCGAGTTCGGCTTCTTCGGGGTGGTCGTGTAGACGCGTGTGCACACGCCGCGCTGCTGCGGATTGGCCTTCAGCGCCGGAGCCTTGGTCTTGACGACCTTGGGGGTCCGGCCCTTGCGGACCAGCTGCTGAATGGTAGGCACTGTGTTCTTTCTCGTATTCGGGTCCCGCTCTCGCGCGGAACCACGCCCGACTGAACGGCGGAAGGTGGTGATGGTCTCGCGGACGACCGGTCGAAATCCGGCTCTGTGGCCCGCTACCGCGTCACCCGCCATGTTTGAACGAGCCAAACATCGGATGATCCGCGCAGTGAGGCTTCCCGCGCATGCATGCGCCGACGCGCACACCCCAACATCGTAGTCGGCTCATTCAGAGGGGTCAAACGCGCGGCGCGTCCCGCCTGTTCCCGAGGGGCGCGTCCCGCTGCCGGGACCGCCTGCGCTCAGGGCTCGTCGTCCCGCTCCCACGGCCACCTCGGGCGCCGGGCACCCGCCTCTCGCGCACCCACCAGGGTCGCGCAGATCACCCCGGCGACGAACGCGAGAAGCGCCGCGGCCAGGGTGAACACGCTGGTCGACGCGCGTGCCGCGTACAGGAGCGCATCGGGGGCGCTCCCCCGGACGACCGCGTAGCCGATCGCGCCGATCGCGACCATTGCGAACGCGACGACGACCGCCGACTCGACGCCGACGACCCCCGCACGCCGGCGACCGGCAGGCCCGAGCATGCCGAACAGGGCGAGCGCTGCGCCGGCGACGGCGATCGGACCCACGAGCGGACCGGCCCCCGGCACGTCGACCACCTCGACGTCGAGGACCAGGCTGAGCGTGCCGTCCGCCGCGACGACGAACGCGAACCAGGCCACGACGACCAGCGCCGCGGTCCACCACGACGGGCCGCGCCCGTCACCGATCGGATCAGGCGTCGGTCGGCCTCGCGGGCCGCTGCACCGCGCGCTCGTACTCCTTCGTGGCCGCCGCGTGGAATGCGCGCAGCCGCTGACCGCGCGCACCGATCGCGAATCCGGCCCACAGCGACACCTCGCGGGCGATCAGGCCCGCCAGCACGATGCCCGGCGCGACAAGATCCGCACGCACTGCCGCGGGGTCGCCGACCGTCCTCGTCATGATCAGCTCGGCGATGAGCGACACGGCGTAGACGAGCAGTCCGACGACGATGCTGCCGATCACCCAGGCGAACCGGCCTGCGCGGCCGAGTAGGAGCGCCATCATCTCGAAGAACAGGACGAACAGGACCAGCGGCAGCCAGGCGAACACGTTGTGCGGCAGCTCGGCGACGACCCGCGAGACCCATGGGCCCCCGCCCTCGATGAAGGAGAGCACGATGATCGCGCCGATGTAGACGACCTCGAAGAACAGGGACGCGAGCAGCACGATGCCGGTCGCGAAGAGCCGGTTGCCGTGCAGGACGGGGCGGTTCGGCACCGGCCGTCGCGGCGCGTCCGGCGCAACCACCGCGGCGTCGACCG
This sequence comes from uncultured Actinomycetota bacterium, assembly GCA_963716965.1. Lineage (GTDB taxonomy): Bacteria > Actinomycetota > Actinomycetes > Actinomycetales > Microbacteriaceae > Amnibacterium. Next base: position 450,748 of record CAVQUZ010000001.1, on the reverse strand, counting down.
CTGCGGTCACGGGACCGGTGTGCGCGAGCTCCACGGGCGACACGACGACCGGCTCGCGAGCGGGCGGGACGACGGGCGGCACGAACCGCTCCTCGTCGTCGGCGACCGGGGCCGCGGGGGTCTCGTCCTGCGGGTCGGACTCGATCGGATCGGCGCGCGTCCGGTCCACGGACGTCGGCTCGTCGTACGTCGGCTCGGCACCGGCCGAAGACACCACGGCCGGATACGCGCGGGTCGGTTCGGCGACCGATGCGGCTTCGTCGTCGCTCGTGTCGACGGCCTCGTGCTGTGCGGGCTCGTCCAGTTCATCGGGCTCGTCCGGTTCATCGGGCTCGTCCGGTACATCGGGCTCGTGCGGCCCGGCGACCGCCGGAACGCTCGGCGCGGGATGCTCGGCGACCGGCTCCGCGGCGAACGGCGTGGGGGGCTGGTACTGCGCGCGCACCGCGTAGGCGCGATCGGTGAGACTCGTCCCGGCGCTGTAGCGCAGCGGATCGACCGGTGCTGGCGCGACGGGATCCGGGTCGGCCGGTCCGTCGGCCGCCGGTGCCGCAGCCGGCTCCGAGACGGGCTCGTCGTGCCGGGCAGCGACGTCAGCAGCGATACCGGTGGCCGCGAGTCCGCCGACCGCGAGGCCGGCCGCATCGAGACCGTGCTGCTCGGGCTCGGGCTCGGGCTCGGGCTCGGGCTCGGGCTCGGGCTCGGGCTCGGGCTCGGGCGAGTCGACCGGCTCGGCGAACATCGGGGACGCGGCCTGCGGGTGTGCGGGTTCCGCGCGCCACGAATCGTCCGATGCCGCGGACGCGGGTTCGGGCGTCGGTTCCGGCTCCGCTTCGCCTTCGGGCTCGGCGGCCGCTTCGACCCCTGGTTCCGGCAGAGCCTCCGCATCCGGCTCGAAGGACGGCGCGAGCGCGAACGCCGTCGACTCGACCGGCTCGGCGAACGACGGAGCGGCGACGGGCTCGCGCTCCGGCTCCGGCTGCGTCTCGGGCTCGGTGTGGAGTTCTGGCTCGGCGACCTCGTCCGGCTCGACCGAGTACGATGCCGGCTCCGGCTCGGGTGCCGCGGGCGCAGCCGCGTCGTCGAGCGACCAGATCGGCGGGGAAGCGGGTCGCGCCGACCGGGGCGCGAAGGATGCATCGCTCTCCTCCACGCCGCCGTCGTCCGGTTCGTCGGCGATCGACGCGGGCACTTCGTCGTCCAGCGACCAGATGCGCTCGGGCGCGTCGCCGTACCGTGCCGTCACCGGTGCGGGCACGACCTCGTCCGCGTCGTCGAGGTCGTCGTCGAGCGACCAGATCCGCGGCGCCGCCGGCGGGGCGGATGCGGCGGCCTGCGTGTCGAAGGAGTCGACGACCGGCGGATCGACTGCAGGCGGCGCGGCGGGGGCGACCTCGTCGCGCGGCTCGTCGGCGCCGTGCCCACCGAAGGCGGGCCCGGCGGCCGTGGCGTGACCGAGATCGAACACCGGCGGCGGGGCAGCGGCCGGTTCATCGGCGTCGCTCGGAGATCCGGCGAACACGGGCCCCGCCGTGGGCTCGATCTCCTCGTCGATCGGCGCGAACAGGGGCGCGGCGGTCGCGTCGACCGGCACCGTGAGGGGCGTCGCGTGCTCGTCCTGCGCCGGCTCCGGGGTCGGCGGCTCGTCGAAGAACGGCGGGGCGGACGCAGACATCGGCGGCACGTCCTCGTCCTCGAAGACCGGCGCCGTGGGCTGCTGACGGGGAGGCGAGGCGGCGATCGGTTCGGGCTCGGGCTCGGGCTCGACGAACGACGGGACGGCGACGGATGCGGGTGGCGCGTCGGACTCGTCGTCCGGTGCGGCCGTGGTCGGACCCACCGGAGCCGGTGGTACCACCGGTGCGAGGGAGGAGAACGTCGGAGCCGACGGCTCAGTGGAGTCCGCGCGAGGACCGGCCTCGGCCTGCCGCGGCGGCACCACGGGCGCGGGCGGCAGCGGCGGCGCGTCGTCGAGGGGTTCCGCAGCGGACGGCTCGAACGAGGTGAAGCTCGTGGCGTCGGAGGCCGGTGCCAGTGGCGGCGGCGGCGCGGACGCGCGTGCGGCCGCGGGCGTGTCCTGCGGTGCACGTCGGCTTCGCGGCAGCGGGGCGTAGAACGCGAAACGGGACTTCTTCGCGGGTTCGGGCTCGGCGACGGGTTCGACGGCGGGCTTCTCGGTCTCGTTCAGGAGGGCGGCAGCGGTCAGGTCGTCGTCGTCATCGGGAGCCCATGGTCCATGCAGCCGCGGGCCGTTCGAATCAGCCATGCCGATCTCCTGCTCCGGTGTCACTGGTCAAGCCATCGCTACTGTATGGCGCGCACCCGGCCGAGAGCGGGAGCGAAACTACCCACGAACGGGGACGGTCGCGCTCGTCCTCCAGGCGGTGTCGTAGCCGGAACGGGTGGCGACGACACGGACCGAGAGCCGCTCGCCCCTATCGGCCCGCGTGGCCCGGTACGTCGACTTCGTCGCGCCGGTGATCACGGCGCCGCCGCGCAGCCAGATGTACGCGACCTTCGTCGCGGCCGGGCGCCAGCTCGCGCCGGTCGCGTGCAGGACCATCCCCACCCTGGCCGTCCCCGTGATCCGCGGGCGGCCGATGTTGACGAACCGACCCTTCGCGCCGAGGAGGTTCCCGACGTTCAGGATGCCCGCGCCGCACAGGGTCGCCGTGCATCCGGCCGACTTCGGGAAGGGTACGGCGCTCGACGTCAGCCGCGCGGCGACCCAGGGCGCGAGCGCGGCACCTGTCGGCGAGGTCTGGGGGGCGATGGAGAGCAGCAGTCCGACGGCCGCGGCGACGCGCGGTGTGGCCATGCTCGTGCCTTCGAGCTCTTCTACACCGGGGGTCGTGGCGCCGGTCGCTGAGTCCGTCACCGTCCAGGAGTCGCCGACGATCCCCGCGACGTCGTCCCCGCCGGGAGCGGCGATGGTGACGGGGGTGGCGGTCACCCCGTAGTTCGAGTAGTAGGCCAAGCCACCGGCTCGGGTCGAGGCCGCGACCCTGATGACACCTGCGCAGTCGGCCGGAGCGGAGGCCGCGACCGGGCCGCCGTCATTGCCGGCCGCCGCGACGACGACCGAACCGGCGTCGATCGCGGCCGTGATCGTGTCCTGCAGTGGCGTGTCGCACGGCGCGTCCGCGCCGAGCGACATCGAGATCACCTGCGCCCGCGACGGGGGCGTCAGCGTGGTGGTGGAGCCGTCGGTGGCTGTCTCCGTGACGGGCAGGCCGGCCGCCCAGCGGATCGCGGCGATCTCGTCGGACTCCGAACCGCCGCAGCCGCCGAGCACGCGCACCGGTTCGATCTGCACGCCTGGGGCCACCCCCGCGACCAGTCCACCGTTCCGCGCCGCGGCGATCTCCCCCGTCACGAAGGTGCCGTGCCAGTCGGCGTCCGCGAGCGACTCGCCGTCGTCGGAGCAGTAGTCGCCGGGGTCGGTGGGGTCGGTGTCCCAGTCGTCGCCGTCGAGCGAGTAGATGCCGTCGGCCTGGTCGTTCGTCACGAAGTCGTAGCCGGCGGTGATGTGCGCGGCCGCGAGGTCGGGGTGGAGCGTGATGCCGGTGTCGAGCACGGCGACGGTGACCGCGGAGCTGCCCGATGAGCGCTTCCACGCGCGAGGCGCGTCGATCCCGTATCCACCCGCGCGGACCGTCGATCGGGAATCCCACAGGTCCCATTGACCGCCGAACCGGGTGTCGGTCGATGTGACGGGCGCGGGCGTGCCGAGGGCGACGATGCGCTGATCCGGCACCGCGGCTCCGACGGACGGCAGCGCGGCGAGCTTCGTGCGCACCGACCGCAAGGCGCTGCCGGCGACCGGGTGGCGCAGCGTCACGACCGCGACGCCGGGCGCGAGACGCCTGACCTTCGTGACGTCGGCGGCGGCGAGCTGCCGGTCCAGCGTCCCGGCCGTCGGCGTGGCGCCCGTCGTCGTGATGATGACGCGCTGCACCGCGTCGGTGTCCGTGGGCGCGGTCGTGGGTTGGGAGGTGGCCGCCCTCGCGGGCGCGACAACGAGCGCGCCGGCGGCAAGGACGGCGGCCGCGGCGACGGCGGCGGTCAGGGCGCGCGGGACCCGCCGTCGACCGCTGCGCCTCATCCGCCCCCACCCCTCGCAGTACGAAGTATGCCGCGCGGCGCCGACGGGATGTCGGCACCGCGCGGCATCGGCGCGACGTGCCTGGTCAGCGCTTGAGCGCGTACACGAAGCCGGCGAGGGAGGCCGTGTCGGTGCCGCTGCCGTCCTCGTTCGTGGTCGTTGCGAAGCTGTTCACGAGGAACGTCCGCGCACCGGTCTGCATGTCGTGCGTGAACGTCGACACGTCTGCGGGGGCGCCCTTGACGACCACGGACATCGGGATCACGACGAAGTTGGCCGCGGTGATCCTCGGATCGGTGACTGCGGGCGCCGTCGTCGTCGGCGGGGTGTACGCGGTCGCCGACCCCGGCGTGATGCTCGAGACGGTGACGTTGTCGGCCGCGGCGGTCGTGTTGACCTGACGGACGAACGTCTGCGCCGCGAGCGTGCTCGGCACCGCCGTCTCGTACTGCGTCTCCGCGGCTTCGAGTGCCGCCTTGTTCGCGTCCTTCGCCTTCATCGCGGCGACGCGCAGCTGCAGCGCCTGCGCCTGCGAGGTCGAGGCGATCTGATCGGTGTGCGCCTTCGACGCCGCGGCGAGCTGCGGCTGCACGCCGAGGGCGTACCCGCCGCCGAGGACGGCCAGTGACGCTACGACGGCGCCTGCGATCCAGAGGCGCAGGTTGTCCTTCGTCTGGTCCTTCATGAAGGCATCTGCGGTGGTCACTTGACGGCCTCCTTGGTCAGCGGCGTGACGTATGCCGCATCGGTGACGTGCATGACGACGGTGACCGTGAAGGTCAGGCCGTCGCTCGAGATGGCCGGGGACGCGTCCGAGTAGCCCTTCACCCCGCGGAGTGCGAGCAGCCACGAGGGGAGGGTGTCGATGGACGACGTCTTGGCGATGATCGTCACGGAACCCACGACGCCGTTCTGCAGCGGCACGGCCGACGCGGAGAACGCCTGGATCGGCGAGCCGGCCGAGATGGCGATGCCGGAGACCGTGTAGTCGGCCGGCATGTTCGCCTCGACCTGCTGGATCACCTGGCGCCAATCGATCTGCGTCGACGAGCCGACGCGTTCGGCGGCCTTGCCGAGCGCGATCGACGCCTCCATGCGAGTGATCGGCGCGTACCTGCCGATCTGCAGGTTGAGGTCGGTGACCTCGGCCTGCGCCGCCATGGCGTCCTGCTGCGCGTGCTGCGCCTGTCCGGCGGACCACGCGATCCCACCGCCCGTCGCGATCGCGACGACGACCACGCCGGCGACGAGTCGACGCTTGATTCCGCGGCGTTTCGCCTCGATCTCGAGTTCCGGCGGCAGCAGCGACACCATCGGCACGCCGCCGACGGTCGCCGCGCCCTTGACGGGACGGGCCGGCGTGGGCGCCGCGGCGGCCCCCCGCGTCGGCAGCTGCAGACCGAACGGACCGCGCTTCTGCGGAGGCGAGGGCGTCGCCTGCGGAGGGCGGACGATCTCGTCGATGCTCATGCTGCACTCCTCATGGTGAGGCCGACTGCGACGGCCGGGGACGGGCCGTACGCGAGGAAGGTCGATTCGTCGAGGCCGGACCCGACCGAGAAGCGTCCAGGCGCGTAGCCGGTGGTGACCGGCAGCTCGACGGCTTCGCTGAGTGCGCGGGCGAATCCGCGAAGGCCCGCTCCCCCACCCGACAGGACGACGCGCGTGATCTCGACGCCGTCCCGCTGGTTCTTGTAGAACGCGATCGTCGAGCGGACGGCCCGGATCTGCTCGCCGACCGCGTCGGCCGTGTGACGGGCGACCGTCGCAGCCTCCTCGTCGGCGGGCCGGTAGGTCATCCCGATGCGACGTTTGAGTTCCTCGGCCTTCGTCGCCGGCACGCCGAGGCGCTCGGCCAGCGCGGTGGTCACATCGTTGCCGCCCGTCGGCACCACGCGCACGAACTGGGGCACGCCCCGCTCGGCGACCAGGATCGACGTCGTCGCGGCCCCCACGTGCAGGAGCACCTCGGTCTCCGATGCGCCGAGTCCGAGCTGCACGCGGCTGACCGCGAACGGGATCAGGTCGATGTCGACCGTCTCGAGCCCGGCGGCCGCAGCGGCCCTGGCGTTCGCGAGCACCGAGCTTCGGGTCGCGGCGACGAGCAGGCCCCGCAGCTGCGGGCCGTCCTCGGTGAGGATCTCGGCCGTCGGGAAGAAGTCGAGCACGGCCTCATGGACCGGCAGCGGCAGCATGTCCTGCACCCGGAACGGCAGGGACTCGCGGATCTGCGCGAGCGGCAGCCTCGGCACGGTCAGCTCACGGGTGAGCACCTGCTGGCTGCCCATGCCGAGCACGACGCGCTTCGTCGTGAACTTGGTGCGCGACCACAGCTCGCGCAGTGCGCGCACCACGGCCTCCTGATCGACGACGACGCCCTCGTTGATGGCGCCGGGGTCGACCTGGATCTCGCCGTAGCGGTGCAGGACCGACCGGCCCTTGGCGTTCGGGCTGGTCTCCGCGGCACGGATCACCCCGGCGCCGAAGTCGACGCCGACGAGCCGTGCGGATCTACCGAGCATGGTGTGTGTCCTTCGTGGATGTGACGGTGTGCAGTGCGGTGGGGTGGCCCGTGATGCGGGTCACGGGGCGAGTCCGATGAGGGCGAGGTACCAGGCGGCGATCGGTGCGCCGGCGAGCACACCGATCCACGCGCCCAACAGCATCCACGGCCCGAACGGGATCGCGGTGCGCCTGCCGCCACGGCGCGTCAGCAGAAGAACGACGCCGAAGGCGCCACCTACGAGGAAAGCGAAGAAGGCACCGGTGACGAGGCTCGCCACGCCGAGTTGCCCCCCGAAGAGGCCTATGACTCCGGCGAGTTTCACATCGCCGAGACCCATTCCCGCGGGCTTCGCGAGGTGCAGTGCGAGGTAGAGCACGAAGAGGGCACCCGCCCCGGCGGCGGCGGTGCCCGCGGCCAGGATGTTCCCCGTCAGCAGGTCCGACGCGCCGAACAGGGCGACCCCGACGCCGTACGCCGGCAGGACGATCACGTTCGGCAGCCGGTGCACATCGACGTCGATGACGGCGAGCGCCACGGAGATCGCGGCGAAGTAGAGGAACGCGACGAGCTGCAGCACCGACGCCGCGACCGCGACTCCCCCGCCGTGCTGCGCGGCGACGGCGACGTCGGGCACGAACCGCGCCGCGGCGATGCCGAACAGGACCGCGGTGCCGAGCTCGACGAGCGGGTACCGCACCGAGATCGACGTCCCGCACGACCGGCACGCGCCGCGCAGCAGCAGCCAGGAGACGAGTGGGATGTTGTCGCGGGGCTGGATCTCGTGTCCGCATCCGGGGCACGCGGACGGCGGGCTGACGATGGACAGTCCCGCCGGCACTCGGTAGGCGACCACGTTCAGGAACGAGCCGATCAGCAGGCCGAAGCCGCCGACGAACAGCAGGGGCGCGATCATCGCGTGCTCCCGTCCGAATTGAAGGCCGGGGTCGTCGGCGCGTACTGCAGGAGGCCGTATGACGCACTCGCCGGCTTCAGGTAGTACGGCGGCGTGATCGACGCGTACCGCGTGTCGTACACGTAGTTCTTCAGGTACCCGGTCGCCCAGTTGCCGTTCACGCTCGGTGCCGACCGGGCCGCGGAACTTCTGCGCGATCGAGCCCACGACGGTGAGCGTGCCGCGGGTGCCGCCGACGTCGTAGTTCTGCACCTGGAACGTGTGCGACGGCGACAGGATCGCGGCGTCGATCTCGCGGCCCGTGTCGGCGAGGATCGGCTGGTACGTAGCCGGCGTTCTTCTTCATCGGGTTCCAGACGAGCACGCCGTTCTGGCCGACGAGCCCGAGCACGTCCGCTCGACGCGTCGTTGTAGACCGACGTCACCGGTCGCGTAGATGTAGTTGTCCGCTCGCGATCGTGAGCTGGCCGCTCAGCGTCCCCTTGACGAACACGTCCCCGTTGCGGCAGCCGTATGCCGGCGTCGAGGTGTCCCAAAGCGAGGAGTTCCCGCTGTTGTTCCAGTTCGTCGCCGGAGTCTCGTTGCTGAGCGGGTACTGGACCTTGCTGCCGCCCGACGTGTTGTAGACCCACCCCGCGCTGGACGCCGAACCGGACGACGGTCGACGTCCCGTCCGAGCCGACGCACGTGAACCCGGTCGGCAGGCCGGCCGAGGTCGTGGCCGAGTAGTTGACGTTGGTGCTCGAGAGCGGCACCGTCTGCACGTAGACGAGGTTGCGGGCGGGAACGTCGACGGTCGCGCCGCTCACCGAGTGCAGGGCGGCGAGCGTGCCGCATCGGCTCGGGTTCGAACCGCTCGTCCCCGTCGATGTGGTGTTGGTGTACTTCGTCCACGGCGAGACGACGGTCATCTTGCCGTTCGCGGTCAGGGTGATCTGCGTCGGGCCCGTGTAGAGGCAGCCGGGCGTCGCCGTGGCGTCGCTGTAGGTCTGCGCCTGCATGGTGTTGTTCGTCGCGGGCATCTGCAGGACGGGCGCGTACTCCGGGCCCGTCGTGCCGTCCTCGTTCGTCGCGTTGTACGTGCCGGCGCTGCAGCCGCCGCCAGGGCGTGTTCACGATCGGCGAGTTCGGGTTGCCCGTGGTGACCGGGAAGTTGAAGGTCGCGCTGCAGACGGTCAGCGTGTCGTTCGAGCGCACGGGGCCGTTGAGGACGTCGCCCGGCGCGAACTGGATCGTCGAGCAGCCGTTCGTGTCGCGGCCGGCCCACAGGTACACCGCGCAGTTCGCATTCGTGCCCGTCATCTGCGGGTCCTGGGTCTCGTAGTCCGTGAAGTAGAGGTAGTTGATGAACCCCTTCTGCTTGAGCGTCGCCACCACGCTGACCGTGACTGTGCCGACCTTGCCGGTCGAACGGACCCGGATGATGCCGCCTGATGCGTACTGGGTCACGTCGACCTCGTAGCGGAAGAAGGCCGCCGCTGTTGCCGGGAACGGTCGCCCACGTGCCGGTCGTCACCGATGCCGAATGCGGGGTTCGTCGTGGGCGGCAGGGCTGATCAGCGCGGCGCTCGACGCGGAGAACGGAGCCGTCGGGTTGCCGTACTGCGGGTAGGTCGAGTCGGTATTGACGCGGGCGAGGTAGTCCTGCACCCCGGCGTACGCGGCGTCGGTCGCTCCCGTGCTGTTCTGGTCGTTGGTCGACTCCGCGAAATCCGGAGATCGAGGCGGAGAGGGCGGTCGCGACGATGAGCATCATGATCGCGACCAGCGAGATGACCGCGACGAGCGCCATGCCCGACTCGTCGTCCCGGTGCCGCGTCACGAGCGCACGGAGGTTCTGCATGGTCAGTTCACTCCTGCCAGTGCCACGTTCGGCATCGCGACGTTGCTCGACAGCACGATCGGGTCGTTCCCCCTGGAGAGCTGGTTCGGCACGGTCGCGGTGACGAGGATCTGCGCCACGTTCGCGGCCTGCGCCGCCGACAGCCCCGACTGCGCCGGGGTGATCGTGGTGCCGCTCGCGTCCAGGTAGGTGAAGAGCGGCGTTCCCGAGGTGTCGAGCGGGCCCTGCAGCTTCCACGACGTCGTCGCACCGTTGAACGTCCAGAAGGTGCCGTTCGCGGTCGCCGCGGTCCGCGTCTCGACGAGCGTGCCCGAGGTGACGGCGAACGCGACCTGGACCGGCGCGGGCGTCATCGCGTTCGAATCGACGTAGGAGTCGAGGGTCAGCGACGAACCGGTACCGGCGATGACCGCGGGCAGGGTCGTGCTCGCGTCGGTCGAGATCGAGACTCCGCCGCGGATCACGCGGGTCGTCTCCTGCATGATCGCCGCCGCGATACCGGTGTTCTTGCGCGTCGTGATGCTGTCGGTCGTCGCTTTGGTGACTGTGATGAAGAGGCTGCCGATGATGGCGAGCACGATCATGCTGACGAACATGGTCACGATGAGTTCGACGAGGGAGACGCCGGCATCGCGCTCGTCACGGATCCCGTCGGCGTTCATGGGCCCTTCCTCGGGTCGAGCGTCAAGACCCCGGTCAGGCCGACGCCGCCGGGCGCCGCGTTCGTGACCGTCGCGATGTTCGCCTGGACGATCGGAAGGCCGAGGAGGCCGCTCGTCGCGCTCTGGTAAAGCTGCCACGAGCCGTACGGCAGTGCGATGGTGACCGTGCCGTTCACGAGCACTTTGCCGAACGTGTATTGGACGCTGGTCGTGCAGCCCGGGTTGCCGGCACCGCTCGGCGTGGTTTGCACCGCGGTGAGGTAGTAGGGGCCGGTCGACTTCACGGTCGCCGCCCCCATCGCGACGCCGAGAGTGGCGGTCGAACCGCCGGCGGCGTAGGCGGGCGCGGACCTGGTGCCGGAAGCGAGTGCGACACCGTTCGAGGTGCCGGCGGGCCACGCAGCCGGGTCCTCCGAGGCGCAGACCGTGGTACCGGCCGTCGTCGTCGGGGCTCCCGCGACCGCCGTGTATCCCGAGGTGAACGGGAACAGCGCGATCGTCGACGTGGGCGAGTGCGTGATTGCCGGCGTGCCGGTGCTCAGGAAGGTGGTGTCCAGGTTCGTCGGGATGAGCGGCGTGCCGCTGGTGACGTTGCCCGCATAGGTGAGGCTGTAGGTGCCCGAGTAGTCGTACGTGTAGGTCAGCGAATAGGTCGCGCCGGCGGTCACCGTGACGTTCGACGAGCTGAGGGTCGACGTTCTGCGACGGGTCGATCGTGTTCGGCCGCGAGATGACGACCTGGTATGTGCCCGGCGTGACGGAGAGCGCGTACGCGCAGCCGTCGCTGTCGGTGTTGGTCGGCTGGGACTGCAGGGCCTGCGCGCCGCCGGACAGCGGCGTGACGGTCACCGAGGCGCCCGCTGTGCCGGTGACGCCGTCGGCGCCCCAGAGCTGGATCGCGATCGAGCCGGTCGACGCGTCGTTGATGCGGCCGTCGGGAGCGAGGATGCTGTCGGTCCGGACGGCCTTGCTCGTGGTGAGCATCCCGGCCCACGTCACGGAGACGCCGACGCGCTTGTAGAAGAAGTTCGTGCTGCTGCCGCAGGTGACGTCGCTGCCGGCCTGCGAGACCCACGCCGCGGTGGTCTTGACGGTGTACGCGCGGCCGGAGACCGTCGTGGTCTGCGTCGAACCGTGCACGTTGAAGGGATTGACCGTCGCACGGATCGAGTCCAGCTGCTGCTCGGCCAGGTTCACCGCGACCTCGCGGGCCCGGTTGTCGGCGGTCATCGAGAGGACCATCGTCGTCGAGGCGATGATGCCGATGGTCACGAGCGCGAAGACGAACAGCGCGACGACGACCTCGACGAGGGAGAGCCCCTCGTCGGCCTGCGGCCGTCCTGCGATCTGCTTCAGCATCATTCGCTTCCCCGTGCGATGCGCACGCTCCCCCCGGAGCATGCGCTGTGGTCCGTGTCCGTCGTCCGGCCGGTCGGGCCGGCGTACTGGAGTGGGTTCCGGGATCGATCCCGGAACCCACTCCGGCGAGCTTTCGCCCTCAGCAGCTGACGAGGCCGCTGATTCTGAAGGTGCTCAAGCTCAGCTGCAATTGGCCGGCTTGGTGCTGGTCGCCGCGGATGAGTCCGTGATGTACCAGGTCGAGCCGCTCAGGCTCGGCTCCTTGATGCAGAACGCGGTGGACGAGCCACCGGCCGGCGTCGTGGTGTCGTCGACGGCGGTCGTGCTGGACCACCCGTTGTTCTTGAAACGCGGTGACGTTCGTCGCCGGCGTCGTCGAGATGGACGTCCACGTGCCGTTCTGCGAGTAGGCCGCGATCACCGCGGTCTTCGCGGCGACGAGGTCGGACTGCGCGGCCGAGTCCTTGGCGCCGTTCGTGACACCGATGTAGATCGGCACCGCGATGGCGGCCAGGATGCCGATGATGACGACGACGATCAGGAGCTCGATGAGCGTGAAGCCGTCCTCCTTCTCAGCAAGTTCGGCGCGCTTCGAGTGAAGAGCATTAGCAATGGTCATGACGGGATTTTCCTTTTGAGGATTTCAATCTGGACTGGACTGGACTGACTGGCCGGCGTATAACACGACGATTCGTCATAAATAAGGTTACAAACACCCATTCAGAGAAATCAGACCCCGTAGGGGGGTGTCGCGCGGGAATCCACCCCCCAGATCAAGGGGTTTACCGGCGTGTCTGCCCCCGCCACGGGTGACTTCAGCGGGGAAAAAGCCCGGAAAGACACGAAAGAGCCCGCCGACATTCCGCCGGCGGGCTCTTTCGAATTGTTTATTCGGGCGTCAATGGATGACGGTCGCGAGGGTGAAGATCGGCATGTAGAGCGCCACGATCATGCCGCCGACCACGACGCCGAGCACACAGATCAGGATCGGCTCGATGAGCGAGGTCATGGCATCCGCCGTCGCCTCGATCTCTTCGTCGTAGAAATCCGCGACCTTTCCCAGCATCGCGTCGATCGAGCCGGACTCCTCGCCGACCGCGATCATCTGGACGACCATCTTGGGGAACATCTTCTCCTCGGCGATGGGCGCGCTCATCGACTTGCCGACGCGCACCGACTCCGCGATCCGCTCGACGGTCTTCTCGACGACCCAGTTGCCCGACGTGGGGCCGACGATGCCGAGTGCACGCATCAGCGGCACACCGGCGCTCGTCATGTTCGCGAGGTTGCGGGCGAATCGAGAGATCGCGACCTTGCCCATGAGGGGACCGAAGATCGGCACCCGCAGCATGAGCGGATGCAGGACCTTGCGGACGTTGTCCGAGTTCTTCTTCGCCCGCCACCACAGGGTACCGGCGATCGAGACGACGATGATGGTGGGCAGCACCCAGACCATCTGATCGCTCAACGTGACGAGGATCTGCGTGGGCGCCGGCAGCGAGTGGTGGAAGCCGGCGAACAGCTTCTTGAAGATCGGCACGACGAAGAGCAGCATGCCGAGCACGGCGAGCGCCGCGATGCCGAGCACCACGATCGGGTAGGTCATCGCGGACTTGATCGTCGCCCGCAGCTTGACCTCCTTCTCGAAGGTCGTCGCGATGGCGTCGAGGGCGACGTCGAGGAAGCCGCCCTGCTCCCCCGCGCGCAGCATGCTCGACATGAGCGGCGGGATGTCCCTCGGGTGCTTCGACAGCGCGTCCGAGAAGGCGGTACCGGTCTCGACCTCGCGGGAGACCTCGGAGAGCAGCTGCTTCAGCTGCTTGTTCTCCGTCTGCTCGGCGACGGTCGTGAGCGCCCGGAGCAGCGAGAGCCCCGACGCGGTCATCGTGGCGAGCTGGCGGCACGCGATCGCGAGGTGCTTCAGTTTGATCGGCTTGGCACCGCCGAACGAGATCTCCTTCTGGAGGCCGGTCCCGGCCACCTTCTCGGTGATCTCGATCGGTGTGAGGCCCTGTGCGCGCAAGCGCGCGACCACGCCCTGCTCGTTGGCGGCGTCGATGATGCCCTTGACCAGCTGCCCGGTGTTCGAGCGGCTGCGGTAGGCGAAGGATTTCGGTCCGGTCTGGGCCGGGGCCGGTGCGACGGTCGTCATGAAAGGCTCGGTTCCCATTCGTCGGCGTAGAGGTCGTTCGCGAAGGCGGGACGCTTCAGCAGCTGGTGGAACGCGCCGAGGTCCTGCGCCTTGGCCTCGGCGGCCTCCTGCGAGACACGGCCGGTGTTGACCAGCTCGGCGAGGTGCTGGTCCATCGTCTGCATGCCGAGGTCGGCGCCGGTCTGCATGGCCGTGAGGATCTGGCTGGCCTTCGCGCTGCGGATGAGGTTCGCGATGGCCGGCGTCATCTTCATGATCTCGACGGCGGCCGCGCGCCCTCCCCCGCTGACGAGCGGGACGAGCGTCTGGCAGACGATGCCCTGCAGCGTGAGCGACAGCTGCATCCGCACCTGCTGCTGCTGCGCCGCCGGGAAGACGTCCACGATGCGGTCGATCGACTGCGCCGCGTCGGAGGTGTGCAGGGTGGCGAACACGAGGTGGCCCGTCTCCGCCGCGGTCAGCGCGACCGAGATCGACTCGAGGTCGCGGAGCTCGCCGAGCAGGATGATGTCGGGGTCCTGCCGCAGCACGTGCTTCAGTGCGGCCTCGAAGCTCTGCGTGTCGGTGCCGACCTCGCGCTGGTTGATCAGCGCTCGCTTCGACTGGTGCACGAACTCGATCGGGTCCTCGATCGTCATGATGTGGTCGGCGCGCGTGTCGTTGGCCCGGTCGATCATGGCGGCGAGCGTCGTCGACTTGCCTGAACCGGTCGGGCCGGTCACGAGGACCAGACCGCGCGGCAGGTCCGCGAACTCGCCGACCGACGCGGGCAGGCCCAGCTGGGAGAGCGACTTGATCTCGGTCGGGATGAGCCGGAGGACCGCACCCCACGCGTCGCGCTGCTGGAACACGTTCACGCGGAAGCGGGATCCCGGGCTCAGCTGGTACGCGAAGTCGAGCTCCTGCTCCGACTCGAACCGCGCCCGCTGCTCCGGCCGCATGGCCGAGGCGAGGATCTGCTTGACGGCGTTCTTGTCCCAGACGCCGAGCATCTCGAGCGGACGCAGCGAGCCGGAGATCCGGATCATCGGTGCACGGCCGGCCGAGATGTGCAGGTCGGACCCTGCCAGGTCGACGACGTACTGCAGTGCCTGGTTCAGCCAGTCGATCGGTGCCTGCGGCACCGCTGCCGTGGGTTGCGTGGACATCCTGTCGGTTCCCCTTGTGGACTCGTGCGGTCGTCAGGCGACGACGCGCAGCACTTCTTCGATCGACGTGTAGCCGAGGCAGACCTTGTTCCAGCCGTCCTGCCGCAGCGAGACCATGCGGTCCGCGAGCGCCAGCTTGCGCATCTCGGCGGCGGATGCGCGCTCGACGGCGAGGCGCTCGATGTCCTCGGACATCGTCATGACCTCGTGGATCGCGATTCGGCCGCGGTAGCCCGTGTTCGAGCAGGCCTGGCAGCCGACGGGACCGTAGACGACCTCGTCCTCCTCGATCAGCAGCCCGACCTGCTCGAGGTAGCGCTCGCTGTAGTCGACGGGCTGCTTGCAGCGCTCGCACAACCGACGGGCGAGCCGCTGTGCGACGACGGTCACGAGCGCGGATCCGACGAGGAAGGGCTCGATGCCCATCTCGATCA
Source organism: uncultured Actinomycetota bacterium (assembly GCA_963716965.1). Lineage (GTDB taxonomy): Bacteria > Actinomycetota > Actinomycetes > Actinomycetales > Microbacteriaceae > Amnibacterium. The sequence continues at coordinate 435,626 of CAVQUZ010000001.1, read as the reverse complement.
ACCGCGTGACCGCGGACGGCGCATCGTTCGTGTGCAGCGTCGAGAAGACGAGGTGGCCGGTGAGCGCCGCCTCGATCGCGATCTGCGCGGTCTCGTGGTCGCGGATCTCACCGATCAGGACGATGTCGGGGTCGCTTCGCAGGATGCTGCGGAGCGCGGCGGCGAAGGTGAGGCCCGCCTTCACGTTGACCTGCACCTGGTTGATGCCGGCCATCCGGTACTCGACCGGGTCCTCGACCGTGATGACGTTGACCGTCGGCTTCGCGACCTCCTGGATCGCGGTGTACAGCGTGGTCGACTTGCCCGACCCGGTCGGGCCGGTGACGAGGACCATGCCGTTCGGCCGGGAGTACCCCGACTTGAAGGCCTCCATGTTGGCGCCGAACATGTTCAGGTCCGCCATGGTGCGGGCGCTGCCGCTCGCATCCAGGATTCGCATGACGACCTTCTCGCCGTACACGGTCGGCAGCGTCGCGACGCGGAGGTCGATCTTGCGGCCGGCGTGCATGACGGAGATGCGGCCGTCCTGCGGGCGGCGCCGTTCGGCGATGTCGAGCTCGGCCATGATCTTGAGGCGCGAGATCACGCCGGACTGGATCGACCTGGGTGCGCGCTGCACCTCTTTCATCACGCCGTCGATGCGGTAACGGACGCGGAGCGCGTCCTCCCCCGGCTCGATGTGGATGTCGGATGCACGGTCCTGGATGGCCTGGCTGATGAGCAGGTTGACGAAGCGCACGATCGGCGCGTCGTCGTCCTCGTTGACCTCGGACACGTCGCCGCCCTGGTCGGCGTCGGCGGTGAGGACGGTCTGGAGGTCGGAGAGCTCCTCGTCGGCGCGCAGGAAGCGGTCGATCGTGGCCTGAAGCTCGGCGGGGTCGGCGCGAAGCGGCTTGACGCGCATGCGCGTCGCAGCCGTGACGTCGTCGAGTGCGACGACGTCGTCCGGGTCGGCCATGGCGACGAGGAGCAGGTTGTCCTCGCGCCCGATGGGCAGGAGTCGGTGGCGTCGGCACAACGCTGCGGAGACGAGGGTGGCGATCCGCGCGTCGATCGGGTAGTCGGTCAGTTCCACGGAAGGGACGCCGAAGTCGTCGGTCACCCGATTCACCGTCGGTGTGAACGTCATGGCCGCACCCCCCGGCATGCCTGTCGCTCCCGGACCTGCATTCGTCCGGTCTCCCCAAGGTACGAACCCTGTCCGGTTCGCGATAACCCCAGAACTGGGCGCGCGCGGCCGGGGGCCGTGGTCAGGGCGTGCGGGGGCCCGGCTTCGGGCGGCGGATCTGGCCGGACCGGGTGACCGGAGCAGCGGGCGCGACCGGCCCGTCCGGTGTCGCGTCGACGGCGGCATCGGGGGCGGCATCCGGGGTGGACGCCGCCGCCTCAGCCGCCTCGGCCGGCTTCGCCTTGGCCTTCGTGAGCAGCCCGACGAGGGTGTCGGCGTTGGCCGCGCTCGTCGCCGCCGCCGTCGTGTTCGCCTCGGTCACGGCGGTGAGCACCTCGGCGCGCTGGATCGCGATGCCCCGTGGGGCGTCGAATCCGATCCGCACACCATCGCCACGGACGTCGATGATCGTCACGACGATGTCGTCGCCGATCATCACCCGCTCGCCTTTCTTGCGCGTGAGGACCAGCATCCGCCCAGCCTAGAGCGTGTCGTGCGGATTCCAGTCAGGCGTGCAGCAGCGCTACCGGGCGTCGGTCCATGCTTCCGGCAGTCCGAGCTGCGCGAGCGTCTCGGGTGTGCTCGTCAGCGGCACGCGAATGCTCGCGATGGCGTCCACCTGCACGCGGCGGCGCAGGTCGTCGAGCCAGCGCTTCGTGTCCAGATGCTTGCGTGTCGCATCCACCACGGCCCAGACCTGGTCGCCGTCGATGTTCGTCAGGCCCTCGAAGCGGCCGGCCGCGACGTCACCGTCGGCGATGCCGTACGCGACGATGACGGGCTGGCCGCTGCGGACCCCGTACGCGCGCGCGGCGAGCGAGTCGCGACGGTCGTCGACCCGGCGCCGGGTGTTGCCCTCCACCGCTCCCCCGTCACAGACGTACCCGGTCTGCAGCCGGTCGCGGACGTCGAGCGCGACGCGGACCGCGTCGTCGCCCAGTCCGACGACCACGAGCAGGTCGCCCGGGCGGGTGCGCTGCGCGGGAGGCAGTCCCTCACGGACCTTGCCGACCCTCGACCTCGGAACGGGTTGCGCGAAGACGATCTCCTCGGCCGGCGGGTCGTCGAGGCGTGATACCACGATCGGTCCGGCCGGCCGAGTGGCGACCGCGACGCGCTCCGCCCGGCGTGCCGGCGCCGGTGTCGTCTGCGCGTCGGGCATCGCCCACGCCGGCCGCGCGTTCGACGGCGGCCGGGCGGCCGCACCCGCGCCGAACGCCGGCATCGGCTCCACGTCGATCCGCAGCCCGTCGAGCACGCTCGCGAACCCGCCGCTCTGCGTCGACAGGGCGGGCGCGTCCACACCGGGCGCCACCTGTTCCTCCGCCGCATCCGCCTCTTCGAGCAGCGCGGCGATACCGACGCGTTTCGCCATGCCGAAGTCGTGGGCCGCGCTGTTCGTGGCGGGCTCCGGCAGATCGACGGTCACGTCGACGACGCGCTTCGCGAAGAAACCCGCGACGCCGCCGACGAGGGTGACCTCGGTGTCGACCACGCGTGCGTCGGGACCGTACTCCCGGCGGACGTGGTCGTCGAGGCCGTCTGTGGTCGGCTTGTCAAGCCGAAATCGGATCGAGGGCACGAACGACTCCAACGGTTTCGATCGTGACGTCGGACGACGTCACTTCTGAATAGGACAGGACAGGGAGGCCGGCGGTCTGCGGCGCGACGAGGCGCCGGACCGCCGGACGGAGGGCGGGGGCGCAGACGAGGACCGGCGCCCACCCGCGCGATTCGGCGGCTTGGACGGAGTTGCGCAGGCTGTCGACCACGGACTCGATGCGGTCGGGCGACATGAGGATCTGGGTGCCGGTCTCGGACTGCCGCATCGCCTCGAGCATCGACTGCTCGAGCGGCGGGTCGATCATGATGACCCGCAGCGTGCGGTCCTCGATGTGGGGCGCGACGACCACCGGTCCGAGCGCGGCTCGGGCGGCCTCGATGAGTCCCTCCGGGTCCGTCGAGACGCGGGCACGGAGCGTCAGCGCCTCGTAGATGCGGGCGAGGTCGTTGATCGGGACGCGCTCGGCGAGCAGCCCCTGCAGCACGCGGTGCACTTCGGCGAGGGTCAGCAGGTTGGGGATGAGCTCGTCGACGGCCGCCGGGCTGCTGCGCTTGACACCCTCGGTGAGCACGCGGACGTCCTCGCGGGAGAGCAGGCGGGCCGCGTGGTTCGTGATGATGCTCGAGAGGTGGGTGACGAGCACGGAGCCGCGGTCGATGACGGTCGCACCGGTGATCTCGGCGGAGTGCCGCATCTCCGCCGGGATCCACTTGCCCGCGAGGCCGAAGACCGGCTCGACGGTCGGGGTGCCCGGCAGCGCATCGAGCGCGTCGCCGAGGGCCAGCACTTTGCCGACCGGAGCGATACCACGGCCCGTCTCGACACCGGCGACGCGGATGACGTAGGTCGACGGGGGCAGGTCGACGCTGTCGCGGGTGCGCACGGGCGGCACCACGACGCCGAGTTCGAGGGCCATGCGCCTGCGGAGCGCCTTGACGCGGGCGAGCAGGTCGTCGCTGACCCCGGAGACGAGGTCGACGAGGTCGGCGGAGAGCTGCACCTCGAGGGCGTGCACACGCATCTGCTCCATGAGCTCCTCGGGCGTGTCGCCCGTCGGCGCGGGCTGCGTCGCGTCCTCGAGCTCGGACGCCGCGAGGCGGCGCTTGTCGGCGTTCGCGAGCCGGCGCGAGAAGAAGATCAGCGAGCCGCCGACGATGAGGAACGGGATGACCGGCATGCCGGGGATGAATGCCATGCCGACGGCCGCGATGCCCGCGATCATCAGTGCGAGACGCGACTGCGAGAGCTGCTGCCCGGCGGACGCACCGAGCTCGGACTCGGCGTTGGACCGGGTCACGATCATGCCGGTGGAGATCGCCATCAGCAGCGCGGGCAGCTGCGCGGTCAGGCCGTCACCGATGGTGAGGAGCGTGTAGGTGTTGAGCGCGTCGCCGATCTGCTGGCCGTGCATCAGCACGCCGGTCGCGATACCACCGATCGCGTTGATGATCGTGATGATGATGCCGGCGATCGCGTCGCCCTTGACGAACTTCGAGGCACCGTCCATCGCACCGTAGAAGTCCGCCTCCGCGGCGACCTCGGCGCGGCGCCTTCGCGCCTCGTGCTCGTCGATGAGGCCCGCGTTGAGGTCGGCGTCGATCGCCATCTGCTTGCCGGGCATGGCGTCCAACGTGAACCGCGCGCCGACTTCGGCCACTCGCTCGGCACCCTTGGTGACCACGACGAACTGGATGACCACGAGGATCAGGAAGACGACCGCGCCGATGATCAGCGATCCACCGACGGCCACGTGGCCGAACGCCTGGATCACGGCGCCGGCGTAGCCGTCGCCGAGCACGAGCCTGGTCGATGCGACGTTCAGGCCGAGCCGGAACAGCGTCGCGATGAGCAGCAGCGAGGGGAAGACGGAGAAGTCGAGCGGCCGCTTCGTGAACATCGTCGTCAGCAGAATGACGAGCGCGAACAGGATGTTCGTGGTGATCAGCAGGTCGAGCAGCCACGAAGGGATCGGCACGACGAGCAGCAGGATGATGCCGACGACGCCGACGGGCACGGCGAGTGCTGCTGCTGTGGATCCGAATCGCGCGCGTCGCACGGGGTCTCCCTGGGCGGAACCGGTCGTGCCACGCGGCTCCGCCGCTGACCGGTACTCACGAGGGCGGCTCCGCCGCACATTCGAGTCGAAGACGCCTGGCGTCCTCGACCCCCATCTTGGGTCGGGGGCGCCCCGAACGTGGGGAGGCGGTGTGCCCCACAACGGGGCACACCGCCCGCGTTCGGGTGCGCGCGCCTAGCGGCGGACGGCGACCTGGCCGGCCGGTGAACGGCCGCCCTGCGCGGGGCGTGCCTGAGCCTGGCGTGTCGGCATCTGGGTCATCGTGTGCACACCGAGCGCAGCGCCGCGGCGGCGCAGCGCCATGACGAACGCGAGCACGCGGGCGACGGCCGTGTAGAGCTCCTCCGGGATCTCCTGCCCGATGTCGCACGCGGCGTGCAGCGCTCGCGCGAGCGGGATGTCGTGGACCATCGGCACCCTGGCGTCCGCGGCGCGCTCGCGGATCTTGGCCGCGATCGCGCCCGCGCCCTTCGCGACGACCCGCGGCGCGGACTTGCCCGGCTCGTACCGCAGCGCGACGGCGATGTGCGTCGGGTTCAGCAGCACGACGTCGGCGGAGGCGACCGCCGCGATCATGCGGTTCCTCGAGATCGCGAGCGCACGCTGACGACGGTGGGACCGCACATGCGGGTCGCCTTCCGTGTTCTTCGTCTCGTCCTTGATCTCCTTGTAGGTCATCATCGTGTGCTTGCGGTTCCGGCGGATGACGACCATCACGTCGAATCCCGCGAGGATCAGCCCCGCCACGATCGATGCGATCAACAGCGCCTGGACGACGCCCGCCGCGGTCTCGGCGAGCCCGTTCAGCGGCAGCAGCCCCGAGTCGACGAACAGCGGCGTGATGCCCTGGATCGCGAACATGAGCGCGAGACCGACGACCCCCGTCTTCAGCAGCGCCTTCGCGCCCTCCCAGAGCGCCTGCATGCCGAACATGCGCTGCACGCCGCTGACGAGATTGAAGTGGTCGAACGAGAACTTGAGGCGCTTGAAGTGCACACCGCCCTGGGCGAACGCGCCGACGACCGCCCCGATGATCGCACCGGCCAGCATCGGCGCGATGATGAGGATCACCTTGCCGAGCGACTCGAAGATGAACGCCTCGGCCGTCTGCGGATCCGGCGTGCCGATGACGGCCTTCATCGACACGAAGATCGTGCGGATCGCGTCCGCCGTCGAGCCGGCGACGACGGGCATCATCAGCGCGGCGCCGGCCATCGCAAGCCAGCCGATGAGGTCGCGCGAGTTGCCGAGGCGACCCTCGCGGCGGGCTTCTTCGAGTCGCCGCGGTGTCGCCTTATAGCTGCGTTCGCCGGTGTCCGTCATGGCTCAGGCGCTTCCGAGCAGGTTGATGACGTCCTCGGTGAGGCTGTCCACGACGCGCGGCAACGCGAGGAACACGGTGCCGCCGGCGAGCAGGGTGATCAGGATCTTGAGCGGGTAACCCATCTGGAACGCGTTGAGCGCCGGGGCGACGCGCGTGAGCAGGCCGAGGCCGACGTCGGCGAGGAACAGCACGATGACGATGGGGCCGGCGATCTGCACGGCCGCGAGGAACATCTGTCCGAGCCCTGGTATCAGTTTGGTGATCGCGCTCTGGTCGATGCTGCCGGTCACCGGTATCGCGGTGAACGTACGGAAGAGGCCGTTCAGCACGAGTTCGTACCCGCCGGAGACGAACAGCAGGCACGAGCGCGGTCATCTGGATCAGCCGGGTGATCTGCGACCCGTTCACGTTCATCTGCGGGTCGTACGCCTGGGACAGCTGGAACCCGCGCGAACAGGTCGAGCAGGTTGCCGGCCGACTGCACCGCGGCGAACACCATCATGCAGAGGAACCCGAGCAGCGCGCCGATGATGAGCTGGCCGACCAGGTCGACGAGGAACGTCGCCGGTGTCGAGCTGTGTCGTGATCGAGCCGACCGCGCGCGGGGCGACGACGAGCGACAGGGCCGACCGCGAGCATCCCTTTGATGCGCAGTCGGGAACGCCGTTGAACGAGAACGGCGGCGCGAGCACCAGGAAGGCGACGATGCGCACGCCCGCCAGCATGGCCGCCTCGAGCCAGGCCATGTTCGAGCTCGATGTTCATCGTGCTGCCGGTCAGCTGCTGCTGATGTACGTCGGGATCATGTGGAACAGGTCGGTCGTGAAGTCGACCGTCGACGAGATCATCCAGTGCCCGCACACGATGAGCGCGATCGCGACCGCCACCGCCTTCGGCACGAAGGAGAGCGTGACCTCCTGGATCTGGGTGATCGACTGGAACACCGAGATCGCGAACCCGACCACGAGGCTCGTCACCAGCATGGGGGCGGCGAGCTTGGCCGCGAGCAGGAGCGCCTGCATGGCGAGGTTGAGGACGGTCGCTTCGTTCATGCCCCGGCCTTACTTGTAACTCTGGACCAGGGTCGTGATGATCAGGCCCCAGCCGTCGACGAGCACGAACAGCAGGATCTTGAAGGGCAGCGAGATCATCACCGGCGGGAGCATCATCATGCCCATCGACATCAGGCGGCGCGAGACCACGAGGTCGATCACGAGGAACGGGATGAAGATGACGAAGCCGATGATGAACGCGCCCGCAGCTCGGAGATCATGAACGCCGGGATCAGGGTCGTCGAGCGGCACGGCGGACGGACTCGCGCGGGTTCGCCCTGCCGGCCGCTCGGGTCATCAGCGCGATGTCGCTCTGCGCGGGTGTGCATCACCATGAAGTGCTGCAGCGGTTTCGCGCCCGCCGCCATGCGCGGCGTTGAAGTCGATCTTGCCCGCCACGACGGCACGACGCGCGTGCGACGTTGATGTCGGTCAGCACCGGCCACATGATGAACAGGCTGACGGAAGAGCGCGAGGCCGGCGAGCACCTGGTTCGGCGGCACGGTCGGCAGGCCGATCGCGTTCCGGGTCATGGCGAGCACCACGAAGATCTTCGTGAACGACGTCATCATCAGGAGCAGCGCGGGCGCGACCGACAGCAGCGTGATGCCGATCAGGGTGACGACGGAGCTCGACGGCGCAGCGCTCGTGCCGCCGATGTTCACGGAGACCCCGCCCGCACCCGCACCCGCGGCGGGCGTCGAGGGCGCGGTCGGCGCGGTCGGGTCGGCGTGCGCCGCAGCCATCGGGCCGAGCAGCAGCCAGAAGCCGACGATCACGGCCACGGCGATCCCCGCGATCAGCAGCCATCGCCAGCGTGCCCCGGTGGCGGCCAGCGCGGCGCGGACAGCGGTCACTTCACCCCTCTGAGGGCTGCCGCGGTCTGCTTCCACGTGGTGGGCGACAGGATCGAACCGGCGATCGGCGACGACGGCGGCGGCTGCACGGCGGCTTTCGCCGCCTGCTCGGCGGCGCGGGCCTCGCGACGCGTCGCGGGGAGGGCGACCGGCATCGCTTCGGCGGTCGCGATCGGCGGGACGACCGGCACCGCGGACGTGATGCTCGGCACCTCCGACTGCGCGACGCCCAGCTCGTGCTCGAACGACTTCCGCAGCACGGGCACCGGACCGGTCGTCGCGACCTTGATCACGCCGCGGTCGGGCGGCGACGACACGTCGGGCAGATCGAGCCGGTCCAGCAGTGTGACGGAGTGCTCGGTCACACCGACGAGGTATCGCCGGCCTTCCGCGTCGACGATCGCGACGCCCGCCTTCGATCCGAGACCCTGCCGCGAGACGACCTGGATCGTCTTCGCGCGCTGCTTGCCCGCCTTGCCCTTCGTCACCCAGCGGTGCAGGAACCACAGCGCACCGAAGACCGCGCCGAGCGAGACGACGACGCGCAAGGCGAGGAAGACGGTGTCCACGTGCGGCCCGCTCAGCTCTCGTCGGCGGGATCGAGCACCGACGTGACCCTGACCGCGAACTGCTGGTCGACCACGACGATCTCACCCTTGGCGATCATGCGCCCGTTCAGGAACACGTCGGCTTCGGAGCCGATCGCCCTGTCGAGCTCGATGACCGTGCCCGGTTGCGCGGCGAGGAGGTCCCGCACGGACACCCGCGCTCTGCCGATCTCGACCGTGAGCGTCATCTCGACGTTGTTGATCCGGCTCAGCCGGCTGGTCACGTCGGGCCGCTGTCCGGCGGGAGCCGCGGCTCCCCTGACCTGCACCGCGAACCAGCCCGCGACGCCGTTCTCGCCCACGAGGTCGAAGACGACCGCGTCCGGCGACTGGAAGAGCGATGCGGGCGCGCCGTCCGTCGCGTCACCGAGCAGTCCGCCGCCGACCAGGTTGCCCGCCTGCTCGAGGGCGGGCCGGAGCACGTCGCCGAGGCGGACCCGCGACGCGTCACCGCCGGCCGCGGCCAGCATCTCGCTGCGGTCGGTGAGGATCAGCGCGAAGTCGGCCGACCGGGCACCGACGTAGGTCGCGGAGACGCCCTGGGAGAGGAACTCGGCGGGGACGGGCGGTCCGGAATGCCGTTGCGCCATGAGCGCGGGTCCGGGCAGGTGGCGCACGACGACGTCTGCGCATTCGGCCGCCGTCGTGGCGCCGGCGGCCGGTGACGCGGCGATCGCGTCCGGCAGCACGGTGGGGATCGTCACGATGCCTCCTCGTAGTCGACGACGACGCACGCGAGGCGTCCGCCGTTCGCCCCCACGGCCGCCCGGGCGATCCGGTCGCCGTCCAGAGTGACGGACAGCGGCCGGTGTCGCGGGTGCGCGAGGGGGATGAGATCACCCTCTACGAGGGACAGCACAATCGACGGACCGACACGCGTCTCGTCGAATTGGAGTGCCATCTCCACCGGCGCATCGACGACGTGGGCCCGCAGTTTGCGTTCGACGTCGCGGCCCGGTTTCTCGATCACGCCGTGGCCGAGCGCCTTCAGGACCGGGTCGGCGGGAATGGCGATCGTCAGGGCGATCTGGTCGCCCGGGCGGTTGAGCCGGAAGCTCACCGCGATCATCAGCTCGTCGGGCTGCGCGAGTCCCGGGGTGAGCTGATACGCGAGCGAGTCGACCGCGAAGGCTGGCAGCAGGCCCCCGAGCGCGATCTGCAGCTCGGCGATGTGCTCGTCGGCGAGACGCCACACGAGGGCGCGCTCCACGGCGGTCAGGCTGCGGATCTCACCCCGCCACGTCGTCGTACCCCCGACCATCCGGAGCGCCCAGGTGAGGGCCTCCGTGGTCGGCAGCGCGTAGATCAGCCGGGCCTCTGACCCTTCGAGGGTCGCCGCGATGACCGCGTCGCCTGGGGCGACGGTCGACTCGAGCGCACCGAAGGGCACGATCTGGAACCGCACGTAGTCGGCCTCGAAGTTGAGGCGCGTCTTGGCCGTCAGCTGCATGCCGAACTGGCGCGCGAACGTCTCGAACCCGCCGTCGAGGAGGCGGCGCTGCAGCTCGGACAGCATCTCCGGGCTCGTGAAGTCGTACGGCCGCCAGAGTCCTTCGGCCGCCTCGGGCGTCAGCACGCGGCCGCGGGGAGTCGTCCGAGCAGTCACGTGGTGCACTATCGGCAGGGGTGCCCCTCATGTAAGGGGCACCGCCTGTCGATCTCGTGCGAATCGCTCCCGGGCGTCAGCCCAGCGTGTGCAGGACGATGTCGACCCGGCGATTGTGCTCCTGCTCGGTGAGCGTGGTGTCCTTCGCGGTTGTCCGGCTCGATCCGTAGGAGACGGCCGAGATGCGGGATCCCGAGACGTCGCCGTTGTCGACGAGGTACTTCAGCACGGTCGTGGCCCGCGCCGCGGCGAGGTCCCAGTCCGACTCGTACGCGCCGGGCGAGCCGTGCGGATCGGCGTGACCCTCGATCGTGACCGGGTAGTCCCCCTGGGAGACCCGCGGCGCGATCGCGTGCAGGACGGTGACGGCGTCCGGTGCCATGGCCGCGTCGTTCGGCGCGAAGTACGCGCTCGAGCCGACGAGCCCGATGACCACCGTGTGGTTGACGATGGTCACGTTCGGCACGGATTTCGATCCGGCGGCCTTGAGCGCCGTCTGGATCTTCGCTTTCAATTCCGCCGCGAGGGACGTCTGCGCCGTGAATCCGACGCCGTTCTTGACGATCTGATCCTTCGGGACGACGACACCCTTCGTGACGTCCACGATCTTGGAATTGTTCTCGCCGAATCCTGTCGCCAGGGAGTTCGCGAGCGTCTTGAATTTGCTGGAGTCGATGGTCGACATCGCGTACAGCACGATGAAGAGACACATCAGCACGGTGACCATGTCCATGTAGGACGCCATCCATCTCTCGTCGACATGGAATTCGCCGCCGTGCCCTCCTCCCCTGCGTCGCCTGCTGCTCATCTCACGCCGCCGCTTCGGCGGTCTTCTTCGCCGGCTTCGCGCTCTTCGCGCCCTTGGCGTCGCCCTTCGCGGGCTTGCCCTGTTCGTGCTCGGGCACCATCGAGAGCAGCTTCTCGCCGAGGACGCGCGGCTGCGCACCCGCCTGCAGCGCCATGACGCCTTCGATGACGAGGGTGACCTTCTCGGACTCGAGGGACACGATCTTGCCGATGCGGCCGCCGATGGGCAGCCAGATCAGGTTGGCGCTCATGACACCCCAGAGCGTGGCGACGAATGCGCCGGCGATCGAGTGGCCCAGCGTCGCCGGGTTCGACAGGTTCTCGAGCACGTGCGTCAGCGACACGACGGTACCGATGATGCCGATGGTGGGCGCGAAGCCGCCGAGCGAGTTGAAGAACTTCGAGGACGCCTGTCCGCTCCGCTCCTTCGTCGAGGACTCGTCCTCCATCATGATGCGGAGCTCGTCCGCGTCCACGCCGTCGGCGATGTTCTGGAGCGCCTTGCGCAGGAACGGGTCCTCGACCTTGGCGGCCTCGGCCTCGAGCGCGAGCAGACCCTGCTTGCGGGCGACCTCTGCGAGCTCGACGAGCTGGTCGACGACCTTGCGCTGCTTCGGCGCCTTGTAGAGGAACACCTTCGGCAGGAACTTGACCGCCTGGATCGCGTCGGGCAGCGTCGTCGAGGCCAGTGCGGCGCCGATCGATCCACCGAACACCAGGATCATGGGGGCGGGGATGACGAGCGCCGACGGGCTCGCACCCTCGAGGAAGATCATCGCGAGCAGGCCGCCGAACGCGAGCCCGAGCCCTCCGAATGCAGCGATGTCCATCGGTCAGGACCCCTGTCGCCTGATCGCCACAGTGGCGCGGGCGGAAGCCTTGTCGCCGTCAACGACACCGAAACGGTGCCCCCCTCGTGACGGCGAAGGAACGGCTGATGGTCCCTCGAAGTGCATCGAGTGAGCGAGTGAGATGACGCGAGCGCGGTATTCCGCGATCGAGTCGATCACTTCGTGGATCGTTTCGGTGACGATGAACGTCGTACCGTCGACGAGCACCACCGTCGTGTCAGGTGTCTCCTGGATCCGTTCGACCAGATCAGGATTGACCGCGAAGGTCGTGCCGTTGAGGCGTGTCAACAGAATCATCATTCCCCCATCCATGGGACCGGCTCGGGTGACCCCATCCGTGGGGACCGAAAGTGCGCCGTTATGCAGAACAATCGGCTGCCCGGCTTCAATTGTTAGGCCGATCTCAGTTGCACGCGGGCCCCACTTCGAGGGCGCCCTGGGCAACGAGAACGGGCGCCGCAGCGGCCTCCCGGCCTGCCGCGGCGCCCGTTCCGGCGCTGTCGCGCTACTGCTTCATCTGGACGAGCTCCTGCAGGATCTGGTCGCTCGTCGTGATCACGCGCGCGTTCGCCTGGAAGCCGCGCTGGGCGACGATCAGGTTCGTGAACTCCTGCGAGAGGTCCACGTTCGACATCTCGAGGCTGCCGGAGACGACCGAACCGAACCCGCTCGACCCGGCGGTGTTGAGTGTCGGAGCGCCGGAGTTGATCGACTCGCGCATGTTGGACGAGCCGGACTTCTCGAGGCCCGACGGGTTGGTGAAGTTGGCCAGCGCGACGCGGGCGAGCGCCACGGTCGCGCCGTTCGTGAAGGTCCCGGTCAGGGTGCCGTCCGAGCCCATCGTCACCGACAGCAGCGAGCCGGCCGCGTTCCCGTCCTGGGTGCTGATCGCGGCGGTGGTCACGCCGGCGTAGCCGGAGAGCTTGGACATGTCGAGCGTGACCCCGTCGACGGACGCCGAGGTCGCGCCGCTGATGACCCCGTTCGACGACGTGAGGGTGCCGGTGACCGGGGTCCCGTTCGCGAGGCTCGCGGAGTAATCCCACGTCCCCGGCGTCGAACCGGCGGTGAAGGTCACCCCGAGGGTCTTCGCGGTTCCGTCCGACCCATAGGCGGTGATGTCGCGCAGAATGCTGGTGCCCGCCGTGGCGTCCGACGGCAGATTTCCCGTCATCCCCGCCTTGGTGGTGGCGGTGGCGGGCGCCGAGATGCCCGCGGGCAGCGTGATGGTCGCCGGGTTCGTGCCTGTCGACACGACGCCGCTGGTGGCCTCCCAGCCCTGGACCAGACCGCCGTCGGCGGTCGACAGGCGCCCTTCCGAGTCCCAGTGGAACGAACCGTTGCGGGTGTACAGCGTCTCCCCCGCGGTCTTCGTCACGAAGTACCCGTCGCCCTGGATCATGTTGTCGAGGTTGTTGCCGGTGCTCTGGGCCGAACCCTGAGTGAGGCTGGTGCCGATCTGCGAGACGCGGACACCGAGGCCGACCTGGTCGGGGTTGGTACCACCCTTGTCGGAGACCGGCAGTCCCGCGGAGGACAGCGTCTGCGACAGCGTGTCCTCGAACTGCACGGTCGCGGCCTTGAAGCCGACGGTGTTCACGTTCGCGATGTTGTTGCCGGTCACGTCGAGCATCGTCTGCTCGGCGCGGAGGCCGGAGATGCCGGAGTAGAGGGAGCGGAGCATGAGGGTTCCTTCTTCGAGGGGTCCGCGTCGAACGCGGGTCGGGGGCCCTCCGTGGCCGTGGAATGCTTCGCCGTCCTGGCAAGAAAGTGCTGCGGGTGCTGCGGGTCTGCGGGTGCTGCGGGTGCTGCGGGTGGTGCAGGTGCGGTGCTGCGCGCCGGCTAGGCCGTCGTGGTCGAGGAGGCCGACGCCTCGGCGATGCCCGTGAGATCCGTGAGGTTCACCGTCGACGAGCCGACGGTGACGGTCGGCGTGGTGCCGCTGAACGACACGGACGATGCGACGCCGCTCTGCGCGACCCCGCTCGAATCGGTCCACTGCACGGTCTTGCCGATCACGTTCGCCGCCTCCGAACGCATCTGCGCCGTGTAGGAGTCGGTCGACGTCGTGTTCAGGCTCGTGAGCTGCTCCATGGATGCGAGCTGCGAGGTCTGGGTGATCATCTGGCCCGAGTCCATCGGCGAGCTGGGGTCCTGGTTCTTCAGCTGCGTGACGAGCAGCTGCAGGAACATCCCGCTGTCCATGGACTGGGTCGCGGTGGTCGCCGCAGGGGTCGAGTAGAGCGAGGTGCCGGTGCTCGCGGTGGTCGCGTTGACGTTCGTCATGTCGGCTCCTTTCGTGTCGGGTCAGGCGAGGACGTCGAGGCCGGAGCCCGCGGCGACGAGCCTGCCGGAGGTGGTCATGTGCAGGGACGCGGCGGTCGCCGGCACCCATCTGGCGGTCGGCGTCCTGCCGTCGTGACCACCGGACTGCTGGCCGCCGGACTGCTGACCGGCGCCGGTCTGCGCGCCGCTCTGCGCGCCGGGCTGGCTGCCAGCGTCGTTCGAGGCCGTGTTGCCGAGGCTGAGCGTCGCGCTGCCGGCGCCGGTGCCGGCGAGGTCGCGCCGGAGGTCGGTCATCATGCCGGCGAGCGCGTCGCGACCGGCGCTCGTCGGCGCGAGCAGCTCGACGCGCATGTGGCCGTCGGCGACGTGCGCCTTGATCGTGACGGGACCCAGGTTGTCCGGGCTCACCCGCACGGTCACGAGGTGCTCGCCGTTGGCCGCCTTGGCGAGCGACGCGATCGGTCCGGCGAGCTGTGCGGCGAGCGCGGGCGGCTGGTCCTCGACGACCGGTGCGGCGACGACCGGGGCCGCGGGCGGGGCGGGCGACGGAGCCTGCACCGCCGGGGTCTGCGGCAGGACGGGCGCGGGCGTCACCGACGACGTCGACGTGGCCGCCTGCGATGTCTGGTCCTGCTTGCCGTCGCCCGGGTTCTTCGCCTCGCCGTCGGTGCCCGCGTCCTGCGCCACGGCGGCGACCGCCGCCTCGAACGCGCCGTCGGGTGTGGTGATCGCCGTCGCGGCCGGCTGCGCCGCAGGCGCTGCAGTGTTCGCGGCCGGCGCCTTCGGGAGACCGGCGGCCGTCGGCACGGCGGGCGCCGTCGCGGCCTGGACCGCCGTCGCCGCGGCGATCGCGTCGGTCGCCGAAGCCGACGCCTGCGGAGCCGGCGGCGTCACGGGCGTCGGCAGGACCGGCTGGGCGGGGGGCGGCACGACGAGCTGCTGTTGTGCGGCAGCGGTCGCGGCGGCCTCGGCGTCCCGCGCGGCCGTCGAATCGGCGGCGGGGGCGGTCCCTGCGGTGTCCGGTGACTGCGCATCCGCGGCGGTCTGGTCGCCCGTCGCCGGATCGGCGGTAGTGGTGCTGGTCGCGGCGTCCGCGAGCACTGCGGTGTCCTTCGCCCCCGTCGCGTGCTGCGCGCGGAGCGCGGCGGGACGAGTGGCGTGCCCGGCGGCCCGATCGGCGGGCGCGCCGTCGGACTGCGACTGCTTCGCGTCGTGGTCCCCGCTCGTCCTGCGGTCCTGCGCGTCGTCCGGCCGTGACTGCACGTCGTCAGTGTGACCGTCGAGAATCGTCTGGAACGACGACGCGCCGGTGGTCGACCCGGACCTGCCCGTGGATGACGGCTGGACGGCGATCGCCTCGGCACCCACTGCCGTGATGCTCATGATGCGGACCCCTGGAGGAGAGCCGCGCGGGCTGCCAGCAGCTGGGACGCCGTGCTCGACCCCGTCGCGCCGGAGACGCCCATCGAGTTGAGCAGGGTGGAGAGGTAGTTGGAGGTGGACGACGTCGACGACGAGGAGTTCGACGTGCCACCGAGCAGCGACGAGAGGTCGCTCGAATTGCCCGTGAGCGCGGAGAGCTGCGACGCGTCGGCCAGCTCCGCGGCGATCGTGCCCGCCGAGACGCTGGACGCCGAGGTGGTGGCCGACGCCGACGCCGAGGCCTCCGGCACGATGCGGCGGATCGACGTGATGTCGCTCTGGTCGAACCAGACCTTCTGCACCGAGACGGTGCGGCCCTCGTACGGGGCGTGGATGACCGTGTTGTTGCCCATGTAGATGACGACGTGGTCGTTGCCGTTGAGAGTGATGATGTCGCCCGGCTTCGCGTCCTTCAGTGAGTCGACCTTCGTACCGACGGTCGCCTGCTCGTGCACGAGGCGCGGCACGCTGATACCGAGGTCCGAGAACGTCTTCTGCACGAGACCGGAGCAGTCCATGCCGGAGGTCGACTCGCCGCCGAGCACATAGGGCGTGCCCACGTACTTCAGCGCGTCGTTGACGACGTCCTGTCCGGTCACGTCCGAGCCCGTCGTGCCCGTCGTGTCGGCCGAGGCCGCGGAGAGCGCGCTGGCGAACGACGACGAGCTCGTCGACGCGGTGCCGGACGCACTCGAAGCGGCTGCCGGGGAACCCGTGCCGTTCAGCGCGGCGAGCTGGGTCTGGATCTGCTGGATCGCGGAGACCATCTCCGTGATGCTCATGCCCGTCCCCCCTCGTCGGCGGCGATGACGCGGCGCATCCTGGATGCGAGTTCGTCGATCGCGATCTGGTCCACGCGGAGCTCCTCGGCGCGTTCCGCGACGTCGTGCCGCTCCTCGAGCTTCTCGATCGTCTTGACGTCGCGCCTCGCCGCGCGGTGCGCGGCTGCGGCCTCCTCGACTCGGGCCTCCTGGGTGATCTGCAGGGCTTGGAGCTCTGCGAGCATCGTGGACGTGGATGCGCGGGCGGCAGCGATCGCGGCGATACCGCGCACGTCCCTGGCGTCGTGACCGTGGTCGGAGAGCCGGTCGATCAGCTGGTGCCGCTCGGCGGCGAGCTCCGAGGCGCGCGTGCGCTGACGCCCGACCTCCTGCGTCGTCTGCTCCTCTCGGAGCCGGCGCAGGCGCAACAGGCCTGCGAGCGAGAACCCGGGGATGTCAGTTCACCCCCATCGCGGAGACGAGACCACCGAGGCGCGCCCATGCATCGGCCGCAGGCGTGACGTCGTCCATGCTCTGACGCAGGAAGCCGTCGATCGCCTCGCGGTGGTCCATCGCCGCGTCGACGAGGCGGTTCGCGCCTCGCTGGTACGCGCCGACATCGAGCAGGTCCTGCACCTCGCGGCGCGCGGCGAGCGCGGCGCGCAGCGCGCGGGACGCCGCCTGCTGCGGGGGTGTCGTGACCTTCGGCGCGACACGCGACACCGAGGAGAGCACGTCGACCGACGGGAAGTGGCCGGCGATCGCGAGCTTGCGGTCGAGGACGACGTGGCCGTCGAGCACACTGCGCGCCGCATCCGCGATCGGCTCGTTGTGGTCGTCGCCGTCGACGAGCACCGTGTAGATGCCCGTGACGGATCCGACGGGGCCGGTCCCCGCCCGCTCGAGCAGTCGGGCGAGCAGCGCGAACACGCTCGGCGGATAGCCGCGGGTCGCCGGCGGCTCGCCGACGGACAGTCCGATCTCGCGCTGCGCCATGGCGACGCGCGTGAGCGAGTCCATCATGAGGACGGCGTGCGCGCCGCTGTCGCGGAACGATTCGGCGATGCGCGTCGCGGTGAATGCGGCGCGGGCGCGGGTCAGTGCCGGCTGGTCCGCAGTCGAGACGATGACGACGCTCCGTGCGAGACCCTCGGGCCCGAGGTCGTCCTCGATGAACTCGCGGACCTCTCGGCCGCGCTCCCCGATCAGCGCGATCACGTTCACCTGCGCGTCGCTGCCCCTCGCGATCATCGAGAGCAGCGACGACTTGCCCACGCCGGAACCGGCGAACAGGCCGATGCGCTGGCCGCGGCCGACGGTGGTCATGGTGTCGAGCACGCGGACGCCGAGCGGCAGCGGCTCGGTGATGCGCGCGCGGTCGAGCGCGGCGGGCGGCTCGGCGTCCACCGTGACCCGGGGCGCGAGGCCGAGCGGTCCCTTGCCGTCGATCGGCCTGCCGGTCGCGTCGAGCACGCGGCCGAGCAGGCTCGCACCGGTCGGGACGGTGAGGCGCTTGCCGGTGCGCTCGACGCGGGCGCCGGCACGGATGTCCTCGAGCTTGTCGATCGGCATCGCGCTGACGCCGTCGCGCGAGACCGCGACGACCTCGACGCGGGCGCGGGATTCGCCGACGAGCAGGATCTCGTTCATCGACGCGTCCAGCCCGCGGATGGTGATGCCGAGGCCGACGACGGACGCGACGACGCCCTGGCGCTGCGGCGATGCCGCGGCGAGCAGTGAGTCGAATCCGCGGGGCCCGGTGAAGGGAGCGGTGAGTACGCCGTCGATCACGCTTCGTCCTCCTCGAGTGCGGCGCGGACGCGCTCGAGCGCGGTGCCGATGCGGGCGTCGACGATGCCGTCGACGAGCTCGGCGACCGAGTCGCCCCGGTCGATCGAGTCGTCCGCGACGAGCCGCACGTCGGGATCGCCGCCTGCGGCCTCCGTGACGATCTCGACATCGCGGGGGTGCATCCGGATGCCGCGGACCGGGGCGTCGCCGGCTGCGGCGAGCGCGCGGCGGACCGCGGCGATGGCCGAGCCCTCGCGATCGAGGATCTCGTGGCCGACGATGACCGTCGCGATGTCCACGGCCGCCCGCAGCAGGGCGGAGTCGCTGATCTCGATCACCTCCGCCGACTTCAGGGTGAGCTGCGCGCTGGCCTGGTGGAGGGCGCCGAAGGCGATGCGGAAGTCGGCGACCTCGGCGGCGAGCGCCGCTTCGTGCTCGGCGCGGAGTTGCGCCTTCTCGGCGGCGAGTGATTCGAGCGCCTCGCGCCGGCCGGCGGTGTAGCCGACGGTGTGACCCTGGACGCGGGCGCGCTCGGCGACCTCGGTGAACTCCGAGTTCTTGAGGACGGGGAACGCCAGCGGCGCGAAACTAGTCGACATATTCTTCCTCGGGCTCGGCTTCCGCCTCGGCGACGGGCTCTTCGCCCTCGACGACGACCTTCTTCAACTGGATTCCGTCGCCGGTGCTGGCGAGCGACCGGACGGCGCGGACGATGACGTTGCGCGCCTCCTCGACCTGGCTCTTCGGGACGCGGCCGAGCTCCGCCGCCTCTTCGGCGAGCGTCTGCCGGTTGCGCTCGGACATGTTCGCCTTGATGACGTCGGCGATCTCCTCGGCGGCACCCTTGAGGGCGAGCGCGAGCTGGCCGACGTCGACACCGCGCAGGATCTGCTGCAGGTCGCGGTCCTCGATGCGGGGCAGGTCCTCGAACGCGAGCATCTTCGCGCGGACCTCGTCGGCGAGCGACGAGTCGCGGCCGCGGAGGCCCTCCATGAGCTCGCCCTCCTCCGCGGGATTGGCGTGGTTCATGATGTCGACGAGCGGCTGCACGTGCAGCTGCGGGCCGTCCTCCTCGTCCTGGACGACCGCCGGCGCCTTCGCGCGGCGCGAACGGGTCTTCAGGACGTCGGCGACGACTGCGCCGGCCTCGGGCACCGGCGTGCCCATGGTCGCGACGCACTGGGCGATGTCGATCCGACGCTGCGCGTCGTGCTGCATCAGCACCTTCGCGGCGAAGCCCGGCGCGAGCTGCACGAGCACGAACGCGACCGTCTCCGGCGACTCGTGCTGCAGCAGACGGACGATCTCCGGCACGCTCGCCGCCTCGAGGAACGCGAACGTCGAGGCCGAAGCGGGCTGGTCGAGGTGCTCGACCATCTCCGCGGCCCTGTCCGGCTCGAACGAGGCGCGGATGAGCTTGGTCGCGACGGCCTTGCCACCGGCGGCCGGCTTCGACGACGCCGGCGCGACCGCGACCTCCTGGAACTCCTGGATCGCGCGCTCGGCGTCGATGCCGTTCGAGGACCGCATGCGGGCCATCTCGGCGGTGATCTCCTGCTGCTCCTCCGGGGAGAAGTTGCGGAGCACCGCTGCCGCGCGGTCCGTGCTCATGTTCATGAGCACGAGCGCGGCCTTCTGCGTCCCCGTGAGGATGCGGACCGCGACGTCCTGGGTCATCGTCATGCGTTCGCTCCACTACCCATCAGCGCTTTGAGGTACTCGGCGGTCTTCTCCGGGTCGGCGCCGGCGAGCGCGTCGACGTCGGCCTGGAGCTGCGCGAACGAGTTCTCCGTGTCCAGGACCGCGGTCGGCGCGGTCGACGCGGCCTGCTGGTAGCGCGCGGTCGCCGCCGCGGGCGACGGGGCCGGCGGCATGCCGTGATCGCCGTACTGCGACGCTCCACCCAGCTGGGCCGGGATGCCGGGTGCCAGGTCCGACATCGATCCGGGCAGCACCGTCATCTCACCGCCGTCGAGCGACGCATCGACCTCGGGCTTCTTGAACAGCTTGCGGAGCACGATGAACAGGAAGACCAGCGCCGCGAGCCCGCCGGCCACGTAGATGCCCGTGGTGATGAGCTGCGTCATGTTGTCGGCCTGCTGCGACTGCGCCGCCTGGGCCAGCGCGGCCTTCGCGCTCGCCGCGGCCGCCGTGGAGAACGACACCGGGGCGACGGTGACGATGTCGCCACGGGTGGGGTCGACGCCTGCGGCCGCCGAGACGAGGCTCTGCACCGTCGCCGCTGACACCTTCGTGACCTTGTCCGAGTTGATCGCGACGGCGATCGTCTGCCGCTTGAGCTGACCGGACGGGATGGAGGCCGTCGTGGTGGTCTTGTTGAGCGCGTTGTTCTTGACGCCCTGGGCGCTGATGTAGTTGCCGCTGCCGGTGCCCGTACCGGTGCCGGTGCTCGTGCCCGTCGTCAGGCCGTCGGTCGAGTTCCCGAGCACGCCGGTGACGTCCGTGGTGCCGGTCGCGCTGCCGTATTTCGAGATGTTCGACGACTCGGACGTGGTCGGTGCGCCGGTCGGTGTCGTATAGGTGGTGCTCGTCTGCGTGCCGGTGGAGTCGCTGATGTCCGCGGCGACGGTGACCGTCGAGTTGCCCGGGCCGAGGACCGAGTCGAGCATCGTCTGCACGGCGGTCCGCACGCGGGCCTCGTAGGTGCTGTCCTCCTCGGTGTTGCTGCCACCGGTCGTGGCGCCGCCGACCGAGGAGAGGACATCGCCCTTCGCGTCGACGACCGACACGTTCGATTCGCTGAGGCCGGGCACCGACGCCGCCGTGAGGTGGACGATCGCCTGCACCTGGTCGGTGGTCAGCGACTGCGTCGCGTTCACGAAGACGGAGGCCGTCGTGGCCTGCTGCGACTGGGTGTACACCGTCTGCTGCGGGATCGCGAGCTGGACCGACGCGTTCGTGACGCCCTGGATGGACTCGATCGTCTTTGCGATCTCACCCTCGATGGCCCGCTTGTAGGTGACGTTCTGCTGGAACTCGCTCGCGGTGACACCGAGCGTGTCGAGCAGTGCGTAGCCCTGCGTGCTCGAGCTCGGCAGGCCGGCCGACGCCGCCGAGAGGCGCTCGGCGTCGACGCTGCCTGCGGGAACGAGGATCGTGGCGCCGCCGTCGGACAGCTGGTAGTCGACCTTGTCCTTCTGCAGCTGCGCGACGACCGCCGACGCGTCGGAGGCCGAGAGCCCCGTGAACAGCGGCGAGTAGCTCGGCTTCCCGAGCCAGGAGGCGAGGGCGATACCGCCGAGCACGAGCACGGCGACACCGATGAGCGCGATGGTGCGCTGGGCGATGGTGAATTCGCGCGCTGCGGAGAGTGCCCGCCTGGCTGCGCCGTTCATGCCCTTCATCAGGCCTGCATGTTCATGATCGAGTTGAACGCGTCAAGGCCCTTGTTGCGGACCGCGGTGACGAGCTCCATGGTGACCTGGGCCCTGGTGGCCGCGATCGTCGCCTGGCTGATGTCGGTCAGGTTGCCGGTCACGGCCTGCACGGCGAGCGTGTTGGCGGTGTTCTGCGTCTGGTTGACGCTGTCGACGACCGACGAGAGGCTGGACGCGAATCCGCTGCCGTCGGTGCTCGTCGCCGCCGCGGTCGAGGCGGTGGTGTCGTCCGCCGCGCTCACGAGCGAGGACGAGTTGGCTCCCGTGATGGACGGGATGGCCGCGATGTTCGTCATCAGCTCTTACCGATCTGCAGTGCTGCCTGGTAGATGGACTGTGCGCGGTCGACGACCGCGGCGTTGGCCTGATAGCCCCGCTGCGCCATGATCAGCTCGCTCATCTGCGTGCCGAGGTCGATGGAGGTCTTGCGGACGTAGCCCTCTTTGTTCGCCACCGGGTTCTCGGGGTCGTACACGAGCTGGCCCGCGCTGCTGCCGAACGAGGCGGTTGCCGGTGACGCCGTACTGGCCGTTCGACTCGGCGGTCGCCTGGACGTACCGCTCCTGGAACGCACCCTTCGACGGGTTGACCTCGTCGTTGATGTTCGCGATGTTGTCGGACAGGGCGTCGAGCCACTGCCGATGCACCGTGAGCCCGGAGGCGGCGATGTCGATCGCGTCGACCATCAGCTGGTCCTCAGCGCGGTCTCGGTCGCGGTCATGTCGGAGGCGACCGCGCGGCTCGCGAACTGATACCGCAGCACCGTCTCGATGTTGGAGAGCGTCTCGGTGTCGAGGTTCACGTTGTTGCCGTTGGCGTCCGTCGCGGCGGTCGACGTGGTCGTCGTGACCGGCGCCGTGCCGTCGCCGGTCTGGACGCTCTGCGCGAGTGCGTCCTCGAACGAGACGACCTTCGCCCGGTAGTTGGGCGTGTTCACGTTCGCGATGTTGTCCGCGATGGCGTTCTGTCGTTGCGACAGGCCCTCGAGCGCGGTGCTCAGAGCGTTGGTGGTGACTGAATCGAACACGATCGTCTTCCGTCCGAGGTGGGGGTCCTGGAGGGGCCGAATCCGTGGCCGGGAGCGTCGAGCGATCCTTCGCTCACGTAGGCCTATCGGCGGTGATCGTGGTCATGTCAGAGAAAAGGGGGGAATCACCCCCGCAGTGGGGGCAACACATCCATCACCTGGTCAGATGCGGTTTTCCATCGCCCCCCGCACGGGGCACAGACGGGGGGCGCGGCCGCTCCGAAGCGCAGAGCGACACGCCCCCGGTTCGGGGGTGGCTACACGGACCGGTCGAGGTACACGGGCTGCGGTCCCGATGGCGTGAATCGCTGCTTTCGCACGCCGGACCTCGACCTGGCCGCGCGGTCGCGCTGGCCGGTGAGTGCCGCGATCAGCGTCCGCTGGCGGTCGGCGAGCCCCTGCGCGCGTTCGACGTCGACGGGCGACATCGGTACCCCCTCGCCCGCCGGCTGCTGCCATGCGGTCAGCATGGCGAGGTCCCCGCGCTCCGCGGCGTCGAGCGACGCCTCGATCTCGTCGAGGATCCGCGTCCAGTGGTTCGTGGCGACGTTCGGCCGCTCGGCGAGCTGCATCGTCAGCCCACCTTCTCGATGCTCGGTGCCACCACGGAGACCTGCTTCTCGGCCTCGTGCCACGCCTCGCGGAGCGGCTCGAGCAGCGCGATGCACTCACGGGTCTTCGCGACGTCGCGCGTCATGTTGGCGGCGATCAGCGCCTTCTGCGCATAGCCGTAGACCGACATCAGCGCCGGGCCCCCGTCCCAGAGTTCGGGTCGCAGGCTGTTGACGAGTTCGGCGACGATGTCCTGGGCGTGCTTCAGCTGCGGGGACGCGGCCTGCCAGTCCTCACGCACCTGCGCCGCCTCGGCCCGCTGCAGGTCGAGCAGCAGGCGGTCGTACAGCATGGTGAGGATCCGGGCCGGCGATGCGGAGAGCACCGAGTCCCGGTTGTACATCGATCGCGCTGCGGCGAAGTCGTTACGCATCGGTGGCTGTCCTAGTTGTAGGTGGTCTGGAGACCGTTGATCTGGCTGGTCAGGTAGCTCGCCTGCGAGTTCAGGGTCGAGAGGGCGGTCTCGAGTGTCGTTGAACTGCGCCTCGTAATTCGCCTGGATCTGCGTGAGGCGGGTCGTCCAGTCGCTGATCTTCGTGGTCAGCGACTTCTCGTCCGACTGCTCAGAAGTGATCCGGTTCGTGAGCGTCCCGGTGTACGGATCCGACACCGTGGTCGCCGCGGTGGCGACCCGGCCGACCGCGGTCTGGAACGCCGACATCGTGCCCGTCGGATCCTTCGCCATCGCCGCGGCGAACGCCGACTGGTCGAACGTGATCGTGCCGTCCTTGGTCAACGTGATGCCGATCGAGGACAGCGAGGTGTTGTTGACCGGATCGCTGATCGCGGAGAGCAGCGAGTCCTTGATCTGCCTGGTCTGCAGGTCGCCCGTCAGCGTGCTGCCCGTCGCGTCGGTCGTGCTGCCGCTCGAGCTCGTCGTCGACGACACCGAGGTCAGCGACGTGATCGACGAGAACAACGAGATGAGGTCGCTGGTGATCGTCGACGCCGCGGAGGTCGCCGCAGTCGAGTCGGGCGCGACGGTGATCGTGGCCGGGCTCGTGGACGCGGTCGTCGCCGACACGGTCACGTCGACGCCCGTCAGCAGGCTCGAGAACGTGTTCGTGCTGGAGGTGATCGACGACGCGGCGCTGCTGCCGGAGTACAGGGTGAGCTGCGCATTCTGGGCCGCGGTGATCTGCGTGAGGTTGATGGTCGACCCGGACGCCGGCGTGATGGCGAAGCCGTTGGCGGCGCCCGTCGTCGCGGAGCGGAGCTGGATCCGGTAGAGGGCGTTGCCGCTCGTGTCCGTGCCGGACTGCACCTTGGTCGCGGTGACCCCCGCAGCGGCGGAGTTGATGGCGGAGACGACGTCGTCCATCGAGGTGGACGCCGGCGTGATCGTCACGGCGGTACCGCTGCCGACCTGCAACTGGAACGAGGAGCCGCCCGTCCAGGTGCTCATCGCGTCGGTGACCGACACCTGCGCCTGCGCGAGCTTGTCGACGGTGAAGCTGACCGAGCCGGCCGACGCGGACGCCGACGCGGCCGCGGTCACTCCGGTGGTGTCGCTCGATGCGGAGTAGGCCGTCAGCGCGCCGGATGCGGCCGCGCTGGTCGCAGCGGTCGCGATCGCGGCGATCGACGAGTTCAGCGACTGCAGGGTGGTGCGCAGGGTGGTGGCGTTCGTCAGCTGCGTCTGCAACGCGGTCTTCGGCGCGGACTCGACGTTCATGAGGGCGGTGATGATGCCCGTGGTGTCGAGGCCGGACGAGAGGCCGGCGATGCCGAGCCCGGACAGCGAGGTCGAGGAGATCGTCGTCGCGGAGGACGTGCTCGTGGTCACGGTGCTCCTTACCTGGGCGAATTCGTCACGGAATGGGATGGCACTATTCACGCCGTCAGGGGTGCCTATCGGCACTCGCGCAGGGCCGGTTATCCCTTGGCCCCGAAGTGGGGACGACCCTTTCCCGCGCAAGAAAAAACGTCACCCGGTCGGGGGATTCCCCGACCGGGTGACGTTTATGGTCGCGTCGTGCTCAGCCGTTGAGGAGCTTGAGCGCGAGCTGCGGCATCGAGTTCGCCTGCGACAGCATCGCCGTGCCCGCCTGCGCCAGCACCTGCTGCTTGGTGTAGTTCGCCATCTCGCTCGCCATGTCCACATCCGTGATCCGCGACTTCGCCGCAGTCAGGTTCGTGATCGCCGTCGTGATCGTCGAACCCGCATCCGCGAGCCGGTTCTCCACAGCACCGATCGTCGAACGCGCCGTCGAAATCGCCGTGATCTGCGCATCGAGCACGCTGATCGACGTCGACGCCGCGGCGGAGGTCGAGAAGTCGAGGAACGTGTCCGGGGTGTTGCTGCCGCCCGCGGCGTAGGTCGTCACGGCCGGAGTGCCGGACGTGGTGGCCTTGGCGCCGAGGGTGAAGTGCCCGGCGGTCGTCGTGCCGAGCTTGGTGAGGTCGGCACCCGACAGGTCGAGCGAGACGGTGTCGCCGTTGTTCGCGCCCACCTGCAGCGAGACGGAGCCGCTGGTGCCGGCCGAGCCGTTCAGCAGGCTGATGCCGTTGAACGACACCGAGCCGGCCATGCGGCTGATCTCGTCCTGCAGCTGCGTCGCCTCAGAGGTGATCGCGGCGCGGGAGTTGGTGTCGTTGGTGCCGTTCGACGCCTGCACGGCGAGATCGCGCAGACGCCCGAGGATCGTCTGGACCGTGGAGAGCGCACCGTCGGTGGTCTCCGCGATCGACGTGCCGTCCTGGATGTTCTGCGAAGCCACCGTGAGGCCGGAGACCTGCGAACCGATGTTGGTCGCGATCGTCAAGCCGGCGGCGTCATCGGCCGCGGTGTTGATCCGCAGAGCCGGACGAGAGTCGCTGCAGCGACTTCGAGAGCGAGTTCTCCGTCTTGTTCAGGTTCGAATACGTCGCGAGCGCCGCGACGTTGGTGTTGATGGTGAGTCCCATAGTGATTCCTCCATGACGTGGGATTCCTGATCCGGCCCATCCGTGGTCCGATATCTCTGTCTATCGGCGCACGTCGGCCTCGGGTTACCGAGTCGCCCCGAACGAGGGCCGCCACGCGGAACACCGCGAACGGGGCACATCGCCGGGCATGAGAAAAGGGGCGGAGACCCGGAGGTCTCCGCCCCTTTCAGCGGCGTGGCGCGTGCTCAGCCGTTGAGGAGCTTGAGCGCGAGCTGCGGAATGCTGTTCGCCTGCGACAGCATCGCGGTACCGGCCTGCGCCAGCACCTGCTGCTTGGTGTAGTTCGCCATCTCGCTCGCCATGTCCACGTCCGTGATCCGCGACTTCGCCGCAGTCAGGTTCGTGATCGCCGTCGTGATCGTCGAACCCGCATCCGCCAGCCGGTTCTCCACAGCACCGATCGTCGAACGCGCCGTCGAAATCGCACTGATCTGCGCATCGATGTTCGCGATCGACTGCGAGGCGTTCGCCGTGGTGTCGAATGCGATCGTCTTCGAGCTGCTCGTCACCGTTGCGCCGGCCGCCGCGATGGCGATGTTCGATGCGACACCGTTGCTGCTCGACAGGTTGGCACCCGACAGGTCCAGCGAGACCGTGTCGCCGTTGTTCGCGCCGACCTGCAGCGTGATGCTGCTGTTGGTGCCGTCGAGCAGCTTGATGCCGTTGAACGACACCGAGCCCGACATGCGGCCGAGCTCCGCCTGCAGCTGCGTCGCCTCAGAGGTGATGGCGGCGCGGGAGTTGGTGTCGTTCGTGCCGTTCGCGGCCTGCACGGCGAGGTCGCGCAGACGACCCAGAATGGTCTGCGCCGTCGAGAGCGCACCATCGGTGGTCTCCGCGATCGACGTGCCGTCCTGGATGTTCTGCGAAGCCACCGTCAGACCCGACACCTGCGAACCGATGTTCGTCGCGATCGTCAGACCGGCCGCATCATCGGCCGCGGTGTTGATCCGCAGACCCGAAGACAGACGCTGCAGCGACTTGCTGAGCGAGTTCTCCGTCTTGTTCAGGTTCGAATACGTCGCGAGCGCCGCGACGTTCGTGTTGATAGTGAGTCCCATGATGATTCCTCCATGATTCGGGATCCGTACTTCGGCCCATCCGTGGTCCGACGTGTGTTCCTATCGGCGTTCGACGGCGCCGCGTCACCGCTTTTCCCGAACGAGGGGCGGCGCGCGCGGCGCGTCGCGCTCAACCGTTGAGGAGCTTGAGCGCGAGCTGCGGCATCGAGTTCGCCTGCGACAGCATCGCCGTGCCCGCCTGCGCCAGCACCTGCTGCTTGGTGTAGTTCGCCATCTCGCTCGCCATGTCCACATCCGTGATGCGGCTCTTCGCCGCAGTCAGGTTGGTGATCGCCGTCGTGATCGTCGAACCCGCATCTGCGAGCCGGTTCTCCACAGCACCGATCGTCGAACGCGCTGTCGAGATCTTCGAGATCATCGAGTCGATGAGGGTGATCGTGCCCGGGATCTGCGCCGCGTTCTCGTAGTCGGCGTTGTTCGTGCCGTCCGACAGCACGTACGAGCCCATGTCGGAGTTCTGCGTCGAGCCCGGCGTCGGGAACAGCTTCGTGAGGTCCGCGCCCGACAGGTCCAGGGTGATGGTGTCGCCGCTGTTGGCGCCGACCTGCAGATTGATCTTGCCGTTCGGCGTCGTCGGGTTCGCGACGCCGGTGTTGTCCGCGGAGCCGTCGAGCAGTTTGATGCCGTTGAACGAGACGGACGTCGACATGCGCTGGATCTCGGCCTGCAGCTGCGTCGCCTCGGTCTGAATGGACTTGCGGGAGTTGGCGTCGTTCGTGCCGTTCGCCGCCTGCACCGCCAGGTCGCGCAGACGGCCCAGGATGACCTGCACCGTCGAGAGCGCACCATCGGTGGTCTCCGCGATCGACGTGCCGTCCTCGATGTTCTGGCCGGCGACGGTGAGGCCGGAGACCTGCGAACCGATGTTGGTCGCGATGGTCAGACCGGCCGCGTCGTCCGCCGCGGTGTTGATCCGCATGCCCGACGAGAGTCGTTGCAGCGACTTCGAGAGCGAGTTCTCGGTCTTGCTGAGGTTCGAGTACGTCGACAGGGCGGCGACGTTCGTGTTGATCGTGAGTCCCATTGCGATTCCTCCATGAGTGGGGTGCTGCCAGGTCCGTCCGTGGTCCTGCACAGAGTCCTATCGGCGGACGCGGAGCCGTCGTCATCGGCCGGCCCGAAATGGGGGTTGCGGCGGCGTGCGCGCACGAAAAGGGCGGGAACCCTGGCTGGGTCCCCGCCCTTCGCGGTCCTGCTGGTGGCGCGTGCTCAGCCGTTGAGGAGCTTGAGCGCGAGCTGCGGAATGCTGTTCGCCTGCGACAGCATCGCGGTGCCCGCCTGCGCCAGCACCTGCTGCTTGGTGTAGTTCGCCATCTCGCTCGCCATGTCCACGTCCGTGATCCGCGACTTCGCCGCAGTCAGGTTCGTGATCGCCGTCGTGATCGTCGAACCCGCATCCGCGAGCCGGTTCTCCACAGCACCGATCGTCGACCTGGCCGTCGAGATGGCCGTGATCTGCGCATCGAGGTTGGTGATCGACTGCTGCGCGTTCGCGGTGGTGTCGAACTTGATCCCGGTGCCGGCCGCCGACGAGGTGCCGGTGACCGTGCCGATGGTGAGCGCCGTGGCGACCGCGCCGAGGTTCGCACCCGACAGGTCGAGCTGGACCGTGTCGCCGTTGTTCGCGCCGACCTGCAGCGAGATCTTGCCGTCGGCGGCGGACCCGGCCGACGCGTTCAGCAGCTTGATGCCGTTGAACGAGACGGACGTCGACATGCGCGACAGCTCGGCCTGCAGCTGCGTCGCCTCAGAGGTGATCGCCGCGCGGGAGTTGGTGTCGTTGGTGCCGTTCGACGCCTGGACGGCGAGATCGCGCAGACGACCCAGGATGGTCTGGGCGGTCGAGAGCGCACCGTCGGTGGTCTCCGCGATCGACGTGCCGTCCTGGATGTTCTGCGAAGCCACCGTGAGGCCGGAGACCTGCGAACCGATGTTGGTCGCGATGGTCAGACCGGCCGCATCGTCCGCAGCGGTGTTGATCCGCAAGCCGGACGAGAGTCGCTGCAGCGACTTCGAGAGCGAGTTCTCCGTCTTGTTCAGGTTCGAATACGTCGCGAGCGCCGCGACGTTGGTGTTGATGGTGAGTCCCATAGTGATTCCTCCATGATTCGGGATTCGTGAATCGGCCCATCCGTGGTCCGACGAAGTGTCCTATCGACGCTTCCGCCCGGTGGGTAACCGATCCGCCCGAAGGAGGGGCGTGCGATCCGCACCCGAGAACGGGGCGCACCCGGTCGGGGTCGTCACCGGCCGACGGCGCACGACGAAGGGCGGGAACCCTGGCTGGGTCCCCGCCCTTCGCGGTCCTGCTGGTGGCGCGTGCTCAGCCGTTGAGGAGCTTGAGCGCGAGCTGCGGAATGCTGTTCGCCTGCGACAGCATCGCGGTACCGGCCTGCGCCAGCACCTGCTGCTTGGTGTAGTTCGCCATCTCCGACGCCATGTCCACGTCCGTGATCCGCGACTTCGCCGCAGTCAGGTTCGTGATCGCCGTCGTGATCGTCGAACCCGCATCTGCGAGCCGGTTCTCCACAGCACCGATCGTCGACCTGGCCGTCGAGACCTTGCCGATCGCGTTGTCGACAGCGGTGATCGCCGCGGACGCGCCCGACTGCGAGCTGAAGTCCAGCGTGCCGAGGGCGGTCGCGACCGCGCCGCCCGCCTTCAGGCTGGCGCCCGAGAGGTCGAGGGTGACGGTGTCGCCGTTGTTCGCGCCGACCTGCAGCGTGACGACACCGGACGTGCCGGCGCTGCCGTCGAGCAGGTTGATGCCGTTGAACGACACGGACGTCGACATACGCGTGAGCTCTGCCGTCAGCTGGCCGGCCTCGGTGGTGATGGCGGCGCGGGAGTTGGTGTCGTTCGTGCCGTTCGCGGCCTGCACGGCGAGGTCGCGCAGACGACCCAGAATGGTCTGCGCCGTCGAGAGCGCACCATCGGTGGTCTCCGCGATCGACGTGCCGTCCTGGATGTTCTGCGAAGCCACCGTCAGACCCGACACCTGCGAACCGATGTTCGTCGCGATCGTCAGACCGGCCGCATCATCGGCCGCGGTGTTGATCCGCAGACCCGAAGACAGACGCTGCAGCGACTTGCTGAGCGAGTTCTCCGTCTTGTTCAGGTTCGAATACGTCGCGAGCGCCGCGACGTTCGTGTTGATAGTGAGTCCCATGAGTGATTCCTCCATGATTCGGGATCCGTACTTCGGCCCATCCGTGGTCCGACGTGGAGTGCTATCGGCGCGGCAGCCGTCCCGGTCATGGCTTTCCCCGAAAAGGGGCCGGATCGACTCGGCGTGTCACCCGGATCGCACGCAAAAGGGGCACGTGCCTCACGGCTCGTGCCCCTTTTGCGTGCTCGTCAGCCCTGCAGGAGCTTCAGCGCGAGCTGCGGCATCGAGTTCGCCTGCGCGAGCATCGCGGTACCGGCCTGCGCCAGCACCTGCTGCTTGGTGTAGTTCGCCATCTCGCTCGCCATGTCCACGTCCGTGATCCGCGACTTCGCGCTCGTCAGGTTCGTGATGGCGGTGGTGATCGTCGTCGACGCATCGGCGAGCCGGTTCTCGACGGCGCCGATGCTCGAGCGAGCGGTGGAGACGGCGTTGATCTCCGCGTCGATGTTGCTGATCGAGGTCGACGCGTTCGCGGCGGTGTCGAACGCGATGCCGCTGCCGACCACGGGGGGCGTCGCGCTCGGGTTCGCGGCGACGACGGTGCCGATCGCGAGGTTGCTCGCCACCGTGGACAGGTTCGCGCTCGACAGGTCGAGGGTGACGGAGTCGCTGGTGGTCGCGTTCGCGCCGATCTGCAGGGAGACCTTGCCGGTGCCGCCTCCGGCCGAGCCGTTCAGGAGGTTGATGCCGTTGAAGGAAACCGAACCGGACATGCGGGTGAGTTCCGCGGTCAGCTGCGTGGCCTCGGACGTGATGGCGGCGCGGGAGTTGGTGTCGTTCGTGCCGTTCGCGGCCTGCACCGCCAGGTCGCGCAGACGACCCAGAATGGTCTGCGCCGTCGAGAGCGCACCATCGGCGGTCTCCGCGATCGACGTGCCGTCCTGGATGTTCTGCGAAGCCACCGTCAGACCCGACACCTGCGAACCGATGTTCGTCGCGATCGTCATGCCCGCGGCGTCGTCGGCGGCGCTGTTGATGCGCAGACCCGATGAGAGGCGTTGCAGCGACTTCGACAGCGCGTTCTCGCTCTTGCTGAGGTTGTTGTACGTGCTCATCGCACTGATGTTGGAATTGATGGTGATACCCATGACGGGTTCCTCCTTGGGGGAAGTGGAACGAGGCGGTTCGACGCGGGGGCGCCGGCCGGATCAGGGAACAGAGAAGGACTAGGAGGCCACCTCGACGACGGCGGGAGCGGTGACGACTCCCCCGCTCATCGACGCGCTGGCGTGCTGGGCGAGACGGGCGAGGTACGCGGCACGGCGCGCGGGCGCGACACGCGAGTGCGTCTCGGCCTCGTCGCGACCCTCGTAGTGGGTCTCGAGGCCATCGCGCATCAGGCGGACCGCTTCGGAACGCTGCTGGGACACTGCGGAATGGGTGAGCCCCAGTTCCTCGGCCAGCTCGCCGACCGATCGGTCGTGGAAGTAGATCTGCTCGACGATGTAGCGGAAGCGGGCCGGCAGGGCGCCGACGGCCGCCTGCACGTAGCGGGTGCGCTCCGTCTCCAGCATCGAGTCCTCGGGGTTCGCGACATCCGCCGCGATGATGTCCGCCGCCGTCTCGTCGAGCGCCTGCACGCTGCGGGACGCGTCCGAGAGCGCCTCGCTCGCCGTCTTGCGGTCGACACCGAGTGATTCGGCGATCTCCTCGACCGACGGATGCCTGCCGAGCGCCGCCATTAGCGACTCCTGCACGGCGAGGGAGTCCCTGATGCGCTTGCGCGCGGTGCGGGTCGCCCAGTCGGCCGATCGCATCTCGTCGGCGATCGAGCCGAGGATGCGACGACGTGCGTACGCCCCGAACGGCACACCCTGCGTCGGGTCGAAGCTCTCGGCCGCGAGCAGCAGACCGAGCGCGCCGGCGGATGCGAGGTCGTCACGGGACACGTGGGTCGCCCTGCGTGCCACCTCGTTCACGAGATAGCCGACGATCGCGAGATTCTCGCGGACCAGCTCGTTGCGCTCGTCGCGTGATGCCATGGCGAGTGCCCTTCGGTTGACGTGGACCGCAGTGCCGGATTGGACGGCGACGCGGCTCGATTGAGGTGAGGTTATGGGCGCGCTCCCCCACATGAGGGGCACCCGTTCGGTGCGTCGCGAGAATTTCCCACCCCCCGTTCGGGGACGTGTTTCTCGGCCGTACTGCTTACCTGGCCGCCATGAGTGCCGACAGTGACGGCTGTACCCCATATGGAGGGCTTGCGCCGCGATCGATGCGATGCAGGTTCCGAGACACAAGAAAAGGGCGTGAACCGCTTCGTGAGCGCAAATGACCTGTCGACGCTGTTGTGGCGCGAACGAGAGCTGCTCGAGCTCCTCATCTTCAAACTGGAGGAGGAGCAGCTGCTCCTGACCGCCGGGAAGGCCAACTGGCTGCCCTATGCGACGCGCGAGGTCGAAGCGGTGCTGCACCGCCTCCACATCGCGGGTATGGAGCGGACGGTGGAGACCGCCGCTCTCGCCATCGAGTGGGGGCTGGACGACGATGCGACCCTGCGTCAGCTCGTCGAGCGCGCGGACTCGGACACCTGGCGGGACATCCTGCAGTCGCACCTCACCGCGCTGCTCGGGTTGACCGCGCAGATCGCCGAGGTCCGCGACACGAACCTCACCTACCTGCGTGCCGCCACCCGCGCGACGCAGGAGACCCTGGCGACGGTCGCCGATGTTTCGTTCGGCTACGACGGCCGCGGCGCGCCGGCAACGGCCGGCGCCGGCGCGAACGCGCACTTCTTCGATCGGCAGGTCTGATGGTCAGCACGTTCGGCATTCTGAACAGTGCGTACAGCGGCCTGAATGCTGCACGCACCGGGCTCGACGTCACAGGGCAGAACATCACCAACGCCAACACGACGGGCTATACGCGCCAGCGCGTGGAGCAGCAGGGCCTGTCAGGCGTTTCCGGCACCTCGAGCGTCCTGGTGCAGGGCGCGACGATCGGCGCCGGTGTCCAGGTCACCGGCATCAGCCGCCTCAACGACTCACTCGCCGACGCGCAGGTGTACTCGACCGCGTCGACGAGCGGCTATTGGACACAGGCGTCCTCAGCCCTCAGCACCGTCGAGACCGCGACGAACGAACCGAGCGACACCGGGCTCACCGAGACCATGAACAGCTTCTGGTCCGCGTGGAGCACCATGAGTAACAACACCGGCGACGCCTCGAGCGCGAACGTGCTCATCTCGGACGCGAACACGCTCGCGTCGCAGATCAAGACGGGCTACCAGGCGATGTCCGACGCGTGGTCGAACTCGCAGAGCGCGCTGTCCGGCACCGTCACGCAGATCAACTCGGACGCGTCGCAGATCGCGTCCCTGAACAAGCAGATCCAGGCCACGACCGCCGCGGGCGGCAACGCGAACACCCTCATCGACCAGCGCTCGACCCTCGTCACATCGCTGGCCGGGCTGACCGGCGCGACGAGCCGCGCGAACACCGACGGCACCATCGACGTCGTCGTCGCGGGGAACGCGCTCGTGTCGGGCACGTCTTCGCGCACGCTGACCGTGGCGGGCGCCACGAGGATCGAGGACGCCTCGACGAACCCGGTGCACCTCGAGTGGACCGACCACCCGGGCGTCACCGCGGACGTCGCGGGAGGCGAGGTCGCCGGCCGGCTCGCGACGCTGGCAGGCGCCAACGCGTCCGGCACCGGCGGCACCTACGCCGAGGCGGCGAAGGTCTACAACACGCTCGCCTCGACGATTGCGTCGAAGGTGAACACGCTGCACGAGGCCGGTACCACCTCGACCGGAGCGACGGGACTCGACTTCTTCAAAGTCGACCCGACGAAGCCGGCTGCGCTCGGCCTCAGCGTCATCCCGACCTCGGTCGCCGGCGTCGCGGCTGCGGCGACCGGCGCCGGCGCGAACGACGGCTCGGTCGCGGACTCGATCTCGCAACTCGGCACGGGGAGCGGTTCACCGAACGCCGTCTGGGCGAACTTCGTGTCGCAGATCGGCGCACTCTCGCAGAACGCGACGACGCAGGCGACGGTCGCGGCGAACGGCGCCACGTCGGCGGTTTCCACGCAGACCTCGGCCAGCGGTGTCGACCTCGACGAGGAGACCTCGAACCTGGTGCTCTACCAGCACGCGTACCAGGGCGCCGCTCGAGTCATGACCGCGATCGACCAGATGCTCGACACCCTCATCAACCACACCGGAATCGTTGGAGTCTCATGATCGGCCGCGTCACCAGCCAGCAGATCCTGGCCAACTCGACCATCAACATCAACACGGCGAAATCGACCCTGGCAAAATTGCAGGCCCAGGCCTCGTCGGGCAATGCGATCAGCAAGCCGTCGGACGATCCTGCCGGTACTGCCGCCTCGCTCGCCGTGCGCGGTTCGATCGCGGCCAACACGCAGTACGGGAACAACATCTCGGACGGCATCAGCTGGCTTGCGACCGCCGACTCGTCGCTGTCCTCGTCGGAGAGCCTCATCCAGAAGGCCAGCGACCTGGTCGTCCAGGGGGCGAACGGCACGATGTCGTCGACCGACAAGGAAGCGATCGCGCAGCAGCTCGACGGCATCAAGTCCGATCTGCTCGCCCAGGCGAACACGCAGTACAACGGGCGGTCGGTCTTCGCAGGGAACTCCGACGCGGCACAGGTGTTCAACACGTCGACCTACGCGTACAACGGCACGGCCGGGAGCGGCACCCAACGCCGGATCAACGCGTCCGAGACGGTCACCGTGAGCGCCGACGGCGCCGCCGCATTCGGCACCGGGTCGTCGTCGGTCTTCGCGGCGATCGATGCGGCGACGACCGCGCTCCGCACGGGCACCTCCGCGGATGTGACTGCGTCGCTGACGGGGTTGAAGACGTCGCTGACGAACATGACCGCCCAGCACGCGGTCATCGGCGCGAATTACTCGCGGCTCGACACCGCGAAGTCCCAGAACCTGACGGACGCCACGACACTCGAGACGCAGCGTTCCGGTATCGAGGACATCGACGTCGCTAAGGTCACACTGGAGCTCAGTACCCAGAACGTCGCATATCAAGCGGCTCTGTCCGCGACCGCCAAGGCCATTCAGCCCACCCTTCTGTCCTTCCTGTCCTGAGAGTGCACATGCTTACCACTACGGCAACGACTACGACCGTCACCTTCGTCACCCCGCCGCCTGGCCTGGAGCCCGTGGTCGACTTCGTCCTCTCGGACGTGGACGGCGCGGTCGGCCTTTACACGCTGCGCGACACGACGGGCGCCGATCTGCGCCTGTTCCTCATCGACCCGGCGTTCTTCGTGCCCGAGTACATGCCGGAGTTCACCGAGGAGCAGCTCGCGCCGCTCGGCGCGGACGACTACAACGATCTGCAGCTGTTCGTGGTGGCGCACCTCGCGGAAGAGGCCCCCGTCGTGAACCTGCTCGCGCCGATCGTGATCAACCCGACGAACGGCACCGCGTCCCAGGTCATCCTGGACGCGGACGAGTGGCCGCTGCAGGCGGAGCTGATCCCCTCCGCAGCCTGAGCGCTGAAGCGCCCCGCCGGTCTCGACCGGCGGGGCGCTTTTCGCTGCGTCAGGCCAGGAGCGCGCGCGCTTCGGCCAGCATCTCCTCGGTCATGGCGGTGAC
Source organism: uncultured Actinomycetota bacterium (assembly GCA_963716965.1). Lineage (GTDB taxonomy): Bacteria > Actinomycetota > Actinomycetes > Actinomycetales > Microbacteriaceae > Amnibacterium. The sequence goes on along the minus strand of CAVQUZ010000001.1, from coordinate 399,650 downwards.
CTTGGGTTCGACGACGTTGTCGATGACCTCGACGATGGTGCGACGCCGCTCGGCGCCCCATGCCATCGCGCGGTGCAGCACGAACTGGTGCAGCGCGACGAGTTCGCCGTGCGCCGCGGCGGCCTGCTGCGCGGACATGACCGTCACGCCGTCCTCGAGCCGGATTCCCTCAGGATCGTGGCGGAGCAGCACGCTGCCCTCCTCGACGCCGACCTGCCAGCGACCGCCCGGCTGCAGGGTCGGGAAGCGAGTGAGTGCGACGACCGTGAAGTGGTCGTGCACGATGCCCTCGAGCGAGATCGAGAGGGCGTGCAGGGCACCGTGCGGGACATCGGTGATCTCGAGCGCCCTCGCCCACGTCGGGCAGATCTGACAGGCGGCCTGACGGCGACGGGACGCGGACGGCTGCCAGCGGGGCAGCCATCCGACCCACTGGGCGAGCGCGCGGTCGAGCTCCAGCTCGAGGCTTTCTTCGCCGGCGCTCAACGGGGAGCCTCGGCGAACGGCTCGAAGGGGCGGGTGATGGCAGCGTCGATGCGGCCGCACACGGTGGGTGACGTGAGCACTGTGGTTCCGATTCGGGGGGTCGGGCACGTCGCGCGGATGGGGAGTCCGTGCGTTCACTGGTGGGTCGCCGGTGACCTTGTCAGCCTATGAAGGCCCGTCGCGCGCGGCGATCCCCCAAAGTGGGGTCACCGCGCGCTGCCGAGTCCCCACCCCCGCCCCCATCCCGTCCCGCCCCATCCCGAGTCCCCGAGGCCCCGAGCACTCAGCAGGTCCTGATCGGCGTGGGGAACTTCACCCCAAGCACTTGAGCAGGACATTTTCGTTTCAGCAGGACATAAAGGCCAGAAATGTCCTGCCGAACGCAAAATGTCCTGCTGAAGTGCTCTCGCCGGGGCGCGGCGAAGTCGAGCGATCGCGTGCTGCCGCACGCACGGCGCGCGAGCCCTCCGAGCACGTCAGCAGGACGCACGCACTCCAGCAGGACGATGGCGCACATGTGTCCTGCTGACGCGCGCCCAACCTGCCGGAGTGCCGTTCGTCCTGCCGGAGTGCGGTTCGTCCTGCCGCAGCGCGCCGTTCGTCCTGCCAGCGCGCCGTTCGTCCTGCCAGCGCGCCGTTCGTCCTGCCGGCGCGCAAGCCAAGCCCGGGGCGCCCTTCGGCAGGTCCTGACCGGCGCGGGGAGCTTCACCCCAAGCACTTGAGCAGGACATTTTCGTTTCAGCAGGACATAAAGGGCAGAAATGTCCTGCCGAACGCAAAATGTCCTGCTGAAGTGCTCTCGCCGGGCGGATGGGCGCGGCGGAGGGCGCGGCGGGAGCCGGACGAGGCGGGACGAGAGGCTGCCGAGCTGAGCCGAGCCGAGCTGCGGCGGGGCGGCGGCTAGGGCGGGAAGTGGGGTGCGCGCGAGGTGGGGTGCGCGGGGACGGGCGGGGTGCCTCGGGAGGCGGCCTGGAACGAAGTAGGGCCGCACACCCCGGAAGGTGTGCGGCCCTGCTGTCAGCCTGGCTGTCAGCCCGGGATCAGTTGTAGGTGCCCGGGGTGTCGTCCGACGAGAACGAATCGAAGTCGACGAACGAGAAGTCCGCCTCGCTGAATGCCGCGTCGTCGAAGGTGCGGAGCGGGAACCGCCCTGCCTTCGCCTCCTCGGTCGGCTCGACCGTGACGTCGCGGTACTTCGCGAGGCCCGTGCCTGCCGGGATCAGCTTGCCGATGATCACGTTCTCCTTGAGGCCCATCAGCGGGTCGCTCTTGCCGTCCATGGCCGCCTGCGTGAGCACGCGGGTCGTCTCCTGGAAGGAAGCGGCCGACAGCCACGACTCCGTCGCGAGCGACGCCTTCGTGATGCCCATGACCTCCTGGCGAGCCGAGGCGGTCTTGCGACCCTCCGCGAGCGCCGCACGGTTGACGTCCTGGTAGCGCGACCGGTCGACGAGCTCACCGGGCAGCAGGTCGGTGTCGGCGTGGTCGACGACGGTGACCTTGCGCAGCATCTGCCGCACGATGACCTCGATGTGCTTGTCGTGGATCGGCACACCCTGCGACCGGTAGACGCCCTGAACGCCGTCGACGAGGTGCTGCTGCACAGCGCGGACGCCGCGCACCCGCAGCACCTCCTTCGGGTCGACCGACCCGATGTGGAGCTGCTGGCCGAGCTCGACGTGGTCGCCGTCCTCGATGAGCAGCGTCGCGCGCTTCAACACCGGGTAGGCGTAGGGCTCGTCACCGTTGTCGGGCGTCAGGATCAGCTTGCGCTGACGGTCCGTGTCCTCGATGGTGACGCGGCCGGCGGCCTCGGCGATCGGGGACGCACCCTTGGGGGTGCGCGCCTCGAACAGCTCCTGCACACGAGGCAGACCCTGCGTGATGTCGTCAGCGGATGCGACGCCACCGGTGTGGAAGGTACGCATCGTCAGCTGCGTGCCGGGCTCGCCGATCGACTGCGCCGCGATGATACCGACGGCCTCGCCGATGTCGACGAGCTTGCCGGTCGCGAGCGAACGGCCGTAGCAGGCCGCGCAGACGCCGACCGCGGACTCGCAGGTCAGGACCGAGCGCACCTTGATGTGCTCGACACCCAGACCGACCAGGCGGTCGATCAGCACGTCGCCGACGTCGGCGCCCGCCTCGGCGAGCGTCTCCCCGGTCGCGCTGACGACGTCCGTCGCCAGCGTGCGGCCGTACACCGAGTTCTCGACGTTCCCGTCCCGGACGAGCACGCCTGAGGCGTCCTTCGCCGCGATCGGCAGGTCGAGGCCGCGGGAGGTGCCGCAGTCGTCCTCACGGATGATGACGTCCTGGCTCACGTCGACGAGACGGCGGGTGAGGTACCCGGAGTCCGCCGTGCGGAGCGCGGTGTCGGCCAGCCCCTTGCGGGCACCGTGCGTCGAGATGAAGTACTCGGCGACCGTGAGGCCCTCGCGGTAGGAGTGGACGATCGGGCGCGGGATGATCTCGCCCTTCGGGTTCGACACAAGCCCTCGCATGCCCGCGATCTGGCGGACCTGCATCCAGTTGCCGCGAGCCCCGGAGGAGACCATCCGGTTGATGTTGTTGCTGGCGGGGAGGTTGTCCTCCATCGCCTTGGCGACCTCGGCGGTGGCCCGGTTCCAGATCTCGATGAGCTCCTGGCGCCGTTCGGCGTCGGTCGTGAGACCCGTGTCGTACTGGGTCTGGACCTTGGCGGCCTGCTTCTCGTAGCCCTCGAGGATCGCGGCCTTGGTCGGCGGCGTGAGCACGTCGGACAGGGCGACGGTCACACCGGAGCGCGTGGCCCAGTAGAAGCCGGCGTCCTTGATCCGGTCGAGCGTCGCGGCGACCTCCACCTTCGGGTACCGCTCGGCGAGATCGTTGACGATCACCGAGATGCGGCCCTTGTCGGCGAGCGCCTCGACGAAGGGGTAGTCGTCGGGCAGCGCCTCGTTGAACAGGGCGCGGCCGAGCGTCGTCTCCACGATGATCGGCTCGCTCGGGTCGTGTGCGGCGTCAGCCGTCACGATGCCCGTCATCCGCAGCCGGATCTTGGCGTTCAGGTCGAGCGTGCCCGAGTCCTTCGCCATGATCGCTTCGGAGACCGACGAGAACACGCGGCCCTCGCCGATCGCGCCCGGCTTCACCGTCGTGAGGTGGTGCAGACCGATGATCATGTCCTGGCTGGGCAGGGTCACCGGGCGGCCGTCGGACGGCTTCAGGATGTTGTTCGACGCGAGCATCAGGATGCGCGCCTCCGCCTGGGCCTCGACGGACAGCGGCAGGTGCACGGCCATCTGGTCGCCGTCGAAGTCGGCGTTGAACGCCGAGCAGACGAGCGGGTGCAGCTGGATCGCCTTGCCCTCCACGAGCTGCGGCTCGAACGCCTGGATGCCCAGACGGTGCAGCGTCGGCGCGCGGTTCAGCAGCACGGGGCGCTCGCGGATGATCTCCTCGAGCACGTCCCACACCTGCGGACGCGAGCGCTCGACCATGCGCTTGGCGGCCTTGATGTTCTGCGCGTGCGACAGGTCGATGAGGCGCTTGATGACGAACGGCTTGAAGAGCTCGAGTGCCATCTGCTTCGGCAGTCCGCACTGGTGCAGCTTCAGCTGCGGTCCGACGACGATCACCGAACGGCCCGAGTAGTCGACGCGCTTGCCGAGCAGGTTCTGGCGGAACCGGCCCTGCTTGCCCTTCAGCATGTCGGACAGGCTCTTCAGCGCACGGTTGCCGGTACCGGTGACCGGGCGGCCACGGCGGCCGTTGTCGAACAGCGCGTCGACGGCCTCCTGCAGCATCCGCTTCTCGTTGTTCACGATGATCTCGGGAGCACCGAGGTCGAGCAGACGACGCAGACGGTTGTTGCGGTTGATCACGCGGCGGTACAGGTCGTTCAGGTCCGAAGTCGCGAATCGGCCACCGTCGAGCTGCACCATCGGGCGCAGCTCGGGCGGGATGACCGGCACGACGTCCAGCACCATCGCGGCCGGTGAGTTGCCGGTCGAAAGGAACGAGTTCACGACCCGCAGGCGCTTGATCGCGCGGATCTTCTTCTGCCCCTTGCCCTCGGCGATCTGCTGGTGCAGCAGGTCGCTCTCGGCCTGGAGGTCGAACGCCTCGAGGCGACGCTTGATCGCCTCGGCGCCCATGTACGCCTCGAAGTAGGAGCCGAACCGGTCCACGAGCTCGTTGAAGATCGCGTCTTCGGGCTTGAGGTCGCCGACCTTCAGGCTCTTGAACTCGTCCCAGACGCGCTCGAGCGCGTTGACCTGGTCGTCGAAGGAGCGGCGGATGAGCGCCATCTCCTTCTCGCCGACGTCCTTGGTCCGGCGCTTGACGTCGCTCTTGGCACCCTCTTCTTCGAGCGCCGCGAGGTCCTTCTCCAGCCGCTGCAGACGCTCGTTGATGCGGGCGTCGCGCTGGTCGGTGAGGGACTTGATCTCGAGGCGGAGCTCGTTCTCGAGGTCGGGCATGTCGTCATGACGGCCCTCCTCGTCGATCTCGATGATCATGTACGCCGCGAAGTAGATGACCTTCTCGAGGTCCTTCGGCGCCATGTCGAGCAGGTAGCCGAGCCGGCTGGGCACACCCTTGAAGTACCAGATGTGCGTGACGGGTGCGGCGAGCTCGATGTGGCCCATGCGCTCACGGCGCACCGACGACTTCGTGACCTCGACACCGCATCGCTCGCAGACGATGCCCTTGAAGCGGACGCGCTTGTACTTGCCGCACGAGCACTCCCAGTCGCGGGAGGGCCCGAAGATCTGCTCCCCGAAGAGGCCGTCCTTCTCCGGCTTCAGGGTGCGGTAGTTGATGGTCTCCGGCTTCTTGACCTCGCCGTGCGACCAGCGGCGGATGTCGTCGCCGGTGGCCAGACCGATACGGAGCTCATCGAACGTGGTGACGTCGAGCACTGAATCTCTTCTCTACTGTCTTCTTTTACGCGTGTACGAGGGTGCGGTTCAGATGTCGTCGATGGACGACGACTCGAACCGGGCGGAGATGTTGATGCCGAGTTCCTCGGCGGCGCGGAACACCTCGTCGTCGGTGTCGCGCAGCGAGACGGCGGTGCCGTCGGCCGCGAGGACCTCGACGTTCAGGCAGAGCGACTGCATCTCCTTGATGAGCACCTTGAACGACTCGGGGATGCCCGGCTCCTGGATGTTCTCGCCCTTGACGATCGCCTCGTACACCTTCACGCGGCCGAGGATGTCGTCGGACTTGATCGTCAGGAGCTCCTGCAGCGCGTAGGCGGCACCGTAGGCCTCGAGGGCCCACACCTCCATCTCGCCGAAGCGCTGACCGCCGAACTGCGCCTTCCCACCCAGCGGCTGCTGCGTGATCATCGAGTACGGACCGGTCGAGCGGGCGTGGATCTTGTCGTCGACCAGGTGGTGCAGCTTCAGGATGTACATGTAGCCGACGCTCACCGGGTCCGGGAACGGCTCACCGCTGCGGCCGTCGAACAGCTGCGTCTTGCCGGAGGAGTCGATCAGTCGCTCCCCGTCGCGGTTCAGCGTCGTGGAGTCGAGCAGACCCGCGATCTCCTCCTCGAGGGCACCGTCGAACACCGGCGTCGCGAGCTTGCTGTTGGCCGGCGCGGAGTGCGCCGCCTTCGGCAGACGGGTCGCCCATGCGGGCTCCCCCTCGACCTGCCAGCCCTGCTTGGCGACCCAGCCGAGGTGCGTCTCGAGCACCTGCCCGAAGTTCATGCGGCCAGGGATACCGAGCGGGTTCAGCACGACGTCGACCGGCGTGCCGTCCGCGAGGAACGGCATGTCCTCGACGGGCAGGATCTTCGAGATGACGCCCTTGTTGCCGTGCCGGCCCGCGAGCTTGTCGCCCTCGGTGATCTTGCGCTTCTGGGCGATGTAGACGACCACGCGCTGGTTCACGCCGGAGCCGAGCTCGTCGTCGTTGTCCGCCGAGAACTCCTTGACCGCGATGACAGTGCCCTGCTCGCCGTGCGGCACCTTCAGGGACGTGTCGCGGACCTCGCGGCTCTTCTCGTTGAAGATCGCGCGCAGCAGGCGCTCCTCGGCGGAGAGCTCGGTCTCACCCTTCGGCGTGACCTTGCCGACGAGGATGTCACCCGGGCTGACTTCGGCGCCGATGCGGATGATGCCCCGCTCGTCGAGGTCGGCGAGCAGGTCGGGCGCGACGTTCGGGAGGTCACGGGTGATCTCCTCCTTGCCGAGCTTCGTGTCGCGCGCATCCACCTCGTACTCCTCGATGTGGATCGACGAGAGCACGTCGTCCTTCACGAGGTTCTGGGACAGGATGATCGCGTCCTCGAAGTTGTGGCCCTCCCACGGCATGAACGCGACGAGCAGGTTCTTGCCGAGCGCGAGCTCGCCGTTCTCCGTCGCGGGGCCGTCGGCCAGCACCTGGCCGACCTCGACCCGCTCGCCGGCGTCGACGATCACGCGGTGGTTGTAGGACGTGCCCTGATTCGAGCGGTCGAACTTGCGCAGGTAGTAGGTCTGCGTGCCGCCCTCATCGAGCTGCACCGTGACCGCGTCGGCGCTCACCTCGGAGATGACACCCGCACCCTCCGCCGTGACCACGTCACCGGCGTCGATGGCCGCGAAGCCCTCCATACCGGTACCGACGACCGGGCTCTCGCTGCGGAGCAGCGGGACGGCCTGGCGCTGCATGTTCGCGCCCATGAGGGCGCGGTTCGCATCGTCGTGCTCGAGGAACGGGATGAGGCTCGTCGCGACCGACACCATCTGGCGCGGCGAGACGTCCATGTAGTCGACCCGCGACTTGTCGACGAGCTCGACCTCTCCGCCCTTCGGACGGACGAGGACACCCTGCTCGGCGAAGCTGAAGTCGGGGTTCAGCGGCGCGTTCGCCTGTGCGACGAGGAAGTCGTCCTCTTCGCTCGCGGTCAGGTAGTCGATGTGTTCGGTGACGATGCCGTCGACGACCCGGCGGTACGGGGTCTCGATGAATCCGAACGAGTTGATCCGCGCGAACGACGCGAGCGAACCGATCAGCCCGATGTTCGGGCCTTCCGGCGTCTCGATCGGGCACATGCGGCCGTAGTGGCTCGGGTGCACGTCACGGACCTCGACGCCGGCGCGCTCACGGGACAGACCACCGGGGCCCAGCGCGGAGAGACGCCGCTTGTGCGTCAGCCCGGCGAGGGGGTTGTTCTGGTCCATGAACTGCGACAACTGGCTCGTGCCGAAGAACTCCTTGATCGCGGCGACGACGGGGCGCACGTTGATCAGAGTCTGCGGCGTGATCGCCTCGATGTCCTGCGTGGTCATGCGCTCACGGACCACACGCTCCATGCGGGACAGACCGGTGCGGACCTGGTTCTGGATGAGCTCGCCGACCGCGCGGATGCGGCGGTTGCCGAAGTGGTCGATGTCGTCCACGTCGAGGCGGATGTCCGCCGCCTTGCCCTCACGCGTGCCGTCGATCGCCCAGGTGCGCTCGTCGAGCTGCTTCACCGCGGGTGCCGTCGGGTCGTGGAGCGCGACGAGGTACTTGATCGTCGCGATGATGTCGTCGACGGTCAGGACCGAGTCGGACAGCGGCGCGTCGATGCCGAGCTTGCGGTTGATCTTGTACCGGCCGACCTTGGCGAGGTCGTAGCGCTTCGAGTTGAAGTAGTAGTTGTCGAGCAGCGCACGCGCGGCCTCGGCGGCGACCTGCTCGCCCGGGCGCAGCTTGCGGTAGATGTCCTTGAGCGCCTCCTCCTTGGTGAGGATGTTGTCCTTCTCCAAGGTGAGCTCGATGGACTGGAAGCCCGCGAAGGACTCGAGGATCTCCTCGCTGGTGAGGCCGAGGGCCTTCAGGAAGACCGTGACGGACTGCTTGCGCTTGCGGTCGATGCGGACGCCGACCTGGTCGCGCTTGTCGATCTCGAACTCGAGCCACGCACCGCGGCTCGGGATGACCCGCGCGGTGTAGATGTCCTTGTCCGAGGTCTTCTCCTGCTGACGCTCGAAGTACACGCCCGGCGACCGCACGAGCTGCGACACGACGACGCGCTCGGTGCCGTTGATGATGAACGTGCCCTTGTCGGTCATCAGCGGGAAGTCGCCCATGAAGACCGTCTGGGTCTTGATCTCACCCGTGAGGTGGTTCATGAACTCGGCCTCGACGTACAGCGGAGCCGCGTAGGTCTTGCCGCGTTCCTTGCACTCCTCGAGTGTGTACTTCTTCTCCTCGAGGAACGGGTTCGTGAAGCTCAGCTGCATCGTCTCGCTGAGGTCCTCGATCGGCGAGATCTCCTCGAAGATCTCATCGAGACCGGACGCGGTCGGCAGGTCGGTGCGGCCGACGGCCTCAGCCTCGGCGACGCGCGCTCGCCATGCATCGCTGCCGACGAGCCAGTCGAAGCTCTCCGTCTGCAGCGCCAGCAGGTCGGGGACCGTGAGCGTGTCGGTGATCTTCGCGAACGAGAGCCGCGAGTGCGCGCGACCGTTCGGGACAGTGGTGGACGATGCGTTCTGCGCAGCAGCCAAGGAGATGACCTTTCGACAGGCCTGCGCGTGGTTCGCAGACCTGATCCTTGTCGTGTCGGTTCGGTGGGGTGGGCGGCGATCCGCGACGCGCTCGGGTAGACCCGTGTGACACCATCCCCAGGGAAGGGTCGGAACCCACCCGGATCGGGACTGGCGCACACGTCAAGCCGACCGCAATATGAGGGCGAGAAAGTCGTCTGACGGCACAACCGAGGCCGTTCAGCGAGCGCAAGCCTCCAGCATATGCTTGCGCGCTCCGGATGTCCAGTCCGCACTTGACCAGCCTCGAGCCGTTCCTGTATAACGCGGGCCGGCGGCCGATCGCGACAGCAGTGGAACGGCTCACGGGGGCCCGTGCGTCTACTGTTCCCCCATGGCGGTGTCCGACTCAGTTCTGCTCGGCAACGGCATGGTCGCATCCATCGAGCGCGATCGCTGGCATCAGGGCCGGTTCGAGCTGGTCGTGAACGGCACGCCGCAGTCGATGGTCAACCTCGACGATCCGACCGACCTCGTCTACGAGTACGTGGCACGGATCGGCATCGTGATCGACCTCATCGGCGAGCCGGGCGCACCGATCACGGCCGTGCACTTCGGGGCCGGTGGCCTGACGATCCCGCGGTACGTCGAGTGGACGAGACCGGGCTCACGGCAGCAGGTGATCGAGCTCGAACGCGGGCTCGTCGACCTGGTCCGCGAGCGGCTGCCGCTGCCGAAGGACGCCTCCATCCGCATCCGCTACGGGGACGCGCGCTCGGTGGCGGAACGACTCCCGCCAGGGCTGACGGGTACGGCCGATCTCGTCGTGGTCGACGTCTTCGCCGGCGCCCGCATCCCCGCCTCGGTCGGCACGGTCGAGTTCATGCGACTGGCCGCCCGGCTCTTGAAGCGGGACGGCGTACTCGCCGTGAACATCGCCGACGGTTCGGGGCTGCCGTTCGCCAGGCCCCAGATCGCGACCGTGCGCGCCGTGCTGCCCGAGGTGGCCGTCCTCGCCGAGCCCCAGACGCTGCGGGGAAGGCGGTTCGGCAACCTCGTGATCGTCGCGTCGGCCGGCGCACTGCCGACGCCCTGGCTGCCGCGGCTGCTCGCGGCCGGTCCGCATCCGGCGCAGGCCGTCGCGGGCGCCGAGGAACTCGACCGGCTCATCGCCGGGGCGAAGCCGGTGACCGACGAGACCGCCACGGACTCTCCCGAGCCGTCGAAAGGCGTCTTCCTCGAGCACTGAGGCGGGCACGGACGCGTGACACGCGCGGGTGTGCACACGAACGTCCGACGCCCGGGTTAGGTTGCGACACATGGCGGAACCTGACGTGGTGCGAGCCCTCGCCGAGGCGCTGCTCGTCGAGCACCTGCCGGGCGCGGGCTGGGAGTTCGGGTTCGACAACGCCAAGCGGCGCGCGGGCCTCTGCGACTACTCCCGCCGACGCATCACCGTGTCGCGCTACCTCGCGGCCGCCTCATCGGACGACGACGTCCGCCAGACGCTGCTGCACGAGGTCGCGCACGCCCTGGTCGGACACGCCGCCGCGCACGGGCCCGCGTGGCGTGCCGCGGCCCGGCGCATCGGCTACACGGGTGAGCGGCTGCACCACGGTCCGATCGCGGTCGACAGGGCGGCGTGGGTCGGCCGCTGCTCGGCGGGACACGTGCACTATCGCTTTCGGCGTCCTGCCGGTCAGCTCGCCTGCGGCATCTGCAGCCCCCGATTCGACCGCCGCCACCTCATCAGCTGGCGCGAACGCGCGAACGGCGAACGGGAAACGGGCCTGCCGGAGTCTCAGTCGACGACCTTGACGTCCTTCCAGAACGCCACGTAGTCGGTGAAGTCCTTGCCGACGCGGTCGAACGCCGTCGGGTACGGCGTCGGATAGCTCCAGGCGCGGTCGGGCAGGCGGGCGCCGTCGGACAGGACCGTGAAGTACTGGCATTCGCCCTTCCACGGGCACGTGTAAGGCGTCGGGCTCTTCTCGAGCACGCCCTCCTTGACGCTCGAGGGCGGGAAGTACCAGTTCCCCTCGATCGAAATGAGCTCGTCCTTGTCCGCCTCCGCGATCACCTGATCGCCGACCACTGCCTTCATCTCGCTGATCCTCCCGAATCGATGTCCTACCTCGGTGCAACGCCCATGGTCGCCACGCATTCCTGGACACTGGGTGGATGCATGTGCAATTGAAGCTCCGTCTGGCCTGCCGCCCCGAGGCCGCGTGGCGCGCGCTGCAGTCCCCGACCGTGATGCGCGAGGTCGCCGGGCCGTGGCTCGGGTACGCATCGATGGAGCGGGAGGGCTTCCCCTCTTCGTGGGCGGAGGGCGATCACCCGGTCCGACTGCTCGCGGCGGGCGCCGTGCCCCTCGGATCGCAGATCATCGCCCTCGAGTTCGACCGCACGACGCACAGCGGCGTGCGGATCGTGCGCGACCGCGGGTCGGGCGTCTCCGGTGTGCCTGCCGTGTTCCGGACCTGGTACCACCGGATGGCGGTGTCGCCGCATCCGGACGTCCCGACGCAGACGCTGTACAGGGACCGGCTCGAGTTCACGACCGCGGGCGGCTCGACCGCCGCAGCGTGGCCGGGTCTGTGGGCACTCTGGCAGTGGCGGGGGCTGCGGCTGGCGCAGCTCGCTCCGTCGTTCGACGAGCCGGTCGAGGCGGCGACGGACTCAGCCACCCCAAATCACGGAGATCCGGCTTCGATGGGCCCTGGATCGGCATGACTCGGGACGCACACACCGGATCTCCGTGATTCGGTGTGTGCCGGCGGGGCTAGACCAGGCGTCCGACCGAAGCGAGGGCCGCGCGGACGAGCGCGCCCCTGCCTCCCTCGAGTTCGTTCACGACGGACTCGCTCGCGGCCTCCTCCGGGCTCATCCAGGTGAGCTCCAACGCGTCCTGTCGCGGATCGCACGTGCCGGTCACCGGCACCACGTACGCGAGGGCCACGGCGTGCTGCCGAGCGTCGGTGAACTGGCTGAACGTCGGCGGCGGGAAGTATTCCGCGACCTGGAACGGCACGGGGCTGATCGGCAGCTGCGGGAAGGCCATCGGGCCGAGATCCTTCTCGAGGTGCCGGAAGAGCGCGTCGCGCAGCGTCTCGCCGAACATCACCCGGCCGGACACCAGGGTCCTCGCGATCGTGCCGCTCTGCCCGACGCGCAGCAGCAGGCCGACCTCCGTCACTCGGCTCATGCCGTCCACGCGGACCGGCACCGCCTCGACGTACAGCAGCGGCAGGCGCCGTCTGATGAGTGCGAGCTCGTCGTCACCGAGCCAGCCCTCGTCCGGGTCGGGGGTCCGCACGCTGCTCATACCCCTTTTCTAGCGCGTCCCCCTGAGCCCGCGTGACCCACGTCCACGGGGGCGTGGCAGCATCGGTGTCCATGTCTCTCCGGATCGACCACACCGCGACCCTGTGGGCGGGCGATGCCGGCGACGTCGCCGAGCGCGGCCTGCTGGTGCTGCTGCACGGTCTGCGGTCGAACGAGCGGGACCTCTTCTCACTGCGCCCGATGCTCGGAACGGGCCCCGTCATCGCATCGCTGCGGGCGCCGATGGACCTCGGCGGCGGGTGGGGATGGTCGGATCCGCAGGCCCCCGACGCCGCCGACCGGTTCGAGCAGAGCGCCGACGCGGTTCTCGGGTGGTTGGACGAGCTGCCCGTCGCGCCGAGCCGCATCGCCACCCTCGGCTTCTCACAGGGGGGCGCGGTCGCCGTGCAACTGCTGCGGCAGTCACCCGGCCGCGTCGAGCGAACGGCGATGCTGGCGGGCATGGTGCCGCCCCGCGAGCATCCGAACGACGCCTCGCTCGCGGAGAGCCGGCCGGCCGTCTTCTGGGGCAGGGGCGACGCCGACCCCGTGATCCCGCAGGACGCGGTGCGCCGATCGGAACGGTGGCTGTTCGAGCACACGGCCGTCCGTGCCCGCGTATACGCCGGACTCGGTCACTCCGTCTCGATCGAGGAGATCACCGACGCCGCGGCCTTCCTCACCTGAGGTCCGACCTCGTGACCCCCGCACAGTGGTGTCGGGCCGGTGACGGATGATGTCGGGGATGCATGAGGCGCTCGAGGCGTTCGGCCCCGCCACCAGGGAGTGGTTCCAGGGCGCGTTCAGCGCGCCCACTCCCGCCCAGGCAGGCGCCTGGAAGGCGGTCGCCGCGGGACGCAACGCCCTCGTGGTCGCGCCGACCGGTTCGGGCAAGACGCTGGCGTCGTTCCTGTGGGCCATCGACCGGCTCGCCGCCCGTCCGGCGGACGCCGAGCGCGGCACCAGGGTGCTGTACGTCTCGCCGCTGAAGGCCCTCGCGGTCGACGTCGAACGCAACCTCCGCAGTCCGCTCGTCGGGATCACGCAGACGGCCAAGCGCCTCGGGACGGCGCCCCCGTCGATCCGGGTCGGTGTCCGGTCCGGCGACACGTCGTCGTCCGATCGGCGCCTGCTGGTCCGCGATCCGCCCGAGATCCTCATCACGACGCCCGAGTCGTTGTTCCTGATGCTCACGTCCGCCGCGCGCAGCACGCTCGCGGACGTCGAGACGGTCATCGTCGACGAGGTGCACGCGGTCGCGGGCACGAAGCGCGGCGCACATCTCGCGATCACCCTCGAGCGGCTCGACTCGATGCTGGAGCGGCCGGCCCAGCGCATCGGCCTGTCCGCCACGGTGAAACCGGTCGAGGAGGTCGCCCGGTTCCTCGGCGGCCGGGCGCCGGTCACGATCGTCGCACCCGCCGCGCAGAAGACCTTCGATCTGCGGGTCGTCGTCCCCGTCGACGACCTGTCCGACCCCGACGCCGGTTCGGAGCTCCGCGAGCAGCCGGCGCCGGCCGGTGTCCTCGGCTTCGACGAGGGCGACCCCATGCCCGCGCAGCGCACCGGCTCGATCTGGCCGCACGTCGAGTCCGCCGTCACGGACCTCGTGCTGCAGCACCGGTCGTCCATCGTGTTCGCGAACTCGCGCCGGCTCGCCGAACGCCTCACCGCGCGGCTGAACGAGGAGTACGCGGAGCGGCTCGAACTCGAGCTCGCCCCGGCGCGCGGACCGGCGGCCGTCATCCAGGCGCAGAGCGGCGCGACCCGCGGCCTGCCGCGGGAATGGGTCGACGAGACGCCCGCGACCGGTGCCGACGCGCCGCCCCCGCTGCTCGCGCGTGCGCACCACGGCTCGGTGAGCAAGGAGGTCCGCGCACACATCGAGGACGACCTCAAGTCGGGGCGCCTGCGCTGCGTCGTCGCCACGTCGAGCCTCGAGCTCGGCATCGACATGGGGGCGGTCGACCTCGTCGTGCAGGTCGGCTCGCCCCCGTCGGTCGCGAGCGGTCTGCAGCGCATCGGCCGCGCGGGGCACCAGGTGGGAGAGATCTCGAAGGGCGTCGTCTTCCCGACCCACCAGGCCGACCTCATCCATGCGACCGTCGCGGCGGACCGGATGCGCGCCGGCCTGATCGAGTCGTTGCGCGTTCCCGCCAACCCGCTCGACGTGCTGGCCCAGCAGACGGTCGCGGCGGCCGCGCTCGACGTGCTCGACGTCGAGCGATGGTTCGACGTCGTGCGGCGCAGCGCCCCTTTCGCGGCGCTGCCGCGCTCCGCGTACGTCGCGGTGCTCGACCTGCTCGCGGGCCGCTATCCCTCCGACGAGTTCGGCGCGCTCCGGCCCCGCATCGTGTGGGATCGCGACGCCGGCACGCTGACAGGGCGGCCGGGCGCACAGCGTCTCGCGGTCACCTCGGGCGGCACGATCCCCGACCGCGGCCTGTTCGGCGTCTTCGTCGCGGGCGCGTCGGGCGCCGGCAACCGGGTCGGCGAGCTCGACGAGGAGATGGTGTACGAGTCGCGCGTCGGCGACGTCTTCGCGCTCGGCACGACGAGCTGGCGCATCCAGGAGATCACCCATGACCGGGTCCTGGTGCTCCCCGCGTTCGGCGAACCGGGCAGGGTGCCGTTCTGGAAGGGCGACACGCTCGGCCGCCCGGCCGAACTGGGCAGAGCGATCGGCGAGTTCCAGCGGCGGCTCGCTGAGGCGACGGATGCGGACGCCGCGGTGATCGCGAGCGGCATCGGTCTCGATGCGCGGGCCGTGACCAATCTCATCCGGTACATGCGCGAGCAGTCGGAGGCCACCGGCGCGGTGCCGTCCGACCGGACGCTCGTCGTCGAGCGCACACGGGACGAACTCGGCGACTGGCGCATCGTGCTGCATTCCCCGTACGGCATGCCCGTGCACGCGCCGTGGGCGCTGGCCGTCGGTGCACGCCTGATCGAGCAGCTCGGTATCGAGGGAGACGCGACCGCGGCGGACGACGGGATCATCGTGCGCGTCCCCGACTCGGACGCGGAGCCTCCCGGCGCCGACCTCTTCGTGTTCGATGCGGACGAACTCGACCGGATCGTGACGGGCGAGGTCGCAGGGTCCGCGATCTTCGCCTCCCACTTCCGCGAGAACGCCGCTCGGGCCCTGCTGCTGCCCCGGCTCAATCCCGGCCGCCGGTCACCGCTCTGGCAGCAACGGCAGCGCGCGGCACAGCTGCTCGACGTCGCCAAGAAGTTCCCCGAGTTCCCGATCATCCTCGAGACGGTGCGCGAAGTCGTACAGGACGTGTACGACCTGCCCGGGCTGCAGCAGCTCGCTCGCGAGATCGCAGGCAGGTCGGTGCAACTCGTCGAGACGACGACCCCGACCGCCTCGCCGTTCGCCCGATCGCTGCTGTTCGGCTACGTCGGCGCGTTCCTCTACGAGGGCGACAGCCCGCTCGCCGAGCGTCGAGCGCAGGCGCTCGCGCTCGACACCACGCTGCTGTCCGAATTGCTGGGACGCGCGGAACTGCGCGAGCTCCTCGATCCCGACGTGCTCGCGGAGACCGAGGCCGAGTTGCAGCGGACCGCCGCGACGAGACGCCTGCACGGCATCGAGGGCGCCGCGGACCTGCTGCGCATGTTGGGGCCGCTCACGGCCGAGGAGGCCGCGGCCCGGCTCGTGGCCGACGACGACGCACTCGCCGTCGATGAATCGCTCTCCTTCGAGGCGGCCGGGGTGCTGCTGTCCGACCTCGTCGCCGCGCATCGCGCGATCGAGGTGCCGGTCGCGGGCGAGGCGCGGTTCGCTGCGGTCGAGGACGCCGCACGGCTCCGTGACGCGATCGGCACACCGCTGCCCATCGGCGTCCCTGTCGCGTTCATCGAGCCGGTCGCCGATCCGCTCGGGGACCTGGTCGGTCGGTACGCCAGAACGCACGGACCGTTCACGGCGAGCGCCGCTGCCGCCCGGTTCGGCCTCGGGGTCGCGGTCGTGACGGATGTGCTTCGGCGCCTGGCCGACGAACGCCGGGTGACTCCCGGCGAGTTCCGTCCTGGCGGCACCGGCGCCGAGTGGTGCGACAGCGAGGTGCTGCGCCGACTGCGACGACGCTCGCTCGCAGCGCTCCGTCGCGACGTCGAACCGGTCGACCAGGCGGCCTTCGCGCGGTTCCTGCCCGACTGGCAGCAGGTCGGGCGGAGTCTGCGCGGCGCGGACGGCGTGCTGCAGGTCATCGACCAGCTCGCCGGGGTTCCGGTGCCGGCCTCCGCGTGGGAGACGCTCGTGCTGCCGGCGCGGGTGAAGGACTATCAGCCGGCGATGCTGGACGAATTGACCGCCGCCGGAGAGATCGTCTGGTCGGGGGCCGGGCGGCTCGCGACCGGGGACGGGTGGATCGCCCTGCATCCGGCCGACGGCCTGCCGCTCACGCTGCCGGTTCCGGCCGCCGACACCGTCGAGCGGAGTTCGCTCGACGCCGAGATCCTCGGCACGCTCGGCAGCGGCGGCGCGTTCTTCTTCCGACAGCTCGGCGAGGCGGTCGGCTCGACCGACGACGCGGCCCTGCAGGAGGCGCTCTGGCGCCTCGTCTGGTCCGGCGAGATCACCAACGACACCTTCGCCCCCGTGCGCGCGCTGCTTGGCGGCGGTGGCGCGGCGCATCGGCCGCCTCGGCGCCCCCCGCGCGCCCGCGCCTACCGGGGCAGAGGCGTGCAGATGCCGCCGCGCTCCGCGCCGCCGACGGTCGCGGGCCGCTGGTCGATCCTGCCGCTCGCCGAGACCGACCCGACCATCCGGGCCGCGGCGGCCGTGGATCTGATGCTGGACCGCTACGGCGTGGTCACCCGCGGTTCTGTGCAGAGCGAGAACCTGCCGGGCGGCTTCGCCCTCGCGTACAAGACGCTCGCCGCGCTCGAGGACGCGGGGCGAGCGCGACGCGGCTACTTCGTCGAGCAACTCGGTGCCGCGCAGTTCTCGACGGCCGCGACCATCGACCGGCTGCGCGGCTTCGCCCGCCAGCCCGGTGACGAGGCTCCGGTCCCTGTCGGTGTCTGTCTCGCATCGACCGATCCTGCGAACCCGTACGGCGCCGCGTTGCCGTGGCCCGAGACCGAAGGCCACCGGCCGGCCCGGAAGGCAGGCGGCCTGGTGGTGCTGGTCGACGGCGCGCTGACGGCCTACCTCGAGCGGGGAGGCAAGACACTGCTCCTGTTCACGTCCCACGAGGGCATGCTCGCGGCGACCGCGGACGCGATCGCCGGCGTCGTGCGGTCGAGGGGCGTCCCCGCGCTCGCGATCGAGAAGATCGACGGTGCGTTCCCGATCGGCTCGGCGTTCGGGATGCATCTCGAACGCGCCGGCTTCGTGCCGTATCCGAAGGGACTGCGGCTGCGTGCCTGAGGGCGACACCGTCTTCCGTACGGCTCGGTCGTTGCGTGAGGCGCTCGAGGGAGCCGTGCTCACGAAGACCGACATCCGCGTCCCGGCATATGCGACCGTCGACCTGTCCGGCCGCACGGTCGATTCGATGACGAGCCGCGGGAAGCACCTGCTGATGCGTGCCGGCGACGACGTGCTGCACACCCATCTCAAGATGGAAGGGGTGTGGCGGGTGCTGCGCCACGGTGAGCGATGGCCGCGGCCGGCGTTCGAGGCCCGCGTGGTGCTCGAGACGGCGGAGGCGGTCGCCGTCGGCTTCTCGCTCGGCATCACCGAGGTGTTCCCCGCGGCCGAGCTCGAGCAGCACCTCGGCTATCTCGGTCCCGATCTGCTCGGCGACGACTGGGACGCCGCAGAGGCGGTGCGGCGCATCCTCGACCGGCCGGAACGGGCGATCGGGCTCGCGCTGCTGGACCAGAGCAATCTCGCCGGGGTCGGCAACGTCTACCGCAGCGAGCTCTGCTTCCTGCGCGGGGTACTGCCGACCCGTCCCGCCGGCGAGGTCGACGTGCCACGGATCGTGGGGCTCGCCTTCCGCACCCTGCGGGCCAACCGCGACCGGTGGGAGCGGACGCTGACCGGCGACACGAGGGCAGGGCGGCGCACCTGGGTCTACGGCCGCGCGGGCCAGCCCTGCCGTAGGTGCGGCACGACGATCCGACGTGGCGAACTCGGGGATCCGGTCCGACCGGGCATGGGTGCCACCGACCGGATCGTGTTCTGGTGTCCCCGATGCCAGAGCTGAGGCGAAGTATCGTGCACACCGTGGTCAAGAAGACTCCGGCGACCGCGGCGACGACCGCGCTGGTCGCCGGCGGCGTCACGTTCACGCCGCATCCGTACGAACACCGCTCCGGTGCCGACTCGTACGGCCTCGAGGCGGCGGCGGCGCTCGGTGTCCCACCCGAGCGCGTCTTCAAGACGCTGCTGATCGATCTCGGCGGCCTCCTCGGCGTCGCGGTGATCCCGGTCGATTCGATGCTCGACCTGCGGGCGGCGGCGGCCGCGCTCGGCGGCAAGCACGCCGCCATGGCGGACCCGAAGGCCGCGGAACGGCGGACCGGATACGTCGTCGGTGGCATCAGCCCGATCGGCCAACGGACACCGTCTCCCACGGTGATCGACGAGTCGGCGGCCGACCACCCGACGGTGTTCGTCTCCGGAGGGCGGCGCGGCTTCGACATCGAGCTCTCCCCCGCCGATCTGCTCGCCGTGACCGGCGGCACGTACGCGGCGCTCATCCGGCGGGCCGCGTGAGTGCCGGAGTCGCCAGAGCGGCCGCCCTCGGCGCCGTCGCCGCGGCAGCGACGGGGTATGCGGTCTGGCAGGGGCGCCATCGGGCTCGTTGGGTCTCGCTGCTGAACAACCGGATCCCGGCGCACCACGAGTACTGGAAGGAACGCGGACGCCTGCGCGACGGTGCGGTCCTCTACGTCGCACTCGGCGATTCGGCGGCCCTGGGTCTCGGCGCATCGACGCCGCCGCACGGCTACGTCGGCCTGCTGGCCGACGTGATCGGCCGCGTCACAGGCCGGCCCGTGCGGGTCCGGAATCTCTCCATCGACGGTGCACGCGTGCGGACCGTCATCGACGAGGAGCTGCCGCGCATGCCGACGTCACCGGATGTGGTGACGGTCGCGGTCGGCGGCAACGACGTGTGGACGTTCGACGCCGCACGATTCGCCCGCGAGTTCGACGAACTGCTCGGACGACTGCCGCCCGGCACGATCGTCGGCGAGGTCCCCACGATGTCGCCGATCCCGGTCGGCGGCCGGGTCCGCGACGCGAACCGGATCATCCGCGAGACCGCGGCGAAGCACGGCATGCCCGTGGCACCGGTGGCCGCGACGACAGCGAGGGGCGGGATCGTCGTCGCGATCCAGAACGCGGCGGGTGACCTGTTCCATCCGAACGATCGCGGCCACCGCTCGTGGGCGGACGCGT
This sequence comes from uncultured Actinomycetota bacterium, assembly GCA_963716965.1. Classification (GTDB taxonomy): domain Bacteria; phylum Actinomycetota; class Actinomycetes; order Actinomycetales; family Microbacteriaceae; genus Amnibacterium. The sequence goes on along the minus strand of CAVQUZ010000001.1, from coordinate 380,018 downwards.
TCGCCCCGGCGGTGCGCGACGCCGCACGACGCGTGATCGCGACGGCGTGAGCCATGGATCAGGCCGAATTCGCCGAGGCGGTGCTGGGCGTGGTCCAGGACATCCCACCAGGCAAGGTGATGACCTATGGCGGCGTCGCCGCGTCGCTCGGGTCGAAGGCCGCCCGCGCGGTGGGGCATGTGATGGCCTGGTACGGCGCGGACGCCCCCTGGTGGCGCGTCGTCCGCGCATCCGGCCGGCCCGCGGCGGGCCTCGAGGCGCGCGCCCTGCCGCACTACCGCGAGGAGGGCACACCGCTGCGCGGTCCGGACGACGATTTCCGCATCGACCTTCGCCTCGCGATGCACGATCCGTTCGCGGACGGCTCCCCCGCGCTCGAGTGACCGCAGGCCCCGATAGGGCCCTCGGGCACCGGGCGCCCCGTGCTCGACCACACATCCCGTGCACGAGACCCTCGGCCCGATGGGCCGAGGGTCTCGTGGGTCCTGCAACAGGACACCTGGCGGTGGCGGTGGGATTTGAACTCTCTCGAGCCTCTTGGGAAGCCGCGGACCCCACGCCTCACCCCCGGATTTACGGGCCTCTTCAGTCACCAGAGCCGTGCTCGTCCATCGGGCGATTGCCGAAGCGTGGTCAAATGTGGTCACGCCCGGCGAGGCGCCATCGGCGCCTCTAGAGCGCGACAGGAGGCGTTGACCCGGGCACCGGCTCGGCGCCGCCTTCGCTACGCTCGCGCCGTGAGCGACGCATCGGAGCCATACGTGACCCTCGCAGCGCTAGCCGCACATCTCGGTGTGCACTATTCCACGGCTCACGCGATGGCCCAGCGCGGCGACGTCCCTGCGATCAATGTCGGCCAGCCCGGCAAGCGGAAGCAGTGGCGCTTCCGTCTGTCAGACGTCGACGTACACCTCTCGGCCACGTCCGAGCGACGCGACCCCTGGGCTCAATCACCCCAAGCCCGCACCGCCCGATTTCGGGAAGCGCGCAAGCGCATCCGCGAGGGCCGCGCGAGCGCAACCGATCAGTGGACGGTTGACACCTACCTCCGTACGAACGGCCGAGCGGGCTAGTTCGCCCACCACTTCGCGCGTCGGCGGAGGGGTGCGTCTGTCGTGACGCAGAGGCTCGATGCGTGGTCGCAGGCGGGGCAGCGTCGCCATTCATGCCAGATCAGGGACGCGGTCGAGCGCCGCCACACCGCGACCCTAGGCCCGTCGATCTGCCGGCCGCACGCGGCGAGGTAGCGGGTCGGGTCCGCATGCCGCCGGCGGCCGACGATCACGATGCCGGGGATAGCGATGTGCACGGGCCCGTGACCGCGTCGGACGATGACGGCCTCGGCGTGGGTGTCGAACGTGCGGACGGGAGGCGGCACTGCGGCGGTCACGCAGCCACCTCGGCGAGCGAGAAGGGGCGGGCGAGGTCGTCAGCGTCGCGCTGGGCGAGTTCGGCGCGCAGCTGCTCGACCTCCGCCCGCAGCCGCGCCTCGATCCGGCCGGCGGCAGCGAGGTACCGGCCGAGTAGGGACGCCTGCCGCCAGCAGTAGACGCAGATCTCGTCCTCGTGGTCCTCCGCGTGCTCGGCGGCCGTCGCGCGCCAGAACCCGGTACGGGCGTCCGCAGGCACCTCGCGGTCGCAGATCGAGACCCAGTGCGTCGCACCAGGCCGGAGGGCGGCGATGTGTGCCTTCCGTCCCTTCCGCTGGATGAGGGCGCCGAGCGAGCCGGCCGCGACGATGCGGGCGACGGCGGTCATGCTGCGAGCTCTTCGAAGTAGGCGCGGAGCGCGTCGAGGCAAGGCAGGACGTCGCGGACGATGCCGAGCCGGTCGGTGGCGTCGATCCGGTTCGCGGCGACTCGCTCCACGATCTCGTCGAGTGCGGCCGCGATGACGGTGGCGTCGGCCTTCGCGAGCTCGGCGTCATCGAGGACCGCCGCTGCTTCCAGGTTTGTCATAGGACAAACGCTAGAGAGAAGGTTTGTTCCGCGGTCTAACGTGACCGAGTGGCACTCGAACAGGGCTCATGGACTCCGCCGGCGTGGACGCTCGGCGATCGACTCCGCAAGGCCCGCGAGCTCGCCGGCATGCAGATCAAGGACGTGACCGCCGCTTGCGGTGTCCCTTCCCAGTCGATCGGGCCATGGGAGGCGGGCAAGCGCACACCGATCCCGGGCACACTCGCGCAGGTCGCGCATGTGCTTGCACCGCGCATCGGCGCAACGGACGAGCAGCTCGTCGACTGGATCCGGAACGGCTGAGCTTTGTTCCACGACAAACTCCAGAGGTGAGCGAGTGGGTCAACTCATCACAGCGATCGCGGTCATCGTCGCCGCGGCCGTCGGCTTCGGGGCGTCGACCGTGACGCAGGTGCTCCGAGAGCGTGGCGAGACAAAACGCTCACGGGAAGACGCGCGGGTGCGCCGATGGGAGTCGCGCCGAGCGTTCCAGCTCGAGACCCTGCAAGCGCTCCATGAAGACACCCTCGAGGTCACGCAGGTGTGCGCTGCGGTTCTGACGCTCGACTACAACGTCGCGCAGGAGGGTGGGGACTGGACGGTCCTCCCCACCACCGAACTGTCAGCCAAGGAAAATGCCGCGCGCGGGCGCATGCGCCACCACGCGAGCCATGTGCTGGACGGTCATGTCCGCGAGGTCGTGGAGGTGCTCAGCAGGACAACAGCCGAGCTCTTCATTGCATCCGGCGAGCAGCGCAGCACACATAGCAGCGAGCTCGACGCGAAGTTCGTGGACCTCTCGAGTCGCCTCACGGAAGCCGCTAACGACGCGCAGGATGTCATCGGCGCGGTCCTGCGGAAAGAACTCGAGAGCGAACCCTGACGAGCGCCGGCCATGCACGGCAACCGGGTTCTACCCTCGGAGCTCGAGCAACGCGTCGATCACTTCTTGCGCCATCTGCTGTCGGACCGTGTGGCCGGCGGCGTTCGTGAAGGTATCGAAGTAGAGCGGGTTCTGCTGGTCGTCGATCAGACCCTCGACACCGAGCACCTTCGCTGCTTCCCGGCTGACGTTCGGAGCGATATCGGTCCACCGGGCTTCGCAGCACGGCATCGGCCGGTCGATCACGCCGAGGTGCACGGCGGCCTGCCATTGACGTTGCACCGCCATCTCTCCGTTGAACTGCGGGGCCGCGATCACGTCTGCCAGGCGCTGGAGCGCATCGATCTGCACCGTCCTGCGCCGCTCTTCGACGACCAGTTCGCTGCTCTCGCGCGCCTGGCTGCTCGACTGCCTAATCGCCCAGGCGGCGAATCCGACGGCGATAACCGTGCCGGCGGCAGACACGACTTGGACCCAGTCCACGAACGACTGCCAATCGAAGTGCACGCCCCGATCGTCCCGCGCCGACGGTGCTCGCCGCTACGGTGCGGCCATGCGCTGCCCCCACTGCGGGTCCTCCTCCGTCACAGTCACGGAGAACCCGCCCCGCTTCTCCCTCCCGCCACTGAAGGCGTCCTGCGCGACGTGTGGGCACTTCTGGAACTTCACCGACGAGACGCCCGAGGACGCACGACTAGGCGCCCCGCGCGCGAGGTAGCGACCGCATGGAGTACCGCGGTGTGCGCATCAACCGGGACCACATGACGGGTGGGGCGCTCGAGCTCGCGGAGATGTGGGACCGCGCCTACATCGACGCCGGGATGCGGCCGTCGAGCCTGACGGTGCGGCGCGACGGCGTCGACGTGTCCGAGCGGCCCGAGGTGTGGCCGGCGACGGTGCGGGACTACCGGGGACCCGGCCGGCTCGAGTGGATCGGACTTGCTGGACGCTGACGATTGCGCCGATCCGGCCGATTGTGTCTGACAGGACCGATAGGTTCGCTTGGTGATGAACGGATGTGCTTCTTGACGTTCCACACGGGTTCCGTCGCGGCTTCCCCTGGTGTCGAGGTCGAGGAAATCTCACCCGAACAGGGTCGAAGCCTGTTGGCCCCGCGCGTGCGCGACCTCCTAGGGATCTCGCTCGACGAGTTCCTCGAGCGTCTCGACGCCGGTCAGTACAGCGACACGCGGGATGACAACATCCTTCGGCTCGTCATGTTGGCGCCGCTCGCGCGATAAGTTGCCGCGGTGCCTGGTCGAACGCCCCAGGAGGCGCAATTCACCTTCCTGGAGCCGATCAAGGCGGCGGTCAGCTGTCTGGGTGCTGCGAAGGTCACTGCGTCGGGGCCGGCGGTGGGCAAGGATCTCGCCTGGAGTCTGAACGGCGGCGAGGGGATGTTTTTCGCCGACGGTATGCACTTCGAGGCATCGATGCACTACCGCATCATTCGAGCGGACGCCGGCTGGCGGGTCACGACCTTGGCGTACCGGTATCGCATGGGGCGCGTGGGAATCGATCTCTTCCGCATGCACTGGCACCCCACGGGAAACAGCCCGTTCAAGCTCCCGCACTTCCACCTCAATCTCGAGGGGAAGGACTTCACGGACGGTAGCGAGGAGCAGCACTTCCCATCCGGGCGCATGACGTTCGAGGACGCCGTGCACTGGGCCATCCTGGCCGGCATCACTCCCGTCCGCGATGACTGGCAAGAGGTTCTTGACGCCGGGCGCGAAGCCCACATCCGGCACCGATCGTGGGCGCACAATCCGATCGAAGCTGCCAGCGTCGGCGAGCCCTGAGGAGGAAGAGGGTCCGCCCGTCACATGTGCAGAGTCCAGCGAGAAAGTGACGCTACGGGCGTTGCAGATGGTGCGGTCGACGCGGACCTTCATGCGCGACTCGACCCAGTCGGTTCCCTGGTCGACGAGGGAACGACTGCCCGTCTCCCGGTCCGACGCCTGGTGAGCTTCGCGGGAGACCCTCGGGCGGCACCGGCGCACCGAACGAGGCGACCATCCACCTGTCGTGCTCGGCCCGCCACACGAGCGTCAGGATCACCGCGACGGTGCCCTGCTCGGCCGTTGACCGCATGTCCTGCGCGACTTCAGGGATGACGTACGCATACCGGACGTCTGGCAGTCCTGGCAGTTCCTTCGGCTGCGAGCCGAGGCCCCACGGGGCCAGGTCCTCGAGCACACGGGCCGGCACGGTGAAGTCGCCCCACGCTTCCCGCGCCTCGGGCGTGACGAACGCCGCGAGCTCGTCGACGTGCTCGGCCGGGTCCTCGAGCCACGCGAGGAACGACTGCGCATCGGGACAGACCCTCAGTAACCACGAATCGCGCCCGATTGTGGTCAAAATGTGGTCACGGGGGCGCCCGGGAACGCGGAAGACCCCCTGCGATCCCCGTGTTTACGGGCTTCGGAGGGGGTCTGTCCCTGGCGGTGGCGGTGGGATTTGAACCCACGGATGACTTGCGCCATCACATGTTTTCGAGACATGCTCCTTCGGCCGCTCGGACACGCCACCGAGGACGAGTGTACAGACCGGTCGGCGCCCGGCCCACATCCGTGCGGGCGGTGTCGGCCCCCACGCCTACGGTCGACCGCATGGCGAACGCGACGGTCAAGTCATCGGGTTACCGATGCACGGAGTGCGGCTGGCGCACCGTGAAGTGGGTCGGCCGGTGCGGCGAATGCCAAGCCTGGGGATCGATCGTCGAAGCCGGTGCGGCGCTCGGCCGGGTGCAGGCCGTCACGCCCTCGAAGGAGCGCAGCGCCAAGCCGATCACGGACGTCAGCACGACGACGAACCGCCGGCGGCGCATCGGCATCGGGGAGTTCGACCGGGTACTCGGCGGGGGCATCGTGCCTGGCGCGACGGTTCTCGTGTCCGGCGAACCCGGCGTCGGCAAGTCGACCCTGCTGCTCGCGGTCGCGGCCAGGGTGGCGGCGCAGGGCGCCCGCGTGCTGTACGTGAGCGGCGAGGAGTCGATGGGGCAGGTGCGTCTGCGCGCCGACCGGACCGGCGCGGTGCACGACCGGTTGTGGCTCTCCGCGGAGACCGAGCTCGCCGTGGTGCTCGGCCAGATCGAGCAGGTCGAACCCGACCTCGTCATCGTGGACTCGGTCCAGACGGTGAGCTCGTCGAGCACACCCGGGCTCGCAGGCGGTCCCTCACAGGTCCGTGAGGTCGCCGCGAGCCTCGTCCGCGTGGCGAAGGAACGGGACGTCCCGCTGCTGCTCGTGGGCCACGTCACGAAGGACGGGCAGATCGCCGGCCCCCGCACCCTCGAGCATCTGGTCGACGTCGTCTGCCATTTCGAGGGCGACCGGCACACGGCGCTGCGGTTCGTGCGTGCGGGCAAGAACCGGTTCGGGCCGACGGACGAGGTCGGCTGCTTCGAGATGACGGGCGACGGCATCGTCGAGGTGCCCGACCCGTCCGGGCTGTTCCTGTCCCGCGCCCTCGACGCGGAACCCGGCACCTGCGTCACGATCGCCATGGAGGGCAAGCGGGCGCTGCCCGTCGAGGTGCAGGCGCTCGTCGTCCGCTCGACGACGCCGCAGCCCCGTCGCGTCGTGAACGGGGTCGACGGCAACCGTGTCGCGATGCTCATCGCCGTGCTCGAACGACGGCTGAAGCACTCGCTCGGTGACAGCGACGTCTACGTCTCCACCGTCGGCGGCGTGCGGCTCACCGAGCCGAGCTCCGACCTCGCCATCGCGCTCGCGATCGCCTCGGCCGCCCGCTACCAGGCCATCCCGTCGACCTATTGCGCGAGCGGCGAGGTGAGCCTCGCCGGCGAGATCCGGCCCGCGCCCGCGGCGGCGCATCGCGAGGCCGAGGCGAAGCGCCTCGGCTACGTCCGCGTCGTCGGACCCGACTGTGCCACCCTGCAGGACGCGCTCATCTCTGCACTGGGACCCGCCCAGCCGGCGTGACCGGCCGGGCTCGGCTCAACTCGGTACCGGCGCCCCCTCGAAGCCGTCGTCCGGGATCGTCGGCACGCTCGCGGTCATCAGCGATCCGTCGTCACGGCGCTGCTCCCGGAACTTGTCCGCATCCGGCTTCCCGGTGAGGGTCGGTCCCTGGCCGACGAGCGGCACGACGAGAACCGACACGACCTCGTGGGTGTCGCCGCGCACGACGACCTCGAGGGGCGGCCCGTCGACGACGAACTCGATCTCGTCCTGCCGCACGCTCACCCGCAGCGCGGACTCCCCGACGCGCAGGCGATAGATCAGCTCGGGCCAGTCGACCGGCAGCCGCGGATCGAAGGTCAGCCGGCCCCCCGCGTCGCGCAGGCCACCGAATCCGTACACGAGTGCGCTCCACACGCCCCCGGTGGACGCGACGTGCACACCGTCGTCGGCGTTGTGATGCAGATCGTCGAGGTCGACGAAGAGCGCGTGCTCGAAGTACTCGAGCGCCAGGCCCTGATACCCGATCTCGGCGGCGATGATCGACTGCACGACCGCGGAGAGCGTCGAGTCGCCGGTCGTCAGCGGGTCGTAATAGTCGAAGTCGGCGCGCTTACCCGCCGCCGAGAACTCGTCGCTGGCGAGGAACAGCGCAAGCACGACGTCAGCCTGTTTCAGCACCTGGAACCGGTAGATGACGAGCGGATGGAAGTTCAGCAGCAGCGGCAGCTGATCCTTCGGCGTCGCCTCAAGATCCCAGATCTCGCGATCGAGGAAGTGCGCGTCCTGCGGATGGATGCCGAACGCCTCGGAGTACGGGATCATCATCGCGTCGGCGGCGGCATCCCATTCATCGACCTCGGCCGGGTCGAGCGCGACCCGCTCGACCATGCGGCGATAGGCCTCGGGGAACTCGGTGCGCAGCTGCCGAACCGCCTCCGCTGCGTACCGCAGGTTGAACCGCGCCATCACGTTCGTGAACAGGTTGTCGTTGACGACGGTGGTGTACTCGTCGGGACCGGTGACGCCGTGGATGTGGAACGTGTACTCGCCGGTGCGTCGCCAGAATCCCAGCGTGGCCCACAGCCTGGCGGTCTCCACAGCGATGTCGATCGCACCCCGCGCGAGGAAGTCGATGTCGCCTGAGGCGCGCACATATTTCGCGAGCGCATACGTGATGTCGGCGTTGATGTGGTACTGCGCCGTCCCGGCTGCGTAGTAGGCGGAGGCCTCCTCGCCGCTGATGGTGCGCCACGGGAACAGCGCACCACCCTCGTTGAGCTGCCGCGCCCGCCTGCGCGCCGCGGGCAGCATGCGTTCGCGCATCTTGAGCGCGTTCCTCGCGAACAACGGGCTCGTGTACGTGAGGAACGGCATCACGTAGATCTCGGTGTCCCAGAAGTAGTGACCGCTGTAGCCGGTACCGGTGACCCCCTTCGCGGGCACGCCGGCGCCGTCGGCCCGCGCCGAAGCCTGCGCCAGCTGGAACAGGTTCCATCGGATCGCCTGCTGGAATTGGGGATGCGCGGGCAGCTCGACGTCGGACCGGCCCCAGAACGCATCCATCCACTCCCGCTGCCGCGCGAAGTGAACGGCGATCGGCTCGGCGAGGATCCGGTCGAGCGTGCGACCGCCGCGGTCGCACAGTTCACGCGGGGGCACGCCGCGGGAACTGTGATAGGCGACGACCTTCGTGATCTTCGTCGGCACGCCCTGCTTGCCGGCGATGCTGAACGCGACCTTCGCCATGTCGGGCGTGATCGACTCGGCACGTGTGACGGCGTTGGTCGTCTCGACCTGGTGGTCCGCCATCACCGACAACGTCATGTGGGAGTGCGCGACCCGATAGCTCAGGGTGCTGCGACCGTCGCGCTGCCAGTAGTCGACGGGCACCAGCACCCGCTCGGAGATCCGCTCGGCGCGCCGTGGGTCGAACCCGATCGCGGGCACCTGTTCGGGCGGCATGCCGCGGTTGCCGTACTCGTCCTGACCGTCCTGCCGGTTGAGGACCTGGCTGGACACGACGATCGCCGCGTCCGCGTTCTCGACCGTCACCTCGAAGGTCATGATCGCGACGTGCCGTTCGACGAACGACACCATTCGCTCGGACCTGACGCGGACGAGCTTGCCCGAGGGCAGCTTCCACAGCAGATCGCGGCGCAGCACACCGTCCTGGAAGTCGAGCCGCCGTTCGTATTCGAGCAGCTCCGCGATGTCCAGAACCAGCGGTTCGTCGTCGACGTAGAGCCGCATGATCTTCGCGTCGGGCACGTTCACGATGGTCTGCCCGACCTCAGCGAACCCGTAGGCCTGCTCGGCGTGCCGGATCGCGAACGTCTCATGGAATCCGTTGATGAACGTGCCGTGCTCGTGCGCGTCGCGTCCCTCCGACGCGTTGCCCCGCATGCCGAGATAGCCGTTGGCGACCGTGAACAACGTCTCGCCGACGCCCATGCGGTCCTCGGACCAGATCCGTTCGACGAGCGCCCACGGATCGACGGGAAAACGATCGCGGTCGATCATTCGGGGAGCTCCGTCTCGGTCGGGAGGGCGGTGTGGGACTGGGCCGGGTTCGGCAGCAACTCGGACAGGTCCGTCACCACGACGGTCGCCCCCGCCGAGATGAGGGCTGCGGCGCCGACACCCCGATCGACGCCGATCACGAGCCCGAAATCGCCGCCCGCGCCCGCTTCGACGCCCGAGATCGCGTCCTCGACCACGACGGCCGTCGAGGCGGCGATGCCGAGTCGCTCGGCGGCGGTGAGGAACATGCCCGGCGCCGGCTTGCTCGGCAGGTGCTCGCGCTCGGCGACGACGCCGTCCACGACGACGGGGAACCGCGTGGCGAGTCCCGCCGCCGCCAGCACGGCGGCGGCGTTCTTCGAGCTCGACACCACGGCCATCGGCATGCGCAGCCCGTCCAGCACGTCGAGCAGCGCGGCCGACCCCGGATACGGCGCGATCCCGTCGCGCTCCAGCAACGCGAAGAAGACGTCGTTCTTGCGGTTCCCGACGCCGCAGACCGTCTCCAGGTCCGGCGCGTCGGCGGGATCGCCGAACGGCAGCTCGATGGCACGCGATTCGAGCACCGCCTGCACCCCGTCGTAGCGCTTCCGGCCGTCGAGGAAGCGGTAGTAGTCGTCGTCCGTGTATGCAGCGGTGACGCCGTAGGTCTCGAACAGCGCCGTGAACATCTCGGCCCAGGCGTGCATGTGCAGCTCGGCCGTGGGGGTGAGCACGCCGTCCAGGTCGAAGAGGACGCCGGATGCTCCGAGCAGTCGCGTTCGCGCCTCGTCAAGATCGGTCACGTTGCCTCCGAACGGAGCGGTCGAGATCGGGTACTGCGCGGGGAACGGCCTGACGCGAGCGACCGGGCCAGCATCACAGTATTGGGTGGGGCGAGGCGCCGCATCTCAGCCGGCGGGCCCGCGTCAGAGCATCTTGAGCATGCGGGTGTTGCCGAGCGTGTTGGGCTTCACTCTGGCGAGATCGAGGAACTCGGCGACGCCCTCATCCCCCGAGCGGACCAGCTCCGCCCACACGTCGGGCGACACCAGCCCCTCCTCGCCGATGGCGGAGAAGCCGTGCGCCGTGAAGAACTCCACCTCGAAGGTCAGGCAGAACAGCTTCGTCACGCCGATCGAGCGCGCGTTCGCCTCGAGGGCCTCCACGATGCCGTGGCCCACCCGGCGCTTGCGCCACATCGGGTCCACCGTGAGCGTGCGGATCTCGGCCAGGTCCTCCCACATGACATGCACAGCACCGCAGCCGACCACGTGACCCGACGTGTCCTCGGCGACGAGGAACTCCTGGACCGCGCCGTAGAGCACCGCGAGGTCCTTGCCGAGCAGGATCCGCTTCGCGACCAGCGGGGCGACGAGTTCCTGGATGCGTTGCACATCGGTGGTCCGCGCCCGCCGCACGGAGAACGGGGCGTCGGTCACGGCTCCATTGTCCCGAGCAGCGGTACCGCGACCAAAACGGGCGGTCGACCGGGCGCCGGCCTTCGCCGCCTGAGGACGACCGATCGGGCTGCCCACGCCAGCAGCACGAGGGCGAGGAGGACCGCGGCCGCGAGGATGACCGGTGCTCCCGGTGCCGCGTAGCGCACCGTCACGATGGTGCCGGCACCCCGCTTCGGCAGGTCGACCGTGAGCAGCATGCCGTCGGTTCGCGCCCCGACCGACGCGCCCTGGGCCGTGTAGCCCGGCCACGCCAGCCGGGACAGCACGACCCTCGCGTCGCTGCCGACCCGGTCGATCCGGAAGCGGACGGCCGTGTCCGACTCCGTGAGCGGGGTCACCGCGGTCCCGGACCCGGACCAGACGACATGACCTGCGCCCGGCACCACCCGGTTCCTCTCCAGCAGGCGGGTGAGCGTGGAGTCCCGCAGCACGTGCCAGCCAGGCGGCACGGTCCGCCACGACCCGTCCCTGAACGAGGGCTTGATCAACTCGATCGTCGAGATCCCGAAGAGATCCACCCATCGTCGCCCCGTCGCGGCGTCGCGTTCGAACAGGGTCGTGAACGCAGCCGGGCACGTGGTCCCCTTCTGCTGCATGCAGAGCAGCTGCCCGTAGGACGGGTAGGTCAACGTCGTGTAGGCGTTCTGCACCGGCCGGGTCGCGATGTACCAGGCGTTCCCCAAAGCCGCCTGCCGCGCCATTCCCGGGCCCTTGCCGTCGAGCTCGTCGCCGACGACGAAGACGTCGCCGCGCGCCCCGGGCAGCATCGCCGTATAGCTGGCGACGTGGGTCGCGAGGCCGTAGTCGATCCCGCCGGGATTCCGGTACTCCGCGTGCACCGGCAGCAGCAGGAGCACGGTCGCGATCCCGGCGCCGACGACAGCGACGCGGGCCCGCAGTCGGGTCCGGCGATCGAGCACCACGACGGTGGCGACCAGGACGCCAGTCGACAGCACCGCACCCGCCAGGATCGCACTCGCGGATGCGATGTCCGTCACCAACGAGGTCCATGTGCCCGCGACGATCAGCGCCGCCGCGGCGGCGGCCCGCCCTCGGCTCGGACGCGCGATTCGCGCCCGACCGAGTCCGAGCACGACCAGCACCACGACGGCGACCGCGAGATACGGCAGCAGGCGGCCCGGGAATCGCAGGGGCCCGATCTGGCTGGGCGCCTGCACGAACAGCAGGAGCCCGCCGGTGACGATGAGCAGGCTCGCGCGCGAGCGCAGCAGGGGGCGAAGTCGTCGCCACGAGATGAACACCGCGAGTGGCAGGAACCAGGCGAGGTAGGTGTACGGGCGTGGCGCGATCCCGCCACCCGGGACGACCATGGCGCTCCTGGCCACCACGGTGGCGCTCTGCATGAGCGAGGTCCAGTCGGCGGCGAGGGTGCCGTCGTTCCCGATGCCGTGGACCCGACCGGTCGACGGGTACACGAGCAGCGCGGGCAGGTGCACGATGACGACCATCAGGGCGATGGAGGCGCCGGACACGGCGATGCGGAGCAGCGAGCCGCGTCGGTCGAGCAGGACCTCGATCAGCACGGCGACCACGACGAGTACGAGCATGAGCGTCGCATGGGTGTAGACGATCCCGATGAGCAGTGCCGCCGGGACGAGCGCGGCGGCGACGGGCGCTCGGCCGGCCACGAACGCGCGCAGGCCGGCCCACGCCCATGGCAGGAACGACCACGCGATCGCGCCGGTCACGAACGAAGTGAGGTCGAGCATCATCGCCCAGCCCGAGAGCGGTGCCGCGATGCCCGCGAGCGACGCCCACGGCGCCGGCACGCCGAACGATCGCGCAAGCAGGTAGGTGCCCGAGGCCACCCAGACGACGAGCGCGACCTTCAGCCCGGCAGTGAGCACGAGCGCGTTCGTGACGACGTGGCTCGCCAGGCCGATGGCCCATTGCACGGGGCTGAAGAAGCCCCATGCGCCGTCGGCGAGCAGCACTCCGGCCTGCCAGACGTGCGGATCGAGGACGTCCGTCCAGTGCCCTTGGAGGATCCGGGTCCCGATCGCGTACCACTGGCCGTACGCGCCGGCAGCGGTGTCTCCGGTGAAGTAGTAGCCGTGATCGAAGGCCAGCGGAATCAGTGCCGCGACGGCGGCGAGCACGCCGGTCCAAACGGCCCACCCCCATGCGCGCCGCTGTGCTCGTGAACCGAGCGGGGTGGTGGCCGTCTGCATCCCGCGGACCGTACGGGCGTGACATGAATCACGAGGGCGGAGCGGGTGAACCGCGGTGGGCGAAGAATTCGCTGAGGTGCCGGTACGCGCACGAACGGGCGCCCTCCGTCAGGAGGACGCCCGTTCGAGAGGGTGCTACTCGGCCGGTGCGAGTTCGGGCACGCCCGCGCCCACCAGCTCACCGCGCCTGCCGGTCGTGATCACGAACTCACCGCCCGTGAAGTCGACGTGCACGTGGTCACCGGCGGTCAGCTCGCCGTGCAGGATCTTCTCCGACAGCCGGTCCTCGACCTCGTGCTGCACCGCGCGACGCAACGGGCGGGCGCCGAGCGCCGGGTCGAACCCGAGCTCGATGAGCCGCTCCTTCGCCGGGACGGTGAGTTCGACCGTGAGGTCGCGGTCCAGCATCCGGTCGGCGAGCCGCTTGATGAAGAGGTCGACGATCTGCAGCAGCTCGCCCTTGGTGAGCTGCGGGAACACGATCGTCTCGTCGACGCGGTTCAGGAACTCGGGCTTGAAGTGCCGCTTCAGCTCTTCGACCACCTTGGCGCGCATGCGGTCGTAGCCCGTCGCGGAGTCGCCCTCGGCGACGAAGCCCACCGGGCCACCCGCGATGTCGCGGGTACCGAGGTTCGTCGTCATGATGATCACGGTGTTCTTGAAGTCGACGACCCGACCCTGACCGTCCGTCAACCGGCCCTCCTCCAGGATCTGGAGGAGCGAGTTGAAGATGTCCGGGTGCGCCTTCTCGATCTCGTCGAACAGCACCACGCTGAACGGCTTGCGGCGGACCTTCTCGGTGAGCTGGCCGCCCTCTTCGAAGCCGACGAACCCGGGAGGGGCCCCGAACAGGCGCGACACGGTGTGCTTCTCGCCGTACTCGCTCATGTCGAGGGAGATCAGCGCGTTCTCGTCGTCGAAGAGGAACTCGGCGAGCGCCTTCGCGAGCTCGGTCTTGCCGACGCCCGTGGGGCCGGCGAAGATGAACGACCCACTCGGACGCTTCGGGTCCTTGAGGCCTGCGCGGGTGCGGCGGATGGTCTTCGCGAGAACGCTGATGGCCTCCTCCTGACCGACGACGCGGTCGTGCAAGGCCTTCTCCATGAAGATGAGCCGGCTCGACTCCTCCTCGGTCAGCTTGAAGACCGGGATGCCGGTGGCCTGGGCGAGCACCTCGGCGATCAGCCCCTCGTCGACCTCGGCGGTGTGCTTCACATCACCGCTGCGCCACTGCTTCTCGAGACGCAGGCGCTCACCGAGGAGGTTCTTCTCCTCATCGCGCAGGCCGGCGGCCTTCTCGAAGTCCTGGTCCTCGATCGCGGCCTCCTTGGCGGCGCGGACCAGTGCGATCTTCTCGTCGAACTCACGCAACTCGGGCGGTGCCGACAGGATCGACAGACGCAAGCGGGCGCCGGCCTCGTCGATCAGGTCGATGGCCTTGTCCGGCAGGAAGCGATCGGCGATGTACCGGTCGGCCAGGTTCGCCGCGGCGACGATCGCGCCATCGGTGATCGAGACCTTGTGGTGCGCCTCGTACCGGTCGCGGAGCCCCTTCAGGATGTTGATCGTGTGGGGCAGGTTCGGCTCCTGCACCTGGATCGGTTGGAAGCGGCGCTCGAGTGCGGCGTCCTTCTCGAAGTGCTTGCGGTACTCGTCGAGGGTGGTCGCACCGATCGTCTGCAGCTCACCGCGGGCGAGCAGCGGCTTCAGGATCGACGCGGCATCGATCGCCCCTTCGGCGGCACCCGCACCGACGAGCGTGTGGATCTCGTCGATGAACGTGATGATGTCGCCGCGGGTGCGGATCTCCTTGGTGACCTTCTTCAGGCGCTCCTCGAAATCACCGCGGTACCGGGAGCCGGCGATGAGGGACCCGAGGTCGAGCGTGTAGAGCTGCTTGTCCTTGAGCGTCTCCGGCACGTCGCCGCGGACGATCGCCTGCGCGAGCCCCTCGACGACGGCGGTCTTGCCGACGCCCGGCTCCCCGATCAGGACCGGGTTGTTCTTCGACCGGCGCGAGAGGATCTGCATCACGCGCTCGATCTCCTTCTCGCGCCCGATGACCGGGTCGAGCTTGCCGTCGCGCGCCGCCTGAGTGAGGTTGCGCCCGAACTGATCGAGGATCTGCGATCCCTGCGTCGCCTGCTGGTTCTCGCCGCCCACCGCGACCTGCTCCTTGCCCTGGTAGCCCGACAGCAGCTGGATGACCTGCTGGCGCACGCGGTTCAGGTCCGCACCCAGCTTCACGAGCACCTGCGCGGCGACGCCCTCGCCCTCGCGGATGAGCCCGAGCAGGATGTGCTCGGTCCCGATGTAGTTGTGGCCGAGCTGCAGCGCCTCGCGCAGGGACAGCTCGAGCACCTTCTTCGCACGCGGCGTGAAGGGGATGTGGCCGGTCGGCTGCTGCTGACCCTGGCCGATGATGTCCTGCACCTGCTCGCGCACGGCGTCGAGGGAGATGCCGAGGGACTCCAGCGCCTTCGCAGCGACTCCCTCGCCCTCGTGGATCAGCCCGAGCAGGATGTGCTCGGTCCCGATGTAGTTGTGGTTCAGCATCTTGGCCTCTTCTTGGGCCAGGACCACCACGCGGCGGGCTCGATCGGTGAAGCGCTCGAACATGCTCAGCTCCTCATCTTCCGCCGGGCGAGGCGGAGTGCACAGTCGGCGGCAGAGGACCACCGGCTGGTCACGAGGCTAACCAGTGGATCGTCGCGCCTCTGCCGTGTTCGCCGCGGGCTTATTGCCGCGCCGCGCCCGGTGTGGCGCGGATCGCGGGCACTCGGACGCGGGCGACGCGACGCCGCGCCGACGGGCGCGTGGCTCGGATCGCGATCGTGATCACGAGCGCTCGGCCAGGATTCGGGCGGTCTCCTCCGCCTCGATCCGGGCCTGCGCTTCGCGCTCGGTGCGGTCGGCGCGGATGATCGCGCGCATCACGAACCAGAAGATCAGGCCGACCCCGATGGTCGGCAACAGCGACCACACGTACGGCCAGACGGCATCCACCCGGGTATTTTACCGCGCCGACGGGCTTGCGGATCGGCGGACGGCGTTCGGCAGGAACGAGGCCTCACTTGACCAGGGGGAAGAGGATCGTGTCGCGGATGCCGAGGCCGGTGAGGGCCATGAGCAGCCGATCGACGCCCATGCCCATGCCGCCGGTCGGGGGCATCGCGAACTCGAGGGCCCGCAGGAACTCCTCGTCGACCCGCATCGCCTCCGGGTCGCCCCCGGCCGCCAGCACGGCCTGCTCCACGAACCGCTGCCGCTGCACGACCGGGTCGACGAGTTCGGAGTAGCCGGTCGCCAGCTCGAAGCCGCGGACGTAGAGGTCCCACTTCTCGACGACGCCGGGGATGCTCCTGTGGTCACGGACGAGGGGCGACGTGTCGACGGGGAAGTCCATGACGAAGGTCGGCCGCTCGAGACCGCCCTTCACGAAGTGTTCCCAGAGCTCCTCGACGTACTTGCCGCGGATCGGATGCGCGACCTCCACCTCGAGCCGATCGGCGAGGGCGCGCAATCGGTCCATCGGCGTCTCGGGCGTGATCTCGACGCCGCTCGCCGCCGACAACGACTCGTACATCGAGATGCGGTCCCACGCGCCGCCGAGGTCGAACTCGGTGCCGTCGGCCCACGTGACGGTCGTCGAGCCGCCGACGGCCACCGCGGAGTTCTGGATGAGCGCCTGCGTCAGATCCGCGATGCCGTTGTAGTCGGTGTACGCCTGGTACGCCTCGAGCATCGCGAATTCGGGCGAATGAGTGGAGTCGGCGCCTTCGTTGCGGAAGTTCCGGTTGATCTCGAAGACCCGCTCGAGCCCGCCGACCACGGCTCGCTTCAGGAACAGCTCGGGCGCGATGCGCAGGTACAGCTCGGTGTCGAACGCGTTCGAGTGGGTCACGAACGGCCGCGCGGCCGCCCCGCCGTGCTGGACCTGGAGCATGGGCGTCTCGAGCTCGAGGAAGCCCCGTTCGGCGAAGGTGGCGCGCATGGACGCGACCGCGGTCGCGCGGGTCCGGACCATCTCCCTGGCACCCGGTCGCACGATCAGGTCGAGGTAGCGGCTGCGGACCCGCGTCTCCTCGTTCAGTTCCGCGTGCAGGTTCGGCAGGGGCAGCAGTGCCTTCGCGGCCATCCGCCATTCGTCGGCGAAGACCGAGAGCTCGCCCCGCCGCGAGGTGATCACCTCGCCGTGCACCCAGAGGTGGTCGCCCAGGTCGACGAGCGCCTTCCACTCGGCGAGGGACGCCTCACCGACGGCATCGAGGCTCAGCATGACCTGGATGCGTTCGCCGTCACCGGCCTGCAGGGCTGCGAAGCAGAGCCGCCCGGTGTTCCGCAGGTGCACGACGCGCCCGGCGACGCCGACCTGCGCACCACTCTTCGCGTCGACCGCGAGGTCGGCCCACCGCTCGCGGATCAGGGCGATGGGGGTGGCGTCCGGCACGGCCACCGGGTAGGGCTGGCCACCGCGCTCGAGCATCCGTAGGCGCTTGTCGAGCCGCACGTCCCGCTGCTCACCGGACTCGGGCTCTTCGTGCGTCGCTGGGCTCACGGCGAGCCTCTCTCGGTCTCGAGCGGCCGGCCTCCGTCGAGGCCCGTCGTCAGGGGAATCGGATGACCTCGTTGTCGATCAGTCTGACCGATCCGATGCGGACCGCGACCAGCACGAGGGCGGCCCCACGATACCCGTCGGCGACCGGCTCGAACGTGGCGGGGTCGACGGCCAGAAGGTAGTCGACGCGGGCGTGGGACAACACGGCGTGGGCGGCGGCGAGCGCTGCGGCGACCCCGCCGGACGCCGCGGCGGCGGCCGCCCGCAGGGATTCGGGCACGATCGACGCCTCGTCGCGGGCGAGCTCGTCGAGGTAGGCATTGCGGCTCGACCGCGCGAGCCCGTCGGCCTCGCGCACGGTGTCGACGACCTCGAGCGCCACCACCATGTTCAGGTCCTGCAGCATCCGGCCGACGACGAACGCCTGCTGGGCGTCCTTGCGGCCGAAGACGACGACGTCGGGTGCCACGATGTGGATGAGCTTGTTGACGATGGTGAGCACACCGTCGAAGTGATGCGGTCGTGCGGCGCCCTCGAGCCGCTCGCCTGCGGGGCCGGCGGTCACCGCCGTGGCGACGGGGCCGCCCGGCAGCATCTCGTCGACGGACGGCGCGAAGAGCAGTTCGACGCCCGCACGCTCCAGGGTCGCGAGGTCCAGGTCCGGTGTGCGCGGGTACCGCGCGAGGTCCTCCGTGGGGCCGAACTGGAGCGGATTCACGAAGATCGACACCACGACCGCGTCGGCGACCTGCGCCGCCCGCGCGAAGAGCGCTTCGTGACCCTCGTGCAGGGCGCCCATCGTCGGTACGAGCGCGATCCGCTTTCCCGCGGCGCGCATCCGGGCCACGGTCGCGCGCGTCTCGGCGATGGTGGTCGCGGTGTGCAGGGTCACGGTCTCACTCCTCACGGACGGGCCCGTCGCCGGCGGGCGTATCGAGCGTATGCGGGCGAGGCGCGGCGAGTGCCCGCTCGAGCGCGCTGCGGGCGAGCGGGCCCAGCACGGCAGCGGGACGTTCGACACCGACGGCGCCGAGCCGGCGGATCGCATCGCCGATGATCGTCGCGGGCCATGCCGCAGCCGCCTCGAGCGCGGCAGCCCATTCGGCGCGCGACTCCTCGGCGACGACGACCGGCTCTGCGCCGATCTCGACCACGAGCGCCTGCCCGATCGGGAGCACCGGTGACGGCGCGGTGACCGCGCACCAACTCTCCTTCAACCGTGCCAGGTCGACGCTCGTGCCGGTGAAGGCGAGAGCGGGCCCGAGCGCGATCGGGATGGCACCCGCGGCGACCGCGGGGCGGAGCACGTCGACGCCGAACCCCGGCGCGGTGTGCGCGACGATCTGGCCCGGTCGCCATGCGCCGATCTCCGCGAGGCCGGACACGAAGCCCGCGAGTTCTCCATCGGGCACGGCGACCAGCACGAGGTCCGCCCGCTCGACGATCTCGGGCGGATCGAGCCGCGGCACCGACGGCAGCAGGACCTCGGCCCGTTCGATGTTCGCATCCGCGATGGCCGAGTAGCCGACGATGCGGTGACCCGCCCCGCCGAGCGCGGCACCGAGCACCGCGCCGACTCGGCCCGCCCCGATGATGCCGACGTCGAGCCGGCCCGCAGCGGTCACGCCGAGTCCGGATCGCGCCAGCGGTGCGACCGGTCCAGCGCCCTCGCGGCCGCGCCGAGCGTCGCGAGCTGATCGAAGAGCTCGCTCGAGCGGGCGGCGTCGACGAGCTGGATCGCCGGCCGAACGGGTCCTGCGACGACGTGCGGGGCGATCGTGGCGACTCCGAGCAGCCGTTCCGCCGGGTTCTGTTCCCGCGAAACGCTCTGGATCCGGGCCTCGGGCAACAGGGTGCACCGCCGGCGGAACCATCCGCCGCGGATCAGCAGCACGCCGTCGGCGAGCGCGAACCCGGTCCGCCGCCACGCGATCGGCCGCAGCCACCTGGCACGCCGCGGGGCGGTCACGAACCCGTCGTCGCCGATGAGGCCCTCCCGCACGACGGCCTCCTGCGTTCGCAGGTCCGGGATCAGGTGCGGCAGGAGCGCGAGCACCTCGTCGAACGTCGCGACCGGCGCGATCGACCGCTCGAGGTCCGCGTTCCGTCGGCCTCCGATCCGGCCCGCGCGGTTGACGCGAACGACCCACCAGCCCATCGGCCGCCAGAACAGCGGCTGCTCGACGTGCACCGCATGGATCCGGCCGGGAGGCACCGCCTCGCTGCTCGTGCTGAGCAGGCCGGCACCGATGCGCACGCCGTCGTCGGTCGCCGTCACCGTGAAGCGCAGATTGCGCCCGATCCGCCTCGCGGACACCGTCACGATGCCGAAGAGGAACGGCACGAGCCCGAACGTCGCCGGTGGGCCGCCGATGCCGGCAAGAAGGGGGATGCCGACTGCGAGCACCAGCACGAAGACGACGACGGCGCGGCCCGCCAGCACCGAGCCGACCGCGCGGAGCGGCGTGACCGCGACGATCACGGACTCGGGGGATGCGGGCGCCTCGTCGAGTGCGGCACCCGGCTCGCCGTGCTCGGCGGCGTCCCGCCGGCGATGGCCCGCCGCGACCGCGAGCACGTCACGCCGCAACTCCTCGGCCGCGCCGGACGAGAGGTACTCGAGCCGGACGTTCGCGTCGTTGCCCGCGACATCGAGTTCGACGCGTGCCGCGCCGACCAGCCGGGCGAAGAACGGCCGCGACAGCGTCACACCCTGGATGCGGTCGAGCCGGGCCGTGCGCACCGAGCGGAAGAGCACACCGCGACGTAACGTCACGGCATCGCCGTCGATGCGGAACTCGCTGGTGCGCCAGGCGACGGTGAAGATCGCGATGCAGACGACCAGCACGCCGACGGCGACGAGCACGGCGACCGGCACGAGTCCCGCCCGCTGCAGCTGGCCGACCGGGTCGCCGTCATCCGGCGCGCCGATCACCCAGCGGACCGCCTGCTCGCGGAAGTTGCCGACCACCCACGCGAGCACGGCGACGAGTCCGATGCCGCCGCGCAGCAGCGGCGTGGCCGGGTGGAGCCGATGCCACGCGCCGTCGAGGTACTGTCCGCCCGCCCGCGCCGGCGGGACGACCTGCGGCTCGCTCACAGGCCCACGCGTCTGCTCTCGGCACGGTCCACGAGCACGTCCCGCAGCCGGTCGGCCTCCTCGACGGTCAGGCCGGGGATGGTCACGTTGGAATGCGCCGCGGCGGTGACGAGCTGCAGATCGACGAGGCCGAGCAGGCGCGCGACGGGACCGCGGTTCATGTCGATCAACTGCATCCGGCCGTACGGCACAGCGACGAGCCGGGAGAACAGGACACCGCGGGTGACGAGCAGGTCGTCGTCCCGCAGCCGATAGCCGATGCTCCGGACGCGGGCCGGCGTGATCGCGGCGCGGACGCCGAACACGAGACCGGCCGCGACGAGGACGACGACGCCGGTCGGCAGGCTGACGTGCAGCAGCGCGATGCCGACCGCGGCCCCGGCCACGAGGCCGACCAGCGCGAACGACAGGTCCACCCACATCAGGCGCCGGGAGACGCGCAGCCAGGTGGCCGTCTGGTCCATCGTCGTCACCGTCGCATCACGTCCGTCTCGGCCGTATCGGCCGGATCCTCCGGTGGCAGCCGGCACCAGGATTCCACGAGCAGCGCGGCGACGAGCACCAGCACGGTGCCCCCGACCGCACTCGCGACGAGCCAGATGCCGCCCGCCTGGGGGAGCACGGACCGCGTGAGGACATAGCCGAGCAGGCCGAGCCCTGCGCCGCCGAGGAGCGCGCTGACGATCGCGCAGGCCTTCGCGAGCGAGACGACGCGCATCGCGGCGAACGGGTCGATGGGACGCGCGCGCTTGCCTCGCTGTGCCTGCCTGATCGGCCAGCCGAACGCGAACAGGAGTGCCGCGATCACGATGAACCCGAGAGTGAGGCTCGCGGGCGGGGTGAACGTGCGCGTCCCCGAAGCCGCGAGTGCCACGTCGGCCAGGAAGCCGAGCGCCACGCCGACGACCGCGACCGACACCAGGGTCGCCGCGCTCGTCCTGCGGAGCTGCCTCACTGTGCCGGCACGGTGCGGGCGCGCTGACCTGCGGCCGCGGTTACGCGGTCGCCGGGCGGGGCTTGATGCGCGGGGCGCGCTTCGGCTTCGACTCGATGCCGGAGTCCACGCCGCCGTCCACCGCGCCTGCGTCGATCGGTGCCTTGGGCATCGGGACGGGCACGGCCGGCAGATCGGACACGGGGCGGCGGTCGCTGGACAGCCACTGCGGCCTCGGGGGCAGCTTCGTGGTGTCCTTGAAGATCTCCGCGAGCTCGTTCTGGTCGAGCGTCTCCTTCTCGAGCAGAGTCGCTGCGAGCCGGTCGAGGACCGCACGGTTCTTCATGAGCAGCTCGTAGGCCTCGTCGTGCGCCGATTCGATGAGGGTGCGCACCTCGAGGTCGACCTTCTCCGCGATCTCGTCGGAGTAGTCGCGCTGGTGCCCCATGTCACGGCCGAGGAACATCTCGCCGGACGACTGGCCCAGCTTGACCGAGCCGATGAGGGCACTCATGCCGAATTCGGTGACCATGCGCCTGGCGATGCTGGTCGCCTTCTCGATGTCGTTCGAGGCGCCGGAGGTCGGGTCGTGGAACACGAGCTCCTCGGCGACGCGGCCACCCATCGAGTACGCGAGCTGGTCGAGCAGCTCGTTCCGTGTGACGGAGTAGCGGTCCTCGATCGGCAGCACCATCGTGTAGCCGAGGGCGCGACCGCGCGGCAGGATCGTGACCTTCGTCACAGGGTCGGTGTGGTTCAGCGATGCCGCGACCAGGGCGTGGCCGCCCTCGTGGTACGCGGTAATCAGCTTCTCCTGGTCCTTCATGACGCGAGTGCGCCGCTGGGGGCCCGCGATCACCCGGTCGACCGCCTCGTCCAGCGCGCGGTTGTCGATCAGCTGTGCGTTCGAGCGGGCAGTCAGCAGCGCGGCCTCGTTCAGCACGTTGGCGAGGTCGGCGCCGGTGAAGCCGGGCGTCTTCCGCGCGAGGATCTCCAGGTCGACGCCCGCGGCGAGCGGCTTGCCCTTCGAGTGCACCTCGAGGATGCGGCGGCGGCCGTTCAGGTCGGGCGCGTCCACGCCGATCTGCCGGTCGAAGCGACCGGGGCGCAGCAGGGCCGGGTCGAGGATGTCGGGGCGGTTCGTCGCCGCGATCAGGATGACGTTCGTCTTCACGTCGAAGCCGTCCATCTCGACCAGCAGCTGGTTCAGCGTCTGCTCGCGCTCGTCGTGTCCGCCGCCGAGGCCCGCGCCGCGGTGGCGGCCCACCGCGTCGATCTCGTCGACGAAGATGATCGCGGGCGCGTTCTGCTTGGCCTGGTCGAAGAGGTCGCGGACGCGGCTGGCGCCGACGCCGACGAACATCTCGACGAAGTCCGACCCGGAGATCGAGTAGAACGGCACGCCGGCCTCGCCGGCGACCGCGCGGGCGAGCAAAGTCTTGCCGGTTCCCGGAGGACCGTACAGCAGCACGCCCTTCGGGATCCTGGCGCCGACCGCCTGGAACTTGGCCGGCTCCTTGAGGAAGTCCTTGATCTCGCCGAGCTCTTCGATCGCCTCGTCCGCCCCGGCGACGTCGCCGAAGGTCACCTTCGGCGACTCCTTGCTCACGAGCTTCGCGCGCGACTTGCCGAACTGCATGACGCGGTTGCCGCCGCCCTGCATGCCGGACACCATGACCCAGAACAGCACGCCGACGAGCAGCAGCGGCAGCAGCAGGCTGCCGACCGACAGCCACCACGGCGTCTGCGGGGTCTCGTCGTCGTAGCCCTTGGGGAGGTCCGCCGCGTCGACCGCGTTGATGACCTGCGTGCCGCGTGCGGCGATGTAATAGAACTGCACCTGCGTGCCGAGGTTCGGGTCGGCCGTCTTCAGCGTCAGATCGACCCGAGGCTGGTCGCCGTCGACGATCTTCGCGGACGCGACCTGGCCGCCCTTCAACATCTCCAGGCCCTGCTGTGTCGTGACCTGACGGAACCCGGAGCTGGTCAGCAGAGTCGAGCCGATCCACACCACGATCACCGCGACCACGATGTAGAGCAGCGGACCGCGGAGTAGGCGCTTGAAGTCCATAGTGCGTAAAGGGTAACCCTCGCTCTGAAGCGTGGCTGAGGTGTTCGCTGTGGGCTGTGGATGGACCGCCCTCAGGCGCTGTCAGGCGTAGACGTGCGGCGCGAGGATCCCGATCGCCGTGAGGTTGCGGTATCGCTCCGCATAGTCGAGTCCGTAGCCGACGACGAACTCGTTGGGGATGTCGAATCCGCAATAGCGGACGTCGACGACGACGCTCGCGGCCTCGGGCTTGCGCAGCAGTGCGAAGATCTCGATCGATTCGGGGTTGCGCGACTGCAGGTTCGCGAGCAGCCAGGACAGGGTGAGGCCCGAGTCGATGATGTCCTCGACGATCAGGACACGGCGACCGGCGAGTTCGGCGTCGAGGTCCTTCAGGATGCGCACGATTCCCGACGACTGCGTGCTCGCGCCGTAGGAGCTGACGGCCATCCAGTCCATCTGCACGGGGATGCGGAGTTCCCTGGCGAGGTCGGCCATGACCATCACCGCGCCTTTCAGCACGCCGACGAGCAGGAGGGGGCCGGCGGCGTCGCCGTGCACCGCGGCATCCGCCTCCACCTGGCGCGCGAGCTCCGCGATGCGGGCAGCGATCTGCTCGTCGGTGTAGAGGACCGTCAGGAGGTCTGCTCGGACGTCGGCGGGTTCCACTCGTGATCCCTCTCGTCGTGGCCGTGCGCTGCGAAGACCAGCAGGCCGCCGCGCCGCTCCACTGTAAGGCCGGTCAGATGCACCGGACCCTGCCCCTTCCAGTCGTGCACCAGCCGGGCGACCTCGAGCGTCTGCTGCCGGCTGAGCACGGCGCCGAACTCACCGTGTGCGGCGATCCGGATGAAACGGTGGACGAGCGCCGCGGGATTCGCGGCGAGTGCATCGACCGGCAGCGCGACACCGCCGGGGACGAACTCGGCGAGCTCGGGGGCGAGCTCGTCGGCGAGCGCGTCGAGCGCCGCGGCATCCTCCTGCAGCTGGGCCGCGGTGCGGGCGAGCGCCTCGGCGACGCCCGGGCCCGCGGCCGTCTCGAGCGCCGGCAGGGCGTCGAGCCGGAGTCGGACGCGCGTGAAGCGGCGGTCGGTGTTGTGCGGATCGGACCACGGCCGCACGCCTGCCTCCGCGCAGACGGCGACGGTCGCGCTCCGTCGGACGCCGAGGAGCGGGCGCAGGTACGGCGGCGCATCGACCCGCATCCCCGCGATCGAGTCCGGGCCGGATCCCCGAGCGAGGCCGAGCAGCACGGTCTCCGCCTGGTCGTCGAGGGTGTGCGCCGTCAGGATGCGGGTCGCGCCGGTCTCGGCGAGGACCGCGTCGAAGGCGGACCGGCGAGCGATCCGTGCGGCGGCCTCCGGGCCCCCATCGGCGCCGACGACGACGCGGCGGACGAGGACCGGCGCGAGACCCGCGGCCGACGCGGCCGATGCGGCGAGCTGCGCGACCGCGTCCGACCCCTCTTGCAGGCCGTGGTCCACGACGACGGCACCGATGCGCCGCCCGGCCCTCGGCGCCTCGAAGCCCGTGGCGAGCGCCAGCGCGAGGGAATCGGGTCCGCCCGAGACGCCGACGAAGGCCTCGATGCCCTCGACCCTGGCCGGGATGCGCGGCAGGGCGACGCGGACGGCCGCGCGGACCGCGGCGGTCTCGGCGCCAAGTCTCGGCCGCGGCTGCATTCGCTAACGTTATGGCCGCGAACGAGAGGACCCCCCAATTGGCCGACTACGACGTCATCATCGAGATCCCCAAGGGCAGCCGGAACAAGTACGAGGTCGACCACGAGACGGGACGCGTCTATCTGGACCGGGTGCTCTTCACCTCGTTCGTCTATCCGACCGACTACGGCTTCTTCGAGCACACGCTCGGTCTCGACGGCGACCCCGTCGACGCGCTGGTGCTGCTCGAGTACCCGGCGTTCCCCGGTGTGGGCGTGAAGGTGCGTCCCGTCGGCGTGCTCAACATGAGCGACGAGGCCGGCTCGGACGCGAAGGTCGTCGTCGTGCCGTACAAGGACCCCCGCTGGTCGCACATCACGGACCTCGCCGACGTGCCGGAGCAGACGAAGAACGAGATCGAGCATTTCTTCCGCCGCTACAAGGACCTCGAACCGGGCAAGTTCGTGAACATCGAGGGCTGGGGCGACGCGGCGGAGGCCGAGCAGATCGTGCAGGACGGCTTCGCCCGTCTGAAGGCCGAGCACTGACCTCGGGGCCGGTCGCACGCCGCGCTCGGCCCCACCCGTCTCCCGAGCACCTCGGCAGGACGATCAGCACCCGAGCAGGACTCACGCGCTTCGGCAGGACAATGGCGAACATGCGTCCTGCTCAATCGCGGACGTCCTGCCGAGGTGCTCGCGCGGTCGCGCGGGCTCCCGCCGACGCGGCTCAGCCGGTGAAGCGGGCGACCTTGCTGACGCGCTGGTAGTCGCGGACCGGCACCTCACGGACGGGCACCCCGTCGTACGGCGCCTCGATCATCATGCCGCCGCCGGAGTAGATGGCGACGTGGTACATGTCGCCGCCGCCGTCCGTGTAGAAGATCAGGTCACCGACCTGCACATCGGCGTAGGACACGAGCAGACCCTCGGCCCTCGCGGTGTCGTACTGCGCGGTCGCGGAATGGCCACCGATCGCGATGCCGACGGATGCATACGCCTGCATCGTGAGTCCGGAGCAGTCCCACACGGAGGGGCCCGCACCGCCGAAGCTGTACCGGTCGCCGATCTGGTCCCGTGCGTAGGCGACCGCGCTGGCGGCCTTCGCGGAGTCGGGCTGCGGGTCCGAGCCCCCCGACGAACCCGACGAGCCCGACGAACCCGACGAACCCGACGAACCCGAAGAGGAACCGCCCGATGAGGCACCTGAGGACCCGCCGGACCCGTGCGACCCCGAACTCTCCGCCGCCTTCTTCGCTGCAGCCGCTGCTTCGGCTCTGGCCGCTGCCGCCTGCTGCCGCTGCTGCTCGCCGAGCACGTACTGCTGCGCCAGGCGCGACGAGGTGTTCCGCAGGTCCGCGAGCTGCGCGACGAGCTTCGTCGCGTGCGTCTGCTGGGCCGCGACGGCCGCCGCCGCGTCGGCCGCGGCCGTCCTCGCGGCGGAGGCTGCGTCCTCGGCCGCCGTGGTGCGGGCGTCGAGTTCCTTCGTCGCGATCTCGGCCTGGTCCTCGATCGACTTCGCCTCGTTCTGATCGGCGACGGCGGCACCGTAGATCGCCTGCGCCTGCGCGCCGAGCTGCGACATGGTGCCGAGTCGGTACAGCAGTCCGTCCGCGCCGCCGTCGTTCAGGAGCAGCTCGGCCGTCGTGTCGGTGCCGCTCGTGCGGGCGAGGTGCGCGGCGAGCAACCCGGCGCGCATCCGTGAGGTCGCCGCCCTCGACTTCGCTCCCGCGACCTCGTGCTGCAGCGCGTCGACGTGGGCCTTCGCCGAAGCCTCGGCGGCCTTCGCGACGTTGTACCGCTCGGTCGCGATCTGCGAGGCGCGTCCGGCCGCATCCGCCGTGTCCTGCAGGCCGACGAGCAGCTTCGCGATGCGGTCCACCTCTGCCTGCTTCGACGCCGTGTCCTGCTTCGCGTTCTGCACCTCGTTCCACGAGGGGTAGTCGGCCTGATCGGCCAAGGCGGGCGTGACCCCCATCGCCGCGGTGATGGCGCCGACCGTGACGGCTCCGATGACGACCTCCGGGCGGACGCCGCGTCGCTGGTCAGCCAATGGTCACTCCTCGCGCCGCCATGAACGGAACGGGATCCGTCGGCACCTCGTCGATGCGGACCTCGAAGTGCAGGTGGCAGCCGGTGGATGCGCCGGTCGTGCCGATCGACGCGATGTTCTGTCCGGCCCGCACGCTCTCGCCCACGTGCACGAAGGTGCCCCCGAACCGGATGTGCGCGTACCCCGTTGAGATGCCGCCGCCGTTCGAGATCTCGATGAAGTTGCCGTAGGTGCCGAGCCAGCCCGCATAGATGACCGTGCCGGCGTGCGCCGCATAGATCGGGTTGCTGCATCCGCCGCCGATGTCGGTGCCGTGGTGGAACGGGTTCGCGCCAGCAGGCCGGTCGGGGCGGTAGCCGAACGGGTCCGTGATCGGGCCGGCCGCGGGAAGCGCCCAGCCCTGGGAGTTGACCGCGCCGGCTGCGCCGCCCGAAGCGGCGCGGCGAGCCGCGACGCCGGCCTTGTACTGGTCGATCGTCTTCGACGTCGTGTCCTGCAGCGCCGCGAGCTGCGCCTGCATGGTGGCCTGCAGCGACTGCTGCTTCGCGACGATCGCGTTCGCTGCCGCGCTCGCCGCGAGGGCGTCGTCGAGCGCGCCCTTCGCCTGCTGCTTGAGCGCGACGAGGGCGTCGGTGGCGCTGGCGAATTGCGCCTGTGTCGCGGCGGCGGATCGCTGGGCCGTCCGCGCGGACTGTGCGACCGAGGCGTTCGCCTCCGTCAACTTCGAGAGCTGCCCGAGGCGATCGAGGAAGTCCGCGGCGCCCGACCCGGACTTGCCCTGGGAGAGGAAGAGGCTGGTCTGCAGGTCGGCACCGCCCGACCGGCTCAACTGCGCGGCGAGCTGACCGGCGCGCTGCCCGGCGGCCTTGGCCTTCTTGTCGTCGGCGGCGACCTCGGCCTTGATCACGGCCAGGCGGTCGTTGGCCGTGTCGACGCGGTCCCGGAACGCCTGGTACACGGCACCCTTGGCCTCGGCCTCCTGCTCCGCCTTCGCGGCCGCGGCCTTGGACGCGGTGAGCAGCCCCTTGATCCTGGTGACCTCGGCGGCCTTCGCGGCCTCACTCGCCTTCGCCTTCTTGACGTCGTTCCACGACGGGTACTCGGAGGCGGATGCGGGCGATGCGACGCCGGCGACGATCGCGAGCGCGAGCACCACGAAGGTCGCGAGCAGGACGACTGCGACTCGCATCCGCATGTCCGACTCCCATCCGCACCCCGCCGTCCGCAGCCCGACGCGGTTCGGGCGCGCGGGGACCACCGCAAATGCCCTGCCAGGGAAACACGTCGACGGCGCCGGCGCTCGGACGGCGCGCCGTGCAACGGCATGCCGGCCCCCGCACCGGGGACGGACGGCGTTTGGGAATCCCTTCGCGACCACCTATGCTTGTGCGGCGGTGAGATCCGCTTCGGGTCGAGACGGCCCCATCGTTTAGTGGCCTAGGACGTCGCCCTTTCACGGCGATAACACGGGTTCGAATCCCGTTGGGGTCACTGTCCGATGCGGTCGCGTGCGACGCACCAGATCTCATCGATGTAAGGCCCTGTAGCGCAGCTGGTTAGCGTGCCGCCCTGTCACGGCGGAGGTCGCGGGTTCAAGTCCCGTCAGGGTCGCGGAGTGCGTCCGGTGCACCGGACATGCCTCATGGCTCTGTAGCTCAGTTGGTAGAGCGTTCGACTGAAAATCGAAAGGTCACCGGATCGACGCCGGTCGGAGCCACCTCTAAAACCCCCGGTCATTCGGGGGTTTTCTTCTTTCCCCAAGCGGCCCGCGTAGCTCGATCGGACCGTTTGGCCACATTTTGGCCACATCTGAGCGAGTACCGGGGCGATCCAGCGGCACCTCGGGTGATCGAGATCAGTCGAAGAGCGTCGGTGATGTCGACGATGCCACGGCTGCTGACCACCAGGCTGGTGGCCACACCGTGGCCACCGCTGCTCGCCGTGCCGATGCCGGTCCAGCGCGACTGCCACCGAGTCGAGGTCGTCGTCGAACAGGTCGGCGTACACGTCCAGAGTCATCGCCGCGGACGCGTGCCCGAGTATCCGCTGCACCGCCTTCACGTTGGCGCCGGCGCTGATCGCCAGACTCGCCGCGGTGTGCCGGAGGTCGTGCATCGTGATGTCCGGGAACTCGGGGTCGCGCTGCCGCGCAGCCGCTCGATCGCAGGGTCGAAGAACCGCGGGCGGAAGTTCGTGCCGCGCAGCACCCCGCCGTCGGCTGCCGGTGAAGACAAGGTCGTCGCGCCCTTTACCGACGCAGCGCGCTGCTAAGCGGCTCGACGAGCAGCGAGGGGAACGGAACCGAGCGATCGCTCATGCGTCTTCGGCGTTCCCCAGACCAGTTGCCCCCGCGGCTCCGACACCGCTTCAACGACCTCGACGGCGTCGCCTCGTCATGTCCCGACGGCCGACCCGCAGCCCTGCCATCTCGCCCCAGCGAAGCCCCGTATAGGCGAGGAACAGTGCGACGTCCCCCTGCCCACCGAGCTCGGCGACCAGGGCCGCGACGCGTTCATGGGACGAGATACCCGTGCCGCCGCTTCACGAGGCGAGGAAGCCGGACGTCGTCACAGGGGTTTCGTGCCAGCCGGCCGTCGCGAATGGCGAACTTCATCACACCGGACAACGCCAGGTGGGTCTGCCGAACTGCCGATGGCCCCAGGATGGACGAGAGGGTCGTCACCCAGGTCTGCACATCGGAGTGAGCGACGTCGACCAGCCGCGTCCGCCCCCACCTCGGCACGATGTGCTTCTCGAGGCGTGCCGGTAGCCGGACAGGGTTGTCGGCTTCAGCTGGACCTGCGCTTCCAGCCATTGCCGCGACCACTCCCCCACGGTGATCCTCGATCGCGAGGCGTCCACCCACTCCCCCCGAAGTTTCGCGACCTCCACGCTCGCTAGGTAGTCCTCGGCCTCACGCTTGGTCCGGAACCCTCGCTTCTGGGTATCGCGCCGCTCCGGGGTCCGGTAGCGCACCCGATACCGCTTACCGGCACTCGTGAAATAGCTCTCGATCGACCCCATGGCCGCCCTCCTCGATCGGGTCCCGTCCGCAACACACAAACGAGAACACCGCCCGCCGACAGCAGCAGACCTACGCCGAACCGGTCGCCTCCCGTCAGATCACGTGACGCTCCCTCATAACCGGTTTCCGCGCCTCACGTCCCGTCACCCTTTCCGGTCCAGTCCCCCGGTCTCCACACCTCAGCGCCCGCTCCCCCGCACTGCTCGTCCACGCTCCCTTACCCATCCCGATCCCATCTCCACCGTCGCTTCCACCCGCTTGCAACTTCTCTTGCCCTGTCCTGGCCTGCCACCTGTACTCCCGAACCACCCTTACTCAGCAACGCTTTTCTGCTGAGTGAGGGTGGTTCGGGAGCCGCGCCAGCGGAGGTGGCAGGCCAGGACAGGGCAAGACGCCCGAAACCCCTCGCTGGACCCCTCGCACCCAACGAGGTGTCCAACGAGGGGTCCGTATCGCGTTCGGCCGATTCCAAGGCGTGGATGCAACTCGTCGCAGACGGCGCCCGCGGGTCATTGGGATTTGTCTACTCCAGGTAGGCCAGGACGCGGTGCATCGCGCGGATCGCCTGTACCGCATCGGCTTGTTCGACTCGCGTATCGCCCTCATGGACGGCGACGTGCCGCCTCCCATACAAGGCGTCACCCGCAGCCGAGACATCGGGCGGAGCATCAGCAAGCCGACGCCTCACGTCGGGCCCCCGTCCGCCACACGCCGTCTCGACAGCGAGTCGCGCGGATAGCACCGCTTCGCGGTACCGGGCCTTGTCGAAGTGCGTCTGTGCGGTACGCGCGTGCGCCTCGGGCGCTGACTCGTCCGCGAGCTGCCGGAACGCGTCCCTGTATGCGGTGTCGGGGGTTGGGCCAAGCAGGTAGGTGAGTTCGGCTCCGTCGTTGAACAGCAGCACGTCGTAGGAGTCTGTGGCCGCGCCTCCGGACACCAGCACGTAGTCGTCGAAGCCGTCCTTTTGATAGAGGTTCGCCATGTGAGTTTCGGCACCCGTAAATTGGGGGCTGCTGAGAAAGGTAAGTAGGTGGTCCTGATTCTTGCCGTACATCTCGATCTTCCGGCCGCTCACCTTCTGCCGAAGACGCAGACCAAGGCCCCCGTCCTCGACGGGGTACTCCTCGATGTAGGCCCACACGGATGTCGGAGGAGACGCGACATCCGCAGTTACGAGATGGACTTGCACAAAGAAGCCCTCGAACGCGACAGCGATCTCCTGAGCACTTTGTTTCACGACCGGTGCGGAGATGGCGAGATACTCCGCATGGCTCCGCGGCTCAACGAGGCCGCCGCCATGCGCGTAGCAGTCCTGCAACAGGTTCGACAGCGGCGCAATGGACCTGAACAACTGGTTATCCGTTAGGACCCGCACGATCCGTCTCGTCGACTTCTCGCGAAGGCGGAGGTCAGGCGCACCTGCCGCATTCTCAAACCTTTCCACATAGCACTTGACGATGCCGGAACTCTGGGCGCTACGAGCAGTCACGCTCGCTGCCCGGGCGGTTCGTCGCGATTTCGAGCTGGGCCGGCTCATCGCCTCAATGCCCCGCTTTCGGCTCGGTCTCCAGGATGATCCGCAGAGCATCCGGGAGCAGGTGCAGGAGTTTCATGCGATCCGATCTGCTGCGCGGGTTCTAGAGAGGTGCGGGGTCAGCGACGAGCCTCAATGTCGGCCTGGGGTCGTCGACGCCCAAGACCTCGCGCACCCTTGCCGGGTGCCATCGCAGCTCGCGGGCAAGGTCTACCTGCGCGAAGCCAACTTGATCGGCAAGCCGAGCAGCCTCGGCCAACATCGACGGCATCTCACCCGGGTACGCGTTAACCGGCTCGGGAGCGTCCAGGAAGGAGCTGCGCAGCTGATTCAGTCTCTGGTAGCCCCGGCGAATTGAGGCGTCGGAGACCGTGCCGGTTTCCTTCATTCTAAGCAGCAGTGAATCCACCGACACACCCCAATGCCGCGCAAGTTCATCGAGCCGAGAAAGGTTCACGGTCCGCGGCAGCAAGTTCACAATCTGGGAACGTGGAGTCAGGAACTCAGCAGCGAATTGGTCGGCTTCTCGCTCCTGCTGCTGGTCGCCCGGTACTGCCTCGCCGTGCAGCAGCAGATGACCCAACTCGTGGGCAACCGTGAACCGATAGACGAACACCGAGTTCGCGCGCTCGGGCGTCACGACGATGACCGGGCGAGCTAAGCGCGACGTCGAGAACGCGCCGACCCTGGCCACATCGGTGTTCGCCAAGGTCAGCAGGCTCACGACGATCCCGTGCGATTCCGTCAGCGCGACCAGGTGCTTGACCGGCTTCATGCCTAGATCCCAATATTCGCGAAGCGCCTGCGCCGCGGAAACGGGATCTGCTTGCTGCCGATCCACCACCGGCAGGTCAACGTCGGGGAACCGGACCTTTTTCTCCAGCGCGAACGTCAGTTCCCAGACCTGCTCGATGAAGGCGATGGCCTTCGACCGATCCCGTGCGGTGGTCGAGCGCAGGCTCCGAAAATGCGCCTCAGAGCCGTCGACGCGGCCGATCGGTCGACCCGTGGCGAAGTAGTCCACCGGAACATCGAGCTCGCGCGCGAGCACCGGCAATACGTCGCGACGCGGTGTTACCACTCGCGACTCGTACTGGCCGATCGCTGCAGGCGTGACCCCGACTAGCTCGGCGAGCTTCGCCTTCGACAGGCCGGCTGCGAAGCGCGCCTGCGTCAGACGGGCCGGATCGAACGCATCCGCGACGGCGTCGAGATCGGAACGGTCGGCTGTTCCGAGGAGCGAGAAGAGGGCGTCACGGTCGTCCATCAGCCTCTCCGTCCACCTCGTCGCCCTTCACCCCCAGATCGGGGCGCGGGATCGGCCCGTCGGAGAAGGACTCGTCCGTCAGGTCCACATCCACCAGGGAGCTCGCGCCTACTTCAAGCAGCGATTCCATCGACGCGAAGGTGAGGTAGCCGTCGCTTCCCAACGTCGCCTCACCCCAGTCGACGCTGTACAGGGCGAAAGGGTTGCTCGCGTACGGCACGACGACCACGCGGGAGTGGGTCGACAGCGCCTCCTCGAGCGCCTTGCTCTCGGCGTCGAGCAGCTCCCGCTCTTCCCCGGACAGCTCGGGGTGCTCGAACTCGATGTCCAGACGCTGCTGCGTCGGCTCACGCTCCTCACCGAACAAGGAGACTCGAGTGTCCGACACGGCGAACGGGCGCGAGCCGATGTCCGTGAACCGCTCCCGCGAGAACCGCCACGGGAACAGGATCACCCCGTTAAACGCGACCAGCTTGTAGCCCCGGCGCGGAACGATCTCGGCCGAGGGCAGGCGCCCGAGCACCGTCACGAACTCGTCCAAGCACTTCCGCCAGATCTGCCCATACACGCCGGCGTGCTTCATCTCGGCCTCGGCCTGCGCGTTCGCCATCTTCTCGTGGCAGTCGCGGATGACGGACGAGATCTGCTCTCGCACCAGCACGCCGTCGGCTCCCAGCGTTCGCAGCGCCCACGCGCGCCCCTCGTCGATCGCCACAACGGGCTCCCTTCATCCGGATACCCAGAACGTAGCAGATCGCTTTAGTTTTCGGCGCCGATCGCTCACGCTGAGCTGTTACGCGTCGCCGACACGGGTTTTGTTGGAGTCAGAGACGTCATGTGGTGTGGCCGACCCCGCCGACGGCATTGACGCAAGCAGACCCGAGTCCCACAGGACCTCGAACGGAATCTCAGGCACGCCCGCAGTGGCCACATTTTGGCCACAAACGAACGAGAATCCTCGTGATCCTGTGCAATCCCAATGAGCCCAAATCTGCGTGTTTCCGGGCGTCTTGAGGTCTCACGCCACCCCCTGCAACCCCCTCGATTCGACTGAAAATCGAAAGGTCACCGGATCGACGCCGGTCGGAGCCACCACTGAAACCCCGGTTCGCGCCGGGGTTTCGCGTTCCGATACGTCAATTCGGCCTTGGGACGCGTCACGACACGGTCACGGGCCGCCAGCCCGCCGCCGCAGCCAGCGCGAGCAAAGACTGACGCCTGCGTGACGACCAGGGAGACGACACCGAGCTGCCGATGATGCGGCGGCGGGAGCGGACTTAGCGGGACTTCGAGTCCCGTGGGTGGTGACGCGCCCCGAGTCGCCCTAGCGTGAGTGGGTGGCGAGCCGCGGCGGCACCCCGGAGCGCTTCGTCGCGCTGCTCGGCGCGTGGCGACGTCCAGGCGTGCCCGCCTATGTGGCGCTGGCGGAGCGCGTGCGGTTGCTCGTCGAAGACGGGCGACTGCCGCCCGGCACACCGCTGCCATCGCAACGCCTGCTGTGCACGCAGCTGGGGTTGAGCAGGACGACAGTGACGGCCACGGTCGAGCTGCTGCGCGCCGAGGACGTCCTGGTGACGCACGGCGGCGCTCCCTCGGTGCTCCGCATGCCTGCGGGCCCCGGCACAGGACCCACACTCCCCTTCGCGAACGTGATCGATGTGAGTCGGGCGACGGCGCCGGCCGTGCCAGGGCTGCAGGACGCGTTCCGCGCGGCGGTCGAGCGTCTCGGGACGCACCTGGACGGAGACGGCTACGAGCTCGTCGGTCTGCAGGGACTGCGCACCGTCGCTCGCCGACCGGATGACGCGACACGGACTACCGACAGGGTCCGAGCAATTGCTGATCACTGCGGGCGCCTCGGGAGCGGTCGCGTTGCTCGCCGCGGAGTCGGTGCACGCGGGCGACACCGTCGCCGTCGAATCTCCCGGCTATCCGCATACGGCCGCTCGCTTCCGCCGGCTGGGTGCGCGGCTCGTACCGATCCGAGTGAGCGAGGAGGGTTGGGATCTCGACGCGTTCGCTTCGATCGCTCGGGCGTCCCCACCGCGTCTCGTGGTCACGATGCCCGACTTCCACAATCCGACCGGCGCCAGCATGAGCGAGAGCGAACGGCGCCGACCGCTCCGAATCGCCCGGGACGCGGATGCGGTCGTGATCGCCGATGTGACGACCGCGGAGCTCGACCTCGACGGTCGCGCCGCCCCGACTCCGCTCGCCGCGCTCGACCCGGGCGTGATCACGGTCGGTTCCGCGAGCAAGACCGTCTGGGGTGGATTGCGGGTCGGTTGGATCCGTGCGGACACACAGCACATCCGCCGGCTCGCCGGCGCGCGCCTGTCGTTCGACCTCGGCAGCCCGGTGCTCGATCAACTGGTGCTCCTCGAGATGATGCCGAGACTCGACGCCGCCGTCCGGCATCGAGTCGAGGACCAGCTCGCGACACGCGCCCGACTGTCGTCGGGTCTCGCCGAACTGTTCCCGGCGTGGCACATGCCTGTTGTTCCAGGCGGCCTCGCGGCCTGGATCGAACTCGACGGCGCGTTCAGCTCCGCGCTCGCGTCGGCCGCCCGACACCAGGGCCTGGTGATCGGCGCGGGCCCCTGGTTCGGGCTCGAGGGCGAGTACGAGCGGTTCATCCGGTTTCCGATCACTCTGCGGCCCGAGCTCGTCGGCCCGGCGCTCGCTCGCCTGCGCGCCGCCCGCGACCGCCTCGGTCCGTGAGCCGAGGCGGTCCAGTTCCGCGAACCGGACCTCGAACACGACGCTCGAGGCTCCTACCGTCGCCGCTATGACTCGGCGAACGACCTCGGCACTCCTGACCGCGCTGCTCGCCGCGTGCTGCGCCGCGTGCTGCGCCGGCTGCGCACCGGTGACGTCCACCTCACCGTCCGCCACCGCCGTGACGACGGGATCGGCCGCGCCGCTCACGGGGCGGATCCTCTTTCGGCAGTTCCTCTACGATGCGGACACGCGGGGCGCGCTGTTCTCGATGAATGCGGACGGCAGTGGGCGTGTGCAGCTGACCCACCCCGCGGCGCACGAGATCGACGGCGAAGGCGACTGGTCGCCCGACGGAACGAAGATCGTGTTCACCCGGCTCGTCAACACGGACACCGACGGCGAATCCCATCAACTCGTGCTGATGAACGCGGACGGCTCCGGCAAGAAAGCACTGACGAAGGGCGCGCCCCTGAGCGCGAATCACGTACCCGGATTCGACGATTTCGGCACGTTCTCGCCGGATGGGCGGTCGATCGCGTACGTCCACGCGGAGGGGGACATCAGGGCCGACGGCCAGAGCCCGCGGCAGTCGGACGTCTACGTGATGGGACTCGACGGGTCGAGCGTCCGCGACGTGACGCACAGCGCGGCGTACTCGGGGGACCGCGGCGGCATCGCCTGGTCACCCGACGGAACGCAACTGCTCTACGTGCTCTGGAACACGGACGGAGCCGAACCGGTGAACGGCCGGGCGCTGTTCCTGATCCACGCCGACGGGACGGGAAACCACCGGATCACGGACTGGTCGCTCGGCGCAGACGGCTCCCCCGACTGGTCGGGCTCGAGCAACCTGATCGTCTTCAGGAGCGCGCCCGACGAGGAGAGCGGGATCGGCAACTTCTTCACCATCCGACCCGACGGCACCGAACCGCACCAGATCACCCACATCAGTCATGCGATCGTCAGCCACAAGGTGGCCTTCTCTCCGGACGGACGCACCATCGTGTTCGCTCGGGCGGTCCAGGACGGCACGATCCAACTCGCGACGCAGGCCGTCACCGGGGGCGCCGTCCGCCCGCTGGTGACCGACGGCTACGGGAGTTCGTACGGCGATTGGGCACCTGCACGCTGACGGCGGCGGTCGACCGGGTGGCGTCGACCGTGATCGGATCGGTCAGCCGAGGCCGGACAGGAGTTCCCTGACGCGGCGCTCGATCTCGTCGCGGATCGGACGCACCTCGTCGATGGCGAGTCCTGCCGGATCCGCGAGTTCCCAGTCCTCGTACCGCTTGCCCGGGAAGATCGGGCAGGTGTCACCACATCCCATCGTGATCACGACATCGGAGGCGCGCACGTCGTCGACCTCCAGAACACGGGGTTGCGCAGCCGCGATATCGATCCCGACCTCGGACATCGCCGCGACCGCGACCGGGTTGATGCGCGGGGCCGGTTCGCTGCCCGCGGACAGCACCTGAACCCGACCGGCGCCGAGCGTCGTGGCGAATCCGGCCGCCATCTGCGACCGGCCCGCGTTGTGGACGCACACGAACAGGATCGAGGGAAGATCGTCGGTCATGGAGCTCCCTCATCGAAGACTGTCGATGAACGATAGACATAGATGCTCATCGATGTCTACGCTCACGTGGGTGACCTTCGCCGAACTGCCGCTCACCGTGACGACGACCAGCGCCGCGTGCTGCATCGGCGACGCGTGTGCTCCGATCACGCGAGAGCCGATCACCCCGACCGGCGCCGGCGAGCTGTCGACGATCCTGAAAGCGCTCGCCGACCCCGTCCGCCTGCGGCTCCTCTCGATGGTCGCCGCCCACGACGGCGGAGAAGCCTGTGTCTGCGACCTCACCGAACCGCTCGGGCTGACGCAGCCCACGGTGAGCCACCACCTGAAGGTGCTGATGGACGCCGGCTTCCTGACCCGGAGCAAGCGCGGGACCTGGGCGTTCTACGCGCTGGTCCCGGGCTCCCTGGACGCGGTCGCCGCGACGCTGACGACCGTCTAAGCGCACTCGGCGTCCGCGCTCTCCTCCGTGGAGCGTTTCGGAACGTCAGGCCCGATCGTGCAGGGTGACGCGGTAGCCGTCCGGGTCCAGGAACGTGAACGTCCGGCCGAACGGACCGTCGATCGGTGCCGACGCGATCGGGACGCCCGCAGCGACGAGCGCGTCGTGGATGTCCTGCGTACCCGGGGCGTGGAACCAGAGCGCCACTCCCCCGCTCGGTTCTGCCGTCGCGGCCGGGTCGAACCCGCCGACCGGCGCCCGCAGGGCGAATGCGATGGGCTTCGTGTCGTACACGATCGCGTGGGGTGGACCCGGCCGGCGCGTGAGCCCCAGGTGCTCTTCGTAGAAGCCTGCGGACGCGTCCAGGTCGCTCACCTGGATCGAGATGAAGTCGGGGCCGTTCACCCGCATGGTGGTTCCTCCCTATGTCAGTCTTTTGACATGTTAGAGCGTATGTCAGACTACTGACATGGGGCAAGCCGACGAGCGGGTCGATCTGCGCACGTCGGCCGGCTACGCACTGAAGCAGGCGTCGAGTGCGCTGCACGCAGCGATGGAGGCCGCCCTGCGCCCCCTCGGACTGCACATCACGCAGTACTCCTGCCTCGAGTTGCTGCTGCAGCGACCAGGCATGTCCAACTCCGACCTCGCGCGCGGAGCGTTCGTCACCCGTCAGTCGATGAACGTCGTATTGCAGTCACTCGAAGCCGAGGGCCTCGTGATCCGCGCCGAGACGGCACCCGTCGGGCGCGCACTGCCGACGGAGCTCACCGACCTCGGCCGCGCACGCCTCGCTGCAGCGAGCGCGGCGGTCCGCGCCGTCGAACGAGCAGCGCAGGCCGACCTCGACGAGACCGAAGCGGGACAGCTGCAGCACCTGCTCACCCGCTACCGCGCAGGCCTCGATCGGCACGCGCGCGCCCGGACCGCCGCAGGAGCGTCGTCGACGACGGAAGAACCCGTAGCCGGCTCCCTCTCTCCGTGACGGAGCGGACGCAGACGCGCGTCGCGTGTGCGCTCACGTCAGATGCGACGCGTGGTACTCCTCGAGCACAGTGGGCACACCGTCGGTGAGCACGTCGGTCAGGTCACCGGTCGCCGCATCGCCCCGTCAGGAGTAGCGCAGGCGCCACGGAGCGTCGACCTCGAGCACCTCGCAGTACACGGTGCCCCTCGATCGGATACGCGTAGTCCCGCGTGACGGTGTACTCACTCATGTCGGCTGCTCCATTCATCCGCGCGGCCACGACCCCCGGGCTACCGTCCGGTGGTTGTCCACCCGCACACGCTGCTCGAGGGGGCGACTCGTTTCCCGAGATCGTGCGCTGGGCCCACTCGGTCCCAGCGCACTACTCGGCGAGCAGGCGCTCGAGCATGCCGCCGAAGGCTGCGCGCTCGGCGTCGTCGAGCGGCGCGAACGACGCCTCCACGACCCGCTCCATGAGCGCCCGGCCGGCCGCGAACACGCGCTCCCCCTCGGGCGTGAGTTCCGGACGGACCGCACGGCCGCCCCCGCTCACGCGGCGGATGAGGCCCCTCGACTCCAAGCGGGCCGCCAGCGTGCCGAAGGCCTGATCGGTCTGGAACGTGAGCATGGCGAGGTCGTGCAGCGACGCCCCCGGATGCGCATGCAGGTGCCGCAGCGCATCCCACTGCACGAGCGTCACGTCGAGCGGCCGGAGGGCCTCGGTCGCGGCTCGATGGTGCCGCACCTGGAGGCGCTTCACGGCGAGCCCCATCTCCGACATCGACATCGCCACGCGAGGAGCATATCGCATTGAGTCAGCTTGTTTATATAAGCATGTTGAGATAGCCTCCGTCCATGAGCACACCGATCTCCCTCACGATCCCCACCTCGTTCGGCGACATCCCGGTCAGCGCGGACGAACGCGGCGACGGCCGCCCGGTCGTCATCCTGCACGGCGGCGGCGGGCCGACGTCCGTCGCGGGCTTCGCCGATCTGCTCGCCGACGCGACCGGCACCCGAGTCGTCGTGCCGATCCATCCGGGCTTCGGTGGCACGCCACGTCCCGACACGCTGGCGACGATCGGCGGCCTCGCGGAGCTCTACGCCGGCGTGCTCGACGCGCTCGAACTGGAGGACGCGACCGTGATCGGCAACTCGATGGGCGGATGGATCACCGCCGAACTGGCCGTGCGCGGAACCGCCCGATTGGGGCGGATCGCCCTCGTGGACGCGGTCGGCATCGAGGTGCAGGGACATCCCGTCGCGGCATCGCTCGCGCCGGCACAGCTCGCCGAGTACAGCTGGTTCGACCCGTCGAGGGCGCCGAGCCTCGACCCGTCCGCCCTCCCGCCGGCCGCCCGCGCGATCTTCGCGGGGAACCGGGCCGCGCTCGGCGTCTACGGCGGGACGATGACCGATCCGACGCTCGCCCCGCGGCTCGCCGCCGTCGGTGTGCCCGCTCTCGTGCTGTGGGGCGAGGCGGACCGGATCGCCGACGCCGAGTACGGCCGCGCCTTCGCGGCGGCGATGCCGGGCGCGCGCTTCGAGTTGCTGCTCCGCACGGGCCACGTGCCGCAGATGGAGACGCCCGATGTGTTGCTGGAGGCGCTGCGGTCGTTCGTCACCGAGTAGGCGGCCGTGGTCGAAGGAGTACCGGGCCCGGAGGTCGTCGAGCAGGGTCGCGTTGTTCGGTTCCCAGCCGAGGAGCTCGCCTGATCCCGGACTCGGAGGTCTCGGAGTCGCACGGGGTACGCTCCGGGGATCCGGTGTATCCGTCAGCCACCCAAATGGCCGGTTCCCCTTTCCCGGGAACCGAGAGCGGGGACCGTGGGCACGATCAAGTACGAGGGCGTCTTCGTCGAATTCGGCGACCGGCCACTCGCCCACTTGCACGCGGTGATGGTGCGGAAGTTCTTGCGCAAAGAGAGCTTCTCGCTTTCCTGGCTCGACGCGGTCTCCGTCGGCGACGGGCGCAGCGCCATCTGGCTACATCCCCACACCGACATCTACTTCAAGTTCGCCGGTTCCCGCGTGCCCACGCTCAACCCGCAGTGGCTCGCGCGACTCATGGCCGGCGCCGACAGCCCGGACGGCCTGACCTTCGTCGACGAGGACGACAAGCCGATCAGGGCGGACGGTGCGCTCGGCCAGCGGGTCGGGACAACCTGACTCCGCGGCCTACTGACGCCGTCGGTTCAGCGCCGACTCCCACAGGATCCGCTCGACGTCCGAGGCCGTGTCGCGGAGCAGGTTGAGTTCGGCACTGCTCACCCAGCGCGGCTCGGGATCGGTCACGCAGAGCGCGCCGACCCGGTATCCGTCCCACGTGCGCAGCGGGAATCCGAGATAGAAGCGGGTCGCATCCGGTCCTTCGGTGAGCGGGTTGCCCTCGAGTTCCGGAACCGCTTTCGTATCGCTGAAGAGAGTGAAGTCGTCCGCTCTGATCGTCGTGTTGCAGAACGCGATCTCACGCGGCGCGTCCCCTGGGCCCCGACCGCTGTGCGCCTTCTGCCACTGGACGTCACGGTCGATGAAGTTGATGGCGGCGCCGGACACGGCGAAGACCCGCCGGATGCGGCGGACGACCTCGTCGAGTTGCTCGTCCTGCTCACGAGTGAGCCGGAGGCAGTCGACCGCGCGCTGCCGCAACGGTTCGGGATCCGGCCGGCGTCGGTATGCGCTCGGCACGTCCGGCCCGGCGGTCCGCTCCAGCTCGGCGAGCCGGGGCAGCAGCCGCGACACCAGCGCATCCGCCCACATCCGATACGTCTCCGCGGTGTATCGGCTCCCCATGTCCGTGCCGGCGAGCGGTTCGGACAGCTCCTCGTGCTTGATCCGTACCGAGAGGGCGCAGGTGCGCCGTGCCGCGGCCACGAGCAGCTCGACGGTGGCCGCACTGCGTTTCCTCGCCCGAGGCGACAGTTCCTGCCGCGGCGCGACCCCCGCCGAATCGATCATGAACAGCGGCGCGGCGTCCGAGGTCTGCGTGAGCAGCACCTCCGAAAGCGCCGCGAACCTCGCCTCGAGCCGTTTCGCCGACATCGAGGTGGCGCCGCCGACCTCACCGAGGACGACGAACACCGCGTCGTAGCGGAACAGCCGCAGGCCGCGGAGGCCCTTCAGGGCGACCGGGTCGGTCGGGTCACGATCGACGATGATGTCGACGTCCACGCCGCGACCGCTCCGCCCCGCGAGCGCGTCGGCGAAGTATCCCGGGAGCCCGAGCGCGTGGTCGAGCAGACCATGGCCTTCGAGAACCCCTCCTCCGAACAGCAGCACTCGGGACGGCCTCGTCCCCGATCGATGCAACGATGCGACTCGTGGCGGCGTCGGCTCCACCTGGACCCATGCGGCAGCGAGCGATTTGAGCCCCTCGCGCCGCTGCGGCGGCTCATCCCCCCCGCGGAGCAGCTTCCGTCGCGCGCGCGCAGGCTCGATCGTCGAGGTCATGATCCAGTCTCCATCGGTTGTCCATCCCTGGCCGGGGCGGTCGGCCGCACCGGGTGTTCTGCACGCTGGCACAGCGTCCGCCTCGGCTTCCCTTCCGTGGCGGACCTGTCAATTCCAGGTACGTGATCGAGTTTCGGTCTCAGATGGTGTGATGGCTACGCACCCGAACTGGGTACTGGCGGCGACGCGAAACCGCACCCTCGTCCGGCCGTGCTCGCACGCCGTGTCATCGGGGAGTAGAACAGCCGCCATGCCGACTTCGCGAACCGAGATCGTCCCCGACCATTGGCGCGCGTTCCACGAGGCGACGGGGATCCCGGCGGCGGTGCGATCCGTCGGCGAGGTCGCACTCACGGGGCACACCGGTGACACCGAGACCGGATTCTCGTCGGATCCACGCGAACAGGCGAAGCAGACCTTCCGGAACATCACAGCGACGCTCCGTGCAGCGGGCGCCGACTGGTCGGACGTCATCGAGATGCATTCCTTCCACGTCGGATATGCCGCCCAGGCGCCGTGGATCGTCGAGGTGGCGCGCGAGTGCATTCCCGGACCGCTTCCGGCATGGACCGCAGTGGGTGTCGTCGAGCTCTTCGAGGCCGAGGCACTCATCGAGATCAGCTGTCGCGCCGTCGTGGACGACCGACGACACGCCTTCGAAGCATGACGCTCACGGCGTGAGCACGAGGCGCGATCCTGATCCCGGATCGGCCCAGGCCGCGCCGACATCGGCGAGCGGCACCGCCCTGACCGCGACGGCGAGATCGCCCCTCGTGATCGCGGTGCCGATCGCCGGAAGCTCCTCACGGATGTCCGCGGGCGAGACCGAGCCCTGACCGCTGCCGACGATCTGCAAGCGGACGGCTCGCAGCGCGGCAGACGGGATCGCCGCGGTCGCCCCGGCGACCGAGCCGATCTGGATCCAGGACAGCGGCGCGCCGTCGTCGGCGCGTCGCGGCACGATCGCCCCGATCGCGTCGGCCGCAGGCTGCCCCCAGAGGTAGTCGAGCACGACGTCGACGGACGCGGCCGCGCGCCCGAGCCGCTCCGCGACCTCGGCCGGATCGCCCTCGAGTGCGACGACGTCGGTCGCGCCCAGTGCACGCGCCCCCTCCATGCGTTCGGCCCCGCGCCCGACAGCGACGATCCGGTCGGCGCCGAGCAGCCTCGCGACCTGGATCGCCATCCGTCCTGCATTGCCCGTGGCACCGAGGACGAGCACATGATGTCCGGCCTCGAATCGGATGCGCCTGCGCAGCGCGACCCACGAGGACATCGCCGGATTCATCGCCGCCGCGACGGCGATCGGGTCGCTGCCGGAAGGCAGGACGACCGACCGTCGCGCGTCGACGACCGTCCGCTCCGCCATCGAGCCGAGCGTCGAGTCCGGCAGCACGAAATAGCGCAGCACGCCGGCGGCATCGCGCCCGACGCCGTCGATGCCCGGAACGAGCGGGAGTTCGCCGGTGCTCGTGTAGTGCGAGCCGTCCGCCTGCGACCTGACGCGTGGATGGAGCCCGGCCGCCACGACGTCGACGACGATCTCGTCCGCGTCGCCGGTTATCGGGTCGGGGAACGTCTCGTACCGCGGGGCGTGCCCGAATTCGGAGACGACTGCTGCATGCACGGTGCAGCTCCCTGATTAGGTGGGATTACGAACAATATGGACGACTAGGTGGCAATACGAACCATGTCAACTACAGTCGAGGCATGACCGCCGACACCGACCGGGAATCGGCGCTGATGGACGCGCTGGTGCAGGCGTCGTTCGTGACGATGGCGACCCTGACCAGCGTCGCCGCGGACCTCGACGTCTCGCTGACCCAGCTGCGGGTACTCGCGATCCTGCGCGACCGCGCGCCCGGCATCAGCACGCTCGCCGAGCACCTCGGGCTCGAACGCTCGACGATGAGCGGGCTCATCGACCGAGCCGAGAAGCGCGGCCTCGTCGCTCGTGTCCCCGACCCCGGCGATCGACGCGCGGTGCGGATCACGCTCACGGAAGGCGGCGCCCGACTCGTGGCGACCGGGCTCGGTCAGGTCACCGAGGCCCTCGCCCCGCTGTTGCGCGAGCTCGAGCCCGGCGAGCAGGAGCAGTTGCACCGGCTCCTGGTGCGGTCACTGCCGGTGGGCGACGTCTGACGAGACCGCCCGCAGGTGCTCGTGCCAGGTACGGCGGCCGCGCACCGCGGTGTCGTCGGCAAGGTTGTCCCCCGCACGGTAGGCGGCGCCGATCGCTCC
Source organism: uncultured Actinomycetota bacterium (assembly GCA_963716965.1). Lineage (GTDB taxonomy): Bacteria > Actinomycetota > Actinomycetes > Actinomycetales > Microbacteriaceae > Amnibacterium. The sequence continues at coordinate 335,516 of CAVQUZ010000001.1, read as the reverse complement.
CGGCAGGCCGGGGTGGGCGACGGGCCGCCGCCGCCCCGTCGCCGCCATCATCGACCTGACCATCGCATCGGCGTCGAGCACCTCGGGGCCGGCCAGGTCGGGAACCCGGCCCCCAGGGGGGCCGCCGACGAGTTCCACGAGACGGGCGGCGACCTCACCCGGATCGACGGGCTCGAATCGGAGCCCGCGCGGCGCGAGCGCGATCGGACCGGCGGACATCGCGCGCGCCGCACGTTCGACGAGGGTGTGGAACTGGGCGGCACGCAGGACCGTCCAGGGCACGCCCGATGCGGCGAGCGCCGACTCCGCCGCCGCTTTCGCGCGGAAGTAGCCGATCGGCATCCGGTCGGCGCCCACGACCGAGATCATCACGATGTGCCCGACACCCGCGGCCGCGGCTGCGGCCGCGACACCCCGGGCCGCGACGTCGTCGCCGCGAGCGGACCCGGCGAGGTGCAGCACGGCGTCCGCGCGGTCGACCGCCGCGGCGAGTCCCACACCCCGGACGACGTCCCCGCGGATCCATCGGACGCCGTCCCGCCCGGGCTGATCGCGGCGGCTCAGCGCCGTGACCTCGTAGCCGCCGAGCAGCGGCAGCACCCGGCCGCCGAGTCCACCAGTGGCACCGGTGACCAGCACACGACGCATCAGAACCTCCATCTCGTCACGATCCGAGGCTCTGCCCCGTCGACATGGTGACGATCGACAGCGGCAGGATGTGACACATGGCGGATGCGGAAGCGGGCCGCCGATTCGAGCTCGCGCGCCCGCGCCTGCGGGCGACGGCGACGCGACTGCTCGGATCGAGCGCCGACGCCGACGACGTGCTGCAGGACGCGTGGCTGCGGCTCGACCGAACGGACGTCTCGGCGATCGGCAACCTCGACGCCTGGCTGACGACGGTCGTGTCGCGCTTATGCCTCGATGTCCTCGGCTCGGCGAGACGAGTACGGGAACGGTCGTGGCAGGTCGAGCCGTGGAGCGACGAGCCGGCCGACGACTCGGCGGGCCCGGCCGACGAGGCCGAGAGCACGGATCTCGTGACCGGAGCGCTCGTGCTGGTGCTCGAGACGCTGAGCCCGGCCGAACGCCTCGCTTTCGTGCTGCACGACGTGTTCGGCCGGTCGTTCGACGAGGTGGCCACGGCGGTGTCCCGCTCGCCGGTTGCCGCGCGACAGCTCGCATCTCGCGCCCGCCGGCGCATCCGGGCGGCCGCGCCGGCCGCGCGGCCGACGAGGGCGATGGAGCGGCGGGTGGTCGCCGCGTGGCTCCGCGCCGTCGAGGCCGGCGACCTCGCGGCGCTGCTCGCCCTGTTGGACGAGGGCGCGGTCCTGCATGCGGATTACGGCGCGGCGAGCGTCGATCTCGACGGGGCCCGGCGCATCGCGGGCCAGGCGCTGGCAGCGCGGCGGCTGGCCGCGAACGCGGAACTCGTACGCCTGGGCGACCGCCCCGGCGTCATCGCGCACGACGGGGACGCGGTCGTGTCGCTCATGGCGTTCGTGATCCGGGACGACCGCATCCTCGCGCTGGACGTGCTCGCCGACCCGCGCCGCCTGCCGGAACGCGGCCACTGAGCTGTTCTCCTGCGACGGGTAGGGTGCGCCCCGTGTCGACCGTGCTGCAGCAGTCCTCCGTCGATCTGTCCGACCTGCTCGGGTATCGGGTGATCGACGACGACGACGACGACCCGGTGCTCATCGATCGCGACGGGTCGCCCGTCGAGACGTGGCGCGAGGGATATCCGTACGGCGAGCGGCTCGGCCGCGAGCGGTACGAGCCCACCAAGCGGGCTCTGCAGATCGAGCTGCTCAAGCTCCAGAAATGGATGCAGGCCGAGGGCCGGCGTCTCGTGGTGCTCTTCGAGGGGCGTGACGCCGCCGGGAAGGGCGGCACGATCAAGCGGTTCATGGAGCATCTGAATCCGCGTGGCGCATCCGTCGTCGCGCTCGAGAAACCCACCGAGCGCGAGCAGACGCAGTGGTACTTCCAGCGGTATGTCCAGCACCTCCCTGCCGCAGGCGAGATCGCGCTGTTCGACCGCAGCTGGTACAACCGCGCCGGTGTCGAGCGGGTCATGGGGTACTGCTCCGACGACGAGTACGAACGCTTCCTGGTGCAAGCACCCCGGTTCGAGCGGATGCTCGCCGACGACGGCGTCGACCTCGTCAAGTTCTGGTTCTCGGTCTCGCGTCAGGAACAGCTCACCCGGTTCGCGATCCGGCAGGTCGATCCGGTCCGCCAGTGGAAGCTCTCGCCGACCGACCTCGCGTCGCTCGACAAGTGGGAGCAGTACACGGCCGCCAAGGAGACCATGTTCACGAAGACGAACACGCGGGAGACACCGTGGACCGTCGTCAAGAGCAACGACAAGAAGCGGGCGCGCCTCGAGGCGATGCGATGGGTGCTGGCCAAGTTCCCGTACACCGACCGCGACGACGGCATCGTCGGGAGGCCGGACAAACGCATCATCGGGGATCCCTCGTCGGTCTACGAGCAGGGCGAGCACGCCCTGCGGCGAGCGCGCTCGGCCTAGCGCTGCCCCGCACCGCCGGCCGTAAGGTCGTCTCGTGTCCGCGACGGATGAGCCCTTCGGCCCGTCGCCGTTCACGCGGTTCTCACGCGCCGTGTGGCGGGAGCTGATCCGACTCGATCCCGACGGCGGGGTCCAGTGGCCGGCCATTCGAGTCGGCATCTCGGTCGCGGTGCCGATGTCGCTCGTCTACGGCACCGGCCACGGAGCGTGGGCCCCCTTCGCCATGTTCGGCGCTCTCGGCGCGGTCTACGGCAAGCACCTCGAGTACCGGGCCCGCCTGTGGCAGCAGATCGGCAGCGGCCTCGCGCTCACCATCGCCGTGACGGCGGGAACGGGGATCGGGGTCGCTGCGCCGGCGTCGCTGCTCGCCGTCCTGGGCATGACGGTCCTCTCGGCGGTCGGTCTGCTGCTCACCAGGACCCTCGGCTGGTTGCCGGTGCCGTCGCTGTTCCTGGTTTTCGCGTTCGGCACCGTGTCGTCCTATCAGCAGCCGGCGATCGACCTGATCGCTGCGCCGATCGTCGCCGCGGCCTCCGCCACGCTCGCGGTGCTGCTCGGGCAGGCGGGACGCCTGCGCGGGTCCGCGGGCCGACCGCGGCGCGAAGGCCCCGCGCGGGTCTCCCTCGCCCGCATCCTCGCGGCTCCGGGGACCACGACCGACCTGCTCTGCTACACATTGGGCCCGCTGGTCGCCGGCACGGCCGCGAACCTCGCGGGCATCGGCCATCCCTACTGGGCCGCGGTGTCCGCGACCGTCCCGCTCGCCGGCACCCATCTCGCCGCACAGTTCGGTCGCGCGGCACTTCGCATGGCCGGCACCGTGGTCGGCGTGGGCATCACGTTCGCCGTGCTGTCGGCCGGACCACCGCTCTGGCTGCTCCTCGTGATCGTCACCGCGTGTCAGATCATCACCGAACTCTTCATCCAGCGGAACTACGGCATCGCGGTCGCCGGCATCACGCCCGTCGCGCTGATCCTGAGCTCGCTCGCATCGAACCCGCCGCTCGGACGCCTGCTCACCGACCGCGTCGTCGAGACGGGACTCGGGGTCGCTGCCAGCCTGCTCGTGCTGCTCGTCGCACTCGCGGTCAGGCGTCGAGCGGTCCGGACCTGAACCGCGATCTCTGCACAGGCCCCTGAAGGGGAAGAGCACCGGGATCGGTCTGCGTCGTAGGCTCGCTCATTCCGGACAGTGCACCCCCACTTCGACCCAGCCGGGAGGCCCCCCATGTGCGGTTGTCGACACACCTGCGACAGTCACGACTGTTCCCACGGCGACACCTGCGACTTCTGCGAGCACTGACACTCCGGACTATTCGCGTTCGCCGTGAGCGGACAAACGTTGCATCGATGACTGTCGCCGATATATCGTGATGCATCTGCTCCAGACGAGCAGCACAGATTTCAAGGAGACATCATGCAGCACGCATATCCGTCCGCCCCGCGCGGACACCGATTCGGAGACCCGCAGGAGTGGGTCGAGCATCTTTCACAGGCACGTCGCGGTTTCGGCGGCCCACGCGGTCCGCACGGCCACGGCGGTTTCGGACCCGGCGGCTTCGGCGGTCCTCGCGGCGGATTCCCCGGCCCGTGGGGCCAGTTCGGCCCGGGTGCCGGACCCCGCGCCCGGCGCGGCGACGTCCGCAGCGCGATCCTCGGCCTGTTGGCCGAGGCGCCGTCGAACGGCTACGGCCTGATCAAGGCGATCGCCGAGAAGACCGAAGGCGCATGGCAGCCGAGCCCCGGCTCGGTCTACCCGACGCTGGCGCAGCTCGTCGACGAGGGTCTCATCGCCCAGGGCGAGGGCACCAGGGCGCAGTACTCGCTGACCGACAGCGGCCGTGAGTACGTCGGGGCGCACACCGCCGAGATCGACGCCGCGTTCGCGAACGCCACCGGCGGCCCGAGGGGCGGCGACGAGCTGATGAAGTCCGTCGGCAAGCTGATGGGCATCGCCGGTCAGTTCGCCATGACGGCGACGCCCGACCAGCGGACCCGCGCCGCCGAGAAGGTCGACGAGCTCCGTCGCGAGCTCTACCGCATCCTCGGCGAGTAGGGCACACACGAGAAGCGGGCGTCCGGGTGAACCGGGCGCCCGCTTCTGCATGCGCCCGCTCAGTCGGCGTCGGCCACGCCGAGCGCCGCCGCCGTGGGCTGCTGGTCCTCGAAGCAGTCCAGTTCGTTTCGCTCGGGCTGCGCGATCTCGCCGCGATCCGCCGCGGCGAGCGCACGGTGCACGAAGGTGAGCACGATGCCGGCCGCCACCATGCCGGCCGCGCCGATGAGGAACGGCAGACGGGCGCCTGCCGCCGCGGCGAGGATGCCGGCGACGAGCGGCGCGAGACCGCCGCCGATGAACCGGACGAACCCGTAGGTGGCGCTGGCGACCGGCCGTTCCACCGGCGCGATGCTCATCACCGCGGTGGTCACCAGGGTGTTGTTGACGCCGATGAATGCGCCGGCGACGACGACCATCGCGATGACCACCGGCGGCCGGTCGTGCCAGATCCCGATCACGCCGAGGTCGATCGCGAGGCAGGCGAACACGACGTACAGCGTGGGAGCCGTGCCGAAGCGGGACTGCAGGCGCGGCGCCACGAACACCGAGAAGACCGCGACGAGGACGCCCCATCCGCAGAAGACGAGCCCGAGCTGCACGGGACTGTCGATCCCCATGAGGAACGGCGAGTAGCCGAGCAGGGTGAAGAAGCCCCAGTTGTAACAGAGGCCGACGACGCTCGTGATGGCCAGCGAGCGATGCCGCAGGGCGAACAGCGGCTCGCGGAGGCGTTGCCTGCGCGCAGGGCGAGGCGTCGCGGGAAGGAAGATCGACGTCGCCACGAACGAGATCGTCATCAGCACGGCGACGCCGAAGAACGGTCCGCGCCAGCTGATCTGGCCGAGCAGACCACCCACGATGGGACCGAGGGCGATCCCGACGCCGAGCGCGGTCTCGTAGAGGATGATCGCTCCGGCGAACCCGCCGCTCGACGCACCCACGATCACCGCGAGCGCGGTGGCGATGAAGAGTGCGTTGCCGAGTCCCCACCCCGCGCGGAACCCGACGATGCCGCCGATGCTGCCGGTCGATCCGGCGAGCGCCGCGAAGACGATGATGAGGGCGAGGCCGATGAGCAGCGTGCGCTTGGCGCCGACACGGCTCGACACCCAGCCGGTCACGAGCATGGCGACCGCCGTCACGACCAGATAGCTCGTGAACAGCAGTTCGACCTGCGCGGGCGTCGCCTGCAGTTGGCCGGCGAGGGTCTTGAGGATGGGATCGACGAGGCCGATGCCCATGAACGAGACGACACAGGCGAACGCGACCGCCCAGACCGCCTTCGGCTGCCGGAACGGGCTGACGGTCGAGCCGCCTGCATGGGCGTGTGCGGTCACGCGGGGACCTCCTCGGATCGGATCTCGGCCCGGGCCAGGGAGGCGAGTGCCGGCAGCGCGCCGAGCAGCGCGGTGCGCTGTTCGGCCGGGAGCGAGTCGACGGCGGCACGGACCCGTGCGTGCCGACGCTCCCTGAGGGTGGCGATCAACGCGACCCCCGATTCGGTGAGCGACACGATCGACGCCCGGCCGTCCGTCGGATCGGGCGCGCGGCTCACCAGCGCCTCCCCTTCGAGCCGATTGATCAACGCGGTGAGCGCCGGCTGTGTCGCGGCCTCGGTCACGGCCAGTTCGCCCACCCGGGCCGGTGCCCGATCGAGCCTCGCGAGGACCGACAGGGCGGTCGCCGAGAAACCGGCGACGCGGCCATGGGGACGGATCCAGGTCGCGACCTCGACGAGGGCGTCGGCGGCCGCGGCGACTTCGGCATCCGTGAGTTCGCTCATGCGAACAAACGTATCACCTATTTATATAGATGTCTGATCTTTCACCCAACGTGCGGGTCGGCCACCACGGCGAGCACCGACTCGCCGTACCGCTCGAGCTTCGTCGCACCGACCCCGCTGATGCCGGACAGGGCATCCGTACCCGCCGGGCGGGACGCCGCGATCGCCTTCAGGGTCGCGTCGCCGAAGACGACGTAGGCGGGCACACCCTGGTCCTTCGCGACGCTCGCACGCCATGCGCGCAAGCGTTCGAAGAGTTCCCTCGCCGGCTCGTCGAGGTCCGCCGCGACCGGGGATGCCTTCCTCGAACCCGCTCCGCTCTTCGACCGCGCGAGATCGTGCCGCAAGCGGACCGCGTGCTCACCGCGCAGCACCGAGGCGGCGAGCTCACCGAGCGCCAGCGTGCCGAAGCCGTCGTCCGCGACCGCGACGACGTCCTGCGCGATGAGCTGGCGCAGCACGCTTCGCCACGCGCGGTCGTCGAGATCGGCGCCGACCCCGAAGGTGGCGAGCGTCTCGTGGCCCTTCTCCGTCACCTTCGCCGTCGCCTTGCCGCGCAGGATGTCGATGATCTGGCCACCGCCGAACCGCTGCCCGCGTTCGCGCTGCAGGCGCACGATCGTCGACAGCAGTTTCTGTGCCGGCACGGTGCCGTCCCACGTGTCCACCGGTTCGAGGCAGGTGTCGCAGTTGCCGCAGTCGGTCGCCGTCTCCTCGCCGAAGTACGCCAGGAGCGCACGGCGGCGGCAGCCGACCGTCTCGCACAGCCCGAGCATGGCGTCGAGATTGGCGGACTGCTTGCGGCGGTGGGCCGCATCCCCCGCGCCCCGCTCGATGAGGCGGCGCTGTTGCACGACGTCGGCCAGCCCGTAGGCGAGCCACGCGGTGGCGGGCAGACCGTCGCGCCCCGCCCTTCCCGTCTCCTGGTAGTACCCCTCGACCGACTTCGGCAGGTCGACGTGCGCGACGAACCGCACGTCGGGCTTGTCGATGCCCATGCCGAACGCGATCGTGGCGACCATCACCACGCCGTCCTCGCGCAGGAACCGCTGCTGGTTCCGCGCACGGATGCGCACGTCGAGACCGGCGTGGTAGGGCAGGGCCGTCACACCGTGGCCGGCGAGCCATTCGGCGGTCTGCTCGACGGCGTTGCGCGACAGGGCGTACACGATTCCGGCGTCCCCGTGGTGCTCGCTCGTGATGAAGCGGAGCAGCTGCTGCTTCGGGTCGTCCTTCGGCACGATGCGGTACTGGATGTTCGGCCGGTCGAAGCTCGCGACGAACTGCAGCGCATCCCCGAGGTGCAGTCGCTGCGTGATCTCCCGATGCGTCGCCTCGGTCGCCGTCGCGGTGAGGGCCATCACGGGGACGCCGGGCCAGCGACCGACGAGATCGGCGAGCGCCAGGTAGTCGGGCCGGAAGTCATGGCCCCACTGGGCGACGCAGTGCGCCTCGTCGATCGCGAAGACCGAGATTCCGGGACCCGCCGCGACCCGGTCGAGCAACGACCGCGCCGACTCCGTCGCGAGGCGCTCGGGAGCGATGTAGATGAGGTCGATGTCGCCGGCGAGCAGTGCACGCTCGGTCGCGATCCGCTCGTCGGGCGACTGCGTCGAGTTCAGGAAGGCGGCCTTGACGCCCACCGCGAGCAGCGCCTCGACCTGGTCGTGCATGAGAGCGATGAGCGGCGAGACCACGAGGCCGACACCCGGACGGACGAGCGCCGGGATCTGATAGCAGAGCGACTTGCCCGAACCCGTCGGCATGAGCACGACCGCGCTCGCGCCGCCGACGACCGCGTCGACGATCTCGCCCTGCTGCCCGCGGAACGCGCCGTACCCGAAGACGCGCTGCAAGATCTCGATCGCGGGAGCGGAAGCGGCGACCGGCATGCGCGGAGCGTAGCCGACGGGGAAGACACCTCCGGCCGGCAGGGACTTTCGTACCTTTCATATACTTGTGAATCATGCGTATGATCGCCGGATGGCACCAGTCATCGAAGCGACCGGTCTCCGTAAGCGATTCGGACGCGTGCAGGCATTGGACGGGCTCGACCTCGAGGTGCGCGCGGGCGAGGTGCACGGGTTCCTCGGCCCGAACGGTGCGGGCAAGTCGACGACCCTGCGCGTGCTGCTCGGCCTGCTGCGGGCGGAGGGCACGGCACGGGTCTTCGGGAAGGACCCGTTCGCCGACGCGGTCGAGATCCACCGCGACCTCGCGTACGTGCCCGGCGACGTGAGCCTCTGGCCGAACCTCTCGGGCGGCGAGGTCATCGACCTCCTGACCCGCATGCGCGGGGGAGCCGACGCCGCGAGGCGGACCGAACTGCTCGATGCGTTCGAGCTCGACCCGCGCACCAGATCTCGCGGCTACTCCAAGGGCAATCGGCAGAAGGTCGCGCTCGTCGCCGCGTTCGCGAGGCCCGCGGCCCTCTACCTGTTCGACGAGCCGACGAGCGGACTCGACCCGATCATGGAGACCCGGTTCCGCGAGCAGATCGACCGTGTGCGCAGCGAGGGCGCGACCGTGCTGCTCTCGAGCCACATCCTGTCGGAGGTCGAGGAGCTCGCCGACCGCTTCACGATCATCCGCGCCGGCCGCACCGTCGAGTCCGGTTCGCTCACCGACCTGCGGCACCTCACCAGGACGACGTTGCGGGTCGCGACCGACGCGGCACCGTCCGACATCGCGGCCATTCCGCACGTGCACGACCTGCGCGTCGAGGCCGGTGTGCTCGTGTTCGACGTCGAGACGCCGTCGCTCGGCACCGTCCTCGGCGCGCTGTCGCGCCACGGGGTGCACTCCCTGGCGGCCGCACCGCCGTCCCTGGAGGAGCTGTTCCTCCGGCACTACGGAACGGACGCGGCATGACCACAGTGCTTCGGCTGCAGCTGCGCCGTGACCGCGTGCAGCTCGTCATCTGGATCGTGGTCGTCGTACTGCTGCTGGCGTCGAGCGTCTCCGCGGTCAAGCAGTCCTACGGCGGCGTCACCGAGCGGAGCCAGATCCTTGCGCTCGCCCTCGCCCAGCCCGCGATCCTCGCGCTGCGCGGCGTCCCGAACGGCGGCGCGCTCGGCTCACTCATCTGGTTCGAGTTGTTCACGTATCTCGCGGTGGTCATCGGGTTGATGAACACCTTCCTCGCGACGAGGCACGGGCGGGCGGACGAGGAGGCGGGCCGCCGCGAGATGAGCGCCGCCGCGACGCTGCCGCGGACGGCGTCGCTGACGTCGACGCTCGTCATCGGGGTCGGTGCCGACCTGGTGATCGGCGCCGGGTGCGCGGCCGGGTTCGCCGCGTTCGGATTCCCGGCGACCGGCGCCCTGGTCGCGGGAGCCGCGTTCGCGGTCGTCGGCATGGCGTTCCTCGGTGTCGGCGCGCTCGTCGGCGAACTCGCACCGACCGGCCGCAGCGCGAACGCGATCTCCGCTGCCGTGGTCGTGGGGTCCTACGTGCTGCGCGCGGCGGGCGACGCGCTCGGCACACCGCACCTCGCCTCGCTGACACTCGATGCCGCATGGCCGTCCTGGATCTCCCCGATCGGCTGGGGCGAGCAGACGCTCGCCCTCACCGCGGACCGGGCGGGCTTCCTGCTGCTGCCGCTCGCCCTCTTCGCCGTCACCACCGCCGCCGCGCTCGTCGTTCGCGGGCGCCGCGATCTGGGCTGGAGCCTGCTGCCGGAACGCAGGGGCCGGCCTGCGGCGTCGGCCGCGCTCAGCGGGCCGTTCGGCCTCGCCTGGCGGCTCGCCCGCGCCTCGCTCATCGGATGGGCGATCGGCGGGGCACTCATGGGGGGGCTCACCGCCGGCCTCGCCAAGGCCGTCGAGGGGGCGGTGGCCGGAGACCCCGCCGTGACCCGCATCCTGCAGGCGCTCGGCAACGGCCGAGGGGCGATGATCGACCTCTTCGTGGCGGCCATCCTGTCGATGACCGGCATCATGGCTGCGGCGGCAGCCGTGCAGTGCGTGCTCCGGGTCCGCGAGGAGGAGCAGTCCGGCCGGGCGGAGACGGTGCTCGCGACGTCGGTCGGCAGGGTGCGGTGGCTGCTCGCTGAACTGCTCACCGGGTGGCTCGCCGCGATCGCCGTGCTCGGCGCGGCCGCGATCGTCGCCGCGCTCGGCCTCGTCGCGGCGGGGAACCCGTCCCACGGCTGGCGCACGGTCGGCCAGGCTGCGGTGGACCTGCCCGCCGCCGTGCTGTTCGCGGGGATCGCGTGCCTGGCGGCGGTCGCCATCCCGCGTGTCGCCGTCGGGGTCACGTGGGGCGTGTTCGCACTCGCGACCGTCCTCGGGCTGTTCGGCGCCCTGCTGGGACTCGATGAGACCGTGCGGAACATCAGCCCGTTCAGCGACTCGCCCGCCGTCCCAGTGCACGACTGGACGGGGGTCGTGACGCTCACCGTCCTGTGCGTCGGGCTCCCGGCGATCGCCGCGGTCGCATTCCGCCGGAGAAACATACCCGCATGAGCGACCTCGACCAGCCCGACGATCTCGTCGCCGACCTGGCGGCCCGTCTCGCCGCCGAAGGGTTCCCCCGTGTGCCCGCCGGCGTGCTCATGGCGCTGACCGCGACCGAGTCGGGAGCCGCGGATTCGGCGGAGTTGCGCGCACGACTGCACGTGAGCGCGGCGGCGGTGTCGGGCGCGGTGCGCTACCTCGTGCTGCTCGGATTCCTGCGCGTGGTGACGGTGCCGGGCTCCCGCGCCCATCGGTACGCTCTCACGGACACCCCGTGGTACACCGCGTCGCTCACTCGGACGGACCGGTACGTCGTGCTCGCGGACGCGATCGACACCCATGCGGCCGAGCTCGGCCCCATGGCCCTGGCGAGACTCACCGAGACGGCCGACTTCTTCCGCTTCCTGCGCGACCGCATGCCGGCCCTACTGGACGAGTGGAACGACCTGCGTGCTTCCGGCCACGGCTGACCGGTGGGCCGACGTCAGGCGAGTTCGCCGACCGGCACGGTGACGGCGAGTCGATTGCCCGCCTGCGGCAGCGGGCACGCCCAGGCCTCGTCGTAGAAGCACGACGGGTTGTAGGCGAAGTTCAGGTCGAGGACGAGGCCGTCGGCGCCGCCGCCGAGATCGGCGCCCTTCACCGTGTCGATGAGGTACCGGCCGCCACCGTAGGTGCCGCCCGGCGTGCCGGCCGACGTGTCACGCAGCGGGATGAACAGACCGCCGCCGTACGACGCCAGCCACCACACGTCGAGCGTGCCGATGTCACCCAGCCGGACGGTGCCGACGCGTTCGAACGGCACCACACCGTCGGTGCCGGTCTCGACCTCGAGTCGCTCCGGGCCGGCCGGCTCGACGCGCGCGACGAACCGCCACGACGCGTCGTACCGCGCCATCGCGGCGCCGGGGTACGCCGCGCGGTGCGCCCGCGGTACCGGGGACGCCGCGTGGGTGCGGAGCAGGTCGTCGCGACCCGCCACCCACGCGGCGTGCGCGGCCTCGGGATCGGACCCCGCGCGCACGTCCTCATAGAGACCGTGCACGCGTCGCCGCCAGTCCAGGACCGCGAATGTCCCCTCGGTCATCGTCCGAGGGCCACCGCGGCGTCGTCACCGGCTCGGAGCGACACGAAGTCCGCCTCGATCTCGGCGCGCTCGAGCAGTTCGGCGAACCTGCGCCGACGGCGGGCGGTGATCAGGGTGACCACGGTGCCCGCCGCACCCGCACGGGCGGTGCGCCCAGAACGGTGCAGGTACGTCTTGTAGTCCTCGGCGGCGTCCGCGTGGACGACCAGGTCGACGGCGTCGACATGGATGCCGCGAGCGGCGACGTCGGTCGCGACCAGGGCGGCGACGCGGCCCTCGGAGAACTTCGCGAGGTTGCGGGTGCGACGACCCTGGTTCAGGTCGCCGTGCAGGCTCTCCGCGCGGACGCCCGCATCGTCGAGCTCGTCCGCAAGCTGTTCGGCGAAGGCGCGCGTCCTCGCGAACACGAGCGAGCGGTCGGCGCTCTTCAGCAACGCCGCGAGCACCGCGAGCTTCTCCCCCTGCTCGATGACGAGCACACGGTGGGATGCGGCCGGTCCCGCGGTCTCGGCGACCTCGTGGACCGCCGGGTTCGGCAGGAACTCGTCGACCAATGCAGCGACGGCCGAATCGAGCGTCGCGGAGAAGAGCAGCCGCTGGCCGTCCGCCGGCACAGCGCGGAGCAGGCGCTGCATCGGCTCGATGAAGCCCAACTCGGCCATGTGATCCGCCTCGTCGAGGATCGTGATCTCGATCTCCGACAGGTCGAGACGACCCTGCTCGATGAGGTCCTCGAGGCGCCCGGGGGTGCCGATCACGATGTCGACACCCTTCTGCAGCGCCCCGACCTGGCGGGCCTGGGGCACGCCGCCGACGATCTGCGTGGTGAAGAGGCCGACACTGCGGGCGATGGGCTGCACCGTGCGGTCGATCTGCAGGGCGAGCTCGCGCGTCGGGGCGAGGATGAGCGCCCGCGGAGCGCGGCCCACGCGGCGTCCGGATCCGGTGCGGCCGGATTCGGCCCAGTTCCGCATCAGCCGTTCCACGGCGCCGGCGCCGAACGCGATCGTCTTGCCGGAGCCCGTGCGGCCCCGGCCGAGCACGTTGCGACCCTCGAGGACATGCGGGATCGTCGCCGACTGGATCGGGAACGGGGTCGAAGCCCCCAGCTCGGCGAGCGCACGGACGATCTGCTGCCCGAGGCCGAGCGACGCGAACGTCACATCCGCGACGTCTTCGGCGGTCACCGTCTCGGCCTGCAGACGCTCCAGGACGACGTCCTCCTCCGGGACCCACGCGGGTGCGTGGTCGGCGGAGCGGTGGTCGGGGCGAGGGTCGTGATCGGGGCGGCGCGCGCGCCCCGAGCGTCGTCACGCACGGGCCGGTCGCCGAAGCGCTCGCGGAACGGTCGGTCGCCGGACGACCGACGCGGGGCGTCGTCACGATCGCGGCGCGGTGCGAACCCGCTCGTGCGACGGGGCTCTGCGGGGTCGGAACGCCGGTACTGCGGCCGGTCGGTCCCCCGCGATTCGCGGGCGGGGCGGTCGTCGCGGGCCGGACGGTCGTCCGAACGGGACGGGCGGTAGCCGCGGTCCTCGCGACCGGCTCCGCGCTCGTCGCGCGGGGCGCGGTCGGGGCGGTAGCCGCCTCGGTCGTCACGCGGGGCGCGATCGGGGCCGCGGTCCTCACGAGGTGCCCGGTCGTAGCCGCGGTCGTCGGAACGCGGCGCACGGTACGGACGGTCGTCCGAACGCGCGGGACGGTACGGGCGCTCGTCACGTCCGCCGGTGCGCGGTGCGCGGTCCGCACCCCGGTCGGTCGAACGTGCTGGGCGCTCGTCACGGGAGTAACGACGCTCGCCGCGGTCGCGCGACTCGTCGTCGCGGCGTGCGGGGCGATCGTCGGAACGGAACCGGCTGCCGGCGTCGTACGTGCGGCCACCGCGGGGTCCCGGCTGCCAATCCGGCCTGCGGTCCTGCCGTGGCGCGGCCCCGACGGCTCCCCGGCGGTCGGCGGTGTGCTCATCGCGGCGGCCGCCGCGCGCGGTGGCGGCGGTGCCCGTGGTGGCACGCTTCGCCTTGTCGTCGGCGCTCCAGCGTCGCTTCGCGCCGGTTTCCGTGCGATTGGTCCTCGGTCGTTGCATGGATCGAATCTCTCTGTGCGGATGTGGGAACGCACAGCAGAGGATCCGTACAAGCGGATCGCTTCGGCGCGGACCTGATGAGTGCGCGCAGATCGGGTCGATCGCGCGGGAAGGCCCGATGGACACCACAACAGCGGTCCGAGGCCGACCCTCAACCGTAGCGCACGCTGCGCGCCGCCTCTACCCCCGGGCGCACGGCGGCAAAGACGTCAGAGCGGCGCGGCGGAGAGCTCGGTGCGCAGAGCCCGCGCGAAGAGGCGTGCGTCGCGACGTTCGCCGTGCCCGTACACGAACCAGTACAGCGCCGGCAGGACCAACAGGGTCAGCACGGTCGACGAGAGCAGGCCGCCGATGACCGCGATCGCGAGCGGCTGCGAGATGAACCCGCCATTGCCGGTCAGGCCGATCGCCATCGGAATGAGCGCGAAGATCGTCGCCAGTGCCGTCATCAGGATCGGGCGCAGGCGCCGTGTCGCGCCGTCGATGACCGCGGCGCGGACTCCGTCACCCCGCTCCCGGTACTGGTTCACCAGGTCGATGAGCACGATCGCGTTCGTCACGACGATGCCGACCAGCATCAGCAGGCCGATGATCGAGGCGACGCCGAGCGGGATGTTCGACGCGAGCTGCAGCAGGATGGCGCCGGTCGTCGCGAACGGGATCGACGCGAGCAGCAGCAGCGGCTGCAGCAGTGAGCGGAAGGTCGCCACCATCACGATGTAGACGATCAGGATGGCGGCGAGCAGGGCCAGGCCGAGCTGACCGAACGCGGAGCTCTGGTCGGACGCGACGCCGCCGATCGACGCGGATGCTCCTGCCGGGAGTTTCAGGGCGTCGACGGCCTTCGTGACCGCCGTGGTCGCACTGCCGGTGTCGGATCCGGCCGGCGTCGCGGTCACCGCGGCGGTGCGCTTCGCGTCCTGTGTCGTGATCGACGCGGCTTCGGTGGTCACCCGGATCGTCGCCAGCGAGTCGAGCCGCTTGTCGCCGGTCGCCGTCGGGACCTTCACCGCGGCGAGCTGCGAGCGCGTCGCCGGCGGGTTCTCGGCCACCAGGTACACGGTCAGCTTGTCCTCGCCGACCGTGATGCTGCCGATCGACGTCGGCTGCGTCGCCTGGGACACGATCCGGGCGAGCGCGACCTCGCTGTAGCCCGCCTTCGCCGCCTTCGCCGCATCGATCTCGACGGCGAGGTAGGGATGGGACGCGGCCAGGTTGCTCGTCGTCTGGGTGATCTCGGGCAGCTTCGCGACGGCTGCCTGCACCGACTTCGTCGCGGTCCCGAGGGCCGACGCCGTGCCGGCCGTCACGTCGACCTCGATGTCGGAGCTCGTGCCGAAGCCCTGCGACGCCGCGACCTGGAAGTCGCCGGACGACGAGGGCAGCGTCTTCAGCTTCGCGCGGATGCGCGCCTGCAGCGCGTCCTGATCGGCCTTCGCCGCGGTCGTGATCGAGTACGTGATCTGCGTGCCCGCCCCCGCCGAGAACGCGTCGCGGAAGCTGCTGCCGCTCGTGCCGATCGACGACTGCACGGTGGTGACGCCGTCCAGGCCGCGCAGTGTGCGGTCGACCGATCGCGCCTGCACGGTCTGCGCGTCGAGGCTCGTCCCGTCGGCCAGGGTCTGCGTGACGGAGAGCGTGTTCTGGCCGCTCGACCCGAGGTAGTTCGTGTGGAGGAGTGGCAGCAATCCGACGAGCGTGCCCGCGAGGATGACGAATGCGACCAGCACGGTCAGCCAGGGAAACCGCATCGTGCCCGTGAGGATCGGCCGGTAGACCCGCTGCAGCAGCGGTGTCCGCGGCGTGTCGGCGCCGCCGCGGACGCGCCGGCCGGGCCGAAGGAACCAGTAGGCGAGCACCGGCACGATCGTCAGCGCGACGAACAGCGACGCGAGCAGCGCCATCGTCACCGTGAGCGCGAACGGCCGGAACAGCTCGCCCGCGGTCCCACCGACGAACGCGATCGGCAGGAAGACGGTGACGGTGGTCAGTGTGGACGCCGTGACCGCGCCCGCGACCTCCCTCACCGCACCGAGCACGCTGCGGCGGCGCGCGTCCGGCGTCGCCTTCCCGTTCACCAGGTCGCCCTCGACCAACCGGTCGGCACGGAAATGCCTGGCGATGTTCTCGGTGACCACGATCGAGTCGTCGACGACGCGGCCGATCGCGATCGTCACCGCGCCGAGCGTCAGGATGTTCAGCGAGTACTGCACCGCCTGCATCCCGATCAGCGTGATGAGCACCGACGTCGGGATGCTGATGGCGGTGATCAGGGTCGCGCGGACCGACAGCAGGAACAGCAGGATCACGATCACCGCGAAGACCAGGCCGAGCAGACCCTCCGTGAACAAGGAGTCGATCGACTGCTCGATGTACGGGGCCTGGTCGAACACGGTGGTGAACCGCCCACCCGTGCCGAGCGCCGACGTGAGCGTCGGCAGTTCGGCGCGGATGACCCTGGACACATCGACCGTGTTGGCTGCGGGGAGCTTCGTGACCGAGATCGTGAGGGCCGGCTTGCCGTTCACGTACGAGATCGTGGTGACCGGGTCGAGCGTCTCCTTCACCGTGGCGACGTCGCCGATCGTGGGGATGTCGGTGCCGTTCCACTGCGCCGGCGTCACACCCGTGAGCGGGAGCGCGGCGATGTCAGCGGTGCTGCCGAGGTCGGTGCCGACCTGGATCGCGCGCGTGACCCCGCTCTCCGTGACCGTGCCGGCGGGTACGAGCACGCCGTTGGCCGACAGGGTGTCCGAGATCGCCTGGCCGGTCAGGTGATGATCGGCGAGCGCGCTCTTGGGCGTGATCGTGATGCGCGAGTCCTGCGCGCCGATCAGCGTGGCCGCTCGCACGCCGGCGAGCTTCTCGAGCTCGGGGACGACCGAATCGCGTGCGGCCGCCGCGAGCCGCGTGGTGGACTCGTCACTGCTGATCGCGAGCGCCGTGACCGGCAGGTCGTCGAGGCTGCCCGCGATCACCTGCGGGTCGACGCCGTCGGGCAGCGTCGTGCGGATGCGGTTGATCGCGGCGCCGATCTTCTGCTCGGCGGCATCGAGGTCGGTGCCGTAGGTGAAGCTCGCGTTGATGGTCGACGAGCCGGTCGACGAGGTGGACGACGTGGTCTCGAGACCGGAGATGCCGCGGATCGCCTGCTCGATCGGCTGCGTCACCTGGTCACTGACGACCGTCGGCGTCGCGCCCGTGTAGGTCGACACCACGGCGAGCTGGGGGAACTGCACCGACGGGATGAGCTCCTCTTTGAGATTGCCCGTCGCGAGCAGGCCGAAGAAGGCGGCGACGATCGTGATGAGGGCGATGAGGGCTCTGTTGCGCAGGCTGAACGCCGCGAGAAGATGCACGGCTCATTATCGACGGATGCGGACCCGACCCGCCCGACCGAAGCGTCGTCACCGTGAAGCGGGAATTGACAGGTTCGGGCCGCTGAGTATTCTCGGTCCCCGTGACTTCGGCGCCCGACGAGGATGGGCTGAGCGTCAAACGCCTGATCCTCGGCGAAAAACTCGCGAGCGCGAAGCTCGATGAGCAGCTGCTGCCCAAGCACTTGGCGCTCCCGATCTTCGCGTCCGACCCGCTCTCCTCCGTGGCGTACGCGCCGCAGGAGCTCCTGATGATCCTGACGCTCGGCGGCGTGTCGTTCCTGGCGTTCGCGCCGTGGGTGGCGGCGGTCGTCGTACTGCTGCTCGTCGTCGTCGTGCTGTCCTACCGGCAGCTCATCAAGGCGTATCCGTCCGGCGGCGGGGACTACGAGGTCGCGCAGAAGAACCTCGGCGAGAAGCCCGCGCTGATCGTCGCGTCCGCACTGCTCGTCGACTACATCCTGACGGTGTCGGTCTCGGTCGCGTCGGGCGTCGACAACATCATCTCCGCCGTACCCGAGCTCGCCGGCATCCGCGTCGAGATGGCGCTCGTCATCATCGTCGCGCTGGCCGCGGTGAACCTGCGCGGCGTGCGCGAATCGAGCAAGGCGTTCGCCCTGCCCACCTACCTCTTCATCGGCAGCGTGCTGGTGATGATCGTGGTCGGCCTGATCAGGGTCGCTTCAGGGTCGGTACCGATCGCGGAGAGCGCCCGGTACTCGGTGCACGGCGACCAGGTCGCGCAGGCGGCGTTCGTGCTCCTGCTGCTCCGCGCGTTCTCCAGCGGCTGCAGCGCCCTGACCGGCGTCGAGGCGATCGCGAACGGGGTGCCCGCCTTCCGCCGGCCGAAGGTGAAGAACGCGCAGAAGACGCTCGTCGCGATGGGCGGCATCGCGATCGTGCTGTTCGTCGGTCTGCTGACGCTCGCGCTCATCACCAAGGTCCACTACGCCGAGGACCCGTGCTCGCTCGTGGGTCTGCAGCACTGCTCGACCGCGGTGCAGCGCTCACTCATCGCGCAGGTCGCCTCGGCGGTCTTCGGCGGCGACCACACGATCCCGTTCTACTTCGTGCAGGCGACGACCGCGATCGTGCTGCTGCTGGCCGCGAACACCGCGTTCAACGGGTTCCCCCTGCTCGGCTCGGTGCTCGCCCGCGACGGCTACGCGCCGAAGTCGCTCTCCACCCGCGGCGACCGGCTCATCTACTCGAACGGCGTCATCGCCCTCGCCGTCGTCGCGGGCGTGCTGCTGCTGATCTACCGCGCCAACGTCACCAACCTCATCCAGCTGTACATCATCGGCGTCTTCGTGTCGTTCACGCTCGGGCAGACGGGCATGGTCCGGCACTGGATCCGCCTGCTGAGGCACAAGGCGCCGAACCGGGGCGAGATCATCCAGAGCCTCGTGACGAACCTCGTCGGCGCGACACTCACGGCGACCGTGCTGGTCATCGTCACGATCACGAAGTTCGTCCACGGCGCGTGGCTCGTGTACCTGATCATGCCGATCCTGTGGTTCCTCATGCTCGGCATCAACCGGTACTACCGCGACGTCGAGAAGGAGATCGAGGTCGACGCCCACACCACGTTCGGCTCGAGCGGCGACCACGCGATCGTGCTCGTGGGGCGCATGCAGAAGCCGGTGCTCAAGGCGCTCGACTACGCGATCGCCGCGCGGCACGGGTCGATCGAGGCGGTCCACGTGTCGATCGACGACGAGGCGACCAAGCGGCTCGAGGCGGAGTGGGCCGACATGAACATCGCCGTTCCGCTGGCGATCGTGCCGAGCCCGTACCGCGACATCAGCGTTCCCCTGATCAAGTACATCAAGGAGCACCGCTCGCGGAACGGCTCCGAGGTCGTGACGGTCTACACGCCGATCTACGTGGTGGGGCACTGGTGGGAGGCGCTCCTGCACAACCACAAGGCGCGGCGGATCCGCCAGAAGCTGATGCTCGTGCACGGGGTCACGTTGGCGCTCGTGCCGTGGCTGCTCGACTCGTCCGAGCTCATCTACGGCCGTCGGTCCAGGCCGATCCCGGGTCAGGACCGACGCGGCGAGCCCGTGCGATCCAGGCCGATCCGTCGCCGCGCGCTGCGCGGCGACCAGACGCCCGACCCGCAGCGCGCGGCGCACGAGCGCAACTCGGCGTCCGCCTCCCCGGAGCCCGTCACCGACACGGTGCCCGTGGTGAAGCCGCGCAAGGTCGGCACCCGCGGCTGAGGCCCGCAGCCCGGCCGATGCCGGTCGGCGGGGTCGGTCAGGCGAAGAAGCGCGCCATGAGCGCGGCCACGTGGTCGGACTGCTCGGCCGCGACCGCGCGGTCCTCCGTGGTGCCGATCGTCTCGGGCGGCACGTCGATGCCCCGCATCGGCACGGCGCCGGCGCCCAGCGCCGCGAAGACCTGCCTGGCGATCGAGCGACCCGCGCGATTGGCTCCCACGGTGCTCGCCGTCGGGCCGTAGCCGGCGAAGTAGATGCGCGGATCCCGCTCGACCGCGCCCGCGGCGACCGTGACGCCGCCCGCGGTCTCGCGGAGGCGCAGCGGGGAGAGGTGACGGATGTCGGGGCGGAATCCGGTCGCCCACACGATCGCGTCGATCGGCTCGGCCGTCCCGTCGGGCCAGCGGACGCCCCACGGCTCGATCCGCGCCGGGATCGGCATCTCCCGGAGCACCCCGCGTTCGATCGCCGCTGCGATCCGCCGCGTCTTCGGCACCCCTGTCCCGCTCACGATCGAAGGGAGCGCCGCGCCCGCCCTGGCCGCCTCGTCCTGATGCAGCTCGGCGTTGACGGCGGTCTCCAGGTCCAGGGTGCCCTGATCGAGGTAGCGGACCGGGCGCCTGGTCGCCCAGCGCGTCGACGCCGCGACCCCCTCGAGTTCGAGCAGGAAGCCGATCGCCGAGGTGCCGGCACCGACGACGAGGACCCTGAGCCCCGCGAAGTGCTCCGCCGAGACGTAGTTCGCCGTGTGCACCTGCCGGCCGCGGAACTCCCGGGAGCCCGGCAGGTACGGCACGAAGGGCGCCCCCCACGAGCCGGTCGCGTTCACGACGACCCGGGCGACGATCTCGCCGAAGTCCGATCGGACCACCAGGTCGGCGCCACGATCGAACACGGCCGACACGGCGACCGGCCTGGCCACTTCGAGGCCGTAGAACCGCTCGTAGCGCTCGTAGTACTCCGTGACGACGTCGCGAGCCGGACGCGCCCGGTCGGCCGTTTCGAAGCTGATTCCCATGCGACGCATACCCGGCAGGTCATGCACGCGATGGGCGCTGCCGAGTCGCAGCGCGCTCCAGCGGTGCTGCCACGCGCCGCCCGGCAGCGGGCCGCGATCGAGCACCACCTGGTCGACGCCCGGCATGACGCCGAGGCGCTGCAGGTAATAGGAGACGGCGAGTCCTGCCTGCCCCGCGCCGATGATCACGACGTCGGAACGGCTCGGCAGATGCACCTCGCCCTCGCTCCCCCGCGGCCCGCGGCCGCACTCCCGCAGTCCCTCGACGACCGGCGACCCACGCACCGATCCACAGCCCATCCTGCCCCAGATCAGGCCCGTGATAGAGTGAATGCCTGTTTTCGCCTGATCGTTTGCGCGCTCACCCGAAGCGCGACGAGAGATGACTCAAGGGGGTCTCGCATGGGGCGTGGCCGTCAAAAAGCGAAGCACACGAAGGTCGCCAGAGAGCTGAAGTACTTCAGCCCGACGACCGACTACGACGGACTGCAACGTGAGCTGTCGACCGACACCCACGAAGAGCACGCCGGCTGGTCGGAAGACGACTTCGCCGAAGACAACACGCACCGCTGAGCGACGCCGCAGTCGACTCCGACCAGCGGGTCCGCACCGGACCGGCTCCGGTCGCAGCTAATTCCAGACGCCGCTGAGGCGCACCGCACCGCCCGATGCACCCTTGGCGTTCTGCTCGAACGCGCCATCGGGCCGTGCCCCGGTCGACACGACTCCGGCTCGCCAGGCGGGGCAGCCGGAGCCTTCGAGGCTGCGCACGACCGCGTCCGCCTCATCGGACGCGGCGACGACCACCATGCCGATGCCGAGGTTCCACGTGCCTTCGACGGCGGTGAGCCCGAAGCCGCCGAGGTCGGCGAGGACACGGAACACGTCGGGGACCTGCCATGTGCGGGAGAGTTCCACCCATGCGGCCGGCGGCAGCACGCGCGCCAGATTCGCGGCGATGCCGCCGCCCGTGACGTGGCTGATCGCGTGCACCGCGTCGCCGTGTACCGAGAGCAGATCGAGGAGCGGCCTGGTGTAGAGCCGGGTCGGCTCGAGCAGCACCGCGCCGACCGTGCCACCGAGATCGTCGCTCGTGTCGCCGTAGCCGATGCCGCGATCGGCGAGCACGCGGCGCACGAGCGAGAACCCGTTGGCGTGCAGTCCGCTCGACGCGAGCGCGATCACGACGTCGCCGTCCTGGACCCGGGCCGCGCCCAGCAGCCGGTCGGCCTCGACCGCGCCGACGGCCGCTCCCGCGACGTCGTAGTCGTCGGGCCCCAACAGGCCGGGATGCTCGGCCGTCTCGCCGCCGATGAGTGCCGTCCCGGTCGCACTGCAGGCCGCCGCGATGCCACCGACGATGTCGGCGATCCGTTCGGGCACGACGCGGCCGCACGCGATGTAGTCCGTGAGGAACAGCGGCTCGGCGCCCACCACCACGATGTCGTCGACCACCATGCCGACCAGGTCGAAGCCGATCGTGTCGTGCTTGTCGATCGCCTGGGCGATCGCGACCTTGGTGCCGACCCCGTCGGTCGAGGTGGCGAGCACCGGCCTCGCGAAGCGGGTGAGCGCCGACGCGTCCCACAGGCCCGCGAACCCTCCGACGCCGCCGAGGACACGTGCGCCCTGCGTGCGTGCGACCGCATGCTTCATCAACTCCACCGCCCGGTCACCCGAGGCGGTGTCGACGCCGGCCGCCGCATAGACATCGGTCACGGTCGCCCCTGCGTGCTGGTCGGTTGAGATCGCGGCGGATGCCGAGGACCTGTCGCGGACTGCATGCTGCACGGACGCTGGTCCCGGAGATGGCAGACTGTCCGGCGCACTGAGCCTACGGCAGGGAGACGCCCCAAGAATGTGCGGAATCGTCGGCGCCAGCGCCGCCCAGCCCGTCAATCAGCTCATCTACGACAGCCTGCTTCTGCTGCAGCACCGCGGTCAGGACTCGACGGGTATGGCCACCGACGAGAACGGCTCCTTCCACATCGTGAAGGTGCGCGGGCAGGTGCGCGAGGCGTACCGCACCCGCGACATGCGTTCGCTGCTCGGCAACACCGGGCTCGGGCACGTCCGCTACGCCACGCGAGGGTCGGCCGCGAGCGAGCAGGAGGCGCAGCCGTTCTACGTGAACGCGCCCTACGGCATCACGCTCGTGCACAACGGCAACCTGACGAACACGCGCGAACTCACCGACGACCTCTTCCACATCGACCGCCGGCACCTCAACAGCGACTCCGACACCGAGCTGCTCGTGAACGTGCTGGCCAACGAGCTCCAGTCCCAGATCGCCGGGCCCGCGCTCGACCCCGACCAGGTGTTCACGGCCGTGCGCCGCGTCCACGAGCGCGTCGAGGGGTCGTACGCCGCGATCGCGCTGATCGCAGGACACGGTCTCCTCGCCTTCCGTGATCCGTTCGGCATCCGGCCGCTCACCCTCGGCAAGCGCTCGAGCGAGCAGCTCGACGGCGTGAACAGGGACGAGTGGCTCGTCGCGAGCGAGTCGCTCGTGCTCGAGTCGAACGGCTACGACGTCGTCCGTGACATCGCGCCGGGCGAGGCGGTGTTCATCACGCCGGACGGCGAGGCCCACGTGCAGCAGTGTGCCGAGCACCCGCGGCTCGTGCCGTGCTCCTTCGAGTACGTCTACCTGGCCAGGCCGGACTCCACGATGTCGGGCATCTCCGTGTACGACGCCCGGCTCCGGCTCGGCGACCGGCTCGCCACCACCGTCGCGCGCTACACCCCGCGCGGTGACATCGACGTGGTGATGCCGATCCCCGATTCGGCGAGGCCGTCGGCCATGCAGCTCGCGCAGCGCCTCGGCATCCCCTACCGCGAGGGGTTCTACAAGAACCGCTACGTCGGCCGCACCTTCATCATGCCCGGCCAGTCCGTGCGGAAGAAGAGCGTGCGCCAGAAGCTGAACGCCCTCGGCACCGAGTTCCGCGGCAAGAACGTGCTCATCGTCGACGACTCGATCGTGCGCGGCACGACGAGCAGGCAGATCGTCGAGATGGCGAGGGACGCGGGCGCGAACAAGATCACGTTCGCGTCGGCCGCACCCCCGGTCCGCTACCCGCACGTCTACGGCATCAACATGCCCACGCGCGGCGAACTCGTGGCGCACGGCAAGCGCATCCCCGAGATCGCGCGCGAACTCGGCACGGACTATCTGATCTACCAGGAGGTCGAGGACATGCGCGACGCGATCCTCGAGGGTTCGGATGTGCGCGAACTCGAGATGAGCTGCTTCACCGGCGACTACGTCACCGGCACGGTCGGCCCCGAATATCTGGCCTGGGTCGAGGCGAACCAGCTCAGCTGACGGGGCCGTCGGGGCCGCGGTCGGGCACGGGCGGCTGCTCGCGTTCCGTGCGCACCTGCTCGACCTGGACGAGTCGCGCCCGGCGCTCGGCGCGGCGGTCGAGCACGATCGCGACCACGCCCGCGAGCGCCGCACAGACCGGCACGAGGATCGCCGCCGAGAACCCGATCACCTGCGGCAGCGAGTAGACGCCGTCGTCGGGGAACAGGTAGGACACGACGATCGCGGCGAGCGCGCCGACGACCGCCCCGAGCAGCAGGAAGGCCGGGATGCGCGGCGCGCGCCGATACTTCGCCTGCGTGGGCGGGCCGCTCATGCCGTCCACACCGGCACGACGCCGGCGAGATCGGCCCGTACGCCCGACGCGTGCACGGCTCCGGACTCGCGCACGTCGGTCCACGACATCCGCCCTGCGGCGAGCGGCAGCCACACGTCGGCGCTCATCTCGACGACGTTCGGGGGCGTGCCGCGGGTATGCCTGGGCCCGGGGATGCACTGGACCGCGCCGTACGGGGGCACCCGGACCTCGACGCTGTTGCCCGGCGAGCGCTCCGCCAGCCGCTGCAGCAGGTAGCGCACCGCCATCGGCGTCGAAGGCGCCTCGCCGTCGAGCGCGGCCCGCACCGACGCCTGCCCGGCGTCGTCGGGGATTCGGGCTCGTGCCATGCGCCAACGGTACCCGGCGGACCCGACCGGCCCCCGCCGGTGGCCCTACGCTGGCCGGGTGCGTGTACTCGTCCTCGGATCCGGGGCGCGCGAACACGCCGTCACCCGGGCGTTGTCGCGTGATCCCGGTGTCGACGAGGTGATCGTCGCCCCCGGCAATGCCGGCATCGCGCAGGACGCGACCGTCGTCGACGTCGATGCGGAGGACGGCGCAGCGGTCGCCGCCCTTGCGGGATCGTTGGGCGTCGGGCTCGTCGTGATCGGGCCCGAGGCGCCCCTGATCGCCGGCGTCGCCGACGCACTGCGCGAGCGGGGCATCCCGGTGTTCGGTCCGGACGCCAGGGCGGCCGCGCTCGAAGGAAGCAAGGCGTTCGCGAAGCAGGTCATGGCCGAGGCCGGTGTGCCGACCGGCGCGGCAGTGAGCGTCACCGACGCGGACGAGCTCGATGCGGTCCTCGACGACTTCGCACCGACCTGGGTCGTGAAGGCCGACGGTCTCGCGGCAGGAAAGGGCGTGCTGGTGACCGCCGACCGCGCCGCCGCTCGCGCCCACGCGATGCGGTGGTTCGAGGCCGGTCCCGTCCTGCTCGAGGAGTTCCTCACGGGCGAAGAGGTCTCCCTGTTCTTCGTCTGCGACGGCACCACCGCGGTCCCGCTCAGTCCGGCGCAGGACTTCAAGCGGCTCCTCGACCACGACCAGGGACCGAACACGGGCGGCATGGGTGCGTACTCGCCGCTGCCGTGGCTCGCCGACGCCTTCGGTTCGGAGCAGGCGTTCACCGACGAGGTGGCGCGCATCGTGGCGACGCCGGTGCTGGAGCGCCTCGCCGCACGCGGGGCCCCGTTCGTCGGGCTGCTCTACTGCGGACTCGTCGTCGACGGCACGCGCATCAGGGTCATCGAGTTCAACGCCCGGTTCGGCGATCCCGAGACGCAGGTCGTCCTGACGCGGCTGGCATCCCCGCTCGGCGCACTGTTGTCGAGTGCTGCGCTCGGGCGGCTCGACGCCGCCACGACGGTCGAGTTCCGCGACGACGCCGCCGTGACCGTCGTGCTCGCGAGCGAGGGGTATCCGGGCACCCCGGTCGTCGGCAAGCCGATCACCGGACTCGACGCCGCCGATGCGCTGCCGGCCGTCCACGTCGACCACGCGGCGACCGCGGTGGTGGACGGTGTCGTGGTCAGCGCCGGCGGCCGAGTGCTCAGCGTGACCGGCGTGGGCGAGACACTCGCCGAGGCGCGGAGCGCCGCCTACGAAGGGATCGGTCTGATCGGGCTCGAACGCGCACAGCACCGCACCGACATCGCCGCCGAGGTCGGCTGATGCCGACGAACGAGCTGCCGGGCTGGCGCCACGTCGCGTCGGGCAAGGTCCGCGACCTGTACGAGCTCGATGTACCCGACCCCACCGAACTCCTGCTCGTGGCGAGTGACCGCATCAGCGCGTTCGACGTGATCCTCGAGCCCGGTATCCCCGGCAAGGGTGCGCTCCTGACCCGACTCAGCCGGTGGTGGTTCGCGCGGCTCGGCGTGCCGAACCATCTGGCAGCGGACGAATCCGCGATCCCTGAGACGCTTCGTGACCGATCGATGCTCGTCCGTCGCCTGCGTATGCATCCCGTGGAATGCGTCGTGCGCGGCTACCTCACCGGCAGCGGATTGAGCGAGTATCTGGACACCGGCGCCGTCTGCGGCGTGCGCCTGCCTGCGGGACTCGTGAACGGCGACCGGCTGCCCGAACCCGTCTTCACCCCGGCGTACAAGGCGCCGGCAGGCGAACACGACGAGAACATCGACTTCGACCGCGTCGTCGAGCTCGTCGGCGGCCCCGTCGCCGAGGGCCTCCGCGCGCGTTCGCTCGAAGTCTTCCGGACGGCCGATGCCGTGACCGCATCGAAGGGTCTGCTGCTCGCCGACACGAAGTTCGAATTCGGCGACGACCCCGAGACCGGCGCGCTCGTCCTCGCCGACGAGGTGCTCACGCCCGATTCCAGCCGGTACTGGGACGGCGCCGCTTACGCGGCGGGGCGCCGCGGCGTGAGTTTCGACAAGCAGGACGTGCGCGACTGGCTCGCCGCGCACTGGGACCGTGAGGGCCCCGCCCCCCGACTGCCGGACGATCTCGTGGCGCGCACCGCCCTGCGCTACGCCGAGCTGCTCCGCATCCTCGCCGAGTGATTCGTTGACACGTCATACACTTAGCGGGTGATGCATCAGCAGGACCGTCTCGCCGCCGCCACCGACATGGGCGTGGTGACGCTGCTCGTCGCGGACGTCGACGCGGTGACGGACTTCTATGTGGGCGGCGTCGGCCTCGACGTGCTCGCCACGACGCCCGACGGGGTGATGCTCGGCCGGGTCGGCGCTCCGGTGCTCGAACTGCGTGTGGATCGGGAGTTGCGCAGCGCCGCGACCGGCGCGGCAGGCCTGTTCCACACGGCCATCCTGTTCGACAGCCGTGCCGCGCTCGCGGCGGCGGTGTACGGCGTCGCCACACGCTTCCCCCGGGCGTTCACCGGATCGAGCGACCATCTCGTGTCGCAGGCGTTCTACTTCGACGACGTCGAGGGCAACGGCGTCGAGCTCTACTGGGACCGGCCGCGGGACGAATGGCGCTGGGACGGCGAGCAGGTCCGCATGGCGACCCTGCCGCTCGACCCCAACGCGTTCCTCCGCGAGCATCTCTCCGACGCACGGACGGCGGACGGGACGCGCGTCGGACACGTGCACCTCAAGGTGGGCGACATACCCACGGCGCGGCACTTCTACGTCGATGTGCTCGGCTTCGACGTCACCGCGAGCTTCGGTGACCAGGCGCTCTTCGTCTCCGCGGGCGGGTATCACCATCACCTCGGCATGAACACCTGGCGCAGCCGAGGGGCCGGCCCCCGGACCCCGGCCCTCGGGCTCGGGCTGGTCTCCCTCCGCCTGCCGCACGCGGACGCGATGGGCGCCCTCCGCGAGCGGCTCGAGGCCGCCGCCGTCCCGTTCGCCGACGATGGACGCACACTCTCGTTCGACGACCCGTGGGCGAACGCCGTGCGCGCCTCGACGGACCGGGCGGACGACGCATTCCCGTTCGACGGCCGGTAGCTAGGCTGATCTGACCGAGCCCTGCCACCGAGGAGCACCGTGCCCACGATCGTCGTCGACGTCATGCCGAAGCCCGCGCTCCTCGACCCGCAGGGCAAGGCGGTGACCGGTGCACTGTCCCGGCTCGGCCGCACGACGTACGCCGGCGTTCGGGTCGGCAAACGCTTCGAGCTGGCGGTGGACGGCCCGATCGACGATGCGGCCCTCGCGGACGCGCGCGCCGTCGCCGAGGAACTGCTCTCGAATTCGGTGATCGAGGACGTCGTGAGCGTCCGGGCGGCCGACTGATGGCGGCGCGCATCGGCGTCGTCACGTTCCCCGGATCGCTCGACGACCGGGACGCGCAGCGCGCCGTGCGCATCGCCGGCGCCCTGCCCGTGCCGTTGTGGCACGCGGCCCACGACCTCGAGGGCGTCGACGCCGTCGTCCTGCCCGGGGGTTTCAGCTACGGCGACTACCTGCGGTGCGGTGCCATCGCCGCGCACTCACCCATCATGCGCGAGGTCGCCGACGCGGCCGGCGCCGGGCTACCGGTGCTCGGCATCTGCAACGGGTTCCAGGTGCTGACGGAAGCGCACCTGCTGCCGGGAGGTCTGGTCCGCAACGACCACGGCAGCTTCGTCTGCCGCGACCAGCGTCTGCGCGTCGAGTCGACCTCCACCGACTGGACGAACCGTTTCGAGTCCGGCCAGGAGATCGTCGTCCCGCTGAAGAACGCGGAAGGCGGCTTCGTGGCGAGCGACGAGACGATCGCCAGACTCGAGGGCGAGGGCCGGGTCGTGTTCCGCTACCTCGACGTGAATCCGAACGGCTCGCTGCACGACATCGCGGGCATCACGAACGAGCGCGGCAATGTCGTGGGGCTCATGCCGCACCCCGAGCACGCGGTCGAGGAGGGCTTCGGGCCCGACACCGCCGCGGCGATGCGCTCGGGCACCGACGGCCTCACCGTCTTCCGGTCGGTGCTGGAACGGGTGCTCGCGGTCTGACGGGCGCGGCCGATCAGCGCGGCGTGAGCCGCACGAGCGGGATGCGCCGGTTCGGGGCCTTGACCTGGTAGTCGGCGAACCCCGGCATCGCGGTCGTGATCGCGGTCCAGTGCTCTGCGTACTCGTCGCCGTCGATCACGGTCGCGGTCACCGGCACGGGCGCGTCGCGTCCCGGCGCCTCGACCTCGACGTCGGGATGGGCGAGCAGGTTGTGGTACCAGGCCGGGTTCTCCGGGGCGCCCGCCTTGGATGCGACGACGATCCAGCCGTCCCCGTCGGGGAACGCCGCGACGGGGTTGACGCGAGCGACCCCGGACTTCGCGCCGATGTGGTGAAGGAGCACCAATCCCCGCCCGAACCGCTGCACCGTGCCACCGGTCCGACGGAACTCCTCGATGACGGTCGTGTTCCAGTCGCTCACGGCGCTCCCTCCGGCGAGCGCGCAGGTCGCACCGCCGCCGACCACTCTGCCGCATCGCCACTCGCCGTTGCGCGCGCCCCGGTTAAGCGCTTAACTGGGGTCGGCATATCGGCTGAAGGAGGTGGTGCTCTGTGCGCATGCAGGACGTCGCCGCCCGTGCCGGGGTCTCCATCGCAACGGTGTCCTTCGTCATCAATGCGACGAAGCCCGTCTCACCGGAGACCCGCGCCAAAGTGCTCGCGGCCATGGACGACTTAGGCTTCCGACGGAACACGGTCGCCCGCGCACTCGCCTCCGGCAGATCTCGCATCATCGCCCTGCTCTTCCCCGAGCTCGACCGACGGCTGGGCAGCACCGCACTCGGGTTCGTGCGGGCGGCCGCTGCCGCAGCCGCACTCCGCGACCACCACGTCGTGCTGTGGCCGGTCGACAACGAGCCGGCCGCGCTGCGCGGGTACCTCGACGGCGGACTCGTCGACGGCGTGCTCGCCATGGAGGTCCAGCTCGACGACCCGCGCATCGCGGTGCTCGAGGACGCGGATATGCCGTTCACCCTGATCGGGCGCACCGCGAGCCCCGATGCGTACGAGTTCGTGGACATCGACTTCGAATCCACGACCGTGGACGCGCTCGCGCGGCTCCGCTCACTGGGCCACCGGAGAATCGCCCTCGTGCTCGAGGAACCGGAGCAGGGCCGGCTGCACGACTACGGCCCGCCGGCGCGCGTCGAGCGGACCTACCGCACTGCGATGGCCGCGGCCGGTCTGCCGCCGGTCGTCCTCACTGCGGACCGCGAGCAGGGCTCGGGGCGTGCACTCGCCGCGCGGCTCGTGGCTGCGCACCCGGAGATCACCGCGGTCGCGGTCATGCACGACGACGCGGCTCCTGGGCTGGTCGCCGGTCTCGCGCGCTCGGGCCGCTCGGTCCCCGAGCGCATGTCGGTGCTCTCGCTCGCGACGACCGCGCGGATGGCCGGGTTCGCCGACCCCGAACTCGACCGCATGGAGGCGCCGGGCGCGGAACTCGGCGGCATGGCGGCCGACGCGCTGATCGACCGGATCGAGCAACCCGATCGTCCCCTCGTGCACGCCCTCATCACCTGTCGCTATGTGCCCGGCGGCTCGCTCGCCCCACCCCTCTCGAACGGAGCACTCCAATGAAATTCACCGACGGCTTCTGGCAGCTCCGACCCGGGGTGCGCGCGTCCTACGCCAAGCAGGTCGCGGAACTCGACGTGATCGCCGACGAGCTCCGCATCACCGCACCGACGCGATGGGTGGCGACTCGTGGCGACACCCTGAACCAGCCGGTGCTGACCGTGCGTGTCGCCGCGGTGGCGGACGGCGTCATCCGCGTGCGGGCCTCCCACCATGAGGGGGCCGCCGTGGACGCCGGATTCGACTTCGCCGCGTCCCCGC
The DNA here is from genome assembly GCA_963716965.1 of uncultured Actinomycetota bacterium. Lineage (GTDB taxonomy): Bacteria > Actinomycetota > Actinomycetes > Actinomycetales > Microbacteriaceae > Amnibacterium. The sequence goes on along the minus strand of CAVQUZ010000001.1, from coordinate 304,976 downwards.
TCGCCGGAGCGGTCGAGATCACCGGCGATGCGGCGACGGTGCGAGCCGGCGCGCTCGTCGCCCGGGTCGCGACCGGGTCGTTCGACCTCGTCTTCGACGGCCCGACAGGGCGACTCACCGCCAACGGCCCGAAGTCGATCGCGTCGATCGATGTCGACGCCGGCGCGCAGGTGGAACCGCCCCCGGTCGGCCTCACCAGGACGGGACGCCCCCACTTCACGCACGCCCAGTTCGACCTCGGCGTCGGCGAACAGGTCTACGGACTCGGTGAGCGATTCGGACCGCTCGTGAAGAACGGGCAGGTCGTCGACATCTGGAACGCCGACGGCGGCACGTCGAGCGAGCAGGCCTACAAGAACGTGCCCTTCTATCTGACGAACCGGGGCTACGGCGTCTTCGTGAATCACTCCGGCCACGTCTCGTTCGAGGTCGGGTCCGAGGCGGTCGAGCGAGTGCAGGCATCGGTCGACGGCGAGGAGATCGAGTACTTCGTCATCGCCGGACCCACCCCGAAGGAGGTCATCGACCGCTACACCGCGCTCACCGGCCGGCCGCCGATCGTGCCCGCGTGGAGCTTCGGACTGTGGCTGACGACGAGCTTCACGACGTCCTACGACGAGGCGACCGTCAACGGATTCATCGACGGCATGCGCGACCGGCGCATCCCACTCTCCGTCTTCCATTTCGACTGCTTCTGGATGCACGAGTACCAGTGGTGCGACTTCGAATGGGACGCTCGTGTGTTCCCCGATCCGGACGGGATGCTCGCGCGCCTGCACGACAAGGACATCAAGGTCTGCGTCTGGATCAACCCGTACATCGCACAGCGCTCGCCCCTGTTCGCGGAGGGCGCCGCCGCCGGGCACCTGCTGAAGCGGGCGGACGGCTCGGTCTGGCAGTGGGACCTCTGGCAGCCGGGCATGGCGGTCGTCGACTTCACCTCTCCTGCGGCCGTCGAATGGTTCCAGTCGAAGCTCGCTCGCCTCGTCGACCAGGGCGTCGACGCGTTCAAGACCGACTTCGGCGAGCGCATCCCGACGGACGTCGTCTACGCGGACGGCTCCGACCCGGTCGCCATGCACAACCGCTACACCGACCTCTACAACAAGGCCGTCTTCGAGGTGCTCGAGACGAAACGGGGTGCCGGCGAGGCGATCCTCTTCGCCCGCAGCGCGACCGCAGGCGGTCAGCGGTATCCCGCGCATTGGGGAGGCGACTCGACGTCGACGTTCACCTCGATGGCCGAGACGCTCAGGGGCGGGCTCTCCCTCGCGATGAGTGGGTTCGCGCACTGGAGCCACGACATCGGCGGATTCGAGGGCACACCGGACGCCGATGTGTTCAAGCGCTGGACGGCGTTCGGTCTGCTGTCGAGCCACAGCCGGTTCCACGGCAGCGACTCCTACCGTGTGCCGTGGATCTTCGACGACGACGAGTCGGCGCCCGACAGCGCCGTCAGCGTCACGCGGAAGTTCGCACGACTGAAGAACCGTCTCGCGCCCTACCTCGTCGCGCTGACCGAGGAGGCCCACCGCTCGGGCGCCCCGCTGATGCGCCCGATGCTGATCGAATTCCCCGAGGATCCGACCTGCGCCTTCCTCGATCGGCAGTACCTGCTCGGGCCCGATCTGCTCGTCGCCCCCGTGTTCAGCGCCGCAGGCGACGTCGAGTTCTACCTGCCCGCCGGGCGATGGACCGACTGGTGGTCGGGGCGGACCGTCGAGGGCGGACGGTGGCTCCGCGAACAGCACGGTTTCGAGACCCTGCCGCTGTACATCCGTGCCGGGGCCGTGATCCCGCTGTCCGCGAACGAGGACCGGCCCGATGTCGACCACACCGACGGGCTGACCCTGCTCGTGACGCCGGGCGACCCCGGCGACACGGTCGTGTCCGTCGGCGGGTCCGAGTACGCGGTCACCCGCTCCGCTGACGGCGTGCGTGCGACCGGACCGACGTCGCCGTCCTGGAGCGTCGGCCTCGCCGACGGGACCACGGTCGCGAGCGCCGACGGCGAGGTGTTCGTCGTGGTGTGAGATCGCTCGCCGGACGGCTGCTGCACACCGTCGGGCACGAGGGCGCCGCGCGCGTTCAGTAGATTTGGTGCTCTCTGCGTCCCGAGGAGCTCGTGTGCCCGATGTGCCCCCGTCCCCGACACTCGACACCGTCGAGCACGCCGCCTCCACCCCGGACCACGAGCAGCCGTACGCGGCGCTCGGTCTGAAACCGGACGAGTACGCGCGCATCCGCGAGATCCTGGGCAGGCGCCCGACGTCGGGCGAGCTCGCGATGTACTCGGTCATGTGGAGCGAGCACTGCTCGTACAAGTCCAGCAAGGTGCACCTGCGCCAGTTCGGGCAGAAGGTGTCCGACCGGATGCGTGAGCACCTCATGGTCGGCATGGGGCAGAACGCGGGCGTCGTCGACGTGGGCGACGGCTGGGCGGTCACGTTCAAGGTGGAGAGCCACAACCATCCCTCCTACATCGAGCCGTTCCAGGGCGCGGCGACCGGCGTCGGCGGCATCGTCCGCGACATCATCTCCATGGGCGCACGGCCGGTGGCGGTCATGGACCAGCTGCGGTTCGGCGACATCGACGTGGCCGACACCCAGCGCGTGGTGCACGGCGTCGTGGCGGGCATCGCGTCCTACGGCAACTGTCTCGGCCTGCCGAACATCGGCGGCGAGACGGTCTTCGACGCGGTCTATGCGGGCAACCCGCTGGTGAACGCGCTCTGCGTCGGCGTCCTGCGGCACGAGGATCTGCACCTCGCGAACGCGACGGGCGTCGGCAACAAGGTCGTGCTCTTCGGCGCCCGGACGGGCGGGGACGGCATCGGAGGGGCGTCGATCCTCGCGTCGGACACGTTCTCGGCCGGCGGCCCGACGAAGCGCCCTGCCGTGCAGGTCGGCGACCCGTTCGCGGAGAAGGTGCTCATCGAGTGCTGCCTCGAGCTCTTCGCCGGCGGCCTCGTCGAGGCGATCCAGGACCTCGGCGCCGCCGGTATCTCGTGTGCGACGAGCGAGCTCGCGGCGAACGGCGACGGCGGGATGCGCGTGGATCTCGACGACGTGCTGCTGCGCGACCCGACACTCACGGCCGAGGAGATCCTCATGTCCGAGAGCCAGGAACGCATGATGGCGATCGTCACGCCGGAGAAGCTCGACGGGTTCCTGGCCGTCACGGAGAAGTGGAATGTCGAGTCGAGCGTGCTCGGCGAGGTCACCGACACCGGCCGGCTCGAGATCATGTGGCACGGCGGCACGATCGTGGACGTCGACCCCGCGACGGTCGCGGTCGACGGCCCTGTGCTCGAGCGGCCGATCGCGCGCCCCGGCTGGCTGGATGCGCTGCAGGCCGACACCGCGTCGTCGCTGCCGAGGCCGTCGTCGGGCGACGAACTGCGCGCACAGGTGCTCGAGGTGCTCGGCAGCCCGAATCTCGCCGACGTCTCCTGGATCACGAACCAATACGACCGGTACGTGCTCGGCAACACGGCGCTCGCCTTCCCCGACGACGCCGGCATGGTCCGCGTCGACGAGTCATCGGGGCTCGGCTTCGCGATCGCGACCGATGCCAACGGGCGGTACTGCCAGCTCGACCCGTACCAGGGGGCGCAGCTCGCGCTCGGGGAAGCCGTGCGGAACGTCTCCGCGAGCGGGGCCCGGCCGGTCGCGGTGACCGACTGCCTGAACTTCGGATCACCCGAGAACCCTGAGGTCATGTGGCAGTTCGAGCAGACCGTCTCGGGGCTCGCCGACGGGTGCCTCGAGCTCGAGATCCCTGTCACCGGTGGCAACGTGTCCTTCTACAACCAGACCGGCGAGCGGCCGATCCACCCCACGCCGGTCGTGGGCGTCCTCGGTCTCATCGACGACGTCGCGGCCCGCATCCCGTCCGGCTGGCAGGACGACGGCCTGAACCTCTATCTGCTCGGATCGACCGAGACGGAGCTCGACGGGTCGGCCTGGGCCGGAACGGTGCACGGCCATCTGGGGGGCCGCCCGCCGAAACCGAAGCTCGCCGACGAGGCGAAGCTGAGCGCGCTGATGCTCGCGGCGAGCGGCCAGAACCTCGTGCAGGCCGCACACGACCTGTCCGAGGGCGGGCTCGCAGCTGCGCTCATGGAGGGGTCGCTGCGATTCGGCGTCGGCAGCCGCGTCTGGCTGCAGGAGATGCGGGAGCGGGACGGCATCGACGCGGCGACGGCACTCTTCAGCGAGACGCAGGCGCGCCTCCTCGTCGCGGTACCGCGGGAGGAGGACGTGAAGTTCGCCGGGCTCTGCGCCGGACGTCGCGTGCCTGCGTTGCGCATCGGGGTCACCGATGCGTCGTCCCACGAGATCGAGGTGCAGGACCTCTTCAGGATCCCGCTCGACGAGCTGCGTGCGGCGAACCGCGAGCCGCTCCCCGCGCGCCTGGGTGCTGTGGTCGGCGGCTGACCGCTCGAGGGCGCCTGGGCGCACAAGGGGTTGCGTGCCCAGGAAAGTACGGCTACCGGGAGTCGGTCCTTCGGCGTAACGTGCTGTCCGCCGGCGACGCGCGTACCGCCGGAATGCACGGTTCATCACTCCAACGCGCGAGTGGCGTCGGCCGTCCGCCCGAACCCCGCACGGGCCGGGCGGCCGACGGCTCGCTCACTCCGCCGCGGACGCGGCGGCCATCGGCTCCTCGATGCGCTTCCGCGAGCCGAGCGAGAAGCTCGCCGCGAGACCCACGACGAGACACCCGGCCGCCGTGAACGCGGCTGCTCGAGTGCCGTCGGAGAACGCCGCCTTCGCCGCGTCGCCGACGGCCGACGATCGCGCCGCGAGCTCGGTGATGGTGCCACCGGCGCTGTTGACCACGCTCGAGACGATGCCCGTCGCCGTCGATCCGGACAGCCCGAGATCCCCGAGCCGTGCCTGCAGGGCGACCGACGTCACGCCGAAGAGCACGGTGCCCAGCACGGCGATCCCGAGCGCGGAACCGACTTGGCGGGCCGTGCTCTGCGCGCCTGAAGCCTGGCCGCTGCGATCCACCGGCACGTCGACGAGTACGACGCCTGTGAGCTGCGCGGTCGCCAGCCCGACGCCGAACCCGTAGACGAACAGGAACGGCACGAGCGCCCACCATTCGGTGGAGGGTCCGACCACGAAGCCGAGGCCGGCCACACCGACGATCTCGGCGGCGATGCCGACCCGCACCACGACCGGTGCAGGCAGCCGATCGGACAGCGCGGCGGCGGCGCCGCTGGCGAGGAACGAGCCCCCGGCGAGCGCCAGCAGCACCAGGCCCGTCTGGAACGCCGAATACCCGATGACGTCCTGCAGCCACAGCGGCAGGGACGAGGATGATGCCGAATTCGCCGAGGCTCACGATCATCGCCGCGATGCTGCCGTTCCGGAACGACGGGATCCGGTAGAGGCCGAGATCGATGAGTGTGTCGCGCCCCTGCCGGGTACGCCGGATGCTGCGGGCGAGGAACGCGGCGCCGCCGACGGCGGTGAGCAGGAATGCGAACGGGATCGGCGACAGCGCCAGCGGCCACTTCCAGCCGCCCACCTGGAAGGCCGTGGCGCCGGTCAGCCACCAGCCGTACGTCCGCCCCTCGATGAGCCCGAACGCGAGCGATGCGAACGTGATGCCCGACAGCACCGCACCGGGGACATCGATCCGTCTGCGGCCCGGCGAACGGGACTCGTCGACGAACGCGAGCAGACCCATGACGATGAGCACCGCGATCGGCACGTTGATACCGAACGACCAGCGCCAGGAGAAGTCCGTCGTGAGCCAGCCGCCCAGGAGCGGACCGAATGCGACCATGCCGCCGATCGTCGACCCCCAGATCGCGAAGGCGATCCCGCGCTCACGACCGCTGAAGGTCGCGTTGATGAGGGACAGCGTCGTCGGCAGGATCATCGCACCGCCGAAGCCCTGCACGACGCGGGCCAGGATGAGCAGCGCCGCTGTCGGGGCGAGCGCCGCGCCGAGGGACGCCAGCGTGAAGACGACGACGCCGATGAGCAGCATGCGCCGCCGGCCGATGCGGTCCGCGATCGTGCCCCAGATGAGCAGGGTCGCGGCGAAGACCAGCGTGTACGACTCCTGCACCCACTGCACGTCGGTCGAGGTGAGGCCGATGTCCCGCTCGATGTAGGGCACCGCGACGTTCACGATCGTGGAGTCCACGATGATCACCGCCACGGACAGACTCACCGCGACGAGTCCGAGCCATCGTCGAGCGGGTGCAGCAGCCATCGAGCGATTCCTTTCGACCACCATGTATTTCGGCGACCATATCATCCGTCGACGTAAGCTGTCCCGGTGACCGATGCGCAGCCCTCGAGGAGCGGACCCGAGTCGCTCGCGCTCCGCCGGCTGCAGGACGCGGGCGAGGAGGCGGGCGCCGCGCTCGGTCGACGCATGCGGATGCACCGCACCGATCTGGCGGCGATGAGCGTGATCGCCTATTCGCCGCGCGCGGTGGGCCCGCGCGAGCTCGCGGACCGGCTCGGCATCAGTCCTGGTGCGACGACCGAGCTGGTGGACCGGCTCGAGCAGGCGGGTCACCTCGTCCGGGAGCGGGACACCACCGATCGCAGACGGGTGCGGCTCATCGCCAGCGAGCACGCGATCGACGAGGTGCGCGGCCAGCTGCAGGACCTCGTGTCGCGCCTGGACGAGATCGCGAAGGACTTCTCGGCGGCGGAGCGCGGGGCGATCCTGCGGTATCTCGAGGCGGCGGCGAGCGCCTACCGCGCCTTCGCGGCGGCCAGCGACCCCAACGAGGCGGCGAACGCGCCGACTCCGTCACCGAGCGGCTCGAAATAGCGCCGATCGGCGTCCTCGACGACCACGATCGCGCGATTCACGAGATCGAGCCCGGCCGGCGTCGGTGCGACCGCCTTCGCACGCGCGTCGGTCGGATGCGGTCCGCGGATCACGAGCGCCTTGCCCTCGAGCGCGCGGACGACCTGCGACGTCATCATCGGATCGGTCCCCGCGTGATCAGCGAGCGCGCGCTGTGTCATCGGCGCGCCCTGCCACGCGAGTGAGGCGAGCAGCACGAACTGCACGTGGGTGAGCCCGAACGGGGCCAGGGCCTGCCGCATGACCGACTGCCAGGCGTTCGTGACGCGCCAGAGCTGCAGCCCGGGGCTCGCGTCGGCGTCGGCGAAGTCCGTCGCGAGCCCCGGGCCGTCGGTCACGCGATGCCGCGTTCCGCCGCGTCGAACAGCTCGGCCATCGCCACCGGGAAGTCGGCGCTGATCGCGGGGCCGAGCTGCGGCGCCGCCGCCTCGGCGCCTTCGCCGTCGATCTCGAGCACGTGGCTGACGAGTGTGCCGGTCGCCGTCGGCAGCAGCACGTGCCTGAACGTCAGCACCAGGCCGCCGACTTCGGTGCGATCGGCGTACACGGATTCCGCTTCGAGCTCGGTGATCACGGAGTCCATGGTTTCGGCGCCCTGCGGTGTGACCCGCACGACGGTCCCCACGGCGAACGGCCCCGTGGGCTCGAAGCGGTCGCTCGACGGACCGATGGCGCGGCCGGTGTGCAGGGCGCGGAGTGCCGCCCAGACGGCGGCGGGAGAGGCGGTGGTCGACGCTTCGAACGACGTGGACCAGACAGTGGAAGTGGACATGGCTTTAGTATGCGCGCTTACTACATTCATGTCCACCTCGCTATCAGGCCGGGGTCTCCGCCTTCGTAGGCGCCGAGTCGCCCGCGCGCTGCGGCGTGCCCCAGGCGGCCATGACCGGCCGCACGACGAACAGAGCGGCGATCAGCCCGAGCAGCACGACGCATGCCGGCAGGAGCATGCTCTGTGCCATCGCTGTCGTGAATCCCGCCCGCAGGAACGCGGGCACGGTCGTCGAGTCGCCGAACGAGGCCGCGGCACCGCTGCCGGCAGGCAGGTCGGCCGCGAGCCTGGCCTCGATCAGTGTCGCGATCGACGCACTCCCGAGCACGCTGCCGATCTGCCGCGTCGTGTTGTAGACGCCCGAGCCCGTGCCCGCGAGCGCGGGGGGCAGGCCACGGGTCGCCGTGCTCGAGACCGGTGCCCAGGTGAATGCGTTCGCGAGACCGAGCACCGCCGCCGGGACGAGCAGCCAGCCCCACGCGACGTCCGGCGACAGCAGCAGGACGTAGAGGAACAGCGCGACGCTGAACAGCAGGAGGCCCGACACGATCAGGAGCCTCGGGTGCATCCGATCGACGAGCCGGCCGACGAACGGGGCGAGTCCGATGTTGATGACGGCCATGGGCGTGAGCATCAGCGCGGACTGCGTGGGCGTCATGCCGCGCACGATCTGGAAGTAGAAGACGAGCGGCAGGGTCATGCTCGTCACGGTGAAGCCGACGGTCGTGATGATGATGTTCGCCACCGAGAAGTTCCGGTCCCGGAACACCCCGAGCGGCAACAGCGGCTCGCGCTTGGTGAAGCGCTGTTCGACCACGAACGCGGCGAGCACCACCACGCCGGTGATGATCAGCCCCCATACCGTGACGGGTCCCGCGATGACCCCCCAGTCGTAGGTCTCGCCCTGCTGCAGCCCGAACACGAGCGCGAAGAGCCCGACGGCCGACAGCACGATACCGAGCACATCGAACTTGTGCGGATGCGTCTCGAGCGCGGGCACGAACCGAGCCGCGAGCACGAATGCGACCACGCCGATCGGCAGGTTGATGAAGAAGATCCACTCCCAGCCGAAGCCGTCCACGAGCAGACCCCCCAGGATCGGGCCGACCAGCGTGGCGACGCCGGCGGTCGCTCCCCAGAGTCCGAGCGCGGCACCGCGCTTCGCCGGCGGGAAGATGCGCGTGATGACCGCCATGGTCTGCGGAGACATGAGCGAGCCGCCGACCCCCTGGACGACTCTGGCCGCGATGAGCACGCCGATCGAGCCGGCGAACCCGCACCACGCGGACGCGAGGGTGAAGATCACGAGGCCCGTGAGGTAGACGTACTTCGGCCCGAAGCGGTCGCCGAGCCTGCCCGTGATGAGCAGGGGCACGGCGAACGCGAGCAGATACGCGCTGGTCACCCAGATGACGGAGTTGATGTCGGTGTGCAGGCCACGCAGGATCGCGGGGTTCGCGACGGACACGATGGTCGTGTCGATCAGGATCATGAAGAAGCCGATGATGAGCGACCAGAGGGCCGGCCACGGCTTGATTTCGGTGGGCACGATGCTCCTAACGGGACGAGTGGGGGTTCACCACGGCAGGTCGCCGGATTCGATGCGCTCGACGAGTGCGCCGAGCCAATCGATCTCGGCGGTCAGGACCGCGATCTGGTACTCCGCATCCAGGAACCAACGTTCCTCAAGATGCGGATCGATGGTGAGCAGCTGGAGCTTGCTGTCGACGAATGCGCGGTCGGCGTCCAGCGTGGCGATGCGCTCGCGGATGAGCGCGGTCGCCTCGGGCAGCGGCAGGTTGTGCGCCTCGGAGAGCGCCAGCGGGAATCGGGGGAACTCGTTGACGGGCTCGCGGATCGTCTCTCGTAACCAGTCGGCGAGCGCCGTTCGGCCGTGAGGGGTGATCTCGTAGGTCGTGCGCTCGGGCCGATTGCCCGAGCGGTCGGTGCCCACATCGGCGACGAGACCGTCGTCGTGCAGCCGATCGACCGCGTGGTAGAGCGATCCGGGTCGCACCTTGATCAAGCGGTCCTCGGACCGGGCGATCAACAGCTGGTACATCTCGTACGGATGCATCGGACGCTCGGAGAGCAGCGCGAGGGACGCGACCGCCAACATGGAGAGCGTCACGCGATACTCCTTTCGGTATTATTCCACGAGGAATAGTACATCAGGAACATCCGGCGGGCAACGACGACCGGCCCGTCCGCCGAGCGGTGGACCGATGCACACCGGCACTCAGCTGCCGCTGTGCGCCTCTGCGATCCGTTCGTGATGATGGATCACTTCGGCGATGATGAACGCGAGGAAGGACTCGGCGAACGCCGGGTCGAGCTTCGACGACTCCGCGAGCGCCCGCAGCCGTGTGATCTGCTCGGCCTCGCGCTCGGGGTCGGCGGGCGGCAGGCCGACGGTCGCCTTCAATGTGCCGACGCGCTGCGTGAACTTGAACCGCTCCGCGAGCAGATGGACCAGCGCCGCGTCGATGTTGTCGATGCTCGCGCGCAGGCCGGCGAGCTCCTCGAGCGCGTCGTCGGTGACGGGATCGGCCATCCCTCAAGGCTAGAGCCTGCGCGCGCCCCCCGAGGCCGTCAGGGCAGCAGGTCGTTGCGGACGACGACCGCATCGCGCGCCGGCCCGACGCCGATGACGGACATCGGCGCGTTCGACATCGCCTCGAGCGCGAGCACGTACTCCCTGGCCGCCCTCGGCAGGTCCTGGAACGTCCTGGCCGTCGTGATGTCCTCGTCCCAGCCGGGGAACTCCTCGTAGACCGGCACCGCGTGGTGGAAGTCCGACTGCGAGACCGGCACCTCGTCGACGATGCGGCCGTCGATGTCGTATCCGACGCACACCGGGATGCGCTCGATGCCGGTCAGCACGTCGAGCTTGGTGAGCACGAAGTCCGTCACCCCGTTGATCCGGGCGGCGTACCGGGCGATCGGCACGTCGTACCAGCCGGTCCGTCGCGGGCGCCCGGTCGTCGTCCCGAATTCGAACCCCTTCGAGCGCAGGAACTCGCCCGACGCGTCGAACAACTCCGTCGGGAACGGTCCAGCGCCGACCCTGGTCGTGTACGCCTTGATGACCGCGATCACCCGATCGATGCGGTTCGGCGCGACGCCGCCCCCGGTCGCCGCTCCCCCGCTCGTCGCGTTCGACGACGTGACGAACGGATACGTGCCGTGATCGACGTCGAGCATGGTCGCCTGGCCGCCCTCGAACAGCACGGTACGGCCCGCCTCGAGTGCCTGATTCAGTTCGAGGGACGTGTCCGCCACCATCGGCCGCAACCGGTCGACGAACGAGAGGAGCTCGTCCACCACCTCGTCCACGCTCACCGCCCTGCGGTTGTAGATCTTGACGAGCAGGTGGTTCTTCTGCTCGAGCGCTCCTTCGACCTTCTGCCGCAGGATGCCCTCGTCGAAGAGGTCCTGGATGCGCACGCCGACCCGGTTGATCTTGTCCGCATAGGTCGGCCCGATACCTCGGCCGGTCGTGCCGATCTGCCGCTTGCCGAGGAAACGCTCCGTGACCCGGTCGATCGTGCGGTGATAGGCCGTGATGACATGCGCATTGGCGCTCACCCGCAGACGCGAGACGTCGATACCCCGTGCGGTGAGCGCCTCCAGCTCGGAGAACAGGACCTCGAGGTCGATCACCGCACCGTTCGCGATCACCGGGACCACGCCCGGGGACAGGATGCCCGAGGGCAGCAGGTGCAGGGCGTACTTCTTGTCGCCGATCACGACCGTGTGCCCGGCGTTGTTCCCGCCGTTGAACTTGACGACGTAGTCGACCCTGCCACTCAGCAGGTCGGTCGCCTTGCCTTTGCCCTCATCGCCCCACTGGGCGCCGATCAGCACGATGGCCGGCATACGGAATCCTCTCGCTCGGGTCCCGTGGACCTACTCTACCGGCGAGCGGCCCGCCTCCCCTGAACGCGCTCCACTAACTTGCACATTGATGTGCAAGTTAGATGTAGAGTGGCCGGCATGACGACACCGACCACCCGTGGACCCCGCAAGGACGCGACACACAACCGCGCCGCGCTGCTCGATGCGGCACGGGGCGTCCTACGACAGGACCCCGCCGCCACGCTCGACGCCGTCGCGGCGGCGGCCGGCCTGTCCCGCCGCGCCTTCTACGGCCATTTCGCGACGCGGGACGAGCTGCTGGCCGAACTCGCCGACCAGGGCGCGGCGCGCGTCGCCGCTGCCGTCGACGGCGTGGCCAACGCCGATCCGGTCGTCGAACTGGCGCTGCTCGGCCGAGTGATCTGGGACGACGTCGAGCACGTCCGCATGCTGACGCAGGTGGTGCTTCGCGGCCCGTTGCGGGCTCGGCTCTCGCCTGCGCTCGCCGCGCTGCACGCCAGGGTGATCGGCGCGGTCGAACGTGCCGCAGCCGCCGGCGTCGCGCGGACCGACCTTCCGGCCGAGACCGTCGCCCGACTGGTCGAGGGCGCGGCGTTCACCGTGCTCGACGAAGCGAACAGGGTGCCCATCGCACGCGCGGAGGGCCGCCGGCTCGTGGTGCTCGCAGGACTCGGCGCACTCGGGCTCTCGTGGCGGGAAGCGGATGCGCTGCTCGCTGCACACGCCCAGCTGCTCGGAACGGAGGAGGCATGAGGATCGGGCTCTCCGCAGTCGGCGTCGGGGATCCGGCGACTCCCGCGCTGCCGCCGACGGATGCGGTCGTCTCGGACGGCACCGTGGCGATCGTGCCGATCGGGACCGAGCGGGGACCGATGCTCGCGTCGCTCGTCGCGGGCGGCAGACTCGTCCCCGATCGCGGCACCGTGCTGATCGACGGCCGCGAGGACACCGCGGCGCTCCGCGCCGCCGTCGCACTCGTCGACACACCGGTCGTCGCGGAACCGGGGGCCTCCATCCCGGTCGCGTCGGTCGTACGCGAGGAGCTGATGTTCGCCGGGCTGCCGTCGTCGCGCGCCGCGGTCGATCGCCTGCTCACCGATCTGGGCGCGTCGGCGTGGCGCAGGGCGCCGATGGTCGACCTGCCGCCGGACCTCCGCATCCGCCTGCTGCTCGAGCTCGCCGCACGCAGGCCGGGCGTCCGGGCACTCGTGCTGACGGCGCCCGAACGGCACGGCGGCACGACGGCCGGCTGGGTCGCGCTGGCACACGAGTTCGCCGAGCGCGGCGTCGCCGTGCTCGTCTTCACCGGCCACGCGGCCGCCGCCGCGGCCACCGCCCGGCCCGAATCCCTGCAGGAGGTCTCCCGATGACCGTCGCCACACTCGTCCGTTCGGAACTGCGCCGCCTCACCGCCACACGTATGGGCGTCGTCGCCCTCGTCGCCCTCGGCGTCGTGCCCGTGCTCTACGGCGGCCTCTACCTGTGGGGCAACCAGGACCCCTACGGCAATCTCAAGGACATCCCCGTCGCGCTCGTGAACGCGGACACCGGCGCCCGCGTCGACGGCATCACCGAGCACTACGGTGCGAGCACCGCCGAAGACCTGGTCTCGGCGGGCGACTTCGACTGGCGCGCCATGTCCGCCGCGGCCGCGTCGACGGCGGTCCGCGACGGCGACGTCGACTTCGTAGTGACGCTGCCTGCGGACTTCTCGCGCGACATCGCCTCGGTGAGCACCGCGACGCCGAGCAAGGCGCGCATCGAGGTGACCTCGAGCGACGCGAACAACGCACTGTCCACGAGGATCGCGGCGAGTGCGAGCGAAGGCATCAGAGCATCCATCACGCAGCAGGTCGACACGGCAGCCGCCGAGCGGTTCCTGGTGTCGATCGCGGGCATCAAGTCGGATCTCACTTCTGCCGCGTCGAGCGCGAAGACGCTCGCGAACGGTGCGAACGCCACGTCGAAGGGCGCGGCGCAGGTCGCGAGCGGCTCCGCCTCCCTGGCCTCAGGTCTCTCGACCGCGAAGTCCACCACCGCCTCGCTGCCGAGGCGGACACGTCGGCTCGCGTCGGGCGCGACGTCGGTCTCGGACGGCGCACAGCGGGTCGGCAGCGCATCGGCGGCCCTCGCGGCCGGCCTCGCGACGATCGACTCCGGCTCGGCCGCGACAGCGACCGCGGTGCAGCGGGAGCTCGCGGCCGACGGCCTGAGCGCGGCGCAGATCGCCCGGGTGCTCGGCACACTGCAGCCGGGCGCGACCGCGATCCACTCGGCCTCGACGAGCGCGGCGTCGCTCGCCCACGGCGCCTCCGCCGTCGCGTCGGGCGCATCGAACGTCGCGTCGGGCACGGACTCCCTCGCCGCCGGGTCGGCCGCACTGTCCACGGGGATCGCCCGCGCGGCCGGCGGGGCGCTCGAAGTCGCCTCGGCATCCTCGAAGGTCGCGGCCGGCACGGCGAAGGTCGCCGCCGGGGCCACGAAGCTGCATCACGCGCTCTCGCGGGGCGCGTCGACGATCCCGTCGACCACCGGCGTCGAGCGCACCGCCCAGGCCGCCGCGATCGGCGATCCGGCCTCCGTCGTCACCACGAACATCGCCCCCGCCGGCACCTACGGCGCAGGACTCGCGCCGTTCTTCCTGAGCCTCTCGACCTGGATCGGCAGCTATGCGCTGTTCCTGATCATCCGGCCCCTCTCGGGACGGGCGATCACCGCGGTCCGCCGCCCGGTACGCGTGACGCTGGCCGGATGGCTCGTGCCTGCGGCACTCGGCGTCGTGCAGGTCGCTGCGCTGCTCGTGATCGTGGCGGGGCCGCTCGGGTTCACCGTCGCGGACCCGCTCGCCACGTTCGGCGTGCTGGCGCTCACCGCGGTCACCTTCGCGGCGATCCTGCTCGCCCTGAACGCGGCACTCGGCAGCGTCGGGCAGTTCCTCGGCCTGATCCTGATGCTCGTCCAGCTCGTCACGGCAGGCGGCACGTTCCCGTGGCAGACGCTGCCCGCGCCGCTCGCCGCGCTGCACCACGCGCTGCCCATGTCCTACGCCGTGGACGCCCTGCGCCAGACGATGTACGGCGGCACGCTGTCGCTCGCCTTCTCCGACGCCCTGGTGCTCGGACTCTGGCTCGTCGCGGCCCTCGGGCTGACGGTCGCCATCACGGCCAGGATGACCGCGCGGCGCACCATGCGCGACCTGCAGCCGAGCCTCATCGGCGCGTGAGCCGTCAGTCGCGATCGAGCGCGTCCCCCAGGTCGGCGTCTCCGAGGTCGACGGCGTCGACCAGGCTGCCCTGCAGCCAGGTGAGCCAGGCGTAGAGCATGCCGGCCGGCGCCGTCACGTCGGACTGGAGCACCTCGACACCGACGCGCGAGGCGAGTGCCAGACGGATGTCGCCGAGCGCGCGCAGCCACTCGATCGCGCCGTCCCGGTCCAGCCGCACGGTGCCGCCGGGGGCGGCGGCCAGGTCGGCCGCGACCCGCATGGCGCCCGCGGCCTTCGCGTCGGCGAGCCGGGACCGGACGGCCGCCGAGTACTCGGCGTTCGCGTCGAGATCGTCGGGGTACGCGTCGGGCAGCAAGCGCCGCACGACCACGTCGTCGTACGAGGCCGGGGCGTCGGCGACCGACATGGTCTCGGCGATCTGGCGCGTCAGGTTGGTCAGCATCCTCGTCTCGGACTTGGTGAAGCGCCGTTCGACCACATCGCCGACGCGCTCGAACTCCCCGAGCAGCTTCATGCCTGCTGCACCGTCGCCCACAGGCCGAACCCGTGCATCGCCTCGACGTGCCGTTCCATCGCCTCCCGGGCGCCCGACGCCAGCATCGCCTTGCCCTCGGTGTGCACCTGCATCATCAGCCGCTCCGCATCCGCTCTCGGCAGACCGAAGTAACTCCGGAACACCCACGTGACATAGGTCATGAGATTGACCGGGTCGTCCCAGACGACCAGGGCCCACGGCTTGCCCAGCTCGAGCCGCTCATCGAGCCGGACGTCCTCCTGCACGTCGGTCATCGATCCAGCATCGCACGCTGCTCCCCCGGGAGCAGCAGCGGCTCCTTCCCCAGGAGGACGCGGCGGCGGATGGGCGGCGGTAGCTTCAGAGGATGCCGGGATCGACCTGGGAGTACCCGCCCTGGCGAAGCCACAGCGGCCGCGGCCGTCGGTATGCGCCCGTGTTCCGGTCGGTGCTCTCGCTCGTCCTGCAACTGCCGGTCCTGTTCTGGAGCCTGCACGCGACGCCGGCACTCCTGGGTCTCGGCCTCGCCGCCGCCGTGGTCGCTTCCGGCGGCCTGCTGCTCTCCCGACGTGCGCCGGGACCCTGCGTCGTGCTCGTCGGGGCGGCGTCGATGGTCGGCCTCGTGCTGATCGAGGGGCCACCGGTGAGCCTCATCCCCTTCCTGTTCGCGGTGGTGAGCGGAACCGTCCGCGGTGCGCGTGCCTGGGTGCTCGCGACCGTCGGCGCGATGCTCGTGCTGCCCGTGTGGTGGTTCGTCGTCGCGAGCGACCCGTTCCGTGCCGTGCGGTCGCTGGCGACCGTGGTCGTCCTGCTCATGGCCGCGGCGGCGGGCGAATGGCTGCGCGTGGCACGGCTGCGCATGGTCGACCGGCGCGCCGTGTGGGCCGAACGGAACCGCGCCATCGCCGAGGAGGAGCGCGTCCGGATCGCGCGCGAACTGCACGACGTGCTCGCCCACTCCCTCTCGTCGATCACCGTGCAGGCCGGCGTCGGCCTGCATCTCGCGGACACCCGGCCGAGCGCGGCCGTCGAGGCGCTCACCGGCATCCGCGCGACGAGCAAGCAGGCCCTCGACGAGGTCCGATCGGTCCTCGGCGTACTGCGGCCGGACGAGCACGCACCGACGCGGCCGACGCAGAACCTCGACGACCTCCCGGCGCTCGTCACCGAGGCCTCGGGACTCGGGATCGCGGCTCGACTCGACGATCGGCTGCAGCCGAGGCCCCCTGACGCGGTGCAGCTCGCGCTCTACCGGATCGTGCAGGAGAGCCTGACGAACGCCGGCCGGCACGCTCCCGGCTCGACGGTCGTCGTCACACTGACGAACGACGGCGAGACGGTCGTCGCGACGATCCGCGATCGCGGGGGAGCCGCCGGTCCCCCGACCACGGGAAGCGGCCGCGGCATCGAGGGCATGCGGGAGCGCGCGGCACTGCTCGGCGGCACTCTCGCGGTGGACCGGCACGACGACGGCATCGAGGTCGTCGCCCGCCTGCCCCGCGCCACCCCGGTGATGACATGATCCGCGTCGTCATCGCGGACGACCAGGCCCTCATCCGAGGCGGCTTCCGCGCGCTGCTCGACTCCGAACCCGACATCCGGGTCGTCGGCGAGGCCGCGACCGGCACGGACGCGGTCCGCGTCGCGGTCGAGACCAAGCCTGACGTCCTGTTGATGGACATCCGGATGCCGAACGGCGACGGTCTCTGGGCGACCGGCGAGATCGTGCACACGCCGGGCCTCGAGGGCTGCCACGTCGTCGTGGTGACGACGTTCGAACTCGACGAGTACGTCATCGCGGCGATCCGCGCGGGCGCGAGCGGCTTCCTCGTGAAGGACACCGAGCCGGCCGAGCTCATCCGGTCGGTCCGCGTCGCGGCCGGCGGCGAGGCGCTGCTGAGTCCCGGTGTCACCAAGCGGCTGCTCGAACGGGTGGCCGGGGCGCTGCAGCCGCCGTCGGACACCAGCGCGTTCTCGTCGCTGACCGATCGCGAGCGCGAGGTGCTCGTGCTCGTCGGACACGGGCTCACGAACGACGAGATCGCCGCGAGGCTGTTCCTCAGTCCGCTGACGGCCAAGACCCACGTCTCCCGCGTCATGACGAAGCTCGGTGCGCGCGATCGCGTGCAGCTCGTCGTCCAGGCGTACGAGACCGGCCTCATCCGGCCCGGCTGGCAGCAGTCCTGACCCGTCCGGGTACACCCACGGGCGGATGCGAGGTGTCATCTCCCGGCCGATGCCCCGACAGGGCGGCCGGGCGAGTCTGGTGATGTCGCCGGATTCGGCGGCATCATCACCTGATCAAGGAGTCCCCCAATGCTCACGCTCGCCGCAACGGCCCCTGTCTGGGGCCCGCACATGCCCTTCGTCGGCGCAGCTCTCCTCGGCCCGCTGTTCCTGCTCGTGCCGCTCTTCTGGATCGCCGTCATCGTGGTGATCTTCGCGCTCGTCGGCCGGCGCCGCCGCCGCTGGATGTCTGCGTACGGCGCGGGCCCCTTCGCCGCCCGCGGCGCCGAAGCGACGCTCGCCGAGCGCTTCGCGCAGGGCGACATCGACGAGGTCGAGTACCGCGCCCGCCTCGAGGTGCTCCGGGCGAACCGCCCGGCCCCGATGCACTGATCCGTTCCGCCGGCCCCGGGGACTCAGTCCGCCGCGCCCGCGGCGTCCGCGGTCCCCGGGGCCGGGGCATGCATCCGGATCCATTCGTGCATCACGATTGCCGCCGCCGCCGAGGCGTTGATGGACCTGGTCGAGCCGAACTGCGGGATCTCGACGACTGCCGTCGCGGTGGCGAGGGCCTCGGGCGACAGGCCCGGCCCCTCCTGTCCGAACAGCAACACGCAGCGCTCGGGCAGCGCGAAGGTCTCGACCGCGACGGCACCCGGCACGTTGTCGACGCCGATCACCGGCAGGCCGGCGCTCGCCGCCCACGCAGCGAAGTCGTCGATCGTCTCGTGGTGCAGGACGTGCTGGTACCGGTCGGTCACCATCGCGCCCCGCCGGTTCCACCGCCGCCGGCCCACGATGTGCACCGTGCTCGCCGCGAAGGCGTTCGCCGTCCGCACGATCGAGCCGATGTTGAGGTCGTGCTGCCAGTTCTCGATCGCGACGTGGAAGGCGTGCCTGCGGGTGTCGAGGTCCGCGACGATGGCGGCCATCGTCCAATACCGGTACCGGTCGATCACGTTCCGGCTGTCACCGTGCTCGAGCAGCTCGGGGTCGTAGTGCGCGTCGTCCGGCCACCGGCCCGGCCACGGGCCCACACCCGCTGTCGACGTCTCGACGCTCGGCGGCAGGTCCACGGCCCCCATCCTGCCGGGACCGGCGCCACTCCGACCGCTACCCTCACAGGCGTGACGCCCGTCTGGTCCCCCGACGGACCGGACCTCGTGGTCGCCGGCGACAACCTCGACGTGATGCGCGGCCTGCCCGACGCGGCGTTCCAGCTCGTCTACCTCGACCCGCCGTTCAACACCGGGCGGACGCAGTCCAGGCGCCGGATGACCGTCGTCCGCAGCGAGGACGGCGAGCGGAGCGGTTTCCAGGGCGCCAGGTACACGGCCATCCAGCAGGCCGCGGCGTCCTACGACGACCGGTTCACGGACTACTGGGCCTTCCTCGAGCCACGGCTCGTCGAGGCACGGCGGCTGCTCGCCGACGACGGCACCCTCTACCTGCACCTCGACTACCGCGAGGCGCACTACGCGAAGGTGCTGCTCGACATGCTGTTCGGCAGGGAGCAGTTCCTGAACGAGCTGATCTGGGCGTACGACTACGGCGCGAAGGCCCAGCGCCGCTGGCCGGCCAAGCACGACACGATCCTCGTGTACGTGAAAGACGTGAAGCGGTACTTCTTCGACAACGCGAGCGTCGACCGCGAGCCCTACATGGCTCCGGGACTCGTCACGCCGGAGAAGGCCGCACGGGGCAAGCTGCCGACGGACGTCTGGTGGCACACGATCGTGTCCCCGACGGGCACGGAGAAGACCGGCTACCCGACACAGAAGCCCCTCGGTGTGCTGCGCCGGATCGTGGCGGCGTCGAGCCGGCCGGGGAGCTGGGTGCTGGACCCGTTCGCCGGCAGCGGCACGACCGGAGTCGCGGCCGCGGCCGCCGGCCGCCGATTCGTGCTGATCGACGAGTCGGCCGATGCGGTCGCGACGATGCGGGATCGGCTGCCAGGCGTCCAAGTACGCTGAGGCCGCAGGCGGAAGGGGCCCTGATGCGCGGTGGACGCGACGAGGTCGAGTGCTGGCTGACCGACATGGACGGCGTGCTCGTGCACGAGAACACCGCCGTCCCCGGTGCGAGCGCCCTCATCCGGCAGTGGATCGACCAGGACAAGCCGTTCCTCGTGCTGACGAACAACTCGATCTTCACGCCGCGCGATCTGGCCGCGCGGCTGCGAGCGTCCGGGCTCGAGGTGCCGGAGAGCGCGATCTGGACCTCCGCGCTGGCCACTGCCGAGTTCCTGAAGTCGCAGCAGCCGGGTGGGTCGGCGTTCGTGATCGGCGAGGCCGGGCTCACGACCGCGATGCACGAGGCCGGGTTCGTCATGACCGAGACCGATCCGGACTACGTGGTCGTCGGCGAGACGCGCAACTACTCGTTCGAGGCCATCACGAAGGCGATCCGCTTCATCCTGGCCGGTGCCCGGTTCATCGCGACCAACCCCGACGCGACCGGACCGTCGACCGAGGGGGTGATGCCGGCGACCGGTGCGATCACCGCGCTCATCACCAAGGCGACGGGCGGCATGGAACCGTACGTCGTCGGCAAGCCGAATCCGATGATGTTCCGCTCGGCCATGAACCGGATCGGCGCACACAGCGAGAGCACGGCGATGATCGGCGACCGCATGGACACCGACGTGATCGCGGGCATCGAGGCCGGCCTGCACACGATCCTCGTCCTCACCGGCATCAGCGACAGGACGTCGATCACCCGCTTCCCGTTCCGGCCCGACGAGGTGCTGGAGTCCGTCGCCGACCTGCTCGCCCCTGAGCCCGTCGAGTCCGACGTCGTCTGACCCCCGCGATGCGCGGAGTCGGGCGGGCTACGAGCCCGCGATGCTGCCGGTGATCGCGCCGCCGCTCGAGCGCGCCGCGAAGCAGAACGCCGATCGGTCGGCGGCCGCCCAGTCCGCCTGGGTCGGATAGGCGTAGGACACGGTGAGGTCCGAGTAGCGCTCGGCCTTCGCGAGATCCACCGCCTTCGCCGAGGCGCAGGCGAGCGAGAGCCTCTGCACCAGGTCGTCGGTACCCGGATAGGCGTCGCCGGACAGCTCCACCCGCAGGGTCATCTGCGCGTCGTGATCGGCGGAGCACGCCACGACGTCGAACGTCGGCTGCCAGGGGGACTGGAACCGCGCGATGCACTCGCCGCCGGCGAGGAGGGTCCACTGCCGCGTCCCTGGGGCCGCCTGCGTCGTCGGTGTCGGCCGCGACGTCGGAGTGGCGCTGGCGGAGGCGGCCGGCGTCGCCGGCGCGCTCGTCGCGGGCGTGGATCGCGCCGGCTCCGCCGCCGCGGCCCGGCTCATGCGCGTACCGACATAGAACGCGCCGACGAGTACGGCGATCGCCATGATCGACACCGAGCCGACCACCACGATCCGTTCGGCGCGTGCGGCCGCGCTCTGCGCCATCGGTCAGGCGAGGCCGAGATCGGCGAGGCTGATCGCCGCGAGGTACGGGTACCCGGCGGCCTCGATGGCTTCCCTGGCACCGGTCGCGCGGTCGACGACCACGGCGACGGCGGCGATCTCCGCGCCGACCTTCGTGAGCGCTTCGATGGCCTTGAGGGGCGAGCCGCCGGTGGTCGACGTGTCCTCGACGACCACGACCCGGCGGCCTGCGAGGTCGGGACCCTCCACCTGCCTGCCGCGGCCGTGGTCCTTCGGCTCCTTGCGCACGACGAAGGCGTCGATCTCGGCGCCCTGCGCGGCTCCCTGGTGCAGGATCGCGGCCGCGATCGGATCGGCACCCATGGTGAGGCCCCCGACCGCACTGACCCGCGGCACGTCGGCGATCAGGTCGAGCATCACCAGACCGATGAGCGGGGCCACCCGGTGGTCGAGGCTCACGCGGCGGAGGTCCACGTAGTAGCTCGCCCGCTTCCCCGACGTCAGCACGAAGTCGCCGTGGAAGACGGCCTCCTCGCGGATGTGGTCGATGAGCCGCCGGCGGATGTCCTGCACGGCACCAATCGTAGGGATCAGCGGCCCGACTGCACGGCCCGCCGCGGCACCGGCGTGACCACATCTGGGACGGGTGTCGCGACCGCCTCCGCGGCTAGGGTCCGGATGTGACCCACACGACCCCCATCGCGCCCGCCCAGCGCACCCCGCGGCACGCCGTGCCGCGCGAGGCACGCATCACCTGGTTGCCCGAGGCCGCCATCGCCGCCGGCGCCGTGATCGCCGCCTCCGGAGCGGTGCTGCCCACCTACGCCCTGCCCTGCGCCGCCGCCGGCCTCATCGTCGTCGCCGGTGCGCTGACCGCCCGTATCCGCGGACTGCGCGCCACGGCGGACGAGCCGGCCGTGCCTGAGCTGCGCGAACCGATGTCCGGCACCGAGCTGCGCATCCGCCTGCGCGCCCACCTCCGCGACATCACCCTCGCCGCCGGCCTGCCCGACCACACGCTCCGCGTCTACCGTCGTACGGCGGACGGATTCGTCCGGATCGACGGCGACGAGGCGGTCAGCCCCGAGGCCGTCGGCGATCAGCATGTGCTCACCGCCGCGTGGCTGAACGGGATCGCGAAGCTGCCCCGCCGCGAGGACGACCGCACGCTCACCGTCGTCGCGACGAGGATCAACGACCGTCACTCGAACCGGCCGATCGCGGTCGTCGTGATCGCGCCGGAGTCCGAAACGGCGGGTGACGAGGCGATCCGCCGCGCACGCACGAGCGACGGCTGGGCCCGGCTCGCGACGTTCCTCGAGACCGCCACCATGGCACTCGCGCCGCTTCCTGCGAGCGAGCCGGTCCGCGTGGGTTGAGTCCCGGCGCGGCGGTAGCGTCGTCGGGTGCGTGTCGCGACCTGGAACGTCAACTCGATCCGTGCCCGAGTCGGGCGGGTGACCGACTGGCTGAGCCGCAGCGAGGTCGATGTGCTCGCCATGCAGGAGATCAAGTGCCGTGACGACCAGTTCCCGCGCGAGCCGTTCGAGTCCGCCGGGTACGAGGTGGTCACACACGGCCTGAATCAGTGGAACGGCGTCGCGTTCGCCAGTCGCATCGGGCTCGCGGACGTGGAGCGCGACTTCCCCGGCATGCCGGGGTTCGGCAAGCCGCTCCCCGACGGCACGCTGCCACTCGAAGCCCGGGCGATGGCGATCACCGCGGGCGGCGTGCGCTTGTGGAGTCTCTATGTGCCGAACGGCCGCGAGTTGGACAATCCCCACTACCCGTACAAGCTCGCGTGGCTCGAGACGTTGGCTCGGGTGGTCGAGCAGCAGCTCGCGACGGACGACGCACCCGTCGCGCTGATGGGCGACTGGAACATCGCGCCGCTCGACAGCGACGTGTGGGACCTCGAGGTCTTCACGGGCGCGACGCACGTCTCTCCGCCCGAGCGGGACGCCTTCCGTGCATTCGAGACGCTCGGCCTGACGGACGTCGTGCGGCCGCTCGTGCCGGACGGATACACCTACTGGGACTACAAGCAGCTGCGCTTCCCGCGAAACGAGGGCATGCGGATCGACTTCGTCATGGGGTCCGCCCCGTTCGCCGACCGGGTGGAGCACGCCTTCATCGAACGGAACGAGCGCAAGGGGACCGGCCCGTCGGATCACGTCCCGGTCGTCGTCGACCTGACGGACGACGAAGGCGACCCCGACGACCGCCCGATGATCTTCTGACCGTTTCGGGCCCCGCTCTCCCACCCTGGTCAGAGTTTCTGCGGTCACAGGCGCCGCAAAGTCGCAGAAACCCTGACCAGGCCGCGTTAGAAGACGTACTCGAGGACGTCGAGGCCGATCGTTCGCATCGTGTTCAGGACCGACAGCCGCTTCGCGTGGGTGTCGTCCTCGAACTGCACCGTGACCGCGTAGGCGACGGCCGCGCGCGGACCGCGCAGTACACCGGCCTCACTGCGGACCCCGTCGGCACTGCCGGTGAGGTTCGTGAGCCGCAGCCCGTGATCCGATCGGGTGTGCGCGAACGGATCGAGCGCGAACGCACTCGCGACCATCGAGGTGTCGGAGGCCAGTCCGAGCCAGTCGGACACACGCGACGAGACCACCGCGTTCACGGCCTCGCCCCTGGCGATCTTGGCGAACAGAGTCGCCATCTCGGCGGCGGCGCCGACCGAGAACTGCGGGGCGTCGTCGGGGCCGCGCCGATCGCGCACCCGGTCGATGAGGGCGCTTCGCCGCAGTCCGAGCGCCTCGGCTCGGTCGCGGACCGCGTCGAGGCCGACGATGCGCAGCAGCACGTTCGTGGCCAGGTTGTCCCCGCTCGACGCCGCGAGCGTGGCGAGGTCGGCGAGCGGCAGGCTCGGCGCGTTCAGGTTCTGCCAGACGCCCGACCCACCGACGAGATCCTCGGGTGTTCGGTCGACGAGCTCGTATCGGGAGTGCTCCGCGCCGATGCGGGCGGCGACCTCGAGCAGCAGCAGGACACGGCCGACCCCCGCCATGGGCAACACGATGTGATCGTCCACGGACAGCAGCGGACGCCCGTCCGTGATGTCGATGACCCGCGCCGAGACCTCGGCGCCGATCAGCGCCAGATGCGCCAGGGCGGTGAACCCGTCACTGAAGTCCGACGGGGCACCGTCACCGCGGTGCCGCGCTGCGAAATCGCCGTGCAACCGGGCTCGACGTGTCGAGCCGGTCGCCGGCGTCACCAGATCGCGACCCGCTTCGCCGGATCCAGCCACAGGGCGTCCGTCGGTGTCACGTCGAACGCGGCCTGGAACTCGTCGAGGTTGCGCACGATCTGGTTGCAGCGGAACTCGGGCGGCGAGTGGGGATCGATCGTGAGCAGGCGCCTGGCCTCCTCCGATCGGCGCTTCTCGCGCCACACCGTCGCCCAGGACAGGAAGAAGCGCTGCGCGCCCGTCCGTCCGTCGATCACCGGCGGCTCGTCGCCGTCGAGGGAGAGCAGATACGCCCGCCAGGCGATGGTCAGGCCGCCGAGATCGCCGATGTTCTCACCGACGGTGAGCGCACCGTTGACGTGCTCGGTCTGGCCTGCGGGGACGAGCTCGTCGTACTGGGCGATCAGCGCCTTCGTGCGCGCCTCGAACGCGGCCTTGTCCTCGGCCGTCCACCAGTCGAGCAGCAGGCCGTCACCGTCGAACTGCGCGCCCTGGTCGTCGAAGCCGTGGCCGATCTCGTGCCCGATCACCGCACCGATGCCGCCGTAGTTCCAGGCGTCGTCCCTGTCGGGGTCGAAGAACGGCAGCTGCAGGATCGCCGCGGGGAAGACGATCTCGTTCATGCCCGGGTTGTAGTAGGCGTTCACCGTCTGCGGCGTCATGAACCATTCGTCCCGGTCGACCGGCTTGCCGATCTTGCCGAGTTCGCGGTCGAATTCGAATCGCGACGCCCGCCGCACGTTGCCGACGAGGTCGGCCGCGTCGATCTCGAGCGCGCCGTAGTCACGGAACTTCGCGGGGTACCCGATCTTCGGCGTGAACTTCGCCAGCTTGGCGAGCGCCTTCGCCTTCGTCTCCTCACCGAGCCAGTCGAGGCCGGTGATGGACCCGCGGTAGGCGGCCACCAGGTTCGCGACGAGCACGTCCATGCGCTCCTTGGCGACGGGCGGGAAATGCGCGTCCACATAGAGCTTGCCCACCGCCTCGCCGAGCGACCCCTCGGTGAGCGAGACGCCGCGTTTCCACCTCGCGCGCAACTCGGGGGCGCCCGTCAACGCCGTGCCGACGAACGCGAAGTTGGTGTCGACGAATGCGCTCGAGAGGTACGGGGCGAGCTGGCGGACGACCCGGAGCGCGAGCCAGTCGCGCCACGCGTCCAGCCGATCGGCAGTGAAGAGGCCGAGCAGACCCGACACGAAGTCCGGCTCGCGCAGCACGAGCGTGTCGAGCGCACCGGCCGGTGCGCCGAGGCCCTCGGCCCAGAGCTGCAGCAGCGCGCCACCGTCGCCCGCGGTGAGATCGGCCCACGTCACGAGGTTGTAGGTGGCCTGCACGTCGCGGGTGCGGACCGCGTCCCAGTGCTTCGCCGCGATCTCGGTCTCGAGCGCGAGCACCCGCGCTGCGCGCTCCTCGCCGTCCGCGAAGCCGGCCAGACGGAACATCTCGGCCGCGAAGGTCGCATACGCCGCCCGATGCGTCGCGAACGAGTCGTCCCGGAAATACCGCTCGTCGGGCAGGCCGATGCCGCCCTGCTCGACGAAGACGAGATATCTGCCCGGGTCGCCCGGGTCGTTGTCGACGAAGAGCTGGAACGGCCCGGATGTGCCGGTGCGTTCCAGCGCGCCGATGGTCGACAGCAGTGCCTCGATCGAATCGACGGCCGCGACCTGCTCGAGCGGGCCGTCGAGCGGCGACGCGCCTGCCGCCTCGACGGCGTCCTGCGCCATGAACGAGGCGAACAGGTCGCCGATCTTGCGCGCTTCCGTGCCGGGAAGGGCGCTGCGCGATTCCTCGATGATCGCCCGGACCGCCGCCTCCGCACCGTCCACGAGCTCGATGAACGCGCCGTAGCGGGCACGGTCGGCGGGGATCTCCGTCGAGTCGAGCCACGCACCGTTCACGGCCCGGTAGAGGTCGTCCTGCACGCGCACCGGGGTCGCCGGCGTCGCTGCGTCGTCCCGATCCTCTGGCATGCGCCAACTCTACGAGCCGCGACCGCCCTGCGGCAGGCCGCCACGCAGCCCACGGCCGGTGCACTGTGTGCTCTCTAAGCTTCTTGCTCGTGCGCATGCTGGTCGCGAGTTGCCGGGTGGACTATCGGGGACGTCTCTCCGCTCATCTGCCGGACGCCGTGCGACTCATCATCCGCAAGGCCGACGGCAGCGTCCTCATCCACTCGGACGGCGGCTCGTACAAGCCGTTGAACTGGATGACCCCGCCGTGCGTGACGATCGAGCGCGCGCCCGACGATCTCGAGCGAGCTGCCGGCACGAGTGCCGTCTGGGAGGTCAAGAACCAGAAGACCGAGGACGTGCTGGTCATCCACATCGGCGAGGTGCGGCTCGACTCCGAACACGATCTGGGTGTCGACCCGGGTCTCGTCAAGGACGGCGTCGAGTCCGACCTGCAGCGCCTGCTCGCCGAGCAGATCGAGCTGCTCGGCGGCGGACACACCCTCGTGCGCCGGGAGTACATGACCGCGATCGGCCCCGTGGACATCCTGGCGAGGGACGAGCGGGGTGCATCGGTCGCGGTCGAGATCAAGCGCCGGGGCGAGATCGACGGCGTCGAGCAGCTGACGCGCTATCTCGAGCTGATGAACAGGGACCCGCTGCTCGCCCCCGTCGTCGGCGTGTTCGCCGCGCAGGAGATCAAACCGCAGGCGAGGACGCTCGCCGAGGACCGCGGCATCCGGTGCGTCGTGCTCGATTACGACACGATGCGCGGCGTGGAGAGCGGCCATGCCCGGCTCTTCTGAGGCCGGCCGGATCGTCTGCAGCGTGGCGCTCTTCGATCTCGACGGCACGATGATCGATTCGGCACCCGGTATCACGTCCACCGTGGCGGAGAGCATGCGCGCGCTGGGGTTGCCGGTGCCTGGTCCCGATGTCCTCATCCGCCTCGTGGGACCCCCGATCATGGACGGCTTCCGTGAGGTGCTCGGCCTCGCCGATGCCGACGCCGCGGCGCTGCTCGTCGCCTACCGGGCCCGCTACGCATCGACCGGCGCGCTCGAGACCGTCGCGTTCCCCGGCGTCGCCGAGGCGCTCGACCGGATCGCGCAGCCCCTCGCGGTCGCCACGTCGAAGCCGTGGCCCCTCGCGACGGCCATCCTCGAGCGGCTGGGACTCGCGGACCGGTTCGTCGCGATCTGTGGAGCGAACGCGGACGACACCGGCAGCAGCAAGGCCGAGGTCGTCGCCAAGGCGCTCGAGGCGCTCCGGGCTGCTGGATGCGACATGCGCGCGCCCGTCATGATCGGCGACCGACTGCACGACGTCGAGGGCGCTGCGGCGAACGGCGTGCCGACGATCTTCGCGGCGTGGGGCTACGGGCACGAGGGCGAGGCGGCCGGGTCGACGGCCGTCGCGACGCGCCCGGCCGAGGTGGCCGACCTCCTCGGCTTGCCGCCGGAAGCAGGCACTGCAAGCATCTGACCATGCCGCTGACGCACGCCGACCGCCAATACGCCAAGTCGGTCCAGCCGACTGCGCCACATGTCATCGTGCTCTTCGGGGCCGGAGGCGACCTCGCGAAGCGCAAGCTCCTGCCGGGAATGGCGAATCTGGTGCTCTCGTCGCTCGCTCCGGACATCGAGATCGTCGGCACCTCGCTCGAGGAGCTCGACGACGACTCGTTCCGCGCGGAGGCGAAAGCGGCACTCGAGAAGTTCGACAGGCGCATGCTCACGCCCGACGAGTGGCAGGTGTTCCAGTCACGCCTGCATTACGTGCCGTCGGGCGCGGGACCCGCCGCGCTGCAGGCCGCCGTGCTCGCGGCAGAGTCCCGACTCGGTGCGGATGTGCGCCGGCTGCACTACCTGAGCGTCCCGCCGAAGGCCGCGCTGGCCGCCGTCGAGTCCATCGCCGCGGCGGACCTGGTCGCGCACTCGCGGATCATCATGGAGAAGCCCTTCGGCACCGACCTGGTGTCGGCGGTCGAGCTGAACCACCGGCTGCACCAGACGTTCGACGAGTCGCAGATCTTCCGCATCGACCACTTCCTCGGCAAGGAACCGGCGCAGAACATCCTCGCGATCCGATTCGCGAACGGGCTGTTCGAGCCGATCTGGAATCGCAATTTCATCGAGCACATCCAGATCGACGTGCCGGAGACCCTCGGCATCGAGCAGCGCGCGGTGTTCTACGAGGCGACGGGCGCCTACCGCGACATGGTCGTCACGCACCTCTTCCAGGTGCTGGCGTTCGTCGCGATGGAGGCGCCGACCGCCCTCGAACCACGGGCGATCAGCGACGAGAAGAACAAGGTCTTCCGATCGATGGTGCCCATCGATCCGGCGAACGTCGTCCGCGGCCAGTTCCAGGGCTATCGCGACATGCCAGGGGTCGCGCCCGAAAGCGACACGGAGACGTTCGTCGCGCTCAAATGCGAGATCGACAACTGGCGCTGGGCGGGCGTGCCGTTCTACCTGCGCACGGGCAAGCAGCTCGCCGAGGGCCAGCGCATCATCTCGATCGCGTTCAAGGAGCCGCCGCAGAGCATGTTCCCCGCCGGCAGCGGCATCGGCACCAAGGGCCCCGACCACCTGACGTTCGACCTCGCGGACGCGTCCAAGATGTCGCTGTCGTTCTACGGCAAGCGTCCGGGCCCCGGGATGAAGCTCGACAAGATCAGCATGCAGTTCGCGCTCGAGGACGACGCGCACGCGGACGACGCCCTCGAGGCGTACGAGCGGCTGATCCTCGACGCGATGCGCGGCGACCACACGCTGTTCACCACGGCCGAGGGCATCGAGCGGCTCTGGGAGGTCTCGCAGCCACTCATCGACGACCCGCCTCCCGTGCGGCCGTACGGGGTGGGTTCGTGGGGGCCGAACGCGATCCATCAGTTGATCGCGCCCTACGCGTGGCGGCTGCCGTTCGAGCGCGCGTGGCGGGCCAGCAAATCGGCGGAGTAGCGGGTCGGGTCGTGTCCCGCGAATTCTGCCGACATGCCGAACCGCGCGGGAATCGCACCTGATTTCGGGGACGCCCCTCGTACCCTGAACAGGTGCCCATCACAACTCCCGTGCTCGTCGGGGCCCGCTACGAGCTCGGTCCCGTGCTCGGCCGAGGGGGGATGGGCGCGGTGTACCGCGCCCGCGACCTGCGGCTGGGCCGGGACGTCGCACTGAAGATCTTCCGCGCCACCCCCGACTCCGACGGTGCGGCACGATTGCGCAGCGAGGCCAGCATGCTCGCGGGCTTCGGCCACCCGAACCTGGTCGCCGCGTTCGACGCCGGCCTGCTGCCCGATGATGCCGGGGCGTGGCTGGCGCTCGAGCTGATGTCCGGTCCCAACGTCGCGGCGATGCTGCGCGAGCAGGGGCGCCTCTCCGCGGACGAGGTCCGTCGGCTGCTGCGCGACGTCGCCGACGCGCTCGCCTACATCCATGCGAGGGGCATCGTGCACCGGGACGTCAAACCGGCGAACGTGCTGCTCACCGCCGACCCGTCCGACACCACCGCTTGGCACGCCAAGCTCGCCGACTTCGGCATCGCGCGGATCGTGGACGGTGCGAGCATGACCACGACGGGCACCGTCATCGGCACCGCCGCCTACTTCAGCCCCGAGCAGACCAGGGGCGACCACGTCGGCATCGCGTCCGACATCTACTCGCTCGGTCTCGTCGCGATCGAGGCGCTGACGGGTCGCCGGGCGTTCCCCGGCAGCTCAGTGGAGTCGGCGACGGCGAGGCTCGTGCGGCCACCGGCGATTCCCGACTGGATCGGGGGGCACTGGCGCGGTCTGCTCGAGGCGATGACCGCATCGGACCCGCGACAACGACCGAGCGCCGCGCAGATCGAGCGCGCGTGCACGATGCGGATGCCCGATCTGCCCGTCGCCCCGCAGCCGTTCATGGCGGTCATCGAGCCGTCGGACGAGCGCACCGAACGCGTCACCGCCGTACATCCCGTGCACGTGGTCGACGTCCGGCCCCGGCCGCGCAGCTCGATGCGGCGGCGCATCGTCGCGTTCGCCGCGGGCGGGGCGCTCGTCGTCGGCGGTGTCACCGCGGCGGGCGCGCTCGTCGGGGCGGCCCCGGCGCCCGAACCGCGGCACGTCGCCGTCGCCCCCAGCCCTGCAGTGACGGCGACGCCGACCCCGAAAGCGACGGCCACCGCGAAGCCCGTGGCCAAGGCCGTCGCCGCGAAGGCGCCCGTCGCCGTCTCGACCCCGAGTCCCTCAGCCGTGTCGCGGTGGGCGAAGCTCGCCGAGCAGATCGCCAAGCGCCAGCACGCGGCGTGGGCGGCGCAGCAGGCGGCCGCGCAGCAGGCACAGGCCGCGTGGAACACGAACCACTCGGGCAACGGCAACGGCAACGGCAACGGGCACGGCAGCGGCAACGGGCACGGCCATGGCGGTCACGGGTGACCCGGCACCGGCGCGATCCCACCCCGAAATGAACCGAGGCTCCGAAGTCAGCGAAATCGCTGGCCCGGAGCCTCGTGTTCGAGTGCGCGAGGGGGGAGTTGAACCCCCACGCCCTTTCGGGCACACGGACCTGAACCGTGCGCGTCTGCCTATTCCGCCACTCGCGCGCGCGCCGACCGGATCACGGCCGACGACGAGCCAAGAGGCTAGCACAGGGCCCGATGCGGCACGCCCGGCCCGCATGCCGGTGCCGAAAAGGTGCCGCGCTACCCTTGGGCGGATATGCGCAGTCGGCTGCGCCGGCTCGGCGTGGCCGACGGAACATGAAGGCGAACTACCGGTGGGCATTCTCGACAGCTTCGAGCGTGGCATCGAGCGTGCTGTGAACGGCGCGTTCGCGCGCACGTTCCGTTCCGGTCTCCAACCGGTCGAGATCACCGCCGCCATCCGCCGGGAGATCGACACGCACGCCGCACCCGTGGCGCGGGACCGCGTCCTGGTGCCGAACCGCTTCACGGTCAGCGTCAGCGAGGCCGACCACCTCGCCATGTCGTCGCTCGGCGAGCCGCTCATCGAGGAGCTCACGGAACTGGCCGCGACCTACGCGCGCGAGCAGGGGTACCAGATGCTCGCGCCGCCCGTGGTGGAACTCGTGCCGGACGAATCGCTCGCCGTCGGGATGCTCGAGGTCGTGTCGAAGACCGAGCGGGTCGACGTCGCCTGGACCGCGTTCGTCGAGATCGACGGCAAGCGATACCCCGTCGAGGGCACCACCGTCATCGGGCGCGGCAGCGAGGCCGACATCACGATCGACGATCCGGGCATCAGCCGCAAGCATCTCGAGATCGCCTGGGACGGCAAGCGCGCGGTCGCCCGCGATCTGGGCTCGACGAACGGCACGAAGCTGAACGGGGAACGCATCAGCCGAGTCGGCCTGCAGAACGGCACGATCCTGCAGGTCGGCCGCACCATCGTGACGTTCCGGTTGATCGCACAGGCCGTCCGCTGACGATGAGCGCACTGACCCTGCTCGTCCTCCGCATCGCGTTCCTCGCGTTGCTGTGGATCTTCGTGTTCGCGATCGTGTACGCCCTCAGAAGCGATCTGTTCGGCGGTCCGGTGCGGAAGCTGCCCGAGCAGCCCCTGTACGAGCCAGCGGGAGCAGCGCCCGCGGCACCGCCGGCCGTGCAGTCCCTGCCGACATCCCCCGTGACCCCCGGCACCGGATTCCAGTTGCCGCCGCCCGTCGAGTACGACGCCCCCGCGACCAGGCTCGTGATCACCGGCGGCGGCAAGACCGGCCTCGAGATCCCGCTGGGCGACGAGCCGCTCACGATCGGGCGAGCGAGCGACTCCGGCCTCCAGATCCGCGACGACTACACCTCCACGCACCACGCCAGGCTGCTGCTGTGGGGATCCGACTGGGTCATCCAGGACCTCGACTCCACGAACGGCACCTTCGTCGACGGCGAGCGCATCGTCTCCCCGACCCAGGTGCCGCTGCGCATCCCGGTCCGCATCGGCGCGACGACCTTCGAGCTCCGACGGTAGGCATGACGGTCGTCACCACAGGAGCTGCGTCGTCGCACGTCGGCCGCGTCCGCGCGAACAACCAGGATTCCGGCTACTCCGGCAACCAGTTGTTCGTCGTCGCGGACGGCATGGGCGGGCACGCCGGCGGCGACGTCGCGTCCGCGATCGCGGTGCAGCGGATCTACGAGGCGGACGCGCTGGTGTTCGGGTCGCCCCAGTCCGCCGAGTCGGCGCTGCACCAGGCGCTGCTCGATGCGAACGCCCGCATCAGCGAGACCGTCACGGCGCATCCCGAGCTCACCGGCATGGGCACGACCGTGAGCGCCCTGGTCCGCGTCGACGACGCCGTCGTCATCGCCCACATCGGCGACTCGCGGGTCTACCTGCTGCGCGACGGCGAGCTCAGCCAGGTCACGAACGACCACACGTTCGTCCAGCGGCTCGTCGAGACCGGCAGGATCACGCCGGAGGAGGCCGCGGTGCACCCGCGCCGCAGCGTGCTGATGCGGGTCCTCGGCGACATCGACCAGTCCCCCGAGATCGACACGAGCATCATCGGCACCGTCGGCGGCGACCGGTGGCTGCTCTGCTCCGACGGGCTGTCCAGCTACGTCAGTCAGGAACGCATCGCCGCGGTGATGCGCGAGGCGGACACGGCGGAGGCGGCCGTCGAACAGCTCGTGCAGGAGGCCCTCGACCACGGCGCGCCCGACAACGTGACCGCCGTCGTGGCCGACATCGACCACGAGGGCGAGACGCCTGGTCGCCCCGTGATCGTGGGCTCGGCCGCTGATCCGATCGAGTTCGAGGAGACGGAGCAGCACCGGCCGGGGATCCGGCTCCCGACGATCCTGCTGCACCCGCTCCGCGCGCAGGCCTCCCTGCGCGACGCGAGCTTCGAGCCGGAGTCGGAGGACTACCTCGACGCCCTCATCCGCGAGGACCGCAGGCGCCGCTTCCGCCGGCAGGTCTTCTGGCTGGCCGCGGTCGTCGTCCTGCTCATCGGCGTGATCGTGGCCGCCACCGCCGGGTACCGCTACACACAGACGCACTTCTACGTCGGGTTCGACGACCAGCACGTCGCCGTCTACCAGGGTGTCCAGCCCTCGCTCGGGCCGATCCGCCTGTCGCACGTCGTCCAGGAGACCGACCTCACCGCCACCGATCTGCCCGAGTTCTACCGTGCGAAGGTGCGGGCGACGATCGACGCCGACAGCCTCGCCGACGCGCGGCGCATCGTCAGCAACCTCCGGAGCGCCGGCGATGGCTGACCCCTTCGCGACCACGACGCTGACCGAGACCGACCTCGGCAGGGCGCACACGCTCCGGCCGTCGACCCGCCTGCGGAACATCGAGCTGCTGCTCCTGCTGCTCGCGATCGCGCTGGCGGCGAGCGCCATCGTCCTGGTGCAGCTCGGCGCGCTCGGCCGGCTCGACGTGCACATCGTCACGCTGGCGGCGGGCCTCGCGGTGCTCGTGCTCGCGCTGCACATCGTGCTGCGGTTCGCCGCCAGGGACGCGGATCCGCTGATCCTGCCGATCGCGACCGCGCTGAACGGCATCGGCATCGCGGAGATCTATCGGATCGACCTCGCGAACGGCACTGACGACGGCACGCACCAGATCCTGTGGACCGCGTTCGGCGTGGGGGCGACGATCCTCACACTGCTCGTCGTGCGGAACCATCGCATCCTGCAGCGCTACACCTACATCGCCATGCTGCTCGCCATCGTGCTCCTGCTCCTGCCGCTGATCCCCGGCCTGCGGCTGCACGATCCCAGCGTCACGGCGCTGATCTGGGTGCACATCGGCCCGATCAACTTCCAGCCCGGCGAGATCGCGAAGATCGCCCTCGCGGTCTTCTTCGCGGGCTACCTCGTCGCCCGTCGCGATTCGCTCGCGATGGTCGGCCCGAAGATACTCGGCATCCGGCTCCCCCGGCTGCGGGACCTGGGTCCGATCATCGTGGTCTGGGTGCTCGCGCTCGGGGTGATCGTGTTCGAGCACGACCTCGGCACCGGGCTCCTGTTCTTCGGGATGTTCGTCGCGATGCTCTACGTCGCGACCGGCCGCACGAGCTGGATCGTGATCGGACTGCTGCTGGCCGCGGCCGGCGGCTACGCCGCGAGCCGAGTGCTGGCGTACGTGGACGGCCGGATCACCAACTGGCTCGACGCCT
Organism: uncultured Actinomycetota bacterium; assembly: GCA_963716965.1. Lineage (GTDB taxonomy): Bacteria > Actinomycetota > Actinomycetes > Actinomycetales > Microbacteriaceae > Amnibacterium. The sequence goes on along the minus strand of CAVQUZ010000001.1, from coordinate 270,823 downwards.
TCAACAGCACGGTGTACGACGCCACCGGCGGCAGCTACCAGCTCGTCCAGGGACTCTTCGGCCTGGCGAACGGCGGCCTGTTCGGCTCGGGTCTCGGGCAGGGCCGCCCCGCGATCGTGCCCGAGGCCGGCAGCGACTTCATCATCGCGAGCATCGGCGAGGAACTCGGCGCCATCGGCCTGTTCGCGATCTTCGCGCTCTACCTGCTGTTCGTGTCCAGGGGGTTCCGGATCGGGTTCTCCGGGCCGGACGACTTCGGCAAGCTGCTCGCGGTCGGTCTGTCCTTCGTGTTCGCCCTGCAGTGCTTCATCGTCGTGGGCGGCGTGCTCCGGGTGATCCCGGAGACCGGCCTCACGACGCCGTTCCTCGCATCGGGCGGCTCGTCGCTCATCGCCAACTGGATCATCGCCGGACTGCTGTTGCGGCTGTCGGACACGATCCGCTCGCGGGCGAGGACGGTGATCTAGCGCATGAACAAGGAGCTGAAACGGCTCTCCGTCGTCGTGATCCTGATGTTCGCCGCCCTGTTCGCGTCGTCGTCGATCGTGCAGGTGTTTCAGGCGGACAACCTGCACGACGACTCGCGCAACACGAGGACGCTCTACGACAGCTACCAGATCCAGCGCGGCCAGATCCTGCTGTCCAACGGCCAGGCGATCGTCACGTCGAAGTCCGACTCCGACGAGTACCGGTTCCTGCGTACCTATGCGCAGGCCGAGACCTACGCGGCCGTGACTGGGTACTTCCCCGTCAACGGCCTGCCGACCGGCATCGAGGGTGCGCTCAACAGCGAGCTCGCCGGCACGTCGAGCCAGCAGTTCTTCGATCGCCTGCAGCAGACGATCACCGGCCAGGACCCGGAGGGCGACTCGGTGCAGCTCACCATCGACCCGAAGATCCAGCAGGCCGCGTACGATGCGCTCGGCACTCAGCGGGGCGCGATCGTCGTGTTGAACCCCAAGACCGGTGCGGTGCTCGCGATGGTCTCGAAGCCGTCGTTCGACCCGAACCTCATCGCCAGCCACACCACCTCGTCGGCGAACGGCGCGTACGAAAAGCTGCTGAACCAGTCGCCGAGCCCCCTCGTGAACCGGGCGATCGCGGGAAACCTGAACCCGCCCGGATCGACCTTCAAGCTGGTCGTCGCCGCGGCCGCGCTCGAGAGCGGCAAGTACACGACGAAGAGCACCTTCGCGAGTCCGGGCAGTCTGAAGCTGCCGGGCAGCACGACCGTCATCCAGAACTCGCAGGGCGAGGCGTGCGGTACGGGCAAGACCGCGACGATGGCGCTCGCGCTCAGCCTCTCCTGCAACATCCCGTTCGCCGAACTCGGCGAACAGCTCGGCTCCGCGGCCATCTCCGCGCAGGCGAAGAAGTTCGGGTTCGGCCAGAAGCTGTCGATCCCGCTGTCGGTGACGCCGAGCGTCTACCCGGTCACGACCGATCCGGCCGAGACCATGCAGTCGTCGTTCGGTCAGTTCGACGACCGCGTCACGCCGCTGCAGATCGCGATGGTCTCCGCGGCGATCGCGAACGGCGGGATGCTCATGAAACCGAATCTCGTGGAGAAGGTCTTGTCCCCCAGCTTGGATACGGTGCAGCAGATGACGCCAACGACCTACTCGACGCCCATCAGTTCGTCGACTGCGTCGGATCTGAAGGGCATGATGCTGGACAGCGTCGACTCCGGGGCCGCGACCAATGCGAGAATCAACGGGGTCGAGGTGGCCGGCAAGACGGGAACCGCGCAGAACGGGACGAACGACCCGTACACGCTCTGGTTCACCGGCTTCGCGCCGGCGAACGATCCCAAGGCGGCCATCGCCGTGGTCGTCGAGAACGGGGGAGGGCTCGGGCAGACGGGGTTCGGCAACCTCGTCGCCGCGCCCATCGCGAAAAAGGTGCTTGAGGCGGTGTTGAACAAATGAGACCGGTCGCGGGACTGACCTTCGGGGGACGGTACGAACTGGCCTCTCGCGTCGCCATCGGCGGCATGGGCGAGGTCTGGGAAGCGACCGACCTCGTCATCGGCCGGAACGTCGCCATCAAGATCCTGAAGGACGAATACCTCGGCGATCCCGGGTTCCTCGAGCGCTTCCGCGCGGAGGCGAGGCACGCGGCGCTCGTGAACCACGAGGGCATCGCGAACGTCTACGACTACGGCGAGGAGGACGGCAGTGCGTTCCTCGTCATGGAACTCGTCCCGGGCGAGCCGCTCTCCGCGATCATCGAGCGTGAGCACGCGCTCGCGCCCGACCGGGTCCTGGACATCGTCGCCCAGACCGCGATCGCGCTGCACGCCGCGCACGCGGCCGGGCTCGTGCACCGCGACATCAAGCCGGGCAACCTGCTGATCACGCCGGACGGCCGGGTGAAGATCACCGACTTCGGCATCGCGCGCATCGCGGACCAGGTGCCGCTCACCGCGACCGGCCAGGTCATGGGAACCGTGCAGTATCTGTCCCCCGAGCAGGCGAGCGGTCAGCCCGCATCGCCCGCGACCGACATCTACTCGCTCGGCATCGTCGCCTACGAGGCCCTCGCCGGCCGCCGCCCGTTCACGGGCGAGTCGCAGGTCGCGATCGCGATGGCGCAGATCAATGAGACACCGCCCGATCTGCCGACGTCGATCCCGGAGCCGGTGCGCCGGCTGGTGCTCGCGTGCATCGCCAAGACGCCGAGCGACCGGCCGACCACCGCACTGCTACTCGCCCGCGCCGCGCAGGCGCTTCGCCGCGGGGATGTGCTGGCCGCCGCGTCCGCCGTGCCCGCCGTGCTGCCCGCCGGAGTCGGCGCGCCGACCATGGCGATCAACAACGACGCGTCGACCATGATCCTGCCGACCGCCGCCGGCTTCGACACGACGCTCTTCGGGGTCCAGAGCGGCGGCGGCAACCCGACCGGCGTGCCCACGACGGGACCGTTCCCGCAAACCGGGTCGTTCACTCCCACCGGGCAGTACTCCGCCGACGACGGCGACGAACCCCCACGGCGGCGACGGTCCTGGCTCACGATCCCGCTCATCGCGATCATCGTCATCCTGGCCGTGTGCATCACGATCGTGCTCGTGAACTTCGCGGGGCGTCCCACCGCCTCGAAGTCCACGCTCACGACACCGCCGGCGACCCACGCCACCACCTCGTCGACGCCGCGGACGTCGGCCTCCACGACATCGACCACGGTCACGATCGACGCGACGAGCTACGTCGGCATGCCGTACAAGACCGTCGTCAGCCAGCTGACCGCGCTCGGGCTCAAGCCGACCGCGCAGAAGGGTGCCGCGGCGACCGACGAGAGCAAAGTGGACACCGTCGTCTCGGTGCAACCGGGCGGCACACTCGACAAGGGCACCGAGGTCGTCGTCACCTATTACACGAGCACGGCGACGCCCCCGGCGCCGACCGTCAAGCCGACCTACACCGGGACCACGCCCGTGGCGGGGAACTCGACCATCTCCGTCTCGTGGCCGACGTACAACAGCTGCCCGGCCGGCACGCTGCTCTCGGGCTACCAGGTCTCCATCTCGGGCGCCGACAACTCCAGCAACGGGGAGTCGACCACCAAGTCCCCGGCCGTCGTGATCCAGGTCGGCGACGCCGGCTCCGGGCCGATCAAGGTCAAATACGCGGCGTTCTGCGGGCAGAAGAACTCCGGCTACTCCCCGGTCCTCTCGATTCCCGTGCAGGCCGCCGCCTCGCAGCCGACCGACACCTCCACCTCGTCGCCGACACCGTGACCGACGACGTGGCGGGCCCGTCCGCCGCCGCGACGGGCAAGGTGGTGCAGGCGCTGAACGTGCCGCAGATCGGTGACCGGCTGCTCGCGGGCCGCTACCAGGTCGGGCAGCTCATCGGCCGTGGCGGCATGGCGGAGGTCCACATGGGCACCGACACGCGGCTCGGCAGGCGCGTCGCGATCAAGCTGCTCCGCTCGTCGCTCGCGAACGACCCGACGTTCCGCATCCGGTTCCGTCAGGAGGCGCAGGCGGCGGCGCGGATGACGCATCCGACGATCGTCCGCGTCTTCGACGCCGGTGAGGAGACGGTGCTCGAGACGGGCGGTGGTGAAGCGCAACTGCCCTTCATCGTCATGGAGTACGTCGACGGCAAGCTGCTCAAGGACCTCATCGACCAGGGCCCCATGAGCCTGCCGGAAGCCGCACACATCCTCACCGGCCTGCTCACCGCGCTCGAGTACTCGCACCGGGCCGGCGTGGTGCACCGCGACATCAAACCGGGCAACGTGATGGTGACGCGCGGCGGCCAGATCAAGGTGATGGACTTCGGCATCGCCCGCGCGATCAGCGACTCGTCGGCCACCGTCGCGCAGACCACCGCGATCCTCGGCACTGCGCAGTACTTCTCCCCCGAGCAGGCGAAGGGCGAGACGGTCGATGCCCGAAGCGACATCTACTCGTCCGGCGTGGTCCTCTACGAGATGCTCACCGGCCGGCCCCCGTTCTCCGGCGACAGCCCGGTCGCCGTCGCCTACCAGCACGTCAGCGAGCCGCCGACGCCGCCGGGCGACATCACCGCCGGACTCTCCGACGACATCGATGCCGTCGTGCTCCGTGCGCTCGAGAAGGACAAGAACGTGCGCTACCAGACCGCCGAGGAGTTCCGGGCGGACGTCGAGGCAGTGGCGGCGGGCAGGCGGCCCGCTGCGCGCCTACCCCGTGAGCTGCCGAGCGACGACCTGTTCGGCGGTGCCGTCGCGGATGCGGACTCCGCGGTTCGCCGGTTGGCGTTCGACGACGACTCGCGTCAGCGCACCTCCAACCGGCCGCCCGCGGCCTGGGTGTGGGCCGGGATCGCGTGCGTCCTCGTGGTCGTCATCGGTGTGGCCGTCTGGGTGATCGGTCTCACGACGGGCGGTTTCGGCGCCGACTCCCGCCAGGTTCCAGCCGGACTGGTCAACGCGACGGAGTCGAGCGCGTCGACGGCGCTGAACCGCCTCGATCTCGTGCCCGTGATCCATCGGGAGGCGAGCGAGTCGATCGCGAACGGCATCGTCATCCGGGTCAGCCCCGTGCCGGGCCGAACGATCTCGAAGAACAGCTCCGTGCAGCTGTGGATCTCGACCGGCCCGCCGCAGACCGCCGTCCCCGACGTGGTGGGTCAGGACACGAAGAGCGCCCTCGCCGAGATCACGAAGGCGAAGCTCGCGGGCGGGGAGATCACCCAGGACCACTCACCGACCGTGAAGCAGGGTGTCGTGCTCACGCAGTCACCCGCCAAGGGCGAGAGGGTGACGGAGGGATCCTCGGTCGATCTCGTCGTGTCGGACGGCCAGGTCGACATGCCCGACGTCAGACAGGAACAGCTCGACACCGCGCAGTCGCAGCTCCAGGCACTCGATCTGCAGGTCAAGCCGGAGGTCGTCGCGAACTGCGGTGCCGCCTCGACCGTCGTGATCGGACAGTCGGCCCCCGTCGGCGCGATCGATCAGGGGTCGACGGTCACACTGACGTACTGCGGCGGGAACTGAGGCGCGGGCTCAGTCCCTCCGCCCGGGCCTGCACGCCGGGCACGCCCACCTCGGCGAGCCAGTTCGCGAGCATCCGGTGACCGCTCTCGGTCATCACGGACTCGGGGTGGAACTGGACTCCCGACAGGGGCGCCGTGCGATGCCGCAGCGCCATGATCACGCCGCCCTCGGTCCGGGCCGTGACCTCGAGTTCGACGGGCACCGTGCCGTCCACGACCGCGAGCGAGTGGTAGCGCGTCGCGGTGAAGGTCTCGGGCACGCCGTCGAACAGCGGGCTGTCGCCATGCACGACTCGGCTGGTCTTGCCGTGCATCAGCTCCTCGGCGTTCGTGACGGTCGCACCGAACGCCTCGGCGATCGCCTGATGTCCGAGACAGACGCCGAGGAGCGGCACGCCCGCGGACGCGGCGGCCCGCACCACTGCGATCGACGCCCCGGCGTCCGACGGCTTGCCTGGACCGGGGGAGATCAGCACGCCGTCGTACGAGCGGACGCGCGCCTCGACCTCCGCGGGCGGGATCCCGTCGTTCCGGACGACGTCCGTCTCCGCACCCAGCTGCTGCAGGTAACCGTCGAGGGTGTACACGAAGCTGTCGTAGTTGTCCAAGACCAGAATCCGCGCCACGCCGCCAATGGTAAGCGCGGCCCGGTTGCTACACTCCCCGCATGGCAAGGCCGGGGAAGTCCGTCGCACCGCATCGGCGTGACGAGCGCGAGTTCGCGGGGGAGAGTGCGCCGAACCCCGTCTGGTTCAAGCCCGTCATGTTCGGGTTCATGCTGATCGGCCTCGCGTGGATCATCACGTACTACATCAGCGCGACCGCGCTGCCCATCAGCGGCATCGGGAGCTGGAACATCGCGATCGGATTCGGCATCGCGTTCATCGGCTTCATGATGACGCTGCGCTGGCGCTGACCGGCACTCCATCGGGTGCTCGGCGTCGGGTCGTCGCACTCCGTCGCAACCGAATCACACGTTCTTCGAGGGAAATCACAGGAGTGTGATTCTGCACACTGTGGAGACGGGTGTGGATAACTCCGTCGGCGCGTGCTGTCAGCCCTCCTCGACCGTGATGCCGGTCAGCACCTGAGGTTCGACCGGCCGGTCGCTCCGATCGGTCGGTACGGCACCGAGCGCGTCGACGACCTTCTGCGACTCCGGATCGACGACCTCACCGAAGATCGTGTGCGCTCCCTGCAGCCAGGTCGTCGCCGCCGTGGTGATGAAGAACTGCGATCCGTTCGTGCCGCGTCCGCCGCGCTTGCCCGCGTTCGCCATCGCGAGTTTGTAGGGCGTCGCGAAATTCAGTTCCGGATTGATCTCGTCGTCGAACTGGTAGCCGGGACCGCCCGTCCCCGTGCCGAGAGGATCGCCGCCCTGGATCATGAAGTTCGGGATGATGCGGTGGAACACCAGGTCGGTGTAGAGCGGACCCGAACCGGGCTTGCCCGTCTTCGGGTCGGTCCACTCGGTCGTGCCCGTCGCAAGACCGATGAAATTCCGCACGGTCGCGGGTGCGTGGTGCCCGTAGAGGACCACGTGGATGTCGCCCTGCGTGGTGTGGAGGGTCGCCTTCGCCGTTGATGTCGTCATACCGCAAGTCTCGCAGGCCGACCTCAGCACGGGGTGCACTGACCGTTCCGTGCTCATTGCCCACTTCCAGTTCGCATACAGCGCCCGGGATGCCAAGATGAATGACCGACGAGCGTGAAGGAACGAGGTCTCAAACGTGGTTTCCCGACGACGCAAGAAGGAACTCAAGCGACTGCGCAAGGGCGCGGAGGAGTTGTGGGCCGATCAGCAGGTCCTGCTCGACCGCGCAGGCGTGATCTTCAAGGAAGGCCAGAAGCAGGCGACCCACCTCACGCAGGAGGAACTCGTCCCCCGGCTGAAGACCGCGTACGACGACCGCCTGCGCTCCCGCGTCGAAAAGGGTGCCAAGGCGGGCCAGAACGCGGCCTCCAGCGCGAAGGACGTGCTGAACGGCACCGTGCTGCCTGCCGTGACTGCGGCAGCGGGTGCGGCGACGACGATCGCGGCCAGCCTCAAGGACCAGGCGCTCGCCTCCGACACGGGCAAGCGGGCCGCGCACTTCGCGAGCGACACGGTCGGTCCCGTGCTGCGGAAGGCCGGCATCACCCCGCCGCCGGTCGTCGCGAAGAAGCGCGGCATCGGTGCCGGCGGCGTCATCGGCATCGTCCTCGGTCTGCTCGTCCTGGCGGGTGTCGGCTACGCGGTCTGGCAGACGCTCAGGGCCGACGACGATCTGTGGGTTGCGGACGACGAGCCGGAGGTTCCGCCCGCCGATCCGGCCGCCTGAGCGATACGTGGCAGCCGCCGACCGCACGGACGGCGGTGGACTGCGACCTGCGTTGGGGGACCTGACCGACGCATCGGTCGAACTCGTCCACGAGTGGCTCAGCGATGCCGCGACGGTCCGGCCGGACCCTGCCGCGCGACAGCTGGCGGACGTCCTGCGTGATCCGGCCGGTCTCGCCTTCACGCTCGCCTTCGTCGACGAGGTCGTCCGCATCGAGGACGTCCGAACGGCGGCGGCGGCCCTCGCGCGGGTCGCCGCGAGTCCACCGGCCTTTCTTCCGGCGGTCGCGCGGTCGGCCCTCGCCGTGGGCGGCCGGGTCGCTCCCGTGTTGCCGGTGCCGACCGTACCGATCGCGAGGCGGACACTGCGCCGGATGGTCGGCCATCTGGTCCTGGATGCCGATCCCCACCGGCTCGGTGGGCAGATCGCGCGGCTCCGTGCATCCGGCATGCGACTGAACATCAATCTGCTCGGCGAGGCCGTGCAGGGTGAGCACGAGGCGGCGAGGCGCCGCGCCGGCACGATCGCGCTGATCGAGCGCCCCGATGTGGACTACGTCTCCATCAAGGTGTCGTCCGCGGTCGCGCCGCACAGCCACTGGGGCTTCGCGCACGCCGTCGACGCGATCGTCGAAGCCCTGCTCCCCGTGTTCCGCGCCGCGCAGCTGCACGGCACCTTCGTGAACCTCGACATGGAGGAGTACCGCGACCTCGATCTGACCATCGCGGTCTTCGAGCGGGTGCTCGACCGTCCGGAGTTCGCGGGACTCGCCGCCGGCATCGTGCTGCAGGCATACCTGCCCGACGCGCTCGGGGCGATGCAGCACGTCCAGACCTGGTCGGCGGCACGCCGAGCCCGTGGGGGAGCCCCGGTGAAGGTCCGGCTCGTCAAGGGCGCGAACCTCCCGATGGAGCAGGTCGAAGCCGTCGTGCACGGCTGGCCGCTCGCGACCTGGGGGTCGAAACGCGAGACGGACACCAACTACAAGCGTGTCCTCGACTGGGCGCTGACACCCGAGCGGATGGACGCCGTCCACCTCGGTGTCGCCGGTCACAACCTGTTCGATGTCGCGTCTGCATGGCTGCTCGCCGGCGAGCGCGGTGTCCGCGACTCGGTCGAGTTCGAGATGCTCCTCGGCATGGCGTCGGCGCAGGCCGACGTGGTCCGTCGGACCACCGGCGGTCTGCGCCTCTATACGCCGATCGTGTCCGCCCGGGAGTTCGATACCGCGATCGCGTACCTCGTCCGTCGGCTGGATGAGGGCGCCAGCAGCGACAACTACATGTCCGCGGCGTTCGACCTGGACGATCCTCGCCTCTTCGCCCGAGAAGAGGACCGGTTCCGCGCGTCCGCCGCCGCGCTCGACACCGCCGTCCCCGTCCCCAATCGGGTGCGACGGTCGCCGACCGCGGTGGGGGACGAACCCTTCCGCAATGTGCCCGACGCCGACCCGAGCGTCGCCGCCGTCCGAGACGAGGGTGTCGGCGTACTGCACGCGGCGATCACGTCCGACGTCGGCTCGGCGGCCATCGACCGAGCCAGGGTGACGAACACCGAAGCACTCGACGCCGTCATGGCCCGGGCCGGCGAAGCGGCTGCGGCCTGGGCCGCCGCGCCGGCCGCGGCGCGGCAACGGACGTTGCACCGCATGGGCGACGAGATCGACTCCGCCCGACTCGAGCTCATCGAGGTGATGGTCGCCGAGACGGCGAAGACCATCGACCAGGCCGACCCCGAGGTGAGTGAGGCGGCCGACTTCGCCCATCACGCCGCGCACCGCATCCCCGAGCTCTCCCTCGAGGGGGCGTCGTTCGCGCCGGCCGGGGTCGTACTGGTCGTGCCGCCGTGGAACTTCCCCGTGTCGATCCCCGCCGGCGGCGTGCTGAGCGCGCTCGCGGCCGGCAACGCGGTCGTGCTGAAGCCGGCACCCCAGGCGAGGCGGTGCGGAGCGGTGCTCGTCGACGTGCTGCGCCGCGCCGGTCTGCCCGATGACGTGCTCACGCTGGTCGATGTCGAGGAGGACGAGCTCGGCGAGAGGCTGATCGCGCATCCCCGCGTCGACCGGGTGCTGCTGACGGGTGCGTTCGAGACCGCAGAGCGGTTCCGGTCGTTCCGTACCGATCTACCGCTGCTGGCGGAGACGAGCGGCAAGAACGCGATCGTCGTCACGCCGTCCGCGGACATCGATCTGGCGGTCCGCGACGTGGTGGCGTCCGCGTTCGGCAATGCCGGCCAGAAGTGCAGCGCGGCGAGCCTCGTGATTCTGGTCGGCGCGGTCGCCCGATCACGCCGCTTCAGGGACCAGCTGGCGGACGCGACTCGATCGCTGGCCGTCGGGCTGCCGACCGATCCCGCGACCGTGATGGGTCCGCTCGTCGAGCCCGCGTCGGGCAAGGCGCTGTCCGCGCTCACCGAGCTCGGTGCAGGTGAGCACTGGCTCGTCCGTCCCCGGAGGCTCGACGAGCCTGGGCGGCTCTGGTCGCCCGGTGTCCGTTCCGAGGTCGCGGCGGGGTCCTGGTTCCATCTGACCGAGTGCTTCGCGCCGGTGCTCGGCGTGATGCGCGCCGCGACGCTCGATGAAGCCATCGCGCTGCAGAACGCGGTTCCCTACGGCCTGACCGCCGGTCTGCACAGCCTCGACGACACCGACATCGCGCGCTGGCTCGACCGTGTCCAGGCGGGCAACCTCTACGTGAACCGCGGTACGACCGGTGCGATCGTCGGCCGCCAGCCGTTCGGCGGCTGGAAGCGCTCGTCGGTCGGACCCGGCGCAAAGGCGGGCGGCCCGAACACGCTGATACCACTCGGCTCGTGGCACACGGCTCCCCTGCTGCCGCCGGTGCACTCGGGCCTGCTTCCGGCCGTACGACGCATCATCGACACAGCCGCCCGGGCCGACCGGCAGCAGCTCACACTCGCCGCGTCGTCGGACCAGGCGGTGTGGGACGCCGAGTTCGGCATGACCCGCGAGATCGGCGGACTCCGGGTCGAGCGGAATCTGTTCCGCTACCGCCCGGCGGTGACGACCATCCGGGTCGGTGACCGAGCGCGCGCAGACGATGTCGTCAGAGTGGTGCTGGCGGGCGTGCGCGCCGGCGCGGACGTCACGGTGTCCGCCGGCGAGCCGCTGGGCGACCGGTTGGCGGGCCTGCTGCGCGAGGCCGGCATCGCACAACGGGTCGAGCCGCTTTCGGTGCTCGATGGGCGCATCCGCGCGGTGGGCGTGCGATCGGCCCAGATCGCCGAGGCGACCGGTGGGCGCGTGACCGCCGCCGTCTGGGACGGCGACGTCACGGCGACGGGCAGGATCGAACTGCTCCCGTTCCTCAGGGAACAGTCGATCAGCATCACCGCCCACCGATACGGGCGGCTCGTGGAGACACCGATATGACACGGATCGCGCTGCTGCACCCCGGCGAGATGGGGGCCGCCGTCGGCGGCGCGCTGGTGGCACTCGGCCACACGGTCGTCTGGCTGCCAGAAGGGCGGAGTGCGGACACTCGGCGGCGCGCCGAGGCCGCCGGGCTCGTGGCAGCGGCGGACGTCGCGGAGTGCGAACTCGTCGTGTCGGTCGTGCCGCCGCAGTTCGCCGTGGAGACGGCGAAGCGCATCGACGGGTTCACCGGCCTGTACCTCGATGCGAACGCCATCAGTCCGCGCACGGCCGGCGACGTCGCGGCCGTCGCGACCGAGCACGGTGCCACGTACGTCGACGGCGGGATCATCGGTCCGCCGCCGCACCGCCGCGGCACGACACGGCTGTACCTGTCGGGTGACCACGCCGCCGACGTCGCGGCGCTGTGCTCGGACGCCGCGTTCGAGGCGATCGTCGTGGCGGGCGCCGGTCCCACCGCCGCCTCCGCCGTCAAGATGGCGTTCGCCGCGTGGACGAAGATCAGCGCGGCGCTCGTCCTCGCGGCACACGATACGGCCGATGCGGCGGGCGTCGCCGACGTGCTGGATGCCGAATGGGCACGATCGGGGCCCGAGCTCGCGGCTCGTCTCGAGGCCGCCAAGCGCTCGGCGACCGAGAAGGGCTGGCGCTGGACCGACGAGATGCGCCAGATCGCCAGCACGTTCGCCGACGCGGACCGACCCGCCGGCTTCGGCGAAGCCGCTGCGGAGATCTTCTCGCGCTACCCCAGGCCCTGACTCGGCGCCGCACCCGTGGCGAAGGGCACTGGGCGGCCTCTCCACGGAACGGCCTGCGCACGCTGAGCCGGAGATTCTGTGGAGACGATGGGAATCGAACCCACGACCTCCTGCTTGCAAAGCAGGCGCTCTACCAATTGAGCTACGTCCCCGTGTTCATTTATCGCGGCGTTCGTTTGTCGCGCCGTTCATTTATCCCGCCGCCGCCGCTGCGGCGCGAGTCGTGGGCACTTCGGTCGACCGATCAAGTCGGTCGACCTACGAACCCAGCGGATGTCGCGTCGAGACCGCACCAACCGATTGACTCGCAGCGGAGGCGGCTTCGCCGCCGGAGCGGAGTGTCCACGACGTCTTGGATGCGTGTCCGCATCCGACGCCGAATCGGCACGTGGGGCTACCAGGACTTGAACCTGGGACCTCTTCGTTATCAGCGAAGCGCTCTAACCGCCTGAGCTATAGCCCCGAGAGGGAGTGGCCCGTGACGTGTCGCGGGCGCGTAGTAGGTTACCGCACCCTCACTGGTTGGTGAAACCGACGAGGATCCCGCCGGAGATGCGAACCGCGAGGTTGTAGAGGACGCACGCGATGGCGCCGAGCACGGTTCCGACGACGACGTTCAGTGCAGCGATGACGAGCGTGAAACCCATCACCTGGGCGAAGGTCACCGCGCTGTTGAGGGCGACGCCCTTCGCACCGGTCACCTCGCCGACGAGGCTGCTGAGCGAGTCGAAGATGCCGGTCGACGCGAGCACCGTCCAAATGAGCAGGACCGCCACGACGAGCACGATGCCGAGCGCGGCGGCGATCAGGAAGGAGAGTTTCACGGCCGACCAGAAGTCGATGTACACGAGCTTCAGGCGGACCTGCTTGGAACCGATCGGCTTCGACGACTTCAGCGCCAGCTTCTCGGCGACGCTACTGTTCTGCGCCGGCGGGGTCGGGCGGTTGGACGTCTTGACCGAGGTCATCAGGGGTTCGTGCCTCCACGGTGGAATCGCTGTTGCGAGCTACGGCGATGATTCTGTCATCGTCGGCGAAACGCGCAAACACCACACCCATCGTGTCGCGACCTTTCGCAGGAACCTCTGCGACGTCGGATCGGACGACCTTGCCGCTTTCGAGGACGACCAGCACCTCGTCGCCCTCGTCGACGATGAGGGCGCCGGCGAGGTCGCCGCGCGCCTCGGCGAGCTTCGCGACCTTGATGCCGAGGCCGCCTCGCTGCTGGAGGCGGTACTGGTCGACAGCGGTGCGCTTGGCATACCCGCCTTCGGTCACGACGAAGACGAATCCCTCGTCAGAGACCACATTCGCGGCCAGCAAACGGTCCGCGCCACGGAAGTGCATGCCGATCACGCCGGATGTGGAGCGCCCCATGGGACGAAGGGCGTCATCGTCGGCACGGAACCGGACCGACATCCCGTGACGAGACACGAGCAGTAGATCGTCGCTCTCGGTGACCAACAGCGCCGAGATCGAACTCGTCGTCGTCACGGAGGTTGATCGCGATGATTCCGCCGGAACGGTTGGTGTCGTACTCGGGCAGTGCCGTCTTCTTGACGAGCCCCTGCTTCGTCGCGAGGACCAGGTAGGGCGCCGCCGAGTAGTCACGGATGTCGAGGATCTGCGCAACCTTCTCGTCGGGCTGCATCGCGAGGAGGTTCGCGATGTGCTGGCCCTTCGCGTCGCGCCCGGATTCCTGAACCTCGTACGTCTTGATCCGGTAGACCCGGCCGGCGTTCGTGAACACGAGCAACCAGTGATGTGTGCTCGTGACGAACAGGTGCTCGACGACGTCGTCCGCGCGCAGTTGCGCACCGCGTACACCGCGTCCCCCGCGTCGCTGCGACCGGTATTGGTCGCTCCTGGTCCGCTTGACGTAGCCGCCACGGGTCACCGTGACGACCACCTCCTCCTCGGGGATCAGGTCCTCGACGGACATGTCGCCGTCGAAGCCGAACAGGATCTCGGTGCGTCGCTCGTCGCCGAATCGCTCGACGATCGCGGTGAGCTCTTCGGCGATGATCGAGCGCTGCCTGGGCGGGCTCGCGAGGATCGCCTGGTACTCGGCGATGAGCCTCTCCAGCTCCTCGGCCTGCTCGTAGATCCGCTGGCGCTCGAGCGCGGCCAGTCGACGCAACTGCAGGCTCAGGATCGCGTTCGCCTGCTCGACGTCCACGTCGAGCAGTTCGATGAGCCCCTCGCGGGCGGCTTCGGAGGTCGGGGACCGGCGGATGAGGGCGATGACGGCGTCGAGCGCGTCGAGCGCCTTCAGATAGCCCCGCAGGATGTGGACATCGGCCTCCGCCTTGCGGAGACGGAAGCGGGTGCGTCGCACGATCACCTCGACCTGGTGGTCGATCCACGCACTGATGAAGCCGTCGATCGCGAGCGTGCGAGGCACACCGTCGACGAGCGCCAGCATGTTGGCGCCGAAATTGTCCTGCAGCTGCGTGTGCTTGTACAGGTTGTTCAGGACGACCTTCGGCACGGCATCGCGCTTCAGCACGATCACGAGCCGCTGTCCGGTGCGTCCGCTCGTCTCGTCCTGGATGTCGGCGATGCCGCCGATCTTGCCGTCGTTGACGAGCTCGGCGATCTTCATCGCCAGGTTGTCCGGGTTGACCTGGTAGGGCAGCTGCGTCACCACGAGACAGTTCCGGCCGTGGATCTCCTCGACGCTGACGACGCTGCGCATCGTGATCGACCCGCGGCCGGTCCGATACATGTCCTGGATGCCCTTGACGCCGAGGATCTGGGCGCCGGTCGGGAAGTCGGGGCCCTTGATTCGCTCGATCAGTGCCGCGTGCAGCTCTTCCCGGGTCGCATCGGGGTGCTCGAGGGCCCAGAGCGCGCCTTCGGCGACCTCGCGCAGATTGTGCGGCGGGATGTTCGTGGCCATGCCGACCGCGATGCCTGCTGAGCCGTTCACCAGCAGGTTCGGGAAACGGGCAGGCAGGATCACCGGCTCCTGCGTGCGGCCGTCGTAGTTCGGCTGGAAGTCGACCGTCTCTTCCTCGATGTCGCGCACCATCTCCATGGCGAGCGGAGCCATCTTGGTCTCGGTGTACCGAGGGGCCGCGGCCGGGTCGTTTCCCGGAGAACCGAAGTTCCCCTGTCCGAGGGCGAGGGGGTAGCGCAACGACCAGTCCTGGACGAGCCGGACGAGGGTGTCGTAGATGGCCGTGTCGCCGTGCGGGTGGAACTGGGCCATCACGTCGCCGACGACGCGGGCGCACTTGCTGAACGCGCGATCGGGCCGGTAGCCGCCGTCGTACATGGCGTAGATCACGCGGCGGTGCACGGGCTTCAGGCCGTCGCGCACCTCGGGCAGGGCGCGCGCGACGATCACGCTCATCGCGTAGTCGAGGTACGACCGCTGCATCTCCAGCTGCAGGTCGACCTGCTCGATGCGGTCAGTCATGGGGGGTTCACCTCACGGGTAGTGGCACAGCGACGCTGTGGGAAGGGCAGTGACCGACGGGTTCGGTCAGATGTCGAGGAAGCGCACGTCCTTGGCGTTCTTGAGGATGAAGCTGCGCCGGGACTCGACGTCCTCCCCCATCAAGGTCGAGAAGATCTCGTCCGCCGCCGCCGCGTCCTCGAGCGTGACCTGCAGCAGGGTGCGGCTGTCCGGGTTCATCGTGGTCTCCCACAACTCCAGATAGTCCATCTCGCCGAGACCCTTGTAGCGCTGGATGCCGTTCTCCTTGGGGATGCGCTTGCCCTGCGCGAGCCCGTCGGTGAGCATGGCGTCCCGCTCGCGGTCGCTGTAGACGTACTCGTGCGCGGAATTGCTCCACTTCAGGCGGTAGAGCGGCGGCTGCGCCAGGTACACGTACCCGAGCTCGATCAGCGGCCGCATGAACCGGAACACGAGCGTGAGCAGCAGTGTGGTGATGTGCTGGCCGTCGACGTCCGCGTCGGCCATCAGCACGATCTTGTGGTACCGGACCTTCAAAGGATCGAAATCGTCTCCGATTCCCGCACCGAACGCCGTGATCATCGCCTGCACTTCGGCATTGGCGAGGGCCCGGTCGAGCCTGGCCTTCTCGACGTTCAGGATCTTGCCCCGCAGCGGCAGGATCGCCTGGTTCGCGGGGTTGCGACCGCGCACGGCCGAGCCGCCGGCGGAGTCACCCTCCACCAGGAAGATCTCGGCCTGCGAGGCGTCCTTGGTCTGGCAGTCCTTCAGCTTGCCCGGCATCGAAGCGTTCTCGAGGACACCCTTGCGTCTGGTCGCGTCGCGGGCCTTGCGGGCCGCGTTGCGGGCGGTCTGCGCCTGGATGCCCTTGCGGACGATCTCCTTGGCCTGTGACGGATTCCGCTCGAACCAGTCCCCGAGCCGGTCGCTGACCAGGCGCTGCACGAAGCCCTTGGCCTCGGTGTTCCCGAGCTTCGTCTTCGTCTGACCTTCGAACTGGGGTTCCCCCAGTTTCACAGAGATCACCGCGGTCAAGCCCTCGCGGACGTCGCCCCCCTCGAGATTGTCGTCCTTCTCTTTGAGGAGGCCCTTCTCCCGCGCATACCGGTTGACGAGCCCGGTGAGGGCGGCACGGAACCCCTCCTCGTGCGTGCCTCCCTCGTGGGTGTTGATCGTATTGGCGTAGGTGTGCACGCTCTCGCTGTAGGACGTCGTCCACTGCATCGCCAGCTCGAGAGAGATCCGACGCGCGGTGTCCTCCGCCTCGACCGAGATGACCTCGGGGTGGACCGGTTCCTTCTTCGCGTTCAGATACTCGACGTAGTCGACGAGCCCCTGTTCGTAGCGGTACTCCACCGTGCGCGATTCCGGCGCCGGCTCGACCTCACCCTCGACCTGCTCGATCGAGCGCTCATCCGTGAGACGGATGAGGAGTCCCTTGTTCAGGAACGCCATCTGCTGGAATCGGGTCCGCAGGGTCTCGTAGTCGAATTCGACCGTCTCGAAGATCTCGGCACTCGGCCAGAAGGTCACGGTCGTGCCGGTCTCGTCGGAGGGTTCGCCCTGCTCGAGCGGTGAGACGGGAGTGCCGTTCGTATAGGACTGGCGCCAGACCGCGCCCTGGCGGCGCACCTCGACGTCGAGCGTGCTCGAGAGTGCGTTCACCACAGAGCTGCCGACACCGTGCAGCCCGCCCGACACCGCGTAGCCGCCGCCACCGAACTTCCCGCCGGCGTGCAGCACGGTCAGGACGACCTCGACGGTCGACCGGCCCTCGACCGGGTGGATGTCGACGGGGATGCCGCGACCGTCGTCCTCGACGCGGACGCCGCCGTCGGCGAGGATTCGGACGTCGATACGCGTGCAGTACCCCGCGAGCGCCTCATCGACCGCGTTGTCGACGATCTCGTACACGAGGTGGTGCAGTCCGCGGGGCCCGGTCGAACCGATGTACATGCCCGGTCGCTTGCGGACCGCCTCGAGGCCCTCGAGCACCTGGATGGAACTGGCGCCGTACGAGTCGTCCGGCATCTTCACCGGTGGTCTCAGGGTGAGGTCGTCGCCTTCGGCGGTACCGTTCGCGGTCGTCTCGTCGTCGGCGTGCGCATCACTCGTCATAGAACGCGGTGCTCCTCATAGCTCACTCCCGATCCTACCGTGAGCAGCGACACGGATGGAGCGAAAACGGGCATCTGAGGGCCCAGAATTCGACCGGCGACCGATTTTGCCCGGCTAGCCGTAGGTGTCGCGCGGACCCCGCCCTGGAACCGATCTGGGGCCGCGATTCCAGCTGGGGGCGTTCGGTCCCAAAAAGCGGATGGCCGTCACACCGGCGTCCGGGTGCGCCTGCGCGATGCGTCGCGCGATCTCCGCACGCATCACGGTCAGTTGTGTCGCCCACGCGGTCGAATCGCAGCGGATGAGCAGGACACCGTCCGTGATGCTCTCGACCTCCGCGTGCGCGGCGGTCTGCTCCCCTGCGACCTCCCGCCACGCGCTGACGAGATCGGTCTGCGCCAGGGGCGCGCGCCAGCCGAGCGCCGCCTCGACCCCGGCGAGCACCCGCGCGGCCGGCATCGGGTCTCGGCCCGTGTCGAACGGCTTCGTCCCCCCGGCCTTCCGGGTGCGCGGTGCGGCCGTTCTCGGCGCGCCGGCCAACTCACGCAGTCGCGCCCACACCCGCTGGGCCTCGTTCTCGTCGGCCTTCATGCGACCACCAGGGTCCCGGCCTCGACCCGGATGACCGATCCACGGAGTACCTGCGGCACGTCGCCCTCGACCGCCGCCGTGATCAGCACCTGCTCGTATCCGGCGACCTGCTCGGCGAGTCGGCTGCGTCGGGTCTCGTCGAGTTCCGCGAAGACGTCGTCCAGGATCACGATCGGATCCCCGGTCTCACCGTCCGCCCGGAGGAGCTCGACCGATGCGAGCCGAAGCGCGAGGGCGAGCGACCAGGACTCGCCGTGACTCGCATACCCGCGGGCGGGCAAGCCGTTCACTGCGAGGACCAGGTCGTCGCGGTGCGGTCCCACGAGTGTGATCGCGCGCTCCACCTCGCGACCCCTGGCTCGAGCGAGTGCCGCGTGAAACCGTTCCGCGGTCGGTCCGGTCTCGTCAGTGGCGCCGTCGTCGATCGAGCGCTGCGTCTCCAACCCGATCACGTGCCGTTCGCCCGCGACGATCCGATACTGCTCGGCGACCAGGGGAGCGAGGCTCGCCGCGAGTCGGTCGCGCTCGTCGAGGATCTCGCTGCCGCTGGCGACGAGCCGCTCGTCCCAGACGTCGAGCGTCGCGAGACCGTCGCCTCGGGAAGCGCGGGCGGCCTTCAGCAGCCCGTTGCGCTGGCGCAGCGCCTTGTCGTAATCCGCGAGCACACCGGTCAGGCGCGGTGAACGCGCGATCAGGAGGTCGTCCACGAACCGGCGGCGTGCCTGCGGCTCGCCCCTGACGAGGGCAAGATCCTCGGGAGCGAAGAGCACGCTCTTCACGGTCCGCACGATCTCCCGCGGCCGCACCGCGTTCCGGTTCAGCTGCGCCCGATTGGCGCCGACGCGGTTGACCAGCACCTCGGCGAGCTCTTCGCGCCCCGCCGATTCGACGACCGCGCGGATCACGGCCGAGTCCTCACCCGCCCTGATCAGGGCTCCGTCACCCGAGACCCGGTGCGAACCGAGGGAACTGAGGTAGCCGATCGCCTCGACGAGGTTCGTCTTGCCCTGGCCGTTCGCGCCGACGAGCAGGCTCGGTCCCACGGGAAACGCCGCTTCCGCGGTCGTGTAGTTGCGCCAATCGGTCAGGGCGAGGCGGAGGATCCTCAGGTGGACCTCCGGATCAGCCGGCGGACTTCACGCCATGGCCGCCGAACTGCTGACGGAGGGCGGCGACCGCCTTCATCGCGGGCGAGTCCTGCTGTCGCGACACGAAGCGCGCGAAGATCGCCGCGCTGATCGTCGGGAGCGGCACAGCGTGCTCGATGCCCTCCTCGACCGTCCACCGCCCCTCGCCCGAGTCGTCGACATACCCTTCGATCGCCTCGAAGTCCGGGTCCTCCTCGAGCGCCTTGACCAGGAGCTCGAGCAGCCAGGAGCGGACGACCGTGCCGCGCTGCCAGGCCTTGAACGTGCCGGGCACGTCCTTGATGATGTCGGTCCTCGCGTCGAGCAGTTCGAATCCCTCGGCGTAGGCCTGCATGAGCGCGTACTCGATGCCGTTGTGCACCATCTTCGCGTAGTGGCCCGCGCCGACATCGCCCACGTGGACGAAGCCCTCGGCACGCGGTCCCTCCGGTCGGAGCGCGTCGAAGACCGGGAGCATGCGCTCGACCTGCTCGGCCGTGCCACCGACCATCAGCCCGTAGCCGTTCTCGAGTCCCCAGACACCGCCGGAGACGCCGACGTCCATGTACTCGATCTGCTTCTCCGCCAGCGCTTTCGCGTGCACGAAGTCGTCCGTGAACTTCGAGTTGCCGCCGTCGATCACGAGGTCGCCCGCCTCGAGCACGCCGCCCAGGGTCTCGATGACCGAGTCGGTGATCTTCCCCGCGGGCACCATCACCCAGACCGCCCGCGGCGCAGGCAGTGCCGCGGCCAATGCCGCGAGATCGGCGACGTCCGACACGGCCGGATTCGTGTCGAAGCCGACCACGTCGATGCCGGCGTTCTTCAACCGGGACCGCATGTTGTTGCCCATGCGGCCGAGTCCGACCAGACCGATCTTCAATTCGTCCTCCTCAAGGACTGACTGCGTGCGCCTAGCGCAGGAGCAGGTTCGGCTGAAGCAGATAGCGGTACTGCTCGTCGCCGGCGTCCTCGCGCGACGTCTGACCCGTGATCAGGACGGGACCCGGCTTGTTCGGGTTGTCCGTCTTGGTGAAGGAGATCCGCACGAATTCGCTGTGGACGCCGGAGAGGCCGTCGAGCAGGAACTGCGGCTTGAGTGAGACCACGGTGTCCTCGCCGACCACGACGGCGTCGAGGAGCTCGCTGGCCTGAGCCTGTTCGGTCCCGGCTCCGTCGAGCGTCACGCCGTCGGCGGAGAAGCTGTATCGAAGCGCGGCC
Source organism: uncultured Actinomycetota bacterium (assembly GCA_963716965.1). Classification (GTDB taxonomy): domain Bacteria; phylum Actinomycetota; class Actinomycetes; order Actinomycetales; family Microbacteriaceae; genus Amnibacterium. The sequence continues at coordinate 250,383 of CAVQUZ010000001.1, read as the reverse complement.
TCGCGCTCGAGCACGAGCTGCACGCGACGAGTGGCCTCGACGAGGTCGGACGTGGCAATCACCGCATAGTGGTCGACCGTGTCGGGGAAGAGCCTGCGCACCGGCGGGAAGTTGCCCTTGATCAGGAGGGACGTGACCGTCCGGCGGTCGGATGAGAACGCGATCAGTTCACGGTCGTCGCTCCGCGTGATCGAGACCTGGACATCGCCACTCGATGCGAACGTGCGGCCGACCTCGTGCAGCGTCCTCGCCGGCACGAGTGCCGTCGACGCGGCGTCCGAGGCGCCCGTCCACGGCAGCGACCGGATCGCGACCCGGTACCGATCGGTCGCGACCAAGCTGATGCGGTCCGCGGTCGTCTCGAGCTGGACACCCGTGATCACGGGGGTGACGTCGTCGCGGGACGCAGCGACCACGACCTGGGCGATCGCGGCGGAGAACGTGCCTGCGGGGATGACCCCGCTCACTTCGCCGACGACCGGCAGGCTGGGATATTCGGCGACGGGCATGCTGAGCAACGTGAACCGGGCACTCCCGCCCGAGACGACGACGCGGTTCTCGTCCGTCCGCACCTCGACGGGCGCGTCAGGCAGCCGGTTCGCGATGTCGGCGAGCAGACGACCGGAGACGAGCACACGCCCCGGTTCGAGTACCTCCGCCTCGACTTCGGTGCGCGCAGACACCTCGTAGTCGAACGCCGAAAGCGTCAGCCCCGTGTCGGAGGTCTCGATGAGGACGCCGGAGAGGATCGGCAGCGTCGTGCGCTGAGGAAGCAGCCGCACCGCGAACGAGACGGCTTCGCTGAAGACGTCCCGATGTGCCTGAAATCTCACTGGTGCTTCCGGTCTCTCGTGCCGCTGGACAGATCGCAAAGATGCTAGGGCATGCGGGTCGCCGCCGCCCGACCGCATGGGCCGCCCACTGTCCACAACCTCATGGTCGGGGGAGGGAGAGAGGGATCGAGTTCTCCAACACCACTCTTAACGGCTGTGCACACTGTGGATAACCCGGGGGAAGCCGCCAGGCGAGTGGGAACTACAACTTTGGAAGATGTCGATGAGGTGTCGAGCGGGTGACGGGGAATCGACCCTCCCGCTGTTGAGCCGCCGTCGGACGCTCCACATGAGGGGGCGACGTGGAACCCGTCCGGGGGCCGGTTGCCCGCGGTTATCCACAGGCCATGCACAGTGTGAAAACACCCCCATACCGCACGCGGCGACCCGTTTCCGGCCGCAGCCGTCGGACCACGGGCTCAGCGGCGGCCGCGCTGCTCTTGCTTGATCCGGCTCGTCAGCTCGCTGACCTGGTTGTAGATCGGCCGTCGCTCCCGCATCAGGTCGCTGATCTTCTTGTTGGCGTACATGACCGTGGTGTGGTCCCGACCGCCGAAGAGCTGGCCGATCTTCGGCAGCGACAGGCTCGTGAGTTCGCGGCACAGGTACATCGCGATCTGTCTGGCCTGTGCGATCGCCGCCGAACGACTGGCGCCCACGAGGTCGTCGACGGACAGGGCGAAGTACTCGGCGACGGACGCGATGATGTCCGCGGGCGCGATGACGTTGTCGTCGTCGAGAGTGATGATGTCCTTCAGGACGGTCTGCACGAGCTGCATGTCGATCGGCGTCCGGTTCAGGTTCGCATACGCCGTGACACGGATCAGGGTGCCTTCGAGCTCCCGGATGTTCGACGAGATCTTCGACGCCATGAACTCCAGGACCGGATCGGGGACGTTCAGTCGCTCGCCCTGCGCGCGTTTGCGCAGGATCGCGATGCGGGTCTCGAGATCGGGCGTCTGGACGTCCGTGATGAGTCCCTGCTCGAACCTCGACCGCATCCGCGCCTCGAACCCCGTCAGCTGACGCGGATGCAGGTCGGAGGTGATCACGACCTGCTTGTCGTGGTCGTGCAGGGTGTTGAACGTGTGGAAGAACGCCTCTTGCGTGGAGTCCTTGCCCGACAGGAACTGGATGTCGTCGATCAGCAGGATGTCCACATCGCGGTACCGCGCCTGGAACTGCGCGGCCCGGTTCATCTGGATCGAGTTGATGAAGTCGTTCGTGAACTCCTCGCTGGACACGTACCGGACGCGGGTGCCGGGCGTGAGCGCGATCGCGTAGTGGCCGATCGAGTGCAGCAGGTGGGTCTTGCCGAGCCCGGAGTCGCCGTGGATGAACAGCGGGTTGTACGCCTTGGCGGGCGACTCGGCGACCGCGAAGGCCGCCGCGTGTGCGAACCGGTTGGACGAGCCGATCACGAAGGTGTCGAAGGTGTAGCGGGAGTTCAACCGGGATTCACCGCTGTCGGCGTCGGACACCGATGCGGGCACCGGCGCGCTGCCGTTCGACGGCACCGCGCGCTTGGCAGCCGGCGGTTCGACCGCCTCCACCACCGAGGCGGGCCGCTCATGCCCCTCGATGTCCGGGTTCACCATCACGTCGAAGGTGGTCATCGCGAACTCGTCGGACAGCGCGCCGATCGCTTCCATCAGCGGCAGGCGGACCCGCTGCTCCAGCATCTTCCTCGTGAGGTCGTTCGGCACCTCGAGGTAGATGACGCCGGTGACGATGCCCTGCGGCTCGACGAGGTTCACGAAGCCCTGCAGCTGCGGGGAGATCCGTTCGTCGGAGGCGAGTGCGGCGCGGATGCTGTCCCACGCGGCGATCGCGTCGTCTGCCACAGGCAGCGTCCTTCCGTCGCTCACGAGTCGTCTTCCCTTGCAGTTCGCACCGGGTACTTCCCACACGACGTGCGTGGCCGCGGACGTGGCTTCGGCGCCCGGACACGCTAATCCCGCCCGTTTCCACAGGCAAGTCCACTTCGGTGGAATACCTGTGTACAACATTCCCGCCCTGTGGGCCGTCAAGTTGTTGTGGAACGTGAGGCCGCGGACGCGAACTGGGGGCACGATGTGCGGTCGCCAGCGCGCGGCCTCGTGTTCATTTGACCGCGGGCCGAGGGCCCGCCCTGTGTTCATTTGACCGCGGGCCGAGGGCCCGCGTAATGTAAAGCGGTTCCGCGGCCCCGCCGCACTGCTTCCCCTGCCCGCTGGCCGCTGCTCGTGCCGCGTGAGATGCGGGGGCACACGAGAGAGAAGAGCTGCCACGTGAGCAAGCGCACCTTCCAGCCGAACAACCGCCGTCGTGCCAAGGTCCACGGGTTCCGCCTGCGGATGCGGACCCGTGCCGGCCGCGCCATCCTCGCGGCCCGCCGCCGCAAGGGTCGCACCGAGCTCTCGGCCTGACATCGGGTGCTCGCCAAGGCCAACCGGGTGACGTCGGCCCTCGACTTCCGGCAGATCGTTCGCTCCGGCACTCGTGCCAGGGGCGCGGTGACCTTGGCATACGGCCGTAGGGCCGACCCCGATGCCCCACTCCGTCTCGGCGTGATCGTCGCCAGAAACGTGGGTGGTGCCGTCGTCCGAAACCGGGTGCGCCGGCGGATCAAGGCGGTCGCATGGGGGCTGACCGCGGACTATCCCGGACTCGACGTGGTCGTCCGCGCACTGCCGGCCGCCGCCTCCTCCCCCTTCGACGACATCCGAACCGATGTCACCGGCGCGCTCGAGCGCCTGAGCGCGAAAGCAGCCGCCCGATGAACCCGCTCTACGCCGCGGCCCTGCTGCCGCGCAATGCAGCGGTCGTTGTGCTGAAGGCGTACAGGGCCGTGATCTCCCCGCTCTACGGGGACGTGTGCCGGTACCATCCTTCGTGTTCGCGGTACGCGCTCGAAGCGATCCAGCAGTCCGGTGTGTTCGTCGGGTCCGCGCTCGCCGTCGCCCGCATCGTGCGGTGCAATCCGTGGTCGCGCGGCGGGATCGACGACCCGCCCGCACTGCTTCGGACGCGGTACCGCATCACCCGCAACGGCTTCGTGTTGCCGACGCAGACCAGGAGAGCCTGACCCGTGGACATTCTCGGCACCATCCTCTGGCCGTTCAAGTGGGTCATCGAGGCGATCCTGGTCGGCTTCCACTGGTTCTGGGTGGACATCGTCCACCTGGCGCCGAACGACGGACTGACGTGGATCCTCTCGATCCTCGGTCTTGTGCTCGTCGTCCGCGCCGCGCTCATCCCGCTGTTCGTGCGGCAGATCAAGAGTCAGCGCAAGATGCTCGAGGTCGCTCCCCAGCTGAAGAAGATCCAGGAGAAGTACAAGGGCAAGCGCGACCAGTTCTCGCGTGAGGCGATGTCCCGCGAGACCATGGAGCTCTACCGCAAGACCGGCACGAGCCCGTTCGCGTCCTGCCTGCCGCTCGTCGCGCAGATGCCGATCTTCTTCTCGCTGTTCCAGGTGCTCGAAGGCGCGCAGAAGAACCCCACGAAGCCAGGGGTCGGGCTGCTCTCGGCGCAGCTCGCCGGCTCGTTCGGTAATGCCAAACTCTTCGGTGCCCCGTTGCACGCCACGATCACCGCGAACGACGGCAGCGCGCTCGTCACGATCATCGGCATCGCCATGATCGTCCTGATGACCACCACGCAGTTCGTGACGCAGCTGCAGATCATGGCCAAGAACATCTCCGAGGAGACGAAGGCCAGCCCGATGTACCGGCAGCAGCGCATGCTGCTCTACGTCCTGCCGCTCGTCTTCATCTTCTCCGGCATCGCCTTCCCGCTCGGCGTGATGTTCTACTGGGTGTTCTCCAACCTGTGGACCATGGCCCAGCAGTTCATCGTCATCCGCAACATGCCGACACCCGGGAGCGAAGCGGCGAAGCAGCGCGAGGAGCGGCTCGCCCGCCGCGCGCAACGCCGCGGGGACGAACAATCGGCGATCACCGACGGGACGCCGGCCGAGCCGGTGCAGCGACAGACGACACAGCGCGCCCAGCCGGTCGGCAAGGCCCGCGCGAAGCGGACAGGGGAGAAGCGCGCGTGACCGATCAGCCACGGATCGAAGAGGACCCAGGCACGCTCGACGTCGGCGACCTCGCCGCGGACTACGTGGAAGGTCTACTCGACGTCCTCGACCTCGACGGCGACATCGAGATCGAGGAGGAGGGCGGCCGCTACGCGATCGTCGTGAGTGCCGCCGACCCCGCACAGCTCGAGGCGCTCGCCCGTCCCGAAACCGTGTCCGCTCTGCAGGAACTCACGCGCCTGGCGGTACAGAACCGCACGGGTGAGTTCGCCCGCGTGAATCTCGACATCGGCGGCAGCCGCGACGCCAGGACCCGGGAACTCGCCGGCTTCGTCGAGCAGGCGCGCGTCGCGCTCGACGGCGGCGTCGAGCGGTTCGACCTCGAGCCGATGTCCTCGTACGAGCGCAAGCTGGTGCACGACCTCGTCGCCGAGCACGGACTCCGGTCCCACTCCGAAGGCGAAGGCGGCGGCCGGCACACGGTCATCACGTCGGCGTGAGCGACGACGCCGCGCTGGAAGCCGAACCCGAAGTCGCCCGGGACGTGTTCGGCGACCGGCTCGAGGTCGTCCGACGATTCGCCGACGACCTCGGCCGGCGCGGCGTCGAGCTGGGACTGATCGGGCCGCTCGAGCCGGCACGACTCTGGACCAGGCACGTGCTCAACTGCGGTCTCGTCGCGCCGCTGCTGCGAGTCGGGGCGTCGGTCGCCGACATCGGGAGTGGCGCGGGTCTGCCCGGGCTCGTGCTCGCCGCGAGCCGCCCGGACTGCACGTTCACCCTGATCGAGCCGATGCTGAGGCGGACCGACTGGCTGGAGGGCGAGCGGGAGCGGCTCGGGCTGACCAATGTCGTCGTCGTGCGCGACCGCGCCGAATCGGTCACCGGCGGCTTCGACGTCGTGACCGCCCGCGCGGTCGGCGCGCTGCGCACACTCGTGCCGATCGCCGCACCGCTCGTCGCCGATGGCGGCGAGTTGCTCCTCATGAAGGGTGCTGGGGTGGACGCCGAGATCGACGCTGCGGCGAACGTCCTGCGTCGTTTCCGCCTGACGGAAGTTCGCGTGGAGATCATTGGCGCTGGCATGGCGACCGAGGCGACGAGGGTCCTGCGGGCTACAGTGCACACGTCCGTCAGGGACGTGAAACCCACCAGCTCGTGAGGATCAGTGTGAAACCCTCCTCTTCCGCGATCGACGCCCCTCCGGTGTTCGACGCATCCACGCCGCTCGCTCGCGAGCTGGCCGACCTCACCGCGCGCCGGGCGCGCATCCAGGCGACGACACTGCCTCGTCCCACGCACACCCGTGTCTTCACCGTGGCGAACCAGAAGGGCGGCGTCGGCAAGACGACGACGACCGTGAATCTCGCCGCCGCACTCGCGAAGTCGGGTATGCGCGTGCTCGCCATCGACCTCGACCCCCAGGGCAACGCGTCGACCGCGCTCGGTGTGGATCGGCGTCATGACATGGCGAGCATCTACGACGTCGTCGTGGGTGACACCCCGCTCGCCGACGTGGTGCAGATGAGCCCCGAATTCCCCACCCTGTGGTGCGCGCCGGCGACGATTCACCTGGCTGGGGCCGAAATCGAACTGGTATCACTCGTCGCGCGCGAGCAGCGGCTGCGCACGGCGCTGACCACCTTCCTCGAGGAGGTCGACGAGCCGTTCGATTACGTGTTCATCGACTGCCCTCCGTCGATCGGCCTGCTGACGATCAACGCGTTCGTCGCGGCCACCGAGGTGCTGATCCCCATCCAATGCGAGTACTACGCGCTCGAGGGATTGAGCCAACTGCTTCGGAACGTGGATCTGATCGAGAAGCACCTCAACCCGCGGCTCTCCGTATCCACGATCCTGCTCACGATGTTCGATGCCCGGACCCGTCTCGCGAACGACGTGGCGGACGACGTGCGCAAGCACTTCCCGAGGCAGGTGCTCGGTTCGGTCATCCCGCGTGCCGTGCGCATCTCGGAGGCGCCGAGCCACCAGAAGAGCGTGATCACCTACGATCCGAGCTCACCCGGGTCGCTGTCGTACCTCGAGGCCGCGGCTGAGATCGCGCGTCGCGGGGCCGCCGCATGAGCGCCCCCCGGCCGGGCCTCGGGCGCGGTATCGGCGCGCTCATCCCGATGCGGGACGACGACCGCGACCCGCTCGAGCACCGGATGCGTCCGGTCGACGAGTTCTTCCGGGACTCGTCCGGCCCCGCTTCGGTCGACGACCTGCTGTCGGTGCCCGGAGCACGGCTCGCGAGCCTGCGTATCGCGGACATCGTGCCGAACGCACAGCAGCCGCGCCACGACTTCGACCAGGCGGCGATGGACGAACTCGTGCACTCGGTGCGCGAGTACGGCGTCCTGCAGCCCATCGTGGTGCGCCCGATCGGTGTCGGCCGATACGAGCTCGTCATGGGGGAGCGCCGCTGGCGTGCAAGCGGCCTCGCGGGCCGCGCGACGATCCCCGCGGTCATCCGCGACACCGCGGACGAGCAGATGCTGCAGGACGCGCTGCTCGAGAATCTGCACCGAGCGCAGCTCAACGCGATCGAGGAGGCATCGGCGTATCAGCAGCTGATCGCCGACTTCGGCATCACGCACCAGCAGCTCGGAGAGCGGCTCGGCCGGTCGCGCCCGATGATCACGAACACGCTCCGTCTGCTCAACCTGCCCGAGCACATCGCGCTCAAGGTCGCCGCGGGCGTGATCAGCGCGGGGCACGCCCGAGCGGTGCTCTCGGTGGTGAAACCGGAGCTCATGGACCAGCTGGTCGACAAGATCGTCGACGAGGATCTGAATGTGCGGCAGTCGGAGGCCGCAGCGATCCGGCTGGCGGGATCGGCGAAGGCGAAGAAGTCGACCGGTCGTCGCAACGAGCACCTCGACGAGATCGCCGACCGGCTCGGTGGCCGCTTCGACACGCGCGTGCGGGTGAACCTCAACGCCAGTCACGGCCAGATCATCATCGACTTCGCGTCGGTGGGCGACCTCAACCGCATCCTCGGCGAGTTCGGCGAGCCGGCGTGGGAAGAGGGCGCGCGGCGCGAGGCGATGCTCGCCGCGCGCAGGAAGGCCTGAGCCCCGCTCCGACGCCCGACGAGGCCTCGTCCGAGCTTCAGCCCTGCTCCTCCAGCGCCAGTTCGGCGAGGCCGGCGTAGGCCGTGGCGAGGTCGCGCCCCGTACTGATCAGCGCTTGCGGCAGCAGGCTCGTCTCGGTGAGTCCGGGTGAGACCTGCGCCTCGAGGAACCACGGCACACCCGTGGCGTCGACGATCATGTCGATCCGGGACAGGTGGCGCAGCCCGAGGGCCCGGTGCGCCAGGACTGCGAGTTCCCCCGCCGCCGCGGCGACCGGGTCGTCGATGCGCGCGGGTGTGAAGAAGCGGGTCATGCCGGCCGTGTACCGCTCGTCGAACCCGTAGATCCCCGAACTCGGCACGATCTCGACCGCGGGGAGCGCGGTGGGACCGTTCGGTCCTTCGAGCACTCCGACCGCGAGCTCGGTGCCCGTGACTCGGACCTCGATCAGCGCTTCATCGGCGTAGGTGAAGGCGTCCATCATCGCCCTCGGCAGCCGGTCGTAATCGGTGACGACCGTGACCCCCTGCGCCGAGCCGCCGTGTGCCGGTTTCACCACCAGATCGAGCGGGAAGGCCGCGGTGATCGCGTCGATGGCGGCCGGTGCCCCGATCTCCCTGAACACTTCCCGGGTGAGCGCGATCGACGCGGGCGTCGTCCCGCCGGCGAACTCGACGATGCGCTTCGCCGCGGGCTTGTCCCATGCCAGGCGGGCTGCAGCACCGCGGGTGCCGACGTAGGGCAGCCCGCTCGCGTCGAAGATGCTGCGCAGCGAGCCGTCCTCACCGCTCGCACCGTGCAGGGTCGGCCAGATGATGTCGGGCCGCTCGGCGATCAGCATCGGCAGCAGGCGCGAATCCGAATCGGCGAGCCGCACGTCCCAGCCGAGCGAGCCGAGTGCGTCGACGATCCGTCGTCCCGACCGCAGCGACACGTCGCGCTCATGGGAGATGCCCCCTGCGAGCACCACGACCTCGAGACCCGTGACCATCGTTCGACTCCTCGTCTCCGCGCACTCAGCGCAGGTCTGGTGGGGGACCGACGACCCTCGACGTGGAGGGGTTCGGAGTGAGGGACCCTGTGCCCCGGAACGTCCGGGCGAGTTCGAGTTCGCCGTTCACGACCGAGGCCAGCCGCTGGATACCGACCTCGATCTCGGCCGGTGTGGGATAGCAGAAGGAGAGCCGCATCTCGTCACCGCCCTGACCGTCGGAGTAGAAGCCGGTGCCCGGCGTGTAGGCGACGAGTTCACGCACCGCTCGCGGAAGCATCTGCTTCGAGTGCAGGTCGCTCGTGAGCTTCACCCACACGTAGAACCCACCGTTCGGCACGTTCCAGGAGAGCTCGGGCAGGTGGCGGTCGAGCGCGTGGAGCATCGCATCCCGCCGTTCGCGGTAGACGTCGCGGAACGTGGCGATCTGCGCGCGCCAATCGGCCGTCTCGAGATACTCGCTGATGAGGTAGTGCGTGAACGTCGACGGGGAGAGGATCGCGGATTCGGCCGCGAGCACGAGCTTCTCCTTGATGGCATGCGGCGCGACGGCCCAGCCGACCCGGAAGCCCGGCGCGAACGTCTTCGAGAACGAGCCGAGGTAGATCACCCGTTCGGCGTCGATCGTCCGCAACGGCGGCGGCGGCGGCGCGTCGAAGTACAGCAGCCCGTACGGGTTGTCCTCGACGATGAGGATGTCGTGCCTGGCACAGATCTCGACGATGCGCGGACGTCGTTCGGCCGACAGCGTCACGCCGGCCGGATTGTGGAAGTTCGGGATCGTGTAGAGGAACTTGATCCTTCGGCCGTCGGCCTTCAGCCGGACGATGGTCTGCTCCAGCAGCTCGGGCACGAGGCCGTCGGCGTCCATGTGCACATGGACCACGTTCGCCTGGTACGAGCGGAAGACGCCGAGCGCACCCACGTAACTCGGGCCCTCGGCGAGGACGACATCACCCGGGTCGATGAACAGCTTCGTGACCAGGTCGATCGCCTGCTGCGATCCGGTCGTCGTGACCACGTCGTCCGATGAGGCGTGGATGCCTTCGAGCGCCATGACCTCGAGGATGTGCTCTCGCAGTCGTGGCACACCCTGACCGGAGCCGTACTGCAGCGCGGCACCGGCCTCGGTCATGAGCATGCGGTCGAACGCGGTCGCGATCAGTTCACGCGGAATCGCGGTGACGTAGGGCATGCCGCCCGCGAGCGATACGACCTCGGGTCGCGACGCGACGGCGAACAGCGCGCGCACCTCCGACGCGGCCAGACCGGCCGTGCGGGCGGCGTAGCTGTCGAACCACAGGTCGAGATTGGTTCCCGGGACCGCTGGATCCGACACGTGCACTGCCTTTCGCGGCGCGCACGGTCGCGCACCGCGTCCAACCCTAGGCAATCGGCACGCGGCGGACGGTCACCGCCCGCCGCTCATCGTTCGGGATCAGGCCAGAACGGACGCCAGGTCGGCCTCGATGGCCGGCTTCGGCTTCGCACCGATGATCGTCTTGACGACCTCGCCGCCCGAGTACAGCTTCATCGCCGGGATCGACGTGATCTGATACTTCATCGCGGTCTCGGGATTGTCGTCGACATTGAGCTTGACGATCTGGATCTTGCCCTCGTTCTCGTCGCCGATCTCCTTGAGGATCGGTGCGACGCGGCGACAGGGGGCGCACCAGGCGGCCCAGAAGTCGACGAGCACGGGGATGTCGGACTTCAGGACGTCCTGCTCGAACGTCGCATCGGTCACTTCACGCATGGGGATGAGCCTTTCAGAACGGGTGGTGCGGGTCAGCTGACGACGAGCTCGTGCTCGGCGGAGAGCTCGTGCTCGGCGGGCCGGGCGGCGAGGTAGTGCTCGACGTCGAGCGCGGCGACGGTACCGGATGCGGCAGCGGTGACGGCCTGGCGGTAGGTCGGGTCGATCACGTCGCCGGCCGCGAAGACACCGGGAATGCTCGTCCGGGACGAGCGGCCCTCGACGGCGATCGTGCCGAGGTCCGTGAGCTCGAGCTGGTCGCGGACCAGATCGACCCGGGGGTCGTTGCCGATGGCGATGAAGAGGCCGGTCACGTCGAGCGTGCGGGCTGGGCCGCCCGTCGTGGACGCCAGCGTCACCGACTCGACCTTCGCGTCACCCTGGATCGACTCGACGGTCGAGTTCCAGACGAACTCGATCTTCTCGTTGTCGAATGCGCGCTGCTGCATGATCTTGGACGCGCGCAGCGTGTCACCGCGATGGATCACATAGACCTTGTCGGCGAACCTGGTGAGGAACGTCGCCTCCTCCATCGCGGAGTCCCCGCCGCCGACGACGGCGATGACCTGCTTGCGGAAGAAGAACCCGTCGCAGGTCGCACACCAGGAGACACCGTGCCCGGAGAGCCGGTCCTCGTCGGGCAGCCCGAGCCGGCGGTACGCCGAACCGGTGGAGAGGATCACGGTGCTCGCCTCGAAACGCTGTCCGGAACCCGTGTGCACCACCTTCACGTCGCCGTCCAGCTCGACGGACGTCACGTCGTCGAGCAGGATCTCGGTACCGAACCGCTCGGCCTGCTCGCGCAGCTTGTCCATGAGGTCGGGACCCATGATCGACTCGGGGAAACCGGGGAAGTTCTCCACATCGGTCGTGTTCATGAGCTCGCCCCCCGCATCCACGGAGCTGGCGATCATGAGCGGCTGCAACTCCGCACGCGCGGCGTAGATCGCGGCCGTGTATCCCGCCGGACCGGATCCGATGATGATGACCTGACGCACTGCGACTCCGTTTCGCTCTCTGACGGGTTTTCGACCCGCAGGATGATCAACACACAGTAGTCAGCGGTTATTTCGGGGTCGCTGCGCGCCGTGCGGTGAGGCGCGAGGTCACCATGCCTGCCGCGGTCGCCAGTTCGGGGGATCGCAGCACGCGGAGCGCCAGCAGATAGACGGCGAATGCGACGACGCCGCCCACGAATGCGATCCCGATCGCGGCGAGCACGCTGGTCACGGCGCTCACCGGGAGCGCCGCCAGGAGCACGGCGGTGACGAGTTCGCCGATCGCGAGTGCCGGTACCGCGGCCAGCAGGTATCGCAGGACCGCCGCCGTGACCGCCCTGCCGCCCATTCCGCCGATCCGCCGGCGGAGCAGGACCGCGGCGATGCCGAGTTGGGCGAGTGCGCCGGCAGACACCGTGAAGGCGATGGCGGCGGCGATCCGGTCGACCGGCAGCAGCGAACACGCCAGCACCCCCGCGATCACGATCACGGTCTGGGTCACCGTGTAGAAGAACGGTGTCCGCGTGTCCGCGAGCGCGAAGAAGCAGCGCTGCAGGACGAACAGGGCGGTGAACGGGACGAGCCCGACGAGGTAGCCGATCAGGACCGGTGCCATCGCCGAGGCGGCGGACGGCGTGTGCGCGAACACGCGCGCGACCGGGATGGCGATCGCGATCAGGGCGACCGACGCGCCGGTCAGGGGCAGGAGCACGATCCGGAGCGCCTGGCCGACCTGTTCGCGCACGAGGGGGAGGTCGCCGGCGGCGGCACCCTCGCTCATCCGCGGGTAGAAGACGGTGACGAGCGAGACCGTGACGATCGAGTGCGGCAGCATGAAGACGAGCCACGACATCGTCATGGTCGCATTGGACGCGGCGTCGCCCGATGCCAGAGAGGCGACGTTCGTCTCGACCGCGCCGCCGACCTGGTTCACGATCAGCATGCCGAACGACCACGCCGCAGCGCTTCCCGCGGCCGCGAGATGAACGCCGCGCCAGCGGAAGTCCGGGCGGTACCGCAGACCCACCCTGCGCCACGCCAGCACGAGCACGGCGGCCTGCGTCGCGATCCCGAGAGTCGCTCCTCCGCCGACGACCGCGATCATGTCGGCGTGCCATGCACCGGCGGGGAACGCCGCTCGTTGGCCGAACACCACGAGGAAGAGCACCAGGGATGCGATCGCGACGACGTTGTTGACCACGGGTGCCCACATGTACGGCCCGAACGAACGGCGCGCGACGAGCACCTCGCCCAGCACCGCGTAGAGCCCGAGGAAGAAGATCTGGGGCAGGCTCCAGAACGCGAAGGCGACCGTGAGGGAGAGCGTCGCCGAGTCGGCGCGCGTGAAAAGCGGCATGAGGACAGGCGCGGCGAGCGTCGCGACGAGTGCGACCGCCGCGAGCAGGAGCAACGCGATCGTGACGAGCTTGTTGATGTATGCGGCGCCGCCGTCGGGCGCGCGGGACGCCCGCACGATCTGCGGCACGAGCACCGACGTCAGCAGGCCGCCGGCGATGATCGCGTAGATGCTGTTCGGGACATACGTCGCCACGGCGTAGCCGTCCGCGCCGGCCCCGACGGTGCCGATCGCCGCGGCGAGCACGAGCGCCTTGAGGAACCCGAGTCCACGCGACACGATCGTGCCCGACGCGATCAACGCGCTGGCGCGTCCGACCGAGTCGCCCGCCCTCACGTCTTCGCCTTCCGCCTGCGGATCAGATTGCGGTACACGCCAGTGCCGAAGAGCAGCAGGAAGCCCGCCGCGAAGACGATCGCACCGACGGTCTCCCATCCGGCGTTCACCGTGATCGGGACGTGCTGCTCGGCGCCGATCCGCCAGCCGTGCTCGGTCGTGATCCACACATCGACCTCGACGCTGCCGTTGCTGATCGACCTGGCCGGCAGGAGGGCCTTGGCATTGGTGTTCGCCGGCACGGTGATGGTCCTGGTGCCCTGGACCGTGAACTTGCCGTTGTCCGGTTCGCCGTGCACCGTGACACGGACGGCGACCGGCAGGTCGTTGACCACGGTCACCGGCAGGGACGCGCTGCCGCCGATGTAGTTGAGCGGGCTGCTGCGGTCGACGCGCACGTCACCGACGAGACCTGTCAGCGTCTTGATCTCGAGCGTGACATCGTCCGCCCAGGCCGTCTGCCCGCGCCACCCGCTCGACAGCAGTCCGACGACTGCCAGCCGCCTGGTGTCCGCCAGCGCGCCGCCGTCCTGCATCGCGACCCTCAGGTGCCGGACGTCCGCGTCCGCAGCGACGAGGCCGGCCGCCTGGTGCACCGAGGACTTCGCCGGCGACACGGACTTGACGGTGACGGACGGGGTCGACTGCTGTTTCGGCAGGCCGGTGAGCGCCGTGCCACGGAGCCACTGTTGTTCGTGGAGTGTCCGCAGCAGTGGACCCAGCCCGTCGGAGGCGGCTGATGCGCGGTCGATCGTGAGGAGGACGGTGCCTCGTGCGGCTTTCGCCTCGGTGAAGAGCGTCGCGATGAGCTCGGACGTCGCCCGCGCGCTCTCGGGCGTCCCACTCAGCGCCTCGTTCATCCGCTCCGAGGCGTCGGTGTCCGCGACGAGGACGGACCGGCCGCCGACCCTGGCGCCCGGCCCCGTCGCGGTGAAGGCGCTCACGTTCGTGCCGGGCAGGACGGTGGTCGAGTATCCGGAGTCGGCCAGGAACCGCAGGTCACTGCTCGAGGCGATTCCGGTCGCCGGCATGGCGATGGCGGTCGACGAGTACCGCCACGCGAGCAACGAGCTCCTGGTCGGGGTGGACGTCGGTGCGGGGGACGGCGTCGCCGAGGGCGCCGACCCCGATGCCGCGTCGGCCGCGGTGACGGCGAAGGGCGTGATGACGCCCTTCGCGCCGGCGAGCCGCTCGAGGGTCGTGTCCGCGTCCGCGTACGGCAGCCGGATCACGGGGTTCGGCAGCGCGGCGAGCTCGGCGAGGAACTCCGTCGCCTCCGGCGGCGCAGCCGCACCCAGCACCCGAATGGAGGCCTGCACCGCGGGGTCGAGGGCGAGGGTCGCCGTCGGGTCCTGCTGCAGCGCGTGCAGGATGGTCCGCCACGCGCCGCCCTCGCCCGTGAGACCGGCGAGGTCGGCCTGCGGGACCAGCCCGGTCGAGCCGGCGGGCGCGGTCAGCGGGACGACCGCTGCGACTGCCAGGCGGGAGGGAGTGCCCGCCTTCAGCCAGGTGATGGCGGTCGCGTCGATGGCGACCTGGTCGCCGTTCCTGGTGAGACTCGTGCTCAGCACCCGAGCGCCCACCTCGGGGCCGGCGAACTGCGCGACGGTCGCGCCGGGGACCGTCGCACTGAAGGTCCGTGACGTGCCGGCCGGGACAGTCGGCACGGACACGGATTTCAGCAGCCAGCCGGTCGCGACCGGGTCCGCGAGGCGCGAATCGAGCGACGCGGCCGAATCGGGGGCGTCGGGGTCGATGCCGATGCGCACGGTCGCGCCTGAGACGGATGCGCTCGTGTCGTTCGTCACGGTCATCTCGAGCGTGAGGGCGTCACCCGACCGCAGCAGTCCCGTTCCGCGGACCGCCGCCTGCACCGAGAGGTCGCCCGCCGCCGCAGCATGCGCCGCCGGCACCACCGGACCGAACGCGAGCAGTGCGGTGACGGCGACGAGCACGGCGCCGGCGCTTCGTCGCATCCGCGCATCGCCGGCGTCGTTCCCGGCGTCGTCCGGCATGCCGTGCAGTCTATGGTCGGCCACCCTCCCCGCGACGGGGACACCCCAACGGGGCGGAAGTTCGTTGCCTAGGCTGTGCCGCATGCATCCCGTCGCCGAGGCGCTGCCGCGGCTCGACGCCCTCGCCGAGCGAGTCGCGGTCGGCAGGCTCGCCGAGGCGTTCACCGGGGCCGGTCATGAGCTCGCACTCGTCGGCGGCCCGGTGCGCGACGCGCTGCTCGACCGGCCGGTGACCGACCTCGACTTCACGACCAGCGCACGACCGGACGAGATCCTGCGCATCGTGAAGCCGATCGCGTCGGCGCACTGGGACGTCGGCCGGGTGTACGGCACCATCGCCGCACGGGTGGCCGGCGAGCTCGTCGAGATCACCACGTATCGCCGCGACCACTACGTGCCGTCCTCGAGGAAACCCGAGGTGGAGTTCGGCGACGACCTCGACGGCGATCTGCACCGGCGGGACTTCACCGTCAACGCCGTCGCGCTGCGTGTGCCCGACCGCACGATCGTGGATCCGGAGGACGGCATCGCGGCGCTGCTCGAACAGCGGCTGAGCACGCCGGCACCCGCGCTCGAATCGTTCGACGACGACCCGCTCCGCATGCTGCGCGCCGCCCGGTTCACGGCGCAGCTCGGCTTCGCGCTCGACGGATCGGGCAGGGCGGCGATGACAGCGCTGGCGCCACGGATCGAGGTCGTCTCTCCCGAGCGCATCCGCGACGAGCTCGTGAAGCTCCTGCTGACCGACCGCCCGCGCCCGGGGTTCGAGCTGCTCGTCGAGACCGGACTCGCCGCCTTCGTGCTGCCTGAACTGCCGGCGCTCCAGGCAATGACCGATGCCCAGCACAGGCACAAGGACGTCTACGAGCACAGCCTGACCGTGCTCGACCAGGCGATCGAGCTCGAGCCGCGCCTGGGAGCCCACCCGGACCTGGTCATCAGACTCGCTGCGCTGCTGCACGACATCGGGAAACCCGCCACCCGCCGGTTCGAGGGCGGCGGTCTGGTGACCTTCCACCACCACGACGTCGTGGGCGCGAAGCTGACCCGCAAACGGCTGAGGGCGCTGCGGTTCCCGAACGCACAGGTCGACGACGTCGCCGGACTCGTCGAGTTGCACCAGCGGTTCTTCGGCTACGGGGACGCCGAATGGACCGATTCGGCGGTCCGCCGGTACGTCAGGGACGCCGGCGACCTGCTCGACCGCCTGCACGTGCTCACCCGCGCCGACGTGACGACGAGGAACGTCAAGAAGGCGAACCGGCTGCAGAGCGCGTACGACGACCTCGAGCACCGGATCGGCGAACTGGCGGAACAGGAGCGGCTCGACGCGGTCCGCCCCGACCTTGACGGAGCCGCGATCATGTCGATCCTCGGCATTCCTCCCGGTCCGGCGGTGGGAGCCGCGGTGCGGTACCTGCTCGAGATCAGGCTCGACGAGGGACCGCTGCCGACCGCGGAGGCGGAGTCGCGCCTCCGCGCGTGGTGGGCCGACCGCTCGGCGAACTGACGCCTCGAGACAGGTCGGCAGGGGACCTTCGCGCCGCTCGTCCGGGATCGGCGTTGAATCGCCCCTCGCAGCCGACTAGTCTGTTCAGGTTGCCCGCGCGCCCTTGCGCGCCTGGGCGGCGTCGAACCCTCCTGTCACGGAACGACCGTGACCGCATCAGACCAGAGGAGGTGGGTAGTGACGCACAAGTATGAGCTCATGGTCATCCTGGACCCGAGTATCGACGAGCGGACCGTCGCGCCCAGTCTGGACCGGTTCCTCGGTGTCATCCGTCAGGATGGCGGCACTGTCGACTCCGTCGACATCTGGGGCCGGCGCAAACTGGCGTACGAGATCAAGAAGCGCTCGGAAGGCATCTACGCCGTCGTGAATCTCACGGCGACCGCAGAGGCGACGAACGAACTGGACCGTCAGCTGGGGCTGTCCGAGGCGGTGCTCCGCACGAAGGTGCTCCGTGCAGAGGAGACGATCGCCATGGCCCAGGTCGAGGCCGAGCGCATCGCCCGCAAGCAGGCTCGCAGCAGCCAGCGGTCCGCCGCCGCGGCGACGAAGTAGGCCGTCGGTGGCAGGCGAAACGATCATCACGGTGGTCGGCAACCTGACGGCCGACCCCGAGCTGCGGTACACGCAGAACGGCCTGGCCGTCGCGAACTTCACGATCGCATCGACGCCGCGCACGTTCGACCGTGCCAGCAACGAGTGGAAGGACGGCGAGGCGCTGTTCCTCCGCGCGAGCGTCTGGCGGGAGTTCGCCGAGCACGTCGCAGGGTCCCTCGCGAAGGGATCGCGCGTGATCGCGACCGGTCGGCTCAAGCAGCGGTCCTACGACACCCGCGAGGGCGAGCGCAGGACCACGATCGAACTCGAGGTCGACGAGATCGGCCCGTCGCTCCGGTACGCGACCGCGCAGGTCAGCCGGGCGACCGGCGGCGGCGGCCAGCGTCCCCAGGTCGGCGGTGGGGGTGCCCCGGCGGCGCCCGCGGCCGACCCGTGGAGCGCAGGCGGCTCCGCACCCTCGTCGGGCGGCGACGCCGGCTGGAGCACGCCGGGCGCCTACGACGACGACACCCCGTTCTGATCAGCACCTGATCCGACGACCTCACTTCACTTCATACAAGGAATCCATTTCTCATGGCAGGAAAGTCCAGCGGCGACCGGCGGAAGCCGGCGCGCGGTAAGGGCGGCAAGCCCGCCGCTCCCGCGAAAAGCATCAAGGTCGGGGTGATCGACTACAAAGACGTCGCCACCCTGCGCAAGTTCATCTCCGAGCGCGGCAAGATCCGTGCAAGGCGCATCACCGGTGTTTCGGTGCAGGAGCAGCGGCTCATCGCCCGCGCGGTGAAGAACGCGCGCGAGATGGCGCTGCTCCCCTATTCCGGCTCCGGCCGCTGATCGGGGGACGCATGTCGAAACTCATCCTCACGCACGAGGTCACCGGCCTCGGAGCACCCGGCGACGTCGTCGACGTCAAGGGCGGCTACGCGCGCAACTTCCTCATCCCGTCCGGGCTCGCCGTGACGTGGACCAGGGGCGGCCAGAAGCAGATCGATTCGATCCGCACCGCGCGCAAGGCGCGCGAAGCGGCGTCCATCGAGGACGCGCAGCACCTCAAGGCCCGCCTCGAGGAGCAGCCGGTCAAACTCACCGTGCGCACCGGCCAGGCCGGCCGTCTGTTCGGGTCGGTATCGGTCTCCGACATCGCCGACGCGGTGTCCGCCGCGGGTCTCGGGGCGATCGACCGCCGCACGGTCGAACTCGCTTCCCCGATCAGGTCGACGGGTACCCATACGGCGACGGTCAAACTCCGCGAGGACGTCTCCGCCCGGCTCACGATCGAGGTCGTCGCCGCGCGCTGACCTGGAAATCCAGCAACGAGGGGCTCTCCGCACGCCGGGGAGCCCCTCGTTGTTGTTCATCCAACGGCTACCACGCGGTGGCCCGACACGCCGAACGGTAACCTTCGACCATCGGTCGAACCCAATTTTCCCCACCCGCCACCCATTCGGGCAAGGGGCGTCTGATCAGTGGATCCCTCTCTGTATCCCTGATTCACAGACGAACTGTCCACAGACTTTCCACATGGGGATGCGCGCGTCCGGCGCGTCCTCCACACCCGTGTCCACACGGCTGTGCACAGGCTGTTCGCTACGGTCTCCGTCTGAGCGACGCGCTGGCGGCCGACACCGGATCGCGTATCGGCACCGGAGCCGCGGCAGGTCCGGGAGTCCGGTCCGTCGGTGGCGGCACGTCCGGCGCTGTCGGGGGCCGACGGTAGGACGGTCCCGGATCGCCCGCGGGTGACGGAACGGGAGCAACACACATGTCGATGACCGAATGGGACGTCGAGCCCGACCAGTACCGCGACAGCAAGCCGTCCGGTCAGCGTGTGCTGCCGCACAACCTCGACGCCGAGCAGAGCACCCTCGGCGGCATGCTGCTCTCGTCCGACGCGGTCGCCGATGTGCTCGAGTGCGTGCACGGCAACGACTTCTACCATCCGAAGCACGAGGTGATCTTCGCGGCGATCCTCTCCCTGTACTCGCGCGGCGAACCGACGGACGCCATCGCCGTCGGCAACGCGCTGCGGAGCACGGGGGAGGTGCAGCGCGCCGGTGGCGAGGCGTACCTGCATACGCTCACGAATCTCGTGCCGACCGCGGCGAACGCGGGCTACTACGCGGAGATCGTGCGTGAGCAGGCCATGCTCCGCCGGCTGGTGGAGGTCGGCACGCACATCGCGCAACTCGGATATGCGAGTGAGGGCGAGGCGCTCGATCTCGTGAACCAGGCCCAGGCAGAGGTGTACTCGATCACACGGGAGTCCGAGAGCGAGGACTACGTGCCCCTCACCGAGGCCGTGACCGGTGCGATCGACGAGATGGAGGCGGCGACCGGTCGCA
The DNA here is from genome assembly GCA_963716965.1 of uncultured Actinomycetota bacterium. Classification (GTDB taxonomy): domain Bacteria; phylum Actinomycetota; class Actinomycetes; order Actinomycetales; family Microbacteriaceae; genus Amnibacterium. The sequence continues at coordinate 230,586 of CAVQUZ010000001.1, read as the reverse complement.
GCGGTGAACTCACCGGCGTGCCGACGGGGTTCGCCAAGCTCGACGAACTCACGAACGGCCTGCATCCGGGACAGCTGGTCATCGTGGCCGCGCGCCCTGCACTCGGCAAGTCGACCCTCGCGCTCGACGTCGCGCGGTCCGCATCGATCAAACATCACATGCCGACGATCGTGTTCTCGCTCGAGATGGGCCGCAACGAGATCGCCATGCGCCTCATGGCGGCCGAGGCGACGATCCCGCTGCAGAGCATGCGCAAAGGCACGCTACACGGCGACGACTGGACGAAGATCGCCGCGACCCGCGGGCGGATCAACGACGCACCGCTCTACATCGACGACAGCCCGAACATGAGCCTCGTCGAGATCCGCGCGAAGTGCCGCAGGCTGAAGCAGAAGATCGGGCTGCGCATGGTGATCATCGACTACCTGCAGCTCATGACGTCGGGCAAACGTGTCGAGTCGAGGCAGCAGGAGGTCAGTGAGTTCTCGCGAGCACTGAAGTTGCTCGCGAAGGAGCTCCAGGTCCCCGTCATCGCGCTCAGCCAGCTGAACCGAGGACCTGAGCAGCGTGCCGACAAGCGGCCGGCGCTCTCCGACCTCCGCGAGTCGGGGTCGATCGAGCAGGACGCCGACGTCGTCATCCTGCTGCACCGCGACAGCGCATACGACCGCGATCAGCCGAATCCGGACGCCGATCTGATCGTCGCCAAGCACCGCAACGGCCCGACGGACACCGTGACCGTCGCGTTCCACGGCCGGTACTCGCGTTTCGCGGACATCGCAGAAGGCTGATCGAGCGGCTCAGCGCGGCAGATAGGCCCTGAGGAAGACTTCGACGCCGGCCGCGGCGCGGGTCTCGACGTCGGCGGCCGTCGCGTCGGTGCCGAGGAAGAGCGCACGGTCGAGGTCCGCACCGAGGATCAGGTAGGCGTAGTGGTCCGCCGCGGTCCGTGGGTCGTCGACGACCAGCAGGCCACGCGCGCCGAGCTCCGCCATCACCGTCGTCAGGGCCGTCAGCACCGCTTCCGGCGCACGCCGGAAATACTCCTCGGCGAGCTCGGGGAAGCGGCCCGATTCCCGGAGGAGCAGCCGCCGTAGGGGAAGCACGGGGCCGAGCAGCAGATCTCTGGCCAGCCGGAGACCCACCTCGCGCAGGTCGGCGGCCGGTGACTCCACGCCGCCGATCTGGGTCGCGACGTCGGCGTTGAAGCGCTCCGCGATCTCGATCGAGGCGAGGATCGCGGCGCGGAAGAGCGACTCCTTGTCGCCGTAGACGTTGTAGACGGTCCGCTTCGCGACACCGGCTCTGACCGCGATGTCGTCGACCGACGCGTCGAACCCGTCCGCGACGAAGGCGTCGCGCGCGGCGGCCAGGATCGCGTTGCGCGATCGGGTGACCCTCGGGTCCTCGTCGTGGGCGGCGCGGGTCGTCAGGGTGGCTCCTTCGACTTGCCGGGGACCGCAGGCGCACCTACTGTATGCGAGAGTGCATCTCTTGCACTCGCGAGTGCAGGAGGTACGTCGTGGCCGGTCGTGACGGATCGCTGGACACGGCCGCGGCCGTGACGCGCAGCATGCTCGGCTGGGGTGTGGTCGCCGGTCCCTTCTACGTCGCCGTCGGGCTGATCCTCGCTCTGGCGACACCGGGGTTCGATCTGACGCGCCACGCGCTGTCGCTGCTCATGCTGAGCGACGCCGGGTGGGTACAGCGTGCGAACTTCGTCCTGTCCGGACTCATGGTGCTCGTCGCCGCGGTCGGGCTCCTGCGCGCGATCAGGACCGGCCGCGGACTTGCGATGTCGGCGCTCACCGGCCTGTACGGCTGCTGCCTGATCCTCAGCGCGGTGTTCGGCCCCGATCCCACGTCGGGATTCCCGCCCGGTGCGGCCGGGGGGACCGGCTCGGTGCACGGCATACTCCACCTCGTGTTCGGTGGCCTCGGATTCCTGGCGCTCGCGGGCGCCGCGCTCGCCCACGGACTCTGGAGCCGCTCGATCGGCGCCGTCGCCCGCGGGCGGATCTCCTTCGTGCTCGCCGTGCTCATCGTCGTCGGATTCTTCGCGGGCGCGGCGCTGTCGCGCATCCCCGCCGGGACGGGACTGCTGTGGGTCGCCGTCCTCGCCGGTTGGGCCTGGCTGCTCCTCGCCTCGGTACAGGTGTACGTGTGGTCCCCGCATCCGCTGCGCGCCGCGCGTGCTGCGACGGGCGCGACGGCGGCCTGAACGGCGGCAGGCCATGGGAGGGCATGCCCTACCCTGGACCGGGTCACGCACGCGAGGGAAAGGCGGTCGGCTCGTGTCCACCGTCACCCCGGGCGCCTCGACGCGTCGGCGCGACCGCGTCCGTGTGCTGACCGGTGCCCGCGCGGTCGCGGCGGCCGCGCTCGCCGCGGTCATCACCTTCAACGCCGACCACACCCCGGTGTTCGGCCTGCTCGCGTACGGCGTCTTCCAACTCGTACAGGCGGCGATCGTGGCGCTCGCGGTGCAGCAGCGGACGCCGGACGCCGACGGCCGGGTGCTGACCTGGGCGCGGGCGGTCGCCGGCGTACTCGCCGGTGTCGTGGCGCTGGCCCTGCCGTACGGCGGACTGCCGACCCTGCTCGCCGTGACGATCACCGGCAGCATCGTGCTGGGATCGCTCGAATTCGCGGCGGGCGCCAGGCGGGTCCCCAGCGGCCGCGCGTCGAGCGACGCCATGGTGGTCGGTGTGCTGACGGCGGTCATGGGTGTGCTCTTCGCCGTCGCCCACGACGATTCCGTGTTCGTCGTCGGGTTTCTGGGTGCGTGGGCTGCGATCGTCGCGGTCTACCTCGGCATCGCGGCGGCGTCGATGGGGGAGGAACGGCGATGAGCGCGGAGACGCGGAAGGCGCAGCGCAGGCCGGTCGAGCTCGTCCTGTTGTGCGCGGGACTGGCGGTGTTCGTCGGACTCGTCGTGATGCTCGGCACGCGCGAGATCGTGCTCGCCACGATCTTCGCGGTGATCGCGTTCATCGTCGCGCTCGTGTCGGCCGCGATGTTCGCCCTCGTCGAGTCGAAGGACCGTCAGCGCGACGACTGACCGTCGCCCGCGATGTGGGCGACGAGCTCGGCGGCGAGCCCGGTGTAGGTGGCAGGCGACAGTGCTGTGAGCCGCTCCTTGGCGGCCGGGGCGAGGTCGAGCCCGTCGATGAACTCCGCCAGCCGCTCCGGCGTCGCACGCTTGCCGCGGGTGAGTGACTTGAGCAGCTCGTAGGGGTTCGCCGCCGTACTGCGACCGGCGACGATCTCGGCGCGCAGCACCGTCTGGATCGCTTCGGCGAGCACCTCCCAGTTCGCGTCGAGGTCGGCTTCCAGCGCCTCTGCGGCGATGTCGATCTCACCGAGACCACGCAGGATGTTGTCGAGGGCGACGAGCGAGTGCCCGAACGCGACGCCGATGTTGCGTTGCATCGACGAGTCGGTGAGATCCCGCTGCATCCGCGAGGTGACCAGTGTGCGCTGCAGCGTCTCGAACACGCCGCTGGACAACTCCAGGTTCGCCTCGGCGTTCTCGAACCGGATCGGGTTCACCTTGTGGGGCATCGTCGACGACCCGGTCGCACCGGCCTGCGGCACCTGCTTCAGGTAGCCGAGCGAGATGTATGTCCACAGGTCTGTGCACAGGTTGTGGAGAACGCCGTTCACGTGCGAGACGTGTCCGTACAACTCGACCTGCCAGTCATGGGACTCGATCTGGGTGGTGAGCGGGTTCCAGGTGAGGCCGAGGCTCTCGACGAACGTGCGGGTGAAGGCCTGCCAGTCGAGCGCGGGCACCGCGACGACGTGCGCCGCGTAGTCGCCGGTCGCCCCGTTCGCCTTCCCGAGGATCTCCGTCGAGGCGACGCGGGCACGCAGACGGCGGAGCCGGTGCACGAACACCGCGAGCTCCTTGCCGAGCGTCGTCGGCGTCGCGGGCTGGCCGTGTGTCCGGGCGAGCATCGGCGCATCGGCCCAGCGCGTCGCCGATTGCGCGAGCCGGTCGACGACCGCGTCCAATGCGGGGAGCCAGGTGTCCAGTAGAGCTGCACGCACCGTCAGGGCGAGCGACAGGTTGTTGACGTCCTCGCTCGTGAAGGCGAAGTGCGCGAGCTCGGCGAGCCGGTCGGCTCCGGCGTCCGCCAGCAGCCGTCGGAGCAGGTATTCGACCGCTTTGACATCGTGCCTCGTCGTCGCCTCGAACGCGGCGAGCTCCTCGATCTCGGCGGCACCGAATCCCACGACGGCGGCGCGCAAGGCGTCGCGCTCGCCGGTCGAGGGGGGCTCGACACCGAACGCGCCCGTGTCTGCGAGCGCGATCAGCCACTCGACCTCCACGTGCAGCCGAGCGCGGTTCAGGCCGGCCTCGGACAGGTGCGCCGTCAACGGCGCGACCTGGACGGCATAGCGGCCGTCGAGCGGAGACAGCGGCTGCTGCCCGAGTCCCTCGGCGCGCGGCTGGTCGGATCGATCGGTGTCTGGCACGGGTGGCCTCTCCTCGCGGTTGCGCGGACCATTCTGCCGACTCCGGGTCTCCTCCCCAGACCGGCAGTCCGCGGCGGCTCTCCCCAGGTTCGAAGCCGCGCGGCCGCAGCGTCCCTCGTGCCGCGACGCTGTCCGCCGTGTCCGCCGCCGATCGCCTTCGCACCGCCGCCGATATGCTCGCCGCAGAGCTCGCACTCGCGGCCACACCCATGCCTGTGACCGACCTCGGGACGTGCTCGTCCCTGTTCGCCGCTCGCTACGAACGCGAGGCACTCGAACTGACGGTCGCACTGCATCGGCTGCAGCTGATGCTCGCGGAGGCGTCCGTCCTGGCAGTGCTGTGAGCGGGGGTGTCACCGTCTCGGGCGGCGGTGTCGACTCCGTCGACACCGCGGAGATGCAGCACGCCAGGGCGGTCGCTCTGCGGATCGGAACGGAGGTGGGCGATGTGCGAGGCCGTCTCGACCGCCTGCTCGCCTCGACCGACGCCGGGCGGGCGGCGGACACCCTTCGGCTCGCTCGTGCCGTGGCGGACGGCATCGTGGCGCGGACCGCCGCGATCGCCGTCGCACTGGATGTGGCGGCGGCCAGGTACGGCGAACTCGAACGCACCGTCACCGCCGCGGTCCACGCCGCTCGCTCGCTCGAGGCCGCGGGATTCGGCGCGGAGCTCCGAACCGCCATGGTCGTCTCCCCCGCACTCGCGGTCGCGCTGATCGGCGGCGCGGTGGGCACGGAGGCGGCGGATGCGATCCGCGCCTCCTGGCGCAGTCTCATCCGGGACGGCGTGCCCAATCCGTTCATCGACGAGCGCTTCGTCGAGGAGCTCGGGGGCCAGGTCGGTTCGGTCGACGACCTCGTGCGCGGTTTCCTCGGCATCGAGACCCCGCACGACCTCGTGACCGATGACCCGGCCCGGCCGTTCTCCGAGCAGCACATCGCCGCGTTCCTGGGCGGGGTCCTCGCCCTGATCCCCGGCACGTCCGGGGCGGTGCGGGTCACACCGACCTCCCGAACCGTCAGCACGCATCTGCCGAGGTCCCTTGATCAGGCGGTGGAGCGGGTCGAGGAGCCCCAGGACGGCAAGCCGCAGATCCGTATCGATCAGGCCGGCGTCGGTGCCGACCGAGTCGCGATCGTGAGTGTCAGCGGCACGGTCACGTTCGACCCGCTCCGGCGAGGCGAGCCGTTCGACGACGTGTCGAATCTCGAACTGGTCGGCGGGGCGACCGAGTCGCCCGCGGAGAAGGCGGTGCTGCAGGCGATGGCCAGCGCGGGCATCGGCACGGATGTGCCCGTCCTGTTCGTCGGTCACTCCCAGGGGGCGCTCGCGGCGACCAGGGCGGCGCAGGACGGCGGCTACCGCGTCCGCGGGGTGATCACGCTGGGCGGTCCCACCGCGGCGGTGCAGCTCGCACCGGAGATCCCGGTGCTCGCCCTGGAGAACACGGACGATCCGGTGCCGCGACTGGGCGGCACGGCGCAGGGCGTCGATCATCGGGTGATCGTCCACCGCCGGTCGGTCGACCGAGCGAACGCCTTCGGCATCCTGCCCTCGCACGAGCGCGCGAGCTACGTCGAGACCGCCCGACTCGCCGAGCAGTCGGACGACCCGCGTGTCACCGGGATCCTCGCCGACCTGCGGCCGTTCTTCGACGGCGCGCTCGCGTCGACGGACGAGTACCGGGCCGACCTCGTCAGCGGCGCCGCTCCGAGCCGGCAAGGGGGCGAAGGAGCAGCCCGATGATCCAGCCGAGGATGCCGGTGATCAGAGCGCCGAGCACGCCCCACCAGAACCCGTCCACGACCAGGCCGAACCCGAACAGGTTGCTGATCCACGCCACCAGCAGGAAGAGCAGCCCGTTCACGATCAGCGAGATCAGCCCGAGCGTCAGCAGGTAGAGCGGGAAGGCCACGATCCGGATCGCCGTGCCGAGCACGCCGTTCACGACACCGAAGAGCAGACCGAGCATGAGGAAGGTGAGCACGAGGGCGGCCGGGCCGGGCGCATAGGGCACGACACGGATCGCGTCCCCGTGCCGGAACGCGGCGAACAGCAGCGTCGCGAGCCAGAGGGCGATCCCGTTGCTGATCACCCGGACCACGAACCGGCGCATGCGTCCACTATCCCATCCCCCGCCGCGCACCGGCGGCGCGGGCCATCGCACGCCGTACACTCGACACGCCATGAAGTCGACCGTCCGTCTGCGTCCGGAGATCGAGGCGCTCGCGGCGTACGCGCAGGGCAAGCCGGCGCCCGAGGGCGGGTACAAGCTCTCGTCGAACGAGAACCCCTACCCACCGCTGCCGTCGGTGCTGGCCCGCCTCGCCGAGGTGGATGCGACCGTCAACCGGTACCCCGACGGCGGCGCGTTCGCGCTGCGGCAACGCCTCGCGGCGAGGCACGGCGTCACGATCGAGCAGGTGCACGTCGCAGCCGGCTCCATCTCGCTGCTCAGCCAGTTCATCGGTGCCGCCGCGTCGCGCGGCGACGAGGTGGTCCTGCCGTGGCGCAGCTTCGAGGCCTATCCCGGGCTCATCACGGTCGCCGGAGCGACGGCCAGGCGCGTGCCGAACCGGCCGGACGGCGGTCACGACATCGACGGGATGATCGCGGCGATCACTCCGCTGACCCGGGTCGTGATCGTCTGCAGCCCCAACAATCCGACGGGTGCCGTCGTGACGAGTGCGGAGTTCGAGCGATTGATGGCCGCCGTACCCGCCGACGTGCTGGTACTGCTCGACGAGGCCTACCGCGAGTTCACGGCGGGCTCCGGCGCGGTCGACGGAGACACGGTCACGCAGCCCAATGTGGTCGTGCTGCGGACCTTCTCCAAGGCGTGGGGTCTCGCCGGGCTGCGCCTCGGGTACGCCGTCGGCGACGCCCGGCTGCTCGCTGCGGCGCGGAGTACGGCGATCGCCCTCTCGGTCACCGACCAGGCGCAACAGGCGGCGCTCGTGTCGCTCGACCACGAGGACGAGTTGCTGGAGCGCGTCGCCGTGATCGTCGGGCGCCGCAGGGAGCTCGAGTCGGGTCTCGCCGCGATCGGGTGGCGACTGCCGCCCTCGTGGGCGAATTTCGTCTGGCTACCGACGGGTGCGGCGACGCTCGACGCCGCCGAGGTGCTCAGGGAGCGCGGCGTCGTGGGACGGGCGTTCGCCGGTGAGGGCATCCGTGTGTCGGTCGGCGAGGCAGAATCTGTCGAGATCGTGCTGGATGCTGCGCGAGACATTGTGCGCAGCCTCCAACCGGACGCGGGCCGGACCCCGGTAGCGTGACGCGCAGCGGTGCCCTCGCAGGGGCAGCGCCTGGGAAGGAAGCCGTGACGGATTCGGGTGTCGTGCGCATGCTCGGCGCGGACGGTGCCATGGAGCCGACGCCGGAGGCGGAGCGGTACCTCGCGCGAGCCCGTGAGTTGACACCGGAGCGGCTCGTCGGATTCCTGCGCGACATGATGCTCACGCGCGCGTTCGACGTCGAGGCGGCCAACCTGCAGCGCCAGGGCCATCTCGCACTGTGGGTGCCGAGCTACGGCCAGGAGGCGGCGCAGGTCGGTTCCGGTCACGCCGCACGGGCGCAGGACACGATCTTCCCCGCCTATCGGGAGCACGCGGTCGCGATGATCCGCGGCGTGGACCCGATCGAGATCGTGCGCCTCCTGCGCGGCCTGACGCACGGCGGATGGAATCCGGACGCGGACCGCTTCCGCCTCTACACCCTCGTCATCGGGTCACAGACGCTGCATGCGACCGGGTACGCGATGGGCATCGGCCTCGACGGGGCGACCGCCACGGGAGACGCGGACCGTGACGAGGCCGTCATGGTCTACTTCGGTGACGGCGCGACCTCGCAGGGCGACACGAACGAGGCGCTCGTCTTCGCCGCGAGCTACCAGGCGCCCGTCGTCTTCCTGCTTCAGAACAACCACTGGGCGATCTCGGTGCCGGTCGAGCGGCAGTCGCGCACCCCGCTGTACAAGCGGGCGCACGGATTCGGGATGCCGGGTGTGCAGGTGGACGGCAACGACGTGCTCGCGATGTACGCCGTCACCGCCACCCATCTCGACGACGCCCGTGCGGGCAACGGACCGGCACTCGTCGAAGCGCTGACCTATCGGATCGGCGCGCACACCTCCTCGGACGACCCCACGAAGTACCGGAGCACCGAGGAGCTGGAGGCGTGGCAGGCGAAGGACCCGATCGCCCGGCTGCGGTCGCACCTCGCGAGGATCGGTGTCGGTGACGACCAGGTCGCCGAGATCGAGGCCGAGGGCCGGGACCTCGCCGCCGACGTGCGCCGCCGCACGCTCCTGCTGCCGGATCCACCGGTGTCGGTGATGTTCGACCACGTGTACAGCGAGCCGCATCCGCTCACCAGCGCGCAGCAGTCGTGGCTTGCGGACTACGAGGCGTCGTTCGGGGGAGCCTCGTGAGCACCGCGATGGTGAAGGCCCTGAACGCCGGGCTTCGCGCCGCGATGGAACGCGACGCCAAGGTGCTGCTGATGGGCGAGGACATCGGCCGACTGGGCGGCGTCTTCCGGGTGACCGAGGGTCTGCAGGCCGCCTTCGGGGAGCAGCGCGTCCTGGACACCCCGCTCGCGGAGTCCGGCATCGTCGGCACGGCCATCGGGCTCGCGATGCGCGGCTACCGGCCGGTGTGCGAGATCCAGTTCGACGGGTTCATCTTCCCCGGCTTCGACCAGATCACCTCCCAGCTCGCGAAGATGACGAATCGGCACGAGGGACTCGCGCGCTTCCCGATCGTGATCCGGGTGCCGTACGGCGGCCACATCGGCGCGGTCGAGCACCACCAGGAGAGCCCGGAGGCCTACTTCGCGCACACCCCGGGGCTGCGGGTCGTGACGCCCTCGACGCCGAACGACGCCTACTGGATGATCCAGCAGGCGATCGAGTCGGACGACCCGGTCATGTTCTTCGAGCCGAAGGGCCGGTACTGGGAGAAGGGCGACGTCGATTTCGCCCAGCCAGCCGTCCCGCTGCACACCGCCCGTGTGGTCCGGATCGGCACCGATGCCACACTCATCGGCTACGGCCCGATGGTGCCCGTGCTCCTCGCCGCCGCCGAGGTCGCCGCCACCGAGGGGCGCTCGCTCGAGGTCATCGACGTGCGCTCGCTGTCACCCATCGACTGGGAGCCGCTCGTCGCATCGGTCGAGAAGACCGGTCGCGCGATCGTGGCGCACGAGGCGCCCGGCTTCGGCGGCATCGGCGGCGAGATCGCCGCGACCATCGCGGAGCGCGCCTACTACTCGCTCGAGGCCCCCGTGCTCCGCGTGACGGCGTTCGACGTCCCGTTCCCGCCGGCGAAGCTCGAATCGCTCTACCTGCCAGACGCCGACCGCGTCCTCGAAGCGGTCGACCGGGCACTGTCGTATTGATTGAGGTGCGATGAGTTCCACGCAGTTCGCGCTGCCGGATGTCGGTGAGGGCCTGACCGAGGCCGAGATCGTCTCCTGGAAGGTTGCGCCCGGCGACCAGGTCGAGGTCAACCAGGTCATCGTCGAGATCGAGACGGCGAAGTCCCTGGTCGAGTTGCCGTCGCCCTACGCGGGCGCCGTCGAGGCCCTGCTCGTCGCCGAAGGCGACACGGTCCCGGTCGGCACCCCGATCATCCGGGTCACGAGCGACGGCGCCGACGTGCTGTCGTCACCGTTGAACACGCCGGCCCAGGCCGCGCTGCCCACCGAACGCCAGGCGGAGCCGCCCGCGGCCGACCAGGGCTCCGGCGCGGTGCTCGTCGGCTACGGCACCGGGGGCCACGCGGTGACGCGCCGCCGCGGTGCGCCGAAGATCGCGAGCCCGAAGCCGGCGGTCGCCGCTCCCGTCAAGCCGCCGATCCGGAAGCTCGCAAAGGATCTGGGAGTGGAACTCGCCCAGGTCGTGCCCACGGGTGCGGCGGGCGTAGTGACGCGCGAGGACGTGCTCAGGCAGAAGGAGCAGCAGGGGGTCTTCCGCAACATCGAGACGCCGGCATGGCCCTCGGACCGCGAGGAGCGGGTGCCCGTGAAGGGCGTGCGGAAGGCGATCGCCCAGGCGATGGTCCAGAGCGCGTTCACCGCGCCGCATGTGAGCGTCTTCGTCGACATCGACGCCTCTCGGACCATGGAGTACGTCAAGCGGCTGAAGACCACCCGCGACTTCGCCACCGTGAAGATCTCGCCACTGCTCATCATGGCGAAGGCGGTGGTCTGGGCGGTCAGGCGCAACCCGACCGTCAACTCCACGTGGACCGACCGCGAGATCGTCATCCACCACTACGTCAATCTGGGCATCGCCGCGGCCACGCCGCGCGGTCTGATCGTGCCGAACGTGAAGGACGCGCACGACATGTCGATGCGCGAACTCGCCGGCGCGCTCGAGAAGCTCGTCGTGGTCGCCCGCGAGGGCAGGACGACCCCGGGTGACATGGCGAACGGCACCATCACGATCACGAACGTCGGCAGCTTCGGCATGGACACCGGCACGCCGATCTTGAACCCGGGCGAGGTCGGCATCGTCGCACTGGGCGCGATCAGGCAGAAACCGTGGGTCGTCGACGGGGAGGTGCTGCCCCGTTGGGTCACCACGGTCGGCGCGAGCTTCGATCACCGCGTCGTCGACGGCGACGTCGCGAGCCGCTTCCTGGCGGACGTCGCGAGCGTGATGGAGGAGCCGGCACTCCTGCTCGATTAGGTGATTTTGACAATCATTCTCATCTAGCCGTAAGTTCGTCCTCGCCGAGCGTGGCCACGCGCGGCCGGGAGGGTCGACGCATGCGCAGAACGGTGGTCGTGCTGGCGCTCGCCTGGCTCATGTCGGCGCTCTCGGGTTGCGCACCCACGAGCACAGGCGCGACGACCGCCGTCTCGGTCGTCGCCAGCACCGATGTCTGGGGCGACATCGCGAAGCAGGTCGGCGGCGCACGCATCACCGTCACGTCGATCATCGGCGGCAGCCGCGATCCGCACGAGTACGAGACGACCATCCGCGATCAGTTGGCCGTCTCGAAGGCCGCGCTCGTCGTGGAGAACGGCGCGGGCTACGACCCGTTCATGACACAGCTGACGAAGCGGACCGCAGACGGCACCCGGATCGTCGACGCGGCGACGGTGTCGGGCAAGGACCTTCGGGTGGGCGACTTCGACGAGCATCTCTGGTACGACTTCCCGACGGTCGAGAAGGTCGCCGGGGCGATCGAGCAGGCGCTGGTGCGTGCCGATCCCCGCGGGGCGACGGGATACCGGGAGCGGTTCGGTGCTTTCCGCGCCGCGGTCACGCGTCTCGAGTCGGCAGTCACGACGATGCGGGCGCGCACCGCCGGCTTGGGGGTCGCGATCACCGAGCCCGTCCCCGTGTACCTGACCGACGCCCTCGGCATGATCGACCGCACGCCGCGCGCGTTCAGCACCGCGATCGAGGACGACACGGACGTCCCGCCGACCGTGCTCGCCGCGCAGCTCCGGCTCTTCGCTTCCCATCGCGTGGCGCTGCTCGCGTGGAACGAGCAGACGACCGGCGCGACGACGACGCAGGTGCTGGCCGCCGCGAAGGCCGCCGGCGTGCCGGCCGTCGGGGTGCGGGAGACGCTGCCGGCGAAAACCGGGTACCTCGCGTGGATGCGCGGGGACCTCGCCGCCATCGCCGCGGCGGTCGGGTCGTGAGCGCGGCGCGGCCGGGCACACCGATCGTCGCGTTCGACCATGCCTCGGTCGCCCACGGCGATCGCACCCTCTGGCAGGACCTCACGCTCGACGTCGCGGCGGGCGAGTTCGTCGCGGTGCTCGGACCGAACGGTTCGGGGAAGACGACGCTGCTCCGAGCGGTCCTCGGCCTGCAACAGCTCACCGCAGGCACGGTGCGGATCGCCGGCCATGCGCCCCGTCGCGGGGACCGGACGATCGGGTACGTGCCGCAGCAGCGTCTCATCGACGCGTCGACCCCGGTCAGGGGCGTCGATCTGCTCGGGTTCGGCGTCACCGGCGGCCGGTTCGGGATTCCGGTCCCCCGCCGGTCGGACCGCGCGCGGATCGCGGCGCTCGTCGAGTCGGTGGGCGCCCGATCGTTCGCGCAAGCGCCGGCCGCCTCGCTCTCCGGCGGAGAACAGCAGCGGCTGCGCATCGGTCAGGCGCTCGCCGACGACCCAGCGCTGCTGCTCTGCGACGAGCCGCTCATCTCGCTGGACCTCGCGAACCAGCAGGCGGTGAGCGGACTCATCGACCGGCATCGGCAGGAGCGGGACGCGGCCGTGCTGTTCGTCACCCACGACATCAACCCGGTACTGCCGATGGTGGACCGCGTGCTCTACCTCGCCGAGGGCGGCTTCCGGATCGGGCCGCCGAACGAGGTGCTCCGGTCCCAGGTGCTCTCCGACCTCTACGGGGCGCACGTCGACGTGCTGCGCATCCACGACCGGGTGATCGTCGTCGGTGGTCCCGGTGGGCACGCGGAACACGAGCACGGGGGTCGGCGATGATGCGCTCCTCGGATCTGTTCGGGCAGCTGTTCGACTTCCAGGACTACGGCCAGCTGCTCGCGCTGGTGTCGAACTCGCTCATCGCGGCGGCACTGCTCGGCGTCGTGGGCGGTCTCGTCGGCTTCTTCGTCATGGCGCGCGATCTGCCCTTCGCCGTGCACGGGATCAGCGAGCTGTCCTTCGCGGGCGCGTCCGCCGCCCTGCTGATCGGTGCGGACGTGGTCGCAGGCTCGGTGATCGGCTCGCTGATCGCGGCGGTGGTGATCGGCCTGCTCGGCTCGCGGGCGCGGGAACGGAACTCGGTGATCGGCGTGCTGATGCCCTTCGGGCTCGGCATCGGCATCCTGTGTCTGGCGCTCTATCCCGGACGGTCCAACAACAAGTTCGGCCTGCTGACCGGTCAGGTCGTCTCCGTCGACACGCCCCAGGTGATCGAGCTGTCCGTCGTGTCGGTCGTGGTGCTCGCCGGGCTCATCCTCATCTGGCGCCCGCTGCTGTTCGCGAGCGTCGACGAGGAGGTCGCCACGGCCCGCGGCGTGCCCGTCCGCGCGCTCGGGATCGCGTTCATGCTGTTGCTCGGTCTCGCGGTGTCGGTGGCGGTGCAGACGGTCGGCGCACTGCTCGTGCTCTCACTCCTGGTGACTCCGGCGGCGGCGGCGCTGCGCGTCGCCGCGAGCCCGGTCGTGGTCTGCGCGGTGTCGGTGCTCTTCGCGCTCGTCTCGCTCGAGGGCGGCATCCTGCTCGCGCTCGGATCGGCGATACCGATCAGCCCCTACGTCACGACGATCTCCTTCGCCATCTACCTCGTCTGCCGCCTGACGGGTCGCGCCGGGCGCGTACGCTCGGCGCGATGAGGCGGCAGACGTGGCAGCGCGGCGCGGTGCGCGACGCGCTCGCAGGCCGCTCGGGCTTCGTGTCCGCGCAGGAACTGCACGCCGGCCTGCGCGAGTCGGGATCGCCGATCGGGCTGGCGACGGTGTACCGGGCGCTCGCCGATCTCGCGGAGGAGGGCGAGGCCGACTCGCTGCACGCCGGTGACGGCTCCAGCCTCTACCGCGCCTGCCGCACGAGCGGTCATCACCACCACCTCATCTGCCGCTCGTGCGGTCGCACCGTGGAGATCGAGGCGGGTGCGATCGAGGAATGGGCGGCGGCGACGGCGGCTGCATGGGGATTCGTCGAGCCGGCACACGTCGTCGACGTCTTCGGCACGTGCGCCGAGTGCGCCGCGGCCGGGCGAGTTGCATCGGCCCGTTCGGCCACGTAGTCTCGTCTGCTGGTCGCGCGCGCCTCGCGCGACAGCGGTCGTCGTCCATCCGCGATGACTGCAGACAAGTGATCTTGGGTGGAGAACGCATTCGCGCGTTCCCACGGTAGAAGGAGGAGAACCATGGCAGCTGTCTGCCAGGTGACCGGCGCCGGCCCCGGCTTCGGCAACACCATCTCGCACTCGCACCGGCGCACTCGTCGCCGCTTCGACGTCAACATCCAGAAGAAGACGTATTTCGTCCCGAGCCTCAGGCGGAACGTCGTGCTGACGCTCTCGACCAAAGGCATCAAGGTGATCGACACCCGCGGCATCGAATCCGTCGTCGCCGAGCTGCTCGCTCGTGGGGAGAAGATCTGATGGCCAAGCAACAGGACATCCGCCCGATCATCAAGCTGCGTTCGACTGCCGGCACCGGGTACACCTACGTCACCCGCAAGAACCGCCGCAACAACCCCGACCGTCTCGTGCTGAAGAAGTACGACCCGGTGGTCCGCAAGCACGTCGATTTCCGCGAGGAGCGCTGATGGCAAAGAAGAGCAAGATCGCCCGCAATCTGCAGCGTGAGGTGGTCGTCGAGCGATACCGCACCAAGCGTGCCGAATTGAAGAAGGCACTCATCGACCCGCAGTCCACCGACGAGCAGCGTGAAGCCGCCAGAGTGGGACTGCAGAAGCTGCCGCGCAACGCCTCGCCGGTTCGTCTCCGCAGCCGTGACGCGGTCGACGGACGGCCGCGCGGCACCCTTTCCAAGTTCGGGATTTCGCGTGTGCGGTTCCGGGATATGGCCCATCGAGGCGAACTGCCTGGAATCACGAAATCAAGCTGGTAACTTGTTCCGCTGAACGCGGTTACCCCGCGCGACACAACGTGACAAACACTCCACGGTGAAACTCGTGGCCGAACCAGTCCTGGAGGACGATTCATGGCAGCAACGCTGAACCGCACCGATCTCGTGGCCGCTGTGGCCGCCGAGTCGGGGCAGAGCCAGAACGCGGTGAACGGCGTGCTCGACGCGCTGTTCTCGACGGTGGCGAAGTCGGTCGCCGACGGTACCAAGGTGTCCATTCCGGGGTGGCTCGCCGTCGAGCAGACCTCGCGCGCGGCACGCACCGGCCGGAACCCGCAGACCGGCGAGCCGATCGAGATCGCCGCGTCGAAGAGCGTGAAGATCAGCGCCGGCAGCAAGCTCAAGGCAGCCGTCAAGTAAGTCGAATCGAACACGGGGTCGGGACGCGTGCCCGGCCCCGTTTTCGTCGCCCTGCGACGGATGGGCGGACTGCGGCACGGCGGTCGATTACCCTGATGCGGTGAATCGCGCGGTCCGGCTCGGCGTGCCGACCGCCCTCGCCGCGGTGGCACTCGTCGCGCTCCTCGTGGCCCTCGGCATCGGTGGCGGTGCCGCGCCGCTGCAGATCGACGATCCGGGCGCGATCGTCCGCTACGGGTCGCCCATCGCCCAACTCGTCGTCAACCTCGCGGCAGCGATGACGCTCGGACCCCTGGTGCTCGCGACGTTCGCCTCCCGGCCGGGGGACGAGTCGTGGGGTCGCACGATCGACCTCGCGGCCGCGGCGGCGGGTGTCTGGACCGTCGGGGCGATCGCGAACCTCTTCCTCGCGTTCCTCTACGAGACCGCCGAGCGGATCTCGGACCCGCAGTTCGGCGCCCAGCTCCTGCTCTTCGCGACCCAGCAGGCGCTCGGCCAGTCCTGGCTCGTGACGGCGTTGATCACTGCGGTGCTGACCGTCGTCGCGATCGCCGTCCGCTCGCACACCGGCGTCCTGCTGCTGGCGGTCGTCGGCGTGGTCGCGCTGGTTCCGATGGCGCAGCAGGGGCACGCGGCGAACGTCGACGCCGATCACGACGCGGCGATCAGCGCGCTCGGTCTCCACATCGTGTTCGCCGCGGTGTGGGTCGGCGGCCTCGGGGCGCTCGTGCTGCAGGCGCGTTCGAAGACCGGTCCCGTGCTCGAGGACCTCGTCCGCCGCTATTCGACGATCGCGCTCGTCTGCTACGTCGTCGTCGCTGCATCCGGGGTCGTGAGCGCCGTCATCCGGGTCGGCACCTCGCCTCGCTCTTCACGCCGTACGGCTCGCTGATCATCGTGAAGTCGCTCGTGCTCGTGGCGGTCGGCGCCTTCGGTGCGCTGTACCGCACGCGCCTCATCCCCCGCATGGCCGCAGCCCCCGGACGCCGCGCGTTCGTCACCCTCGCCCTGGTCGAGCTCGCGCTCATGGGGGTGGCCTCGGGCTTCGCGGCCGCTCTGGCGCGGACCTCGCCGCCGGTTTCGGCGCTCGCCGCGACGACGACGCCGGCCGAGGTGTTGACGGGCAGGCCGCTGCCCCCGAGCCCGACCTTCGTACTGCTCGTCACGACGTGGCGTCTCGATCTGATCTGGGCGATCGCGATCGCCTTCGCCGCGTTCGGGTACATCGCCGGGGTCATCCGGTTGCGACGCCGCGGCGACGCCTGGCCCGTCCACCGGACGGTGCTGTGGCTGCTCGGCCTCGCGGTGCTGTTCTGGCTCACCTCCGGCGGCCTGAACGTGTATCAGCAGGTGCTGTTCTCGTCCCACATGCTCATGCACATGGCGCTCGTGATGGTGGTGCCCGTCCTGCTCGTGCCGGCGGCGCCGGTGACACTCGCGCTGCGGGCGATCCGGCGCCGGACCGACGGCACGCGCGGCGGGCGCGAATGGATCCTGCTCGCGGTGCACTCCGCGCCCGCGAAGGTGATCGCCGATCCGTTCGTCGCCGCGGTCCTGTTCGCCGGCTCGCTGGTCGTGTTCTACTACTCACCGATCTTCAGTTGGGCGACGACGGACCACATCGGGCACGAGTGGATGACCGTGCACTTCCTCATCACCGGTTTCCTGTTCGTGCAGACCCTGATCGGCATCGACCCGGTGCCGCGACGGCTCGCCTATCCGATGCGACTGCTCCTGCTGCTCGCGACGATGGCGTTCCACGCCTTCTTCGGTCTCTCCCTGCTCACGGGCAACGGGCTGCTGCTGGCCGATTGGTACGGTGCCATGGGCTGGGGCACGAGCGCCATCGCCGATCAGCAGACCGGCGGCGGCATCGCATGGAGCGTCGGTGAGATCCCGACCGTGATCCTCGCGATCGTCGTGGCGATGAGCTGGTCGAGGAGCGACGAGCGCGAGGGTCGCCGGAAGGATCGTGCCGAAGAGCGCACCGGCGACGCGGATCTGCACGCCTACAACGACATGCTCGCCCGCCTCGGACGGCAGAGCTGATGGCGAAGGCGGCTGCGGCGCGTGCCTCGGTCGACGTCGAGCTCACCGCCGAACAGCAGGCCGTGCTCGCCGCGGTCGAGGGCGGCGAGTCCCACCTGCTCGTGACCGGCAGGGCGGGCACGGGCAAGTCGACGCTCCTGAACGCGATCGCGTCGACGAGCGGTCGGGCGATCGCGATCTGTGCGCCCACCGGCGTCGCGGCGCTCAACGTCGGCGGGCAGACGATCCACTCCCTGTTCCGGCTGCCCATCGGCCTCATCGGGCCGGGACGGCTGTATCAGGACGCGACGCTGCGGTCCCTGCTGCAGCGCATCGACCTGCTGGTCATCGACGAGATCTCGATGGTCGACGCCGACCTGCTCGACGCGGTCGACAGGAGCCTGCGAGAGGCGCGCGGCAGGAATCTGCCCTTCGGCGGCGTGCAGATCGTCATGTTCGGCGACCCGTATCAACTGGCACCGGTCCCCGCGTCGTCGCCGGCGGAGCGCGACTACCTGGCGAGTGTCTACCGGTCGCCCTGGTTCTTCGATGCCATGGTCTGGCTCGAGGCGGAGCTGCACGTGCACGAGCTCGCCCAGGTGCACCGGCAGCGGGACCCCGAGTTCCGCACTCTGCTGTCCGCCGTCCGCCACGGCGCCGTGACCGCGGAGATGGCCGGGCGCATCAACAGTGTGGGCGCGCGTCCCGTGCCGTCCGCCGCCTCCGCTCACTCTCGCGACCCGGAACGACCGGGTGGCGTCGATCAACGCTCGCGCGCTCGCGGCCCTGCCGGGCGACCCCCTTCGAGCGGTCGCGACCCGGAACGGCGAGTGGGGCGATCGCACGGCCCGCCCGCCGACCTCGAGCTGCTGCTGAAGCCGGCCGCCCAGGTGATGATGGTCCGCAACGATCCGGACGGCCGCTGGGTGAACGGCTCGCTCGGCTCGGTCGTCGAGGTCCGCCAGGGTGTGGTCCGCGTGGCGGTGAACGGGACGGTGCACGACGTCCGCCCCGTCACGTGGGAGCGGTTCAAATACGTGTTCCACGAATCGAGCAAGACGCTCGAACGCGAGGTGGTCGCGGACTTCACCCAGCTGCCGATCCGGCTCGGCTGGGCGGTCACGATCCACAAGTCGCAGGGGACGACGCTCGATTCCGCGATCGTCGACCTCGGATCGGGTGCGTTCAGCCCCGGCCAGACCTACGTCGCTCTGAGCCGCCTGCGCACTCTCGACGGCCTGTATCTCGCGCGGCCGATGCGGCCGGCCGACGTCATCGTCGATGCGCACGTGCGCCGATTCGTCGCCGAGCGCCGGGCCGCAAGGGCCGCGGCCGCCGCGACCTAGGTCAGGCCGCGACCTGGTAGGCGGGAGCGGGTCGCAGTCCGCGCTCGGCGCCGAGACCCGTGGCCAGCAGGATCACGCCGGTGATGAGGTGCAGCAGCTGATCGCCGAAGGTCAGGGCGAGGAAGTTGACGGCGTTGCGGCCGCCGTCGGGCGCCGCGAGGAAGAATCCGACGACGCCGAGCAGCAGGAAGATCGCGCCGAAGAGCGTGTTCGCGCGCTTGGCGGCGAATGCACTGCTGGTCGCGGAGACGAGCAGCGCTGCGCCGATCACGAGCATCAGCAGCACGTGCAGCGGGTTCACACCGAACGCGGCGAACACGGCGTTGCCGCCGTCGCCCGGTCCCGCGAACGGCACGCCGGGCACCCAGAAGAAGCCGAAGAACCCGAACAGCAGGTAGAGCACACCGAACAGCGTGCCGATGATCCTGTTGGGTGAGGCGGTCATCGCTTGTCTCCTCGTATCGCGCGGCCGGTGGTGCCGTCGGGCACCGCGGCCATTGTCCCAGTCCGGCGGCCGTGGAGCGTACCCGCGACTCGAACAGGGGCCGCGGGGGCGCTCGTAGGCCCATCTGTGGTCACAATTGGGGGCGTCTCAGCCCTGTCAATCGGCTGCGCGAGCCGAGACCATGAGGAAGGCAACTTCTTTAAGGACCTCATGACCGACGTCACGACACAGCGCGTCGCCGGCTGGTACCCGGACCCGGAGCATCTCGCTGCGAGTCGATTCTGGGACGGGCGGCACTGGACCGAGCACACGCGCGGCCAGTCGGCGATCCAGGCCGCCCCGCCGTCGTGGCTGCAATCGTCGGCACGCCTGCACGTCTCGAACCGTCCCGCGAAGGCGGCACTCGTGGCCGGCCTGATCGCGACGGTGGCCAACGTGCTGCTGATCCCGACCATCGTCGCGGTCGTGTGCGGCGTCAACGGCATCTCCCGAGCGGCCACACTGCGGCGCGCGGGCATGCCGGGCGTCGGCGCGATGTCGTCGCTGATCGGTGTCGTCCTGGGGATCGCCTCGATCGGCCTGCTCGCGGTCCAGGCCGCGGTCGCCATTCCCGTCTACGACGCCGTCACGTCCGCCGCCCGCGCGCAGGCGCTCGCCGCCGACGTCGAGACCTGGAGTTCGAATCAGGGCACGAAGCTCGGCGACGTCGACTGCGGGCACGTCCCCGACTCGTCTCCCGGCACCAACGCGCTGTGCACGGCGACCGACTCCAAGGGCACGACCGTGGCGTTGCGCGTCACATACACGGACCCGTCAGGAGGTTTCCGGGTCGCGGTGATGCCACCGCCTCCCGGCGCGAGGAAGCCGTGATGCGGTCCCTGCTGGGCCGCGCGCTCCGATCCCCGTTGGGGGCCGCGCTGCTGCTCGTGCTGGCGTCAAGTCCGTTGCTCCTGCTGGCGATGAACGCCGTGGTCGTGGGACCGTCCCCGCAGACCATCGACTTCACCTACTTCGGCGCGGCCGGCGCGGCCATGCTGACCGGCCGTCTCGGCGCGGTCTTCGCGGACCCGGCGGTGCAGGCAGGCCCGTTCGAGCTGGTGGCCCCCGGTGCCGTCGCGCTGCTCGGTCTCGCCGGGCGCTGGCCCTGGATCGCCTACCTGACCGCGTCTGCGGCGGCGATCACGTTCCTCGCGGCGATCGCCCTGTTCCCCGGTCGTGATGCCCGTCCGATCGCGCGCGCCGCGGCACTCGCCGGCGCGCTGGTCGTCGGCCTGCAGTGCGGCGTCGACGCCGTGGTCGTCGGCCATCCCGCGGAGGTCGTCGTCCCGCTGCTCTGGGTCGTCGCGGCGCGGCTCTCGTGGCGCGGCGACCCGGAGATCGCCGCCGTGGTCGTGGCACTGTCCGCGGGGTTCGAGGTGTGGGGCGTGCTCGGCGCTCCGCTCGTGCTGCTCGCGGCGCGTCCGAGACTCGTGCGCAGCGCGGTCGCTGGGAGCGCGGCACTCGTCATGGTCTTCGCGCCGTTCGTGGCCACCGGCACCTTCCGCATGTTCGGCTTCGCGTGGCCGGTCTCGCCGTCCTCGGTCTGGTACGGCGTGCTGCCCGGCGCAGAGGGGTTCCCGTGGCCGCTGCGGGTGATCCAGGCGGTCGTCGCCCTCGCCGCAGGGGTGCTCTGCGTCCGCCTCGGCCGGAGAGACCGGCTCGCGGCGCCGGCGGCGATCCTCGCGATCAGCGGGGCACGCCTCTCGATCGATCCCGTGCTGGAGCAGTACTACTGGCTCGTGCCGTCGGTCGCCGCCATCGCGCTCGCCGTCGAGGCCGTCGCCACCCGCGATCTCCCACTCGCCGCGGTGGCGGGCCTCGCTGACCTGACGGCGGGCGCGACGGGGCTGGCGCCGCTCCGAGCGGTCGTGTTGCTCGCGATCGCGATCGGTCTCGTGACGGCGATCCGCTTCGCGCCGAGACCGCGCCGTCTCGTCGCCGATCCGGCGATTGTCGCCGCGCCCGACCGCGTCCCCGTCTGAGATTCGGAGCGGGCGACGGGAATCGAACCCGCACTACCAGCTTGGGAAGCTGGAGTTCTGCCATTGAACTACGCCCGCACTGCACGCCCCCGGCGCGCGCCACCAGCGTAGCAACGGCTACCCTCGATGCCGTGCTGCTGGCCGACCGAGACATCGTCGCCGAGATCGAGTCCGGCAGGGTCGCGCTCGATCCATACGACCCGTCGTTGTTGCAGCCGTCGAGTTTCGACGTCCGCCTGGACCGCTACTTCCGGCTGTTCGACAACCACAAGTACCCGTTCATCGATCCCGCGGAACACCAGCCCGAACTGACCAGGCTCGTCGAGACCGTCCAGGGGGAGTCGTTCATCCTCCATCCGGGCGAGTTCGTGCTGGGCTCGACGTTCGAATCCGTCCGGCTGCCCGACGACATCGCGGCCAGGCTCGAGGGCAAGAGCTCGCTCGGCCGCCTCGGCCTGCTGACCCACTCGACCGCCGGGTTCGTCGATCCGGGATTCACGGGGCACATCACCCTCGAGCTCAGCAACGTGGCGACCCTGCCCATCAAACTGTGGCCGGGCATGAAGATCGGCCAGCTCTGCTTCTTCCGGCTGAGTTCGCCGGCGCTGCACCCGTACGGCTCCGGCGAATACGCGTCCCGCTACCAGGGACAGCGCGGCCCGACGGCATCCAGGTCCTACCTCAACTTCGACCGCGCGGACGTCTCGGTGACCGCCGCAGGGGCTCCGGGCGAGTAGCTCAGGGCGCCGTGACCGCCGACGCATCGAGCTCGGCGAGCTGCAGCGTGAGCCACGGACTGAACGCCCACGGCGTGAGACGGGCTGCAGCGGCGAGCGCGTCGGGCGCCACCCAGCGGTACTCGACGACCTCGGCCGGGTCGACCGTCACCTCGTCCGTGGTCCATGCGCTGTGCACGGGGCAGATCTCGTACTCGACGATCCCGCTCGCGTCCACGGCGCGGTAGCGGAAATCCGGCAGCGCGACGGCCAGATCGAGCAGCTCGATGCCGAGCTCCTGTCGGGCGCGGCGGACGACCGCGTCCGACATCGCCTCGCCGGGCGCGGGGTGGCCGCAGAACGCGTTCGTCCAGACACCCGGCCAGGTGGCCTTGTCGAGCGCACGACGCGTCACGAGCAGCTCGCCGGCGGCGTTCGCGACGTGGCAGGAGAAGGCGAGATGCAGCGGCGTGTGCGGCGAGTGGATCGTCGCCTTGTCGGCCGCGCCGATCACGGTGCCGTCCTCGTCGAGCAGGACCACCTGCTCGACCGAAGTCCCCACACGCTGCATGTACCCTCGAATCCGTGTCCGCCGTCGTATCGGGAGCATAAGCCGAGATGGCGGTGACGCCTGACGCGCGGGCGACCGCGCGGGTCGCGCCGACCGGCGATGGCGCGGACTCGCCGCTCGTCCGATACGACCGGGCCGCGTTCCGTGTCGCGCGCTCGGTCATCGGCGTCTATTCGACCTCGTTCGGTCTCGCGACCAGGCTGCTGCCCGCACGGGAACGGCAGCACATCCGCAACGTCTACGCGCTCGTGCGCCTCGCGGACGAGATCGTCGATGGTGTTGCGGCGGCGGCGGGACTCGACCGCGACGAGGTGCGCGCGACCATCGAGGCCTTCGAGGCAGAGACGTACCGAGCGATGCGGACCGGCTACTCGGCGAACCCGGTCATCCATGCGTTCGCGAGCACCGCGCGCGAGTGCGGGATCGAACAGGTGATCGTCTCGCCCTTCTTCACCTCGATGCGGATGGACCTCGCCGTCGAGACGCACACCGCCGATTCCGTCGCGGTCTACATCGACGGGTCGGCGGAGGTCGTGGGGCTCATGTGCCTGCGGGTCTTCACCGTGGGACGGCACGTGTCGAAGGTGCGTGGGGACGAGCTCGAACGAGGGGCCCGCGCGCTCGGCGCGGCCTTCCAGAAGGTGAACTTCCTCCGCGATCTCGCGGCGGACGCCGACGGCCTCGGCCGGACCTACTTCCCGGGAGTCGACGTGACGCGATTCGACGAGGTCACGAAGCACCGGCTGCTCGACGACATCGAGTCCGACCTGGCGACCGCCGCCATCGCGATCGCGTTGCTGCCGCACGGCGCCAGACGGGCCGTGGGTCTCGCACACGCCCTGTTCGCCGAGCTCGCCGTGCGACTGCGCCGGACCCCTGCGGAACGGCTGCGCACGAGCCGGGTCCGCGTGCCCGACCCGGTCAAGCTGCAACTGGCCGCACTGGCCCTCGCCGATCGGCTCCCGCGATGACCGGCAGGCGCGTCGTCGTGATCGGCGGCGGCATCGCCGGCCTCGCGACGGCGGCGCTCCTCGCCAGGGAGGGTGATGACGTCACCGTGCTCGAGCGCCACGATCGGGTCGGCGGCCGCGCGGGCGAATGGGAATCCGGCGGGTTCCGCTTCGAGACCGGACCGTCCTGGTACCTGATGCCGGAGGTCTTCGACCACTTCTTCCGTCTCGTCGGCACCTCGGCCGCCGAACGCCTCGACCTCGTCCCCCTCGACCCGGCCTACCGTGTCCTCTTCGACGCGAGTGCCGACGCCCCACAGGAGAGCGTGGACATCGCCGTCGACCGAGCGGACAACCTCGCGCTCGCCGAGCGACTCGAGCCGGGCGACGGCGACCGACTCGACCGCTACCTGCGCAGCTCGGCGTGGGTGTACGGCGTCGCGCTGCGACGATTCCTCTACACGACCTTCGCGGACCTCCGGCCGCTCGCCGTGCCCGAGGTGCTGGCCGGCCTGCCGCGCCTCGTGCCGATGCTCGCGAAGTCGCTGCACGGGTATGTCGAGAGCCGCATCCGCGGCGATCGACTGCGCCGGATCCTGCAGTATCCGGCCGTGTTCCTCGGTGGCTCGCCGTATGCGATACCGGGCATGTACCACCTCATGAGCTCGCTCGACCTGCAGGGCGGCGTGCAGTACCCGGTCGGGGGCATCAGCGCCCTGATCGAAGCGGTCAGGGACGTGGCGATCGAGCAGGGCGCGACGATATCGACCGGTGCCCGAGCAGTCCGGATCGAGACCCGCGGTGCGGTGGGTGGTCGACCCGCCGTCACCGGCGTGCGCACCGCGGACGGCGCCGTCGTGCCTGCGGACGTCGTGGTGGCCGCCATGGACCTTGAAGCCGCGGAGCGCACGTTGCTGCCGCCGGCGCTGCGCACCTACGGCGACCGGTGGTGGCGGAAGCGGACGCCGGGCCCCAGCGCGGTCCTGCTGCTGCTCGGCGTCGAGGGCGAGTTGCCGGAACTGCTGCACCACACACTGCTGTTCACCGACGACTGGCGCACGAACTTCGCCGCGGTCATGCCGGAAGGCCCGGGACCGAGACCCCCGCTGCCCGACCGGCTCTCGTTGTACGTGTGCCGCCCGAGCGCGACCGACGACGTGGCGCCCGCCGGGCACGAGAACCTCTTCGTCCTCGTGCCCGTGCCCGCCGACCCCGGCATCGGACACGGCGGTGTGGACGGCGGGGGTTCGACGGAGGTCGAGGCGATCGCCGACCGCGCGATCGCCCAGCTGGCCGACCGGATCGGCGTCCCCGACCTCGCCGACCGGATCGTCGTCCGCCGCACGATCGGGCCGGCCGATTTCCAGGACGACCTCGGCGCATGGCAGGGCACGGCCCTCGGTCCGGCCCACACCCTGCGGCAGAGCGCGCTCTTCCGGGCGGGCGACCGCAGCCGCCGCGTCGACGGCCTGCTCTTCGCCGGCGGGTCGACGATCCCGGGAATCGGGCTGCCGATGTGCGTCATCAGCGCGGAGCTCGTCGTCAAGCGACTGCGCGGCGACACGTCGGCCGGACCGTTGCAGGAGCCGGTGCAGGGACGAGCGTGACGGGCCTGTATCTCTGACCGGCCTGCTGGCCGGCATCGCCGGTGTGCTCGTGATCGATGCGCGCTGGCGGCTCTTCGTGTTCGCCGAGCCGGTGAGGGCCGTCGTGGTGCTCGCCATCGGCGTCGTGGGCTTCCTGCTCTGGGACGCCGCCGGCATCGGACTCGGCATCTTCTTCGAGGGACCGAGCCGCCTGCTGCTCGGTCTCGACGTCCTGCCGCAGGTCCCGGTCGAGGAGCCGGTCTTCCTCACCCTGCTCTGCCTCTCCGCGATGGTCTCGTTCCAGGCGGCGACTCGGCGTCTCGGCCCCGGTCGCCCCCGGTGACCTACCTGCTCCTGTCCGTCGCGGTGGCCGTCCCGGTCGTGCTCGTCTCGGTGATCGTCCTCGCGCGCGCAGGACGTTCGGCGGTCCTCGCCGCCGTTGCGGCGCTCGTCCTGCTCGTCGTGCTGACGGCCGTCTTCGACAACGTGATCGTCGGGACGGGCATCGTGGCGTACGACCCGGCGCGGATCACGGGCGTCCGCATCGGCGCGGCGCCGATCGAGGACTTCGCCTACCCCGTCGTCGCGGCGTTCGCGCTGCCGGCGCTCTGGCAGATCCGGCGGCGGCGATGATCCGCGTCCTCCTCGGCGTCTCGCGCCCCCTGTCGTGGGTGAACACCGCGTATCCGTTCGCACTCGCCGTGCTGCTGACCGCGCATCCCGTCCCGGTGTTCGCGCTCGTCATCGGCGCGGTCTACTTCCTCGTGCCCTACAACCTCGCCATGTACGGCATCAACGACGTCTTCGACTACGAGTCGGATCTGCGCAATCCCCGGAAGGGGGGAGTGCAGGGATCGGTGCTCGCGCCGAAGTGGCACCGCGCCGTGCTCGTCGCCGTCGTCGTGACGAACGTGCCGTTCCTCGTGGTCCTCGTCACCCAGGGCGGACCGGTGTCGTGGCTCGTCCTCGGCATCAGTGTGTTCGCGGTGGTCGCCTACAGCGCCAGGGGACTGCGCTTCAAGGAGCGGCCCGTCCTCGACTCGCTGACCTCGAGCACGCACTTCGTGAGCCCTGCGGTCTACGGCATCGCGCTCGCCGGTGCGGTGGATGCGCGGTCGGTGCTCCTGCTGGTCGCCTTCTTCTTCTGGGGCATCGCAAGTCACGCGTTCGGTGCCGTCCAGGACGTGCCTTCGGACCGGGCAGCGGCGATCGGGTCGATCGCGACCGTCTTCGGCGCGCGCCCGACGGTGTGGTTCGCGGCGAGCGCCTACGCCGTCGCCGGCGTGCTCGCGGCCGTCAGCGGCTGGCCGACGGCACTCGCCGGCCTGCTCGCGATCCCCTATCTGGGGATGGTGGTGCCGTTCGGCCGGATCACGGACGCGGATGCGGAGGAGGCGAACCGCGGGTGGCGTCGCTTCCTCGCGATCAATTACGTGTGCGGCTTCCTGGTCACGCTGCTCGCGATCGGCGCAGCGGTCGCCCGCTGACCCGAGCTCCCAGCGAGGTGCCGGAGCATCGAGTGATGCGAACACGAGTCGTGCCGGCACCGGGCCAGGAGTCCGTCTGGGACTATCCGAGGCCGCCGAGGGTGGAGCCGACCGCCGAGCGGATCCGCATCGAGTTCGGCGGCGAGGTGGTGGTGGACACGACGGACGCCGTCCGCGTGCTCGAGACGAGCCATCCGCCCGTGTACTACGTCCCGCGTGCCGCGGTGACCGCTGCACTGGTTTCCGCGTCCGGGTCGAGTTTCTGTGAGTTCAAGGGTGCGGCGCGCTACCTGTCGTTGCGCGTCGGCGACCGGCTCGCCGACCGCGCGGCCTGGTACTACCCGACCCCGTCGCCCGGGTACGAGTCGCTCGTCGACCGGATCGCGGTGTATCCGGCACGGATGGACCGGTGCGAGGTCGCGGGGGAGACCGTGGCCGCCCAGGCGGGAGACTTCTACGGGGGCTGGATCACCTCGCGCGTCGTCGGCCCGTTCAAGGGGGGTCCCGGCACGGCGGGCTGGTGAGCTCCCGCGGGTCGGTCAGAGGTCGGCGGTCAGCCTGCCGAGATACGGACCCATCGGGATTTCGATCGGTTGTGTGGCGCCGAGATCGATGTTGCGGGGGTCGCTCCCTGGGATCACTTCGAGCGATCCGGTGCGGTCGGCGACGAACATACGGGATGAGGAATCGGACACGAGCGGATCCTGACTGTCGGCGACGCCGCAGCGGACACGCCGCGGCGAGTGGTTCGCCTGCTGGTGCCGGTGCGGAGCTGCGTCACCGAGGGTGCCCGCCGTGCCCCGGCGCGAGAAGAACCTGCTGCCGGGGTCTGGAGCAACGGGATCACCCTAGCGACGAGCGCCGCGCGCGGTACGGGTCGAAGGTCCCGTGGAGCCGATCGCCGGGCGCTACCGTCGGTACATCGAGTCGGAGGCGAGCGCCGCGGGCGAGAGGGACCGGGAAGTGACTGCGGTCGCCACTGCGAGGAGAGTGAGGTTCTTGCGGCGGGCGTAGCTGCGCAGCGCCCCGAACGCGCTCTCCATCGTCATGCCGAGCGTTTGCGCCAGCGCGCCCTTCGCCTGCTCGATCACGACCCGGCTGTCGAGGGCCCGTTGCAGCTGCGCCGCGACGAGATGCGATTCGGTGGCGATCCGCTGCTGCAGCACGCCGATCGTCGCGACGTCCGCCAGGGCCTGCACCACGGCCGCGTCCCGTTCGGTCAAGACCTCCCGCGCCACCCGGAACAGGTTCATCGTCCCGATCACGTCACCTCGAAGCCGCATCGGTGTCGCGTGCACGGCGTGGAATCCCTGTTGCAGCGCCGCGGCTCTGAAGTCCGGCCACGCTTGTCCCGACTCGCCGATGTCACCGACCGACACGGCGGTTCCGGTCGCGAAGCAATCCATACACGGACCGGTACCCGCAGCCAGCTGCATGAGTTCGACGAGCTCGGCGCTCTCGTCGGTGGACGCGACGAGCTGCAGCGCGCCGCGCGGATCCGTCAGCATCAGCCCGCCGGCGGTGGCGCCCACGATCACCGTGCACTCGCTGACGAGTCGGTGCAGCAGGTCGACGACGTCGTAGTGGGCGGTCAACGTGTCCGCCACCATGACGAACGCCGCATTCAGACGTGCTTCGCGCGAGGTGCCGTCCAACGGCGGGTTCGTTGCTGGTGTCACGGTCCCGGACTCCGTTCGGTCGGTTCGGCCCCGAAGTCGATTCGGCGCGCGACCACGTCGCGCGCCACTGCGTCCACGGTGCGGCCGAGGGCGAAGGCGTGCGCGCGGAGCACAGCGAATGCTGCCGCAGGATCGATGTCGAGTTGCATGAGGATCATGCCGGTCGCCTGATGGACCTCGCGTCGCATCTCGGCCGAGCCCGACTCCGCGCCGCTCGGGGATGCGGCCGATCGGCTCGCAGCACCGATCGCCGCCGCCGCGACGCGCAGCGCGACCGCGACGGCGCGTGAGGTGCCGTCGTGTCCGAGCGCGCCCGGATGGTCCCGGTACAGATCCGCGACACCCAGCAGGTCGGTGCCGATCCGCAGCGGGAACGAAAAGAGCGCCCCGACGCCGAGACGCGCGGCCGCCGCGCCGAACACCGGCCACGCGGGGTGTCCGTCGTGACCCACGTCCTCGCTGACACTCGGGCGGCCGGTCCTCGCCGCCTCCCACCTCGGACCCTCACCGAGGTCGAATTGCAGCTGGTCCAACCGGGTCGAGAGCGCGCCGCTGGTGCAGATCGTCGACTGGGCGCCGGGCCGGCTGAACACCGTGATCGACGCACCCGAAACGGGAACGCGCTCGATGAACAACTCGCAGAGCGTGGATTCGGACTGACCGGCGTTCATGGAATGCGTCCGCGATCCGGTGCGCCAGGCCGGCGAGCACCGGCTGCACGTGCCGCACACCTGCCCGCACGTGGGCGTCACCTTAGCGCGCGGTGGTCCTCATCGGTCGTGCCGTCCGCGGGCGACGCGTCCACCGATCCGGCGGTTGGTGCCACGACCTGCCGCGGTATCGGTGAGAATGGTCCGTCGTGACGACCAACAGCACCGGAGTGGGGACGGACCCGTCCGTCTGCTACCGCCACCCCGGCCGCCAGAGCTGGGTGCTCTGCCAGCGCTGCGGGCGCACGATCTGCCCCGAGTGCCAGATCCTGGCGCCGGTCGGCGTGCACTGCCCCGAGTGCGTCCGCGAGGCGAACGGCGGCGTTCAGTGGCGACCGGCGCGACCGGTGCCGGTGGCCGCGCCGAGCCGGCAGCGCGTCGCCGCGAACCGGGTCCTCACCTGGTTCCGGTCCGGCAGCAACCGGGCGGTCCTGACCTGGGTCATCCTCGGGATCAGCATCGTCGTCTGGGTCTCGGGCTTCTTCACCGCAGTGCCGACCGAGCTGCTCGCCGGGCTCCCAGGCGACGAGTGGCAGATCTGGCGGTACGTCACCGCCCCGTTCGCCTACCCGACGCTGGGCGGCCTCGGCATCGTGTTCTTCGCCCTGAACTGCGTCTTCTTCGCCCTGAACGGGCAGATGCTGGAGCGGATGTTCGGGCGCGGCCGCTTCGCGGCGGTCGTGCTCGCATCGTCCGTGGCGTCGACCGCCGCCATGCTGCTCGCCGGCTACGCCTCGTACGGCCTCATCGGACCGCTGTTCGGCCTGTTCGCCGCGCTGCTGGTCGTGGTCTGGCCCGACACCCAGGCCCGCGTGCAGCTGCTGATCATGCTCGGCATCAACTTCGTGATCAACATCTCGCTGGGCGGCGCCGCGTCGCTTCCCGCGTTGATCGGCGGCCTTCTCGGCGGCGCCGGCGTGATGTACGTCCTGTCGACCGCGGGCGACCGCACATGGAAGAAGCGCACGCCCTCCCTCATCATCGGCGGCTCGCTCGTCGGACTCGTCGTGGTCACGATCGTCAGGGGACTGCTCCTGGCCTGACCGTGCCCACCGGCTTCACAGGGATCAGGAGCGCGAGACCCGCGGCGAGCACGAGCACGATGCCGAGGATCCCGACGGCCTGGTCGTGTGCGATCGCGATGAACAGCGCGAACATCGCGGGAGCCAGGAACGTCGCCGCGCGCCCGGTCGTCGCGTAGAGGCCGAAGAACTCGCCCTCGCGACCCGTCGGTGTCATCCGCCCGAGCATCGACCGGCTCGCGGACTGCGCCGGACCGACGAACAGGCAGAGCACCAGGCCGCCGACCCAGAAGGCGCCGGTGCCGAGTCCACGAGCGGCGAACACCGCGATCCCGGCGACCACGAGGCCGATCAGCGACGTCATGATGACGCGCTTCGGACCGAACCGGTCGTCGAGACGACCCGACAGCAGTGTGCTCACACCCGCGACGACGTTCGCGGCGATGCCGAAGACGATCACGCCGCCCGGTGTGAAGCCGAACACCGTCGCGGCGATCACGCCGCCGAACGAGAAGACACCGGTGAGGCCGTCACGGAACACGGCGCTCGCGATCAGGAACGCGAGCACGTTCCGCTCGCCGCGCCAGAGCGCGGCGATGTCGCGGCCGATCTTCCGATAGCTCTCGAGCACGCTGATCCGGCTGCCACCACCGTGGATCTCCGGCACGGCGAGCAGGACCGGGATGCTGAAGACGGCGCACCAGACGCCGCACAGCACGGCCACGATCCGGATGTTGAGACCGCCTGCCTCAGTGACCCCGAACACGTGCGTGGTCCCCGAGATGAGCGAGAAGTACAGCAGGACCAGCAGCAGGATGCCGCCGATGTACCCGGCCGCCCAGCCGAAGGCGCTCACGCGGCCGATGGTCTTCGGCGTCGAGATCTGCAGCAGCATCGCGAAGTAGTTCACGGTCGCGATCTCGAAGAAGACCGTCCCGAGCGCGACCAGCGCCACCCCGAGCGGGAAGTAGGCGGGCGCGCCGACGACGAAGAACATCCCCAGCATGGTCGCCACGACCACGCCGGTGTTGATCGCCAGCCACCGTTTCCGGCGGCCGGACGCGTCGGAGCGCTGTCCGAGCGCCGGCGCGATGAGCGCGACCGCGACGCCCGCGAGCGCGAGCGCGACGCCGAGCCCGGTCGACAAGCCGGCCTTCGCCTCGGCGAACGCCTTCGACGTGGGCGAGAGCGCCGGGTCGATGAACTCCGAGCTGGTCAGATAGACCGTGAAGACGAAGGTGGTGATCACCGCGTTGAAGGCGGCGCCTCCCCAGTCCCACGCGGCCCACGCGAGCACTCGTCCACGTCGCATCCGCTCCTCGGTGGCCGTCGTCACGGGCACACCCTATTGCCAGCGGGTGTCGCCGGAATGATGAGAACCCGCCATGAGTTGAGTCGTCTTGGCTCAGGTTTCCGTCGAGTCGACTTGACACAGGTCGACTCAGCAATACTCTTGAGCCACAGGGACTCAAGTTCCCGAACGACCTCGTGCCGAGAGCGGCACGCGACTGAAGGAGACGCACCACATGGCTCGAGCCGTCGGCATCGACCTTGGCACCACCAACTCGGTGGTCGCCGTACTCGAGGGCGGGGACCCCACCGTCATCGCCAATGCGGAAGGCTTCCGCACCACACCCAGCGTCGTGGCGTTCACGAAGGACGGCGACGTGCTCGTCGGCGAGACCGCGAAGCGCCAGGCGGTCACGAACGTCGACCGGACCATCTCGTCGGTCAAGCGCCACATGGGCACCTCGTGGACCAAGACGATCGACGGCAAGGCGTACACGCCCCAGGAGATCTCGGCCCGCATCCTCGGCAAGCTGAAGCGCGACGCCGAGCAGTACCTCGGCGAGACGGTCACCGACGCCGTCGTCACCGTGCCGGCGTACTTCAACGACGCCGAGCGCCAGGCGACCAAGGACGCCGGCGAGATCGCCGGACTCAACGTACTGCGCATCATCAACGAGCCGACCGCCGCCGCGCTCGCATACGGCCTCGACCGCGGCAAGGAGGACGAGCTGATCCTCGTCTTCGACCTCGGTGGCGGCACGTTCGACGTGTCCCTGCTCGAAGTGGGTAAGGACGACGACTTCTCGACCATTCAGGTCAGGTCCACCGCCGGTGACAACCGCCTCGGTGGCGACGACTGGGAC
Source organism: uncultured Actinomycetota bacterium (assembly GCA_963716965.1). Lineage (GTDB taxonomy): Bacteria > Actinomycetota > Actinomycetes > Actinomycetales > Microbacteriaceae > Amnibacterium. Next base: position 198,438 of record CAVQUZ010000001.1, on the reverse strand, counting down.
CAGCGCATCGTCGAGCACCTCATCAAGAAGTTCAAGGACACGACGGGCGTCGACGTCTCGAAGGACAAGATCGCGCTGCAGCGCCTCAAGGAGGCGTCGGAGCAGGCGAAGAAGGAGCTCTCCAGCTCCACCACCGCGTCGATCCAGCTGCCGTACCTCTCCCTCACACAGGACGGCCCGGCGAACCTCGACGAGACGCTCAGCCGGGCTCAGTTCGAGCAGTTGACGAGCGACCTGCTCGATCGCACGCGGAAGCCGTTCAACGACGTCATCGCCGAGGCGGGCGTCAAGGTGGGCGACATCGCACACGTGGTGCTCGTCGGCGGGTCGACCCGCATGCCCGCGGTCAGCGAACTCGTGAAGCAGCTCACCGGCGGCAAGGAGCCGAACAAGGGCGTGAACCCCGACGAGGTCGTCGCCGTCGGCGCGGCCCTGCAGGCGGGCGTCCTGAAGGGCGAGCGCAAGGACGTCCTGCTGATCGACGTCACCCCGCTGTCCCTCGGCATCGAGACCAAGGGCGGCATCATGACGAAGCTCATCGACCGCAACACCGCGATCCCGACCAAGCGCAGCGAGACGTTCACCACCGCGGACGACAACCAGCCGTCCGTCGCCATCCAGGTCTTCCAGGGCGAGCGCGAATTCACCCGCGACAACAAGAACCTGGGCACGTTCGAGCTGACGGGCATCGCCCCCGCCCCCCGCGGTGTGCCGCAGGTCGAGGTCACCTTCGACATCGACGCCAACGGCATCGTGCACGTGTCCGCGAAGGACAAGGGCACGGGCAAGGAGCAGTCGATGACGATCACCGGCGGCTCGTCGCTGCCGAAGGACGACATCGAGCGCATGATCCGCGAGGCCGAGGAGCACGCTGCGGAGGACAAGCGCCGCCGCGAGGCGGCCGAGGTCCGCAACTCCGCCGAGCAGCTCGCGTACTCGATCGACAAGCTGATCAAGGAGAACGCCGACAAGCTGCCCGCCGACGTCAAGGAGCAGGTCCAGGGTGATGTCGACGCATTGAAGACGGCGCTCGCCGGCGAGGACGACGACGCGGTGAAGACCGCGTTCGACACGCTGTCGCGCAGCCAGACCCGTCTCGGCGAGGCCATCTACGCGCAGAGCCAGGCCGATGCCTCGGCGGCCGACGCGCCTGCCGACGACACGAAGGCGTCCGACGACGAAGACATCGTCGACGCCGAGGTCGTCGACGAGGAGGACGGCACGAAGCGATGACCGACCGCACCCCGAACGACGGCGAGCCCGAGGGAGCCGGCGGCGAGCCGGCTCCCGAGGGGGAGTTCATCCAGGCCGAAGGACCGGATCAGGAGACGAGCCTGTCCGCGGAGGATGAGGCGTTCCTCGCGGACGTCGCCTCCGGTGCCGCGGACCAGAGCGAAGCAGCAGGGTCGGAGCACCTCGCCGATCTGCGCCGGGTCACCGCCGAGTACGCGAACTACCGCAAGCGCGTGGAGCGCGATCGCGTGGCCGAGCGCGAGCGGGCCATCGGGGATGCGGCGCGGGCGATCCTGCCCGTGCTCGACGACCTCGACCGGGCCGAGGCCCACGGCGATCTGACCGAGGGCGGCCCCCTGACGACGATCGCGTCGAAGCTCCGCGCCCAGGTCGCGAAGCTCGGACTGACTCCGTTCGGCGAGCCGGGCGAGCCCTTCGACCCCCATCAGCACGACGCGATCTTCCAGCGTCATTCGCCCGACGTGACCGCCGACACCGTCTCCGACGTGGTCGAGCGCGGCTATCGCATCGGCGACACCGTGCTGCGGGTGGCGAAGGTCGTCGTGGACACGCCGAGCGGCAGCTGAGGCGGCGGCGATGGCGAGCCAGGATTGGTTCGACAAGGACTTCTACCGGATCCTCGGTGTCGACAAGTCGGTGTCCGACGCCGAGCTGAAAAAGGCGTACCGCAAGCTCGCGCGCCAGTACCACCCGGACTCGAACCAGGGCGACGCGAAGGCGGAGGGACGCTTCAAGGAGATCAGCGAGGCGTACAGCGTGCTCTCCGATGCGGAGCAGCGGCGCGAGTACGACCAGATCAGGGCGATGGGGTCGGGTGCGCGGTTCACGGCAGGCGGCAGCGGGTCCCAGGGCGGTGGTTTCGAGGACGTCTTCGGCGGCCTCTTCAACGGCGGTGGCGGTGCGAGGCAGCGCGGCGGCAACTTCGACGACCTTCTGGGCGGCCTCTTCGGCGGTAATCAGCCGGGTGGTGGCTTCGGCCAGCCGTCGGGCGGGTTCCGTGGTTTCGGCGGCCCGACACCCGGCAGGGACATCACCGCGAACACGACGATCGACTTCGTCACGGCGACGCAGGGCGACACGGTCCGGCTGCAGGCGGCCGACGGCAAGCCGATCACGGTCCGCATCCCCGCGGGCGTGAGCGACGGCCAGAAGATCAAGCTCCGCGGCCGCGGCGAGCCGAGCCCTGACGGCGGCGAAGCCGGCGACCTCGTGCTCACGGTCCACGTGACCAAGCACCCGGTGTTCGAGCGCGAAGGCCTGCACCTCCGCATCACGGTGCCGGTCACCTTCCCCGAGGCCGCGCTCGGCGCGACCATCGAGGTGCCGACACTCACGGGCGACGCCGTCCGCGTGAAGGTGTCGGCCGGCACGTCCAGCGGGCGTGTCCTGCGGGTCAAGGGCCGCGGGGTCGTCACCCCCAAGGGCACGGGCGACCTGCTCGTCCGCGTCGAGGTGGCGGTTCCCGCGAATCCGAGCGCGGCGCAACGCGAAGCGATCGAGGCGTTCGCTGCCGCGAGCGAAGGCGTGAACCCGCGCGACGACCTGTTCGCCAAAGCGCGGGGCTGACGATGCCAGGGGGGCGCTGATGGAGCCGCCGTTCGAGCCGGACGACCCGGTGTTCGCGATCGCGATGGCCGCGGAACTCGCCGGCCTGCACCCGCAGACGTTGCGACAGTACGACCGGCTCGGACTCGTCTCCCCGACGCGGACCGCCGGCAAGTCGAGGCGCTACTCGATGCGCGACATCGTCCAGCTGCGGGAGGTCACCCGCCTGTCCGGCGAGGGCGTCTCCCTGGCGGGGATCCGGCGCGTCCTGGAGCTCGAGAACGAGGTTCTGGCGCTGCGCCACCGGGTCCGCGACCTGGAGTCCGCCCTCGCCACCGAGTTGCTGAACCGCCCCGGGCGGCGCGTGTTCGCGTCGAGCGCGCGGGGCGACGTCGTCCCGCTGCGCCAGGGGATGCGTGCGGCACGGCGCACCGAGGTCGTCGTCTGGCGACCGGCGGGGGCCGACGAAGAGAGTTGATCGGCCGCCGCTCCGGCGCCGACGCACACCCGTTTTTTGGAGGGCATCATCGCCAACATGCGTGGGGCAACCGCCCCTGAGTCAGGCGCGAGCGCGCTCGCGCAGTACGGCATCAACCTGACCGAGATCGCGAGGGCCGGCCGCCTCGACCCCGTCATCGGGCGCGACGCCGAGATCCGGCGGGTCAGCCAGGTGCTCACACGCCGCACGAAGAACAACCCGGTGCTCATCGGCGAGCCGGGCGTCGGCAAGACCGCGGTCGTGGAGGGCCTCGCGCAGCGCATCGTGGCGGGCGACGTCGCCGACTCGCTGAAGGGCAAGCAGCTCGTCTCGCTCGACCTGGCCGCGCTCGTGGCCGGCGCGAAGTACCGCGGCGAGTTCGAGGAGCGGCTGAAGGCCGTCCTCAAGGAGATCAACGACTCCGACGGCAGCATCATCACGTTCATCGACGAGTTGCACACACTGATGGGTGCCGGCGGGGGCGAGGGCAGCGTGGCCGCGGCGAACATGCTGAAGCCGATGCTCGCCAGGGGCGAACTGCGGATGATCGGCGCGACGACGCTGAACGAGTACCGGGAGTACATCGAGAAGGACGCGGCGCTGGAGCGCCGATTCCAGCAGGTCTACGTGGGTGAGCCGACCGTCGAGGACACGATCGCGATCCTGCGCGGTCTGAAGGAGCGCTACGAGGCGCATCACAAGGTCGCGATCGCCGACTCGGCCCTCGTCGCCGCTGCCGCGCTCTCGAACCGGTACATCACCGCACGGCAGCTGCCCGACAAGGCCATCGACCTGATCGACGAGGCCGCGAGCCGGCTCCGCATGGAGATCGACTCCGCTCCCGTCGAGATCGATGAGCTGCGCCGAGGCGTCGACCGGCTGAAGCTCGAGGAACTCGCGCTGAAGCGGGAGAAGGACGAGGCGTCGAAACTGCGGCTCGAGCGGCTCCGGGACGACCTCGCCACTCGCCAGGAGAAGCTCGGCGGTCTCGAGGCGCGCTGGGAACGCGAGCGCGCCGATCTGAACCGCGTCGGCAATCTCAAGGAGAAGGTCGACAGCCTGCGGATGCGGGCGGAGCGGGCACAGCGCGAGGGCAACCTCGAGGAGGCGTCGCGGTTGCTGTACGGCGAGATCCCCGTCATCGAGCGGGAGCTCGCGGCGGCCGAGCAGGCCGAGGAGCACCCCGACGAGCCGCGGATGGTGAACGACCAGGTGACCGACGAGGACATCGCCGGCGTGGTCGCGGCATGGACCGGCATCCCGGTCGGACGCCTGCTCCAGGGCGAGACCGAGAAGCTGCTTCGTCTCGAGTCCGAGCTCGGCAAGCGGCTGGTCGGGCAGCGTGCCGCGGTGCGTGCCGTCGCGGACGCCGTGCGGCGGACGAGGGCCGGCATCGCCGACCCCGACCGGCCGACCGGCTCGTTCCTGTTCCTCGGTCCGACCGGGGTCGGGAAGACCGAGCTCGCACGGGCGCTGGCCGAGTTCCTGTTCGACGACGAGCACGCGATGATCCGCATCGACATGAGCGAGTACGGCGAGAAGTTCTCGGTGTCGCGACTCGTCGGTGCTCCCCCCGGATACGTCGGGTACGAGCAGGGCGGCCAGCTCACCGAGGCGGTGCGCCGCAGGCCCTACTCGGTCGTGCTGCTCGACGAGGTCGAGAAGGCTCACCCCGAGGTCTTCGACGTGCTGCTGCAGGTGCTCGACGACGGCCGGCTGACCGACGGTCAGGGGCGCACGGTGGACTTCCGGAACACGATCCTCGTGCTGACCTCGAACCTCGGCGGGCAGTACCTGGTCGACCCGACGATCGCTCCCGCCGACCGCGAATCCGCCGTACAGGCGCTCGTCCGGCAGGCGTTCAAGCCCGAGTTCGTGAACCGGCTCGACGACATCGTGATCTTCCAGGCCCTCACCGAACAGGATCTCGGCCAGATCGTGGAGCTCTACATCGACCGGCTCACCCGCCGTCTCGCGGATCGGCGCCTGGCGCTCGCGGTGACACCGGACGCGCGCCGGTGGCTCGCGGAACGCGGATACGACCCGATCTACGGGGCACGCCCCCTGCGGAGGCTCATGCAGCGGGAGATCGACGACCGGCTCGCACGCTCGCTGCTCGCCGGTGAGATCGCGGATGGGGACACCGTCCGGGTGGACGTCGCGCAGAACGGCGAGGAGCTCGACGTCGGACGCTTCGAGGTTCCGGTGGCCTAGACGCGCCGGATGACGCCGTGTTGCGGTCCGCCTTGCGGCAGCAGGCCGCGACGCGCATCCTCGTCGTTCAGCAGTGCATCATGCGAAGCCTCGCGTCCGGTCCCGGACACGCCTGCGATTCACCCAGCGTGAGTCGCGTCTTCGCGGCTCCCCCGTCCCACGTGGAGTCACCATGACCAGCAGCCCAGCGGCACCGACCATCACCGGTGCCCACCTCGTCGGCAGCATCAATCAGCCGGACGCGGACTCCGTCTTCTCCGTCGTCGGCGAGCATCTCGGCGCCCACGTCGCGCGCATCCCCGACGGCGAGGTCGGCGAGCGCTTCTACTGGATCCAGTTCCAGACCTTCCGCTTCGATGCGACGCCCGGCCTCGTCCGCGTCGGCGACGACCCCGGTTTCCGTATCCGCGGCATGTTCGACGTCCGGCCGTTCGCGCTCGACGGCACCGTCGACGCCGGTGACCTGCGCTTCCCGGACCTCGGCTACGCGGACGCGGCGATCGCCTCGTACGGCCGGTTCGTCGCGTCGCGCGCCGCCGGCGTGATCCCCGCCGGCGTGCGGTTCCAGGTGTCGCTCCCGACGCCCGTCGGGGTCGTCGGGGCGTTCGTCGTGCCTGACGACCGCGCCGCGCTGGAGCCGGTCTACGAGCGTGCGCTCTTCGCGGAACTCGACCGGATCACCGCGGCCGTCCCGCACGAGGACCTCGCCGTGCAGTGGGACAGTGCCGTGGAGTTCGGCATCCTCGACTCGGCCGAGTTCGGCGGCGTGCCCTTCTCCGCCGGCTGGGGCGACGACGTGCTCGGCGGCGTACTCGACCGCGCCGTACGCCAGGCCGCCGCGGTGCCGGCCGATGTGCAGATCGGCTATCACCTCTGCTACGGCGACGTCGAGGAGTCCCACTTCATCCAGCCGAGAGACGCCGGCACGCTCGCGACGGTGATCGGCGGCATTCTCGAGCGCAGCCCGCGGCACATCGACTGGTTCCACCTTCCTGTGCCGATCGAGCGTGACGACGCGGCGTACTTCGCGCCGCTCGCCGCGCTCACGATTCCCGCCGGCACGGAGATCGAGCTCGGACTCGTGCATCACGAGGACGGCGTCGACGGTGCGAATCGGCGCATCGCTGCAGCGGCGACCGCGCTCAGCCGCTTCGGAATCGGCACGGAATGCGGGTTCGGGCGCGGCCCGGCGGATCGGACCGCGCCGTTGCTCGACCTGCACCGGGTGGTCCTCGAGCAGCACCGCTGAGTGCAGGTCCGCCGCGCCGCCCGCGGACACTCCGGGCGGTGCGGCCGTGCTCGTGCCGGCTCTCCGCGCAGACTGATGGTGCCCCAGGAGGTCCCATGCGCCATCGTCCCGTGCTCGCCGCCGGGTTCCTCGTGCTCGCAGCAACGCTCGCCGCCTGCAGCGGCGCGCCCGTTGCAGGCGCGTCGGCCGCCACGACGCCAACGGGCGGATGCGGCAGGTACGTGGCGGGCGACACCAACGGCGACGGCAGGTCCGACCCGGTGATCGGGGTACCTGGCAAGCACGCGTCGGTCGGTCAGGCGGACCTCTTCCGTGGGACGGCGACCGGTGTCGTGCCGGCCGGCTTCGTGCAGTTGGGTGCGAAGGGGAGCCTGACGGCCGCCCTTCCCGGCGTGGCCGACGCCCCGCACGCCGCCTTCGGAGCGCAGGTCGTCTCCGCCGACATCGATGGAGACCGCTGCGCGGACATCGCGATCACGGCGCCGTTCGACGCGTCGGAGCCCCACGGGCGCCACGACACGACGCACCCCGTCCAGGAACACGGCTCCATCACCGTGCTCTACGGTCACGCCGGCACGGGCCTGCGAGCGGCGGGCGCGCAGCTGCTGACCGCGCACTCGCTCGGCATCGAGACGGCGGGCATCGCGGACGACCTCGTGGTGCAGACGCTCGAGCGGCCCGTGTTCGGGGACTTCGACGGTGACGGATACGCCGACCTGGCCGCCGTCGACTTCCGCTACGACTCGACGGCGGACAGCGCGACCGCGGCGATCGTCGTGCTGCCGGGTTCGGCCGACGGCCTGGTGGAGTCGGCGGCGCGTGAGATCGCGATCCCCGAGGTGGTCGCAACGACCCAGCTCATCCGTCTCGCCGCCGGCGATTCCCGAGGCGGGCGGTACGACGACCTCGCGGTGGGAATCGGTGGCGCGGGTGGCGCGACGACGGTCGTCCCGGGCGACACGGATTCGCACGCGGTCGTGCGGGTGCTGTACGGCGCCTCGGGCGGTCTCGGAACGGGTGCCTCGACGGTGGCCTGGGACCGCGAGAGCGCCGGCGTGCCCGGTTCGGATGCGACCGACATGGCGACCTGGCCCGGTGGCGTGCCGGAGCCCGTCTCTGTGGCGTTCGGCGACTTCGACGGGGACGGCAGGGCCGACCTCGCCTACGGACTGGACCTCGTGAACACCGTGGTGGTGCTGCCCGGCTCCGCGACCGGCGTGACCTCGTCCCGATCGGAGGCGCTGACCTACGGCACGGGTGGGCTGCTGGGGACGGCCACCTACGTGAACGGCCGGTTCGGCAGTCAGTTGGCGACAGGCGACTTCAACGGCGACGGCGACGACGAATTGGTGGTCGGCGCATACCGGGCCGGGCATGTGTCGGTGATCCCGGGATCGCCGTCCGGTCTGACGACTGCGGGCGACCTCCTCTGGGCGGAGGACACGCCGGGTATCCCGGGTGCCCGTCGCCCGGACCGTGCGTTCGGCGCGACGCTCTCGACGGGATGGTTCGGCCGGGGGCCCGGCATGGATCTGCTCGTCGGGGACCCCGCCGCGGCCGTGGGATCCGGCGGGGGCGGATCGGGCTCGGTCACGGAGTTGTTCGGTTCCACGACCAGGAACGTGGGACTCGTGAAGGCGGGTGCGCGGCTCATCACCGAGAGCACGGCAGGGGTGCCCGGGCCCGCGGTCCCGAGCGACCACTTCGGGAGCACCTCGTGAGCGGGCTTCAGTCGTCGACGAGTACCAGCGTGTCGAGCGACAGACGGGTTCTGTCCGCCGACTCCCGGGCGCGGTAGCGCTCGGGGAGCTGCTCGGCGGGCGCGACCCTGCCGATCGCCGAGACGGTGACCGGGACGGCGGTCTCGGGCAGGCCGAACGACTCCCGCAGCGCGGCGGGCGAGAATCCGCCCATCTGATGCACGTGCAGGCCGAGTTCGTGCGCCTGTACCGTGAGATGGGCCATCGCCTGGCCGAGGTCGTACTCGGCCCAGCGGAAGTCCTGTCCGTCCGTGTTCCTGGTGACGGCGAGGCCGACCACGAGCAGCGACGCGAGCGGCGCCCACGGCCGGTTGCCCTCCGACAGCGCATCGACGATCTTGGCGAACGACTCGGACCCGCGGCGGGTGAGGATGAAGCGGCGGGGCTGGAAGTTCGCGGCCGACGGGGCCCAGCGGGCGGCTTCGAGCAGCGAGGCGACGTCGTTCTCCGAGAGCTCCGCGGTCGGGTCGAACGAACGGGGTGACCACCGGTCCGCGAGATGGGGGTGGATCGGCGCCGTCACAGGGGCCGTGCGGGTGGGAACGACGAGCGACATGGGACTCTCTCTTTGCAGTGCGGGTGGATCGCGCCCCATTGCGCCGTACCGGAGGCAACTCGGTGACGTGTCACCAGTATTCCATTCCTGCCGCGAGGTGCCCGTAGCCTTTCGTCATGCAGGCGACGCTCATCCACGGTGCAGGCGACATCCGGACCGAGCTCGTGCCCGATCCCGTTCTGGTGACCGGCGACGACGCGATCGTGCGGGTCGTCGCCGCCTGCGTGTGCGGATCGGACCTCTGGCCGTACCGTGGCGTCGTCCCGATCGCCCATCCACGCCGTATCGGGCACGAATTCGTCGGTGTCGTCGAGGCGGTGGGGCGAGCGGTCGCGAACGTGGCGGTCGGTGATTTCGTGATCGCTCCCTTCTACGTCTGCGACATGACGTGCGCCAACTGCCGCAACGGTGTCAGCCCCTCGTGCCTGCACGGGGGCTGGTGGGGTCAGGACGACCGGAACGGCGCGTTCGCCGACGGTGGGCAGGGGGAACTCGTCCGTGTGCCGCTCGCGGACGGGACGCTCTTCGTGGTCGAGGGCGGCGCGCCCGACGCCCGGCTCATCCCCGATCTGCTGACGTTGTCCGATGTGGCGGGGACCGGTCACCACGCGGCGGTGTCCGCCGGCGTCCGGCCGGGCAGCACGGTCGCCGTCGTGGGAGACGGCGCGGTTGGGCTGTGCGGTGTCCTCGCCGCGGCGCGACTCGGCGCCGAGCGCATCGTCGCGATGTCCAGGCATGCGTCGCGGGCTGCCATCGCGATCGAGTTCGGGGCGACGGATGTCGTGGCGGAACGAGGCGACGACGGGGTCGCCCGGCTGAAGGAGCTGTTCGGCGGGATCGGGCCCGACGCGGTGCTCGAATGCGTCGGCACGAAGGAGTCGATGGACCAGGCGCTGCGGTCGGCGCGTCCCGGCGGTCGTGTCGGGTTCGTCGGGGTACCCAACGGCGGTCCGGAACTGCCTGTCCGGACCATGTTCGATACGAATGTCGGCGTGCGGGGCGGGGTGGCGCCGGTCCGCAACTACATGGCGGAACTGCTGCCCGACGTGCTCGCCGGGCGGTCGCACCCCGGACGGGTCTTCGACCTCGAACTGCCGCTCGCGCAGGCCGCCGACGCATACCGGGCCATGGACGAGCGGACCGCGATCAAGGTCCTGCTTCGTCCCTGACCCGCGCGCGGCGCGCCTGGCCGTGGTGTCACCTGCGAGTCGCCGACCGAACGACGGAGAAACCAAGCTCCGAAGCGATCAGAGGCCGGTTTCCGCCGCCGACAGGCCGAATGGCCGTCGTTCCGTCAGAGGGCGGCGGCGATCTCCGCCGCGACGCGCTCGCCGACCCGGATGGCGCCGTCGACGTGCTGATAACCGAGACCGGCGAGGTCGCTGGAACCCCAATGGATCGGGCCGACCGGCTCGAGGAGCAGCGCGCCGAACCGGGTGAGGCCGCCGATGTCGAAGCTCGCCGCGTAGGCCCCGCGAGTCCACTCCTGCTCGACCCAGTCGCTCTCGTAGTACACCGTCGGCTCGAGTGCGGCGGGGCCGTAATAGGTCGCGAGCGAGTCGAGGATGCGCGCCCGGCGCTCGTCCGCGGACAGTCGGAGCACGGCGTCGGCCTTGGCGTCGGAGACGAAGCCGACCAGGATCCCGGTCTCCTCGCCGTGGTTCGAGTTGTCGTACGCCTCGTGCACCAGCTGCCACGGGCTGAACGCGGTGCCCGAGAGACCGGCCTCCCGCCAGAACGGCGTCGGGTAGGCCGCGTGGACCTTCAGCACGAGACCGAGGGACATGTGTTGGTGCGCCTGCTGTCTGGTCCCCGGCAGCGGCGGCGCGTATGCGACCCGGTCGTACAGGTTGGGAGGCACGGCCATCAGCACGCGCTTCGCGGTCACGGTCAGACCGTCGGCGGTCACCGTCACCCCGTCATCGCCCCACGCGAGCGAGCGGACGGGATGCCCCAGCCGGACGCGGTCACCCAGGGCCGCTGCGAGCCGGATCGGCACCAATTGCAGTCCACCCACCACGCGCGCGTCGAGGATCTCGTCGGCATCCACCAGGGTCGAGAAGCTCGTCGCGGACGCCGCCATGAGCAGGGCCTGCAGCGCGGAGAAGTCGCTCGCCCGCTTCGTCAGCATGGCGTCCGCGATGTAGAGGGCGACGTTCGCCCGCGCTTCGGCGTCCGGGGACAGCTGCTCCAGGAACGCGCTCCAGGAGACGGCGTCGAGCTCGCCAGCCCGCGGATGATCCCACGGGGCGTCGGGGTCCACCTCGGCCACGAGTGCGTCCAGCACGCCGACCATCCGCCCGATCTCCGCCGCGGTCTCCGCCGACGTGGGCACGACCTCGCCGGTGAACCGGCGGGCGTCCCCGTGCTGGGGCACGTACAGGCTGTCGCCGTCGCGGTACCGCTGGAAGGTCGTCAGGCCGAGCTCGGCGAGCGTCCGCTTCAGCGCGTCCTGTTCCGGCGAGACCCACTGCCCACCCAGTTCGAGCACGACGCCGTCGATCTCGCGGGTCTCCAGCCGGCCACCGACGCGGTCACGGGCCTCGACGACGACGACGTCGTGGCCCGCGGCGACGAGCCGCGTCGCTGCGGTGAGCCCGCACACCCCCGCGCCGACGATGACGACATCTGCGTGTTCCGTGGTCATCGGGCCAGGATACGGAGAAGATCGCTGGCGAAAGGCCGTGAAAGCGACGAGATCCGCAGTGTGCGGGCGACGGGTGGAAGACTTCGTCGCATGGCTGGTCGCGCGTGGACCTGAACAGCGATCTCGGTGAGTCGTTCGGCGCGCTCCGCATCGGCGACGACGACGGGATGCTGGCCGTCGTGACGAGCGCGAACGTCGCGTGCGGCTTCCACGGGGGCGACCCGCTCACCATGCTGCACGCGCTCGAGCGAAGTGCGGCGAACGGGATCGCGGTGGGCGCGCACGTCTCGTACCGGGATCTCGCCGGGTTCGGCCGACGGGAGCTGGGCGCGAGCGCCGCCGAGCTCCGCGGCGACGTGCTGTACCAACTCGCCGCCCTGGACGGCATGGCCCGATCCGTCGGGACGCGGGTCGCTTACGTGAAACCGCACGGCGCGCTCTACAACCGGATCGCGAAGGACGGACTGCACGCCACCGCCGTGCTCGACGCGATGACCGCCTTCGACCCGAGGCTCGGCGTACTCGCGCAGCCGGGCTCGCTGGTCGCCCGCCTCGCCGCCGGCCGCGGCACACGCGTCCACTTCGAGGCGTTCGGTGACCGCGGCTACGCGGACGACGGCACCCTGCTGCCGCGGAGCGCGCCCGGTGCCCTCATCGCAGATCCGGCCGCGGTCGCGTCGCGTGTCGTACGGCTCGCCCGCGACGGTCTGATCCGGGCGGCGAGCGGCATCGACCTGGCGATCGCGGTCGACTCCGTGTGCGTCCACAGCGACACGCCCGGCGCCACCGCACTCGCGCTGGCCGCGCGTCGGGCACTCGAGGACGCCGGCGTGCCCGTCGCGTCGTTCGTCCGGTGAGCCCGACGATCCTGCCCTCGGGCGACGGCGCGGTGCTCGTCGAAGTGGCCGGCGGGTCGGACGCGGTGCTCCGCATCGCCCACGCGGTCCGCGCGGCGACGATCCCCGGGGTGGTGGACGTCGTGCCGGGCGCGGCGACCGTGCTCGTGATCGCCGATTCCCGCGTCGCCGACCCGCGGTCGCTGCGCGCGTCGGTCGCGCGTGCGGTGGAACCCGAAGCGATCCGGGATGCCCTTCCGGGCGGCCGGGAGACGCAGCACCACGTGCTGCCGGTCGTCTACAGCGGCCCCGACCTCGCGGAGGTGGCCTCGCTGCTCGGGATGAGCCGCGAGCAGGTCGTCGCCCTGCACGCGGCGTCGTCGTGGCGCGTCGCGTTCCTCGGCTTCGCTCCGGGCTTCGGCTACCTCGTGACGGATCACGAGTCGCTCACCGTGCCCCGGCGGTCGTCGCCGCGCGTCCGGGTGCCGGCCGGCGCCGTCGGTCTCGCGGGCTCGTACAGCGGTGTCTACCCGGCACCCGGGCCGGGCGGATGGCGAGTGATCGGGCACTGCGACGTGCCGCTCTGGGACGCCGACGGCGGGGCGCTGCTCGCGGCGGGTGACCTCGTGCGCTTCACCATCGCATGACGGCGGTCGAGGTCGTGGCGACGGGACCCCTTGCTCTCATCGAGGACCTCGGCAGAGCAGGACATGCCGCTGTCGGCATATCCCCGTCCGGCGCGCTCGACAGGGCGTCTCTTCGTGCGGTCAACCGTGTGCTCGGGAACGTCGACGGGGCCGCCGGGGTCGAGATCCTGCTCGGAGGCGCGGCGTTCCGCGCACGCGGTGACCTCATCGTCGCCGTTGCGGGCGCCGCGGGTCCCGTGACCGTCGACGGACGTCCCGCGGCATGGGCGGCCCCGGTCGTGGTCGCCGACGGCCAGACGCTCGAGTTCGGCGCAGCATCGCTCGGCGTCCGCTTCGTGCTGGGTGTGCGCGGCGGCATCGACGTGCGCCGCACGCTCGGCTCCGCGTCTTCGGACCTGCGCTCGGCGATCGGTCCGGCGGCGCTCGCGCCGGGCGCCGTCCTGTCGATCGGGACCCCGCTCGGCCCGGTCACCGTCGATCCGCTCCCGCTCACGATCCCGCCCGCCGGCCCCGTCTGCCTGCACGTCATGCTCGGACCGCGCGATGCGGAGTTCCAGCTGGCGGCGGTGCGGCGCTTCCTCGACGTCGAGTGGACGGTCGCCCCGGACAGCGACCGGGTGGGGCTCCGCCTCGGCGGCCCCCCACTGGAGCGCCGTGCCGCGGCCGAGATCCCGAGCGAAGGCATGGTGACCGGCGGCATCCAGGTGACGCCGGACGGCCCGATCGTGTTCCTCGCCGATCACCCGACGACCGGCGGCTACCCGGTCATCGCGGTCCTCGACGCGGTCGACGTCGACCTCGTCGGTCAGTTGCGGCCCGGACAACGGATCCGCTTCGTCGTCGGGCGCGCCACGGCCGGTGTCCGTGCGCTCTCGGCGCGCCTGCCCGCCTGGTGACCGGCCGACCGAGCCGGCCCGGCCTCAGAGGCCGAGGGTGAAGTGCACGCCTGCCGCCTGCATCCCCACGATCACGAGGGCGTAGGCGCAGTACAGCGCGAGCACCACGCCGAGCACCTTCTCGCGCGCGGATCCCGCGTGGCCGAGCAGTGGGACCGACAGGTAGCCGTTGCCCTTCCAGACCGAGCTGATCACGGGCGTGCGGCGCCACGAGCGAGGTGGACGGATCTGAATGGGCCAGACCGGACTCGGCACGCCTTCGACCGTGAGCAGGTCGCCGGCGATGTGCGTGACGAAGCCGAGGCCGACGGCGACCGGGAACCAGGTGGTCGTGTTCGGCGACAGGAACAGCACGATCGCCGCGGCCGCCAGACCGAGGAACCATGCCACCGCCCAGCTCTTCACGAGGTCGCGCGCCTTCACGGCGAAGCAGACGAGGGCGATGGTCGCAACGGCCGGCCCGGGCTGGATCGAGCCGAGCACGGGCACGGTCGCGGTCCATCTGCCGAGCAGCACCGCGACGACGGTCACGACGGCGGCGGCGAGCAGGGTGTGCGCGCCGTGACGGTGTCCGCCGCTCGCGCGCTCCACAGTCTCGGTCGCGAGACCGCCGAGCACCGGTACCGAGTGCGAGATGGTCGCGCTGTGGTGGTCGGCGTCCGGCAGGAGCGCGGCGCCGGCGCACACGAGGGCACCGGAGATGACTCCCGCCGGGCCCAGGGGATAGATACCCGTACCGAGCGCAGGCAGCGTCGCGGTCGCGGCGAGCCAGACCGCGGCACCGCTCGTCGCGTGGTTGACACCCATCACATGGGCAATGGTGCGCGATCAGCGGCCGGGTGCCCGGGCGGCGCGCCCAGTCAGCGCGCGAGTTCCTCTTTGATCACCGCGACGAACGCGTCGACGTCGGCCTCCGTCGTGTCGAATGCGCACATCCACCTGACCTGCCCGCGGGCGCGGTCCCAGTCGTAGAAGCGGAACCGCTCGCGGATGCGGTCGGCGGCGTCGACGTCGAGTTCAGCGAAGATCGCGTTCGCCTCGACCGGCTGACTGAACGCGAGACCCTGCACGTCCTCGAGGCCGTCGTGGAGTCGCTGCGCCATCGCGTTCGCATGCGCGGCGGTCCGGACACCGAGGCCGTCGTCGAAGAGCGTGAGCAGCTGCGCGCTCGAGAACCGCATCTTGCTGGCGAGCTGCATCGTGAGCTTGCGCAGGTAGGTCAGCCCTGTTGCGCGCGCCGGGTCGATCACGACCACCGCCTCGGCCGCGATGAGCCCGTTCTTCGTGCCGCCCAGGCTCAGCACGTCGACTCCGGCCTCGCTCGTGAACGCGCGCAACGGCAGGCCGAGCGCCGCCGCCGCGTTCCAGACGCGCGCGCCGTCCATGTGCAGCGCCATGCCGTGGTCGTGCGCGAAGTCGGCGATCGCACGGATCTCGTCCGGCTGGTAGAGCGTGCCGACCTCGGTCGTCTGGGTGATCGACACCGCGAGCGGCTGGGGGCGGTGCTCGTCGCCCCACCCCCACGCCTCCGTCGCGATGAGCGACGGGGTGAGCTTGCCGTCGGGCGTCGGCACGGTGAGCAGTTTGAGTCCCGTCATCCGCTCGGGAGCCCCGCCCTCGTCGGTGTGGATGTGCGCGTTCGTCGTCGCGACGACGGCGCCCCACCTCGGCAGCACGGCGGTGAGGGACAGGACGTTGGCCCCCGTGCCGTTGAACACGGGGAAGACCTCCGCCCCCGCGCCGAACTCGTGGCGGATCACCTCGCCGAGCCTGGCCGTGTAGAGGTCCTCGCCGTACGAGATCTGGTGTCCGCCGTTCGCCTCCGCGATCGCTGCGACGGCCTGCGGCAGCGCGCCCGCGTAGTTGTCGGAGGCGAAGGTGCGGTCAGCGGGATCGTGCAGGACTGTCATGCCTCCAGTCTCGCCGACGCGCGGCGCCCCGACTCAGGGCAGCACGGACGGCCGGTCGTCGCCGGTCCTGGCGTCCGCGAGCATGCGCGCGCCGACGACGAGTCCTGCGACGCCCAGCGCGGCCTTCACGACGGTGAACGCGGCGAGCCACCAGCCCGCGGCGTCCCCCGTCACGACGAGTCCGATCGCAAGCGCTGCGAGGGGCACGTCGGTGACCAGCGATGCGATCAGCCAGAACCGGAACCGGCTCGCGGGAGTCACCACGACGGCCTCAGAAGGTCGGGACTCCGGCCGCCGTGATCGCGGCACCGGCGAACCACACCGCCACGACGAGCACGAGTCCCGCGGCGGGCACCCAGAACGCGAGGCGGCGAAGCACGAGCAGCACGATCGAGACGACGGACCCGGCGACGGCGATCGCCCACGGCCCGATGGTCGCGACGAGCACGCCGAGACCGATGAGACCCGTCGAGCAACGGACCGCGGTGCCGCAGGGGTCGCTGGCCATCGCGAGGAAGAGGCCCATGAACGAGGCCAGCACGGTGCCGCCCAGCAGCACGACCACCAGCGTGATCGTGAGGGCGACGTCCCAGACCCGCACCGGACGGGCGGTCCGGGTCGGCTGCGGCGGTGCGACGGCGGTCACGGCGCGAACCTACACTCGCTCCGTGTGCTCTTCCGCCCGGAGACCGTGACACACGGTGCAGTGCGACTACTTCGACCGTGGGGAATGCGCTTCGTGCTCCTGGATGGGCGTGCCGTACGCGCGGCAGCTCGCCGACAAGACCGCTGACGCGAACGGCGTGCTCGGGCTGCCCGCGGACGTCTGGCTACCCAGCGTGCCCAGCGAGGAGCACGCGTTCCGCAACAAGGCGAAGATGGCCGTCGGCGGCACCGTGGACGCGCCGACGCTCGGCATCCTCGACGCGCGCCGCGCGGGAGTGGACCTGCGGGGATGCGGAGTGTGTGCACCCGGGCTCACCGACGCATTCCCGCACATCGCCCGGTTCATCACCCTCGCCGGCATCGTGCCGTACGACGTCGCCGCGCGCCGCGGCGAGCTGAAGCACGTCCTGCTCTCCGAATCCGCGGAGGGCGAGCTGCTGCTGCGGTTCGTCCTGCGCTCCACGGAGCCCGTCCTGCGCATCCGGAAGCACGCTGCCGCGCTCACTGCGTGGCTGCCGCGATTGCGCACCGTCACCGTCAATGTGCAGCCCGAGCACAAGGCGGTGATCGAGGGACCCACCGAGCTGCCCGTCGCCGGTGACGGCGATCTGCCCGTCCGGTTCGGCGACCTGCTGCTGCACCAGCGACCCGGCGCGTTCGTGCAGACCAACACCGCGATCGCGACGTCCCTGTACGCCCAGGCGGCGGAGTGGGCGGACGCCGTCGCGCCCCGGAGCGTCTGGGACCTGTACTGCGGCATCGGCGGCTTCGCGCTGACGCTCGCGGGCGCGGGTCGTGAGGTGCTCGGGGTGGAGGTGAGTGAGTCCGCGATCGCAGGCGCAGCGCGCACTGCCGCCGAGTCCGGGCACGACGTGCGCTTCGTCGCAGCGGATGCGACCGCCTGGGCGGCGGCGCAGCCGACACCGCCGGATCTCGTGGTGGTCAACCCGCCGCGGCGGGGACTCGGCACCGAGCTGTGCGCATGGCTCGACGCGTCGGGCGCGGCGGTGCTCTATTCGAGTTGCAACCCCGCCTCGCTCGCCCGCGACCTGGCGGCCATGCCGTCGTACCGGGTGGACCGGGCGCGGCTCTTCGACATGTTCCCCCAGACGGCGCACGCCGAGGTGATGGTGCTCCTGCGGCCTCGTCAGGGAACGATGCCCGCCGTCGACTCGATCACCGGGGCCAGCTTCTTGCCGAGCGCCTCGTAGAACATCGACAGCGGGAACTCGTCGGGCAGCACGGCGTCCGTCATGCCGCGCGGTGGCCCCGACAGCACGTCGTCGGGCAACCCGCGAGCCCACATCGATGCCGGATGCGGTGTGAGCGTCGCGCGGACCAGCTCGTACGCCGCCAGCCAGTGTGCGGTCTTCGGGCGGTCGATCGACTCCCAGTAGAGGGCGTTGATCGCATCCGACAGGGCGACGACGGTGGCGGGTATCTCGTCCCAGTCGATCGTCAGCCTGGTGTCGGTCCAGTGCAGGACGTGGTGCTGGTGCAACCACGCGAAGAGCAACTGTCCGCCCAGGCCGTCGTAGTTCTTCACGCGGCCGCCGGTGAGGGGGAACCGGAAGATCCGGTCGAAGACGATCGCGAACTGCGCGAGCTTCGCGCGGTCGCGCAGGGTTCCGTCCTCGCACGTCGCGACGAGGGCGGTCGCCTCGCGGAAGGCGGTGAGGTCGCACCGCAACTCTTCGAGCGAATAGAGGAAGTACGGCATGCGCTGCTTGATCATGAACGGATCGAACGGCAGATCGCCCCGCATGTGGGTGCGGTCGTGGATGAGGTCCCAGAGCACGAAGGTCTCCTCCGCGACCCGCTGGTCGGCGAGGAGACGCTGCGCATCGGCGGGCAGCTCGAGCTTGGTGATGTCCGCAGCGGCCTCGACGACGCGGCGGAACCTCGCCGCCTCTCGGTCGGCGAAGATGGCGCCCCACGTGAACGGGATGGGTGAGGGCATCGCCACCGTCTCCGGGAAGAGCACCGCGGAGTTCGTGTCGTAGCCGCTCGTGAAGTCCACGAATCGGATCGGGACGAACAGGGCGTTCGAGAACCGGGTGCGCTCCAGTTCATCGACGAAGTCGGGCCAGAGCACGTCGACGAGCAGCGCTTCGAGCAGTCGGTCGGGGCTGCCGTTCTGGGTGGTCATGGGGAACACGACGAGGTGACGCCGCCCGTCGACACGGGCGAGCTGCGGTTGGAACGCGGCGAGTGAGACGTGGAAGTCAGGGGTCCCGATGCCGGCCGCCGCCCAGGCGGCGAGGTCGGCGTCGAGCGCCCCCAGGTACGCGGAGTCGTCCGGGAAGGCCGGCGCGAGCGCGCGGATCGATGTCCGGACGGCGGCGATGAGGGCGAGCGCGGTCTCCCGGTCCGTGCCGGGCAGCAGTGCGCCGTCGTGTGCCTGCAATGCGCGGAACGCCTCGACGGCGCCCTTCAGCTGCAGCCATTCGGTCGTGGTCGCCGTCACGCGGTCGATCGTCATCGTCATTTCTCGCCTCCGCCATCGACGGTATCGAGCGTCACGGCGCGTGAATGTGCACTGGCACTGCGTTTTCGAGCGTCTTGCGCACGGATCGTGCGTGCAGAGCGGTCCCGGCGCCCGAAGGCGCCAGGACTCAGACGGCTCGTGCGGATCCGGTGCGGTGGTCGATCTCCTGTGCATCGACGCCGTGTACGAGCCGCAGGGCTTCGACGAACCGGTCGGCGTCGCCCGCTGCGGCGGCATCGCGAGCTCGCGCCGAGGGTGTGTGCACGAACACGCTCGCCAGGTGCCGGAGCGCGCGTTCGGCGCCCTCGCTCGACTCGCCACGGCGACGCAGACGGCTGATCTCCTGCTCGACGAGGTCGTTCACCTCGGCGCGCAATGCGACGATCGCCGGGGCGACGACGGTGGCGGCCTGCGCGGCCCGGTACTCGCCGAGCGCCTGGTCGAGGACGCCCCGCGCCGCCTCCGTCGCCTGCAGCTCGGGCAGAGGCGCGTGCAGGCTCAGGGTCTCGAGATCGAGCAGGTCGATGCCGGGCACCGCGCCGACCGCCGGCTCGACGTTCCTCGGCAGGCCCAGGTCGACGATCATCTGCCGTTGCTGCTCGGACAGGCCGGCACGGGCGGCGGTGACCGCCTCTGCGGTGATGATGGGCGACGTGGCGACGCTGCAGGCGACGATCAGCCGCGCGCCGCGGACCGCGGCGCGCAACCCGTCGCGTTCGATGGCGCTGACTCCCTCGCGCCTCGCGAATCGCGCGGCGCGGCCGCTCGGCGAGTACACGCCGACGTCCGCGACACCGCGGTCGCGCAGTGCGGCGAGCGTCGCGCCCGCATAGGCGCCCGTCCCGATGAGCACGACCGATGCGGTCCGCCAGTCGCCGATCCGCGACTCGACGAGATCCAGGGCGAGCCGGACGACCGAGCGGCCGGCCCCGCCGATCGACGTGTGGTGCTGCACGGCGCTCGAGGCACCCGCGGCACGCTGGAAGACGCGTTCGAGGTCGGGTGTCGTGGTCCGTGCCGTTCGTGCCGACTCGAGCGCCCGCGAGACCTGGCCGGCGATCTCGCCCTCGCCGAGCACCAGGGACTCCAGCCCGCTCGAGACGGCGAACAGGTGCTCCGCCACGCCGTGACCCGCGAATTCGCGCAGCGAGGCCTGCAACTCCGCCGCGTCGCCTGCGGCGATCGCCAGCACCTCGTCCAGCGGAGCCGCCGCATCGGCATCGACGTCCAGGTAGACCTCGAACCGGTTGCAGGTCGCGAGCAGCACGGCGCCGGCGATGTCGTCGTGCGCCTCGACCAGCCGTGCGACCGCTTCCGGTGTGACGGTGCTGAGGCGCTCGAGCATCTCGAAGCCTGCGGATCGGTAGTCCGCGGCGATACAGCGCAGCACCTGATTAGTGTACGTTCCCCGGCTGGGGGCGAGCCCGGTGCGAAAGTCCCACGCACGAAGGTGGTGGGAGAATCGGCGACCGTGTCCACCGCTCTGCCGGCGCAGCCCGCCGCCGCGACCTCACCGCTCGTCGCGGCCTTCCGCGGCGAGCGGCAGAGCCGGCCGCCCGTCTGGTTCATGCGGCAGGCCGGCCGCTCGCTCCCCGAGTACCGGGCGACCAGAGCGGGCACCGCCATGCTCGACGCCTGCCTCACCCCCGAGCTGGCCGCGGAGATCACGCTCCAGCCCGTGCGACGCCACCGGGTCGATGCGGCGATCTTCTTCAGCGACATCGTCATCCCGCTGGTGCTCGCCGGTGTGGACGTGGAGATCGTCGCTGGCAGGGGACCCGTCTTCGCGCGGCCGGTGCGCACGCCGGCCGATCTCGACGCCCTGCTCGAGCATCGGCTCGAACCCGAGTCGCTCGCCCCGATCACGGCCGCGGTGCAGCGGATCGTGGCGGAACTCGGAACCACTCCGCTCATCGGCTTCGCCGGGGCGCCGTTCACGCTCGCCTCCTACCTCATCGAGGGCGGACCGTCGAAGGACCAGCTCCGCGCACGGACGCTGCTGCACGCCGATCCCGACGCGTGGCGCCGGCTGGTCGCCTGGCTCGCAGACGTCTCGGGGACGTTCCTCGCCGCGCAGGTCGCGGCGGGTGCGAGCGCGGTGCAGCTGTTCGACTCGTGGGCGGGGTCGCTCTCGCTCGCGGACTACCGCAGGGCCGCGATGCCCGCGTCGGCCGACGCGCTTGGCCGCGTGCCCGGCGTGCCTCGTGTGCACTTCGGCACAGGAACGGGCGACCTGCTGGGCGCGATGCGGGAGGCGGGCGCCGACGTGATCGGCGTCGACCACCGAACGCCGCTCGCCGTCGCGGCCGAGCGCGTCCCCGGCACACCGCTGCAGGGCAACATCGACCCCGCACTGCTCGCGGCGCCGTGGCCGGTCCTTGAGGCGCATCTCGAGCAGGTCGTCGCCGGCGGCCTCGCCGCGCCCGCGCACGTGCTCAACCTCGGCCACGGCGTGCCGCCGGAGACCGACCCCGGCGTGCTCACGCGCATCGTCGAGTGGGTGCACGACCGCGGATGAGGAGCGTCGTCGTCGGCGGGGGGATCGCCGGACTGGTCGCCGCCAGGCGCCTGATGCGCCGCGGGGACGACGTGGTCGTGCTCGAGTCGAGTGACCGCCTCGGCGGTCGGATCCGGTCGACCGATCTCGCGGGCCTGCGGATCGACTGCGGAGCGGAGAGTTTCGCGGTCCGGGGCGGGGTCGTGGGGGATCTGCTCGCCGAGCTCGGCCTGACGTCCGCCGTCGTCGACCCCGAGCCCGGCGGCGCGTGGTTGTCGCTCCCCGACCGGACGGTACCGCTGCCGGCCGCGGGACTGCTCGGGATTCCCGCCGTCCCGCTCGCCGACGACGTGCGTGCGGTGATCGGGAACCGGGCCGCCTGGCGCGCCTACGCCGATCGGCTCATCCCCGTGCTGCGCGTCGGCCGCTACGACCGACTCGGCCAACTCGTCCGCCGCCGAATGGGCGACGCCGTGCTCGAGCGGCTCGTCGCCCCGATCGTGGAGTCGGTCTACGGCGCCGACCCCGACGACGTGCCGGTCGACGTGGTCGCCCCCCAGCTGAACGGCGCCATCACGCAGGTCGGGTCGCTCTCGGGTGCGGTCGACCGCCTGCGGTCGGCGGCGCCGGCCGGCAGCGCCGTCGGCGGTCTGCGCGGCGGCGTGTTCCGGCTGGTCGACGTGTTCGAGGCGGAGTTCCAGCGATTCGGTATCGACGTGCGGCTCGGCTCGCCCGTGCGAGACCTGCGATTCGACCGGGAGTGGTCCGTCACGACCGACCAGGGCGACTTCGCCGCCGACCGGGTGCTCGTCGCCGCGGACGGCGCAGCGGCGCTCACGATGCTGCGACCGTCGATCCCGGCGCTCGACGGACTCGCGGCGCCGTCCGCCGCGGTGAGCAGAGCGGTGCTGCTCGCCGTGGACGAGCCGCGGCTCGACGCCGCGCCGCGCGGCTCGGGTGTGCTGCGCGCCGCCGCGACGCCCGGCATCCGCGCGACCGCGATCACGCATTCCACCGCGAAGTGGGGCTGGCTGCGCGAGTCGCTACCGGTCGGACGCCATGTCCTGCGGCTGTCCTACCGTGGTGACGAGCCGGTCTCGGATGCCGAGGCGGTCGCGGACGCGTCCGCGCTGCTGGGCGTCACGATCCCCCCGCCGGTCGATCGCGCGGACATGGTCTGGATCGACACCGCCCCCGCGCTGGCGACGGAGACACTCGCGCTGCGGACCGCGCTCGAGGGGGCCGAGCTGCCGCCCGGGCTCGAGACCGCCGGCAGCTGGCGGGCCGGCACCGGCCTCGCCTCCGTGGTGCGCTCAGCGGAGACCGCGGTGACCCGCCTCCTCTCCTGAATCTCCTGAATCACGGTTCAGGACGAGGTCGAGGATTCGGGCACGGTGCAGGACCGGATCGCGGCGTGTCGCAGTTCTGGTCCTGAACGAGGAGCGATCTCCTGAACGGTGTTTAGGGGGCGGGGGCTGCCGGGGGGGCTGCGGGTGGGGCGGTCGGGGTGCCGCACTCGCCGCAGAACTTCGCGCCCGGCGCAAGAGCTGCTCCGCACTCGGTGCAGTGCTGCACCTTCGGTGCCAGCCCGTTGCCGCAGTTCGCACAGAACTTCGCGCCTTCGGGGTTCGCCGTGCCACAGTTCGCGCATACGACCGTGCCGGCCTGCGCCGCGGCAGGTGCGGGCGGTGCGGGCGGTCCGGAGAACCCGCCCCCGCCGCCCGCGAAGCCCGATGCGGGCGGGGGCGTCGGCGGTGTCTGCATCGCTCCCCCGATCGCACCGAGCCCCGCGCCGAGGAACGCCCCGGAGACGCCCGCGCCGCCCTGCGCCATGCCGGCGCCCGCGCCCAGCTGCATCTCGCCGGCCGCGTACTGGTTGAAGCTGCCTGCGAGTCGCGAGTAGCTCGTGTCCTTCGCGAGGGTCTTGATCTGCGTGGTGTCCTCGGGCGACAGGTTGATGTCGAAGTTGCCCATGCGAGTCAGTGCGACGCCGTAGGCGGCGAGCTGCTGGTTCGCCGCGGCGATCACCGCCTGCTCGATCTCGGTCGTGTACACCGACAGTCCCAGCACGGGCCAGCCGTTGCGCACGATCTGCGTCGTGACCTCCTTGCGGAGCACCTTCAGCAGCTGGTCGCTGGCCCAGGAGGTGACCCGGTCGTTGTCGGCGAGGTCGACCGTGCCGACGAGGTTCGTGATGAGTGCGATCGGGTCGACCACGCGGATCGCGTAGTCGCCGAAGATGCGCAGCGTGACGATCAGTCCGGTCTGCGGGTCCTGGACGTCGTCGACCCGACCGCCGAAGGTGATGCCGGGGAACTCGCGCGTGTGGACGAAGTACAGCTCCGCGCGGTAGGCGCGTCCGTCCGTCGCCGCGTCGATGAAGATGCCGAGGCCGGGGATCTCGTCCGCATCGATCTGATGCCGACCGGGCCCGAGCGAGCCGATGACCTTGCCGGTGTTGACGAAGACGGCGAGCTCGTCGGCGTTGACGATCGCACGGCTGAAGCGCCTGATCGACAGGTCGGGCCACTTGTAGACGACCTGACCCTTCGCCGAGTCGGGGGCGGCGATGAATTCGCGTCCGAGCAGAGCCATTCGAGTGAAACCTCCAGCTGCACCGCTGCCGGCTTCGGATCCGAGGCCGTCGGCTTGTATCGTACGGCCAGGGCTCCCTCGGGCGCCGCCAAGGATTGTCGTCGATCTTCCAGGGAAGGCACGCGATGGAGCGGGTCGAATGCAAGTGGTGTCGAGCACAGAACGAGTCGACGGAGACGACGTGCGGGGTGTGCGGCGCGCCGCTCGACCAGCGCGACAAAGTCTCCGACTCGGGCTGGCGTGAGGCGCCTCGGCTGAAGGACATGACCGAGTTCCGGTTCTCGGTCAGCACCTGCCAGGTCGAGGGCGAGATCGTGCCGGTTGCCGAGATCAACCTCGGCCAGGGTGACGGCGTGTTCTTCGAACACCACGTGCTGCTCTGGAAGGACGAGAACACCCTGCTGCAGCAGCAGCAGATCCAGGGCGCCATGAAGCGGTCGCTCATGGGGATGCCGTTCATCGTGTCGTCCGCGCACGGTCCTGGACGCGTCGCCTTTTCGAGGGACGCCGCCGGCGAGCTCGTCGTGCTGCCGATGCCGCCCGGCGTCGAGATCGATGTGCGCGAGCACGCGTTCCTGCTGGCGTCGACGAACGTCGGCTACACCTACATCCGCATCCGCGGCCTTTCCAACATCCTGCATGGCGGCAGCGGCATGTTCATGGATCGATTCGTGACCGGGCAGAGCCAGGGTCTGGTCGTGCTGCACGGCTTCGGCAACGTGCTGCAGCGGACGCTCGGGCCGGGCGAGAAGATCCTCGTCGAGCCGGGTGGATTCCTGTACAAGGACGCGTCGGTGCAGATGAACGCGGTCCCGCTGGCGCTGAAGACGGGCATGTTCGGCAGGTCCGTCTACCTCGCCGAGATGGTCGGTCCCGGTCGCGTCGGCATCCAGTCCATGTACGTCCACCACGCGGCGGAGTAGTCGTGGCCGACATCGCGTACACGTGCCGGTACTGCCGGCAACCGAGCGACGCGAGCGGCGTCGCCTGTCCGAACTGCGGCGCCCCCATCGACGTTCGCGGCGTGACGTCGGAGTCCGGCTGGGAGAAGCAGCCCCCGATCGTCGACATGGCGCGGATCCAGTTCGGACAGTCGAAGCTGCAGATCACCGGGACCCAGGTCCCGGTTGCCGACTTCGACCTCGCCGCGAACGACTGGATCTACTTCCACCATCACAGCCTGCTGTGGGCCGATCCGGCGACACGACTGCAGACGATGAGCATGCGCGGCGCATGGAAGCGGATGCTCGGCGGACTGCCGGTGTTCATGGTGCAGGCGGTCGGTCCGGGCAGACTCGCCGTGTCCGACGATCACCCGGGCGAGGTCATCGCGCTGCCGTTGCTCGCCGGCCAGCAGGTGTGGGTGCGTGAGCACCGGTTCCTCGCCGCCACCGGCAGCGTCGGCTACGACTGGGAGTCGGCCGATGTCTGGTACACGACGGGCAGCGGCAACGACAGGAAGACCCACTATCCGCTCGGCACGATCGGTGACCGTTTCGGCGTTTCCGAGGGGCGCGGCCTGCTGCTCCTGCATGCTCCTGGCAACGTGTTCGTCCGTGATCTCGGCCCGGGTGAGAGCCTGTTGATCCAGCCTTCCTCGCTGCTGTACCGCGACCTGAGCGTGACCGGGTATCTGCATCTCGAGTACCCGAGGACGAGTGGGCTCACCTCGCTGTTCTCCCTGTTCTCGAACAGCTTCAGCTACCGCACGGTCTGGCTGCGGCTCACCGGGCCCGGTCGCGTCGCGGTGCAGTCGGTGTTCTCGCACCCCGAGGAGTCCGAGGCCATCACGAGCAGCTCGGGATCGACCAGCGCGCGCTGGTGAACGGATGCGCCGCGCTGACGGCGAGACGGAGAACTCCCTGACCGGTCGCGGAGAACTCCCTGATCGCCCAGGGATCGACCGCTAGGGTTGCAGTCGCGCCGATAACGGTGGCGGAATGCCTTCAGGACAGGAGTCGACATGCAGGGTCGCATCATGTTCGTCGCGGGAGCGGCGGTCGGATACGTGCTGGGCTCGAGGGCCGGGCGGCGCCGTTACGAGCAGATCAAGGCGGGAGCCGAGCGCGTGTGGAACACCGCGCCCGTGCAGAAAGCCGTCGATCAGGCCGAGGGCTTCGTGAAGGACCGCGCCCAGAGCGTGCCCGGCGCGGTCGTCAATGGAGCCAAGCGCGTCGCGGCCCAGGTGCGCCGCCCGTCGGAGGACGAGTCGGCGACCGAATCCACGACCCCGAGCATCTGACGGCACGGGCTTCCATGGCGGGCGACGCGGACAAGAAGTCCGTATTCACACTGATCGGCGAGCTGCCGGGTCTCATCACCGATCTCATCCGCGACGAGATCGAGTCGATCAAGCGCGAGCTGGCGACCCGACTGAAGGCAGCCGGTATCGGTATCGGCCTGTTCGTGGGCGCCGCGATCTTCCTGTACTTCGCGCTGTGGGTGCTCATCGCGACGGCGATCCTGGGCATCTCCGTTGCGCTGCCCCCGTGGTTGTCCGCCCTCATCGTCGGGGTGTTCCTGCTGCTGATCGCAGTGGTGCTGGCGCTCATCGGTCTCTCGCGGCTCCGCAAGGGCATCCCGCCCGTCCCTGAGACCTCCATCAATAGTGTGAAGAGCGACGTCAACGCATTCAGAGGGGTGGGCGACTATGACCGGTGACCGTACCGACAAGGAGCGGGCGCTGTCCGAGATCCGTTCCGACATCGAGTCGACCAGGCAGCGCCTCGCACAGACGCTCGACGAGATCGAGGAACGCCTCGACGTGCCGAAGCGCGTGTCGAAGCTCGTCAAGGAGTACCGGGGCAGGTTCGACACGGCCCGCGAGGAGAACCCCGCCGCCGTCTACGGTGCGATCGCCGGCGCGGCCGCGGTGGTCATCGGCGCCGGAGTGCTCATCGTCCGCGGCGCGCGGCGCTGATCCCTCGATTTGCCTCGACCGCCGGCGTGCGGATGATTGAGGCATGACCGACTTCACCCTCTGGGCCGTCTTCCGCCGACCGGCAGGCGCCGATCGCATCGGGGGGCCGGGTGCGGGAGAGTCGGTCGAGCAGGCCGTGGCCCGCATCGCGGACCGGGGTGTCGTCGTGCGGGGCTTCTACGACGTCTCCGGCCTCCGCGCCGACGCCGACCTGATGGTGTGGCTGCACGGCCCCGACGCCGCCGTCCTGCAGTCCGCGCTCCGCACGCTTCGCCGGGCGGACCCGATCGCCGTGCTGATCCCGACGTGGAACGCGATGGGGGTCCACCGCGACGCCGAGTTCAACCGTGCCCACGTGCCCGGTTTCCTCCGCGGCGAGCGGGCCCGCGACTGGCTGACCGTCTACCCGTTCGTGCGGTCCTTCGACTGGTACGTCCTCGACGAAGGCGAACGGCGCCGGATGCTCGCCGAGCACGGCCGCAAGGGCGCCGCCTACACGTCCGTCGTGGCGAACACGGTGGCCTCGTTCGCGCTCGGCGACTACGAGTGGATCCTGCCCATGGAATCGGACGTGCTGACCGACCTCGTCGACATGATGCGCGACCTCCGCGCCACGGAAGCGCGCTTGCACGTGCGCGACGAGGTGCCGTTCTTCACCGGCCGCCGCATCGGCGTCGACGAGATCGCGGAGGTGCTCGCGTGAGCACGGTGCTCGGTGCGAGCGCCGCGGCGTCGAGCGGCGCCGCGCATGTCGAGGTGCCCGTCGCCTACGACGCCGTGCTGCTCGCGAGCTTCGGCGGCCCGGAGGGCCAGGACGACGTGATCCCGTTCCTGCGGAACGTGACCCGTGGTCGCGGCATCCCCGACGAGCGACTCGAAGAGGTCGCCCACCACTACCGCGCGTTCGGTGGCGTCAGTCCCATCAACGCGCAGAACCGGGTCCTCAAGGCGGCGATCGAGGCCGAGCTCCTGCGGCGCGGCATCGACCTGCCCGTCTTCTGGGGTAATCGCAACTGGGCTCCCTACCTGGTCGATGCGGTGCAGGAGGCCGCCGACGCGGGAGCACGGACACTCCTCGCCGTCGCGACCTCGGCGTACTCGTCCTACTCGTCGTGCCGGCAGTACCGCGAGGACATCGCGCGCGTGCTCGAGGAGACCGGGCTGGCCGGCACACTGCACATCGACAAGGTCCGGCAGTACTTCGACCACCCCGGCTTCGTGCAACCGTTCATCGACGGCGTCGCCGACGGTCTCGCGGAACTCGCCCTGCTCGTGCCGGGCATCGATCTCGCGACCGAGGTGCAGGTCCTCTTCTCCACCCACTCGATCCCGCTCGGCGACGCGACACGGAGCGGGCCGCCCGAGCGCGGATTCGGCGAGGGCGGCGCGTACGAGGCGCAGCACCGCGCGGTGGCCGAGACGGTGATGGCGGCCGTCGGCCGCGGCGTGCCGTGGCAACTCGTCTTCCAGTCGCGCAGTGGTCCGCCCACGCAGCCGTGGCTCGAACCCGACGTGAACGACGTGATCGAGTCGCTCGGTGCATCGGGCACGCGTGCCGTGCTGATCGTGCCGCTCGGGTTCGTGTCGGACCACATGGAAGTCAAGTGGGACCTCGACACCGAGGCGATGGAGACCGCGGCGAGGGTCGGCGTCATCGCGGTCCGCACCCGCACCCCCGGCGTCGACCCGGCGTTCGTCGCCGGGCTCGTCGACCTGATCGCGGAGCGGATCGCCGGGACGCCGACCGGCGACCGCCCCGCCCTCACCCCGCTCGGACCCTGGTACGACGTGTGCCGGTCCGGCTGCTGCGAGAACGCGCGACTCGGATTCCGGCCGGCCGCGGCGGGGCTCGCGCCGTGACCATCCGGCTCGGCACCCGCGGGAGCGCGCTCGCGGTGGCCCAGGCCGGCACCATCGCGGACGCGCTCCGGGCCGGCGGCGCGACCGTCGAGCTCGTGGTGGTCCGAACCGAGGGCGACGTGTCCAAGGCATCCCTCGCCTCCCTCGGCGGCACCGGCGTGTTCGCCGGCGCCCTGCGCACAGCGCTGCTGCAGGGAGGGTGCGACATGATCGTGCACTCGATGAAGGATCTGCCGGTTCTGCCCGCCGACGGACTGCGGATCGCCGCCGTCCCCGCCCGCGGCGACGCGCGCGACGCGCTCTGCGGCGCGCCGCTCGGCGCGTTGTCCGGCGGCGCCCGTGTCGGCACGGGCTCGCCGAGGCGCCGCGCGCAGCTGCTCGCTGCGCGCCCGGACCTCGAGGTCGTCGACATCCGCGGCAACGTCGATACGCGTTTGGCGAGGATCGGTGCCGACCTCGACGCCGTCGTGCTGTCGGCGGCGGGCCTCGGCCGGCTCGGCAGGGCGGGTGCCGTCGCGGAACTGCTGCCGCTCGACTCCTGGCCCACCGCGGCCGCGCAGGGTGCGCTCGCGATCGAGCTCAGGGCCGACGAGGCCGGTGCGATCGCCGACGCCGTCGAGCGTCTCGACGACCCGGCCGCATCGGCCGCCGCTCGCGCCGAGCGTGCGGTCCTCGGCGCCCTCGAAGCCGGCTGCGCCGCTCCTGTCGGCGTGGCCACCGCCCCGGAAGGCGACCTGACACGACTCTGGGCGGCCGTCTACGGCGCCGATGGCGCGGGAGTCGTCACCGCATCCGCGACGGCGCAACGCTCGGCGCTCGGAGCGGCCGCCGCGGATGTGGCGGCCGCACTGTTCGCCGGCGGTGCCGCACGGCTCGCGCCCCTGGGATCCGCCGCGTGACCGCCGACAAGTCGCTGCGCGGCATGCGCGTGCTCGTGCCGCGAGGCGGCCCGTGGGGTCACGGTGTCGCGGCCGAGCTTCGGGCACGCGGGGCGTCCCCGATCGTCGCGCCCACCATCAACTTCGCCGCACCGGCCGACCTCGACCCCCTCAACCGGGCCCTCGCCGCGCTCACGGACGACGAGTACGACTGGCTCACGGTCACGAGCGCGACGACCGTCGATGTGCTCGCGGGCAACGGCGTCGTCCTGGGCGCGCACACGCGCGTCGCCGCGGTCGGCGAGACGACGGCTGCCGCGCTCGCGGCGTCCGGTTACCGGGTCGACTACACGCCGAAACAGGACAACTCGGCCGCCGGCCTGCTGGCCGAGTGGCCCGAGGCGACCGGTGGTTCCGAGGGGCTGAAGGTGCTCGCGCTGCGCAGCGACATCGCGCGGCCGGTGCTCACGGACGGACTCCGCGCATCCGGGCACACGGTCGACTCCGTGATCGCGTACCGGACGGTCGGCGTCCCCGTCGCGCCTGCGATCGTGCAGCAGGTCGCCGACGGCCGCGTCGACGCGATCCTGGTGACCTCGGGCAGCGTCGCGACGCAGATCGCGCG
Organism: uncultured Actinomycetota bacterium; assembly: GCA_963716965.1. GTDB lineage: Bacteria > Actinomycetota > Actinomycetes > Actinomycetales > Microbacteriaceae > Amnibacterium. The sequence goes on along the minus strand of CAVQUZ010000001.1, from coordinate 167,917 downwards.
CCAGTTCGGCGCGGTGCCGGAGGGCACGCTCGTCGCCTGCATCGGCCCCCGGACCGCGGCCGATGCGAAGGCGGTCGGGGTCAGGGTCGACCTCGTGGCGGACGAGCGCACGAGTGCCTCGTTGATCGCGGCCATCGAGCAGCGCGTCAGCGGCGTGCGGTGACCGTCGTGCCGCCACCCGTGATCCGCCCCAGGCGGCTGCGCGCGACGCCGGCCATGCGGGCCCTCGCGACCGAGATCCGGGTCGATCCGGCCGATCTCGTGCTGCCGATGTTCGTGCGCGAGGGCATCACCGAGCCCCGCCCGATCGCCTCCATGCCCGGGGTGTTCCACCACACCGGCGACAGCCTGCGCCGGGCGGTCGCCGAAGCCGCAGAGGCCGGCGTCAGGGGCGTGATGCTGTTCGGCGTGCCTGAGCGTCGGGACGCGGTCGGCTCCGGCGGCGTCGACCCTGCCGGCGTGCTGAACGTCGCCACCGAGCTGGTGGCTCGCGAGGTCGGTGACGCGCTCGTCGTGCAGACGGACCTGTGCCTCGACGAGTTCACGGACCACGGTCACTGCGGCGTGCTCGACGCCGACGGACGCATCGACAACGATGCGACGCTGGCGGTCTACGCCCGGATGGCGATCGCGCAGGCGGCGGCGGGATCCCAGCTGCTCGGCCTGTCCGGGATGATGGACGGTCAGGTCGCTGCGGTGCGGGGTGCGCTCGACGCTGTCGGACGCACCGACGTCGCCGTCCTGGCCTACTCGGCGAAGTACGCGTCCGCGCTGTACGGGCCGTTCAGGGACGCGGTCGAGTCGACGCTGCAGGGCGACCGGCGCAGTTACCAGATCGATCCGGCGAACCGTCGCGAGGGACGCCGTGAGGCGCAGCTCGACGTCGCTGAGGGCGCGGACATCGTCATGGTGAAGCCGGCGTCGCTGTACCTCGACGTGCTCGCCGACGTGGCCGCGACGAGCCCCGTCCCCGTGTGGGCCTACCAGGTGTCGGGGGAGTACGCGATGGTCGAGGCCGCGGCGGCGAACGGCTGGATCGACCGGGAGCGCACCATCCTCGAATCGCTGACCGCCATCCGACGGGCGGGCGCGGACGTGGTGCTGACGTACTGGGCCGTCGAGGCCGCGCGCGCGGTGCGCCGGTGACCGACCGCAACGACACCCTCTTCACCAGGGCGCGCTCCGCCATCCCCGGTGGCGTCAACTCCCCTGTCCGGGCGTACCGGTCCGTCGGCGGCACCCCGCGGTTCATCGCGAGTGCGTCAGGCGCGACCGTGACGGACGCCGACGGGCGGCAGTACGTCGATCTCGTCGCGAGCTGGGGTCCGGCACTACTCGGGCACGCGCATCCGACGGTCGTCGATGCGGTGAGGGCGGCGGCGCCGCTCGGGCTGTCGTTCGGCGCGCCCACCGAGGGCGAGGTCGCGCTCGCCGAGCTCGTCGAGGCTCGCGTCGCAGCGGGAGGCGTATCCCCCCTGGAGCGGCTGCGGCTCGTCTCGACGGGCACCGAGGCGACGATGACCGCCATCCGCCTCGCGAGGGGTGCCACCGGCCGCGATCTCGTCGTCAAGTTCGCGGGTCACTACCACGGGCACTCGGACGGCCTGCTGGCCGATGCGGGGTCCGGCGTCGCGACCCTCGGCCTCCCGGCGTCGGCCGGTGTGCCTGCCGCCGTCGCCGCGCAGACGCTCGTTCTGCCGTACAACGACCTCGCGGCGGTGACGGCGGCGATCGCCGCGCACCCGGGACGCATCGCCGCCGTGATCACCGAGGCCGCCGCCGCGAACATGGGCGTCGTTGCACCCGATCCCGGATTCAACCGCGCCCTCGCCGAGCTCGTCCATGCCGATGGCGGCATGCTCATCCTGGACGAGGTCCTCACGGGCTTCCGCGTGCATCCGGGCGGCTGGTGGGGGCTCGAGGCCGACGAGGGGGACGTCGTGCCGGCGGACCTCTTCACATACGGCAAGGTCATCGGCGGCGGCATGCCGCTCGCCGCGCTCGGCGGCCGCGCCGCCGTGATGGATCTGCTCGCCCCACTCGGGCCCGTGTACCAGGCGGGCACGCTGTCGGGGAACCCGATCGCCGTCGCCGCCGGCCTCGCCACGCTGCGCGCCGCGGACGCGCAGGTCTACCGCACCGTCGACCACGCGGCGGCGCGGGTCTCCGCCGCCGTGGCGGGCGCGCTCGGTGCCGCGGGGGTCACGCACACGATCTCGCACGCCGGCAATCTCTTCAGCGTCGCGTTCGGGCTCGAGTCGGCGCCGCGCGACTACGACGAGGTGCGGTCGCAGGAGGGGTGGCGGTACCCGCCGTTCTTCCACGCGATGGCGGACGCCGGGGTGTTGTTGCCGCCGAGCGTCTTCGAGGCCTGGTTCCTGACCGCGGCCCACGACGACGCCGCACTGACACGCATCGAGGAGGCGCTTCCCGCGGCGGCCGCCGCTGCTGCCGCCGCGACCGGACCCGTCTGAGCCTCAGCCGCCGATCCGCACGACGACGCGGCCGCGCACCCGGCCGGCCAGCACGTCCTGGGCTGCGGCGGGCACCTCGTCGAGCGCCACGTCGCGCTCGACCATGCGATCGATGATCTCCGCCGGTAGGGACGCGAGCAGGCGCCACGCGGCGGCCCTTCTGATCGGGTCGACGCCGACGGAGTCGATCCCCGCCAGGGTGACGCCCCGCAGGATGAAAGGCAGCACGGTCGTCGGCAGGCCGGATCCGCCCGCGAGTCCGTAGGCCGCGACGATGCCGCCGGGTTCCGACTGCGCGATCGCGTTGGCGAGGACGCCCCCGCCGACGCCGTCCAGGACCGCGGCCCACGTGCTGGTCTGCATCGCCTTGCCCGGCTCCGCGGGCAGTCGGTCGACGACCCGCCCGGCGCCGAGGGCGAGCAGGTGCTCCTCGAGCTCCGGGCGTCCGGACGAGGCGACCACGTCGTGGCCCCTCGCCGCGAGGAGCGCGATCGCGAATCCGCCGACGCCCCCACCCGAACCCGTCACCAGCACCGGCCCTGATTGTGGACGGTGGGCCTCGACCGCGAGCACGGCGAGCGCCGCGGTCACACCGGCCGTGCCGATCGCCGCGGCGCGCCGTTCGGTCATGCCGTCGGGCAGCGGTACCGCGGCGGCGAGGGGGATGTCCACGCGGTCCGCGAATCCGCCGTCCCGCCACTCCCCCAATCCGGCACCCGTCACCACGACGCGCTGCCCCGGCCGCCACGGCGCGGGCGCGCCCGCCTGGAGCGCACCGACCGCGTCGATGCCCGGCGTCATCGGCAGACGGCGCAGCACGCCCGGCTTGCCCGCCACCGCGAGGGCGTCCTTGTAGTTGATGCCGGACCAGGACACCGCGAGCACGCCGTCCCCCGGCTCCGGATCGGTGGGGGAGCGGGTCGTCAGCGCGCCCGCCGTATCGCGTGCGCTGACGACGATCGCGCGATCGGTCACGAGTCGAGCGACACGGTGTGCGATTCGCCGACGTCGGGACGGCCGCCCAATACCGCAGCTTTCGCGTATTTCAACAGCACGATCGGCTTCGGGGCGTTCGCCGCCCAGTACTCCGCCGACTTGGCCGTGACCTTGAGCATGGCGACCTTCGGGTCCTCGCGGCCCTCGGTGAACCACGCCTCGGCACTCGTGTCCCACAGGTCGTCGATGATCGCGGGGTCGGTGACGATCGACGCCTCGCCGGACACCGACACCCAGCCCGATCCGGTTTCGAACGCGACGTTCACCTGATCGTCCGCACGGATCTCGGCGGTCTTCTCGGACGGGTCTTCGGTGAAGAACCAGAGGTCGCCGTCGAATTCCCGCTGCTTCACGGCCATCGGCCTGCTGAACAGTCGGCCGTCGGCGGCGACAGTGGTCAGGAGACCGATCTTCGCCTTGTCGATGATCGCGCCCAGTTCGGTTCGTGCTTCCGCTTCGGTGTCAGCCATGCGTGGCACGGTAGCGCGGTCACCGCACCGCAATCGGAGCGACCGCTGAGCGTGCGCTGGGCGCGGGTCGTCTGCGGATCCGTGACACGCCGAGCGTCGAACGGATGATCGCCGCGCGTCTTCCTACGCTGTCCCCTGTGCAGGGGACAGCGACCGGGACGACGCCCGACGTGCGGACGGTCTACGCGCCTCGCGAGCCGGTGGAACTCATGTCCACGGTGCGGGTACTGCGGCGCGGCCGCTGGGACCCCACGTTCCGCGTCGAGCGCGACCGGCCGGTCGTGTGGCGTACGGTCCGCACCCCGGAGGGGCCGGCGACGCTGCGACTCGCGCAGCACGCCGACGCGTCCGTCCACGCCTACGCCTGGGGTGCGGGTGCCGCGTGGGCGATCGACGGCGTGCCGGAGCTGCTCGGCGAGGGCGACGACTGGGCCGCACTCGACCTGCGAGGCGCGCCGAGGCTCGCCGAGGTGCGCCGCCGGGCTCCCGGCATGCGCCTCACCCGCTGCAGGCAGGTCGTCGAGATGCTCGTGGCGGCGATCCTCGAGCAGAAGGTGACGACCATCGAGGCGCACGGCTCGTGGGCCTGGCTGGTCGGGCGGCACGGCGAGGCCGCCCCCGGGCCGGCGCCGCTGGGCATGCGCGTGGCGCCTGACGCCGAGGTCTGGCGACGCGTCCCGTCCTGGGACTGGCATCGCGCTGGCGTCGACACGAAGCGATCCGATGCGGTCATGCGGGCGACCAGGAGCGCCGAGGCGCTGGAGCGGACACTCGCACTCGGCCGCGGGGGCGACGAGGTCGCGCGCCTGCTGCGCACCGTGCCGGGCGTCGGGGTCTGGACCGCGGCCGAGACGACCCAGCGGTCGCACGGCGACCCGGATTCGCCGAGTGTCGGCGACCTGCACCTGCCCGCGCTCGTCGGCATGGCGCTCGCCGGCCGCCCGGTCGACGACGACGGGATGCTGGAACTGCTCGAGCCGTGGCGTGGCCACCGCCACCGGATCGTCCGCCTCATCCTTGCGTCCGGTGTTCGGGTCGAACGCCGCGCACCGCGCGCGACGATCCCGGCGCACCGCTCCGCCTGACCGCGGTCCCCGGGGGACTCGCGACACTGCGCGCCCGCGATGCCGCATCCCATGGGACCGCGCTAGCGTGCCAAGGCGTCCTGGTCGGAGCGCATCAGCGCCTCGTAGTCGGGACCGCAGGCGCCCTCGAGCAGCTCGCGAGCCGCGGGGTCGGACACGGCGAGCAGGGGCATCCGCGTGCCGAGCAGCATGTTGATGAGCATGCCCTGCGCGAAGAAGTCCGTCGCGTCCTGCAGCTCGAGGCCGGCCTCGTCACGCAGCAGCCGCCAGATGTCGAGCACCCCTTCACGGGCCTTGCGCCCGATCTCCTGCTCGTTGCCGAGCACGAACGCCTGCATCAGCACCTGATGCACGGTGCGGCGCTCGGTGAGTTCGAGGTACGCCTCGCCGAGCCGGTCGACGACGGTTCGTGACGGATCCGCGGCGTGATCGGCGATCGCCGTGCGGAAGGACTCGACGAGCGCGGCCCGCGCGCCCTCGAGGACCTCGATGAACAGGCGTTCCTTCGAGCCGAACATGCGCACGACGTAGGGCTGGCTGATGCCGGCGGCACGCGCGATCTGGTCGGTCGTCGTGCCGACGTAGCCGTACGCGCCGAAGACCTCCGACGCGGCGTGCAGGATCGACGTCCTGCGCTCCGCCGCGCTCATCCGGCCTTCCGCTTCCACGTCCTCAGGGTATACGCTCCGCTCGGTAGTAATCACTCAATAACCACAAACTTGGAGGTGGGCGATGCGACCACGCACCATCGCGCTGGCGATCATCGCGTCCGCGGTCCCCGTGTTCATGGCCACGCTCGACAATCTCGTCGTCACCACGGCGCTTCCCGTCATCCACAGGGACCTCGGCGCCACCATCGAGGACCTGCAGTGGATCACGAACGCGTACACGCTCTCGTTCGCCTCGTTGATGCTCTTCATGGCCGGCATCGGTGACCGATTCGGGCGCCGCAGCGTGTTCGTCGGGGGCATCGTGCTCTTCTCCGCCGCGTCGGCCGCCTGCGCGCTGGCGACGGATTCCGGGCAGCTCATCGCCGCCCGTGCCGTACAGGGCATCGGCGCCGCCGCGATCATGTCCCTGTCGCTGGCCCTGATGGTCGGCGCGGTGCCGGAGCGGATGCGCGCGGCGGCGATCGGCATCTGGGGAGGCGTCACCGGCCTCGGCGTCGCGCTCGGCCCGGTCGTCGGCGGCGCAGTGGTCCAGGGCTGGCACTGGTCGGCGATCTTCTGGCTGAACGTGCCGGTCGGGCTGATCGCGGTACCGCTGGCGCTGCTCGCGCTGCCGAACGAGTTCGGTGCGAGGGTGCGGTCGGACGTCGCCGGCGTCGTACTCGCCTCGGTCGGCATCGTGGCGGTCGTGTTCGGCATCGTGCGTGGCAACGACCTCGGCTGGAGCGACGGACGCATCCTGGCCTCGCTGATCGGGGGAGGCGTGCTGCTGGTCGCGTTCGTCGTCTGGGAGAGCCGATCGGCCGCTCCCCTGCTGCCGCTGCGGCTCTTCCGCGTGCGCGCCTTCAGCGTCGCGAACGTCGTCGGCCTGGTCTTCGGGTTCGGCGCGTTCGGCGCGGTGTTCCTGCTGACGCAGTTCCTGCAGATCGTGCAGGGGTACGACCCGCTGCAGGCGGGCGTCATGACGATGCCATGGACGCTCGCACCCATGGTGGTCGCGCCGCTGTCCGGGCTCATCGCGCCGCGGGTCGGCACCAGGGCGCTCATCGTGTCGGGGCTGGCGCTCCTGACCGGTGGGGTCGCGTGGATCGCGCTCTTCCTCGCGAACGACGTGGCCTACGTGCAGGAGCTGCCGGGATTCGTGCTCGCCGGCATCGGCATGGGCCTCGTCTTCGCACCCATCTCGACGGCGGTCCTCGCCGGCACACCCGCACACGACCGTGCGAAGGCGTCGGGGACCAACTCGACCCTGCGGGAGATCGGCGTCGCGCTCGGCATCGCCGTGCTGACGGCCGTCTTCACCGGAGCCGGGGGCGTGCTGACCCCGCTCGGCTTCACCGACGCGGCCCGCATCGCCGTGCTGGTCGGCGCCGCGGCGCTCGCGCTCGCCACCCTCATCGCGCTGCTGCTACCGGCCGGCCGCGAGCCCGTACGGGCCGCCGGGGTCGACGCGGCGGAGCGGGAACCGCTGGCGGTCTCCGCCTGAGTTGCGCTCGCAGTTCGTGCCGTACCACGTCCTCCGCCAACGGCACGTACTGCGAGCGCCAGGTCACCAGCCCGTGGTCAGCACGCGGTCGAGCGCGGCGAGGAAGGCCTCGGCGGCCGGCAGGTCGATGCACATCGGCGGCTTGATCTTCAGCACGTTGTGGCCGTCGCCGGTCGGTTGGACGACGATCCCGAGCTCGAGCAGGCGATCGCAGATGGCGACCGCGTCGGTGGTGGCCGGCTCGGCGGTCGCGCGGTCGCGCACGAGCTCGACACCGAGGAACAGCCCTGCGCCGTGCACCGCGCCGATGATCGGATGCCGCTCGGCGAGCCGTTCGAGGCCGGCGCGCAGCGCGTCACCCACCCGCCGCGCGTTGCCGGGCAGGTCGTCCGAGACGATCGCGTCGAGCACGACGCTGCCGACCGCGGCCGAGACGGGGCTGCCGCCGGTGGACGAGAAGAACGGGCCCTCCGCCCCGAACCGGTCGGCGATCGCGCGCGTCGTGACGACGGCGCCGAGCGGGTGGCCGTTGCCGAGCGACTTCGCCACCGCGACCAGGTCCGGCACGACGCCCTGCTGCTCGAAGCCCCAGAACCAGTGCCCGAGCCGGCCGAGCCCGACCTGCACCTCGTCCGAGATCGCCAGGCCGCCGCTCTCGCGAACCGCCGAGTAGATCGCGGCGAGGTAGCCGTCGGGCAGCAGCACGCCGCCCCCGTTGCCGAACACCGGCTCGGCGATGAACGCGCCGGCCGGCGTCCCCGCCACGGCGAGCCGGCGGACGGCCGCGGCGGCCTCGGATCCGTACCGCCGGGCGGATGCGCCGCGGTACCGGCCGCGGTAGGCGTTCGGCGCGTCGACCACATGCACCCATGGGGGCCGCGTGTGTTCGGCTCGCGGGTTGTCCGCGGTCGAGGTGCTGACGGCGTCCGCGAGCATCGTCCACCCGTGGTAGGCCTCGCGCACGGCGATCACGTCGGGCCGGCCGGTCGCGACGGCCGCGATGCGCAGCGCGAGGTCGGTCGCCTCCGACCCCGAGTTCACCAGGAAGACGGTGTCGAGCGGCTCGGGCAGCAGCGTGGTCAGCCGCTCGGCGAATCCGACGATCGCCTCGTAGTGGAACCGCGAGTTGGTGTTGAGTCTGCGCCACTGCTCGGCGGACGCGCGCGCCACGCGGGGGTCGCCGTGTCCCAGCACCGTCACGTTGTTGACCATGTCGAGCAGCGCACGGGCGTCCGAGGTGAGCAGGTGGTGCCGGAACCCGCGCTCGATCCGGGGCGGGTGCGCCCAGTAGCGCTCCTGCAGGCCGGAGAGCACGGCGTCGCGGCGGCGCGCGAGCTCGTCCGCATCCGCCGCGGGAGCAGGGACGGGCGCGCCGACCAGCGGACCGGGGTCCGCGAGCACGCCGGTCCACCCCGGCGCGACGTCGGGCGACACGAAATCCGGAACGACGAGGTCGGCGGCCACGCCGGGGCGGAGCACGGTCATGCGGCATGCGATTCCGGGCGCCAGCATCGCGAGTGTTCGACCGGTACTGGTCGCGCCGCCGACGGCCGGATCGGACACGGCGCCACGCAGGATGAGGGTGCCGTCAGGCCCGGTGAGGCGTATTCCGTCGTCGCCGACAGTGACCGCGCCGGGCCACGGCGCGAGCATCGGCCGGTCGCGCACCGCCCAGATGTCGATCCCGGTGCGCACGGTGGCCGAGGGAAGCGACGCGAGGGGCTCGGCGCGGGTGACGTCGACCGCGCCGAACGGGCCAACGACGAGATCGGCACCCGCGTGCAGCGCCTCGGCGGCGAGCCGCCCGGGCATCGCCGCATCGAGCCACGCGCCGTCGTCGAACGCGCCGGCTTCGACCGTGAGGTCGAGCAGCACGGGGGGCACGTCCGGTGCAGGTCGCGACCAGACGGATCCTCCTGCGGCCGGCGGCGGACCGGCCGGCCGAAGCGTCTCGCGCACGAGCGCGGTCATCACCGCCGAGGGCACGCTCGTCGCCGCGGTGAAGATGCGGTGCTCCGTGACCGTCCCCTCGAGCGCGTACTCGTTCCCCGCATCGATCTGCACCTGGTGCCGGCCGCTGGCGACCAGCGTCACCGCGCGCAGGACGACCAGTGGCCAGAGCGCCGAGATCTCCGCGTCCGACAGGCGGCTCGCCGCATCGAACGCGACGACCGCTGGCAGCACGGCCGCCGGGCGGAACGAGTCGTGATGCAACATCGACGCGAGCATCACCGCCAGTTCCGCGACCCGCCACGAGCGCATGACGTCGCCGAGGTCGATGACGCCGTCGACGCCCGTGCCGGATCCGTCGCGCACGACGTTGTCGTCGCTGAGGTCGCCGTGGATCGGCTGCACGGGCAGCAGGTCCGCGACCCGGCCCAGCGCCGCGAGCGCCGCGTCGGCCGCGGCGGCCATCTCGTCGTCGACGTGCTCCGCGAGCTCGTCGAGCACGCGCGCGGCGTGCCGCAGATCCCACTGCAGCACCGCGTCCAGCGCCGGGTGGTCGAAGTCGGCGAGCGCGAGCGTGGTCCACGCGGCGAGTTCCCCGAGCCTCGCGACGACGGCGGGCGACAGATACCGGTCGCCGTGCAGGGTGCCGCCCGGCAGGAACGCGATCACCCTGGCCGTGTGGGCGACCCCGTGCAGCTCGATCTCCCGGGCGTGCCCGATGTCCACCGAGACCCGCAGATCGGGCCGGGCGGATGCGAGCCGGTCCGCGGCCGCCGCGGCCAGCCCGACCTGCTCCGGCGGCAGCTCGGGATTCGAGATCTTGAGCACACCGCACGGCCCGTCGTCGTCGGAAAGCAGGAAGGTCGCGTCCTGCTGGCTACCCAGCGACTCTGCCGCCACCGCGAGTCCGAAGTACTCGGCCGCGACCGCGGCCGCCTCGGCCTCGGACACGTCGGGCGCCGGCAGCGCGCCGACGGCGAAGAAGTCGAACACGGCCTGTCAGGCGGCCGACCGGGCGACCAGACGCGACAGTACGATCGCGCTGCGCGTGTGATCGACGTTCGGCGCGACGCGCACCCGTTCCAGCGCGAGTTCCAGGCTCGGGATGTCCTTGCTGCGCATCTGCACGATCGCGTCGGCGCTGCCGGTCACGGTGCCCGCGTAGACGACCTCGGGCACCGCTGCGAGGATCCGCCGCAGCTCGCTGGGGGAGACGGTGCCGCGGCAGAACAGCTCCACCCAGGCCTCGGTCGCGCGGCCCTCGACGGCCGGGTCGATCTGCACGGTGAAGCCCCGGATCACGCCGTCCGCGACGAGGCGGTCGACGCGTCGCTTGACCGCGGATGCGGACAGCCCGACCTGGGCACCGATCTCGCCGTAGGCCGATCGGCTGTTGCGTCGCAATGCGGCGATGATGTGTTCGTCTATCATGTCCACACCCCGACGCTAGCGTTCCGTTGCGTCCGAGACACCTCGCGCGCAACGTTCCGCCATCAGGCCGATCTGCGGGAGCCCGCGCGATCGTCCCGCAGGGCGAAGTCGATGGTCACCGTCACCCGGTCCTCGGCTGCGCGGTAGGCGACCCGGGGGAACGCGGCTCGCAACAGCAACAGGTGGGGCGCCAGCAGACTGCGAGCCGTCCGGCCGGGCACGTCGAGCCCCAGTTCGAGGATCGCCGTGCGGTCCTGTCCGACGATCGTCGCGGTGCCCGCCGCCCTGTCAGCAGGCACCGCCGAGACGAGGCCGCGGACCGCCGCCCGCTGCTCAGGGGTCATCCGCGCGCCGTATCCGCTCGGGTCGTCGACCGTCAGGCCGAGCTCGCCGAGCCAGTCCCTGGACAGATCGGCGACGAGCGCCGCACGAAGCTCCGTGGCGATGCGCCGCGCTGCGACGCTCTGCTCGGCGGTCAGCGCGCCGTCGGCGACGATGCTCGAGAGCAGCGGCACCACGTCCGCCTCGAGGCGAGTGATGCTCTCCTCGCGCACGATGCGGGTCGGGTCGACGCTCGTCCGGGTGGTGGGGGCGTCCGCCGGCGCCTCGCGCAGCATCCGGTAGGCGACCTGCGCGATCACCGCCGCCGCGACGGCCGCGGGCGCGCTGTAGGTCATCGCGATCGTCGCGCAGCCGAACGCGTTCACCGGGGGAGGCGCCGATGCGACGGTCGCCGCGCTCACGGCGCCGACGGCGACGGTCGCGGCGAGTCCCGTCACGAGGACCTCGAGCGCCGGACGTTTGATCGCCAGCACGATGAAGGTGGGGGCGACGATGTAGACGCCCCATCCCTGGTGGTCCATGACCGGCCGGCCGACCCGCGCGAGCGAATCCAGCGCGAAAGCGAGTACCGCGAGCCCCACGACGACGCGTCCGGTCCGTGCCGCGAGGGGCGCCCGGAACGGGCTCGTGCCGAGGACGGCCATCGCTCCCGACAGGGCGATCGCGGCGAACGCAGCGATTTCGAACGGCCAGTTCGCGATCGCGGCAGGGCTCGCGACCGTGCTGAGAACGGATGCGAGCGGTGCGATGACCGCGAAGACGTTGGAGACGAGCCGGGCGAGTCCGCCGATCCCGATCGGATCGAGGCGCTGCAGCGACGGCAGCAGGATCGGCCCGGTTCGGGGCGCCGACTCCGTCACGACGCCGCCGTGTCCACGAGGGGCGCGGGCACCGAGAGCAGGATCGACGTGCCGAGGCCGGGCCGGGAGAAGATGCGGACCGACCCGCCCGCATCCTCGATGCGTGCCCTGACCGACGACCGGATGCCGAGTCGGTCGTCGCCGATCGCGTCGGCGTCGAACCCGGTGCCCGAATCGGTGACCAGCACGGAGATCTCGCCGTCACCCGCCAGCACGGTCACCTCCGCGTCCGTGGTGCCTGCGTGCCGCTGGGTGTTCGTGAGGCACTGCTCGACGGCCAGCGCGAGCGCGCGCTCGCGGTCGGCGTCCAGGCGCGCGAGCGCGGCGGGATCGCCCTCCAGCTGCACACCGAGGCCGCCGGCTCGGGCCCGCTCGACCGCGTCGAGCACGCCGTCGGCCCTCGAGGAGGTCGCCGGCAGCGGGTCGGCGCGGGCGTGCAGCCAATCGGGGGATGCGAGCAGCGCGAGGCTCGCCGAGAGCCGTTCGGCGAGGGGCGCCGGCAGGGGGCCCGGCGCCGTGGTGGCGAGCACCGCCAGATCGTTCAGCGCGGTGTCATGGACGACGGCGGCCGCGCGTGCTCGGGCGTGCGCCTCCGCGTCCCTGACCGTCTCCTCGTCGGTGAGGCGCGTGTGGGCGGCTCGTGCGAGCCCGGCCCGACGCCGTGCCATCGCGAACGCGACCGATCCGGCGATCACGACGACGACGGAGGCGACGTGCGGGCCGTCGATCGTCCACGCGTAGCCGAGGGGCGAGCCGACGAGCCAGCAGACGAGCTCGGTCGTGACGGCGGCGATCGTGCCGGTGACGGCCGGCCACCACGACCGATCGGCCCCGAGTGTGAAGGCGACGATGGCGATCTTCAGCGGTGAGAGGGCGAACGAGGACGTCGTCGCATTCGCCGGGAGATGCACGGTGAGCAGGTAGGCGGCGAACCCGGCCTCCATGAAGACGAGCCCGGCCGCCAGTTCGAGCGCCTGCGGAGGCCTGCCGAGCGTCAGCGGCACGCCGCCCGCGAGCACGAGCAGCACACCGGTGCCCGGGATGAGCACTTGCAGCACCCCGTTCGCCGGCAGCAGGTCGGCGGCCATCGCGAGCCATGCCATCACCGCGGTGATCGCCGCGAACGCGAACGCCGCCGGCCGCACGGCGCGCGCGAACGCGTCGGCGAGCCGATCGGTGTCCGACCTGGTCATGTGCCGGATCGTAGGCCATACCCCCCGTTCCGGGACCACCGTTCTCCACGTCGTCGCGGCCGTGAGCGGCGTCCTGACGAAATCTCGCCGCAATACGCGGCTCACTAGGCTCAGGGCATGGCGGACCTCTTCGACGGGTACGCGCGCACCGCTGCGTCGGCAGGGGCGGCGCCGAAGCTCCCCCCGTTCGACGAGATGTTCGCGGATCCGCCTGCCGATGGCCACCGCCGAGCGCGGTGCCGCGCGAGCCTACCGCGAGGTCCACCGCGCGCTCGCGCCGCATGACGCAGGCGGAGCTGCGCGGCCGCACCGCGGCGCTCGCCGACTCGCTACCTCGCGCAGGGCGTCACCTTCGACTTCGCCGGGCGAGGAGCGGCCGTTCCCGCTCGACGCGGTCCCCCGCGTGATCGAGGCGGACGACTGGGCCGTTCGTCGAGGCCGGCGTGCAAGCAGCGCGTGCGTCGCGCTCGAGGCGTTCCTCGCCGACGTCTACGGCCCGCAGGCCGCCGTCCGGGACGGCGTGATCCCCGCCGGCCTGATCACCTCCTCGTCCCACTTCCACCGCCAGGCCGCCGGCGTCGTGCCGGCGAACGGCGTGCGCATCCAGGTCTCGGGCATCGACCTCATCCGCGACGAGCACGGCGGACTGGCGGGTGCTCGAGGACAACGTGCGCGTCCCCTCCGGCGTCAGCTACGTCATCTCGAACCGCCGCGTGATGGCGCAGACGCTGCCCGAGCTGTTCGTGCGGATGCGCGATCCGGCCGGTCGGGGAGTACCCGCACCGGCTCCTGCAGGCGCTCCGCGCCGCGGCGCCTCCCGGCATCGACGACCCGACCGTCGTGGTGCTCACGCCCGGCGTCTACAACTCCGCCTACTTCGAGCACACCCTGCTCGCCCGCCTCATGGGCGTCGAGCTCGTCGAGGGCCGCGACCTCTTCTGCTCCGGCGGCCGTGTCTGGATGCGGACCACCGCCGGCCCGACCCGGGTCGACGTGATCTACCGCCGCGTCGACGACGAGTTCCTCGACCCGCTGCAGTTCCGGGCCGACTCGCTGCTCGGCTCCCCCGGGCTGATGCTCGCGGCGCGGCTCGGCAACGTGACGATCGCGAACGCGGTCGGCAACGGCGTCGCCGACGACAAGCTCGTCTACACCTACCTGCCGGACCTGATCCGGTACTACCTCGGCGAGGAGCCGAAGCCTCAAGAACGTCGACACCTGGCGGCTCGAGGATCCCGGCGCGCTCGAGGAGGTGCTCGACCGGCTCGACGAGCTCGTCGTGAAGCCGGTCGACGGCTCCGGCGGCAAGGGCCTCGTCGTCGGTCCGACGGCGACGAACGCCGCAGCTCGAGGAGCTGCGCAAGCGGCTGATCGCCGACCCGCGCGGCTGGATCGCGCAGCCGGTCGTGCAGCTGTCGACCATCCCGACCCTCGTCGAGGACGGCGTGCGGCCGCGGCACGCCGACCTCCGGCCGTTCGCCGTGAACGACGGCCGTGACGTCTGGGTGCTGCCCGGCGGCCTCACCCGCGTCGCGCTGCCGGAGGGGCAGCTCGTCGTGAACTCGAGCCAGGGCGGCGGGTCGAAGGACACCTGGGTCGTCGGCTCGGGTTTCGAGCCGAGCGCCCGACCGAGCGATCGATCTCGACCATCGTCGCCGGCCAGGCCGCGCACGTCCACCGGGGCGAACACCGGTGGTGCGCGCCACCGACCGGCAGCCCGACCACTCCCCGCTCGACGTCATCGACGACACGGCGAGCAGCACAGCAGCAGCAGCAGGAACAGCACGACCAGCTCGAGGTCGAATCCGCGACCCGTCGACGGAGACGAGCGCGACGGGCTCTGACGGTGACGTGCTCAGCCGCATCGCGAGAGCCTCTTCTGGATCGGGCGCTACATCGAGCGCGGCGACGGCACCGCTCGCATCCTCGACGTGCACCTGCAGCTGCTGCTCGAGGACCCGTGGGTCGACGAGGACACCGCCTGCCGCGGCCTGCTCGTCGGTCATGGGCTCCGACGCGCCGCCGCAGGACGGCCAGCTGACGCGCGGCGACGTGCTCGCCATCCTCGGCGATCGACCGCACCCAGCCCGCGTCGATCGCCTACTCGCTGACCGCGGCCCGGGAGAACGCCCGCCGGGCCCGCGAGATCGTGAGCACCGAGCTGTGGGAGTGCCTGAACACGACGCGGGCGCGGATGCCGCGCCAGGTGTCCGCCGCCCGCGTGTCACGAGTTCTTCGCCTGGGTCCGTGAGCGCACGGCGCTCGCCGTCGGGATCATCGAGAGCGCGACGAGCCGCGACGACGTCTGGCAGTTCTTCACCCTCGGCCGCAGCCTCGAGCGGGCGGACATGACCGCCCGGCTGCTGGCGACGCACGCCCTCACCGGCAACTGCCGGGCCGAGCTGGACGACGCTGCTGCGGTCCTGCGGCGGCGTACGAGGCCTACCTGCGCACCTACCGGGGCAACCCGTCCGCGCAGAACGCGGCCGAGTTCCTCGCCGTCGACCGGCTGTTCCCCCGCTCGATCCTGTTCTCGATCCAGCGCGCGGAGAGCTGCCTGCGCGCAGCTCGAGCCGCGGAACGAGCGGGTCGGCGTCACCGACCGCGCGCTGCGTGTCGCTCGGCCAGATCCGGTCCGAGCTGGAGTTCCGGCCGATCGACGAGATCCTCGACGAGCTCGCCGATGCAGATGGAGGCGGTGCAGGAGGCGACGAGCGCCGCGCGTCCGAGGCGATCCGCCAGCGCTACTTCCCGACGAACGCGCAGCCGGTCTGGATCGGGGAGCACTGATGAGCCGCATTCGGGTCAGGCACGCGACCGGCTACCCCTACGGCGGCAAGGTCACGGCCGTCCTACAACGAGGCGCGGATGCTGCCGTCGACCGGCGACGGGCAGTTCGTGCTCTTCGCCAACCTCGAGATCCTGCCCATCTCGTCGTCGCACGGCTACCTCGACTACTGGGGCACCCGGGTCAACTCGTTCGAGATCCTCACGCCGCACGGGAGTTGTCCCTCACCGCGACGAGCCTGGTCGAGGTGCAGCGCACCGAGCATCCGTCCGACGAGCCCGGCGTGGGACGAGCTGGCGGCGCGCATGCACGTCGCGTCGACACGGTCGAGCAGCTCAGGCAGACGGCGCTCACCGAGGCGCCCGACGAGGTGGTGGCGATCGCGACGGACATCGCGGCAGCCGACCTCGACCCGGCGCGGCCGCGGTCGCGATCTGCCGGAGACCATCGGCGGACGCCTCGAGTACATGGCCGGGCGTCACCGGGGTGCAGTTCGACGGCGACGGACGCGTGGGGGCACGGCAAGGGCGTCTGCCAGGACATCGCCCACGTCGCGATCGGCGCACTGCGCGCGATCGGCATCCCCGCGCGCTACGTCTCCGGCTACCTGCACCCCGATGCCGACGTTCCCGATCGGCGAGACGATCGACGGGCGAGTCGCACGCGTGGGTCGAGTGGTTCTGCGGCGACGAGTGGCGCGGATGCGACCCGACGAACCAGAGCGCCATCGGCGAGCGGCACGTCCTGGTCGGCCGCGGTCGCGACTACTCCGACGTCGCCCCGCTGCGCGGCATCTACGCCGGGCCGACCGGCAGCGAGTTGTTCGTGAGCGTCGACATCACCCGCGAGGCGTAGGCGCACACTGCGAGCGCGCGGCCGCGGCACAATGACGTTCGTGGACACCTCTTCGTTCGTCGACGCCCATGGCGTGACGATCGCCACCTACGCGTGGCCGATCGAGCATCCGTCGGCGGTCGTGCAGCTCTCGCACGGCATCGGCGAGCACGCCGGTCGCTACTCGGCACTCGCCGCGGATCTGAACGCGGCCGGCTTCTCGGTCGTCGCCGACGACCACCGGGGCCACGGCGCGACGGGCCGGGCACAGTGGGCGGCCGAGCCGGGGCGCACGCGCCGACTGCTCGGGCCGGGCGGTCTGGCCGCGACCGTCGAGGCGATCCACCGATTCACACTGGCCACGAAGGCCGCCAACCCGGGTGTGCCACTCGTCCTCGTCGCCCACAGCTGGGGGTCGCTGATGGCCCAGATCGACGTGAATCGGCATGCGGGCGACTACGACGGGCTCGTGCTGAGCGGCACCGCGTATCGGATGTTCGGGTGGATGGACGCCGGCGACCTCAATCGCAAGCACCGGCATCTCGGGACCACCGGGGCGGAGTGGCTGAGCCGCGACGAGGCCGTCGCTTCCGCGTGGCTGGCCGACCCGCTGACGTTCGAGGCGGCGGTGCGCACGGTGATGGGGACCGCGGAGTCGGCGAAGCTCCTCGGGAGGCCCGGGCGACGCCTCGGGACCGACCTGCCGCTCCTGATCCAGGTCGGCGGTGACGACACGCTCGGCGGAGGCCGGAGCGCCGAGCGGCTGGCTCGCGCATACCGGGAGCGGTCCGGTCTGACGGACGTGGGTGTGAAGGTCTACGAGGGGGCCCGCCACGAGGTCTACAACGAGACCAACCGCGAGCAGGTCATCGGCGACCTGATCGCATGGATCCGAGAGCATGTCGTGCGTAGGCACGGGGTGGGCGCATGATGCACGGGGAATACAAGGTGCCGGGCGGGAAGCTCGTCGTGGTCGACCTCGAGGTCGTCGACGGCGTGATCACCGACTTCCGGCTGTCCGGCGACTTCTTCCTCGAGCCCGACGATGCGCTCGGCGACATCGACCGAGCAGTGAACGGGACCCCGGTGACGGCCACCGGCGCCGACATCGCGGCGGCGGTGCGTGCCGCACTCCCCCGTGATGCGATGCTGCTCGGCTTCACGCCCGAGTCCATCGGCACCGCAGTACGCCGCTCCCTCTCCGACGCCGCCGACTGGCGCGACTTCGCATGGCGGTTGCTGCATCCCGCTGCCGTCGCACCGCGCGTGCATCTCGCGCTCGACGAGATCCTGACCGCCGAGGTCGGCGAGGGCACCCGGCCGCCGACCCTGCGGATCTGGGAATGGGACTCCCCCGCCGTCGTCATCGGCAGCTTCCAGTCGGTGAAGAACGAGGTCGACCTCGACAACGCGAAGCGGTTCGGCATCGACGTGGTGCGCCGCATTTCGGGCGGCGGCGCGATGTTCATGGAGGCGGGCAGCGTGGTCACCTACTCGCTCTACGCGCCCGGCGACCTCGTCCGCGGCATGTCGTTCGCCGAGTCGTACGCCTTCCTCGACGACTGGGTGCTGCAGGCGCTTCGCTCGCTCGGCATCGACGCGGTCTACCAGCCGCTCAACGACATCGCCTCATCGGCGGGCAAGATCGGCGGCGCGGCCCAGAAGCGGCTCGGCAACGGCGCGGTGCTGCACCACGTGACCATGTCGTACGACATGGACGGCGAGAAGATGACGCAGGTGCTGCGCATCGGCCGCGAGAAGCTGTCCGACAAGGGCACGACGAGCGCCGCCAAACGCGTCGACCCGCTCCGCAAGCAGACCGGCCTGACGAGGGCCGCGATCATCGAGCGGATGGAGGAGACCTTCGTCCGACTCACCGGAGCGACGCCGGACGAGCTCACCGACCACGAACTCGCGGAGGCGAAGGAGCTGGCGCGCACGAAATTCGCGTCGGAGGAGTGGCTGTACCGGGTTCCGTGACCGGTCCCGTTCGCTGCGCGATCGACCGGATGCGCCCGTCGCAGCCGCCCCACCCGGTCACCGCGCCGTAGGCTCCGGACCCGTGAGCCAGGTCACTCGACGGACGGTCGCGATCGGACTGCCCGCACTCCTCGCGGCCGGTCTCGCCGGCTGTTCGTTCGTGGGCGGTACATCAGGCACGACCACGAGGGCCGCGAGCCCCGCGCGGGCATCGACCCCCGTGCCGACGCCGACGCCCACGCCGACACCGACGTTCGACACGAGCGCCCACTCGATCGACGACCCGTCGAGCGAATGGGTGGTCGTGAACAAGCGCAGGCCCCTGAACCCGAAGACGTACGAGCCGGACGTCGTGACGGTCCCCGTCGAGCACACCAACCCGCCGTTGCTGCGCCCGGTCGTCTCCGCGGCCGTCGTCGCGCTGTTCCACGCGGCGAAGGTGGAGCACGGCCTCGAGCTCGCCTCCAACAGCACGTACCGGCCGTACTCGGACCAGAAGAGCGTCTACGACACGGACGTGTCGAATCTGGGTAAGAAGGAGGCCGACCGGCTGACCCTGCGACCCGGCTACAGCGAACACCAGACCGGTCTCGCGATCGACATCGGCACGCTGTCGGGCACGTGCGATCTCGACGCGTGCCTGGGCAAGCGACCCGAGGGCACCTGGCTCGCCGGCAACGCCTGGCGCTTCGGCTTCCTGCTGCGCTACCCGTCGGACCGCGAGCACGAGACCGGCATCGAGTACGAGCCGTGGCACTTCCGGTACGTCGGCAAGCCGCTCGCCCGCGAACTCCACGAGACCCGCGTGCAGACGCTCGAGGAGTTCTTCGGTCTGCCCGCTTCGCCCGACTACCTGTAAGCAGGTCTCATGCCACACGACACGCCGACCTCCGCGCCGACAGGGACGCTCGACGCGTGGACGCGCTCGCCGTTCACCGGCGCGGGAGCCACCTACGAGTGCTTCGAGCGCGGCAGCGGCC
This sequence comes from uncultured Actinomycetota bacterium, assembly GCA_963716965.1. GTDB lineage: Bacteria > Actinomycetota > Actinomycetes > Actinomycetales > Microbacteriaceae > Amnibacterium. The sequence goes on along the minus strand of CAVQUZ010000001.1, from coordinate 148,380 downwards.
CCGGCGTCGTGCTGATCCCCGAGATGCCCGGCATCACACCGGAGGTCCTCGGCCTGGCCGACCGGCTGGTCGGCGACGGCTTCACCGTGGTCGTGCCGTCGATCTTCGGCGAGCCGGGCCGGCGCATGAGCACCGGGTACGTGCTGACGACGTTCGCGCGCGTCTGCGTGCTGGCCGAGTTCCGTGCCTTCGCCGTCGACGCCGACCGGCCGATCACGCACTTCCTCCGCGCGCTCGCCGCCGACCTCGCGTCCCGCACCCCCGGCAGAGCCGTCGGGGTGATCGGCATGTGCTTCACCGGCGGATTCGCGCTCGCGACGGCCGTCGACCCCTCGGTCGGCGCGGCGGTGATGAGTCAGCCGGCGACGCCTGGTCCGATGGGCGCGAAGCGTTCCGCCGATCCGGGTCTGTCCTCCGCGGAACTCGACGTCGTGCGTGCCCGGGCGGCCGAGGGTTCCGTCTGCGCGCTCGGCCTGCGCTTCAGCGAGGACCGTGCCGCGCCGCGTGCCCGGTTCGACACGCTGCGTCGCCGGCTCGGCGACGCGATCGAAGTGATCGAACTCGACTCGTCACCCGGCAACCCGGGCGGATTCGCGAAGGGCGCCCACTCGGTGCTCACCGGCGAGGTGCGCGAGACCCCCGGCCACCCGGCGTTCGAAGCCCGCGAGCGCGTGATCGCTTTCCTGCACGAGCGCATCGACGCCTGACACGGCCGTCGGGCACCGCTCGGGTCAGGCGCCCTGGGGTGGATGCACGAGCAGGTCGACGCGTTCGGCCACGTACCGGTCGAACGGCTGCGCCGACTCGTCTGCGACGCCCGGACTCCACCTGACGAGCGCCCGCCCGTCGCGGATGAAGAGCGGACCCGTCGCGGCGTCGACGAGGCCCTCGTCGATCGCGATCGGCCGCGCGTCGAAGTCGACGGTCTCCCCCTGCGCGAATCCGCCCCGCACCGCTGCCGCGCGCTGCTCGCGCCGCTCCTCGATCGAGTTCGCGATGTGCGCGGGGTGCTTCGGGTCGGCGACGCGGGTCGCGTGCCCCGTCGCCAGCAGGGTCCCGTCGGGGCGCAGCAGGAAGACCCCGAGGCGCCACACACGCCCGTCGGGGCGCATCGACGCCCGCTTCACGCGGAAGCGACCCTGACCGGCGGGTGTGAACACGCCGAGCGCCTCGTCGCGGGCGCCTGCCGACGCCAACGCGCTCACGGCGTCCGCGATGGCCCGGCGTATGCCGTCGAGCGCATCCACGAGAGCGCCGGTCAGCCGAGTGCGCCGTCGACGATGCGCTTCGCCTCCGCCTGCACGGCCTTGAGGTCGTCGGCGCCCTTGAACGACTCCGCGTAGATCTTGTAGACGTCCTCGGTGCCGGACGGCCGGGCGGCGAACCACGCGGTCGCGCTCGCCACCTTCACACCGCCGATCGCGGCGTCGTTGCCCGGCGCCTTGGACAGCTTCGCGACGATCGGCTCGCCGGCGAGCTCCGTCGCGGTGATGGCGTCGCCGTCGAGCTTGCCGAGCTGCGCCTTCTGCGCCTTGGTCGCCGCCGCATCCACGCGCTCGTAGGCCGGCGCGCCGAAGCGCTCGGTGAGGGCCGCGTACAGCTGCGACGGCGACTTACCGGTCACCGCACGGATCTCGGAGGCGAGCAGCGCGAGCAGGATGCCGTCCTTGTCGGTCGTCCACGCGGTGCCGTCGGTGCGTAGGAAGCTGGCGCCGGCGCTCTCCTCGCCGCCGAAGCCGACCGAACCGTCGATCAGGCCGGGCACGAACCATTTGAACCCCACCGGCACTTCCCAGAGGCGCCGGCCGAGCGATTCGGCGACCCGGTCGATCATGCTCGACGAGACGAGCGTCTTGCCGATCGCCGCATCCGCGCGCCAGCCGGGCCGGTGCTGGTAGAGGTACTCGATCGCCACCGCGAGGTAATGGTTCGGGTTCATCAGGCCACCGTCGGGCGTGACGATGCCGTGCCGGTCCGCGTCGGCGTCGTTGCCGGTGAGGATGTCGTAGTCGCCCGATTTCGCGACGACCGAGGCCATCGCGGACGGCGAAGACGGGTCCATGCGGATCTTCTCGTCCCAGTCGAGCGTCATGAACGACCACGTCGGGTCCACCGAGGGGTTCACGACGGTCAGGTCGAGTCCGTAGGTGTCGGCGATCGCCTGCCAGTACGACACCGATGCGCCGCCGAGGGGGTCCGCGCCGATGTGCAGGCCGGCCGCCTTGATCGCCTCGATGTCGATGATGTTCGCGAGGTCCTCGACGTAGTGCGTGCGGTAGTCGTAGGTCTCCACCGCCGACGCCTCGGCCCGGTTGACATCGCGCAGTCCGTCGGCGATGAGCTCGTTCGCGCGGTTCGCGATCCACGTCGTGGCGTCCGAGTCGGCCGGTCCGCCGTGGGGCGGGTTGTACTTGAAGCCGCCGTCGGCCGGGGGGTTGTGGCTCGGCGTGACGACGATGCCGTCGGCCTGGTCGTCGGCGGCGGCGGTGCGGTTGTAGGCGATGATCGCGTGGCTGACGGCCGGCGTCGGCGTGTAGTCGTCGAACTCGTCCACGAGTACCCGGACGTTGTTCGCGACGAGGACCTCGAGCGCGGTCGTCTGTGCGGGTGCCGACAGCGCATGCGTGTCGCGGCCGATGAAGAGCGGACCGGTCGTGCCCTGCGATGCGCGGTACTCGACGATCGCCTGGGTGATCGCGGCGATGTGGTCGTCGTTGAACGCGGTCTTCAGTGAGCTGCCGCGGTGGCCGGAGGTACCGAACACGACCTTCTGCTCGGGATCCGACACATCCGGGTGGCGGTGCCAGTACGCATCCAGCAGTTCGGCAACGTCGATGAGGTCGGACGCGACCGCGGGCGTCCCTGCTCGTGAGGTCATAGCGGTCATCCTGCCCCTTTCGGGCCGCCTGTCGAAACCGCGGAAGTCGGGCCGACGGCGCCCGATATCGTGGGCCGCATGTCGACGCCCGGGACCGCTGTGCAGGGGTACAGCTATCTCGGACCGGCCGGCACCTTCACCGAGATGGCGCTGGCGCAGGTGCCCGAGGCGCGCGGTGCCCGCCTGCGCCCCGTCGGGAACGTCGGCGAGGCGATCGACGACGTGCTCGACGGCACCTCCGTCGCGGCGATGATGGCGATCGAGAACACGGTGGAGGGCGGCGTCGCCGCGGTGCTCGACACGCTCGCGAGCACACCTGGGCTGCGCATCGTGGGGGAGTACCTCGTGCCCGTACGGTTCGCCCTCGTCGCCCGGCCCGGCACGTCCCTCGCCGATGTCGCGACCATCGTCGCCCACCCCGTGGCGCAGGCGCAGTGCCGCAGGTGGCTGCACGCGCACCTGCCGTCGCACGCGCACATCCCGGCCTCGTCGAACATCGAGGCGGCGCGGTTCCTCGCGGCAGAGGGTGCCGGCCTCGCGCAGGCGGCGATCGCCCCCCTGTCCACGCTCGAGCGGTTCGGTCTCGCCTCGCTCGCGGACGACATCGGCGACAACCCGAACGCCGTGACCCGGTTCGTGCTGGTCGCGCGGGAGGGCACGCATCCACTGCCCGCGCCGACCGGTGCCGATAAGACCAGCGTGGTCGTCGACCTGCCGACCGACCGCCCAGGCACCCTGCTCGAGCTGCTGCAGCAGTTCGCCACGCGGTCGGTCAACCTTTCCCTGCTGACGTCGCGGCCGATCGGCGACGAGCTCGGCCGCTACCGCTTCGTGATCGACCTCGACGGCCACCTCGCCGACGAACGGGTGGCGGACGCACTGCTCGGGGTGCGGCGGTTCAGTCCGCGGGTGCTGTTCCTCGGCTCGTACCCCCGCGCGGACCGCAAGCCGGTCGAGCGGGTCGAGTCGCATGAAGACGACGTGTACGTCGAGGCGCGTGCCTGGCTCTCGGGGCTGCTGGACGGGGTTCAGCGCAAGGACCAGTAGTACGCGATGCCGCCGGGGTGGTCCTTCGTGATGGCGTCGTCGACATCGCGGTAGTCGGAGTCGTTCGTGTGACCGGCGAAGCCGATCTTCGTCCTGCCGCCGACCGTGGCGATGCTCGTGACCGTGCCGGTGTGGTCACGGTCGCCGCTGGCGTCCCAGTCGAACTGGACGAGGTCGCCGAGCCTCACCGATGCGCGCTGGTCATCGGTCAGTGCAGTCGCCCGCTCCGGCGCCCCGGACAGCCAATCGCGCATCGCGGTCGAGCTGAGCCACGCGTCACCCGAGTCGTAGACGTCGTCGGCATCGTGTGTCCACGGCGACGTCTGACCCCACCCACGCGCGAGGAGCGCCTGGCTCGCGAAGTCGACGCAGTCGTTGTCGGCGACCACCTCGTACGCGGGGTTGTAGGTCTTCCAGTAGCGCAGCACGTAATTCAGCTGGCGGTCGACGCCGGACAGCAGGGCGTACTCCAGCGTCGCGCTGCCGATCGTCCCGTCGCTCGACCGTGCGACGACTTCGGCGTGTCCCGCGACGAAGTCCTTCGCGGCCGGCACGACGAAGGTGGGCGATTCGCCACGCCGCACGGTCGCGGGCACTCCGTCGACGGTCACGGACGTCACCTCGCCGAGTCCGGAGCCGAGCAGGCCGACACGGGTGCCTCCGGACACCCCGGCACGCTTCGCCGACAGGCCGGTCAGACGCGAGGATCCGGAGCCGGCGGTCGATCCGGCCGCCGCGCATCCGGCGAGCAGACCGAGTGCGCCGACACCGATCGCGCCGAGGAGCGCGCGCCGGGTGAGTTCGCTGGCCATCACCACCACCGTGCGGCACGTCGCGGGCGGGATCCGACCCGGACGCGGGGATCAGCGGAACGTGTGTGAGATTCTCAGGCGGATGCGTGGGTCACGCGACCGATGTGGCCGGGCGCGGGTGAGCGCCGTTCGGCGCGACCCGCACGATCAGCGACCCGGCGTCGAGTCGTGTGCGCACGGCGGAGATCTCGCCGAACGAGTCGCCGTCGAGCTGGAACATCTGCGGCTCGTCGGGCCGGACGATCATCTGCACGCCCTTGCGGTAGCGCAGTGTGCGCACCTGCCTGGCGCGGCTGATCAGCTTCCGGCCCACGGTGGAGCGGCGCAGGACCCCGTTCTCCCAGAACACCTTGAAGCCGATCTGGACCCAGCCGATGAAGCCCTCCGGACGGAAGGCGACGAAGTCGAAGACGCCGTCGTCGATCTCCGCATCCGGCAGCAGCACGACGTTGCCGGTGAGGACGCCGCAGTTGCCGGCGAGGAGCATGTGCACGCGGACCGACCTGGTCGGCTCGTCGTCGAACTTGACGCGCAGGCGGATGTTGTTGGAGCCGCGCAGACTCCGCGCGATGCCCTGCACATAGGCGAGCCAGCCGACACGGCGTTTCAGCGCCGGGCTCGTGTTCGCGATCATCTGGGCGTCGAGGCCGAGACCCGCCATGACGACGAAGACCCGATCCTCGTGCGTACCGTCGGGGCGGTCCATCTCCGCGATACCGACGTCGATTCGGCGGTCCGTGCCCGTGAACGCGTACCGGATCGCGTCCTCCAGGTGGATGAGCGAGATCTCGAGGTTCCGCGCGAGCAGGTTGCCCGTGCCGGTCGGCAGCACCACCAGCGGCACCTCCGTGCGATGCAGACCCTCGGCGACCGCCCGGACCGTGCCGTCGCCGCCCGCGGCGAGCACCGCCGACGCGCCGTCCCGAACCGCCTGCGCCGCGACGCCGGCGCCAGGGTCCTCGATGCTCGTCTCGTACCAGCGCGCGGGCGCCCAGCCGGCCGCCGCCGACTCCGCATCGACCAGCGTGCGCAGATGCTCGACGTCGATCTTGACGGGGTTGACGACGACGGCTGCGAACGGTCCGCTGGTCGGGGATCCGCGGGCATGCGGTCACACTAGCGACGAGGAGCCGAACGTTCGCGCCGCGGCGATGCAAATAGGCTGGGCCGGTGATCGACGTGCAGCTCCTCCGGAACGCACCGGAGGTGGTGGAGGCGTCCCAGGTGGCCCGCGGAGCCTCGACCGCGGTCGTCGGTGCCGCCGTGGAGGCGGACCGGGAGCGCCGGCTGGCCGTCGCGGAGTTCGAGGGGCTGCGCGCCGAGCAGAACGCGTTCGGGAAACGGGTCGCGAGCGCCTCGAAGGAGGAGAAGCCCGGCCTCCTCGAGCAGGTGCGCGATCTCGCCGCCGCCGTGAAGGTCGCCCAGGACCGCGTGCACGCCGCCGACGCCGCATTCGAGGCCGCCGCCGGGCGCATCCCCAACGTGATCCTCGAGGTCGTGCCGCCGGGCGGTGAGGACGACTTCGTCGTGCTGCGCGAGGTGGGAGCGGCCCTCGTTCGACTTCGAGCCGCGCGACCACCTCGAACTCGGCGAGCTGCTCGGCGCGATCGACATGGTGCGGGGCACGAAGGTCTCCGGCGCCCGCTTCTCCTTCCTGCGCGGGGTCGGCGCGCTGCTCGAATTCGCGCTGCAGCAGATGGGGACCCGCCCGGGCACTCGAAGCCGGGTTCGTCCCCCTCATCACGCCGACCCTCGTCAAGCCCGAGATCATGCACGGCACGGGTTTCCTCGGTGAGCACGCGGCCGAGGTCTACCGCGTCGAGGCCGACGACCTGTATCTCACGGGCACGAGCGAAGTGGCGCTCGCGGGCTATCACGCCGACGAGATCCTCGACCTGTCGGCGGGTCCGATCCGGTACGTCGGATGGTCCACCTGCTACCGGCGCGAGGCCGGTTCGGGCGGCAAGGACACCCGCGGCATCATCCGCGTGCACCAGTTCGACAAGCTCGAGATGTTCTCGTACGTCGACCCTGCCGAGGCCGAGGCGGAGCACGAGCGGCTGCTCGCGATGCAGGAGGCCATGCTCGTCTCGCTCGAGCTCGCCTACCGCGTCATCGATGTCGCGGCGGGCGACCTCGGCACGTCCGCGGCACGCAAGTTCGACGTGGAGGCGTGGGTGCCGACGCAGCACGCGTACCGCGAACTCACGTCGACGTCGAACTGCACGACCTTCCAGGCGCGCCGCCTGGACATCCGCCGCCGCGGCGAGGACGGGAAGACCGCACCGGTGGCGACGCTGAACGGCACGCTCGCGACGACGAGGTGGATCGTGGCGATCCTCGAGACCCACCAGCAGCGCGACGGCTCGGTGATCGTCCCTGCCGCGCTGCGTCAGTACCTCGGTGGGCGCGAGGTCCTCGAGCCGGTCGGCTGACCCGGTGGTCCGGGCGGGTTCCGGGGCGCTGATCGCGCTCGACGTCGACGGTACGGTGCTGCACGAGGACGGCTGGGTCTCGAAGCGGGTCAGGGATGCGGTGACCGATGCGGTGGGTCGCGGGCACGAGGTCATGCTCGCGACGGGCCGGTCGGCGGCGATGACGATCCCGGTGCTCGCCGACCTCGGCATCTCGCCCGAGTTCGTCGTGTGCTCGAACGGGGCGATCACGCTGCAGCGCGACCCGCGCCGCCGAGCGGCTACACGACGGCCTACGTCGAGACGTTCAGTCCGGCCGTCGTGCTCACGACCATCCACGACGCGCTGCCGGCCGCCCGCTACGCGGTCGAGGACGCGCACGGCCGTTTCCTCTACACCTCCGAGTTCCCCGTCGGCTCGCTCGGCGGCGCGAGCGCACCCGCGCCGTTCGAGGACCTGCTCGCGGTCGAGGCCACTCGCGTCGTCGTCATCTCGCCCGACCACGGCACCGAGGAGTTCTTGGGTCTCGTCGATCGCATCGGCCTGCACAAGGTGAGCTACTCGGTCGGTTGGACGGCCTGGCTCGACATCGCGCCGGACGGGGTCAACAAGGCGACCGCGCTCGAGCGCGTCCGGGCGCTGCTCGGTATCCCCGCCGACCGGGTCGTCGCCGTCGGCGACGGTCGCAACGACATGGAGATGCTCCGCTGGGCGGGCGCCGAGGGAGCGGGCATCGCGATGGGCCAGGCGCCGCTCGAGGTCCGCGAGGCCGCGACCGCGGTGACCGGCTCGATCGCCGAGGACGGCCTCGCCGCGGTACTCGAGTCGCTGCCCTGAGGCGCCCCTCCGCGGCTCCGGCCCATCCCGCCGCCCGCTCCGCCCCATCTCCGCGCCGCCAGCGCGCCGGCGCCTGCCGAGTCCGCGCTCCCGCACGGCGCGCGGCGACTGCCTCACGGCGCGACCGAGGACCGGCGCGGAGGCGAGATGGACGCGTCGTGCGCGGCATCGAGGCGCGGCGGCCCGCACCGCGACGTAAAGTGCTCAGCCGTGAGGCGGCTCGGTGAGGTGGTGGCGCCGGCGCGTCTCGGCTCGTCCTTCCGCTGGCTGCTCGCGGCCGCGTGGACCACGAACCTCGGCGACGGACTGGCGCTCGCAGCGGGCCCGCTCCTGGTGGCCAGGCTTGCGGGATCGCCATTCCTGGTCGCGCTCGCGGCCACACTGCAGTGGCTGCCGCCGTTGGCGCTGGGACTGGTCGCGGGCGTCGTGACCGACCGCATCGATCGCCGGCGGGTGGTCGTGGCGGCGGCGGTCGTCCGATTCGGCGTGCTCGGCGTGCTGGTCGCTGCGATGGTCACGCGTTCGGTCGACGTCGCGCTCGTGCTCGCCGCGCTGTTCGCGCTCGGGGTGGCCGAGGTGTTCGGTGACAACGCCGAAGCGACGCTGCTGCCGGCGATCGTCCGACGCGAGGATCTGGCCCTGGGCAATGCTCGTGTGCTCGGCGGCTTCATCACCCTGCAGAACCTCGTCGGCCCCCCGCTCGGCGCGCTGCTGTTCGCGGTGGGGACCGCCTGGCCGTTCGCCGCGCAGGGGGTGCTGCTGCTGGCCGGAGCGTTCCTCGTCACGCGGATCGTCGTGCCGCCGAACGCCGGCACGCGCCATCGCCTCGCCTCGCCGGGAGATCGCCGAGGCGTTGCGCTGGACGTGGGCGCACGCGAACGTGCGCACGCTCGTCCTCACGATCCTGCTGTTCAACGTGACCTATGGCGCGGCGTGGTCGGTGCTCGTGCTGTACGCACGGGACCGGTTGGGGCTCGCGCCCGTCGGCTACGGCGTGATCACAGCGGTCATCGCGGGCGGCGGGATCGTCGCGACGATCGGATACGGGGCACTCACGCGGCACGTGTCCCTCGCCGCACTCATGCGGGTCGGCCTGCTGGTGGAGACCGCGACCCATCTCGCACTCGCACTGACGACGACGCCCTGGGTGGCGTACATCGTCTTCGCCGTGTTCGGCGCGCATGCGTTCGTCTGGGGCACGACCTCGATCACCGTGCGTCAGCGGGCGGTCCCGCAGCCATTGCAGGGCCGGGTCAACAGCGTGAACACCGTCGCGACGTTCGGCGGCCTCGTGCTCGGCTCCGCCGTCGGCGGTGCGATCGCACAGGCCTTCGGCGTGGTCGCGCCCTTCTGGTTCGCGTTCGGCGGCTCGGCGGTCCTCGTCGTCGTGCTCTGGGGCAGCTGTCGCACATCGCACACGCCGATCCGGGGACGGCGCTGGCGTCGGGACCCGCGTGACATCGGAGGCCGACGGCGCCGATCGGTAGAGTGTGCGGCCTGGAGGGCTGTCCGAGCGGCCGATGGACCCGGTCTTGAAAACCGGTGAACAGCAATGTTCCGTGGGTTCGAATCCCACGCCCTCCGCTCAGGGCGAGCATGGTGTTTCTGCTGGTCAGCTGGTGCTTTTGGGCTCGACTTCGGACCTCCGAAGTCGGCGCTTGCCCACATTTTGCCCACACTTGTGCGCGCCAGGTCCTCATCGAGGCGGATCGCGACGGCGTCCAGATCGTCGTCGAACAGGTCGGCGTAGACGTCGAGCGTCATCGCTGCGGAGGCGTGGCCGAGCATCCGCTGGACTGCCTTCACGTTGGCGCCGGACCGGATCGCAAGGCTCGCGGCGGTGTGCCGGAGGTCGTGCAACGTCAGCGGGGGGACGCCGGACTCAAGGATCGCGTTCCAGAACCAGCCCTTTCCCGGCCCATGGACGCGACGGAGGTAGCTTCCGTCGAGGCCGGGGAACAGGAGGTCGTCCTCAGCCTTGTCAGCGCAAGCGCGAGCAATTGCGGGGGAGAGGGATGCAGGGAACGGGACGGATCGCTGCTTGTGGGACTTCGGTGTCCCGACGTGGATTCGGTCACCGACCTGCACTGCGTTCTGACGGACGTTGAGCCGTCGACGAGACGGGTCCACATCCTTCACGCGCAGGCCGGTGGCCTCGCCCCATCGGAGGCCGCAGTACGCCAGCACGAGGACGAGTGGCCCAAGGTCGCCGGCGGCGATGGCCAGCTCGCTGACCTGCTCGTGCGTGAGATAGGTGTGCGCTTTCTTCCCCTTGCGGGGCATCTTCACGCCGCGCGCCGGGTTGGAGAGGATCCGTCGGTCGCGAACGGCGACGTCGAGGATTGCGGCGAGCACGCCGTAAGCACGGATGACGACGGTGGCGCTTCGCCGTTCGCTCATCTCGGTGACCCAGGCGCGTACGTCGCTGTATCGGACATCCGATACGGCGGTCCTCCCCCACCGCGGCTCGACCTGCAAGCGCCAGGCGATCTCGAGCACCCGCAACGACGACGGCTTGAGGTGCGACTGCTGTGTCAGCCATGTCGCGCCCAGCGGGCCGATCGGCTGGCGCGCCTCAGTCGCATCGACGAACTCGCCGCGGGCCATCGACACCTGCACAGAGGCAGCGAACAGCTCGGCCTCTCGCTTCGTCCGGAAGCCACGTTTGTCCGTTTGTGAGTGATCGGGCTTGCGGTATCGAACTCGATAACGCTTGCCTGCAGCCGTCTCATAGGCCGTGATGGTGGCCATCTGTCTGCCTCTCGAGTTGCCCACGTGCTTGCGCGGTCGGCAGCCACTCCGGAGGCTTCTCGTCGTTCCACAGCCCGCGCTCGTCGTAGACCTGCTGCACCACCACACGGTCGGCGATCGTGCGACCGACCGGGACCGACATCAACGCCTCGCGAACGGCGCGGGCGCTCTCCGGATTGCAGAGATAGGTGACCGCATCCATGTCCCCGCGGTCGAACCGTCGGCGGAACGCCTGGAAGATCGAGACGTATCTCGGCATCCGCTTGCCGGTCAGCTCGACCTCGACCAACTCGACCCACTCCGACCCAAGCGCAACCCCGTCCGCCTGATGCCCGCCCACGTGGGCGGGCTTCTCGTCCCGCTGCCACGCATATCCCGCCGCCGCGTAGCGGGCGGAAGCCGCAGCGACAGCCACTTCGTGACGGGTCGTCTGGCGATAGAGGTTCGGCTTTCCCAGCCCGGTGCCGGCGTAGGTCGCCCAGACGAGCGCTCCGCCCGCGCCGCCGAGCTGTGCTCGATCGACCATGCCCGCGGTCTGCATCCGCTCGCACCACGACTGCGCCCGCCGTGCCGACACCGGTGTCGGCTGCCCGTTGAGCGCTCCGAGCACCCATCGCACGGACTGCACGTTCGCGATCCTCACGATCTGGAACCAGGTCATCATCTGCTCGTCCCGCGGCGTCACCCACACGGTCCGCTCGTCCTGCTGCAACGACCTCACCATTCCCGCGCCGCCTTCCCGACCGAGTCCTCGTCACTCCTACCGCACGAGAACACCGCCCACCGACAGCACCATCACTACGCCTCCTTCGCCACCCCGCGTCAGTTCATGTGACGCACGATCACAACCGTTCCAATCCCCCGTCTCCCCGGTCTTGCTTCCCTGTTCACCTCGCGCCTTCTCCACCTACCCTCCCCTCCTCGTCCCCTCTCTCTTCTGTCTCGCCCTGTCCTGGCCTGCCACCTGCACTTCCGAACCACCCTCAGTCAGCTCGCTTTTCTGCTGAGTGAGGGTGGTTCAGAAGCCGCATCGCGGAGGTGGCAGGCCAGGACAGGGCAAGACGGGTGAAACCCGTCGCTGACCCCGGCATCCCGAACGACTGGGTCAACGACGCGGCCAGCGAGGGGCCCCTCCCGCATGCCTGTCCCAGAAACTGTCGCTGTTACGTGACTTTGAGACGGCGATTCTGAGACAACTTCTGAGATGCGGACGGATCCCTCGACGGGGCGCCGATCCTCGGCCGTCAACGCTCCCCAATCACAGATTCGAAGGGCCTCGAGGAGGATCTGGTGCCGGGTCTCATTTCCCTGCTCGTGAGATGGTGTCCTCGTTGGCACCGCTCACCGTTGGACGAGTTCGATCGTGACGCCATCTCGGTTGAGGGTAAGCAGGTTGCCCGTCGCGGAGTAGCGAAGTGGCTTCGCAACGAAGCGCCCGAGCCACGTCGCTTCACGGCAGGCTGGAGCGTCTCCGACACAGCCGTTGGCAGAAACTGCCTCGCGTGTCGGACAGGCGTAACGGTCTCGCCGGAGAAAGAGACCGGAATGTCGTACGCAATCGTGCTCGCGGCGACCATCGTCAACCTTCCGGCGTGCTGCTCGAACCACACGGTGACGGGGTACCTGGCTCCGCAGCGGTCAGTCGTAGATTGATGCGGCGAGAGCGAGGGACCACGGCCGATGCATAGGGACCACCCTGCCTGCCGCGCCTCGCTCCACAATGGTGACCGTGTCAGAACCGCGTGATTCAATGTCCGCGACAGAGCGCCTTTCGGAGGCTCGTCGGCGGCTATACATGCCGGACGCGTCGCAGTCGGATGTTGCGGCCGTCATCGCGCTCGAGGTGAAGACGGCCGCAGACTCGGAGCCGTCTGCGCGGGAAGACACTGATCGGGAGCAGTGCTCGTCGGATGTGTCGAGCCGGCTGGCCCGAGCCTGTGGGACGCTCCTCCTGGGCGGGATCGCGGTGACACTGTTCATCGCCGTAACGGCATTCGTAATCGCTGAGGCCCGGACGGAGACGCGGCAGGAGGCGTCGCCGGCAGCGGTGAGGTCCATCTCGCTCCGTCAGCTGCTGACGCGGTTCTCTTCCACCCTTCCCAGCGAGTGGCAGGGTGCCCCGATCGTGGCTGCGCGCGACCGGGTGCACCGCGCCATCTCATTGCCGGTGTCCACCAGCGCGACTACGAAACGGGACTTCCTGGTCATCCGTTGCCCGAGCAAGGACGGGCAGTGGTCCGTACGGGTTCACTCAAGGAGGCGCCCGAGCGAGGAGCTGGCGATTGGTCGATGCGGCGACATCGAATTTGCTCCGCTTCCACTGGACACTGACACTGTGCGCGTGGAAGTGAGGGGCAGTCAGGCCTACGCCATCGTCGTCATGGCGCATTCCTAGCGCCGGATCGTGGAAGGGCCGCCATTTCTCCATTAGGCCAGGGGCCGGGCCTGATCTGCACCGTCGTCAGTCGGTAGCCATCCAGACCCGCATCGCGCCCGAGCCCCGGTTCGCCCAGGCGAAGTACGGGACGGCCCTAATCGCCAAGGCCTCCCGCACCGCCACAGTCGTGACGGCGGAGTAGGTGCTGGCGCGGGGATCGCGACGGTGCACGTGGCCTGTCGTCTCCAGGAATCGGACCGACAGTGCCGGCTCGACCTCGCCGAGCCGAATCGGGGCATCGAGGTCGATGTGCAGGTCGTCGGCCGCGACGCCCTCGGGGAGATCGGTCTGCTCCACCGCGTAGACGAGCGGGCCCACCTGGATCGCGACGGAGCCGCGGATGGCGTCGATGCGGTCGTCGGCGTGCACCACACGCGGGACGAGCGGCAGCACGAGCTCGAGCCGGTCGCCCGCAGACCAGGTCCTGCGGAGGCGCGCGAGGCCGGGCTCCACGTGCTCGCCGTCGAGCGTTGCGTCCACCGCCCAGGCGGGGATCCGGAACGCGAGCTCCGCCTCCCCCTCCGGCGCCGACTCGACGCGGATGCTGATCAGCCCATCGCGCGGGTAGTCCGTCTCGACCGCGAGCGCGAAGCCGGCGCCGCGGACGGTGCCGTCGACGAACTGGTGCACCTGCATGCCCTCGTCGGTCGCGGTGGCGAGGTAGGCCCCGAGGCTGGCGAAGGTGCGCATGATGTTCGGCGGGCAGCAGGCGCAGCCGAACCAGCCGCGCCGGCCGTGATCGGGTGCGCGTTCTCGTCTGGCATGCGCGTCGCCGCGCATCTGCAGCGGGTTGACGTAGAAGTACTCGCGCCGCTCGAAGCGAGACGCCGGGCAGGAAGGCGTTGTAGAGGAAGCGCTCGATCTGCGTCGGCGTAGACCGGCTCTCGCCGGTCGCGACGAGCAGGCGCCAGCGCCCACTGCACGCCGCCGATGGCGGCGCACACTCGGCGTAAGCCGCGGTCGGTCGGCAGCTCGTACGGGTCGCCGAACGCCTCGCCAGTCCCAGCGCTGGCCGAGGCCGCCGGTGATGTACGCCTTCGACGGCCTCCATGCTGGCGAACTGCGGCTCGAGCGGCGCGAGCAGCTCGGCGTCGCCCGTCTCGAGTCGCGACGTCCGCGGCCCCGGCGCCGAGGTAGACCGCGCGGACGGCGTGGCCCTCGACGGTCGTCTGCTCCCGGACGGGCACGCGGTCCGAGAAGTAGGTCGCTTCTTTGCCGTGGCGCCTCGTGTAGCCGCGGCCGCGGGTGTCGACGAACCGTCGCGAGGTCGAGGTAGCGGCGCTCGTGCCGGTCTCGCGGTACAGCTCGACGAGCGCCATCTCGACGACGGGGTGGCCGTCGACCTCCTGCCGCTTGCCGGGGCCGAAGGTGGCGGACCGAGGTGGTCGGCGAGCTTGACCGCGACGTCGAGCAGGCCGGTGTCGCCGGTCCCGCGCACGCTGGGCCACCGCGGCCTGGAAGAGGTGGCCGGCGCAGTACATCTCGTGGCTCCACGGCAGGTTCGTGTAGCGCCCCCGCGGCCGCCCTCGATCTGCACGCACCGAGTCGAGGTAGCCGTCGTCGGCCTGGGCGGCGGCGACGAGGCCGGTGACCTCGCGCTGCATCTGCGAGCAGGTCGTCGGACGGCTCGCGGGCGTACTCCAACGCGACGGCCTCGAGCCACTTGTAGATGTCGGAGTCCATGAAGATCTCGCCGATCGATCCGCCCGTCTCGCCCGCGAATAAACGCTCGAGGTTCGCGACGTTGCCCGCGCGGTGCAGCTGCTCCCAGCCCTGCGGGATGGAGACGGCCGCGTTGGCGGCGAGGCGCTCGGCCCAGAAGCCGCCCTCGATCGTCACGCAGTTGACCCCGACCGGCTGGAACGCCATGACGCTCCCGGTCGTGGGGGCGAGGGGTCCGGTCACGGCGCTGGTCACGGTTCCTTCTTCCTTCGTCATGACTGCACGACCGCGTGCAGCAGGCGGGCGTGCGGGCTCTCCCACGACTCGAGCAAGGCCCGCAGGTCCGCCCGGAGGTCGGTCGCGAGCGCCTCGTCCCGTGCGGCGTCGATGAGCGCGGCGATCTCGACGCTCTCGCGGGTCTCGGCCGACCGCACCGCAGCCTCGACCATCGCGAGCGTGAACACGTTGCCGTGGATCTCGCCGGACGGCCTCGCGCCGCTGGCGAGGGCGCCGAGGAACTCGGCGAGCGAGCCGTCGATCGACTCGTTGCGTGCCGGCACCACGTCGAGCTGCTCGACGTCGTCGTCGCCCTGCTGGACCCGGACGGTGGACTCGCCGTCCCACTCCACGGTCCCGCCGGGCGTCCCGGCCCGCCAGACCCCGTTCCACGAGGTTTCGAGTCCCGGCGCGACCCAGCTGCCGAAGTACTGGAACCGAGCGCCGCCCTCGAACTCGAAGAGCGCGGTCGCGGCGGCGTCGCCGCGGAACCAGCTCCAGGAGGGGTTGAAGGAGCGGCAGTCGACCCGGGCCGGGACCGCGTCGAGCACGGCCCGCGCGACGTCGAACGCGTGGATCGCCATGTCGACGAGCAGCGGGTGGTCCATCTCCTCCCGGAAGCCGCCGAAGTGCGGCGCCTTCAGGAACTCGGTGCTGAGCAGGCCGACACCGCCGAGCGCGGCCGACCGGTCGCGCAGCACGTCGAGCGCGGCGTAGTACCGACGGGACTGGCTGACCATCAGTAGGAGTCCGCTCGCCTCGGCCGCCGCCGTGAGGATCAGCGCGTCGCGCACCGTCGGCGTGACGGGCTTCTCGCACAGCACGGGGAACCCCGCGTCGAGCGCGGCGAGGTTCACCGGGAGGTGCGCGACCGGCACGGTCACGTTCACGATCGCCGTCGCGCCGGTCTCCCGGGCGAGCGCGACCGCGTCGGTGCCGATCGGCACGGGCGATCCCCGCTTGCCGAGCGCCTCCTCCGCGACACCGCGGTCGAGGTCGACGAGGCCGACGAGCTCGGCGTCCGGCGAGCGGTCGATGGCGCCGATCCAGGCGCGACCCATCAGGCCGGCGCCGACGAGCACGAGGCGTGCGGGATCGCTCACGAGTGGGCCACCCGGTCCTCCGCGTTCAGCGCGCCGCGGTAGCCCTGGCCGTCGAAGAACTCGCCCGACTCGTACCGGAGGAGCGTCGGCAGCACGGGGGCGGGCTGCGCCGGCGCGACCCACTCGACGCCGTTCGCGATCACTCGGCGGATGTCGGGGTGGTGGTACACGGGGAAGTCCTGGTCACCCGGACTGAAGAAGAAGATCTTGCCGTGGCCGCGCCGGAAGGTGCAGCCACTGCGGAACACCTCTCCGCCGGAGAAGGTGCTGAGGAAGACCAGCTCGTCGGGGACCGGGATGTCGAAGAACTCGCCGTACATCTCCTGCTCGGGGATGACGATCGGGCTCGGCACCCCGCGAGCGATCGGGTGGGTCGGGTTCACGGTCCAGACCAGCTCGCGGTCGTGCTCGCTGCGCCACCGGAGCGTGCAGGTCGTGCCCATCAGCTTCACGAACAGCTTTGACCAGTGCCCAGAGTGGAGGACGACGAGGCCCATCCCCTCGAGGACGCGCTGGTGGATCCGCTCGACGACGTCGTCCCGCACCTCGCCGTGCGCGACGTGCCCCCACCAGACGAGCACGTCGATGCCGGCCAAGCGATCGGCGTCGAGCCCGTGCTCCGGCTGGTCCAGTAGTGCGGTCGAGACGGACACGGCGTCGCCGAGGTGCTCCCGCACCGCCGCAGCGATCGTCTCGTGCATGCCGTCGGGGTAGATGGCCCTGACGTGCTCCTCCGTCTGCTCGTGGCGGTTTTCTCCCCACACGACGACGTTCAGGGTGCGATCGGTGTCACTCATGGAAGCGGTCCTCTCCTTCTGTTCTGGCTGCTCGACGGGGCGAGCTGGTCTGGCTGCTCGACGGGGCGAGCGGTCACTTGACGGCGCCGCCGAGGGCGCCTGCGGCGATGTACCGCTGGGCGACGATCAGCAGCACGGTGGCGGGCAGCGACGCGAGCACGGCCGTCGCCATGACGGGGCCCCAGTCGGTCACGTTCGACCCGATGTAGTTGTAGATGCCGAGCGTGATCGGCCGCACCGCGTCGTCGACGTGAGGGTCAGCGCGATCAGGAAGTCGCCCCACGCCCCGAGGAACGTGAACAGAGCGGCAGTCACGATCGCGTTGCGGCTGATCGGGATGACGATGGACCAGAACGCCCGGAAGTCCCCCGCACCGTCGACGAGCGCCGCCTCCACGAGGCTCGGCGGGATCGACTCCATGAACGCCCGCATCAGCAGGATCGAGAACGGGATCTGGACCGCGCTGTCCGCGAGGATCAGCCCGAGGTAGGTGTTCAACAGGCCGACGTCGTTGAACAGCGAGTAGAGCGCATTCGCGATCACGATGGTCGGGATCATCTGCGTGACGAGCAGCACGAGCAGGAACACCCGGGAGCCTCGGATCTTGAACCGGGCGAGCCCGTAGGCGGCGGGCGTCGCGATGATCAGCGTGACGAGCACGGTCCCGAGGCCGATGACCATGCTCGAGACGAAGTTCGCACCCTGCTGCTGGAACGCCGCCTGATAGCCCGCGAATGTCGGCGCGAACGGGAACCAGGTCGCCGTCGCCGCTCCGGCCGTCTGCTGCAGGCTCGTGTTCACCATCCAGTAGACCGGAAAGATCATCAGCCCCAGGAACACGATGCCGAGCACCGTGTACGGGATCTGCCGGGCGGCGCTGCGGTGCTTGCGCGGTACCGGGACGCGGAGGCTCTGGGTGGTCATTCGTCGACCGCCTTCCTGGAGACCGAGATGTAGACGACGGCGAACACGAAGGACACGACGATCAGCACGTTGCTGACCGCGGCGCCGATGCCGAACTGGAAGTTGACGAAGGACTGGTGGTAGGCGTTCGTCGCAAGGGTTTGGGTCGAGTTCGCCGGGCCTCCGCCGGTCAGGCCGAGGATGATGTCGACGACCTTCAGCGTGTAGACGATCCCGAGCACGATCACCACGCTGACGACACTTCGGATGCTCGGCCAAGTGATATTCCAGAACGCCTTCACGCCGACGGCCCCGTCGAGCTCGGCGGCCTCGTACAGCTCCTGCGGGACGGACTGCAGACCGCTGTAGAGGATCGTGGTGTTGAACGGGATGCCGAGCCAGATGTTCACGCCGATGACGGCGATCAGCGCGAGGCTCGGACTGACTAGCCACGGGATCGCCGGCACCCCGAACAGGCTGAGGAACTGGTTGAGCGCTCCACTGTCCTGGTCGAGCAGCCACTTCCAGACCGCGCTCGA
This sequence comes from uncultured Actinomycetota bacterium, assembly GCA_963716965.1. Lineage (GTDB taxonomy): Bacteria > Actinomycetota > Actinomycetes > Actinomycetales > Microbacteriaceae > Amnibacterium. The sequence goes on along the minus strand of CAVQUZ010000001.1, from coordinate 129,924 downwards.
GGCGATGAGCGGCAGCAGCCAAGGCAGCAGGAGCAGGCCGCGGAGAAAGCCGGACAGCGGGAAGTTGCGCCGGAAGAACAGCGCGAGCCCCAGGCCGATAATGAACTGCATGACGATCGAGCCGACGGTGAACAGCCCCGTGTTGATGAGCGTCGTCGTGAATAGCGAGCTGCCGAAGGTCTGCCGGTAGTTCTCGAGGCCCACCCACGGGGCCTCACCCGTGAAGAACGTCTTCGTCGTGTAGTCCTGAAACGACATCACGACGTTCTTCACGACCGGGTAGCCGAAGAACACCGCCACGAAGATCGCCGCCGGAGCGATGAACATCCACCGCGAGATCGAGGCGACGACCTTGGCTCGGTTTCGGCCCGGCCGACCCGTCGCGACGGCCGCCTTCGTGGGCAGCCCTGCCTGTGCTGACACGCTCATGCTGCGTTTCCCCTCCGCATGGGAGGGGAGGGGCGGACCGAGCGGCCCGCCCCTCCCCGCTGGCTCACTGGGACTGGGACTGCGCCTGCTGCAGGGCGGCCGTGGGGCTCGCCTTGCCGGTCAGCGCGAGCTGGACCGCGGTGTAGATCTTCGTCGCGGCCTTGGGCCAGTCGGGCCCGAGCTCACCAGTGCGCGCCCTAGCCGTCGGGTCTGCTGCACGGATAGGTGACAGTTGGTAGTCACGCAGCCGTGGCGGCTGGCGTGGTCATGATGGTCTCGAATTCGATGGGGGTCAATCGGCCGAGGCGGGCCTGTCGGCGCCTGCGGTGGTAGGTCCGTTCGATCCAGGTGACGATCGCGATGCGGAGCTGCTCGCGGGTGGTCCAGGAGTGGCGGTCGAGAACGTTCTTCTGCAGGAGCGAGAAGAAGCTCTCCATCGCGGCGTTGTCGCCGCAGGACGCGACGCGGCCCATCGAGCCGATGAGGTCGTGACGCGCGAGAGCGCGGAGGAACTTTCGGCTTCGAAATTGCGACCCACGATCGCTGTGAACCACGCACCCGGCCACGTCCGCGCGTCTGGCGACCGCGTTCTCGAGCGCGGCGACGGCCAGTCCGCGACTTCATCCGTGAGTCGATCGAGTAGCCGACGATCCGACCCGAATAGGCGTCCTTGACCGCGCAGAGATAGAGCCGGCCCTCGCTCGTCCAATGCTCCGTGATGTCCGTGAGCCAGAGCCGGTTCGCCGCCTCAGCGGTGAACTCGTGCCGGATCCGGCCGTGCTCGTCGGTGACGGCGCAGAGGTCGTCATGGACTGGCGGGCCCGGCTTCTTGCCGTTCTTCCCGCGTCTCTTCCCGAAGCGCTCCACCAGCCGTTGTCGGACGCGATCCGCCACGCGGTCCGGTCCGCCATCACCTGCCCGGCGTCTGCGGGCCTCGTCCGCGAGGAGGCGGTGGCCGAACTCCGGGTCGTCGCGGTGCGCGTCGAACAACGCGTTCGCCCGATACGCCTCCACCAACTCGGCAGGACGAACGGGATCGGCCAGCCACCGGTAGTAGGGCTGGCGGGAGAGCTTGAGCACCCGACACGTCACCGCGACGGGGACCCCGTCAGCGGCGAGCTCGTTCACGAGCGGGTAGAGCCTTTTCCCGGCAGGTTCGCCTGCGACAGATACGCCGCCGCGCGTCGCAGGACCTCGTTCTCCTGCTCCAGCAACCGGATCCGCTTCCGCGCTTCCCGCAGCTCGGCGCCCTCGACCCGGGACTGGCCCGGCTTGGACCCGTCGTCGATATCGGCGCGCCGCAACCACTTCTGCAACGTCATCGGGTGGACCCCGAAGTCCTTCGCGATCTGCTCGATCGTCACCCCAGGCTCACGGCCCCTTGCGACGCGGATCACGTCGTCACGGAACTCGGCAGGGAACGGCTTCGGCACGATGGCATCCTTCCAGGCCGCCCCCCAGGGCAAGCCAGATCAGATGTCACCTATCCGTGCAGCAGACCCGTCTTCACGGTCGTGACGAACGAGGCAAGCTCGGGATGACTTGTCGCCCAGGCGTCCGCGGCCGTGATGTTGGTCGGCACGTTGCCGGTGATGCCGGCGATGGTCGCCTGCATCTTCGCGGCGGTCAGACACCCGACGAACTTGCCGGCGAGCTCCATCGTGTCCTTGTTCTTGGTCTGCGGGACCGTGAACGCCTCGCCGCCGAGCGGCGCGACCGTCGGCTCACCCGTCCGGGTGGGAATCGGGACGCTGTCGAACTCGAGCCCCTTCGCCGCCTTCAGGGCGGGCAGCTGCCACGGCCCGTTGATCATCATCGCGGCCTTGCCCGCGATGAACTGGTTGTTCACGTCGGCCTGCGCCCAGTTGATCGAGCTCTTCGACATCGAGCCGTCGTTCTGTAGGTCGAGGTCGAACTGCAACGCCTGCGCGGCGCCTGCGGTGGCGATGTTCTTCTCGTCGCCGCCGTTGGACCAGAAGAACGGCAGGAACTGCCACGTGCCCTCGTAAGTGTTGATGTTGCTCATCGCGAAGCCGTAGACGTTGCCCTTGGTCAGCTTCTTCGCCGCGGCCCTCAACTCGTCCCAGGTCTTCGGCGGCGTGACCCCGGCCGCTTCAGCAGTTCTTGTTGTAGTAGAGAGCGATCGAGTTCGTAACCGGTTCAAGGCCGTACAGCTTGCCCTTGTACGATCCCGGCCTGCACCGCCGGCACCGGCCGTCGGCGCTAGACCGTAGTCGCCCAGCGGGGACAGCGCGCCGGACGACGCGATCTGCTGCACGTCCGGGTTGTCGAGCATCAGCACGTCGGGCAGCGTGCGAGACGACGCCTGCTGCAGCACCTTGGCGATGAGCCCGGCACCCGCGACGTGGTTGATCTTCAGCTTTGCGCCGACCGTCTTGGCGCAGGTGTTGTAGATCGGGTTGTACGTCGCGTGTAGTAGTCCTCGATGTTGAGAGTGTTCGAGGCCGACGACGAGCCGGCACTCGAGCAGGCTGTGAGCGACAGCGGGATCAGGACTGCGGCGGTCGCCGCCGCGGCGGCGAGTCGGAACGGTCTCTTGATCTTCGGTCGGGCTCTTGTGCTGACGACGGTGCCGCGATCGGGCGAAGCATCACTGCGCAACGCCTCCGAGCCGCCGATCGGAGCGCTGGTGCGCGCGCCAATGACGCGAATTCGTCGTGTATTCATGGTGGTTCTCCTCGTCATTGATTGAGATTCAGGTGTTGGAACGGTCAGGGAAGATGAATGCGCAGGAGTCGGGCGGCGGCTCCCGCGGGAACGTCGATGACCACGAGGCCGCGCTTTTCGTCCCACTTCGACGGCCAGGGCGGCAGCGTCGTTGGATACACGGTGTCGACCACGGCGCTCATTCCGAACAGCGACGGGATTGGTAGCTCGAGGTGAGCTGGGGCGTCCGTGCGATGCCAGACGGCGAGGGTCACGGCGGCGTCTGTCTCGAGACCGAGGGCGACGGTGTCGTCGCGCCATGCAGGGAGGCCGAGCGGCCAGACGGGTGTCGAGCGGCGGAGTGCGCGTCGAGACGACTTGTAGACGTCGACGGCCTCGTTGACCAGGGCGAGCTCCTGCTCCGACATCCGATCGAGCGGCCCGGAAAGGTACAGCCGTCCCGCTAGTCCGTTGACCATGCAGTACGCGATCGCTTCCGAACTTGTACCCGGTTGCGGGTACGCCCAGTTACCGGCCTGCTCCGGCAGCACTGAGGCGGGGGCCGACGCCGCGATCGCGGCGTAGAGCAGTGGATCCTGCTGGTCAGAGGTCGACTGCAGGTCGAGGCGCGAGAGCATCGCATAGTCCATGCGCATCGCACCCGACGCACAGTTCTCAAAGACGACGTCCGGGTGACGGGCGATCAGCGCGTCGAGCCACGCGAGGTGCGCCCGGTTGTGCTGAAGCAGGCCGTCGCCGACGCTGAACGCGTCGAGGTCCGTCCCCGCACCCGGTGTGACGTTGTAGTCGAGCTTGAAGAATCGCGCGCCGGCCTGTCCGATCAGCCGATCGAATACCTCGTCGAGGTGCGCGATCACGGCCGGATGCCGCAGATCCAGGTGGTAGCGCTCGTGCTCCACGATCCGCTCGCCGTAGCGCTGCAGGAACGCCTCGTCAGGCAGACGTGAGGCCATCGGGCTGTGGATGCCGATCACCTCCGGCTCCACCCAGAGCCCGACCTGCATGCCCGCGTCTCGGATCCGGTCCAGTACCTCATCGAAGCCACCCGGGAAACGCTTGATGGATGGGATCCATTCACCGACCGACGGCCACCACGCTCCGCCGTCGTCGTACCACCCTGCGTCGATGCAGAAGATCTCAGCGCCCGTCGCAGCAGCGGCGGCGATGAGCGGCATGAGCCGCTCGGTGGTGGGATCCCCCATGAGCGTGTTCATGTAGTCGTTGAACACGAGCGGCAGCTCGGCGTCCGCCGGCGCCGCGCGCTTGATGGCACGCCGGTGCTCGGTGAGGGCCGCGATCGCCCCTTCCCAGCCGCGTTCCGATGTAGCGATCGCGACCGGGACCGACTCGAACGTCTCGCCGGCCGTGAGCCGCTTCGTCCACTGGTGATCGAGGTCGTTCGGCCCGCCGAGCAGAAGCACCAGCGCACTCGAATCGTCCCTGCCGCTATCGAGTTCGAACCGCCACGGACCGTTGTGCTCGATCTGCCACGCCCAGCTGCGCCCGGTTCGCTGGTCGGTCAGCACCCCGGTCGGCAGGAATTCACCCGAGGACCAGGTCGACCTACTGACTGTTACGAGACTTCCTCGCGCGTCATGGTCATGCAGGGCGGTGTTGATGGATGGCAGACCGTCACGACCGGCGAGGGGAATCCAGGACCATCTGCTTTCTGCACACCACTCGGCTCGGGCGCGGCCGAGGACGAAGTCCTCGACAGCGATGTGGTCGTCCACGAAGGCGCCGGTCGCGAACGAGGTCACCGCCTGCAGCGTGACCGGAAGTCCGTCCACGTTGGTGATCTCCGTCCAGGCCTGCACGGCGGGAACGTTCGACCGGGTACGCAGAACAGACACGACTTCGAGACCGTCAACGTCGTCGACCTGGCGGATGCGCAAAGTTTTTACTAATCCGGCCGTCTCGATCGCGTGGTCGACATACCGCAGCCGCGAGCCGATGGCCGAGTGGGTGAAGCGGGTGTTCGACAGCGCATGGCCCGCACCGACCGTGAGGATCTCGACCAGGGGCTGGCGTCGTACCGCCACCTCGCCGCCGAACGCGACGACCGTCGCGGGACGGTCCTCGGCAAGATCGACCACGAGCCGAGCCTCCGACTCGCCGAACACCACATGACGCACTCCAGGACCCCTTTGTCTCGACGACCGCGGAGCGGCCAGGAGCCATGAAAGCGTTAATCAGAGGGAAGCGCAAGATCTCGTGGGTGATCGCGATCAACGTTTTCAGAACGCCCGGCCGCACGTCGTCGGACGGCCCGCGAGCCCTCTAGCTTCGGCGCGCGGTGCTGTCCCGAATCAGCAGCTCGAGCTTCCCCTTGCGCGGGCCGCGGACTACCGGATCGTCCCCGAGAAGAGAGCGCACCGCCTCCGAGCCGAGTTCCGCGAAGTCCTGCGCCATCGTCGTGAGCGACGGCGACCAGAACTCAGACAGCGGATGATCATCGAAGCCGACGACCATTAGATCCTCGGGCACCCTGACGCCGGCATCGGACGCGGCGCGCATGACCCCAAAAGCGATCTCGTCGTTCGCACAAAGGACCGCGGTGACGCTCCGGTCGCGGACCAGTTCGCGGCCCGCCGCGTACCCGGCATCGGGTGTCCAATCTGCGGCAGCGAACGTCGGCGGGACCGGAAGCCCAGCAGCCTCGAGCGCGTCACGCCAACCGCGCTCGCGCCCGGTCAGCGCGCGTCCCGATGATGATGCGACGTGATGGACGGTCGCGTGACCGAGTCTCAACAGATATTCGGTCGCGACCCGTCCCCCATGCCGGTCGTCGAACAGCACCCGCCGAACCGCCCGCCCCTCGAGGGTCGTCGAAACCGCTACAACGGGAACAGACGAGGGCAATGCCTCCAAAGCGAGCGTGCCTTGCCTGTCGAACTCGAGCACAATCGCACCAAAGATCGACTGGCGGAGCATGAGGGATACGGACGCGCTGACGGACTCAGGATCGTCGGAGTCGACGACCGTGATGGAAACGCCAAGGTCGGCTCGACGTGCTGCCTCCTCGATTCCTCCGATCGTCGTGGCATATCCGTACCGCGTGGTGTTCCCCGCGACGACCCCGACGATGGATCGGGTGCCGCGCACCAGCGCGCGAGCGGACTGGTTCGGCAGGAATTGAAGGGTCTCGATCGCGTCAAGCACTCGGCGTCGGGTAGGTTCGCTCACAGGCGTCGACCCGGTGAGCACGCGCGACACCGTCGGTACAGAAACGCCCGCCTCCCGGGCAACGTCCGCGATCACAGGCCGTCGATCCGTCATCGATCTCCTCGCTCACCGGTGCTGACAAGGCTCGCGCGCACCGTCTAACAATAGGAGTCGTTGTCGCTCCAGGGCCGAACGACCGCAGGCACCACCCATACGAGAAGACCACCCGCCGGGTGGCAATGAGCAGCCCTCGCGCCGCAGGCGCGCCCCACCAGCGCACTCCCACCTCACCGCGGGGCCGGGACGCCGTCCTACGATCTAGCGATGTCCGACAACTAGCGCTCCATCGACGCCCCGGATCGATCCCAGTGCACCGAAGGGCCAGTGCTCGGACGTAGCGCTGGACGTCAGCGTGCAGAACGATCCGGAAGGTTCCGGCGCTGGTCAACGAGCAGCGTTCTCCGTGTTCCGCAACACCGGCACCACTCCGTGCACCTTGGACGGCACCCCGAGGTGTTGCTCGTCGGCGCGGGACACGGCACCCAGATCGGCGCGCCTGCGGCACGGAACACCACCGGGACGACGGCTGTCACCATCAGGCCTGGCCACCACGCCCTCGCGAGCATCCAGTACTCCTACATCGACAAGGACGGCGGCGCCTTCAACACCGGGTCCGGTGGCGACCCGAAATGCGCAGCCGACCCAGCAGATGGGTATCGGATCTAGGGCGTGTCTCGTAACCGTCTGAGCCAGCGGATGACGGCGTTTGGAACCGTCCCAGGTCTCGTGCCGCTGTTTTCCTTGGAAGGATGCAGCATGCCGAAGCAGTACCCGAGCGGGGTTCGGGAGCGTGCGGTGCGGATGGTTCTGGATCGGCTCGACGGGTATCCATCCGTCTGGGCCGCGTGTCAGGACATCGCTCCGAAGCTCGACGTGGGCCCCGAGTCGCTGCGCAAATGGGTGGTTCAAGCGCAGACCGATTCTGGTCAGCGGTCCGGACCGACCAGTGATGAGCTGGAGGAGATCCGGCGTCTGAAGCGCGAGGTCAAGGACCTCAAAGAGGCTTACGAGATCCTGCGCGCGGCCTCGATTTTCTTCGCGAGGGAACTCGACCCTCACCACCACTGATCGTCCGGTTCATCGATCAGATGCGCGACGCCGGCCATGGAGTCGAGTCGACCTGCGACGTCCTGCGATCGCAGGGCGTCGCCGTCGCTCCACGGTCATATCGCGCCTGGCGCCGTCAATCGCCCTCGAGACGGACGGTTGACGATGCCGCGATCATCGATGTGCTCCGGCAGCTGCGCCAGCGCGACGCCCGCGGGCTGCAGCGCCCCGAGGTGCTCTACGGGCGCCGGAAGATGACCGCATGGCTGACCCGCAACGGGTTCCCCGAGGTCTCGAAGCACACCGTCGACCGGCTGATGCGCGACGAGGGCATGGCCGGTGTGGTCCGGGGCCGAAGGACCACGACCACGATCCCGGGCAAGACCGGCAAACGCGCCGGTGACCTCCTCAACCGGGACTTCACCGCCCCGTTCCCGAACCACTCCTGGGTCACCGACTTCACATATGTCGCATCGTGGTTCGGCTTCGTTTATGTCGCGTTCGCCATCGACCTCTACTCCCGCGCGATCGTCGGCTGGGAGGTCTCGACGGTGAAGGACACCGCGTTCGTCGAGGCCTGCCTGAAGATGGCGCTCTGGCGACGCGACCACTCCGGACGCCCCGTCGCGGCCGGATTGATACATCACAGCGATGCCGGATCGCAAGGCGGATTCAACCGGTCGTCCGAACATCTCGATTTGGAGGTGCGAGATGGGGATTGGGAAGAAGCAGGCGGCAGCACGGTCGTATCGAGGTCAGATGGCTTCGCCGGGACGTCCGACGGTCGCGTGGAGGGCAGACAGGGTCAAGTTCTGGGCCGCGATCGCGAAGGGCGTGAAGACGGAGGACGCGGTAGTGGCGGCCGGCGTGTCGTCGGCGGTGGGGTTCCGGTGGTTTCGTCACGCTGGCGGCGTGAACCCGCGATTGCCGGAGACCGTGTCGGGCCGATACCTGTCCTTCGCAGAGCGGGAGGACATCGCGCTCTGGCATGCGCAGCAGGTCGGTGTCCGTGAGATCGCTCGCCGGCTGAAGCGGGCGCCGTCGACCATCTCGGCTGAGCTGCGGCGGAACGCATCGACGCGGACCTATCAGCTCAAGTACAAGGCGTCAGTTGCGCAGTGGCATGCCGAACGCCGAGCGCGCCGGCCGAAGGTCGAGTCCCGTGGGGTGGTGTAGTTCGGGGTCGTTCTCGTCGTAGACGTGGGCGGGCCACCGTGTGATGGTCAGTGGGTTCCGGCTAAGGACTCACAGATAGGACACAAGCACACGATGGCCCTGGACCGGCATGCCCTCCTCGACCTGCTCGGGGAACTGAAACTCACTGATGTTCCCGATCGGATCCGGTCCGCGACGGAGCGGCTCTATCAGGAACTGATCGACGCGGAAGCGACCGCGTTCATCGGCGCCGGCCCGTTCGAACGTTCCGCGGAGCGGACGAGTCACCGCAACGGGTCCCGTCCGCGGACGTTGACGACCACGGCCGGGGACTTGGACCTGCGGATCTCGAAGCTGCGGCAGGGGTCGTTCTTCCCGTCGCTGCTGGAACGCCGTCGCCGCGTCGATCAGGCGCTCTTCGCGGTCGTGATGGAGGCCTACCTGCATGGTGTCTCAACCCGGAAGGTCGACGACCTCGTGAAGACCCTCGGCGCGGACACCGGGATCAGCAAGTCCGAGGTGTCGAGGATCTGCGCGGACCTCGACGAACAGATCGCCGTGTTCCGAGACCGTCCCTTGGAGGCGACCGCCTACCCGTATGTGTTCCTCGACGCGACCTACTGCAAAGCGCGAGTGAACCACCGCGTCGTCTCCCAAGCGGTCGTCGTCGCGATCGGGATCGCCGCAGTCGGGCGGCGAGAGGTCCTCGGCTTCGACGTCGGTGACACCGAGTCGCAGGCGTTCTGGACCGAGTTCCTCCGGTCGTTGAAGGCCCGCGGGCTGGCCGGGACCCGGCTGGTGATCTCCGACGCGCACACCGGTCTGATCGCCGCGATCGGCACCGTGATGCAGGGCGCGGCTTGGCAGCGTTGCCGCGTCCACTTCACGCGCAACGTCCTGACCCAGGTTCCGAAACAGAGCCAGGAGATGGTCGCTTCGATCATCCGGACTGTGTTCGCGCAACCCGACGCCGGACACGTCACCGGCCAGCTGACCGAGGTCGTCACGATGCTGCAGCGATCGCATCCCAAGGCCGCGCAGATGCTCGAGGACGCCCGCGACGATGTCACCGCGTTCGCTTCGTTCCCGACCGCGCACTGGCGGCAGATCTGGTCCACCAACCCACTCGAGCGGGTGAACAAGGAGATCAAACGCCGCACCGACGTCGTCGGCGTCTTCCCCAACCCCGCAGCCTTGCTCCGCCTCGCCGGCGCAGTGCTGGTCGAGCAGCACGACGAATGGGATGCCGCGGAACGTCGCTACTTCTCCGAGCACTCCATGAAGCAACTCGACGCGACCATCCAGGAGGTGGTCATCCCGGCAATCACCGCCGCATAATCGAACTCACTCGCTGGCATCACCGGAATCGAAAAACTCCACCACCCAGCGGGACGCGACCCGCGATCCAGGTGGAACAGCCTCTTCAATCCGACGTCGCTCACCGCGGATGCGAATAGCCCCATCGGGTCCGCGAAGCGCGCACCGCTGGCAGCGGCCGCACGCGAGCCCGACCCGGGCGCGAGGTCACCGTTTACTCACCGGAATGAACTCTCAGCCACCCGAATCAACCCTCTACAATCGGAACGCGGAGGCCAGTCGGCCCACCGCAAAGCTGAGGAAGACCAGGGGTTTTCCAGGATTTTGAGGAATATCCGGACTCGTGCCGGACCCTCCGTGGTGTCGCGGGTTCAAGTCCCGCCCCCGCTACTAATCCGGGATTACAGCGACGATCGGGTACGCCCTCGCCGGAGCGCTGAACTCGTACTTCTTCGCAGCCACGCTCGCCGCGCGCAGCGAATGCGCACCGGCAAGCTCACGAGGTCAGGTGTTCGTCTGGATCGGCGCTCTCAAGATCACCGCCGGCTCAGCCGGCACCGCACTCACAGGCGCCCTCGTCGTCGGGCGCGCTGCACCTTCCCTTGGCGCTCGGCATCGCCCTCACGGCCCTCGCAGCCGGTGCGTCTCTGCTCGACAGACGAATCACCGGCTCCAACAGCTAGGGCGTGTCTCGTAACCTTCCGAGCCAACGGATCACGGCGTTGAGGACGGCGGCGGCGGGGTAGACGATCGCGAGTTTGTCGTAGCGGTGGCGAGGCCGCGCCATTGTTTGAGGTCGTTGAAGGAGTCCTCGACGACGTTGCGGTTGCAGTAGTCGACGGGGTCGAAATTCGGGGGTCGGCCGCCGGCTGAGCCGCGGTTCTTGCGGTGCCCGATCTGGTCCGACGGCTGCGGGATCGTCGCCTTGATGTGACGAGAAGCCAGCAGCTCGCGGATCGGCGCGGGAGGAGTACGCCTTGTCGCCGCGGAACCGGTCCGGCGTCGTCCGCGGACGCCCGGACCCCTCGCGGGCGACGCGCAGCTGCCCGAGCAACAAAGGCACCATCGGGCTGTCGCCGCCCTGACCGGGCCCGACGAGCACGACCAGCGGCAGCCCGCGCCCGTCGACGAGGTGGTGGATCTTCGAGGTCAGACCGCCGCGGGACCGGCCGATCCCATGATCGGCCGGCTCGACCAGCAGGTTCTTGTCATTCGGCAGAGCCCCCCGCGGCCCGCGGAAGGTTCGTCCCGTGCTGATGCGCCCGATTCACCGTCGAGTCCACCGCGACGTCCCACTCCAACCGGCCCGCCGCGTCCGCGTGCTTCAGCAGTTCGGCGTGGATCCTGTCCCAGGTCCCGTCCTCGGCGAACTGCCGATGCCGGCGCCACACCGTCTGCCACGGGCCGAACTCGGACGGGAGATCCCGCCAGGGGGCTCCGCACCGGTACCGCCAGATGATGCCCTCGATCACCTGCCGGTGATCGGACCACGGCCGGCCACCCCGACGGCCACTGACCGGCATCAACGGCTGCAGCCGAGACCAATCCTCATCCGACAACACGCCAGCACGCGTCATGGATCAAAACTGCCAGACCCACGTAACCGGCAGGTTACGAGACACGCCCTAGCCGACCAGCCGCGGCGCCGAACCGTCGCTCACCCCGCACCAGAGTCCGCACGAACCGGCCCGTACGTACCAGTCTGCACCCGACATCCCCGCGCGAGGACCTGCGCCCTCAATGGCTCCGCAATTCTCGGATCGGGCCGTGTTCCGCGAGCGGACGGGCGGTGGGTGGACGACGAAGTGCCCCTCCACCCACCGCTCGGACCATGCTCAGGACTGCAGCCACTCCAGCAGGTCTGCGTTGATCGTGTCCGCCTGCGTCGTCGGCATGCCGTGCGGGAACCCCGGGTAGCTCTTCAGCGTGCCGTTCTGCACGAGCTTCACCGAGAGAGCGCCGGAGTCCGCGAACGGCACGATCTGGTCGTCCTCGCCATGCATCACCAGCACCGGCACCGTGATCCTCTTCAGATCCTCGGTGAAGTCGGTCTGCGAGAACGCGACGATGCCGTCGTAGTGCGCCTTCGCGCCGCCCATCATTCCCTGGCGCCACCAGTTCTCGATGATCGCCTCGGACGGCTCGGCGCCGGGCCGGTTGAAACCGTAGAACGGGCCGGACGGCAGCGCCCGGTAAAAGTTCGTCCGGCTCGCGAACATCTGGGCCTGCAGATCGTCGAAGACGCTCTTCGGCAGGCCGCCCGGGTTGCCCTCCGTCTGCACCATGAGCGGCGGAACGGAACTGATCAGCACGGCCCGGGCCACGCGCTCCTCGCCGTAGGTGCCGATGTAGTGGGCGACCTCACCGCCTCCGGTCGAGTGCCCGACGTGGACCGCGTCATGGAGGTCGAGGTGATCGACGACCGCCTTCAGGTCGGCCGCGTAATGGTCCATGTCGTGGCCGTCGCCGGTCTGAGTCGACCGCCCATGCCCGCGCCGGTCGGCCGCGACCACGCGGTAGCCGTGCTGCAGGAAGAACAGCAGCTGCGTGTCCCAGTCGTCGGCCGACAGCGGCCAGCCGTGGCTGAACACGATCGGCTGTCCCGTCCCCCAGTCCTTGTAGAAGATCTCGACGCCGTCATCCGTCATGACCGTGCCCATACACACTCCCTACTCCTTGAACCTCGAAGCGTCGGACACCGAGCTGTCCCACTCCCAGAGGGTCTGCGACCCTCCTGCTGGGCAGCATTCCGCTCGACCGTGAACAACTCAAGAAGGAGCGAGCATCATCGATGCACGCGTCGTGCCCGACGAGCAGTACGAGCGACGGGCGGTGGGCATGGGGCGGTCATGCGTTCGATGCACCGGTCGGACCGACCCCCGGCGTTCGGCTCGTCGACCAGCCGTCTCTCCGACGCGATCAGGTTCACGGCACACGTTTGCCCGACGCCCCGGGGTCAGAGAGCCCTGCCGCCACGCGGAGTGGTCTTGATCGCCGCTACCGCCGTCAGCGCGATCGTTGCGGACGCCCGGAGTTCGTCCCGCGTCGCTCCCGCGGCTGCGTGTACAGCGTGCCCTTCCGTCACCGCCATCAGGTAGCGGGCCAGAGCGGCGGCATCCGTGCCCGTGACGAAGTCGCCTTCGTCGATCGCGCGTTGGAGGCGCGAGGCGAGGGCGCGTTCTCCGCCCGTGCGGCTCGCGCCGAGGAACCGGGGCACCGAGGGGCCGGCCGACGCGATGCCGCCCATGATCGTGAGACAGCCGGCCGGGCGATCTGGGCGGGTCACCGCCTCCACGTTGTCGAGCAGGAGCGCTCGCGCCACCTCGTATCCCGTCGCCCGCTCGAGAGCGAGGCGGGCGTAGGCCATGTCGTTCTCCGCGTAGCGAGCGACGACGCGGTGGAAGAGCTCCTCTTTGCTGCCGAACGCACCGTAGAGGCTGGGCTTGTTGATCCCCATCGCTGCCGTCAGATCGGCGATCGAGGCGCCGTCGTAGCCGTACTTCCAGAACACCTCTGCGGCCGCGTCCACGGCCTCGTCGGCACTGAAAGCGCGAGGGCGTCCGCGTTCCTTGAGGGTGCTCACGCGCCGACTCTACCGCTCGGTACAAATATTTGACAGGCCCTCAACAGGGCGCTAGCTTTCTCCCGTACCGATCGGTACAGAAATAGAGGAAGCGGCATTATGGCTGAACTGACCGGCAAGACGGCCCTCGTCACGGGTGGCACATCGGGCATCGGACTGGGGGTTGTGCGCCTGTTCGTCGCAGAGGGTGCGCACGTCGTCGTGACAGGCCGACGACAGGAGGGCCTGGACGCGGTCGCCGCGGAGCTGGGCGCCAGCGTCACGGCCGTCAAGGCCGATGTGGCGTCCCCCGACGATCTCGACGCGCTGATGGCCACCATCGCGGAGCGCGGGAACGGCCTCGACATCGTGTTCGCGAACGCTGGCGGCGGTCAGTTCGCCGCCCTCGAGGACATCACCTGGGATCACTTCACGAGCACGTTCGAGACGAACGTCGGCGGCACGATCTTCACCGTGCAGAAGGCGCTGCCGCTGCTCAATGGGGGCGCGTCCATCGTGCTCACCAGCTCGAACATCGACGTGAAGGGCGCCCCGTCGTTCAGCGTCTACGCCGCGACGAAGGCGGCGATCCGCAGCTTCGCGCGCAGCTGGGCGGCCGAGCTCGTCGGCCGCGGCATCCGCGTCAACACCGTCGCGCCTGGTCCTATCGCGACGCCCGGATTGAGCGGGCTCGCGAGCCCCGAGCAGGCCGAGGCAATGCTCGGCGGACTGGCCGAGGGAGTGCCGATGAAGCGGCTCGGCAGCCCAGAGGAGATCGCCGACGCCGTGCTCTACCTCGCCAGCCCACGCAGCTCGTATGTGACGGGAGCCGAGCTCTACGTCGACGGCGGCGCGAGCCAGATCTGACATCGACGGAGCGGCAGAAGGAAGGATGAGCACGATGACGAACGCAATGGTGATTACGGAGTTCGGCGCTCCCGAGGTCCTGAGGTGGCAAGCGGTGGAGGCGCCGAGCCCGAAGCGCGGGGAGGTGCTCATCCGCGTAAAGGCGGCAGGCGTCGGCCCGACCGATCTGCACATCCGCGCCGGCCACCTGACGAAGGTGTTTCCGCAGGGACCGGGCGACGTGCTCGGATTCGAAGCGGCGGGGATCATTGAAGCCGTCGGCGATGGGGCGAACGCCGCGGTCGGTGACGAAATCGTTGCACTGCTGCCCGCGCAGGGCGGGTACGGCGAACTGGTGGCCACCGCCGTCTGGTACCCCAAGCCCGCAGAACTGAGCTGGGCTGCAGCCGCGGCGCTGCCCGCATCCGCCGAGGCAGCGGTCGGCACACTGCACGCAATCCATGCGGCGGCCGGCGAGACGCTGGTCGTTCTCGGCGCCGCGGGGTCTGTGGGCTCGATCATCGTGCAGCTCGCGCACGCCTGGGGCATCCGAGTGATCGGGGCCGCGGCTGAGCGCGACCGCGCGCTCGTCGAGCGTCTCGGCGGCGAATGGGTCGCTTACGGGGAAGGGGTGTTCGACAGGATCAGGACCGATGTGGATGCCGTGATCGACGCCGCGGGCCATGGCGGCCTGACCGAGGCGGTTGCCGCCACTGGAGACCCGAGTCGCGTCGTGACCCTCGTCGGCGGCCCGGAGGTCGCGTCGTCGGGCGCGTCGATGTCGGTGCCCGGACCTGACCGCGCGCCCGACGCGTTGCCCATCACGGTCCCGCTGCTCGCATCCGGAGCTCTGGTGCTCAAAGAGCGACAGGTACTACCGATCGCCGAAGCGGCCACGGCGCACCGCCTCCTCGAGTCGGGGCACACGCACGACAAGATCGTGCTGACGTTCGGCTGAGCTGGGCCTCGCCTCCGCACAGCCCCGTGTCGCGGCAGACGCGAGCAACGACGGCCAGACGACACCGACACGGCCATAACCACACCCCGAGCTCAGTCATCGGGTCGCACTCCAGTGCGACTCGATGGACAGGCGGCTCAGCCGTGCGCCGTCGAGCAGCCGACCGGCTAGCGCCCGACGGACCACCGACGGCGAGACCCGTGATGAATCTTCGGCGGGTAACTCGAGCTGCCGTCTCAGAACCCTGCTTAGGAGACGCGAATCCGTTGCTCGGAACGGTGCGCTCACCACCGTCCGAGTACTGCGCCGCACTATCGCCGACACGCCGCCGCCGCACGTGTAAACCATTCGCATCTGTGGTGCCATGCGTCCGCCACGTCGTCCCGCGCCGAGGGGGACGGGCGAGAGGACGACAGATGCCGAAGCCGCTGTTCATCTCCACGCTCATCGTGCTCCCGATCGTCATTGGAGTCACCGGCCACAACTTCGGGCTCTGGATTGTCTCGCTGATCCTGGTCCTCGTCGCCAACCCGATCGTCCGCCGGATTCGCCGCAACCGGTACTTCGCGTCGGAGGGCTTCCAGGCGCTGAAAGCCGAGACCCTGTCGGTTGTTGGGGAGCACAACGCGGTCGTCGACTATGTCGGGGAGATCCGCGGCAGCGGCGCGTTCGAGCTCGGCTCGTCCGACAGTGGTCAGCACGCCCACCTCGCGTCGTTTGAGAACACGTCTGCTTGGAACAACCGCCGCGACCGGCACGTCGCGGAGTATGCACCGCACGTGCACCACTCATCTCTGCAGGTCGTGCGTAACGCGAGCAACAACCCGATCAAGTACTTCATGAAGTACTTCTCAGTGACGGCCGACGTCGAGACGCTGGCTGACGTGCAGCGCGTCGCCGAGGACATCGCACGCCTCGAGGAAGCGGTCGGGAACGTGAGGGCCCGCGAGGCGAGCATCACCGCCAAGATCAACCCGCCGGCGTTCATCCTCAAGCACTACCGCGAGGACTTCTGGCACCACATCGGGGTGAACCTGTCTCCGGTCGAGGTGCCGTACCCGCGTTACAAGTTCGAGTACACGTCCGCGGGTGGCAACAGCGGTCAGGTGACAAATGTCGTCCTCGACACGCGGACGCTGGAGGCGTTGTCGCAGACCCTGGTCGAGAAGATCCGCTGGGCCAAGTCGGCAGCTGGTCAGCGCGCACTCATGACGTCCCATCTCCGCAACTTCATCAAGGAGCGCGATCAGCACACCTGCCTGCAGTGCGGCGTCTCGGTCGCCGCCGAGCCCCACCTCCTGCTCGAGGTGGACCACATCGTGCCTGTTTCCCGGGGCGGCCTCAGCGTCGTCGAGAACCTGCAGACGCTCTGTTGGCGCTGCAACCGGGTCAAGGGCGCCAAGCTGCTCCGCGTAGCCTCCCTGAATCTCGATCGCCGACGGTGGCGCCGCCACCCGCACGCCACGCAGAGGTGCACATCAACCTCCGGCTCGGCGACACAGGGCAGGTCGATCCCTGCGTCGTCCAAATGCGGGATCAGCGGACGGTGGACGGCGTCCTCGCTAAGGAATATGCAACTCGAGCCGCCGCAGCCCCCACTCATAGATGCCGGCGACGAACGGGCCAGGTGTCTTCTGAGCCCATCGGGTGATCGTGAGCTGGTGTCCGCCGACCCGCTGCATCATCTGTTCGCCAGTGATCTGCGCCGATGCGATGGCGAACACTTTCGCGCTGCTGAACCAGACGGCCTCGGCCTCAAGAGGATTCCTCGCGATCGCCATGTCCTTGCAGAGGATCGCTTCGCCCCGTTCGGCGGCGTCGCGGATCCAGTCCGAGTCGGCCAGTCGCTGCGCCGCTGCGCTGCCGTAGCGCTCGTTCATCGTTGTGAGGTGCCAGCCGAGACCGCGAAGGAAGTCGGGTAACTGCTTGGAGCCGACACCCCGGTCGAGGAAGAAGCGCGGGTGCTCCTCCGTCACGGAAAACGTCTCAGGCTGCTTGGAACAGCAGCGAGCGCACCTGGGCCTCTGCCATGCCGTAGTCGTCGGCGACGCTCGCGGCCGGCTCGCCCGCGCGCATCCGGCCGATTACATCGGCGAGGGCCACCCCGCGGTCTCGCACCGTGGGTCGTCCACCGTTCACATGTGGGTCCACGCTGACTGCGGCTCGCTCGAAGCGCGGCAGTTCGAGCGACGAGACGTACCCCCCATCGAACGTGATCTGACGCAGGTACTGGTCGACCACAGGGTTGAAAACGGCCTGACCATTTCGGGCGACGATCAAACGGTCATCTTCTGCGCCGGGCTCCGCTCGCAATAAGACCTTGGCGCCATCCGTGACGAGGCGGTTGCTTGCGAGCACGTACTGGAGACCGAGCTCGCGCTCGAGGGCATCCACCGCGGGGCGAATCCTCTGCATGGGCACGCCGGCCTGGCGGAATGACCACAGTACGAACGCCTGTGTAAGCCCGATGAACGGGACGGTCAGGCCATGACCCGGGCGCGCGGTGGTGATCAGCGGTGCCACCGCGGTTCCACCGACCTCGGTCCATCGATTGATTGTCGACTGTGGTGCGCCAACGATCCGAGCGACGTCCTGCTGCGAGTAGATCGGCGACAGGTATTCGCGCGACACCACAGGTGCCTTCCCCATGAGTGCCGACGACATGGCGGGAGCGTAGCAACGGGGTAGGGCGTCACGCGGAACGCCGATTCGCAGGTACCCCGAACTGGGTTGCGGGGGAGTGCCGCGATTCGTGGGACTTGTGAACCTTGGCACCACTCGGCAGCGCCGAGCCCCACGGAAAACCCACAATCATGTGGGGTCTCCTGCCGTCCTATGAGATCACTGTGATCCCGAAGTGGGTCAAATTGTCTGATCAGGGTGGTCTTTTGCGATCTCCTGCGCGCTCCCGAGATCGTCGAATTCGGGTTCGAATCCCCAAACGATCTGAAGCTCTTCTCGTGGCGGAGGAGTCAGGAATCGGAGAAAGCACGCCTGGCGCTCGCTGCGCTTCGAGCAGGCTGGACGGTGCCGTCGTACGGGTACTCGAATGCTTGAACCTCGGCCCTCTCCAGGGACGCCTCGGGAAGGACTGCGGACCCAGCGAGTTCCTCAGCCTGCTTTGCTCGCGGATGCGGGACGCCTACGTCGAGGACGACGTGGCTTGCGCTCGCTTGCGTACCTCGAGGCCCCGCGCTCGGCTGGCGACAGCGGTCATACCGACGTCGTCCGCTTCGGCGGCGATCGCCGCCAGCTCGTCGCGTGAGCCGCCGTCCATCTCGGCGGCGAGAAGGCGACATCGGAGGAGAGCGCAGCGGCCGCCACCTGAGGTCGCCACCCGTCTCGCTCGCTGAAGCGCCTCGAAGGCGGACTGGCGGTTGCCGAGCAGCGCGTGCAAGCGCGCAAGGGCGAGATCGACCGGGCCGGTTTGAGCCGTCTGCCCGAGGTCGCCGATGTGTCCGTGGTGGGCTTCCAGCAGCGGGAGGAGCAGCTCGACTCCGTCGTGGACTTCCTCGTCTGCCACGAGATGTGCGGCGAGCACGATCTCGCCGAGAGTCGTCCAGATCTCAGGCGGTGGATGTCGCGCCGCGGACCGAAGGGTCGTGATGCCCTCGTCGAGTCGACCTTGGGATAGCAGCTGTGCTGCCTTCAGCCAGGGCATCGTCGGGTTCTCTTTGAGCTCAAGCAGGGGCAACTCTGTGAGGCGACCCTGTTCCCAGTAGCGGCCAAGGGTTGCGAACCCGTCGACGTTCATGAGGTACAGCTCGGTCTCGCTGTGCCGATCGCGGGCGATCCGGGACAGATTCTCGGAGAGGTCCAGGTGTCCGTGCCAGGCGGCGAGCGCACCTTCGACCCAGCGAAGCTGCACGCGCACGGTCGACAGCCGGAGCGCGTCGCTGCCGGTGATTCCCTGAGCGAGGTGCTCCTCCACACCGTTCACGTCGCCGAGCGTCAACAGCGAGAGGGTGAGCAGCGTGTGACGCAGCACGTCGTCCATGCGGGAGAGGCGATGAGGCAGCGCGTGCAGCCGATCGACGAGCTGCACCGTCTCGGCCGCCCGTGAGGGGAGGCCGGAGAAGCACAGCGCACGACCCCAGAGCGCGTCCGCGATGACCTCGGGGTCTCCGAGCCGCTCCGCGATCTCGAGCCCGCGGGCGCTGAGACGATCGGGGACGCTCGGGTCCGGGTCGTAGTAGCTGCCGACGGCCAGCGCGGCGAGCACGCGCGCATGCGCGCCCGGGTCGGAGCGGACGAGGGGCTCAATCCCCGCCAGGCGCGTGAGCAAGGGTCCCGCGTCGACGCTGAAAGAGGTCCACGGCCACACGCCGCTCGTCCGCAGCGTCGCGCTCGCGAGCCGGCCGGCCGACGCGAACCGGTCGTTCCGGACCGCTTCGAGCAGTGCCTGCTCGACCACGCCGATGAGCGTCTGCCGGCGGCCGGCCCGGCTGAGTGCCGCGACGTGCGCGATGAGGAGGTCGTCGCGCTCCTCGTCGTCCTGCTCGGCCTGCGGAAGCAGTGCGTAGGTCGTCGATGCGGCGGCCCACCACTCCGCGGCGGATTCGGATTGCCATCTGTCGTCCGCATCGATCGCGGCTGCCCTGCATGCATCGAAGACAGCCCGAGGGTCGGCCAAGGGCAGTGCGGCGCGGAGGTGGGTCGCTCGGCGGCTCAGCAGATCATCGCCGGCACCGTCGGTCAACGCGTCGGCGATGCGGATGTGCAGTCGCTGTCGGCGGGGGAGGGACAGCCCGGCGAGCACCTCGTTCCGGAGTAATCCATGCGCGAACTGGTAACCCGACCCCGACGGTGCGGGTCGGATGAGGTGCTGATCGGCCGCCTCCTCGAGCAGGTCGGCGATGTCGTCCGGTTCGAGTCGGGAGACGACCCGCAGCAGCTGGACGTCGATCGGGTCCCCGATGACCGCAGCGGTGCGAAGGACCTGCAGCACGTCGGCATCGACCCCCGCAAGGCGGCGTCGGAGCACCGATCGCACGGCGACCGGAACACCGCCGCTCGCGCGCTCGTCGCGAGGAAGGCGCGCGTACTCGCCGATGAAGAAGGGGTTGCCGCCGGTCTGGTCCGCGAGCGCGCACAGCTCGTCGCTGTCGATCCGATCACCGCTGACGCGTGTCGCCAGCTCCTCGATCTCTCCGATGGCAAGCGGCGGGACGACGATCTGCCGAGCGGCGGTGCGCCGGGCGATGGCCGCGAGCAAGCGATCGAGCTCGGGCGAGAGGACCTCGTCGCGCACGGTGAGGACGAAGGTGAGATCGGCCCGCGGAGGGGCTTCGGCGAGGTGGGCGAGCCACTGCAGCGACGTGCGGTCAGCCCATTGGGCGTCGTCGATCACGACGACCGTCGACTGCTGCGCGACCTCGGCGAACAGCCCTTCGAGGCGCTCGTACACGGCGTATCTGCCGACGTCGGCACTCGTGTCGCTCGGGGGTGTGAGAAGCGCCCCTGCGTCGTGATCGACGGCCTTGATCAGCTGCCGCACCGGCCACCACGGTGGCGTCCCGTCGTCCTCTGGGCATCCGGCGCGCAGGACGCGTGCCCCTCGTCCGGCGAGGGTCGCTGCCGTCTGCTCGGCCAGCCGTGTCTTGCCGATCCCCGCCGGCCCCGTGAGGACCAGCCACCGGACGCTTCCGCTGGAGGAGCCGACGAGCTCCTCGATCATCGCCAGCTCGCCGTCGCGGCCGACGAACGGCCCGATCTGCTCGGCTGAATCGATGGAGGGGTCGTTGTCCGTTGAACCGTCCTCCCGCGCAGGACGGTCACGCTCTGTGCGGGTGGCGTTCGGCCAGGCGGCGATCTCGGGTGCCTGCCGCAGGATCGCGGTGTGGAGATCGCGGACCGCTGCTGCGGGTTCGAGGCCGAGCTCCTGGTCGAGGCGGTGGGCATGCTCGCGGTACGCCTCCAGTGCCTCCGCGGTGCGTTCGGACCGGTACAGCGCCATCATCAGCAGCCAGGTCGTGCGCTCGTGCAGGGGATCGGCTTCGACGAGGGCCCGAGCTTCGCTGGTCGCCTCTCCGACGCGATCCGTGCCGAGCAGCGCGGTCACGAGTGCGACGCGCACCTCGAGCCGACGTTGCTCGAGAGTCGCGGCCTCGGCCTGCACCCATGGTTCGTCACGCTGCTCCGCGAGCACGGGTCCTCGCCAGATCGCCAGCGCCGCCCTGGCCGAATCGGCAGCCGCGTGCCAGTCCTGATCCTCGACGGCGTCGCGCGCCGCCACCGACTGGCTGAGGAACGTGGTCCGGTCGACGTCGTCCGCGCCCACGTCGAGCAGGTATCCCGGCGACCGCCGCTCGATCGGAGAGCCGCCCGTCTCATCGCGCAGCAGCCGCCGCAGGTTCGACACGTAGGCCTGCAGGCTCGCGGAGACGGACGGGGGCGGCGCATCTCCCCACAGCGATTCGACGATGCGGTCGGCGGACACGACCCGGCCGCGTTCGAGGAGGAGCACGGCGAGCAGCGCTCGCTGCTTCGGGGACCCGAGATCGATCGGTCGCGCGTCGGCGACGACCTCGAGCGGGCCGAGCATCCGGTACTGCATCGCGGTCTCCTCGTCGCGGTCCGTGCCTGGTCGTGCAGTGTATTGAGGCCGTGCGGCCGGTCGCAGCCCTGGGTTTCCGGGGCGACCGGCCGCACGGGCGCGTCAGGAGCGGCTCAGCATGCACGCCTCGCGGATCGGTCGCGAAGCGCTGATGACGGCATCCGGGTCGTAGGCGGCGATGAGCGTTCCGAGACGTGCGAGCGTGTCCCGGTCGTACACCTCGAGCGCGTGTTCGGGGTCCGTGCTCGGGGCGAAGTTCGGCATCTGATGCCCGGTCGCCCAGGGCGCGAGCGCGTCGGCCGCCGCTCGGGCGTTGGCGTGGGTGGCCGGGATGCCCGGGCCTGCCTCGATCCCGATGGTCAGGAAGGTGAACGCTGTGTCGCGCCAGCAGAACGCGCTCGCATGCTGCGGTTCCGCGGTGACGCGCCCTCCGAGCTGCCGGATCTCGACGACCACCTGGGGGCAGTCGGTCTCCGGTCCGACCACCGCGAGCAGTGCGTCGACCGCCTCGGCCGGCAGCTCCCGCAGCAGTGTCGCCCGCTCCGAGGACGGCATCGGGTCGACGGGGTCTGCATGGATCATCCCCATCGCTGCGCTCGGCATGACTCCGACGCCCCCGAACACGACGGGTGCGGCCGCTCGGATCGGCTCGAGCGCGGCCTCACCGACGTCCGGGTCGCCGGTCCATGCGAACCGCACCGCCATGGTCGTCCGACCGGCCAGCGGTGCCGGCACGCCGGGAAGGGGCGGGAGCCGGAGGATCGCGATCGACGTGGTGGCGGACTCGGGCAGGCTCGGGCACCAGGCCGCCCAGGTGTGCAGGATGTGGCTCGCGTCGCCGCCGTCGAAATAGAGCGCGCCGCCGAGCAGGGTCGGCAGGTGGACGAGATCGAACTCGATCGCGGTCACGATGCCGAGCGCACCCTTCCCGCCGCGCAGCGCCCAGAAGAGGCTCGGCTCGTGCTCGGCAGTTACGTGTCGGAGCTCTCCGTCGCCGGTGACGACATCGATCGCGCGGACCGAATCCGCGGACAGGCCGAACGTGCGGGCGATGGGACCGAATCCGCCGCCGGTGAGGAATCCGACGACGCCGACACCTGGCGCCGAACCGGCGAGGGGCGCGAGTCCGAACGGAGCGGCCTGGTCGATCACGCGCTGCCACTGCACGCCCGCGCCCGCGCGGGCCCACCCCTGTTCGGACACGGACAGCTCGTCGAGCAGGCCGGTGTGCACGAGCAGCGTGTCGTCCAGCTCGTCGGCAGCACCGTGCCCCGTTGCGCGGACCGCGACCTGGACGTCGTGCTCGAGCACCCCACCGCACGACCGTCTGGACGTCCTCGGCGGTCGCCACGGCCGCGACGGCGAGCGGTCGGCTCGCGACGGACACGTTCCAGGGAGTCCCGAGCGTGACGTAGGCGTCTGATCCGGGACGGTGGAGTGCGCCGCTCAGCAGATGGCTCAGCTCGTCGAGCGCCGCATCGGTGGCGGCGCGGGTCGGGAGGGTGGTGGACATGGTGTGTGCTCCTCGGATCTGTTCGGCTTGCGATGACCTCACGGTGGTCCGCGGCTCTTGCGGCGTTCTTGGCTCTCGGAATGGGGGCTTGGCGTCGCCTTGGAGTCGGTCTCCAAGAGGACGTCTGGGCGGTCGGGCTGGCATGGCCGCATGAACTCGAACGAACCCGTAGGACTGCGAGCCGCCGATGACGCCACGCTCGATCTGGCCTTTGCGCTCCAGCGGAACCCCGGTGCCTACGCGCTGGTCATCGGAGCGGGCGTCTCGACCGAGGCTGGGATGCCCTCCGCGTGGGACGTGCAGGTCGCCCTGCTTCGCGAGGTCGCCGCGGGGCTCGGTGTCCGCACCGACGACGTGGTCGGCTGGTGGCGTTCTCGCGAGGGAAGCGATCCCCGTTACGACGATCTGATCGAGCGGCTCGCACCCTCTGGCAACGAACGGCAGGCGCTGCTTCGCGGCTTCTTCGAGCCGACGGCGCGCGAGCGGGACGCGGGGGAGAAGGCGCCGTCGGCCGCGCATCGATCGATCGCACGACTCGTCGTGACCGGTCGAGTACGGATCGTCGTCACCCTGAACTTCGATCACCTGATCGAGACCGCATTGCTCGACGCGGGAGTCGTGCCCACCGTCGTGAGCACCCCCGCGGAGTTCACCGCGCTGCCACCGCTGCACGCGCAGTCCGCGCTCGTGGTGCACCTGCACGGCGAGTACACGAACCCGTCGTCGCTCCTGAACACCGGCGACGAGCTCAGCGAATACGACCCCCGGACGCACGACCTGATGGCGCGGATCGCCGCCGAGTACGGCCTGGTCTTCGTGGGGTGGTCAGGCGTCTGGGACCGGGCGCTGCGAGACATCGTCGCCACGAACCCGAACCGGTTCTACACGAGCTGGTGGGTGAACCGATCCCCCCTGCTGAAGCAGGCGGAGGACCTCCGCAGCCTGCGCGGCGGGCTGGTCATCCGCGACGCCGCCCAAGCCGCGCTCGGCCGGATCGCGGACGCCACGGACGCACTCGCCTTCACGAACGCGCGGCATCCACGCGCCGCTGCCGTCGCGGTCGCCTCGGCGAAACGGGCACTGGAGGGTGGCCATCGGGCCATCGGTCTGCACGACGAGCTCGTGAGCGAGTTCGAGCGGCTTGCTGCCGATCCCGCACTCGCCGCGAGCGCGGCGCGACCGCGCGCGGAGCAGACCGCGGTCGTGGAGGAGGCCGTCCGCGTACTGGTGCCGCTGGTCGCGACCACCGCGTACTGGGGCACCCCGACGACGGACGCGTGGTGGCGCGACGAGATACCCGGAATCGCGACGGGTGATGGCGCGAGCACGGGGGCAGCGACCGTGCTGCTCTGGGCGGCCGGCGTCGCGACGGTCGCCGCGAAGCGGCTCGACCTGACGCACGATCTGCTCACGAATCTGACGATCGGAATCCCGGGCCAGGGCTACGTCGGCGCGGCGGAGGCATTGGCGCCGGATCGCGACGCTGTCGTTCCCCGGCGCGGCAGCGTGGCTGGCCGAGACCCTTCATCGTCCTCTGGCGGAGCTCACCGGCATCGGCGAGCGCTCCTGGGGCGAGGCGTTCGCCCTCTTCTCGTACCTCCAGATGCTCGAGCGAGCGTTCGCCCGGATCGACGACGCCGTGATCGACGAGCTCCGCTCACCGGCCCGGCAGGCGTGGGAGGCGCACCCGTGGGGTCCCTCTCTGGTCGCGCCCGGCTCGAGCGCGGAGGAGCTCGAGCTGCGTAGAGCGATTCGCGCGCGTGCTCCGCTCGATCTGCCGATCCCGCATCTTCGTGGCGGCGGGTACGGCAGCCGCTGGTACCCCACGGTCTCCGCCCAGTTGCGACGGGAGTTCAACCTGCAGGAAGCCGGTCACCCGCTGGTGCGGGCGGGGTTCGCCGACGGCGACGCCTGCACGTTCCGGACCATGGTGTCGATCACCGACGAGGGCATCGCTCAGCAGGCGAAGCGCCTCGCCGCCGCGACCGGAGCGGCCGCCGAGTCCTCCGTCTGGCTGGACCAGTCGCCCACCGCTTGAGCGTCCCCCAGGTGGTGATCCTGACGGCGACTCATGCTCCTATCGGCCACGCCAGAAGAAGGTCGGGCGCACCCTCCTCGTTCGCTTCGCCGTCTGATCCGCCGATCTGGACGAACCCGTGCCGCGCGTAGAACGCCCGCGCCGGCTCGTTCGACACGAAGACCCAGAGCCGGAGACCCTCCGGTCGCCGGGCCTTCGCATGGTCGAGCAGTGCGGTTCCCACCCCGAGGCCCTGAGCGGATGGCGTCACGTAGAGCTGGTCGAGCAGATCGCCCTCGAGTACGAGGATTCCCGCCGGCTCGCCGTCGCGCTCAGCGATCCACGCCTCAGCGACCGGCAGCACGTCGTGCAGTAGATGCGGCTCCAGGTCGCTGTCGTCATGCACAGCCGGTGGGAAGCGGTCGCCGGCGCCATGCCGAGCTTCGAGATGGATCCGCGCGATCAACGCCGCATCCGCCCGGGTCGCTCGCCTCAGCACCATCTTCGTCATCGGTCAGTGATCGTCGTCTCTCACTCGTCCGCATGCCCGACGCGCTCCATGGCCGACGCGAAGGCGATGCGAGGCATCTGAGATAGTCCCATCCTGCCCACATTTTGCCCACAACTCGACGCGCATTCCTGTGATCGCATGCAAACCTCGTGTGATCAGAACTGCTGATCAAGTGGTTCTTCTGCGATCTCGGTTCAATCCCATAAGGTGGGATGAGTCGGGTTCGAATCCCACGCCCTCCGCTGGTCGGCTCGTGCCATCGTGCCCGGCGCGAGGGGTGTCGACGTGGACTCATCTAGGGTAACTTCGGTGTTACCGTAACGTCACGGTTACCCAAGGAGTACACGATGCGCTTCTACGAGTCCGAGTCCCATGTCGATGCCGAACCCGCCGAGGTGTGGTCGGTGCTCGTCGACGCCGCGTCCTGGCCGAGCTGGGACTCGGGCGTCGAGTCCGTCGACGGCACCGTCGCGCTCGGCAACCGGATCACGATCCGATCGGCCGTGGCGCCGGGCCGAAGCTTTCCGGTCACCGTGTCGACCTTCGAACCGCCGCACCGCCTGGTGTTCACGGGCGGCATGCCCCTCGGGCTGTTCCGGGGTGTGCGCACGTACACGCTCACCGCGGAGAACGGGGGAACCCGGTTCCGGATGCGCGAGGAGTACACCGGTCCCATGCTCCCGATGATCTGGAAGTCCATGCCCGACCTGCAACCCTCGTTCGACCGGTTCGCGGCCGGCATCGCCGCGCGAAGGGTCGGGCGCGCCGAGTGAGCCCGGGGGCGACCGCCGCACCGGAACCCGGGGAGGCGTTCGACGCGCTCGCGGATCCGAACCGGCGCGAGATCCTGCGACTGCTCGGCGAGCGGGAACGTGCGGTCAACGAGCTGGCCGCCGAGCTCCCGATCAGCCGGCCCGCCGTCTCCCGGCATCTGCGTCTGCTCGCGGAGACCGGCTTCGTGCTCGAGGAGCGTCAGGGCACGCGCCACATCTTCCGGCTGCACGAAGAGGGCCTGCTCGCCGTGCAGGCGTACCTCGAGGGCGTCTGGAAAGGCGCGTCCGCGCGGTTCCGGATCATCGCCGAGAACACGGCGGACGGTGGATCCGATGGCTGAGCCCTCGATCCCTCCGCTGCGCATCAGCGTGGATGTCGCGTGTTCCGCGGAGCACGCGTTCCACGTCTGGACATCGCGGATCGCCGCCTGGTGGCCGGGCGAGCACCGAGCGACCCCGGAGACGCGGACCGAGGTCGTCCTCGAACCGCGACTGGGCGGCCGGCTGTACGAACGCACGCCGTCCGGACTCGAGGTCGAATGGGGCGAGGTCACGCTGTGGGACCCGCCGCGCCGGCTCGGCTATCTGTGGCACATCCGCCGCGACCGATCCGACGCGACCGAGGTCGAGATCCGTTTCGAGCCGGTCGCCGCCGATGCGGCCCGCGTGGACATCGTGCACTCGGGATGGGAGCGTCTCGGCGCGGGGGGCAGCGACTGGCGCGACCGCAACCTCGGCGGCTGGAACGGTGTACTCCCCTCGTTCCTGAGGGCGGCGGATGCGGCGGCCGGCGACGATCCGGCGCGATCGGGCGGCTCGGGCTTCTGAAGGCTCGCCTCCGTCGCAGTCGTTCGGCGTCATCGGCGCGATGCACGACACGAGGGTCGTTAGGGTGTGCCGGTGACCGACCTGCAGGCGCTCGACGTGTGGGCGCCCGACGCCCACGACGCGACGCTCCCGCATCGGTCGGCCGAACTCCTCGCAGCGCTCCGCGAGCGCGTCGTGATCGCCGACGGCGCCATGGGCACGATGCTCCAGGCCGCCGAGCTGACCCTGGACGACTTCGAGGGCCTCGAGGGCTGCAACGAGATCCTGAACGTCAGCCGCCCTGACGTCATCGGCGGCATCCACGACGCGTATCTCGCGGTCGGCGTCGATGCCGTCGAGACCAACACCTTCGGGGCGAACTGGTCGAACCTCTCCGACTACGGCATCGACGACCGGATCGAGGAACTCGCCAGAGCCGGCGCGACGATCGCCCGCGAGCGTGCCGAAGCCTGGACCGCGCGGACCCACGGCGGTACGCGGTGGGTCCTGGGCTCGATCGGACCGGGGACCAAACTGCCGAGCCTCGGGCACGTCAGCTACGCGCACCTCAAGGCGACGTTCGCGCTGCAGGCCAAGGGCCTGATCGCCGGGGGCGCCGACGCCTTCCTGATCGAGACCAGCCAGGACCTGTTGCAGACGAAGGCAGCGGTCAACGGCTGCAAGGTCGCGATCGCCGAGACCGGCGTCCGGCTGCCGATCTTCGCCGAAGTCACCTTCGAGACCACGGGCACGATGCTCGTGGGCAGCGAGATCGGTGCGGCGCTCACGGCGCTCGAGCCGCTCGGCCTCGACGCGATCGGTCTCAACTGCGCCACGGGCCCCGACCAGATGAGCGAGCACCTGCGGCACCTCGCGAAGCACGCGTCGATCCCGGTCGTGTGCATGCCGAACGCGGGCCTGCCCACGCTCGGCGCGCACGGTGCCGAGTACCCGCTCACCCCGACGGAGCTCGCGACGGCGCATGAGCAGTTCGTCCGCGAGTTCGGGCTCGGGCTGGTCGGGGGCTGCTGCGGCACCACGCCCGACCACATGCGCGCGGTCGTCGAGCGGCTCCGCGGCGCCGTGCCGACACCGCGGGTGATCGACACGGAGCCGGCCGTCGCGAGCCTCTACCAGTCCGTCGAGCTCGACCAGGACGCCTCCTACCTGGCGATCGGCGAGCGGACGAATGCGAACGGCTCGAAGGCGTTCCGGCAGGCCATGCTCGAGGAGCGCTGGGACGACTGCGTCGAGATCGCGAAAGCGCAGACCCGCGGCGGCGCCCACATGCTCGACGTCTGCATCGACTACGTCGGGCGCGACGGCGCGGCCGATGCGCGCGCGATCTTCTCCCGGTTCGCGAGTGCCAGCACCCTGCCGTTGGTCGTCGACTCGACCGAGCCGGGGGTGATCCGGGCCGGACTCGAACTCATCGGCGGTCGCCCGGTCATCAACTCGGTCAACTTCGAGGACGGCGAAGGCCCCGGTTCGCGCTTCCACCGGGTGATGCAGCTCGCCGCGGAACACGGCGCGGTCGTCGTCGCGCTGACCATCGACGAGCAGGGCCAGGCCCGGACTGCGGATGGCAAGGTACGGATCGCCGAGCGGCTCATCGACTCGCTCACCCGCGAGTGGGGGATGAAGGTCTCCGACATCCTGGTCGACTGCCTGACGTTCCCGATCGCGACCGGCCAGGAGGAGACGCGCCGTGATGCGATCGAGACGATCGACGCGATCCGCCGGCTCCGCGCGTCGTATCCGGGCCTGCACTTCACGCTGGGTGTCTCGAACGTCTCGTTCGGGCTGAACCCGGCCTCGCGGATCGTGCTGAACTCGGTCTTCCTGCACGAGGCGGTCGAGGCGGGACTCACGTCGGCGATCGTCGATGCGGCGAAGATCATCCCGCTCGCCTCGATCCCCGAAGAACAGCGACGAGTGGCGCTCGACCTCGTGTGGGACCGACGCGAGTACGCCGCCGACGGGACGCTCGTCTACGACCCGCTCGAGCGCATGCTCGACCTGTTCGCCGGTGTCGACGCCGCGGGACTCCGCGATCAGCGCGCCGCCGAGCTCGCCTCCCTGCCCGTCGGAGAGCGGCTCGAACGCCGGATCATCGACGGCGAGGCCAAGGGGCTCGCCGCCGACCTCGACCTCGCGCTGCAGGATCTGAGTGCGCTGGACATCGTCAACGTGCATCTGCTCGAAGGCATGAAGGTCGTCGGCGAGCGTTTCGGTGCCGGCGAGATGCAACTGCCCTTCGTGCTCCAGTCCGCCGAGGTGATGAAGCAGGCGGTCGCCCTGCTCGAGCCGCACATGGAACGGTCCGACACCGCCGGCCGCGGCAGGATCGTGCTCGCGACGGTGCGCGGCGACGTGCACGACATCGGCAAGAACCTCGTCGACATCATCTTGAGCAACAACGGGTACGACGTCGTCAATCTCGGCATCAAACAGCCGATCGCCGACATCATCGCCGCCGCCGAAGCGCATCACGCCGACGTGATCGGCATGAGCGGCCTGCTCGTGAAATCGACCGTCGTGATGAAGGAGAACCTGCAGGAGCTCCAGGCGCGTGGCCTCAACGGCCGGTGGCCGGTCATCCTCGGCGGCGCGGCGCTCACGCGCGCCTACGTCGAGGACGATCTCGCGGGCACCTTCGACGGCACCGTGCGCTACGCCCGCGACGCGTTCGAGGGTCTCGCCCTCATGGAACCGCTGGTCGCGATCGCGCGCGGCGCCGATCCGGAATCCGTCGGCCTGCCCCCGCTGAAGCGGCGCATCCACCGGCGGACCACGCTCATCGAGACGCCGACCGAGGCGATGCCCGCCCGCTCCGATGTCGCGGCCGACAATCCGGTGCCGGCACCACCGTTCTGGGGCACCCGTATCGTGCGTGGAATCGCACTGTCGGAGTTCGCGGCGTTCCTGGACGAGCGCGCGACGTTCATGGGGCAGTGGGGATTGAAGCCCGGCCGCGGTGAGGGCGGGGCGTCCTACGAACAGATGGTCGACACGGAGGGCAGGCCCCGGCTTCGGTATTGGCTCGACCGGATCCTCGCCGAGGGGCTGCTCGACCCGTCCGTCGCCTACGGGTACTTCCCCGCCGTGTCGGAGGGTGACGACGTCGTCGTGCTCCATCACGGCGACGACCGCGACGGCGTCATCGGGCGGCCAGGGCTCCTCGCCCCCGACGGCGGGTCGGGTGGACCGCTCGGCGCCGACAGGATGCGCTTCACCTTCCCGAGGCAGCGCCGCGACCGCCACCTCGATCTCGCCGATTTCATCGCGTCCAGGGACTCCGGGCGCATCGACGTGCTGCCCGTGCAGCTCGTCACCGCCGGCCAGCGGGTCTCCGTGGCGACCGGCACGCTCTTCGCCGCGGACCGCTATCGCGACTACCTGGAACTCAACGGGCTCGCGATGCAACTCACCGAGGCGCTGGCCGAGTTCTGGCACGCGAGGATCCGCGCCGAGCTCGGCTTCGCCGATCAGGAACCCGACGACGTCGAGGGCGTGTTCAAGCTGCACTACCGCGGTGCGCGCTTCTCCCTGGGCTACCCGGCCTGCCCGGACATGTCCGACCGCACGAAGGTCGTCGAACTGCTGCGGCCGGAGCGGATGGGCGTGGTGCTGTCGGAGGAGCTCCAGCTGCATCCCGAGCAGTCGACCGACGCGTTCGTGTTCCACCACCCCGAGGCGAAGTACTTCTCGGTCTGAGCTCAGTCGAGTGCCGCACGCACCCTGGCGTGCGCGCGGAGCGCCGGGCCGTGCTGGTTGAACGTGAAGTAGTGCTCGGCCGGGGCGCCACCACGGATGACTTCGGTGGCCAGCGCCACGGTGAAGTCCTCGCCGATCTCGGCCTGTGCTTCGGGCGGTCGGCCCACCATCGCGCCGACCAGCGCGTCCGGGGGGTCGAGCGCGACGAGACCGGCGATGCGCACCAACTGCCGTTCGCGGGTGATGGGCGCGATGCCGGGCAGGATCGGGATCGTCACCCCCGCGGCTCTCGCCTGGTCGACGTAGTCGAGGTAGTCGTCCGCCCGGAAGAACATCTGGGTGATCGCGAACGCGGCGCCCGCCTGCTGTTTCGCCAGGAGGGCGTCGACGTCCTGCCGGCGCGACGCCCGGCCGGGATGACCGTTCGGGAAGGCGGCGACCCCGATCGTCGGTTCGACGCCCGCCTCGGAAGCGACGCTGCGGATGAGTTCGACCAGCTGCGCCGCGCCCGAGAGCTCGCCCGTCGCCGCGGCCCCGTCCGCCGGTGGGTCGCCGCGGAGCGCCAGGAAGTCGCAGATCCCGGCCGCCATGAACCGCCGCACCCGGTCGCTCATCTCCGCGATCGTGCTGCCGACCGTGGTGAGGTGCGCGACCGGATGCACGCCGGTGTGCTCGTGGATGTACTGCACGACGGTGAGGGAACGGTCCAGGGTCGAGCCGCCCGCGCCGAACGTCACCGAGAAGAAGGCGGGACCGGGCTCGGCCAGCCGGTCGAGCGTGCGACCGAGGCCGATGGCGGCGGCGTCGTCGCGGGGCGGGAACAGCTCGAACGACAAGGTCGGCACGCCGCGGGTTCGATCGGCGGCGAGTCGCTCGAGGATCGGCGTCGTCACGGCGTGACGGTACCCGCGCGCACCTCGGGGCCGCGCTCGACCGATTCGACCAGGGCGGCGAGGCCGGCGCCGACGAGGGGTACCAGGATGAGGTTGCCGATGAGCTGCGGCCAGAGGAACGGGAGCCCGGCCACGTAGGAGTCGACCAGGCCGGCCCAGCCGGGCGCGTAGTACTTGGGGTAGAGCGCCCAGAAACCGAAGTTCGTGTACACGTAGAACACCAACGTGCCGCCGAGGCCGAATGCGCCGGCCGCCCACCAGCGGGCGGCGCGGCGGTACCGGCGGGTGAGCAGCGAAGCGAGGCCGATGATCGCCCAGGCGCTCCAGGTGAACCACGCGCTCGCGTCGTTGCCGAGGAACAGGTCGCTGACGACGGCGGCGAGGAGCGGGGCGATCGGGGCGAGGAAGCGCGGCAGCAACGCCGCGGCGAGGAACGCGCTCGACGTGAGCAGCTCGAGGTTCCAGGGGATGCCGAGCTGGGGCTTCCAGAGCCGCCACACCACGGCGGCCGCGACGACGACCAGGACGAGTGCCCAGCGCAGCCAGGGATGTGTGCCGGACCGCGGAGAGGAACGCATGAGGAAGCCCTTCATCCTTCAGGCGGGCCACGCGACCCGCTGAATCATCGATCAGAGAGCCGCAGCGCGTGCCCGGGGCGTAGGGGCGGCCCGGGCGCGAGGCTTCGCGTCATGCTGCGAGCATCGACAAGCTTGCAGCGAGTGCCTCGACCACGCAAGCCGGACGTGACACGGCATGACACACAGCGGCGTCATGACCGCCGCATCCCTGACGGCCCTCACCAGGTCGAGTCGCCGCGGATCACCGCGTCGGAACCGCCGTCGATGAAGACGACCTGTCCGCAGAGGTGCGCGTTCTCCTCGCTCGTGAGCCACGCGAGCAGGTAGGCGACGTCGCGCGGCGGGAAGATGCCGCCGAGTGGCATGGGGACCATCTGCAGAATCGCGGAGCGCGCCTGCTCGGTGGCGAGGAGATCCTCGGTCATCGGCGTCACCACGACTCCGGGAGCTATCGCATTGAGCGGGATTCCGGCGCCCGCCCAGTCCGGCGTCGGCGCCTGCGTGCGGATCCACCGTGCGAGCGCGCGCTTCGTGGTGCCGTAGATCAGGTTCCCGGCGTCCCCGCCGGCGGTCTCCAACTCGGTGCCCCGGGCGGTGGCCGCCTGCACGTCCCCGGCGAGCAGGGCGGCGAGGAGCGCCTCGTCGGGCGGATACAGCGAGGCCATCGAGGCGGTCGCCACCGCTCGCGGCGCGGGCGACGACGCGAGGAGCGGCCGCAGGCCGACGAGCGTGCCGACGGTGCCGAAGTAGTTGACCGCGACCGTCTGCGCGGTCGGGGTCGCGAGGCCGGCGTTCGCGATGACCACATCGATCGATCCGCCGGACAATCCGGCCACGGCGTCCACCATGGCCGCCCTGCCCTCCTCGCTGGAGAGGTCGGCGTCGACATCGGCGCCATGGAGGTCGACGCCGATGACGCGGAGGCCGCGTTCGGTGAGGAGCTCGGCGGTCGCCGCCCCGATCCCGCTGGCCGCGCCGGTGATGACCGCAGTACGCATGAGGTGATCCTTCCCGCGGGGCGAGTCGCCTCCGCAGTCGTCAGGATCGTCCGGTCGAGTCGCGGAGGTCAGGGTCGAAGGGCCCGCGTCGCGTTGCGGGCGTGAGGCCCGCGCTGCTGATGGCAGAAGCCCATCCGGCGACGGGCACGAGCGCCTAGCGTCGGGGCATGACCGAGATCCTGTTCGTGCACGGTGCCCTGGTCCGCGACGGCGACTGGTGGTGGCGAGCGGCCGCCGACCTCGTCGAGCAGCGCACGGGCGTGCGGAGCCGCGCGGTCCCGCTGCCGTCCTGCGGGGACGTCGACGGCCCGCTCGGCGGTCTTGTCGAGGACGCGGCCGCGCTGCGCGCCGCGCTCGATGCGAGCGACGGCGCGATCGTCGTCGGCCACTCCTACGGTGGCACCGTCGTCGCGGAGGGTGCCGACCATCCCGCGGCCCGGCACCTCGTCTACATCAGCTCATATCTCCCCGATGTCGGTCGCGCGCAAGGCGACATCATGCGTGCCGAGCCCGACCCGGCGCGGGTCGCGATGCGGGCGGACGGGACCGTGCGCCTCGACGGCTACGACCTGCACTCGTTCGGTGACCGGTTTCTGCAGGACGGCGCCGACCCGGACGTCCTGGCCGGCGCCTGGGCGCGGGTGCACGAACAGGGTGTCGCGGCGTTCGGCACGCCGACCACGACGGCTGCATGGCGGGGACGACCTTCGACCTACCTGGTGTGCGTGGACGATCGGAGCACGTCGATCGGTCTGCAGCGAATGCACGCCGCTCGGGCCACGCGGTCGGTTGACCTGCCCACCGGTCACCACCCGTTCCTGTCGCGTCCCGACCTCGTCGCGGACGAGCTCGCCCAGGTCGTCCGGACGCTCTGATCTCGTGGATCGGGCTCGTTCTGCTGCAAGCAGAACGCCTGGTCCGCACGAGGCCGACGCGGTTGACTGGCCCACATGCAGGGTCGATCGCGCACCGAGTCCCCGTCCGACCGCACATCCGTACCCGTTTCGGCCGAGCGGCTGTGGCGGGATGTGCTCGGTGAGCAGTTGCGCGCGACTCGGACCGACCGCAAGGAGACGCTCGAGGCGATCGCCCGACGGGCGAACGTCTCCGTGCAGTACCTGTCGGAGATCGAACGCGGGCGCAAGGAGGCGTCCAGCGAGGTGACCGCCGCCGTCGCGGCCGCGCTCGAGCTCACCCTGCTCGATCTGACCATGGGTGCGGTGGGCCGTCTGCACGCCGAGCCCGCGTCGCGTCGCGGTCAGGTCGCGCTCGCCGCCTGACCGTCGCCGGCCGTCCGTGCGCGTGACCCGTCGTCCAGGACGGCCACCGCGTGCTGCAGGCCCCAGGCCCATGCGCCGTCGATGTCACCGCCCATGCGCAAGAAGCCGCCCAACTCCATCGAGATGAAGCCGTTCGCCCACGCGGTCAGGAAGCGCGCGCCGTCGAGTGCGTGCTCCGCGCCGAGCAGGGCGGTCGTCGCGTCGAGCATCGGGCGCAGGCTGCGCTGCAGCGCCTCCTGGTCGGGTCGCGGCGCGCCGGGCGACGCCCCGAACACCAGTGCGTAGCCGTGCGGGCGGTCGTGCGCGAACCGCCGCAGCTCGCCCATCAGGTCGGTGATCGACCGGCGCGGGTCCCGGTCGTCCCGCACCGCCTCGGCCCGTTCGATCAGATCCTCCATGGTGGCCGAGACGACCTCGGCGAGGAGGTCACGCCGGTTCTGCACTCGCTTGTAGAGCGACGGTGCCTGCACGCCGACGCGCCTGGCCACCGCATGCATCGTGACCGCTTCGACGCCGCCCTCCTCGAGCAGGTCGCGGCCTGCGGCGACGATCTGCTCGAGACCGGTCTTCGCGACAGCGGGCATATCGGCTCCTTCCGTTGACGCGGGTGCTGATGGCTAATTACAGTAGCCTTCATGCAACTGGCTCCGGGTCTCCATCGGATCGGCAACGACATCGTCGCCGCTCACCTCATCGTCGCGGACGAGGGCATCACCCTGATCGACGCCGCGCTTCCCGGGCACTACCGCGACCTGCGTCGTGCGCTGGCGGCGCTCGGCCGGCCGCTCGGCGACATCCGCGGCATCGTGCTGACGCACGGCGATTCCGATCACATCGGGTTCGCGGAACGGCTGCGTCGTGAGCTCGGGATCCCGGTGTACGTCGGGGCCGCCGACGCCGACCGGGCGATGGGTGCCAAGCCGCCCGCCACGCCTCGCGACCCGCGGCGCATCGGACCGATGCTCGGCTTCTTCGCCTATGCGGCGCGCAAGGGGTTCTTGCGGATCCCGCCGGTCGTCGAGGTCCAGCCGGTTCGGGACGGCGACGTCCTCGACCTGCCGGGGCGCCCGCAGATCATCGCGATGCCGGGACATTCGCCAGGGAGCATCGCCGTGCTCGTGCCATCGGTCCGCGCCGTGTTCGTCGGTGACGAACTCACGACGCGGCACGTGCTCACGGGCGAGACCGGCCCGCAGCCTGCGCCGTTCACCGACGACCAGGCGCGCTCCTCGTCGTCGCTCGACGTCCTCGGGGGTCTCGATGTCGACTGGGTCGTGCCAGGCCACGGCGCTCCGTGGCACGGCCGCCCGGACGCACTCGTCGACGCGTACCGACGGCACGAAGCGAAGCGCTGACGTCCTCGGTCGGGACCGAGGACGCGCGGCTCCCGTCGCGTCCGGAACGGCGCACCGAGGTCGAGCGTCAGCGCTCGACCTCCTCGTAGTAGGCGGCGAACGTCGCCTCGTCGACGAACCACACCGTCTTCTGGTCATCGGCGACCGTCACGAGCAGCCAGTCGCCCGCCATCGCCCCGTGTTCCATGCCCCGGACCTCGATCTCGAGATGACCGGTGGTGTCGGTCCACCCTGCGTACTCGGTCCTGGGGCGCGCCGGCCGGCCGGGTGCGACCTGCCGGATCCAGGCCAGCACTCGCTCGACTCCGGCGCTCGTGCCGTCGAATTGGATCGCGTCGACGGTCGTGGGGCGCATCCGATACCGCTTCATGCCCGAAACCCTAAAGAGTCGACAGCAAAGTCTTGTGATGACACCACTGTGGTGTCATAGTGGTGTCATGCAGATCGAGCGATACGTCGACCGCCTCCGCGAGCAGCTCGGTGCCGCAGCGGCGGCCGGCGACGACGACGTGCGGCTGACCGCTGAGCGGCTCAGCATCGCGCTCGACCCAGCTGTCCGGCTCGTGCTGCTCGAAGTGCTGAGCGACGCGTCGAGCGAGATCACGCGGGAACTCGCTCCGGGATCGGTGGATGTGCGTCTCCGTGGCCGCGACCCCGAGTTCGTGGTGTCGCGACCGTCCGCTGGCGCGTTCGACTCGGCCCCGGAGGAGGCCCGGCGCGGCCCGGCGGCGCCCGCGGCCGAGACGGCGGACGACGCCTCGACATCGAGGACCACCCTCCGCCTGCCCGATCAGCTCAAGGCTCGAGTCGAGCGCGCCGCGGCCGAGGACGGCCTCTCCCTGAACACCTGGCTCGTCCGCGCGGTCGCCGGTGCGCTCGAGCCGAAGACGCGGCGCTCGACGCAGCGGGGGAGCCGCACCGGCGACAGCTTCACCGGCTGGGTCAGCTAGCCGGGCCACCCCAAGGTTCCACTCCCATCAGCCCCGCAACCCGGGGCACTCCATCAACCCCTCCGGAGGTGCACCATGGCTCGTTTCGAGTCGAGCGGTCCCATCGACGCGGACATCGACATCGGTGTCGGTCGCATCGAGATCACCGCGTCCGACCGTGCCGACGTCGAAGCCGACATCGCGCCGGGCAACCCCACCCGCAGCGGTGACGTCTCGCTGGCGCGTGATGCGTCGGTGACGTTCGAGGGCGGCCGGCTCCGCGTGCGCGTGCCGAAGCGCATGAACCTCTTCGGGCCGACGGACTCGGTCGACGTGCGGATCGGCCTGCCGACGGGTTCGCGACTCGTGATCGAGACGGCGTACGGCGCGGTCGAGATCCGGGGCGAGGTCGGCGCGTCGCGAATCGTGGCCAAGTACGGCGGTGTCATGGCGGACACGGTCGGCGACCTCGTGCTCGAGGCGCCGTACGGCGACGCCGAGATCGCGCACGTCGCCGGCCGGCTCGACGCCGTCGCAGGTCACGCCCGATTGCGCGTCGGCCGGGTGGACGGCGACGCGGTCGTGAAGGCCGCGCACGGCTCGATCGAGCTCGGCACCGTAGCGGGAACGATCGACATCGCCACCTCGGGGCCCGTCGAGATCGACCGCGCGCTCGATGATGTGACCGCGCGCAGCGCGCACGGCTCGATCCGCGTCCGCGAGGTCACCTGCGGCTCGATCCGGATCGAGAACGGGTATGCGGAGGTCGAGGTGGGGGTGCCCTACGGCGTCGCCGCGTGGGTCGACGCCGCCTCGTCGCACGGGGTCGTGCGCAACGAGCTCACCCCTGACCCGTCGGCCGCCGATCGGGACCGGACCGTCGAGTTGCGATTGCGCGCGAACTGGGCCGACGTCGTGATCCGTCGCGCATCCGCCCGTGCCGCGACCGGGGTCCGCTCATGAGCGCCGCCATCACCGCTCGCGGGCTCGTCAAGTCGTACGACGGCCGCCGCGTGCTCGACGGCCTCGATCTCGACGTCCCCGAGGGCACGGTCTTCGCGCTGCTGGGGCCGAACGGGGCCGGGAAGACGACGGCGGTGCACATCCTGTCCACGCTGCTCGTTCCGGACGCGGGAAGCGCCGTCGTCGCGGGGCACGATCTCCGCCGGGACGCGGACGGTGTCAGGACCGCGATCGGACTCACCGGCCAGTTCGCCGCCGTCGACGGCCTGCTCACGGGTGTGGAGAACCTGCGGCTCATGGCGGACCTGCGCCACCTCGGTGCGGTTCGGGCGAAGCGCCGCGTCGACGAGCTGATCGACCGGTTCGATCTCGGTGAGGTCGCGAGGAAGCCGCTCGCCACCTACTCCGGGGGGCTGAAGCGGCGCCTCGACCTGGCGATGACGCTCGTCGGCGAGCCGCGCGTCGTGTTTCTCGACGAGCCGACGACAGGTCTCGACCCCCGCAGCCGACGCACGATGTGGGAGATCGTCCGTGAACTCGTCGATGACGGTGTCACGATCCTGCTCACCACCCAGTACCTGGAGGAGGCCGACCGGCTCGCGTCCGGAGTCGCGGTGCTCGATCACGGCCGGATCGTCGGCGAGGGCGCTCCCGCCGAGCTCAAGGCGTCGGTCGGCACGGAGGTGCTCGTGGCCAGGGGACGGGACGGCAGCGCAGTGCGCGAGCTCCCCATCGACGGCACGCCCGCCGGACTGCGGTCCGCGCTGGACGCGCTGGATCCCCTCCTGGACGTCACCGTCGAGTTGCGCTCCCCCACGCTCGACGACGTCTTCTTCGCTCTGACGGGCGATCCCGCCCGTGCCGTGACCGCATCCGCCGAGGAGGACGCATGACCATCGCACTCA
Organism: uncultured Actinomycetota bacterium; assembly: GCA_963716965.1. Lineage (GTDB taxonomy): Bacteria > Actinomycetota > Actinomycetes > Actinomycetales > Microbacteriaceae > Amnibacterium. The sequence goes on along the minus strand of CAVQUZ010000001.1, from coordinate 90,902 downwards.
CCGCCGTCGCCGATTCGGCGACGATGCTCCGCCGCAACCTGCTGCACATGGTCCGGTACCCCGGACTCACCATGTTCGTGATCGGGATCCCTGTCATCCTGCTGCTGCTGTTCGTCTACGTGTTCGGCGGCACGCTCGGCGCCGGCCTGCCAGGAGGCGCCGGCCGCGACGCGACAGGCGACTACCTCGCGTACGTCGTGCCGGGAATCCTGCTCATCGGCGTCGCGGGGATCGCCAGCGGTGCTTCGATCGGCGTCGCGCAGGACATGACGGAGGGCATCATCGCCCGGTTCCGCTCCATGGCGGTCTCCAGAGCCGCGGTGCTCGGCGGTCACGTGCTCGGCAACACGATCCAGGGCCTGCTGTGCCTCACCGGCGTCATGGCGGTCGCACTGCTCATGGGGTTGCGGCCCGCCGCCGGGCCGCTCGGCTGGATCGCGCTGATCGGGTTCCTCGCGCTGGTCTGCTTCTCGGTGTCGTGGGTCGCCGTGGCGATGGGCATGGCCGCGAAGACCGTCGAGACCGCGAGCAACACCCCGATGATCTTCACGCTGCTGCCGTTCCTCGGCAGCGGGTTCGTGCCGACGCAGTCGATGCCGGCGTGGCTGCGCGTGTTCGCCGACTGGCAGCCGTTCACCCCGTTCATCGAGACCACGAGGGCCCTGCTCGCCGGCACCGCACCCGGATCGCAGTTCTGGCTCGGTCTCGGCTGGTGCGTGGTGTTGTCGGTCGGGGGCTTCGTCTGGTCGCGGACGCTCTACATCCGCAAGTCGATCCGCTGACCCCCTTGGGCCCGCCGGCCGGCCGTCCGCAGCTGGCCGGCGAGGCCGAGGCCGGCCGCCGCGGCGACCACACTGCCGAAGACGATCGCGATGTTCGTGACGCCCGCGCTGGCGATGAACAGACCGGCGACGATCGCCGGCACACCGAAGGCGATGTAGGCGACCATGTAGACGGCTGCGAACAGGCCGCCGCGCTCGTGGGCGGCGACCTCGGGGACGAGCATCCGGACGGTGCCGGAGAACGTGGCGCCGAACCCGGCGCCACCGATCACGCCGCCGATCCAGAGCAGCGGAAGGGTCGCGGTCACGATCGCGACCACCACCAGTCCGGCCCCGACGATGACGGCGACGGCCCCGGCGATCGCGAGCCTGCGCGCCTCGACGCCACGGGCGACCGCGCTCACGACGGCCGCGGATGCGGGAGCGAGCAGCGCGGTCGCACCGCTCGCGAGCGGGCTGCGGATGCCGAAGACGGACCCGAGGATCGCGGGCATGAGCCCCATGAAGAGCGCCGACAGCATCCATGCCGCGAACTGCGCGGGAACGACGACGGCGAACCGTGACCGCACCGACGACGGCACGCCGACCCTCGGGCGCAGCGACCGTCGGGCGCCGGCGCGCCGCTCGGACGTCTCGGGGACGAACAGCGCGAGGACGGTGCCGGCGCTCATCACCACGACGAGCGCGGTCCACACCGTCGCCTGCGCCGCGTGGTCGAACTGCGCGATGGCGCCGGCGAGCACCGCGCCCGCTCCGAGGCCGCCCGCAGGGGCGACGCTGCTCAAGATCGTGCCGAGTCCCTTGCGCGCCGGCGGAGCGAGCTCCACGATCGCGGCGCTGAACGCGCTCGTCGCGGCCCCGGTCGCGACGCCTTGGACGACGCGCGCCACGATGAGCCAGCCGATGTCCGGCGACACGAGGAACAGCACCATCGCCCCGAGTTCGAGCGCGAGCGCCCCGATGAGCAGCGGGCGCCGGCCGACGTGATCGGACAACCGGCCGAACACGAGCAGGCTCCCGAGCAGGCCGATCGCATACACGCCGAACGCGACGGTGACGAGCGACGGTGCGAATCCCCATTCGCGCTCGTAGAGGGGGAGCAGCGGTGTCGGCGCGCCCGCTGCGAGGAAGAAGGCGGCGAACGCGATCGCGACGAATGCGAACGCGGCCGGCCGGGGAAGCCGACGACCGGCGGGTCCGACGGGCCGTGCGATGGCGGCTGTCGTCACGACGACTCCTTCAAAAGCAACGAATATGGCAATTGGTGACAGTACGCGCTCGTGAGTCGAAACGCAATAATCAGTGCGTTAGGATCCCGTGCATGACCATCGTGCAGGAGCGCGCCCGCCGCCCAGGCGGCCGGAGCGCAGCGGTGCAGGCGAAGGTGAAGCGGGCGCTCGAGGACCTCATGCGGGAGCGCAGCCGCGACTCGATCAGCCTCCCGATGGTCGCGGAGCGTGCCGGAGTCCAGCCTTCGAGCCTCTATCGCCGGTGGGGTGACATCGGTTCGCTCGTGAACGAGATGGCGACGTACCGGCTGGACCCCGATCGGGATCTCCCGGCGTCCGGTGACCTTCGCGCGGACCTCGTCGCGTGGGCGGGCGAGATCGTCGCGCACTACGCCGACCCGGTGCACGCCTCGATGCTCCGCGCGGGCGCGAGCACCGCAGGGGACGCGGAGACGGATTGCCTGCGTGACCGCCGCGCGGAGGCGACTGCACTGATCGCCTCCGCACCGACCGACGCGGACGTCACCGTGGACCTCGTGCTCGACCACGTGCTCGCGCCGATCGTGTACCGCATCATCTTCACGCCGTGGACGCTGTCGCCCGAAGTCGTTCCGACTCTGGTGGACGACCTGTTCGCGCTCGCGCGTTCGTCGCGCTGACGCGGCCCTGAACGAGGCGAACGGCGCGGCCCCGTCGGGTCGCGCCGTTCCTCTCGCGGAGTGGGTCCGGTCAGGCGACCGGGACCGGGCTCGGGTCGGCCGCGTGGTCGTGGCCGACCGGTGTCGCCGCGCGGTGCGACGACTGCTCGGTCGCCGCGACCGGGGTCGCAACGGAACCACGGCGGCGGAACAGCAGTACCGCGAGCACGGCGCCGCCGGCGAAGAAGCCCGCGCCCCACCAGTACGCCACGGTGAAGCTGTGCACGGCCGCTGCCGCGACGACGGCCTGGCCGGCCGGCGCGTGTGAGGCGATGTAGTCGGTCAGCGCGGTGGCGACCAGCGTGTTGAGCAGCGCCGTGCTGATGGAGCCGCCGACCTGCTGGCCGGTCGTGACGAGCGCCGAGGCGACCCCCGCGAACTTGCGGTCGACGCCGAGCGTCGCGGTCTGGATCGCCGCGGGCATGATCGAGCCCATGCCGAACCCGAGCACCATCAACGCCGGCAGCAGGTCCGCCGCGTAGGTGCTGTGGAGGTCGAGGCGCGTGAGCAGCACCATGCCGACCGTCGCCAGCCCCATGCCGAACGGCACCATGACCTTCGGGCCGAGACGGGGCAGCAGCAGGTTCGTCGAGAGCTGGGCCGCCACCACGAGCATCCCGATCATCGGCAGGAAGGCGACGCCGGTCTGGATCGGCGAGTAGCCGAGCGAGGTCTGCAGGTAGTACGTCACGAACAGGAAGATCGAGAACATGCCCGCACCCGCGATCAGCACCGAGAGGTATGCGGCGCCCCGGTTGCGGTTCAGCACCACGCTCAGCGGCAGCAGCGGGTGGCTGGCGCGACGCTGCCAGAGCACGAAGGCGACCAGCAGCACACCCGAGGCGGCGAGCATCCCCCACGTCCAGACGGAGCTCCAGCTGTCCGTCTCCGCGTTGGAGAAGCCGTAGACGAGCGAGAACAGCGCCGCGGAGACGAGAATCGTGCCGGGCACGTCGAGCTTCGGGCGCGGACCTGCCGCCCTGCCGCCCTGCAGGTAGACGATGGTGCCGACGATGGCGACTGCCGCGATCACCACGTTGATGTAGAGGTTCCAACGCCAGTTGAGGTCCTGCGTCAGGATGCCGCCGAGCAGGAGACCGACGGCGCCGCCGGCGCCCGCGATCGCCCCGAAGATGCCGAAGGCGCGTGCGCGCTCCTTCGGGACGGTGAAGGTCGTGGTCAGGACTGCGAGTGCCGTCGGTGCGAGCAGCGCGCCGAATGCGCCCTGCACGGCGCGTGACGCGACCAGCACGCCGAAGTCGGGGGCGGCTCCGCCGACCGCGGAGGCCAGTGCGAAGCCGATCAGACCGATGATGAACGTCCGCTTACGGCCGATCAGGTCGGACAGGCGCCCGCCCAGCAGCAGCAGGCTGCCGAAGGCGAGGGAGTAGGCGGTGATGATCCACTGCCGCTCGCCGTTCGTGAAGCCGAGGTCCTGCTGCGCGGTCGGCAGGGCGATGTTCACGACCGTCGAGTCGAGCACGACCATGAGCTGGGCGAGGGCGACGACCGTGAGCGTCAGCCAGCGTCGGGGATTCGGGGCGTCGGCGGTCACCGACGCGGGGGAGATCGAGGAGGGATTCGACATGACGAGTACTCTATACGGAACTGGCTAGTTTCGGATACCGTCAGTTCCAGAACTCTGAGGTTCCAGAACGTGCACGTATCGGAGTATGATGGCGGTCCAGCAACACGGAACGGAGTCGGCGCAATGACGCAGCTCGACGCGGTGGACCCCTCCACCGACCACGGACCGCTCGGCGCCGGGTCACGGCTCGGCCGCAAGCGTGACCACACCCGCGATCCCGAGATCCTCGCGGCGACCCTCGATGTCCTCGCGGACGTCGGCTACGACGGCATGACCGTCGACCTCGTCGCCGCCCGTGCGCACGCAGGTAAGGCGACGCTGTACCGGCGCTGGCCGTCGAAGGCCGAACTCGTCATCGACGCCGTCGCCTGCATGAAGCGCGGCGACACGGACCTCGAGCACCTCCCCGACACGGGGTCGCTGCGGGGCGACCTGGTCGCGATGATCAGGCCTCACGCGGTGGAGGACGGTGAGCGCAAGCTGCAGATCATGGCGGGTGTCTCGTCGCTGATGGCCAAGTCGCCCGAACTCGCGGCGTCCCTGCACGCCGCGATCTCCGAACCCAGGTCGACCGCGACGCGCACCCTGCTCGAGCGGGCCGAGCGGCGCGGCGAGATCCCGCCGGGGAGCGACCTCGAGACGATCGCGCAGGTGAGTTCGTCGATGGCGACCTATCGCGTCTTCGTGCGACGACTGCCGGTCGACCGCGAGTTCCTGCTCTCGGTCATCGACGGCGTCGTGCTGCCCGCCGTCGGCATCTGCGCGCAGGCGAACGCGCTCTGAGACCCGTTCAGACCTGGGCGGCGGCCGCGCGGTAGGCCTCGAGGATCTCCGGCCGGTGGTCGGGCCGAGGCGCGGCGACGATGCCGACCGGCCACGTCGGCCGCGCTCCCGTCAGCGCCCAGGCCGCCTGGACCGCGGCGCCCGCGGCGACGTACTCGCCCGGCTCGGGAAGCACGACCTGCTCGGCGAAGATCTGTGCAGCGACCGCGGCGACGGCCGGGTTCTGCGCCGCGCCGCCGATGAGCAGCAGGCGGTCGACCTGTACGCCGAGCCGGAGGATCGCGGCCAAGCCGTCGGCCAAGCCGCAGAGCATGCCCTCGATCGCCGCGCGAGCGAGATTCGCCCTGGTCGTCGACGCGATCGTCATGCCGACCAGCCGTGCGGTGGCGTCGGGGCGGTTCGGGGTGCGCTCGCCCTCGAAATACGGCACCAGCACCAGCCCGCCGCTGCCGGGCGCGCTGGTGAGCGCGAGCGCACCGAGCGCGTCATGGCCCACGTCCAGCAGGGACGCCGTGGAGTCGAGCACCCGTGCTGCGTTCAGCGTGGCGATGAGTGGCAGGTGCTCGCCGCTCGCGCTCGCGAATCCGGCGACGACGCCGGTCGGATCGACGATCGGCGTCGTCGTCACCGCGAACACGGTGCCACTCGTGCCGATCGAGACGACGACGTCGCCCGGAACGGCACCGAGTCCGAGCGCCGCTCCCGCATTGTCGCCGGCACCGGGCCCGAGCACGACGCCCTCCGGGATCGCGCCGGACGCGACGGTCGTCCCCGCCGTGTCGCCGGGACCCAGTACGCGAGGCAGGATCGCGTCGTGACCGAGCGCCGCGACCAGCAGCTCCCTGTCGTACTCGTCGGTCGACCCCGAGTAGTAGCCGGTCCCCGAGGCGTCCGACCGGTCGGTCGTCAGGCGATCGAGCTCCGCGCCGCGGGGGCCGCTCGGGCCGTAGCCCAGCAGCCGCCAGGTCAACCAGTCGTGCGGCAGGGCGACCGCGGCGACGCGAGCGGCGTTGGCCGGCTCGGTGTCACGGAGCCATCGCAGTTTGGTGGCGGTGAACGATGCGACCGGAACGAGGCCCGTGCGCTCGGCGAGGGCCTCCGCACCGAATTCCTCGATCAGGTCGGACGCGGCGCGAGCGGATCGGGTGTCGTTCCAGAGCAGCGCGTCGCGGATCACGGCGCCCGACTCGTCGAGCACGACCATGCCGTGCTGCTGTCCGCCGATCGAGATCGCGGCCACGTCGGACAGACCGCCCGCATCTTCGATCGCGGCGAGCAGCGCCACCCACCACGCCTCGGGATCGACCTCCGTGCCCACCGGGTGCGAAGCCCGGCCGGCACGGACGGTCTCACCGGTGGCGAGGTCTCGGACCACGACCTTGCAGCTCTGCGTCGACGAGTCGACGCCGGCGACCAGCGGCACTGTCAGCGGGCGCCGAGCAGGTGCTCGAGGGCGAGCTGCTGCAGCCGGACGAAGCCGAATCCACGGCCGTTGTAGTAGGCGGCCGAGTCGAACTCCTCGTAGGCCGACCGGTCGGCGAGCAGCGCCTCGACGGTCTCACCCTCACCGAGCGTGGGGGTCGAGAGCTCGGCGACGCGAGCGGCGGTGAGCGCCTCCTGCACTTCTGGGTCGGCGCGGAACGCGGCCGCACGCTCCTTGAGCAGCAGGTAGGTGCGCATGTTCGCCGCGGCCGAATCCCAGACGCCCGTCTCGTCCTCGGTGCGGCTCGGCTTGTAGTCGAAGTGCCGGGGACCGTCGTACGCCGGGCCGCCGTTGGGGCCGCCGTTCTCGAGCAGGTCCACGAGCGCGAACGCGTTGTGCAGGTCGCCGTGACCGAAGACGAGGTCCTGGTCGTACTTGATGCCCCGCTGGCCGTTCAGATCGATGTGGAAGAGCTTGCCGGCGTCGAGCGCCTGCGCGATGCCGGCCGCGAAGTTCAGGCCGGCCATCTGCTCGTGCCCGACCTCGGGGTTGATGCCGACGAGTTCGGGGCGCTCCAGCGTCTCGATGAAGGCGAGCGCGTGGCCGAGGGTCGGCAGCAGGATGTCGCCGCGCGGCTCGTTCGGCTTCGGCTCGATCGCGAATCGGATGTCGTATCCCTTGTCGGTGACGTAGTCGCCGAGCAGGTTGACGGCCTCGCGGTACCGCTCGAGTGCCGCACGGATGTTCTTCGCCGAGTCGTATTCGGCACCCTCGCGGCCGCCCCACATGACGAAGGTCTTGGCGCCGAGCTCGGCGGCGAGATCGATGTTGCGCAGCACCTTGCGCAGCGCGAACCGGCGCACCCCGCGGTCGTTCGAGGTGAAGCCGCCGTCCTTGAAGACGGGCTGGCTGAACAGGTTCGTCGTGATCATCGGGATGATCACGCCGGTCGACTCGAGTGCGCCCTTGAGGCGGTCGATCTGGTTCTGCCGCTCGGCGTCGGTCGAACCGAAGGCGAAGAGGTCGTCGTCGTGGAACGTCAACCCGTAGGCGCCGAGCTCACTGAGCTTCTCGACTGCGTGCACCACGTCGAGGGGGGCCCTGGTCGGACCACCGAAGGGATCGGCACCGTTGTACCCGATGGTCCAGAGTCCGAAGGAGAATTTGTCATCGCGGGTCGGCTGAACGCCCATGTTCTGCTCACTTCCAGTATTGTTGCGTTCGCAAACATATAGCGCAGGCGGTCACAGCGCAATACGCCGCAGCGAACGACGGCTCGCCTTTAGACTCGCCCGCATGACGCCCGCCATCGATCCCTTCGGTGCGCAGGGCGGCAGAAACGACCTCGTCCGGCGCCACAATCTCGCACTCGTACTGCGCCGTGTCCACCTCGCGCCTGCGACGAGGAGCGAACTCACGCGGGAGACCGGGCTCAACCGCTCCACGATCGGCGCGCTCGTCGCCGAGCTCGCGGAGCGCGACCTCGTGATCGAGGACGAGGCGGAGGCGGCGGGTCAGGTCGGACGCCCGAGTCCGGTCGTCCGGCCGAGTGACGTGCCGGTCGCGATCGCGGTGAACCCCGAGGTCGATGCGGTCACCGTCGGCGCGGTCCTGCTCGGCGGCCGCGTGCTCGCCAAAGAACGGGTGCCGTTCGCGTCGCCGCCCTCGGTGGGGCAGGCGGTGCGGACCGCACGAGAGGTGGTCGACCGCATCGCCGCCCAGCATCCGGGACACCGCATCGCCGGCGCGGGCATCGCCGTTCCCGGGATCGTGCGCCGCAGCGACGGCTTCGTGCGGCTCGCGCCGCACCTCGAGTGGCGCGAGGAGCCGCTCGCCGCCGAGGCCGGCTCGGTGCTCGCCATGCCGGTCGCGGCCGCGAACGACGCGGCGCTCGGCGCGCAGGCCGAATGGATGTTCGGTGCGGGCCGCGGCGTCGACGATCTCGTCTACCTCAACGGCGGTGCCAGCGGCATCGGCGGCGGGATCGTCAGCGGCGGTGCGCTGCTGTCGGGGGTCACCGGGCACGCGGGCGAGCTCGGTCACGTGCCGATCCGTCGAGGCGGTGCGCTCGACACGATCGGCTCACGCGGCACGCTCGAGTCCGAGGTGACCCGCGCGGAGCTCCTCGACGTGCTCCGCCTCGGCACGGTCGGCCCCGACGAGCTGGAATCGGCGCTGCTGTCCGCGGACTCCGACGCCGTCCGCGCCGTCGTCCGGCGGCAGGTCGACGCGCTCGCCATCGCCATCGGCATCGCGGTCACCGTGCTCAACCCCGCTCGGATCGTGCTCGGCGGGTTCCTCTCCGCGCTCGCGGCCGCGGCGCCCGAGCGACTCGCGCAGCACGTCGACCAGGCGGTGCTCCCATCGCTCGGCGAGCCGATCGACATCCGCCGTGCGGAACTCGGCTCGGACCTGCTGCTCATCGGCGCCGCCGAGCTCGCGTTCGCCGGACTCTTCTCCGGCGAGAGCATCGCCTGACCCGCAGGGCGGCGGCACCATAACAGCCGATCGCGTCCAGGTCGAGCTCGATTCCGATCTGTAGGCGAACGCCCGGTCGATCCTCACCTTCGCGGCGTGTCCGCCGTTCGAGGCCTCCATCCGGCTGCTACCCCGGTACTCGGCCTCGGCGGACCCTCCGCCGCCCTGGCAGCACCACACACGATCCATACCGCGAATGCAGCACATCACCGGAGGGTGCGCCTAGGAGCGAATACATATGACTGGTCAACGACGTTCGTCGTACATCCCACCAACGGAAGAGATCTCGAAACCCCGACGGAAGAAGTTCGTCGGCATCACACTCGGACTCTCCCTGATCGTCGCCGGCGCCGCCGCGACACCCGCGCTCGTCGCGTCCGCAGCAGTGGACGCGCCGTTCTCGTCGGGATCGCAGAGCGCCGCGGCGCATCATCGGCATCATCGGCATCACCACCTCCGAGTGGCTCGCGCCGCTGCCGGGCCGACCGCGACCGCCACGGCGTCCGGCGCGCCGACCGCGACGGTGCACGCTGCCGCCACGACGTCGGCGAGCGCGGCGACGAGCACCGCGTCGCCGACCGCCACCGCGAGCCCGTCGGCCACCGCATCGGCGTCGAGCTCGACGTCGAGCACGACGTCGAGCAGTACGACGGCCTCGGCCTCGGTGGCGTCCCTGCCCGATCAGGGGACCGTGCACACGGTCTCAGGAACGGACGCCTCCGCCGTGCAGTCGGCGATCTCGGCCGCTGGATCGGGTGACACCGTAAAATTCCCCGCTGGAACGTATTCCGTTGGCCGGCTCGCGGTGAAAGCAGGCGTGCTCTACAAGGGGGCGTCCGGCGCGGTCCTGAAGGGGTCGGGCACGATCATCTCCTGCTCGTCGTGCTCGAACACGTCGTTCGACGGCCTCACGTTCGACGGCGGCAACGTCGTCCTGGGTGCCGACGGCGCGACCAGCACGAAGGTGCAGTTCGTCAACAACACGGTGAAGAACGTCAAGAACTCGGGCTTCGGCACAGGCCAAGCGGTCCTCGCGAACAACCTGTCCGACTCCGTCATCGGCGGGAACACGTTCACGGACGACGGCACCGAGGCGGCCCAGAACTCGATCGTGGGGTACAGCCTCGCGTCGACGCAGATCATCGACAACACGATGACGAACGTGTACCAGGGCATGCACATCGAACCCCGGTCCACCAGCGGCCTGACCATCAGCGGGAACACGCTGTCGGGTCTGACCCGCATGGGCATCGAGGTCATGGGCAACTCGGCGGCACTCAAGGTCACCGACAACACGGTGAGCAGCTGGGCCGGCAACGGCGGCAACCGGATCGCCCTGTCGATCGTGACGCACGGCTCGGGCACCGTCGTGAGCGGCAACACGCTGGACGGGTCGGCCATCGCGCAGGAACCCGGCATCGAGTTCATGGGCACGTCGTCGACGGTCAAGGACAACACGATCACCGGGTTCGGCACGAGCGTGTCGATCGCCTGCTCGACGGGCACCGTGTTCTCCGGCAACACGCTCAGCAAGGTCGGTAAGTACGGCGCCTTCAGCAAGGACGGCGGCTACTGCGGCGGCGAGACGATCGGTGTCAACACGGTCGACGGCAAGTCGGTGACGTCCAGGATCGGCTGACCCGGAGGTCACACGGCTGCGGCCCGGCGGAACACCGCCGGGCCGCAGCCGTGTTCACCGGCTCACTTGTCGAGGTGCCAGAACTGGATGGCGATCGGTGTGTCGTACGTCGCCAGGTAATACGTACCGCCGCCGTAGGTGCGGTTGAGCGTGTGCGCGACGTAGTGGATGTCGAGATGGCCGTCAGGGGCGGTGCTGACCTGTGACACCACTGCCGAGTGGTCCCACCAGGTGCCCTTCTTGCTGTACCGGAACTGCACGATGTCGCCGACCTTGACCTGGTCGCGCTGCGCATAGGTGAGCTTGGTCGCGAGCGTCGGCTGGGTCTTCAGCCAGCTGCTGAGTGCGGTCGCGCTCATCCACGCCGAACTGGCGACCGGCGCCTGTTTCGCTGCGAGCAGGGTCGTGGAGGTCGTGCCGCGGTTGTACCAGGCGGCGGTCTGCGACCACCCGCGCGCCACCAGGATCTGGCTCACGAAGTTGGTGCAGTCGTTGTCCTTGAGGTAGCCGTACGCCGAGCTGGACGAGGCGTTCCAGTTCGCGAACGCGTACTGCATCTCCTTGTCGAGCGTGCTCACGACCTTGTAGGTGAATGCGAGCGACGTCGGGACCTTGGTGCCGTCGGACGCGGCCACGAAGGTGATCAGCTGCGGACCGGGCTGGTACATCGGCTGCGGCCCGAGCCAGAATTTGAGACTCGTGTCGCTGGCGATCACGAGTTTCGTGGCAGTGGCACCGCCGACCAGCACGCTGCGCACGTTCAGGAAATGCGTTCCCGTCAGACGGATCGTGCGCCCGTTCGTCGTCTGGCCGGAGACGCGGTCCAGCGCGGTCGCGGTCGGATACGGGACGACCGGCTTCGGCGTGGGCGTGGGCGTGGGCGTCGGCGTCGGCGTCGGTGTGGCGGTCGCCGTCGCGCTCGCGCTCGGTGACGGCGTCGGCGTCGGTGTGGCGGACGCGGCGAGGGCGCCGGCGCTGCCCAGCGCGGCCGTCATGACGAGCGCGGCTGCGGCGAGTCCGGTGCGGGTGGTGCGGTTCATGGGCGTGATCGAATCGAGATGTCGTGTGAAGGAGATTCCAACCGAGTCCCTCCCCGGATGAGGGGAAACACGTGATTAGACTGCCCACGCTCTTGGTGTGCTTGACCGACGGTAGTTGCGACACGCGGGAAGCTGCGCGCCCCAATCAGAGGCACGAATCTTCGTATCGGAAGGGTCAGGCGTGGTCGGTGGCGTCGATGGTGCGGGCAGGTCCCTGCGTGCTCCGATCGCCAGGCACGGCCGGCTCGCAACCCCTGGGTTCGGGTCCGCGCTCGCCAAATTCCTGATCGTCGCGCTCTGCGTGGCGGTCGTGTCCGTGTTCACGGTGACGGCGGTCGCGACCGCACGACTGGCCGCCGACTTCCAGAAGCACACCGTCGACCTGGGGGCGGCGCCCGGCGTCGGCGCCATCTCCGGTCCGGTGAATCTGCTTCTCGTCGGCGACGACACGCGCACCGGACAGACCGGCCACTACGGCAGCAACCCCGGCAGCGCTTTGAACGACGTGAACATCCTGCTGCACATCAGCGCCGATCACACGAAAGCCACCGTGATCAGCATCCCGCGCGACACGTATGTGGACGTCCCCTCCTGCAAGAACTCCACGACCGGCGCCACGATGGACGCCGAGACCGACGTCAAGATCAACAGCACGCTGTCCTACGGCGGTGTCGGCTGCATCCGCGACACGGTCGCGAAACTGACCGGGCTCACGATCCCGTACGTGGCACTGATCACGTTCGACGGCGTCGTCGAGATGTCGAACGCCGTCGGTGGCGTGCCGGTCTGCGTCGCCACGGCCATCAACGACGACTACACCGGGCTGCACCTGTCGAAGGGTGAGCACACACTGAAGGGCGCGAAGGCGCTCGAGTTCCTCCGAACCAGGCACGGTGTCGGCGACGGGAGCGACCTGACCCGGATCACCTCGCAGCAGGTGTTCCTGTCGTCGCTGGTCCGCACCATGAAGAGTTCGGCGACCCTGACCGACGTCACCAAGCTCTACTCGCTCGCGAAGGCCGCGGCGGACAGCATGACACTGTCGACGAGCCTCGCGGACGTCAACACGATCGTCTCGATCGCGAAGGCCGTCGCGCCGATCGACCTCGCCAAGGTCGTGTTCGTGCAGTACCCGACGACCATCGAGGGCGACGGCGTGGTGCCGAACACCCAGGCGGCCTCGGTGCTGATGAAGGCGGTCACCGAAGACAAGACGCTCGTACTCGGCAAACGCGGCGAGGAGGCCGGCGCCGGTTCGGTCATCGAGGGTTCCGGATCCTCGTCGACCGCGTCCGCGACGCCGAAACCGAGCGCATCGAAGAGCGCGTCGAGCGACACGGTGAAACTGCCGGACGGCGTCACTGGGCAGACCGCCGCACAGAAGTCCTGTTCGGTGGGCAACGACCTGGGCACGCGCTGAGCGATCGCCCATGCGCGCCGCCCTACCATGGCGCGCATGCCTGCGGCGTTGCCACGATCGAGTCCGAGTTCCCAGGGTGTCGATGCCGCCGGCCTCGAGCGGCTGCTCCAGGCGCTCGAAGCCCGGACCGACCTCGACCCGCACGGCTTCATGCTCGTGCGTCACGGCCAGGTCGTTGCGGAGGGCTGGTGGGCGCCGTATGCCGCGGATCGCATACAACTGCTCTACTCACTGAGTAAGACGTTCCTCTCGACGGCCGCCGGCTTCGCCGTCGACGAGGAGATCCTCGACCTCGACGCGCCGCTGATCTCCTATTTCCCCGAGTTCGAGGCGGACATCGTCGCACCGCGGAGCCGGCGCATCCTCGTCCGTCACGCGCTCGCGATGGCCACCGGCCACGACGGTGAGATGGCGCAGATCGCGATGCGCACCGATCCGGAACGGCCCGTCCGGGGCATGCTGCTGCACGAGCCGGAAGCCGAGCCCGGCACGCTGTTCGCGTACAACCAGATCGCGAACTACAGCGTCGCGGCGATCATCCAACGAGCGAGCGGGGGCACCCTCGTCGACTATCTGCGACCGCGCCTGTTCGATCCCCTCGGCATCGGGCCCGTGGGCTGGCAGGAGTATCCGGCCGGCGTGAACCTGGGATTCTCTGGGCTGCACGCCACTGTCGAGGCGATCGCGAAGCTCGGGCTGCTGCACCTGCGGGACGGGGTCTGGGAGGGGCACCGGGTGCTGCCGGCGGGGTGGGCCGAGGCGGTCAGGACACGGCACATCACCACCGAGCGCGAGACCAACCCCGACTGGAGACAGGGGTACGGCTTCCAGGTCTGGATGTCCCGACACGGCTACCGCGGCGACGGCGCCTTCGGCCAGTACTGCCTGATCCTGCCCGAACAGGACGCCGTGCTCGCCTTCACGGGCGCCACCGAGGACATGCAGGGCCAGCTCGACGACGTCTGGCGGCACCTCCTGCCGGCGCTCGACGGGCCCGGGTCGGCCGAGGCCGACGAATCGCTGCGCGTGCGATCGGCCCGGCTCGAGCTCGCGCCCACCCCCGGATCGATCGAACCGGCCGCATCGCTGCCCGACGGGGAATTCGCCCCGCCGGCCGAATTCCCCGTGCGCATCCGTCTCATCGCAGGTCCCGGCGGACCGGTCGTCGAGCTGCGGGACGACTTCCGGACGATCCGGGTCCCCGTTCCCGGGGAGCGGTGGGAGACCGTCGAGGGCCAGGTGCCCGTCGCCGTCAGCGGCGGGTGGCAGGGCGACGACCTGGATCTGGACATCGCCTTCCTCGAATCGCCGCACCGGCTGCATCTGCTCCTGCGCGCGTCCGACCGGACGGCATCGGTCAGGTGGGGGACGGCGCCGCTGGCGCTGCTCGCGGGAGTGAGCCCGCTCGACATGGCCGCTCCGCGCCCGCTCGGCTGACCCGCGCAGCCCGGCTCGTGGACGGTGCGACGATGAAGCCATGCCGTTGACAGGGGAGTACGCGCCGAGCACCAGCGAATGGGCGCGCAAGCAGGCCGAGCAGTACGAGGCGTCGCTGGGTGCGGAGGCCGACGACCTCCGAGGAGTGCCGATCATCGTGCTCACGTCGGTGGGAGCGAAGTCGGGCAAGTTGCGCAAGACCGCGCTGATGCGCGTCGAACACGACGGCGAGTACGCCGTCGTCGCGTCCAAGGGCGGCGCGCCGCAGCATCCCGTGTGGTACTGGAACCTCGTGCACCACCCGCATGTCGAACTGCAGGACGGCGCCGTGAAACGCGATTACGACGCTCGCGTGCTCGACGGCGCCGAGCGCGACACGTGGTGGGCACGGGCGGTGGCGGTCTGGCCGGACTACGCCGCCTACCAGACGCGGACCGACCGGCAGATCCCGGTGTTCGTGCTCGAACCCCGCGACTGACGGTGCCGCACGGCGCGCTGCACCGCATCGCGGTGCTCGTGCTCGACGGGGCGAAGCCGCTCGACGTCGGCATTCCGGCGCAGGTGTTCGCGACCCGGCCGAGCATGCCGTACGAGGTGCACGTGTGCGGAGCGGCTCCAGGTCTCGTCGCGGGCGGCGACGGCCTCGCGTACCACGTGGCAGAGGGGCTGGAGGCGCTCGAGGCCGCCGACACCGTCGTGGTGCCCGGCTATCGACAGCCGGCCACGACCGTGCCCCCGGTCTCCGTCGTCGACGCCCTGCTCGCCGCCCACGACCGGGGTGCCAGGCTCGCCGCCATCTCGACCGGGGCGTTCGCGCTCGCGGCGACGGGGCTCCTCGACGGCAAGCGCGCCACGACCCACTGGCACTACACGAAGGCACTCGCCGACCGGTATCCGCGGATCGTGGTGGACGAGAACGTGCTGTTCGTCGACGAGGGCGACGTGCTCACCTCCGCAGGCGCGGCGTCCGGTATCGACCTCTGCCTGCACCTCGTCAGGCGCGACCACGGCGTCGGCCTCTCGAACCACGTCGCGCGGCGACTGGTGGCGGCGCCGTACCGGAGCGGCGGCCAGGCGCAGTACGTCCCCCGCAGCGTGCCGGAACCGCTCGGTGACCTGTTCGCCGGTACCCGGGAGTGGGCGCTCGCCCATCTGGCGGAGGCGTTGACGCTCGACTCGCTCGCGCGCAACGCCCGGGTCTCCGCGCGGACGTTCTCGCGCCGGTTCGTCGAGGACACCGGCTACACGCCGATGCAGTGGGTGCTTCGTGCACGCATCGACGTGGCGCGTGAGCTGCTCGAGAGGACGGACCTCGGCGTCGAGCAGATCGCGCACCGCGTCGGGCTCGGCACGGATGCGAACCTGCGGCTGCACTTCCACCGCATCCTGGGCACCTCGCCGACGGAATACCGCCACACGTTCTCCGCCTGAGACCCGTCGTGCTCCCGCGTGGCGCGATCCTTGCGGTGGTCGTCGTCAGGTCGGGCGAGATGCTTGCGCATGTTGTCGTCACGGCCACTGCCGCATTCGTGGCTGTGTGCCGAGCATGGACGGCGGAAGAAAGGAATCCACCATGACCCGCATCGCGATCAACGGATTCGGCCGCATCGGCCGCAACACCCTTCGGGCACTGCTCGAACGTGACACCACCCTCGAGGTCGTCGCCGTGAACGATCGCACCGCCCCGTCCGCACTCGCTCATCTGCTCGAGTACGACAGCTCGGCGGGACGGCTCGGCCGGTCCGTCACGGTGGACGGGTCCGACCTCGTCGTCGGCGGCGCTCGCATCCGCGTGCTCGCGGAGCGCGATCCCGCGGACCTCCCGTGGGCCGAACTCGGTGTCGAGATCGTGCTCGAGTCGACCGGTCGGTTCACGTCGGCGGAAGCCGCGCGCGTGCACCTGACCGCCGGGGCGAAGCGCGTACTCGTCAGCGCGCCGTCCGACGGCGCCGACGTCACGCTCGCCTACGGCGTGAACACGGCGGCGTACGACCCGGCACGCCACGTGATCGTTTCGAACGCGTCCTGCACGACGAACGCGCTCGCGCCGCTCGCGTCGGTGCTCGACGACCTGGCCGGCATCGAACACGCCTTCATGACCACGGTGCACGCCTACACGCAGGAGCAGAACCTGCAGGACGGCCCGCACCGCGACCCGCGCCGTGCCCGAGCGGCCGCGGTGAACATCGTGCCGACGACGACCGGGGCGGCGAAGGCCATCGGTCTCGTGCTGCCCGACCTCGACGGCAAGCTCTCCGGCGATTCGATCCGCGTGCCGGTGCCGGTCGGCTCGATCGTCGAGTTGAACGCGACCGTTGCGCGAGCCGTCTCGCGCGACGAGGTCCAGGCGGCGTATTCGGCCGCTGCCGCGGGCGCCCTGGCCGGCGTGCTCGAGTACACGGAGGACCCCATCGTGTCCTCGGACATCGTCGGCAACCCCGCGTCGTCGATCTTCGACGCCGCACTGACCCGCGTCGACGGGCACCACGTGAAGGTGGTCGCCTGGTACGACAACGAGTGGGGCTTCTCGAACCGGGTCATCGACACGCTCGAGCTGCTCGCCGCGAATTGACCAGCTGATCCGCTGTCCCTGGGACTCGTCATCGCCCGCGCGGCGTCGCGAGTCCCCAGGGACAGCGGCGGCGGCGGGCGCGGACACCCCGCGATCTCGCAGCCGGCGCGCACGTCGCCATCAGATCCGCGACGGCACGCTGAACGGATGAAGACGATCGCCGTCATCGGGGTGCCGTCGAGCGCTGGGGCCCATCACGCCGGACAGGACCTCGCACCGGCGGCGTTGCGCGCGGCCGGCCTGACCGACCGTCTCGGCGCGGGCGGCCGCGAGGTCGTGGACACGGGGGATGTGCGGGGTGCCGTGTTCCGCGTGGATCCGGATCACCCGACGACGCGCTCGGTCGGCGAGGTGGTGCGCGTCGCGCTCGATGTCGCGGACGCGGTGGAGCGGGAGGTGCGCCTGGGCCGGTTCCCGCTCGTCCTCGGCGGCGACTGCACGATCAGCCTCGGCGTCGTCGCCGGCTTGCAGCGGGTCGAGGGCGAGCTCCGGCTCGCCTACTTCGACGGCGACGCCGACCTGAACGCGCCGGAGCGGACCCGCAGCGGTGTACTCGACGCGACGGGCGTCGCCCATCTGCTCGGCATCGCACGCAGCCCGCTCGCCTCGATCGGCGCCCACGAGCCGATGCTCCGGCCGGAGCAGCTCGCGCTCGTGGGCTACGACCGGACGGATCCGGACAGCTTCGATCAGGCCGCGCTCGACGCGCGTCCCGGGCTGCTGCACTTCAGTGACGCGGAGACGCGCGACGACCCGGACGGAGTCGTCGCAGCTGTGCGGGAAGGGCTCACCGCGGAGGGCGCAACGATCGCCGTGCATTTCGACGTCGATTCGATCGACTCGGGTGATCTGCCGCTCGCGAACTTTCCGCACTACGGCACCGGCGTCCCCCTCGCGACCGCGGGCGTCGTGCTGCGCGGCCTGCTCGCCATGCCCGGTGTCGCCTCGCTGACGCTGACCGAGGTCAACCCCACGCATGATCCGGACGGCGGCCAGCTCGCGCGGTACATCGACACCGTGGTCGCGGCGTTCGGGGCCTGAAGAACGCTCCCGGCCGGACCGTCCTCAGCGGGGGCCGGCGATGCCGACGAGGTTGCCTGCCGGGTCGCGGAAGTGCGCGACGGTCACCTGGCCCACCTCGTTGCGCTGCGGCTCGAGTGCCGTCGCGCCGCCGAGCCGGACGGCCTCGGCGAGCGCCGCAGCCACGTCCTCGACGCCGACGTAGAAGATCGCGTGTGCCTCGAAACCGTCGCCGCCGCCGATCCCGCCCGCTGCGGGAGCGGCATCGGCAGCCGGATCGATGAACGAGTAGCTGTCCGTGTTCGAGACCCGGGCGGCGACGGGCGCGCCCGCCGCCGCTTCCCATCCGAAGAGCGCGGCATAGAACCGGCGCAGCCGGTCCGGGTCCGGTCCGATCAGCTCGAAGTGCACCACTGCATTCGCCATCTCGACATGATCGGCGCCGAACGTGGGCGACCGCCGAACGCGTCCCCGACCCGGTCGGTCAGTGCACGGGCGCGGTGAGCGGGTCCGCCTCTCGGCGGATCCGGCCATGGTCCGAGACGACCGCGAGCCCTTCGCGTGCCCAGTACTCGAAGCCGCCGATCAGTTCGCGCACCCGCGTGTACCCGAGCGTCGCGAGGATGAGGGCGCCGCGGGTGCTGCCGTTGCAGCCGGGGCCCCAGCAGTACACGACGACCTCGGTGTCCAGCGAGGGGATGACGTCGCCGGCACGGCCGGCCAGATCCGCGTTCGGCACGTGGATCGCGCCGGGAATGCGGCCCTGCGCCCAGGACTCCGCGGACCGGACGTCGATGACGAGCGGCCCGGCGCCGGTGGCTCGGGCGGCCGCCAGGTCGGCCGGGTCGGTCTCGTACTGGAGCTTGGCCCTGAAGAAGTCGGCGGCGCTGAGTGAAAGGGACACGGGACCATCCAAGGGCCGGACGGCGACCGTGTCACGCGACGTCGAGTCGGTGCACGCAGGTTGTCCGGGATCCGTGCACGAACGTCAGTCGTGGGCCAGGGCGGCGACCTCGGGATCCGCGAGCAGGCGTGCGATCGTGGACCGACCGAGCCGGGCCATCGGCGGGTTGGACTCGCGGTGGTACCAGACCAGCCCCATCGCCTGCGCGCGCGCCCATTCGGCGTGCATCACCACCGTGCGACGGCAGTCAGCGCTCGACGATCGCCGCCATCTCGTCGAAGAACTGCTGCCAGCCGGCGATGGTCGCCTCGCGCTGTTCCGGTGTGAAGTCCGCTGCGGCCTGCTTCATGAGCATGTGGGTCCCCGTGTCCGTGGGTGTCAGGTCGACGGTGATGGCCAGGCGTGCGGGCTCGGCGGGGTTGTCGGTCATCGTGAGCACGATCCGTTCGACGGGAACGACCTCGAGGAACTCGCCCGTCCAGTTGATGCGGTTGGCGTCGGGCAGCACCATCGTGGCCGTCCAACTGCTGCCTTCGACGGCGGTGAAGTCGAGACCTTCGGCGGGCACCTGCACCGCCGCGCCGCCGAACCACCTCGCGAACTGTTCTGCGGTCGTCCAGGCCGCGAACACTGCGGCCGGGGGCGCCGCGAAGTCGCGGTCGATCTCGAAACCTTCGGGCGTGATACCGGTCATCGGGGTTGCTCCTTGTCGGGTGGGGTCGGTGGGGTGAACGTGGCGAGGAAGTCGTCGAGCGCGTCGAAGCTGTCGGTCCAGAAGCGCTGGTAGTCGCTGATCCAGGCGGATGCTGCGGCCAGTGGCCGCGCATCCAACGTGGCGGGACGGTACTGCGCGTCACGCCCCCGCGCGACGAGGCCGGCGCTCTCAAGGACCCGCAGGTGCTTCGAGACGGCGGCGAAGCTCATGTCGAATGGTGCGGCGAGCTCGCCCACGCTCGCCGATCCTCGCGTCAGGCGCGCCAGCATCGCCCGCCGAGTGGGGTCGGCCAGCGCCCCGAACGTGCGGCTGAGCGGATCCGCATCGACCGCCATTATTTCTCCTGTTCAACCAGGTAGTTCTGAACTGATTGGTTGAGTACATCACAGAGGGCGCCTCCCGTCAATCCGTCCACACCAAATCACGGAGATCGGATGCGGCCGGTCCGACTCATGCGGATCGGGAGCGCAGAGCGACCGGATCTCCGTGATTCGGTATGGGTGGGTGCGAGCAGACTCCTTGCGGCGGCGACCGAAGGGTGTGCTGCGACGTGGCATCGTGTCCCACGACGGTGCGGCGAGGAGGCCCGGAGTGAGCGACGGCGGTTCGCGTGCGTCCTCGAGTTCGCCGTTCGAGCGCGCCTCGGCGGACATGGCCTATCGCGCGCGGGTGGCCGCGGCCTACGACGGACGCCGCGACGTGCTCGACGCGCTGTGGTGGCTCGAGCACCCGGACGAGGCGACGCCCAGCGGTCGGCCGTCGCCGTACGACGAGGTCCGCCGGCTTCGCGCCGCGGTGTACGGAGTAGACGCCGATCCGCGGGCGATCGATCGGTACGGCGCACTGCGGGCCGAGCTCGCCGGCGAGGAGGCTGCGATCCGTTCTGCCGTCCGGGCCGCGGACTCCGCGACACCGGCGCCCACGGCCGGCGCATCCGCATCCACTCCCGTCGAGACGGAGCGGGGCGGTCCTCCGCAGGCTCCCGCTCGGCGGCGGTCGTGGATCCCTGTCGTGATCGTCACTGCCGCGGTCCTCGCGGTCGGCCTCGGTGTTTCGGGCGCGATCGGGGCCGCGGCACCGAGGGCCGCGCCGTCGGCGAGCACGCGCGCCGCCGCAGGGACCTCGACCGCCGTCGCCGCGCCGTCCACGTCGTCCGCGTCGCAGCGCGAGCTCGAACCCCGGTATCCGACCGCGCCCCCCACCTACAGCTCCGCGCCGCAGACCCCGTCGCCCGCGCGCACGGTGCTCACCGGTGGGGTCTTCATCTTCGATGTGCCGCAGGTGGCGTCCGACCTGCCGCCGATCCACACGGGCGGGCAGTTCGAGCTGTCGACCTTCCGCGCCCTGCCGGGCGGCGAGGACGGCGTGCAGCTGTACGGCGCGCTGATGAACGGGGACAAGGAGATCTGCATCGTCGCGATCGCCGACGAGTCCGCCGTCGCGGCCGGCTGCGAGCCGTCGAGTTCATGGGAGCAGGTGCCGCTCCGCGTCTCCATGGTGCTGCCGACCGAACTCCGGTCGTCGACCTCCGGCGTGACCCGAGGTGCGACGATCACGTGGTCGGCGAACGGCCTGAGCTTCGTCGAGAGCTCCGGCTGACGGGTTCGATCTCGCATCGTCGTCGATTACTGTGCCGATCGAGACCTGCGAAGGAGCGGCGATGACCGACGGAACCGTGGCGAGGACCTATCCGGCTGGCGTCTCGTGCTGGCTGGATCTCGAAACGCCCGACGCGCAGCAGGCGGCGGACTTCTACGGCGGACTGTTCGGCTGGACCCTGACCGACGCCATGCCGCCGGCGGCTCCGGGCAACTATTTGATCGCGACCATCGACGGCCGGGACGTCGCCGCCATCGCGGCGGGCGCCGCAGCGGTGGGCACCGACGTGACCTGGAGCACCTACTTCGCGGTCGATGACGCCGACGCGACGGCCTCCGCGGTCACCGCGGCCGGCGGTCTCGTCACGCACGAACCCGCCGACAATCCGGGTGGGAGATTCGCCGCCTGTGTCGATCCGCAGGGCGCGCCGTTCCGACTCTGGCAGGCCGGAAGACGGCTCGGCGCGCAGCTCGTGAACGCGCCGGGTGCCTGGAACTTCAGCGACCTGGAGACGACCGATCCCCAGAGCGCCATCGCGTTCTACCGCGCTCTCTTCCCGTGGCACACGGAGGATCTCGGCGGGGGCACCGGCGACACGATCGAGGTCGACGGCTACGGCGATCACCTGGCCGCCACGTCGGATCGGCACATCCGCGAGCGGCAGGCCGGCGCCCCAGCCGGATTCGCTGATGCGATCGGGGCCGTCAGGACGATCGGGCCCGGGCTGCTCCCGCACTGGCACGTGACCTTCAGCGTCGCCGACCGCGACGAGAGCGCAGCCCGCGTCGAGGCGCTCGGCGGCTCGGTCGAGCAGACGCTCGAGACCCCGTGGGCGCGGGTGGCGAGGGTGCGCGATGCGCAGGGGGCGGGCTTCTCCATCAGTCAGTTCGCGCCGTCGCACTGACCGTCGACTCGTGCGCTCCGGCGGTGCTGGTACAGTCGTGCAGTCGGTTTTCCGGCATGCGCCCGTAGCTCAACGGATAGAGCATCTGACTACGGATCAGAAGGTTGGGGGTTCGAGTCCCTTCGGGCGCACAGGAGAGCAGAAGTGCCCCGGGCGAGCCGGGGTTCTTCTGTCTCTGGTCGCGGACCCGGGCGAAGTCGCCGAAGCCGCTGCGGCGGCTCAGAACGGGTACTGCGTGTCGTCCTGACTCGACCAGACCTCGCCGACCTTGTCCTTCGCGTCGGCGAACGCCACGGCGATGAACTTCCCCGACGGCGCGAGCCCGTACTGGACGCTCGTGCCGACAGGGACCGTCCCGAGTGCGGTGCACGTCGCAGGCACATAAAGCACGCGCGAGACGGGGTCGAGCGCGAGTGCGGCGGGCACCGCGCCCGCCCCACCGCTCCCGTAACCGAGCGCGCTGCGAAGGTACGCGATCTGCGTTCCGAAGTAGTCCTGCACGCCGCGGGCGTCCGACTCGTCGAAGGTGCCGGGGAGTCCGGACGGCGCAACCAGTGCACCACATCGACCACTGGCGGCCGGCGTGGACAGCACGTCGACGATGCGGTAGGTCGACAACCAGTTCGGCAGCCCGACCGCCGGGTACGGCGTGGATGGGCTCGAGCCCGTCCCGCCCTCATCGGTGGGCGATGGACCGGCGTCGCTCTGCGCACCGACCGATCCGGCGACGCTGTCGGCATCGGTGATCACCGGCCCCATGCGCACGAATGCGCCGAGGAAGAACACCGCGGCCATGATGAGCGTCCCGCCCACGCCCGCGACGATGCCGATGATCGCCGGCGCGCGCCGGTCAGGTCCACCGTGCGCGGATGAGCGCAGCGCGATCACGCCGTTGATCGCCGCGACGATGCCGAACCACGAGATGTACACCATGTGGAGCGGCGAGCAGAGTTCGACGATCGCGAGGAGTGCCGTGAACAGCCCGAGGCCGAGCGCCCACCATGCCGCTCCTGCGCGTCGGCGCGCGAGCGGACGGGTATCGACAGCCGGCGCCGGCGCCGGCGCCGCCTCCGACCGCCGAGCGGCACGCGTGTGATCCGTCCAGGCCACTCCCGACCACCATCGATCGCCCTGCACCGCACCGGGCGTCGGATCGGGGTACCAACCGGCGGGCGGCAGAGTCGTGTCGGTCGTGGTCATGCGCGCTCCCGTGTCGGTCGAACGCCCCGACGCTATTGGAGCACTGATCCATTCACTATTCCCCCGAATGTGCGGCAGAGAGATCCCGGGTGTCTCTGTCGTGCAGGCCGCGTGCGACGCAGACGAGGATCGTCAGTGCGCTTCGGGGATGAGGGACACGTGGTAGTGGCCGACGAGCCACTCGTCGCCGGTCCGCTCGAGCACCATCGTCAGGTGGCGGTGCACGTCCGGCGCGCCGTCGGCGGCGACGAAGTGCACCGCCGCGTATCCGACGATCACCGTCTCGGCCGAGCGCCGCGCATCGAGGATCTCGTAGGAGACCGTCGCATGCAGGGGCTCGTAATAGGCCTCGACCGAGGCACGCCCTCGCGACGGGCCCGGGTTGCCCCCCTGGAACAGCGCGTCCTGTGCGAAGGCAGTGCCGATCTCGGCGGGGTCGTGCACGTCGATGCCGTGCTTCCAGATGTCGAGGACGCTCGCGAAGACCGCCTCGTTGCTCTCATCGGTCATGGGAATGTGCCTCTCGTCGGGTGCGCGCGATGCCGGCCGGTCGGCCGCGGATGGTCGGACGTCGTCACCGATCGCGGTGGGTCCATTCCAGCAGCCGGTCGACCGGCCAGGTCGTCACGATCCGCTCGGCCGGGATGCCCGCGGCGGCGGCGCGTTCGGCGCCGAGACCGAGCAGGTCGAGGTGGCCGGGCGCGTGGGCATCCGTGTCGATGCTGAACAGGCATCCCGCGTCGAGGGCCAGTGCGATGAGATCGTCGGGCGGGTCCTGCCGTTCCGGCCGCGAGTTGATCTCGACAGCCACTCGACGTTCGGCGCAGGCCGCGAACACGCGTTCCGCGTCGAAGGTCGACTGGGGGCGGGTACCACGGTTGCCCTCGACGAGCCGTCCGGTGACGTGCCCGAGGACGGATGTGTGCGGATCGGCGATCGCACCGAGGAACCGCGCCGTCATCGTGCGCGAGTCCGCGCGCAACTCCGAATGGGCGCTCGCCACCACGACGTCGAGCCGGTCGAGCATCTCGGGCGTCTGATCGAGGGCGCCGTCCGACAGGATGTCGACCTCGATGCCGGCGAGCAGCCGGATTCCTCGCTCGCCCGCATCGATCTCGTGCACGATCTCGAGTTGTTCGGTCAAGCGTTCCGCCGTGAGGCCGTGGGCGATCGTGAGGCGCGGCGAATGGTCGGTGAGCGCGATGTACTCGCGGCCGAGGCGCCGGGCGGTCTGCACCATCTCCTCGATCGGCGTCGTGCCGTCGGACCATTCGCTGTGCGTGTGCAGGTCGCCGCGCAGTTCCTGCAGCAGTGCGCGGCCGGCATCCGTCATGCCCGCGGTCGCCCGGTCGCGCAGCTCGGCCAGGTAGTCGGGCACGCGGCCGTCGAGCGCCTGACCGATCACCTCGATCGTGCGGCCGCCGATGCCCTTCATCGACTGCAATCGCCCGGTGCGGGCGCGGTCGGCGAGGTCGGCCGGCGTCAGACCGTCCAGGGTGTCGAGTGCCCGGCGGAACGCCTGCACCTTGAAGACGGGGGAGCGTTCGCGCTCGAGCCGGAACACGATCTCCTGCAGTGCGGCGATCGGATCCATGACCCGATTCTCTCGCCGTTCTGCGCGCGACCGCGGCAGGCATCGCGTGATCAGGATTATCGTCTGCGGCATGTGCCGGAACATCCGCTGCCTTCACAACTTCGAGCCGGCGACGACCGACGACGAGGTCCGCGAGGCGGCCCTTCAGTTCGTCCGCAAAGTCAGCGGCTCGACCCGACCGTCCCGTGCGAACACTGCGGCGTTCGAGCAGGCGATCGACGAGATCGCCGACGCCACGAGGCGGATGCTCGACCGATTGGTGACGAACGCGCCACCCAAGAGCCGGGAGATCGAAGCCGTCAAAGGGCGGCAGCGACACGAGAAGCGCATGGAGCGCGAGGTCAGGATCCGCACCGCGGCGATCTGACGGTGCCCTTCGGATCCGGAGTCGGGCGCATCATGAACGGATGAGCAGTGATTCGGGATCGGCGGCGCAGGAGACCGAGCTGAGCGCGCTCCGGACCCGCCGCCGTCGCGTGGCCGCTCCGGCTAGGACTGTGCGGTGCGGTCGAGTGCTGCTGCGATCGCGGCGATTCTGCCTCGATGCTGCGGGAGTCGTCCGACGGCCTGCGCGATCGTCGATCGTCCGTGGACGACGGACCACACGTCGAGCACGACCGGGCGGGTGAGCATGATGCCGGGCAGGCGATCGTGCTCCTCGGCGGTCAACTCCGCCGACCTGGCCCAACGCTCGAGACTGCGGCCGGCCGCTCCGGCGCCGGCGGCGTAGAGGAGCACTGCGAGCGCCCACGCGCGAGGTCCGCGACCCGTGCAGATCCAGTCCACGATGACCGGCGGTCCGTCGGCGCGCGGGATCGCGTTCGCCGGTACCAGATCGGGATGGATCAACGCTTCCGGCAGGCCGGTCGCGTCGTCCGCCTCCGAGAGCGCATCGACGAGCGGGCCGGCCGCGGGACCGAGCGACGCGGCCATCTGGAGTGCGGCGTCGAGTTCGGCCGCAGGTGTCGCACCCATCCGGTGCCAGCCGCCGCCGGGCGGCAGGTCTTCCCCCGCGCGTGTGGCGAGCCGGCCGAGCAGCGCGGCGCACCAGGCGAGCAGGTATCCCGGGCGCGGTTCCGGCGACGACGTCACGAATTCGGTGAGGAGGAGGTGGCCGCCCCCTCGAGGGGGACCACTGGGTTCCCGGGCGCACAGCGCTCGGCGGGGAACGGAGTATCGGCGAGGCCATCGAGCACTCGCGCCGCGGCGTCGACCGACTCGCGGCGGACCGAGGGCCCGAACGCCCGCGCGACGACGTCCGGCCGGCCGTTCCGGCCGCGCAAGCGCAGCACGTCGAGATCGAGCGTGCCCGCGGAGCGAACCGGTTCGCCCAAGGCGCGCGAGGCCGTGTCCGCGATGAGCACCGGATCGGCAACGGGCCGCAATCCCATCGAGCCAGCATGACAGTGCCGCGCGGCCCAACGACGGCGTTCGGATCAGGCGATCGGCACGATCGCTTCCATCGGCCGGTCGATCCGGGAATCAGGGTGCTTCGCCGTCCACGCCACGCGCCTGGGAAGCACCAGACGATCGACCGATGCCGGAAGTGATGTGGGGTGTCGCGAATATGATCGCGAGCGAGATGGACGATGACGTGCACCGGGTCGACGCCGGTTCTCGGAACCGCGGCGAGTCGGCCCCGGTGTCACTGCGTCCCTGGGGTCCCGATGACGCTGACCTCCTGCGGGCGTGCCTCGGCGAGCCGGCGATGATGATCCACCTCGGCGGCCCGGAGGACGAGGAGCAACTCGCCCGACGGCAGCAGCGCTATGCGCAGTCGGGTTCCGGCCAGTATGTGATCGAAGACGAGAACGGTGCACGAGTGGGGCATGTCGGCTTCTGGGATCACGGCGATGATCCCGGGGTGGCCGAGACGGGCTGGGCGGTGATCCCCGCGTATCAGGGTCGCGGGTTGGCTGTGGCAGGCGTGCTCGGGTTGGCTCGAATCGCGCGTGCGGCCGGACGCCGCGAGCTTCGCGCGTTCCCGTCGGTCGAGAACGCCGCATCGAACGGGGTCTGCCGCGCGGCGGGATTCGTGGCACACGGGACCATCGACGGTGAGTATCCGCCCGGCAACCCGATGCGCATGACCGATTGGCGGCTCTCGCTCGCCGGAACGGAGACGGCACGCCCACGAGGCGGCCATGGCACAGCGCGACCCTGAGCGCCGCTGCGGCGACATGGTGGCGTGGCGGCTCCGAACGCGCCGATCCGGACACCCCGCTCGAGGGACGTCCTTGATGAGCCGCCCGGCATCGCATCGATGAGCCAATGACGCGGCTGAGGCAGGTGCCCCTGATCAGGTCGAAACAGAGCGGAGACGGTGGGATTTGAACCCACGGAACCCTAAACGGGTTCTCCACCTTAGCAGGGTGGTGCACTCGACCGGACTATGCGACGTCTCCCGGCCCGGCCAGCATAGCCGCCCGGGCGTATCCGCCGATCCGTTGCGGCGCGCGACACGCACGCACCGTTTGCAGCAGGTCGCTGTGCCCGGATAGTCTGGATGGACCCGAACCTCGCTCAGCGCTCTCCCAAGGCTGGTGGATTCGGGCTGCACCGACTTCGGGAGGCGAGAGCCTTCCGGCGCAGAAGTCTCATTGGTTGACCGTTCGGGCCGTTGCCTTTGAGATTAGGGGGACCGCCGGACTGTAAATGGGTATACAGAGCTGGCGGTCCTCCGCTTCATCCCCCGGCGCTCGACCCACGCAGGCCGAACCGTGACGTCGCTCAGGCAGGCAGTGCCGCGAGTAGCGTCCGTTCCGCCAGGCCGATACCACTCGTGTCGTACGCGGCTTCGGGGAAGTACAGGATCGCGTAGCCCAGACCACGTCCTGCCATCGCCGCGAACCGATCGATGACCTCGTCGGGTGTCCCCACCGCAAGGGCGTTCTCCGACCGGTACTCCGCGATGTGTTTCGCGGCTCCGGCCTCGCCGAGGTACGGCACCATGCGCGCCTCGATCGCTCGCAGTCGATCCTCGACCTCGGCCTCCGAGGAGCCGATCACGCAGTTGTAGTTGGCGGACCGCACGATCGAGCCGAAATCTCGACCGATCTCCTGTGTGTGGGCCTCGAGCATGGCGCTCTTCCGGGTGAACTCCTCGGGGGCGCCGCTGAAGTTCGTGTAGTCGGCGTAGGCCGCTGCGATCCGCAGCGTCACCTGTTCGCCGCCGCCTGCGATCCACATCGGTATTCCGCCCGGCTGCAGCGGCAGGGGGCGCACGATCGCCTCGCTGGCGGACGAGTACGTGCCCTGGAGCGTGGCGGAGCCCGTCGTCCATGCCTGGTGCATGATCTCGACGCCCTCGCGCAGCGCACGCAAGCGGTCCCCGACGCGGGGGAAGCCGTAGCCGTACGCGCGCCACTCGTGCTCGTACCAGCCGGCGCCGATGCCCATCTCCACGCGACCGCCCGAGATGACGTCGACGGTCGCCGCGACCTTCGCGAGGTAGGCGGGATTCCGGTAGCCGACGCATGTGCACATCTGTCCGAGCCGGACGCGACTGGTCGACGCGGCGAACGCGGACATGAGGGTCCACGCCTCGTGCGTCGCTTCTTCCGAGACGACCGGAACCGTGTGGAAGTGGTCGTAGACCCAGATGGACTCCCACGGGCCCTGGTCGGCGTGCTCGGCGAGCCCCTTCATCACCGACCACTGATCGGTGGGCTCGATGCCGACCAGGTCGTGACGCCAGCCTTGGGGGACGAACATTCCGAAGCGCATGGCCGGATCGTACGGTGTCCCACCGCAGGGGTATCTGCATCCCCCGGAAGCGTGCGCGAGTCGTCTTCGCCGCCTCAGGAAGCGGCGGACCGCAGCCGTTCGTAGGCGTCGAGCGCCGACGCGCGCGACTCGCCGAGGTCGACGACGGGCGGCTCGCCGACGCCGTGCGCCCACGGCTCGAAGAGTGCCTTGCCCGTCACATCGCGCAACTCCGGAACCCACCGGTGCACGTACTCGCCGTCGGGGTCGAATCGCTTCGCCTGTGTCACGGGGTTGAACACGCGGAAGTACGGCGACGCGTCCGCGCCCGAGCCGGCGACCCACTGCCACTGCGCAGGATTGTTCGCCAGGTCGGCGTCGACCAGCGTGTCCCAGAACCACTGCTCGCCGAGCCGCCAGTCGAACCGCAGGTTCTTGACCAGGAACGATGCCGTGATCATGCGGACGCGGTTGTGCATCCAGCCCGTCTCCCAGAGCTGCCGCATGCCCGCGTCGACGAGCGGGATGCCGGTCCGGCCGTGCTGCCAGCGCGTCAGGACGTCCGGGTCGGTCCTGCGCCACGCGAACGCGTCCAATCGGCGGTCGATGTTGTCGCTCTCGAGACGGCCGTGCCGTGCCCGCAGGTGCCAGTCGAATTCGCGCCAGCCGAGCTCGCTGAGATACCGGTCGATGGAGACGCGGGGTGCGTCACTCGAAGCGATCGCGTGCCACAGCTGGAACGGGCTGAGCTCGCCGAACGCGAGATGCGGCGACAGCTTCGACGTCTCGTCCGCGCCGGGCCGATCCCGCCCGTCGTCGTACGAGTGCAGCCCGGCGTGCACGAACTCGTGCAGCCGACGGTGCGCGGACTTCTCGCCGGGTGTCCACGCGGCGGCGATGCCACCCGACCAGTCCGGGGCCGTCGGGAGCAGGCCGAGCCCGTCGACCGTGCCGGGCGCGACCTCGCCGGCCCATGGCCGGACGGCGTCGGGGGCAGCCAGTGGCTGACGAGGCGTGCCGTGTCGCATGGCGGCCCGCCAGAACGGGGTGAAGACGCTGAACGGTCCGCCGTCGCCGGTCGTCACGTCGCCCGGCTCGAAGAGCAGGGATGCCTGATCCGTGTGGACCGTGATGCCGGCCTTCCGCGCGAGCGCCGTGATGCGGTCGTCCTGCGCGAGGGCGTCTCGGTCGTACCGCCGGTTGATCCAGAGTGAGCCGGGTCGGACCTCGTCGAGCAGCGCGCCGATCTCACGTTCGATCGCGCCCGACCGGATGACGAGTGCGTTGCCCCGCTTTCGCAGCGAGGCGTCCAGCGCCACGAGCGAGTGGTGCAGCCACCATCGCGACGCCCCGCCGCGCGGCCGGACGGCATCGTCGAGCACTGCTGCGACGACGATCAGTGGCGCGCCGGCATCGACCGCGTGACGCAGAGCGGGGTTGTCGGCGACGCGGAGATCGTCGCGCAGCAGGACGACGTCGGGTCGATCGTGCTGTTCGCCGTGCGGCATGACCGCGAGAGTAGGGCCGGCCGCCTGGGGCCACGCTCGGAGTGCCCCGGAAACCCAGGGCAGAGGCCCCTGATCGGGGGACAATTGACCATCGACGCGCCGGATGCAGGGGGACAATCCCACCCGCGGACTTCCTCGCCTTCGTAGACTCCAATCACGCCGAAGCCCAACGGTGAGAAACGGACTCGACGCCCGGACGGACACCTCCCGCCGCCCATGGCCGCGAAAGCGGCCGGGAGGGGTCTCCGTCGGGTCCGCGTGATCAGACGCGCGTCTCACGCCCACGACGCCAGTGCGCCCGTGCACTCGTCTGTTGCGATTGCCGGTGGCGGGGAGACCCGCCACCGGCACAGTCGTGCAAGTTCCTCGGCCTCGCAGCGCTCCCCCGCAGTGGCTCCCGTCGCGTCGCGCTCGATCGCAGCAACGCGGGCCGTTCGGTCGAACGAGACGCGCGCCGACCCGGACGCCGCATCGAGGGCCATCAGAAGCGGCCCGAAACCGACGGTGACGAGGCCCTCAACCGGTGCGAGAGCCGGCCGCAGAGGCGGCGGCCGGCTCTCTTCCCTTGCACCAGGAGTGTCCTGCAATCACACTGCCGATCGCCACAGCAAAACGATCGGCGTGACCTCACGGTATAACGGTTCGGTAACAGCGCGCCAGCGTCTGCGGCGTGTCGGAGGCCCCGAAAACCCTGAGAGAAACCGGTCGATTTCAGAAGCGGTCGGGGCTCGGGCTGCTGCCGTAGCGGATGACCACATCGGCGTGCCGATCGAAGCGGTATCCGCTGCCGCGAACCGTGCGCACGATGTCGTCGTAGGCGCCCAACTTCGAGCGCAGACGCCGGATGTG
Organism: uncultured Actinomycetota bacterium; assembly: GCA_963716965.1. Taxonomy (GTDB): domain Bacteria; phylum Actinomycetota; class Actinomycetes; order Actinomycetales; family Microbacteriaceae; genus Amnibacterium. The sequence continues at coordinate 59,815 of CAVQUZ010000001.1, read as the reverse complement.
GACGTCGATCGTGCGCTCGTTCGGCAGGTCGACGTCGGCCGCGGACCACAGTGCGCCGATGAGATCGGCACGGGCGACGGTGCGCCCTTCGCGTAGCACGAGGTATTGCAGCAGCTCGAACTCGCGGAATGTCAGCGGTGCGGCGTCGTCGTCGAGCTGCACGCGCTTGCGGCCCAGATCGATGATCACGCCGGTCGCGCGCTTGGTCACGGCGCGGGCCGCCCCGGCGCCGTCGGGCGTCGCCCTGTCGGACAGTGCACGGCGCACCACATCGACATCCCGTCCGCCGAGGCCCGAGGGAGCGAGCGCCACGGCCGCGAACGTCTCGGTGCCCGGAACGAGTTCCGCCGCGAGGCGCCTGAGCGCGTCGACGACGGTGGGCAGATCGGTGCCCGCCGCGAGCGCCTTGGCCTCGTCCAGCCCCACGTAGAGGGCGAACCCGCGGGCTTCGGTGCCGTCCGGAATGGGCAGGGTGACCGGCTCCTTCCGTGGCTGCTCGGTGACGAGCGTGAGGGTGGCGCGGGGGCGGCGGTCAGTGGGGAGTACAGGTGCGATTGACATCGGTGTGCCTTCGGGATCTGGCGACGTGTCGCCGGTGTGTGCTGATGGCTCGGTCCCGAGGAAAGGGACCGACGGCCGCGTCGAACGCGGCGGGCTCTCCGACGTCAGAGACGGGAGCAGGCGGATGCGGCTGAGGTCAGCGACACATTCGGCAGCACATCGCACAGCCGGCCATCATGCCGGCGTTCCCAAAGGCCTCAAGGGAGGTCGAAGGGCGTGCGAGGGAAGACATAGGGGCGATTGTCCGCGAGGCGTCGGGGTCATGTCAAGCGGGCGCACCGCGAGCGCAGCTTCGCGCTCTCGGTTCGTGCCGCCTCGGCGGTGAACCCAACGGCACGAAGTGAGAGCGCCGGGGCGCGCGCCGGAGCGGGGCTCAGCCCGGCGCCACCGTTCCGTAGAGCCGGTCCCCGGCATCCCCGAGGCCGGGCACGATGTAGCCCTTCTCGTTGAGCCGGTCGTCGATGGCGCCGACGACGATCGTGAGATCGCGGCCCTTCGTCGCGGTCTCGATCGCGGCGAGCCCCTCGGGTGCCGCGATCAGGCAGACGGCGGTCACCTCGACCGCACCGCGATCGAACAGGTAGTTGATCGCTGCGAGCAGGCTGCCGCCGGTGGCGAGCATGGGGTCGAGGACGAAGCACTGACGGTTGGCGAGATCTGCGGGCAGTCGTTCGGCGTAGGTGGTCGGCTCGAGCGTCTCCTCGTTCCGAGCCATTCCGAGGAACCCGACCTCCGCACTCGGGATGGCTTGACCATGCCCTCGAGCATGCCGAGACCGGCGCGGAGGATCGGCACGATGAGCGGCCGCGGGTCGCTGATCGCGAGCCCGTTGGCCGGTCCGACCGGCGTCTCGACCTGGACCTGCTCGACGCGGACGCCGCGAGTGGCCTCGTAGGCGAGCAGTGTCACGAGCTCCTCGGCCAACGAGCGGAACGTCGGCGACGGGGTGGTCTTGTCCCGCAGCACCGTCAGCTTGTGGGTGACGAGCGGGTGGTCGGCGACATGCACGCGCATGGTGTCAGGCTATTGGCTCACGGAGAGGAACCGATGTCGCCGGTGACGATGCACGCGTGGATGGAGCTCGCGCTCGCCGAGGCCAGCGCGGCGCTCGCGACGGGCGACGTCCCCGTCGGTGCAGTCGTCGTCGACGACACGGGAACCGTGATCGGTCGTGGCCGGAACAGGCGGGAGGCCGCCGGCGATCCGCTTGCGCACGCCGAGGTGGTCGCCCTCCGTGACGCGGCGGCGAACCGGGGGCATTGGCGGCTCGACGACTGCACCCTCGTCGTCACCCTCGAGCCGTGCGCGATGTGCGCGGGGGCGGTGCTGAACGCCCGGGTGCCCCGCCTCGTGTTCGGCGCGTGGGATGAGAGGGCCGGCGCGGTCGGATCCCGGGATCGACCTGCTGCGTGACGGGTCGCCCCTGCATCGTGCCGAGGTCGCCGGCGGGATCGAGGAACAGGCGTGCGCACGGCTGCTCGAGGACTTCTTCGGCGCCAGACGCGACTGAGCCGCTACTCGGCTCCGCGGATGACGATCGCTTCGGTGGGGGTCGCCGGCGCCGATGCGGCCGCCGGTTCCACGAACACCACGGCACCCTGCGGTGCCACCCGGCCGATCGCGACCTGGGCGCGGGCGATCAGGAAACCGATCTCCCGGAAGGACGTGCCCGGCTGCACGTCCACACGCACGCCGATGGTGGTGCGGCCGGACGACCCTGTTCCGATCGACACCGCCGACACGCCCTTGACGCCGTCGACCGTGCTCACCGCGTTCGCGACGACCGCTTCTGCTCCGTCGGCCATGGACACCCCCAGACGCATCCGCTCGGGCTCCGAGTCTACGTCCGAGACCGCCGGCGGTGGTCGCTAGTGTGACGCCATGCCGGATGCGTCATACGTCGCCGTGATCGGTGGGGGATCGATGGGGTCGGCCGTCGCTGCGGCGGCGGTCGTCGCCGGCATGCGCGTGCGGGCGACGACCAGGTCCGCCTCGTCGGCGATGAACGCGCCCGAGGGTGTCGAGACGCGCAGCCTCGACGTCGAGCCGGACGCCAACACGTGGGCCGTGGAGGGTGCGGACGTCGTCGTACTGGCGGTCAAGCCAGCTGGCATCGTTGCGGCTGCGGCCGAGATCGCCGGCGCGTTGCCGCCGGGAGCCGTGGTGGTGAGCGTCGCTGCGGGCATCCCCGCAGCCGCGATCGAAGCCGTGCTGCGCGCGGGCACCCCGGTGCTCCGTGCCATGCCGAACACGCCAGCGGCGATCGGCGCAGGGGTCACCGGCGTCGCGGACGGTGCGAACGTGTCCGCGGAGGCGCATGCCGCCGTCGTCCGGCTCTTCGAGCACACCGGCGCCGTCGTCGAGATCTCCGAAGCGCGGATCGACGCGCTGTCCGCGGTGTCCGGCTCCGGACCCGCATACCTCTTCTTCTTCGCGGAGCAGTTCGAGGCCGCCGCCGTGCGTCTCGGTTTCGACGCTTCCGACGCCCGCACGCTGGCGATCGGCACGGTGACGGGGTCGGCCCGGCTGCTCGCCGCATCCGATGTCGACGCCGCCGAACTGCGCAGGCGGGTGACCAGTCCGAACGGGACGACCGAGCGCGCGATCGCGGTCATGGCCGACGCCGGCTGGCCGGCGATGTTCGATGCCGCGTTCGCCGCCGCCATAGCCAGGGCACAGGAACTCGGCACGTGACCGTCCCACCCCGGAGTCCCGGTAGGTTTGTGGCATGGCGGACCTCTTCGACGTCGTCGCGGATCCGACTCGCAGGCAGCTTCTCGAGACGCTGCTCGAGCATTCGCGATCGGGCACCGACCGTGCCGGGGAAATCAGCGTGGGCGCGCTCGTCAGCGAGCTCTCGCTGAGTCAGCCGACCGTCTCGAAGCACCTGAAGACGCTTCGCGAGTTCGGCCTCGTGTCGGTGCGCGAGCAGGGGCAGCATCGGTATTACCGGCTCGAAGCCGACCGGCTCGAGCCGCTCGCCGAGTGGGTGACGGCGTTCCTTGCCCGAGCCGGAGCTCGTCGAGGAGCCGGCCGACATCGAGATCCCCACGTCACCGCGGCGCCCGCTTCCGCCGCGCATCCGCACCGTCGCCGACCGACTCGGCGCCGCCGCTGCTGTCGTGACCGTGCGCATGCCCGGGCGTCGCCGCTTCGCCTGACACGAACCGGTAACGGCCCTTCCGCCCGCTTCGGCACGGTCCTACAGTTGTCGCGATTCCACACGGCGAAGGGGACGCCAATGGCATTGCTCGATACCAGACTGCTCACTGTCGCCGAGGTCGCCGACACGATGCGGGTCTCGCGGATGACCGTGTACCGGCTGGTTCACGCGGGAGAGTTGCCGGCGATCCGGTTCGGCCGATCGTTCCGCGTCCCCGAGACCGCGGTGCTGCTGGCGATGGAGAACGTCGTCGTTCCGGTGGCCGACATCGCCTGACCGGCGCTCTCCGGTCCGAAGCCCTAGACTGTCGGGGCATCTTTCCGTGCTCGCTGCCTGCGTCACGGGGTAGCGAGAGACAGTGAGGGCACCGTATGGGTTCGGTCATCAAGAAGCGCCGCAAGCGCATGGCGAAGAAGAAGCACCGCAAGCTGCTGCGCAAGACGCGCCACCAGCGCCGCAACAAGAAGTAGCACGGCTCAGCGAGCTCGAGATCCGGTGCGGATGCGTTTCCGCTCCGCCCGGATGCTCGCCGGGCGGAGGCGCAGCATCGGCCATCCCGCCGTTCGTGCGTGTGCGGCCAACTGCTGGTCCGGGTTCACCGCCGTCGGCATGCCCACGGCGGTGAGCAGCGGCAGGTCGTTGATGGAATCGCTGTACGCGTAGCAGTCGCGCGGATCCATGCCCTGCTCGGTCATGATCCGCTCCGCCGCGTTGCGCTTCTCGGATGCGTGCATGGTCGGCCCGGTGAACCGGCCGGTGAAGATGCCGTCGCTGATCTCGAGCGGGCTGCCGAGTCCACCGGTCGCCCCGAGCCTGCGCGCGATCTCGTCGGCGAGGAAATCCGGTGTCGCCGACAGCAGCCAGACCTGGTGGCCCGTTTCGATGTGCGCGGTCAGGAGCGCGCGTGTCTCCGGCCAGAAGCGCTTCTGCATACGCACGACCACCTGTGCGGCGAGTTGGTGGAGCGACTCCGCCGACTGCCCGCTCAGCAGCGACATCCCCCGATCCCGCACGACGTCGAGGACGTTCAGGTTCTCGCCGCTCTTCGTGAAGCGACGCGACTCCCACACGAACGGCAGCAGATCGCCAATCCGCACGATGCCGAGGCTGCGCGCCTCGCGGGCCAGGTACATGAGGCTGGCCCCGTGCAACAGTGTGTTGTCGACGTCGAAGAACGCCGCAATCGGGACGTGGCCGTCGTCGTCGCGCATCGGTCAGGAGTGTAACCGCGGAACTCTCCGCGCTCCTCGATGGTTGACCTGTGACGTGAGCCTCACTCTTTCGGTCCTCGACCTCATTCCCGTTCGTGCCGGCCAGCGGTCCTCGGACGCCGTCGCCGCCACCGTCGCGCTCGCGGAGACCGCCGATCGGCTCGGGTTCCGCCGGTACTGGCTCGCGGAGCACCACAACATGCCGTCCGTCGCATCCACGACGCCGCCCGTACTGCTCGGCGTGCTCGCCGGCCGTACCACTCGGATCCGGCTCGGCTCAGGCGGCGTGATGCTGCCCAACCATGCGCCGTTCGTCGTCGCCGAGCAGTTCGCCGCCCTCGAGGCGGCCGCTCCCGGCCGGATCGATCTCGGCGTCGGCCGCGCCCCCGGCAGTGATCCGGTCATCACGGCGCTGTTGTCCGCCAGCGGACACACGAGCGACGTCGAAGCGTTCCCCCGTCACATCAGCGACATCGAAGCGCTGCTCGGACAGGAGGGCGCGGTGCTGCGCCTCGCCTCCGGAGAGCAGTACGTGGTGCGCTCGACGCCGGCGGCCCAGGGTGTGCCGGTGGTGTGGCTGCTCGGCTCGAGCGACTACTCGGCGCAGCTCGCCGCGCGACTCGGGCTGCCGTACGTGTTCGCATCCCACTTCTCCGGCGAGGGCACCGCACACGCGCTGGCGCTCTATCGCGCGCAGTTCCAGCCCAGCGAGCACCTCGACGCGCCGCGGTCCTTCGTGACGGCGAACGTGGTCGCGGCCGACAGTGCGGCGGAGGCCGAGGCGCTCGCCCTGCCCCAGCTCCAGCAGATGGCCAAGCTGCGCACCGGCGCGCCGATGGGCGTGCTGGGCACAGTGGAGGATGCGGCCGCCTTCACCCCCGGTCCGGCACAGCAGGAGCTCATCGACCGGATGCGCGAGCGCTGGTTCATCGGCGCGGCTCCCGATGTCGCCGCGAGGCTCGCCGGGTTCGCCGCCGAGCACGAGGTGGACGAGGTGATGATCTCGCCGGTCGCCGGGGGTCACGACGGCGAGGCCCCGGCGCGCGCGATCGCTCGCGAGACGACCCTGACGCTGCTCGCGGCGGCGCTGCCCCAGTCCGCAGCGGTCGATCACGCGCTCGTAGGCTGACGCGATGCCGAAGCGCGTGACCTTGCTGACCCGGCCGGGCTGTCATCTCTGCGACGACGCCCGCGCCGTCGTCACGAATGTGGTCGCCGGCGTGCCGGGCGCATCCCTCGAGGAGCGCTCGATCGAGGACGACGCCGCGCTGCTGGCCGCCTACACCGACGACGTGCCCGTGGTACTCGTCGACGGCCGCTGGCACGCACGCTGGCGCATCGACCCCGTCGCCCTGCGGGCAGCCCTCGCCTGACCCCAGCCCAATTCAGGAGTCGCGGCCGTATTCAGGCCCCCGGTTCGACTCGGGTCCTGAATTGCGCACCGACTCCTGAATTGCGCACCGACTCCTGAATTGGGCAGGGGGGCGACCGGGGTCACGGGAGCAGGCGGTTCGGGCCCCGGAACAGGAACGTCGTCTCGCGGATGCTCGGCCTCTCGAGCAGCAGCATCAGCACGCGGGCGAGGCCCATGCCGAACCCGCCGTGAGTCGGCATGCCGTAGCGGAAGAAGTCCAGGTAGGTCGCGAGCTCGTGCGGGTCGAGGCCCTTGTCGACCGCCTGCGCCTCGAGCACGTCGACGCGGTGCTCGCGCTGCGCACCCGTCGAGATCTCGGTGCCCCGGTAGATGAGGTCGTAGCTGTTCGTGAGCGCCGGATCCTCGGCGTGGCGCATGTGGTAGAAGGGCCGGATGCTCGTCGCGTAATCGGTCAGGAAGACGAAATCGTGGCCGAACGTCTCCTGGACATGGGCCGCGATCTGTCGCTCACCTTCGGGGTCCATGTCCGCATCCGCGCGCGGCACGGTGTACCCGCGCGACGCCACGATGTCCTTCGCCGCGGCGAGCGGGATGCGCGGGAACGGCCGCTCCGGCACGGTCACGGTCACTCCGAGCAGCCGCTCGAGCTCGTCGCCGTGCCGGTCGCGGACCGCCGTCAGGCCGGCGACGATGAGCTGCTCGTGGATGTCCATCACGTCGAGATGGCTGTCGATCCAGCTCACCTCCATGTCGACACTCGTGAACTCGGTCGCGTGCCGCGCCGTGAACGAAGGGTCCGCGCGGAACGCGTCGGCGATCTCGAAGACGCCTCCGAAGCCCGCCGCTTGCGCCATCTGCTTGAAGTGCTGAGGGCTCTGCGCCAGGTACGCGACGGTCTCGAAGTACGGCAGCTGGAACAGCTCGGCGCGCGACTCGGAGGGCGAGGCCATGAGCTTCGGCGTGTGCACCTCGATGAAGCCGTGCTCGACCCACCACGTGCGCAGCGCGTGCTCGAACGTCGTCTGCACGCGGAAGACGATCTGCTGCTGCGGCTGCCGCAGGTCGAGGAAGCGCCAGTCCATGCGCTTGTCGACGCCGCTGTCGGCGGCGATCGGGGTCTCGGGCAGCGATGCGCTGACGACGGCGAAATCCAGGACCGCGACCTCGAGGCCACCGAGCTTCACGCGCTCGTCGTGCTTCAGCGTGCCCGTGACCCGGACGAAGCTGCCGAGCGGCACCTGCGAGATCGCGGTGGCGGTGTCGTCGTCCTCTGCCGGGCGCTGGCGGACCAACTGCGCGGCGCCGGACTCGTCGCGCAGCACGACGAACTGGACCTTCTTCTGATCGCGCACGGTCTCGACCCATCCGGCGACGACGACGGCGCTGCCGTGTTCGAGGGCGGCGAGGTCGTTGATCAGGGTGCGGGATTCCACGCCCGGCAGCCTAGGCGGTGCAGCCATCCGCATCCGCGCCGCGCCGAATCACGGAGATCGCGCCCGGATGCGCGCCCGATCCGCGTGCGGTGCTCGACGGACACGGAATCTCCGTGATTCGGTGTGGGTCGGGCTGCTTAGACGCGGTCCGTACACTGTGCGGATGGTCGCCGAGCGCCTCCACCTCGTGCGGCACGGCGAGGTCTTCAACCCGACGAACGTCGTGTACGGCCGCCTGCCCGGATTCCGGCTCTCCGACCGCGGCCGGGAGATGGCCGCTGCCGCTGCCGCCGCCCTCGAAGGCCGCCCTGTGACGCGCATCGTCGCCTCGCCGTTGCTCCGCACGCAGCAGTCGGCGGCGCCCATCGGCGAGCTGTTCGGCCTGGACATCGAGTCGGACGAGCGCGTCATCGAGGCGGAGAACATCTTCGAGGGGCGCGTCAAGAGTCCGGCGCTCGCCACGAACCCGCGCGACTGGAAGTACTTCCGCAACCCGAACCGCCCGAGCTGGGGTGAGCCGTTCGTCGACATCGTCGAGCGGATGCGCCGGGCGATCGCCGACGCGTATCGGGACACGGAGAGCGGCGAGGTCGTCATCGTGTCCCACCAGCTGCCGATCTGGATGGTGCACCGCAGCGTCTTCCGTCAGCCGCTGCCGCACAACCCCCGTCGTCGCCGCTGCGCGCTTTCGAGCATCACGACCTTCGCCTGGCGCGACCGGCGGCTGGCGGAGATCGCCTACGCGGAGCCGGCGCTCGGCATCCCCGCGCTCGACCGGGGAGCGACGTGAGGCGTGGCCGTGTCCCGCTGGCCGTCGTCGCCGGCGTCCTCGCCGCGGTGGTGCTCAGCGGATGCAGCGAGAACGTCCCGACCCCGTCGACGGGAACAGCGGTCGCGGGTGTCACCGAGTACTCGCCGGCGACGTCCGTCGTGCACTTCTCCGGCAAGACGATCACCGGCCGCACATTCGACTCGTCGGCGTACCGAGGCAAGGTCCTCGTCGTGAACTTCTGGTACGCCGGCTGCGGGCCGTGCCGCGCGGAGGCGCCGGAGATGGTCGCGGTCGCGAAGCAGTTCGCGGGCCAGGGCGTGCAGTTCATCGGCGTGAACGTGCGCGATCAGGCAGGGCAGGCGGCCCCGTTCCAGACCACGTTCGGCGTGCCGTATCCGAGCATCCTCGACGTGGACGGCGGTGCTGTGCAGCTCGCCTTCAGCGCCACGAACGCGGTCAAGCCGAATGCGATCCCGACCACCGTGGTGCTGAACGCGCAGGGGCGCATCACGGCGACCGTGCTGGGCGAACTGCAGTCCACCTCGATCCTGTCGAGCCTGATCGACACCGCGAAGACCGGCAAGAGGACCACGTGAGCGCGCTCGCGATCGGCGGCCTCGCCGCGGGCGTGCCCATCGCCCTCGCGGCGGGGGCCCTCTCGTTCGCGTCGCCGTGCGTGCTGCCGCTGGTCCCCGGCTATCTCGGCTACGTGGGCGGCATGGACGGCGGCGCAGGGCGCCGCCGCATGACCGCCGGAGCCCTGCTGTTCGTGGCGGGCTTCTCGGCCGTCTTCCTGCTGGGTACCGTCGCGTTCGCCTCCGTCGGGTTCGCGCTGGTCGAATGGCGCGACGTGCTCACCCGGGTCCTCGGTGTGATCGTGATCGTGCTCGGCCTCGTGTTCATCGGCGGCTTCGGACCGCTCCAGCGCATCGTGAAGCCCGCTTGGCAGCCACGCACCGGTCTCGCCGGCGCTCCCTTGCTCGGCATCGCCTTCGCGATCGGCTGGTCGCCGTGCGTGGGGCCGATGCTCACCGTGATCCTGGGACTCGCGACGCAGAGCGGCTCCGCGACGACCGGCCTGCTGCTCGCCGTCGTCTACTGCATCGGACTCGGCCTGCCGTTCGTCCTCATCGCGCTCGGCCTCGGCTGGGCGACGCGCAGCTGGACATTCCTCAAGCGGCATGTCCGGGCCATCAATCTTGCCGGCGGCGGCATGCTCGTGCTGGTCGGGATTCTGATGGTGAGCGGCGCGTGGGTCTGGCTGACCGAAGAGGTCCAGTTGTTGTGGGGTGGCGTTGTCCCGGCCATCTGACATCCACGACGACGCCTTCGAAGCCCCCAAGGTCGCGAATCCCGATCTCGGTCCGCTGGGCTGGCTGCGGTGGGCGTGGCGGCAGCTCACGAACATGCGGACGGCGCTGATCCTGCTGCTCGCGCTGGCCGTCGCGGCCGTTCCCGGATCGCTGATTCCGCAGGAGTCCGCGGATCCGAACGGCGTCATCGCCTGGAAGGCGAGCAACCAGGGCGTCGCGTCCCTTGTGGAGGCGCTGCAGGGCTTCGACGTGTACACGTCGGTCTGGTTCTCCGCGATCTACCTGCTGCTCTTCGTGTCGTTGGTCGGCTGCGTCATCCCGCGCATCCGCCACCACCTGAAGGCGCTGCGCGCCGCCCCGCCGAAGACCCCGGCCCGCCTCTCGCGCCTGCCCGGCCATCGAAGGGTGGTCGTCGACACCGATCGGGCGCTGGCCGTCGACGAGGCCGAGAATGCTGCTGCGAGCGCGCCGGTATCGGGTGACGCGCTACGGGGACAGCGTCTCGGCCGAGCGGGGCTACCTGCGCGAGACCGGCAACCTGGTCTTCCACTCGGCGCTCGTCGGCATCCTCGTCGCCGTCTTCGTCGGCGGCGGCTTCGCCTACACGGGGAATCGCGTGCTGGTCGCGAACGGTGAGACCTTCGTGAACAACGAGTCCAACTACGACTCGCTGACGAAGGGCCGCTTCTTCACCGACGGCGCCCTCGAGCCGTACTCCGTCACCCTGACGAGCCTCGCCGTCAAATACGAGGACCAGATCGCCGACGACCTCGGCGAGCCGCTCGACTACACGGCGACGGTCGTCGCGAAGGTGCCGGGACAGCCGGCGAAGACGACGACCATCAAGGTGAACCATCCTCTCGAGATCGGCGGGACCAACGTCTATCTGCTCGGCAACGGGTACGCACCGCACATCACGGTCCGGAACGCCGCGGGCGACGTCGTGTTCTCGAACGCGGTCCCCTTCATCCCGAAGGACGCGAACCTCACTTCGTTCGGCGTCGTGAAAGTGCCGGACGGGTTCTCCAAGACGACCCAGATCGGGATGATCGGATTCTTCTACCCGACGGCGCAGAAGCTCACCTCGGGCGCGCTGTCCTCGAACTTCCCCGGCTTGGTCAACCCGGTGCTGACGCTCAACGTCTACGAGGGCGACCTCGGGTTGGACTCGGGGCAGGCGGTCAACGTCTACTCGCTCGACACGACGGGGCTCACGCAGCTGGCCGGACCGCCGACGAAGACCGCCGCGTTGCAGATGACACCCGGACAGACGGTCGCGCTGCCCGGCGGCCGCGGCACGGTCACGTTCGACGCCGTCGGCCCGGAGAAGGTGCCGCGCTTCGCGTCGCTCGACATCCACCACGACCCCTCGCAGAACTGGGTGTTCCTGTTCGCCGTCCTGGTCGTGGCCGGTCTCATCACGTCGCTCCTCATCCCGCGCAGACGCATGTGGCTCGCCGTGACCGGTGAGGAGGAGGACGGCATCGTGCTCGAGTACGCGGCGCTCGCCCGCGGCGACGATCCGGGCCTCGAGCGGGCCGTCGAGGAGTTCGCGACCGCGCACCGGGAGCGGCTCGGGCCGGCCAGGTCGAAGCTCCCGGTCTGAGTCGGGCGCCACTCTCATGCGGAGCGTGCGTAGGCTGCCCGTGTGACGGCCTCGCTCGACCAGTTCTCGGTGCTCCTGCTGATCTCCGCGCTCGGCGTCTACGCCGTCGCGTTCATCGCATTCGCGCTCGATCTCGCGCGGCGGTCCGCCGACGCGGAGGTGCGGACCGCGGCGGTGACGACCGGCGCGCCGGCCGCCGTCGGCTCGGGTGGTACGACCGTCCTGGCGCCGCCGGTCACGACGACGCCCGCGGCGAAGCGTCGGCTGCCGGTCGGCCGGATCGCCGTGGTGCTGACCGTCGCGGCCTGGGCCCTGCAACTCGGCGCGGTGCTGTTCAGGGGGCTGGCCGCCGGCCGCGTGCCGTGGGCCAACATGTACGAGTTCTCGATGACCGGCACGTTCATCATCATGACGATCTACCTGGTCGCACTGCTGCGCGTGAAACTGGCGTTCCTCGGCACGCTGATGACCGCGCTGGTGCTCGTGCTGCTCGGGATCGCGACGGTGCAGTACCGGGTGGGTGTCTCGCCGCTGTCCCCGCCCCTGCAGTCGTACTGGCTCGTCATCCACGTGTTCGTGGCGATCCTCGGCACCGGCTTCTTCACGCTGGGCGCGACGGTGTCCATGGCGCAGCTCCTGCAGGCCAGGAACGCGCGGGTGTCAGCGAGGCGTCCGGATGCGCGCCCCTCGCGGCTGCAGCGCGTGCTGTCGACGCTGCCCGCGGCCGAGACCCTCGAGAACACCGCCTACCGCACGATCATCGTCGGCTTCATCCTGTGGACCTTCACGCTCATCGCCGGCGCCATCTGGGCCGAGCACGCGTGGGGTCGGTACTGGGGCTGGGACACCAAAGAGGTCTGGACGTTCATCATCTGGGTGATCTACGCCGGCTACATCCACGCTCGCGCGACTCGCGGCTGGCGCGGAGACCGGTCCGGGTGGCTCGCCCTCATCGGGTTCGCGGCCGTGCTCTTCAACTTCGGCGTCGTGAACGTCTTCTTCCACGGACTGCACGCCTACGCGGGCCTGCCGTCCTGATCCGTCGAAGCCCTTCTAGCCGAGCAGCGCGAAGCAGCGCGCGACGCGCTCGCGCCACCACGTCGTGCGCACCTCGTCGGCGGCGAGCTCCGCGAGCAGGCCGAGGTCGGCCTCCGGCCGGCCGACAGGGATGAAGCCGTCGACCGGGGCGATCGGCTCCCGGGTCACGTCCGCCGTCAGCAGGGCGCCTGTGCCGAGCCCACACGCATAGGGCAGGTCGGGCAGCGCGGCCGCCAGCGCCGCTCCCATGGCCAACCCGATGCTCGTGTCGAGCGCGCTGGACACGGTGACGGGCAGACCCGCCTGCTGGGCGATCGCCAGGGCCCGGCGCACGCCGCCGAGTGGGGCCGCCTTCAGCACGAGCACGTCGGCGCCCCCGGCGCGAGCGACGGCGAGCGCGTCGGCGGCCCGCCTGACGGACTCGTCCGCCGCGACGGGCACGGCGAGATCAGCGATGCGACCGCGGAGCTCCACCAGCTCATCGACCCGCGCGCACGGCTGCTCCGCGTACTCGAGGTCGTACGGGGCCAGCGCGCGCAACGCGTGCTCGGCCTCGTCCACGTTCCAGCCGCCGTTCGCGTCGACGCGGATCCGGCCCTCCGGCCCCATCGCGGCGCGGACCGCGCCGACGCGCGCCACGTCGTCGTCGAGGCTGCTGCCCGGTCCCGACACCTTCACCTTCGCCGTGGTGCAGCCGGGGAATCGGGCGAGGATGCTCGGCACCTGCGCCGCCGTCACGGCCGGAACGGTCGCGTTCACGGGGATCCGGTCGCGGACGACCGGCAGCTGCGGCTCCCAGCCGAACTCGATCGCCGCCCGCAGCCAGGTCGCCGCCTCCGCATCGTCGTACTCGGCGAAGGGGGCAAACTCCGTCCAGCCCTGCGGTCCCTCGAAGAGTGCGGCCTCGCGGACGGTGATGCCACGGAACCGCGTGACCAGGGGAATGGCGACGACGTGCAGCGAGTCGAGCAGTGCTTCGAGGGTGGGCATCGGTCCATTCTCCGGCGCGCACGGCCCCCTACGATTTCTCCGTACCCATCTCCCTGGTACGTGTGAGGAGCGTGACATGACGGTCTCTGCCATCTTCGACGACGACGCGTGGACGGCGGTGGCCGGCTTCGACGGGCTCACCGACATCACCTACCACCACCACGTCGACGGCGGTATCGCCCGAATCGCGTTCGACCGGCCCGAGGTGCGGAACGCCTTCCGCCCGCACACGGTCGACGAACTGCTCGCGACGCTCGATCACGCACGGGCCGACACCACGATCGGCGTCGTGCTGCTCACCGGCAACGGCCCGAGCCCCAAGGACGGCGGCTGGGCCTTCTGTTCGGGCGGCGACCAGCGCATCCGCGGCGTCGACGGCTACCGGTACGCGGACGGATCCAGCGGTCCCGCCGGCGGCCGCCTGCACATCCTCGAGGTGCAGCGCCTCATCCGCTTCATGCCCAAGGTCGTCATCGCACTGGTCCCCGGCTGGGCGGCAGGCGGCGGCCATTCGCTGCACATCGTCTGCGACCTCACGATCGCGTCGCGCGAGCACGCCAGGTTCAAGCAGACCGACGCGGACGTCGGCTCGTTCGACGGCGGATACGGCAGCGCCTACTTCGCGAAGCAGGTCGGGCAGAAGTTCGCCCGCGAGGTCTTCTTCCTGGCGCAGGAGTACGACGGCGACCGCGCGATGATGGCCGGCGCCGTGAACGCGGTCGTCCCGCATGAAGCGCTCGAGGCGACGGGCATCGCATGGGGCAGAACGATCCTCGGCAAGTCACCGACGGCGATCCGCATGCTGAAGTACGCGTTCAACGCGGCCGACGACGGCATGGTCGGCCTGCAGGTCTTCGCCGGCGAGGCCACCCGGCTCGCCTACGGAACCGCGGAGGCGGTCGAGGGGCGCGACTCGTTCCTCGAGCATCGCGCCCCCGACTGGTCCGCCTTCCCCTGGGCGTACTGAGTGCACGACCTCTTCCCGATCCGGGCGGACCCCGTCGAGGACCTGATTCCCGCGGTGCGTGCCGCGCTCGACGGCTCGGGGCCCGCGCTGCTGCCGCTCGCGCCCGATTCGCCCTCCCTGGACGACCTGCCGAAGACCGTGCCCGTCTCCATCGCGCTCGTGGTGTCCACATCCGGATCGAGCGGGGTCCCGAAGCGGGTCGGCCTGTCCGCGGGGGCGCTGCTCGCGTCCGCCGCGGCGACGGAAGGAGCGCTCGGCGGTCCGGGCGCCTGGCTCCTCGCCCTGCCGGCGACCGGGATCGCGGGTCTGCAGGTGATCATCAGGGCGATCACCGCCGGCGCCGACCCCGTCGTCCTGCGGCCCGGGCGCTTCGACCCGGCGGTATTCGCGGCCGGTGTGCGCGAGATGCCCGCCGACCGGCGGCGGTACAGCTCGCTCGTGCCTGCGCAGTTGTTCCGTGTGCTCTCGGCGATCGAGGCCGGTGACGCGGATGTGGCCCGCGCCGCCCGCTCGCTCGACGCGGTGCTCATCGGCGGAGGCCGAACCGAGGACGCACTCGCCGGGCGTGCCCACGATCACGGCCTGCGCATCGTGCGCACCTACGGCATGACGGAGACGTCGGGAGGATGCGTGTACGACGGCGTACCGCTGGCCGGCGTCCGCGTCCGCATCGTCGACGGCGAGATCCAGATCGCCGGGCCCACACTCGCCGACTCCTACCTCGGCATGCCGGAGCTCACCGAATCGGTCTTCCTGCCGGAGACGGGGCTGCGCTGGTACCGCACCGGCGACCTCGGCACGTGGGACGGCGAGCGGCTGCAGGTGAGGGGCCGCGTCGACGATGTGATCAAGAGCGGCGGCGTGAAGGTGTCGCTCGCGCAGGTGCAGTCGGTCGTCCGCGAGATGCCCGGGCTGGAGGAGGCCGTGGTCGTCCGCGCGGCACATCCCGAGTGGGGCGACGTACCGGTCGTCGCCACCTCGGCGGACGTCGCGCTCGCCGAGCTGCGCTCGTACGTCGTGGACCGGCTCGGCCGGGCGGCAGCGCCAAGGGCGCTCCACCGGTTCGCCGAGCTGCCGATGCTCGCGAACGGCAAGCCCGATCTGCGCACGATCACCGCCGCGTTCGACGGGACTGCTTGGGACGTTCCGTAGGATTCGGCCCCGTGGCAGCACGGAGCGGGTCCAAGCGCAGGTCGACGGTTCGGCGGAACCCCGCAGCGGTTGCTGCGGCGGAGATCCCGAAAGGACCGCGGGTCTGGATCGCGGGTGCCCGGCCGCGCACGCTGCCGCTCGCGATCGCACCGGTCGTCCTGGGCACCGGAGCCGCGCTGTCGGAGGGTTCGCATCCGCAGGTCGTGCTCGCGCTGCTCTGCCTGGCCGTCGCCCTGCTGCTGCAGGTCGGCGTGAACTATGCCAACGACTACTCCGACGGGGTGCGTGGGACGGACCGTGAGCGCGTCGGCCCGATGCGTCTCACCGCGTCCGGCGCCGCGCGACCCCGGACCGTGCTCATCGTGGCGTTCGCGTTCTTCGCCGCGGCCGCAGCCGCGGGTGTCGCGATCGTGCTGATCACCGGACTGTGGTGGCTGCTCGCCGTCGGCGCTGCCGCGATCGTCGCCGCCTGGTTCTACACGGGCGGTACGCGGCCCTACGGCTATGCCGGGCTCGGTGAGGTCGCGGTCTTCGTGTTCTTCGGCCTCGTCGCGACCGTCGGGACCGCCGTCGTGCTGCTCGGGTACTGGGACTCGCAGTCGATCCTGGCGGGTGTCGCGATCGGCTGCATCGCGACCGCGGCGCTGCTCGTCAACAACCTGCGCGACCTCGAGCAGGATCGCGCGGCCGGCAAACGGACGCTCTCCGTCCGCATCGGCGGCGTGCCGTCACGGGTCCTGTTCTGCGTCCTGATGGCGGTGCCGTACGGGGTGCTCGTCGTGCTCGTGCCGTATTTCCCGTCGTCGTCGCTCGTGTTCCTCACCCTGCTGCTCGCGGGCCCGGCGGCGCTGATCGCAGCCACAGGACGCACGCCGCGCGAGTTCGTGCTCGCGCTCAGCCTGACCGGGGTGAGCGGGCTGGTCTACGCGTTGGGTCTCGGCGCGGCGTTCGCGTTCTGACCGTCGGCCGCGTCGACCGCGGCGTCCTCGACCTCGTCGTCGCTCTTCCCGCGCTTCGGCCGGCGTTCGAGCCGGCGGGCGAGATCGCTGCGCCTGCCGTGCAGGAAGAGCATCGAGAGGCAGAGCCCGATGATCGCGGCGAGGACCGCGGCGATCTGGAAGGCGACGCCCAAGGCGAACATGACCGCGAACGGGACGGCGAAGAACGCGATCCGGATGATCGAGAATCCGACCCACGGAGCGATCCGGCCCCAGCGGCTGCCTGCCATCCGGCCAGTGTACGTACCGTCGACTTCGGGCGGTTCTGAACAGCCAGCGGTCCGCACAGCTTCGAGGATCTACCCTGGTCCCATGGGCCGCGTTCTAGTCGGTGTCGTCGTCGTCGCCGTCGTCTTCACGGTGTACACGGCGATCGACTGCGCCCTGACTCCGAGGAGCCGGGTCCGCGGTCTCCCCAGGGTGCTGTGGGTCCTCGTGGCGCTCGTGCTGCCCGTCATCGGCGGCCTCCTGTGGCTCGCGATCGGCCGCGCTCCGAGCCGTGACAGGCGCCTCGGTCCCGATGACGATCCGGCGTTCCTCAAGCAGCTCGGTTCGTCACCCGCGCCACCACCGCGGAAGACGAGATCGTCCTCGCCCATCGACGAGGAACTCCGCCAGTACGAGCAGGAGCTCGCGAACCTCGACGGCGATGCCGACGACGACGGAGATGCCGGCAGACGGCGTGACTGAGGCCGTCACCAGCCCCGCTGCCACCGCAGCGGAGGCGCTCTTCGGCACGCTGATCGCCGCGGGGGTCACCGACGTCGTCGTGTGCCCCGGATCGCGCTCGCAGGCGCTCGCGCTCGTGGCCGCGCGGCTCGAGCGGGAAGGACGCATCCGCCTGCACGTGCGCATCGACGAGCGGGTCGCGGCGTTCACCGCACTCGGCATCGCGATCGAGACCGGCAGGCCGGCGCCCGTCGTGGTGACGAGCGGCACCGCGGTCGCGGAGTTGCATCCGGCCGTGCTCGAGGCGCATCACGCGGGAGTGCCGATGCTGCTGCTCACCGCGGATCGGCCCGCCGAACTGCGGGGCATCGGCTCGAACCAGACCACCGACCAGCCGGCCGTGTTCGGTCCGGCGCTGCGCGGCCGCTGGGACGTCACCGCACCGCGCACGGACGACGACGCGATGGAGGCGGCGGCGGTCGCGGCGCAGGCGGTGCGGCTCGCGATGTCGGCACCGGCCGGGCCGGTGCAGCTGAACCTCGCCTTCAGGGAACCGCTGTCGGGTCCGGCGGGCGCGAAGGTCGTCGCCGCCGAGCCCGCGCCGGTCGTGGCGGGCGCGACGGCGACGACGGTGTCGCCCGGTCCCCGGACGATCGTCGTCGCGGGCGACCGGGCCGGTGAGGCCGCGGCTCGATTCGCGCAGGACCTCGGCGTGCCGCTCGTCGCCGAGGTGACGAGCGGCGCCCGCTTCGGGCCGACGCTCGTCCCCGCGTACCGAGAGGTCCTCGACGCCCTCGGCGACCAGGTGGAACGTGCCGTCGTGTTCGGGCATCCCACGCTCTCGCGCCAGATCCCCGCGCTGCTCGGGCGTGCCGACCTCGAGGTGCTGCTCGTCGGCGGTACCGCGGGGGAGTGGTTCGATCCGACCCGCGGCCGAGCGCAGCGCACCCGCGCGGTAGAGGCGGCCGGCGCCGACGACGAGCGGGCGTGGCTCGGTGCCTGGATCACCGTCGGCCGCGCCGCGGAGCGCGACGCCGACGTCGCCTACCCGGTCGGAGCGAGGGACACGACCCGCGCCGAGCTCTCCGCGCTGCGGGCGCCCGTGACGCGCCCGTTCCTCGCGCAGAGCATCTGGCGTGCGACGTGGCCGCACGACCGGCTCGTCTTCGGGGCGAGCCGCCTCATCCGCGAGGCGGACGGCGTGGTCCCGGGCAAGCGGATCACCGCGCTCGCCAATCGCGGCCTCGCCGGGATCGACGGCACGGTCTCGACCGCGTACGGCATCGCGCAGTCACGGACGGGGTCCGGAGGCACCGTCCGCGTGCTGCTCGGCGACATCACGCTGCTGCACGACGCGGGAGCGCTGCTGCGCTCACCCGGCGAGGCGGCGCCGCGCATCCAGGTCGTCGTCGGCAACGACGGCGGGGGATCGCTGTTCGACTCGCTCGAAGTCCGTGCTGCCGAGGGCGATCTGTTCGACCGAGTGCAATTCACCCCGCAGGAGGCCGATCTCGCGGCGCTCGCCGCAGCCTACGGCTGGGCCTATCGGCGCGTCGAGAACCGCGGGGATCTCGACCGGGCGCTCACTGCGCCAGCAGCCGGTCCAGAACTGATCGAGGTTCCGCTGCCTCGATGATCGTCTGCTCGACGGCGCCCAGGATCGGCTGCAGCTTCCAGTCGGTCTCGGCGAGTTCGGTCCAGGCGTCGGACGCCGCGACGATGCCGGCCCCCGCGAACGCACGGACGATGCCGCCGCGCAGCAGCTCGGCCGATCGGACCGCGACGGCCCACTCACCCGTGCCGTCGGCGCCGACCCAGCCGACCGGTCCGGCGTAGCGGCCCCGGTCGAACGGCTCGGTCTCGGCGATCAGGTCCTGTGCCTCGCGGCGCGGCGTGCCTGCGACCGCGGCGGTCGGGTGCAGGACGGCGACGAGGTCGAGTACCTGCACACCCGCGTTGACGCCGGCGCGAACGTCGGTCGCGATGTGCCAGACGTTCGGCAGCTCCAGCGCGAACGGCCCGCGGGACGTGACCCGGTCGGTCAGTCCGCCGATCGCGGACACGAGGCTCTCCGCGGCCAGGGCGTGCTCGTGCAGGTCCTTGGCCGACGACATCAGTTCGTCGCGCAGCTGCGTGTCACGGGCCACGTCGGTGTCCCGCGGCATGGTGCCCGCGAGGACCCGGGAGGTCGCCTCGGCGCCGTCGAACGCCACCAGTGTCTCGGGGCTCGCGCCGAAGAACCCGTCGACGGCGAACACCCACGCCGTGGGATACGTCGTGCGCAGCGTCTCGGCGAAGCTCGTCGCCGGCAGATCGAGCGGGACGGACACGAGCGTGTCGCGGGCGATGACGACCTTCTCGAGGCGTCCCGCCGTGATCTCCGCGACGGCCGACTCCACCGCGTCGACGTACCGTGCCGGGCTGAAGGCGGCGGACGGCGCGGACGCGACCCTGGGCCGACGGCGCACGGCGCGACCCGTGACCCGCGTCTCGAACGCGACACCGTCGCTGATCCCGACGATGCGCTCGGGCACGACGAGCACGCTCTGCCGCCGCGAGACGTCGGCGAACGTGAACGCGCCGAACGCCACGAGCCCACGGCCCGGTGCGCCGACCCGATCGTCGACCACCGCTGCACCGACGACGTCGCGCCAGGCGCGCGCCGCGTCGGCGACCCGGTCGGGTCCGTTGAAGGTGAGTCGCATGGACTCGCCGTAGCCGGTCATCCGGTCGGCTCCGCGCGACCACATGGTCGAAGACACGCCGAACTCGGCCACCGCCATGCGGTCGGCCTGATCGGCATCGGAGACTCGCCGGGTACGCGAGATCAATCGTGCTGTTGGGTGCAGCGCCACGGGTCCAGACTACCCGGCACCGACACAAACTAGTATCCCCTGTGTGCGAGCGGCTGATCTGACCAAGAAACCGGCCGATGTCGCCGCCATGTTCGACCGTGTCTCACGGCGATATGACGGCATGAACGCCGTCCTGTCAGGCGGAAATGCCGCGCTCTGGCGGTTCGCGACGGTGAAAGCGGTCGCCCCCCGTCCTGGCGAACGCATCCTCGATCTTGCCGCGGGGACCGGCACGTCGAGTGTCGCGCTCACCCGTACCGGCGCGCGCGTCGTCGCCGCCGACTTCTCCCGCGGCATGCTGGCCGTCGGAAGGGCACGGCATGCGGACGACGCCCGGATCGAGTTCGTGTTCGCCGACGCGCAGGCGCTGCCTTTCGGCGACGACGAGTTCGACGCCGTGACGATCTCGTTCGGATTGCGCAATGTGAATGAACCGCACCGCGCCCTCGCCGAACTCTTTCGCGTGACGAAGCCGGGTGGTCGAATCGTCGTCTGCGAATTCTCGAAACCACCGGTCTCGATTGTCCGAGGCGCATATTTCGCCTATTTGGACCGGGTGATGCCGGTGGTATCCCGGATCGCGAGTTCGG
Source organism: uncultured Actinomycetota bacterium (assembly GCA_963716965.1). GTDB lineage: Bacteria > Actinomycetota > Actinomycetes > Actinomycetales > Microbacteriaceae > Amnibacterium. Next base: position 39,122 of record CAVQUZ010000001.1, on the reverse strand, counting down.
ATGCACCCGCCTACACCTACCTCGGTGAATCGATCAGGGCGTGGCCGGACCAGACCACGCTCGCGTCGTGGCTGCGCGAAGCGGGCTTCAAACAGGTGCGGTACCGCAATCTCACCGGCGGCATCGTGGCACTGCACCGTGGCGTCAAGCCGTCGGCGGGTGTCTGGGCGTCGGAATGAACGCCGCGCCGTCGCGCAGTCAGCGCGCAGGGCGGAGTTGGAGCGGCCTCACGAGCAGGGTGTTCCTGTCCGCGGCCGATCGGGCGGTCGCGGCGTCGGTCGAGGTGGGTCTCGAGCGGGTCGAGTCGGGCCTCGTCGCGCAGGTCGCATTCGCCGATCAAGTCGCCGATGTCACGACTCGCTATCTGCTGAACGCGGGTGGCAAGCGGGTGCGCCCCCTGCTCACGCTCCTGACCGCGCAGCTCGGCGAAGGCATCACCGACGATGTGGTGACCGCCGCGCAGGCGGTGGAGATCCTGCATCTCGCGTCGCTCTATCACGACGACGTGATGGACGAATCGGCGCAGCGCAGGGGAGTGCCCAGCGCGCAGACCGTGTGGGGCAACTCGGTCGCGATCCTCGCGGGCGACCTGCTGTTCGCACGGTCGAGCAGGCTGATCGGGCAGATCGACGAGTCGGGGGAGATCGGCAGGGCCGACACGTTCGAGCGGCTCGTGCTCGGCCAGCTGCACGAGACCATCGGGCCCGCCGAGGGCGACGACCCGATCGAGCATTACCTGCAGGTCCTGCGCGACAAGACCGGTTCCCTCATCTCGGCCGCGGCGGAATGGGGTGTGCTGTGCTCGCACGCACCCGACGAGTACCGGGCGCCGCTCGCCCACTTCGGCGAGTCGATCGGCGTCGCGTTCCAGCTCGTCGACGATGTGATCGACCTCTCGCCGTCCCCGGCCGCGACCGGCAAGGTGCCGGGTACGGACATCCGTAAGGGTGTTCCGACGCTGCCGATGCTCTATCTGCGACGGCGTGCCGTCCACGACATGGGGGACGCCGCGCTGCTCGCTCGCATCGAGGGCGCGCGCGGGGAATCGCCGGAGGCCGTAGCATCGGCCGTCGCCGAACTGCGCGAGCATCCCGTCACGGCGGAGACGCTGCGCGAGGCGGACCGATGGGCCGCGGAGGGCGTCGGCGCGCTCGATGTGCTGCCGGACGGCCTGGTGCGTACCGCGCTCCGCCGGCTCGCGAAGGTGCTCGTCGAGCGCTCCGCCTGAACCTCGGCGACACGGACGGAAGGAAAGCTGTGACCACGCTGCGCCTGGCGATCGTCGGTGCCGGTCCCGCCGGCATCTACGCCGCGGACATCGCGAAGAAGGCGGAACGGTCGTTCGACGTGTCGATCGACCTGTTCGAGCATCTGCCTGCCCCGTACGGCCTCGTGCGGTACGGCGTCGCTCCCGACCACCCGCGCATCAAGGGCATCATCACCGCCTTGCGCGACGTGCTCGACGCGGGCACGGTCCGCCTGTTCGGGAACGTCCGGTACGGCGTCGACATCACGCTCGCGGACCTGCAGCAGCACTACCACGCCGTCGTATTCGCGACGGGTGCCGTGCGCGACGCGGGGCTCGACATCCCCGGGATCGACCTCCCGGGCTCGTACGGCGCCGCCGACTTCGTCAGCTGGTTCGACGGGCACCCCGACGTGCCGCGCACGTGGCCGCTCGACGCGCGCGAGGTGGCGGTGATCGGCAACGGCAACGTCGCGCTCGACGTGGCACGGATGCTCGTCAAGCATCCGGCCGACCTGATGCCGACGGAGGTGCCGGCGAACGTCGTTGCCGGCCTCGAGGCGTCGCCGCTGACCGACGCGTTCATCTTCGGGCGCCGCGGCCCGGCACAGGTGAAGTTCACCCCGCTCGAACTCCGCGAACTCGGCGAGGTGCGGGATGTCGACATGGTCGTGCACGACGAGGATTTCGACTACGACACCGCATCACAGACCGCGATCGCGTCGAACAAGCAGCTGCTCGTGATCAACCGGGTGCTGCAGCAGTGGCGCACCCGCGAGGTCGGCGACGCGTCGAGGCGGCTGCACTTCGAGTGGTGGGCGAAGCCGGTCGAGATCCTCGGCACCGACCATGTCGAGGGCATCAGGTGGGAGCGCACCGAGCCGGACGGCATCGGCGGTTCCCGCGGGACCGGTGAGTTCCGCGAGGTCGCCGTGCAGGCCGTGTACCGGGCCGTCGGCTACTTCGGATCGCCGCTGCCGGACGTGCCGTTCGACCCGCGCCGCGGCGTCATCCCGAACCACGAGGGCCAGGTCGTCGATCAGGACGGCGGTCTGGTGGCCGGCGTGTACGCGACCGGCTGGATCAAGCGCGGGCCAGTCGGACTGATCGGGCACACGAAGTCGGACGCGATGGAGACGATCGCCCACGTCCTGAACGACGCCGCGCTCTGGTGGCAGCCGGAGGCTCCCGGCGAGGACGCGGTCATCGACCTGCTCGAGTCGCGCGGTGTCCGCTACACGACGATCGACGGCTGGCGCCGGCTCGACGAGTTCGAGATCGCGCTCGGCGCACCTGCCGGGCGGGCCCGCATCAAGGTCGTGCCGCGGGACGAGATGCTCGCCGCCTCGCTCGGCGAAGCAGTCCGTTGACGACCACGCCGACGGGCCTGACCGGCACGTCGGCATACCCGCCGTCCGCGAGTCCCGCGCCGCGCTCGAAGGCGTTGCGCGCGGCGCGGTCCCCGGTGCGCAGCATCGACCATCCGGTCATGGCGAGATAGACCGGCAGGAACGGCAGCCCGGCGCACGCGAGCCACTGCAGCGTGTGGCGCTGCTCATGACGCAGCACGTTCGGGCTGTCGGCGAGGTACTGCGGCCACGCTCGTGCTGTGATCACGACGTTGCCGATCGTGAACGCGCCGCCGGTCGGGAATCGCAGGCGGTACCCGTCGGCGAGCAGCAGCCCGTCCGGGCCGCGGTGCAGACGCGCACGGCCGAGCCGCGCGACGAGCAGGCCGAACGGGGTGCTCAGATTCACGACGTTGCCGAGCGCGCGGAGGCCCGGTGCGGGCAGCGCGTCGACACGGCCCGGCACCCGCCCCGACCATCCGGCTAGCGGAAGTTGACGAACTGCAGGTCGATGTCCAGGTCCGCGCCCTTGAGCAGCGCGATCGTGGCCTGCAGATCGTCGCGGCTCTTCGACTGCACACGGAGCTCGTCGCCCTGGATCTGGCTCTTGACCGTCTTCGGCGCCTCCTCGCGGATGAGCTTCGCGACCTTCTTGGCGTGCTCGCTGTCGATACCGTTCCGGAGCTTGGCCTCGATGCGCACCTCCTTGCCGCTCGGCACGGGGTCGCCCACCTCGAGGGCCTTCAACGAGATGCCGCGCTTGATCAGCTTCGACTGCACGACGTCGAGGACCGCGCGTACCCGCTCGTCGGTGGACGCCTTCATCGTGATGGTCTCGCCTGCGAGGGCGACGGAGGCGCCGACACCCTTGAAGTCGTAGCGCTGGTCGATCTCCTTGTGCGCCTGATTGATCGCGTTCTGCGCTTCCATCTCATCCACTTTGGACACCACGTCGAAGGAGCTGTCAGCCATGCCGCCCAGTGTACGAGCGGGGCTCGAGCGGCGGCGGAACGGGGGATTTCGCGCGGATGCGGGCGGCCGGTATCCTCATGGGGCGCCTCCGGCCAGTCTGCGATGTCTGGTCGGAGCAGCCTGGCGGGTTACCCGAGCGGCCAAAGGGATCTGACTGTAAATCAGACGGCTCAGCCTACGGGGGTTCGAATCCCTCACCCGCCACGGTGCCCGGCGGCCGCTTGCCGGCCGCGGGCACCGAATCCCTCACCCGTCCGGCCCGGCTGCCTGTGGAGAACCGTGCGCGCTCGCGCCGGGCGCTGATTAGCGTTTTCCGCATGGCTGAGACACCGCTGCAGCGCGACTCCCAGTTCGGGGGCGACCGCAGGGCACCCGGCACCGCACTCGGCGACGTCGTCGAACAGGCGGAGAGTCGCCCAGGCACGGCCGCGTGGGACTCCCGCCCCGGCATCTGGGGATAGCGCAGTACCTTCGGCGCCGCCCGGATCGGGATACTGGTGGCCGATCGCGAGGAGAGCCCATGCCGAAGGACAAACCCCGACCGGCCGTGCAGGCGAAGCCCGCGAGGCTCACGAGCGAGGTCTACGAGGCGGAGCTGTACCGGCTGCAATCGGAACTCGTGGTGATGCAGGAATGGGTCCGCACGACCGGCGCGCGCATACTCGTGCTGTTCGAAGGCCGTGACGCCGCAGGGAAGGGCGGCGCAATCACGCGCATCACCCAGTACCTCAGCCCCAGAGTCGCGCGGATCGTCGCGCTGCCCGCCCCCACCGAGCGTGAGCGCGGTCAGTGGTACTTCCAGCGGTACATCCAGCACCTGCCGGCGCGCGGGGAGATCGTGCTGCTCGACCGCTCCTGGTACAACCGTGCCGGCGTCGAGCGGGTCATGGGGTTCTGCACGCCGGACGAGTACGCACGGTTCCTCCAGCAGACCCCGATCGTCGAGCGCCTGCTGGTGCAGGACGGCATCCTGCTGCGCAAGTACTGGTTCTCGGTCAGCGACGACGAGCAGGAACGTCGGTTCCGATCCCGGCTCGACGACCCGATGCGCCGATGGAAGCTCTCGACCATGGACCTCGAGTCGATCGTGCGCTGGGACGACTACTCCCGCGCGAAAGACGAGATGTTCGCGCACACCGACACCGAGGACGCCCCGTGGTGGACGGTCGAGGGGGACAACAAGAAGCGGGCGCGGCTCAACATGATCGCCCACCTGCTCGACTCGATCCCGTACGAGCAGGTGCCTCGCGATCCGATCCGCATGCCGAAGCGGCCGCCTGCCTCGAATCTCCCACGCCCGCCGCGCGAGCTGTTCCGGTCGGTGCCCGATCACGCTGCGACACTGATCCGGTGAGGGATGCACGCGATGTTCTGACCGAGGAGCGCACATGGACATGAAGCTGGAACTGGTGCCGATCCCCGTCGTCGACGTCGATCGCGCGAAGGCCTTCTATTCGGAGGTCCTGGGATTCGACGTCGACGTCGACATGACGGTCGCGCCGGGAGTCCGGGTCGTGCAGGTCACACCGCCCGGCTCGGCGTGCTCGATCGGGTTCGGCACCGGCCTGGGTGCCTACCGGGGTGAGCCCGGCTCGATCCGGGCGCTGCATCTCGTCGTCACCGACATCGAAGCCTGCCGGGCGGACCTCCTCGCACGGGGGCTCGACATCGGTCCCGTCGACGACATGGGCGGCGGCGTCAGGTACGCGGCGTTCGCCGACCCCGACGGCAACACGCTGACCCTGCAGGAGATGGCCTGGCGCACCGGCGACCGCTTCTGACCCGCGGGGTGGATCGCCCCCCGAACGCCCGTAGCATCGGGCCGTGACCCGGATGCGCGCATGAGTGAACTGTCCGACCTCGCCGCACGCATCGCCGAGGAGGCGGGGGCGCTCGCCGCGGCGACGCGCCTCGAGGGTGTCACGGTCGCCGCGACGAAGTCCTCACCGATCGACATGGTGACGCGCGCCGACCGTGCGGCCGAAGCGCTCATCCGCGGACGCATCGCGGAACTGCGCCCGCGCGACGGATTCCTCGGCGAGGAGTCGGGGGCGGAATCCGGCACGAGCGGACTGACGTGGGTCGTCGACCCGATCGACGGGACCGCCAACTACTTCTACGACCTGCCGAACTGGTCGGTCTCGATCGCGGTCGTCGAGGGCGACCCGGCTCCGGAGACGTGGACGGTCATCGCCGGCGTCGTGCACGCGCCGGCGATGGGCACGCAGTTCCGCGCAGCGCGCGGTGAGGGCGCGTTCGAGGGTGCCCGTCGCCTGTCCGTGCGTCCGCCCGCCGCGCTGAACAGGGCGCTCGTGGCGACGGGGTTCCACTACACGCAGGAGATCCGCACGAATCAGGTGCGCGTCGCCGCCGGACTGATCCCGCAGATCCGCGACATCCGTCGTGCCGGCGGTGCCGCGCTCGACCTCGCCGCCGTCGCGGCCGGCCGGATCGACGCGTACTACGAGCAGGGGCTGCAACCGTGGGACCAGGCGGCGGGCGCCCTGCTCGTCACAGAGGCGGCCGGAATCGTGACCGGACTCGAGGGGGCGGCGCCGACGAATCGCATGCTGCTCGCGGGTGGACCGGAGATCGCGGGCCTGCTCGGCGCCGAGCTCGAGCGCCTCGGGGCCTGAGCCCCGCGTGCGGGGCACTCCCGGCGTCGCGCGTCACGCACGCGTGCCGTGGCAGGCCACACCCTGCGCGTGTGACGCGGTGCGGGCTACGCCTCGCTGAGCTCGGCGACCTCGTCGGCCGTCAGTTCGAGTGTCGCGGCGAGGACCGAGTCCTGAATGCTCTGCGGCCGCGAAGCCCCGGGGATCGGGATCACGACGGGCGCGAGCGCGAGCTCCCACGCGAGCGTCACCTGCTGCGGGCTCACGCCGTGCGCGTCCGCCACGCGCTGGAAGGCAGCGAAGCGGCTGCCCACGTCGCCCGCCCGCGTGATGCCGCCGAGCGGGCTCCACGGCAGGAACGCGATGCCGAGTTCCGCGCAGAGCTCGAGCTCCGCGAGCGAGGAGCGGAAGGCGGGCGAGAACTGGTTCTGCACCGAGACGAGCCTGCCTCCCAGGATCTCATTGGCCTGCTCGATCTGGTCGGGGTCCGCGTTCGAGATGCCCGCCATCCGGATCGTGCCGTCGTCGAGCAGATGCTTGATCGCGCCGATCGACTCCGAGTAGGCGACGTGCGGGTCCGGCCGGTGGAACTGGTAGAGGTCGATCGCCTCGACGCCGAGCCGGTCCCGCGACGCGTGGGCCGCTTCGATCAGGTGGTCCGCGTGGCCGTCCAGCGTCCACGTGCCGTCGCCGGGCCGGAGGTGGCCGCCCTTCGTCGCGACGAGAACGCCCGACGCGTCACCCTCGTAGGTCGCCAGCGCCCTGGCGATGAGCGATTCGTTGTGACCGACCTCGTCGGCGAAGAGGTGGTAGGCGTCCGCCGTGTCGATGAGTGTCACGCCCGCATCGAGCGCGGCGTGGATGGTGGCGATCGACCGGGCTTCGTCGGGGCGGCCCTCGATCGACATCGGCATACCGCCGAGGCCGATCGCGGACACCTGCCGGGTGCCGATCGTGCGGGTGGGAAGGCTCGTCTTCGAGGTCATGGGACCAGTCTGCCCGGTTCAGGACCTCCCGTTCCACCCATCGGACCGACGTTCCGGCAGATGCATCAGTCGGGGTCGATGCGCGAGAGCCGGAGCGTGCCGTCCTCCCGGACTTCGACGTCGACGAGCGATCCGGGCGCCCACCCGGCTTTCAGCGCCGCGTCCGGCAACTGCAGCGCGCCGTCGGCGCCGATCACGGCGTAGCGGCCGGTCGACGTCGCCTCCTCCGCGATTCGCCCGTCGCGCAGGTGGATCACTCGGTCCATCCGCTCGGCCACCTGCGGGTCGTGGGTCACGACGAGGGCCGCGGTCCCGTGCTCGGTGGTGACGCCGAGCATCAGATCGAGCAGCCGATCGCGCGCCGCGTCGTCCAGCCGGCTCGTGGGCTCGTCCATGAGCAGCAGGCGGGGCCTCGTCGCCATCGCGACCGCGAGGGCGACGACCTGCTGTTCGGACGGGCTCAGCAGGCCCACCGGCCGCCTGTCGCCGTCAAGACCTTCCGACCGCAGTACGGCGTCCGCGACCGCACGGTCGCCGCGCTCGGCACCGGTGATCGCGTAGTCGACGTTGCCCTGCGCGTCGTCGTACAGGAGCAGGTTCGTCGCGGCACCCTGCAGCATCAGGCCGAGCGCATCCGCCCGGACGTGGCGCATGGTCTTCGCGTTCGCGGTGCCGAGATCCGTCCCGAACACCTCGACCCGGCCCGCGGACGGCCGCATGATGCCGGCGACGACGCTGAGCAGCGTGGACTTGCCCGAACCCGACGGGCCGAGCAGCGCCATGCGCTGCCCGGCGTCGACCACGAGATCGATGCCGCGCAATGCCGCGACGTCGGTGCCGGACACGCGGTAGACGTGCACGAGCCCGCGGCAGCGCAGGGCGACGGTGTCCTGGGTGGCGTTCATGTCGCGCTCCGGACTTCGTAGCGGCCGAGCGCGAGCCCGATGAGCGCGATCGCGACACTGCCGAAGCCGGCGAGCAGCAGCAGCGCCACAACGGGGGGTGTGAGATCGGGCGGCGGCGCGGGGACGCCGGTCAGGAGTGGCAGGTTCGTCGCGGTGAGCACGAACGCGAGCACGCCGGCCGCGACCCCCAGCAGTGCCCCGACGACGTTGGGGACGACGAACTCGATGACGCTCAGTCGGCGCAGCCGCGCCGCCGGCAGTCCCGCGTATCGCAACGAGTCCCAATCACGGCGCCGCGCGCGCAGGCCGACGATGCGCGATGCGACCACGGCGAGCAGAGTGAGCAGCACGGCCGCGATCGCGGTGCCCAGCGTCAGGTCGGCCGCTCTCACCGGGGCGTCGGTGCGGTAGTCCGCCTGCGTCGCCGCCAGCGAGTCCGTGCCCGTGATCCGGACGCCCTGCCCGGCCAGGGCCGCGACGACCGTCGGGTGGCTGCCCGGCGCGAGCCAGACCTCGTCCGACGCGGGCGCGTGGCTCGTGTCGGTGATGCGCTCCAGCTGGCTGAGATCCACGAGCGCCCCCTGGTCGAGCAGACGGGGCAGCGTGGGTGCGTCCGCGACGATCTGCAACACCAGCGGGCTGCGGTCGAGCGTGCTGCCGATCACCGCATGCCTGATGCCCTGATACGGCTGCGTGGGTGTGCCGGTCGCGAGGAGTGCCGGCAGCGTCGGCGACCCGATGGCGGGCTCGACCGAGGTGACCAGGCCCCCGTCGGAGTCGTCGACGGACATCTGCAGCCCGGTCGGCACCACGCGGATCCTCGCCGTGTTCGGCTTCGTGGGGTCGGCGGAGTCGCTGAACTTCTGTCGCCACTTCGCAGCGCTCGACAGCCAGGGCGTGAAGTTCGACGCACGCTGCGCATCGGTGCTCAGCGAGGACAGCGTGAACGACACCCCGAACGGATAGGGCGTGACGGCTCCGGCGTTGTAGATCTGGAACGACACGAGGCGGCAGCCGGTCGGGCACGGGATCGCCGCGCTCATCGTGCCCGTGCGGATCCTGTCCAGCGAGACCGTCTGCCAACCCGCCGGGGTGGACAGGACCATCTGCAGCACGGGTGTCGGATCGGGCAGCGGCTCCTGCCGGCCCTTCGCGACGCTCGCGACCTGCAGTCGCACGCTCGTGCCGCGGAGCTCGAGCGGCGCGCCCACCGCGGGGTCGAGGCGCTTCTCGAGCGTCGGCGTGGCGAGACCGCGCCACTCCGGCAACCAGCTGCTGACGGCGGCGATCCTCGACGTGTCGACCGCGATGATGCGCTCGGTGCCCGCCGCCGACCCGCCTGACGCTTCGACTGCGGCCATCGCGACCCTGCCGGTCGGGTCGGCCCTCCGGACCGCGGTCAGTAGGTCCACGCCCGCCCTCGGTGTCACGTGCAGGACCGTCGCGGCGCCGACGGCCGCGTCCGCCCGCCGGTCTTCGAGTGCGCCGGCGACGAGGGCGAGTTGCAGGACGTATGCCGCGAGCGCGATACCCACCGCGACCATCATTGCGCCGTAGAGCGTCGAGGGCGCCCGTGCGAGTCCGCGGCCGACCACCATGCCCGTGAGCGAGCGCGGCGGGCGCGCGGTGCCCCGTCGCACGACCACCACCGTGATCCGCAACGCCACGATGCCGGTCAGCAGCGCGATCAGCATGGGCGCCAGGAGTGCGAGTTGCGGGCCGGACACCGCGGTCTGCGTGAGGGACGACCAGACCACCGCCGCCGCGAGCAGGACCGCCCCACTCTGTGCGACGAGGGCGACTCGGGAGAGCGTGCGGGGCTCCGTCGTCTCGCGGAGCAGCGAGGGGAGCGGCAGACGGGCACTCCGCAGGCTCGCGGCGACGAGCGCGACGAGCGAGCCGCCGGCCGCCAGCACTACGGCGGCGACCACGATGGGCTGCGCCGGGTCGACGGCAGCGGCGGGACCGAGCGCTGTGCGCGCGAGCGCCGCGGCGAGTGCGACGCCGAGCAGCACCCCCGCCACGGTGCCAAGCACGATCGCGATGACCGGTTCGACGAACACCGTCGCGAGCCACGACCGCCTACGGATGCCCCTGGTGCGCGCGATGCCCCACTCGACGGCCCGGACGCGGCTGATGCGCTGGATCACGTAGCCGAGCGAGAACCACGCCAGCGCCAGCGCCTCGAGGGCGACGGCCGTGGTGAGGATCGACGCGGCCGACTGCTGGCCCTCGAGCCGGGCGAGCAGCGGAGTCAGGCCGGTCTTGACGACGGCGGCCGTGTCGCCGGCCGCCACGCTGTTCACGGTCGACTCGTTCGCCGCAGCGATGTCGTGCCGGATACCGGCGACGTCGGTGAGACGCACCGGATCGCGCACGGTGCGCGACGAGTACACGATCAGGCTGTACCCGGGCAGATCGTCCAGGTGGGCCGACCCGACGACGAGGTCTCTGGCCGATGTCGTGATGGGCGGCCCGACGAGTGCCGACACCTGGGAGAGGACCCGACCGGCGCCGCGGGCATCGTCGTAGACCCCCACGACGGTCACGTCGGGCCCGGAGGTGACGGGGTCGAACCGCACCGTCGTCTTCACCGGGATGTGCAGCGTGCGCTCGGCGGACTCGGGGACCAGCGCCTCCGTCGCGTCGGTCGGGCATGTTCCCTGCAGGATGGTCATGCCGGCGCACCCCGCCGGTGCGATCGAGAAGTAGCCCGTCTGCTGCACCGCGCCCTTCGTCTTCGCGATCCACGCCACCGCCCGGAAGGACTCACTGGCGCTCGTGACCGGACCGAAGAGCCGCGATGAGAGGGAGGCGGAGATCTGCGACACCGCGTCCTCGGCGGACGGCACATCGACCGCGCCGGTGGCCTGCGCGACGCCCACCACGCTGCGATCGGCCGCCGCCGCCGAGGCGACGCCCTCCTCGAGGCCGACCTCCTGCACGCTCCGCAGCAGCAGCGGCGTCAGGACCGATACCACGACCGCGAGGCACGAGAGCAGCAGCAGCGACACGAACGCCGCCGGGCGCCGCCTGGCGCTCCTCAGCCAGCGCGGACCACGCCGTCGTGCCATGGCACCTCCCGTGCTGCCGTTCCGACATTAGGCGGGTTCGCTTCACAGAATGGAATCCGTACACATCACGATTTCATCTGGATCGAACGGTCCGGGTGGTCGTGCGGCCGATCCGAGTGGCGCATGATGAGCCCATGGAGGCTGCAACGGGGCTGCGTGTGGAGGGCCTGAAGGCGGATGCGGGGGGCCGCTCGGTCGTGGACGGGCTGGATCTGGTGGTCGCTCGGGGCCGGTGCGTCGGCGTGGTCGGCCCTTCCGGCGCGGGCAAGTCGCTGCTGCTCGCGGTGCTCGCCGGCCTGGTCGTGCCCGACGACGGACGTGTCCTGCTCGATGGCGAGCCGGTCTCCCCCGATCGCTGCGGAATCGTCGCGCAGCAGCACGAGCTCGTCGGTGCATTGACCGCCGCCGAGAACGTCGCCACCCGCATACTCGCCCGCCGCCCGCTCGAAGCGGCCGACTGGGACGACATCACCGCCCTGCTCGACCGGCTGGGGCTGCCCGAGTCGAGCTGGCACAACCTGCTGGAGCAACTCTCCGGTGGCCAGCAGCAGCGCGTCGCGATCGCGAGAGCGCTGATCGATGCGCCGGCGCTGCTCGTCCTCGACGACCCGGTGAGTGAACTGGACGAGGCGAGTGCCGAGCGCACCTGGGCCGTCATCGGGGACGCCGTCGCACTGGGCGCCGTCGTCGCGGTCGCCTGCAACGACACCGAGATCCCGCTGCCGCTCGCGGCGGTGGTGACGGTGCCGTTCGCTCAGACCGTCGTCTGATCGCGGGCCGCGCCCTGCGCCTCGATCAGATCGATCACCGCGGCGAGCGACTCGCGCAGGGCGACGGAGCGCGCTCGATCGCCGAAGAGCGCCCGATCGAGCGCTCTGGTGCGTCCGATCGCGGTCGTGAGCAGCGCGAGGCCCTCCGGTGTGAGCCGCAGCACGATCGCCCTGCGGTCGGTCGCGTGGTCCGAACGCTCGAGCAGGCCCCGCCGCTCCAGCGCCTGCACGACCTTGCTCGTCATCATCCGGTCGATGCCGGCGAGGTCGGCGACCATCTGCTGGGTCGCCGCCCCGTCGCGCGACAGCCAGCGCAGCGCAGCGAGCACGTCGAACTGGGTCGGCGTCAGGTCGAGATCGCGCAGCCGCGCGCCCATCTCGCGTCGCCACGCGAGAGCCGCATGATGCAGCCAGTACCCCGGACTCGAGTGCGGCCCGATCGCGGAGGCGGGGATCGTCCGGTCGTCCGCGGACGGTGTCGCCGGTTCCGGCGTCACGCGGCCACCCGGCGCCGGCGGACCTCGGCCGCCAGCGCGGCGAACGTCGCGGGCATCTCGGCCCGGATGCCCCTCGAGAAGTGCAGGCGGAACAGCACCTGGAGCGGTCCGGTCACGTCGTACCGCTTGATCACGCGAACGCCGGCCTCGCTCGGCTCGAGAAGATGGTCGAGCACGAGTGCGCCGCCGGGCAACGGGGTGCGGACGGTGAATCGGCGGAGCGGCTCGACGCGGACGATCGCGATCTCTCCGCCGGCGCGGGGGCCCGTCTGCTTGCTGAAGCCGGTCGTGCCCACCGCGAACGGTCCGTCGAGTCGCATGGTCTCCTCACGCGGGTCCCATTCGGGATACGCCGTCATGTCGGTCCAGGTCGTCCAGACGTCGATCAGTGGCTGGTCGATCGTGGACTCGAGTGTCATGCGGTACATCAGGGCTCCCGTCGGAATTGTCGTCGCGACTACAGACTAGACCGTAGTCGCGACAACATCAATGGGAATCGAAGGTTCGGGGATCGTGATCGCCGAGCGGCCGAACGGCCGAGCGGCCGGTGGACCCGACGCCCCGTCCTGGGCGGAGAATGGGGGCGTGGGCGACGGGCATCAGCACGGCAGTGCATCCGACGCCGGTCGAGGCCGGCTTGCGATCGCCGCTGCCATCACGCTCGCCGTGTTCGTGGCCGAGGTCCTCGGCCTCGTGCTCACGAACAGCCTCGCGCTGCTCATCGACGCGGGTCACGTCGCGATCGACGCCGCCGGTCTGATCGTCGCCCTGGTCGCAGCCACCCTCGTCAGGCGACCGGCCTCCGCGAAGCGGACCTGGGGACTGGCCCGTGCGGAGGTGCTCGCGGCCACGGCGCAGGCGGCCGCGCTGCTCGGAATCGGGCTCTTCGTGGTCGTGGAGGCGATCCGTCGACTGCTGGATCCCGGGCCCGTGCTGCCGTCGGGAATGCTGGCAGTGGGCGTCGTCGCTCTCGCCGGCAACATCGCCGCCGTCGCCGTCATGGCGGGCGCGCGACGACAGAACCGGAACATGCGCGCCGCGTTCCTCGAGGTCGCGAGCGACGCGCTCGGTGCGCTGGCGGTCATCGTCGCCGCGATCGTGGTCTGGACGACCGGGTTCACGGGCGCGGACTCGATCGCGGCGGTCGTGATCGGCGCCCTCATCCTGCCGAGGGCGTTCATCCTGTTGCGCGAGACCGTCGGCGTTCTGCTCGAGTCGACGCCGAGGGGGCTCGATCTCGACGCCGTCCGCGCGCACATGGTCGCGGTGCCGCACGTGCGCGAGGTGCACGACCTGCACGCATCGGAGATCGCGACCGGCCTGCCCGTGATCAGCGCGCACGTCACGCTCGAGAGCGAGTGCTTCCGCGACGGGCACGCGCCCGAGGTGCTCGCCGAACTGCAGCAGTGCGTGCTCGAGCACTTCGCGGTGCGCATCGAACACTCGACGTTCCAGCTGGAACCCGCGAGCCACCGCGGTCAGGAGCACACGGTGCACTCCTGACGGTCAGCCGAACATCCGCGCCGCTTCCGCATACCGGGCGGGCGGTACGCGGTTGAGGTCCTGGGTCGCTTCCGCGATGCTCACCCCGACGATGTCCGTGCCGCGCAGCGCCACCATCGAGCCCCACCGGCCCACGTGCGCCGCGGTCACCGACGCGATGCCGAGGCGCGTCGCGAGCACGCGATCGTAGGCGCTCGGCACGCCGCCGCGCTGCAGGTGGCCGAGCGCGGTCGCCCTTGACTCGATGCCGGTCGCCGTCTCGATCGCCTCGGCGACGATGTCGCCGATCCCGCCGAGCCGGGGCCGGTTGAACGCATCGAGGCCCTTGTGCGAGTGCTCCTGCGCCATGTCGTCGAAGCGGAAGCCCTCGGACACGACGATCGTCGGCGCCCGGCCGCGATCGCGCACACTTTGCGCCCAGGCGGCGACGGTGGCGATCGATTCCGGCTGCTCGGGGATCAGGATGGCGTGGGCGCCCCCGGCCATGCCGGCGTGCAGCGCGATCCAGCCGACATGCCTGCCCATCACCTCGAGCACCATGCACCGCTCGTGCGACTCGGCGGTCGTCCGCAAGCGGTCGATCGCCTCGGTCGCGATCTCGACCGCCGTGTCGAAGCCGAACGAGTAGTCCGTCGCGGCGAGGTCGTTGTCGATGGTCTTCGGCACCCCGATGATGCGGATGCCCGCGTCGCAGAGCCGTCGGGCCGCCGTGAGTGTTCCCTCACCGCCGATCGCGATCATGGCGTCGATCCCGTGCTCGTCGAGCATGGTCTGGATGTGGTCGGGGCCGCCGTGCGGGCCCTCGAACGGGTTGGTGCGCGACGAGCCGAGGATCGTGCCGCCCTGCTTCGACAGGCCGCGCACGCTCGCGCGGGTGATCGGCACGATGTCCGCCTCGACGACGCCGCGCCAGCCGTGGCGGAACCCGACGAACTCGTCGTCGTGACCGATGACGCCTTCGAGGACCGCACCGCGGATGACCGCGTTCAGACCGGGGCAGTCGCCACCGGAGGTCAGGAGGCCGATACGCACGAGGCCACGCTAACGCGCGCGGGGAACCGCCCGATGACGGGGCTCAGCGGGCGACGGCGGCGAGCCCGGCCAGCCGTTCGGCCACCTCGACGGACCGGTCGACGATCTGCTGCATGTAGTGCCCGTACAACGGCGTGATCACACGACGCAGGAGCACGCCGAAGCGGGGCTTCGCCTTGAACTCCCACGTCCACTTCACGATCGAGCCGGATCCGTCGGGCGTGAAGGTCCATTCGCCGCGCACACCATCGACCATGCGGTCGAAGACGTCAGTGAAACCCGTCAGTTCGTACGCGAACCCGACTCCGGGCGTGTACTCCGTGAGGGTCTCGGTCACCGTGCCCCCGTCGGAGAGGTTGGGGTGCCGCGTCTCGCCGACGCCGGTCCAATCGCCGGTCTGGCCGTCGACCGAGGTCACGGCGGGGAACGGCCCCCAGCCGATGAAGACGGAAGGCAGATCGATCGGGCCGATCAGTTCGAGCGCACGGACGGGAGCGAGCGCGGAGCGCGCTTGCACGGTCACTGGAATACCGGCGTCAGGACGGGTGATGAGCAGCATGTCGTCGGGTGTTCGGAGCGAGCGCGCGATCGGATTGGAATGCGCCCAGGCGGGTCAGGCGCGGGAGTGGTCGCCGAGGACGTGCCACGCCCGGTTGTGGTACACGAGGGGACGGGCCGTACCGGCCTCGGCCTCGGCGCTGCCCGGCTCCGGCGCCTGCGACTGCAGGGCCTCCACCACGAACACGGTCGCGCTGCCCGCGTCGAGCCGGTTGACGATGCGGCCGCGGATCCAGGCGTGCACGTCCGGATAGTACGGCTCGCCGGTCGGCAGCCGGTCCCACCGCACGTCGGGGCCGAAGCGGTCGACACCGCTCGTGGCGCCCAGCTGCGCCAGGGGGAGCTGCTCGGCGCCGAGCAGGTGCACCACGACGGTGTCCGAGTTCTTGATGGTCGGCGTGCTCGATGAAAGGGCCGAGGCCGAGAAGACGAGCAGCGGCGGCACGGCACTGACCGAGAACACCGAGCTGACGGTCATCGCGACCGGGCCGGTGCCGTCGTCCGCGGTCACGATCGCGACCCCGGACGGATGGTTGCGGAACGCCGCCTTGAAGTCCTCGGCGGAGAGCACGTCGGAGACGTCCTGCGGGACGAGCGAGATGTCGGACTGCTTCTTCGCCGTGTCGGTCATCGGATCCCCTCTCTCGTGATGCGTTGGCGCACTCCAATGGTCGCAGGATCTCTGGCGGGAGTGTGCCGAATGTGACGCCCGGCGACGGTGGGAGCGCGCGCCGGCGAGCCCGGATCAGCGGCGGTACGCGGCGACGAAGAGGGCGCCGCGGAGCGCTTCGAGTTCGTCGAGGATCCTCGGGACGACCTGCTTGGACAGGGACGCGGCGACGACGTCGTGCGGCCCGAGCGCGGCCAGCCGGCCGGTGCGGACCCGGACGACCTCCCAGCCCGCCTCGCGCAGCAGCCGGTCCTTGCGCCGATCGGATCGCTCGCGGTCGCCGACGTGCTCCAGTCCGTGCCGGCCAGGGGAGTCGTACTCGATCGCGACCTGCAGTTCGGGGATCACGATGTCCGGCCACGCCTCGAGGTGCTGGAAGAACGGCCGCGCGAGCCGGACGGCCGTATGGGTGCCGTCGAATTCGAGCGATTCGGCGAGGTCCGCTCGCAGGTCCGATTCGACCGCGGACGCGGGCTTCGGTGCGCAGCGACTCACGAACGGGGTGCCGACAGGCAGATCGGGGGTGAGCTCGCAGACCACCGGGGCCCGCTTCGGCTTCCGCGGGCGCGGCGCAGCGGGTGGGGTCACCGCAGCGGCGATCGCACGCATCGCCGGGGTCGGCCGGCCGCGAGCGAGATCGAAGCATTCGGGACACCACGTCGAGCGTCGCCGCTCCCGGCCCGGGCGCTCGCGCTGCTCGGTGGGCGTCGCGACGAACACGTGGCCGGCGTCGCACTGCCACTGGAGGTACACGTCCGCCGCCGGCGGCACCTGGCTGAGCACGACCCCGCGGTTGAGGTCGGGGTGGTACTGCCGGATCAGCACCGGGTACGCCGCCCACGCGTCGCGGTACCGGCCGACCGGGTACGGCACGTCGATGCCGTGGGAGAACTGCCGGCGCGACCACCACGCCTCGACCGATTCGGGCACCGGCACACGGTACGCGTGGCCACCGTCAGCGAGCGCGCAACCCGTTCGCGGCGCACGACGCCGCATCCGAGCGCGTCCCGTCCGCTCGCGTGAACACCGAGCGTGCGCCGGCCGCGTCGACGCACACGAGCAGCGACGAGGCTGCAGCCGGCGTTGCGGGTCTCGCCTGCGAGAGCGCCACCGCACAGGCCGCCGCGATCCGCGCGTCGGTCGCCGAGGCGGCCACCGAGGTGAGCGTCAGCCTGCTCCGGGCCGTCGCGCCGTCGTAGCAGCGCACGGTGCGCGGGTCGGCCGCCGCAGCCGCGGGCGCGCCGGCCCCTGCGACCGTGCCGCTCTCGGCCTGCTTGTCCGCGGTGCCGGCGTGGCCGGACGAGGCGGTGGATGCGGCGCCGCTGCCCGGCAGACGCACGAGCCCGGCGACGCCGACGGCGAGGCCGACGACCACGACGGCGGCGATGGCACCCGTCCGGATGCGCCCACGGATCGCGGTGCGCCGATCGATGCGCCGAAGCACCTCCCGTTCGATCCGTTCGAGTTGCTCGTCCGTCGCCATCAGTCCTCCTCTCCGCGCAGGTCGCGCTGCAGCCGCTTCCGTGTCCGGCTCAGCCGGTTCCGCACCGAGCCCTCGGCGATGCCGAGGCGCTCGGCCGCCTCCCGATAGGTGAGTTCCTCGACCAGGCAGAGCCGAGCGATGTCGGCGTCGATCGGGGTGAGGCGCGCGAGCGCCGCGTCGATCTCGCCGTCGCTCGCCTCCGTCCCGGCGGCGGGGGAGCGCTCGAGGTCGACGCCCGTGAGTTCGTGCCCTGCCCTGCGCTGCATCGAGCGGCGACGATTCGCCGCCAGGTGCTGAACGCTGACGATGAGCCACGGCAGTGCCGAGTCGCCGACGAAGTGCACTCGCCGGCGTTTCGTCCAGAGCAGCATGAAGGCGTCCTGCACCGCTTCCTCGGCGTCGGCCGGCGACCCGAGGCGGCGGTACGCGACGGCGTACAGCACGCCGCTGTGGCGGCGCATGACGAGCGCGAAACCGCCTCGGGCGTCGGTCGCCTCCTGCAGCAGCGCGTGATCCGATGGATCCGTCGTCTCGTGAGGCCGATCGATCACGGAACCTCCGCGCGCTGGAGCTTGGAGCGGACCCACGCTCGTGGGCGACGTCAGGGTCAAGCGGATCGTGCCCGCTTCCGAAAGCGTCGCACGAGCGGCAGGACGAGCAACAGCAGCACCCCGATGACCACGAGCCACGGCAGTGCGACACCGAACCCGACGGTGAGGGCGGCCGCTGTCGCCACGAGCGCGGTCCAGCCGGCGGCGAACCCGGAGCCGAAGGTGGACGGCGCCGGGTCGTGCACGGTCGCCGGGGTGCCGATCGAGATCGACAGCGTCGCGTAGGACACCTGGTCGGCCAGCTCCTTCTGCTGCGCCAGCGTCTGCTCGAGCGTGTTCTCGCGATCGGTGAGGCTCGTCTCGATGGCGACGAGGTCGGTGGTGGTGGACGCTTTGCCGAGCAGCTGCTGCAGCCGCGTGACGGATGCCCGCAGACCGGCGACCTCGATCGCGTAGTCCTTCACCTGGTCGGTGACGTCGGTGGCGCTGATGCTCGCGTTCCGAACCGCGCCGGTGCGCTTGAGCTGCGCGAGCGTCGACTCGAAGACGGCGGAGGGGATGCGGACGCGCAGCTCCGCGGTCGCCGGCGAGGTGGGGTGCTCGGAACTCGAGTCGACGCGTCCGCCGGCACCTTCGACGATCGACGTGATGTCCGCCGCGGTGCGGACGGGGTCGGCCGCCGAGAGGATGAGCGAGCCGGTATAGGTGATGGCGCGGTCGACGCCCGACGTGGTGCCGCTGTCGGCGACCTTCGCGGCGCCCGATGCGGCGTGGGGCGCCGCGGCCACGGCACCCGCCTCGGATCCGGACGAGGTGCCGGCGGCGTTGCTCGCCGAGCAGGCGGTGAGCGTGCCGAGCAGCAGGAGTCCCGCGACGACGGCGGTGAGGCGCGGCACCGGCGGGCGCGCACGGGTGGCGGAGATGGTCATACCCGTGCATGTCCGCCGGGGTGCGATTCGTCTCAGCCGCCGGGAACGGATTCGGTGCCCGGGAGGTCAGTCGTCGCGCTTGCGCGTCCAGTGCTCACGCATGAACATCCGCCCGAACCAGGCGGACAGTGCGTTCCCCGAGTACTCGCCCGGATCGGCCTCGAGCACGGGGTCGCCGTCGGGCTCGGGCAGGTGCGCCGCGTCCGCGTCCGTGATGCTCGTGTCGACCTGCTCGGTCGTGATCGTGGTGACAAGGTTCGCGTCCACGAATCGCAGACCCGCGTCGGTCCGCGCGGCGATGCCGTCGAAGAGGTCGAGGCTCTCGTCGGCGAGGACGTGTTCCACGGTTCCGAGCCGCGCGCCCGTCGCGGTCACGATCGGCGTGCCCTTCTCGAGGACGAGGTAGGAGATCGGTGTGCCGGCCATGCTGCCGGATCGTAGTCCTCGCGCCAGGACGGTCGCCCCGCGCGAGGATGTCGGCGCCGGCCGACCGCACTCCAGCCGGCGTCGGCTGCGAAGGCACGCGAGTCGAAGGGCGCGCGCGACCCTGCGCGGTCGCCATCCGCGGCGATACGATCGGCGCGGCACCGCCGCCACCCATGCATGGAGGATCGATGACGATCGACGACGCCCCGACCCCCCGGGCGCCCTGGTGGCGGCGAGCCGTCATGTACGAGGTCTATCCGCGCAGCTTCGCCGATGCGAACGGTGACGGCGAAGGCGATCTCGCCGGCCTGCTCGAACGCCTTCCGTACCTCGCCGACCTGGGCGTCGACGGCATCTGGATCGCGCCGTGGTACCCGTCGCCGCTCGCCGACGGCGGCTACGACGTGAGCGACTTCCGCGACATCCACCCCATGTTCGGGTCGATCGGCGATGCGGATGCCGTGATCGCAGCAGCCCACGACCGCGGGCTCCGGATCCTGATCGATGTGGTGCCCAACCACACCTCCATCGAGCATCCGTGGTTCCAGGCGGCGCTCGCCGCCGGGCCGGGCAGCCCCGAACGCGACCGCTACCTGTTCCGCGACGGCGTCGGCGACGCCCCGCCGAACAACTGGATCAGTGCGTTCGGCGGGTCGGGCTGGGAGCGCGTCACCGAGCCGGACGGCAGGCCGGGGCAGTGGTACCTGCACACCTTCGCCGTCGAGCAGCCCGACCTGAACTGGCGGAGTCCGGAGGTCCTCGCCGAGTTCGACGACATCCTGCGGTACTGGCTCGATCGCGGCGTGGACGGCATCCGCGTCGACGCCGCCCCTGCGCTCGGCAAGGATCCCGACTTCCCCGATGCCGATTACGGTGACGATCTGCGATTCATGACCCTCGACTGGGTCGGCAACCCGCACTGGGACGTCGACGCGGTCCACGAGGTCTTCACGCGCTGGCGGTCGGTCGCGGACGAGTACCCGGGCGACCGGGCGTTCGTGGTCGAGGCGGTGGTGTCGAGCGCCGAGCGGCTTGCGCTCTACCTGCGGCCCGACGAGATGCACAGCGCGTTCAACTTCCCCTACATGAAATCGTCGTGGGACGCGGCTGCGCTGCGCACGGTCATCGACGCGACGCTCGACCAGTTCGTGCCGATCGGCGTCCCGGCGACCTGGGTCACGTCGAGCCACGACGAGATCCGGCTCGTCACCCGGTATGGGCGGCCGACGACGTCGTCCGCCCATTTCGCCGACGGCCAGGGCGAGGTGGCGGACATCGCGCTCGGCACGCGCCGGTCGCGCGCATCCGCCCTGCTCACGCTCGCGCTGCCCGGGGGCGCCTACGTCTACCAGGGCGAGGAGCTCGGCCTGCCGAACGTCGACGACCTGCCGGATGAGGCGATCCAGGACCCGGTCTTCGCCCGCACGAACGGCGAGACGCGCGGCCGCGACGGCTGCCGTGTGCCGTTGCCGTGGTCGGGGGACCGGCCGCCCTACGGCTTCTCGCCCGCGGGCGCCGCGGCCGAGCCGTGGCTGCCGCAGCCCGCGGACTGGGGCCACCTGACCGTCGAGGCGCAGTCCGCGGATGCCGGTTCGACGCTGCGGTTGTACACGGATGCGTTGCAGTTGCGTCGGAGCGTGCCCGGGCTGCTGACCGAGGAGTTCGGCTGGAGCACCGCCGGACCCGGCGTGCTCGATTTCCGTCGCGGGCCGGATTTCCGGTGCGTCCTGAACCTGGGCCAGGCACCCGTGGAGATCGACGCGGGATGGCGGGTGCTCGTCGCAAGCGGCGAGCTGCGGGACGGTGCCGTGCCGACCGACACCGCCGTGTGGCTGTCGCGCTCCTGATGCGCAGCCGTTCCCCAGAAACCGCATAGCGAACGGATCGCGCGACCACCGGATCCGCTGGGCGCGCACGACGACCATCGGGTCATGAGTACGCAGACGACCATGATCCGCACCGATGACGACCTGTCGAACGCCGAGCGGTACCGGACGCTCCTCGTCACGGCGGACCTCCCGACCATCGAGCAGGCGCACGCGGACGCGTTCGCCGGTCTGACCTTCCGGCAGCGACGCATGGTCCACGACGAACTCGCGGCGGCGATGCCGATCGCATTCCGCCCGCGCTCCGCCGACCCGAGGGTGATGGCGAAGAGCGCCGCGCAGGCGGAGCGGGTGCAGCGCGGCTTCCTCGAGCGCGCCTTCGGTGCGAGCGAGTACGACGCCGCCTTCGGCGGCTCGATGCTCGACGCGATCGGCGCTGCGGTCGTGAGCGCGGTGCTCGCCGCCGACGCGTCCTCATCGGTCGGCCGCCTGCGGTTCGCCGGTGGCCCGATGTGGGGGGCGTTCGCGACCCGAGCACTGTCGTGACGCGGGCGGCATAGATAGTCACTCCTGAGTGAATGTGTTCGACGTGGCAGACTGTCCCGACCGCGGTGGCCGCGGTCGAAGCGAGGGGACGGATTCCGCCATGACCTATGGACCAGACACGCGGGTCGTGGACCTGCTCGCGGACCCGGATGCGGCCGCCGTGGTACGTGCGGCGCTGCCGGGCGAACTCGACTCGCCCGCGGTCCCGCACATGCGATTCATCACACTGGGCCTGCTCACGGGCCGGGCGGAACTGGACCCGACCGCGCGCGAGTCGCTGTGGTCGGCTCTCGCCGCCGTGCCGGACCTGCGTCCGCCTGCGACACCGGAACCGGCCCCGATCGCCCCGGATCCCGAGTACGACGGGCTCCACGTGGCGAAGGCGATCGTCCGCAGCGTCGGGAGGGCATCGGTCTGGGGGGTCGCGGAGGTCGTCATCGACGGTCCCTCGCACGGCAACCCGTTCGTCGACGTCGACCTCGCCGCCGAGTTCGAGTCGGCCGACGGCACGACGACGCGGGTGGGCGGGTTCTACGACGGCGACGGGGTCTACCGCATCCGGTACCAGCCCCAGGTCACTGGACGCGTGCGGGTGGCGACGACCTCGACCGCGCGCTCCCTCGACGGCCTCATGACGGAGTTCGAGGTGCACCCCGCCGACGCCGGTGCCCATGGGCCGGTCGGCGTCGCGGACACGTTCCACTTCGCGCATCGCGACGGCACCCGGTTCCTGCCGCTCGGCACCACCGCGTACGCGTGGACCAGTCAGTCGCCCGAGCTCGAGGAGCGGACTCTCGCCACGCTCGAGACCGCCCCGTTCCGCAAGCTGCGGATGTGCGTGTTCCCGAAGTCGTACATCTTCAACACCGACGAGCCGCCGCGCTTCGCGTTCGAACGCGCCGCCGACGGCGAGTGGGACTACACCCGCTTCGACCCGGAGTTCTTCGCCCACCTCGAGCGCCGCATCGAAGCGCTCGCCGCGCTCGGCATCGAGGCCGACCTGATCCTCTTCCATCCGTACGACCGCTGGGGCTTCTCCGAGATGGGCCGGGCCGCCGACGACCGGTACACGCAGTACATCGTGCGGCGGCTCAGCGCGTTCGCGAACGTCTGGTGGTCGCTGGCGAACGAGTACGACCTGATGCTCTCGAAGAGCGTCGACGATTGGGAGCGCATCGCCGCCGTCATCGCCGAGAACGACCCGGTCGGCCACCTGACGTCCATCCACAACTGCTTCGGCTTCTACGACCATTCACGCCCCTGGATCACGCACTGCAGCGTGCAGCGCCAGGACGTCTACCGGACCGCCGAGTACACGGACGAGTGGCGCGAGCGGTACGGCAAGCCGATCGTGATCGACGAGTGCGCGTACGAGGGGGACATCGATCAGGGCTGGGGCAACATCAGCGGCGAGGAGATGACGCGCCGGGCGTGGGAGGGCGCGCTCCGTGGCGGCTACGTCGGCCACGGCGAGACCTACCTCAACGACCGTGAGGAACTGTGGTGGTCGAAGGGCGGCGAACTCGTCGGCGACTCCCCGTCGCGCATGGGGTTCCTACTCCGGCTCACCGAGGACGCGCCCGGTGGTGTGCTCGAGCCGCTGCCCGGCGACTGGGATGTGCGCTGGGGCGGCACGGAGTCCTACCGGCTCGGCTACTTCGGGTTCGGTCGGCCGCGCTACCGCGACGTCGTGCTGCCAAGGGGAACGTGGTCGATCGATGTGATCGACACCTGGGGCATGACGATCGAGCCGCTGCCGGGAGTGCACTCGGGCCTGGTCAGGGTCGACCTTCCCGGCCGCGAGTTCATGGCGCTGCGGCTCCGCCGCACCGAGGCCTGACCCGGGTCAGGTCTCGGCCTGTGCCGCGCGGTCGGGACGGGACTGCTCGTCGCCTGCGAGCAGGTCGAGCGCGGCGGGCCAGCCGTCGGCGAGACCGGTGAGGCCGCTCGCCGCCGTCGTGTGGACGTCTGACACGGCGAGGTGACTGCGCCACCATTCGGCGCCCGGGCTGCCTGCCGCGGCTATCAGGTCGACCGGCACGGTCACACGGGAGAGCACCTCGGCCCACTCGCCGTCGCCGAACAGGGCGACGTCCGCGGCGAGACCCGCGGCCGCCGCATGCGTGAGCGCGGCGTCCGTGCGGTCGAGCAGTCCGGCGTCCGTGTTCCGGCCGGAGGTCTCCAGCGCCGGGTCGTCGGTCCACTGCCCGGCCGCCGGTGCCGCCGGCTCGAGCAGGACCAGGCGGTCGATCAGCGGGGGGCGGCTCGCGGCCAGCGCCGCCGCGGCGAATGCGCCGTACCCGACGCCGATCACTCCCGCGATGCCGAGCCGCACCCCCGTCGACTCGACCGACGAGGGACCGATGCGTTGCAGGTATTCACGGACGTCGTCCACCCACACGCGCACATCCGGCTCGCCCGGATACGGGTCGGTCGCGCCGTAGCCCGGTCGATCGATGCCGATGATGCGCAGGCCGGAAGCCACACTGGCGGCCGGGTCCGGATCGAACGCGCCGCCGGCTCCGGCCGGATGACACAGCACCACGACACGGGTGGCGAGGGGCTCGCCGAGGCCGGAGACGCCGAGATGGCGTCCCGACCGCAGTTCGAAGGCGAAGTGGGTCATGAGCGGCTGCGCGCCGTTTCGCGGTCGTTCGCCTTCTCGATCGCGGCGACGAGCTCCGCCTTCGTCATCGAGCTGCGGCCGCCGACGTCGAGTCGTCTCGCGATGTCCATCAGGTGCGCCTTCGTGGCGTTCGCATCGACACCACCCGCCGTCTGCGCGTGTCGGTCGCCGGCCGCGCGCGCGTCCGACGGCCCGTTCTCGGCCTTCCGCTCCCAGTGGTCGCCGACCTTCTCGTATTCGTGCTTCAGCGCCGCGAACGCCGTGCGGTGCGAGCGGTCGCCCTCGCCGTAGGTCTCGACCGCCGAGTCGTGCGCCTTGGACCAGAGCGCCTTGGCGTGCTGATCGGATCGCTCGATGGTCGAGGGGATCTCCTGTCGTGCCGGCATGAGCCGACGGTACGACCGGAGCGGGGCCGCACCCCGGTCGGTCGGCGGAGTCCGGGCGGACCCGGAGACGACGCTCAGCCGCCGATGAGTCCGAGTCCCGAGGAGTCGGCCTTCGCGGCCTCGGCGTCCGTGAGATGCCCGGTGGCCACGAGCCGATCGAGCACATGGCTGCGGCGGCTCTTCGCCAGGTCGGGGTGCGTGAACGGGTCGTAGGCGGTCGGTGCCTGGACGAGGCCGACGAGCAGCGCGGCCTGCTGCCAGTCGAGGCGGGCGGCCGACACGCCGAAGTAGCCCTTCGACGCGGCGTCGAGCCCGTAGAAGCCGTGCCCGAAGTAGGCGCTCTCGAGGTACATCTGCATGATCTGCGCCTTCGACCAGTGCTGATCGAGCTTGAGGGCGAGCCCGAGCTGCTCGAACCGGTCGACGGTGGTGCTGTTGCCGTCGGTGTAGAGCATCTTCGCGAGCTGCTGCTCGAGCGTCGACCCCGCGGCGGTGTCGGCGGAGCCGGTGAGCGTGCTGATCGTCCACCGGGCGACGCCGGCGGGATCGAGGCCCACGGACGTCTCGAAGTTCTGGTCCTCGGTCGCCGTGAGGGCGTCGGCGACCCTGGCCGGGATCGGCAGCACCGGCGCGCGGACGCCGCGGCTGTCAGCCAGGGCTGACGCACGGGCGTGCGCATCCGTCGTGCTCGGCACCACGAGCACGAGCAGGGCCGCCAGCAGTGCGACGACGAGCACGACGCCCGTCAGCATCACGAGCAGCACGTTCCTGCCGCGATGCGACCGCCGGCGCGAGCCCGAGGTGACGACGAGATCGGCGAACGGTCCGGAGGTGCGGCCCGGCGACGTCCGAGGTGCATCCCACTGCCGCGTCGGGCGCCTGGGCGGCGTGCGGGCGAACGCCGCCCCCACGATCGACCCCACGAACCCGACGACCCCGAAGGCGAGCGAGGCGGTGCCGATGCCGGTGACGGCGATGACCGCCTGCGTCGCGATCGCCACGACCAGGCCGAGCAGAATGCCGATCCAGCGTCGCCCGCTGCTGACCGAGGCGAGCAGTCCGAGCAGCACGAAGACCGCGAACGTACCTGCCGCCTGCACGAGCGGGAACGCGGTCTGGAACGTCGCGCGGATCGACCCGGGCGCGAATGCGCTGAGACCCGACTCGTTCGCGAGTCCTACGACAGAGGCGAAGGCGACGAGTGCGATCAGGATCGCCAGGCCGGGGCGCGGGGTGCGGCTGTGCACGATCGCCGAAGAGACCCGGGTCACCTGTGCCCCCTCTCCCGCGGTGCGTCAGCGATCAGTGTGAGGGACGAGGGGTCGATCCACGGCCAAGAACCGCATGGTTCAGCCATGCGGATGACCTGCAGCCGCTGGATTCAGTCCTCGAGGACGACCGCGTCCATCGGTGGAAGCCGCGTGGTGCCGACCGATGCCGATCGCGTGCCCCAGTTCAGCAGGAAGGTGCGGCGGCCACGCCGGACGGCTTCGACGCCGTCCGGAAGCCCCTCGACGATCGGCTCGACACCCGCCTCGGCGAGCACCCGGCCGACCACGTCGGCCAGCGCGTCCGGTGCCGTCGCCAGGTACCAGGCGCCGTGCGCACCGACCGTGTTCCGGGTGATCGCCGGCAAGCCGTCGAGCATGCCGCCCGCGAACGCCGCGAGCACGTCGGCGCCGTCGACCCGGACGATCTCCCCCCAGTCGCGCGCCGCGCCCGCTGCGAGTCCGCGGATCTCGAGCTCGGGCACCGCCCCACCGCTCAGGGAGGGCTCCGCGGGAGGCGCGAACTCCTCGACGCGCACGCCGAGGACGTCGCGGAGCGCACCGAGGTATCCGCCGAGGATGACGTGCAGGTGCTCGTCGAGCACGCCGGTCTGGTAGCCGACGACGAGCGTGCCGCGGTGCGCGAAGGCGGCAAGATTCTCCTGCGCCGCGACGGGCAGCACGTGCGTCGCCGCGGCGACGACGACCCGGTACCGCGAGAGGTCGCCGGTCGGCCGCACGAAATCGACCAGCACCCCCGCTGCGCGGAACGCCTGGTACCAGCGAAGCACCGTCCGCAGGTAGGACAGCTCGGCGGGTACGGCCTCCTGCTCGATGGCCCGCCAGCTGTCCCAGTCGAAGACCAGCGCCACCTCGGCGTCCTGCCGCACGCCACGGATGTCTGCGAGCGCCGCCAGTTCCGCACCCAATTCGACGGTCTGCTCGAAGACACGGCTCCGCTCTCCGGCGTGCGGGACCATCGCCGAGTGGAACTTCTCCGCGCCGGCCTTCGACTGCCGCCACTGGAACTGCATGATGCCGTCGGCGCCCCGCGCGACCGCCTGCAGCGACAGCAACCGGTGCATGCCGTCCGGTTTCGCCGCGTTCCGGCGCCGCCAGTTCACCGCGCTCGGCGCCTGCTCCATCAACACCCACGGGCCGTCCCCGAGTGAACGCATCAGGTCGCGGGACGCCGCCGCGACCATGGGCGCGGCCGGGTCGGCGGGGTCGGGGTAGTGGTCGTCGGTGACGAAGTCGACGTACTGCGCGTGGTCCCAGTAGTCGACGCCTTTGAAGAAGCCCATGAAATTCGTCGTGATGGGCACGTCCGGGGTCACCTCGCGCAGAATGGCGGCTTCGGCGCGGTAGACGTCGATCCATGCGTCGGACGAGAAGCGGTCGAAGTCGAGCAGCTGCGTGGGGTTCATGAACGTCGGGGCCGCGCGCGGCGCCATGATCTCGTCGAACGAGCCGTAGGCCTGCGACCAGAACGCGGTGCCCCACGCATCGTTCAACGCTCCGATCGTCCCGTACTTCGCCAGGAGCCAGCCGCGGAACGCGGCCGCCGACTCGTCCGAGTAGTCCTTCTGCACATGGCAGGCGAGTTCGTTGTTCACGTGCCACGCCTCGAGCGCCGGATGCGCGCCGTACCGCTCGGCGAGCGCACGGACGAGCCGATCCGCGTACCGGCGGTACACGGCGGATGACGGCGAGTAGTGCTGGCGGCTGCCGACCCCGAGGCGGACGCCCGCATCGGTGACCGGCAGCATCTCGGGATGCGCGAGTGCGAGCCACGGGGGAGGCGACGCCGTGGCGGTCGCGAGGTCGACCCGGATGCCCCCGGCGTGCAGCCGGCCGAGCACGTCGTCGAGCCACGCGAATTCGAAGCGGCCGTCCGCCGGCTCGAGCTTCGCCCAGGAGAAGACGCCGACGGTCGCGATCGTGACGCCGGCCCGCTGCATCAGCCGGACGTCGTCGTCCCAGACCTCGGGTTCCCACTGCTCCGGGTTGTAGTCGCCGCCGTACCAGAGCCCGTCCATAGCCATGTCAGCAACGGTAGAGCGAGCTCATCTGAGTTGGATAATCCAAGTCAGATGAGCTAGCGTCGAACCCGGCCGCATCACCGGCCGGATACAGGAGAAAGGGCCCTCATGACTGCACTGCACGCCGCGACCGTGCTCGTCACCGGCGCCAATGGCGGCCTCGGCACGGAGTTCGTCCGGGCGGCGCTCGTGCGTGGCGCCGTCCGCGTCTATGCCACCGCCAGAAACCCGAAGTCGTGGGACGACGATCGCGTCGTGCCCCTCGCGCTCGACGTGACCTCGACCGCGTCGATCCGCGATGCGGTTGCGCTCGCGTCGGATGTCACGGTCGTCGTCAACAACGCCGGTGTCGGCGCGAATCCCGAGCGTCTCGTCGACAGCCCGATCGAGGCGGTGCGGCGCATCTTCGACACGAACGTCTTCGGTGCGCTCGAGGTGGCGCAGGCGTTCGCGCCGGTGCTGGCCGCGAAGGGGGGCGGCGCGCTGATCGACGTCCACTCGGTGTTGAGCTGGCTCGCGCGAAGCGGCGCGTACTCGGCGTCGAAGGCGGCCTTCTGGTCGTTCACGAATTCGCTGCGCGCAGAGCTGCTGCCGCACGGCACGCAGGTCCTCGGTGCGCACCTCGGCTACACCGACACCCCGATGACCGCTGGGCTCGACGTGGACAAGGCCGACCCGGCGGACATCGTCAGTGCGATCTACGACGCGCTCGAGGCGGGGGAGACCGAAGTGCTCGCCGACCAGGTCAGCCGCGACGTGAAGTCGGCGCTGTCGTCGCCGCTCGAGGTGCTGTACCCCGAGCTCGCGGGATAGTGCTGCGGGTTCCGTACGATGGCGCGATCGCCGACCGTACGGGAGGACGCCGTGCGACACACCCCGCACTACCTGATGACGGATCCCATCGAGGTGAAACGGCTCGTCGTCGCCCACCCGTGGGCGACCTTCGTGTCGTCCACCACGACCGGTCTGGTCGCCTCGCACTATCCGGTGATGTTGGACGAGGCGGCCGACGCGGACGGCATCACGATCGTCAGTCACTTCGGCCGGCCGGACGAGCAGCTGCACGAACTCGGCAAGCACGAGGTGCTCGTCATCGTCCAGGGCCCGCACGACTACGTCTCGTCGAGCTGGTACGCCGAGGGCGATCTCGTGCCCACCTGGAACCACGTCACCGCCCACCTCTACGGCGTGCCCGAGATCCTGTCGGAGGAGGAGAACTACGCCGTGCTCGGCCGGCTCACCGACCACTTCGAGCGCGGATACGAGCACGGGCGCAGCCTCGCCGAGGACGAGGCCGGCACTCGCCGCACGGCGAAGGGCACGGTCGGACTGCGTCTCCGCGTGACGAGGTTCGACGCTCGCGCGAAGCTGAGTCAGAACAAGCAGCCGGAGGTCGCCGAGACCGTCATCCGCGAGTTCGAGCAGCGCAACCCGGCGCTCGCCGCGGAGATGCGGCGGGTGCGGGGGTGACGACGCGCGGCCGCACTCATCGCCCGAGCGGTGTGAGCCGGAGTCGCTGGGCGAGTGCGTGCGCTGCAGGAAGGTCCCGCTCGTTCTCGACCAGGACGCGGCCGATCACGAGCACCGACGCCCGAGGCGAGACGATCTGCGTCATCCCGGAGGGAACGGTCCCGCTCCAGCCGGGGCCGCTCAGCAGGTAGTCGCCCTCGCCGCTCCCCGTGGCACGTGTGCCGATGTAGGCGAAGTTCGCGCTGCGCGCCGGGTCGATCAGCTGCAGGCAGTAGTAGCGGCCCGTCATGTCCGGCGTGTGCAGGATCTGGGGTGTCGTGCGCAGATCGAGCCAGCCGCCCACGTAGAGCAGGTCCTCCGTCCCGGTGCCCAGCAGGGCCGACCCCGCGGCGCCTGGCGATGCGGTCGTCGGTGTCGCGGACAGCGTGTTGACCGGGATCGGGCCGTCACCGAGTCCGCGCCGGGCGATCGCACGCCTGAACCCGCTGATGGTGATTCGCGGCCAGCAGATGATGAACACCGGAACCCCGACCGCCCAAACGGCGGCGGCGGCGACCCCGAGCGGGAGGAAT
Source organism: uncultured Actinomycetota bacterium (assembly GCA_963716965.1). Lineage (GTDB taxonomy): Bacteria > Actinomycetota > Actinomycetes > Actinomycetales > Microbacteriaceae > Amnibacterium. Next base: position 8,820 of record CAVQUZ010000001.1, on the reverse strand, counting down.
GCGTTCCCGCCGAGCAGGATGCGCCGGGAGACCACCCACGCGAAGACCACGCCGATGACCGCGGCGACGAGCGGGGCGTATCGGACGATCAGGCGGTTCATGTGACGCCGCCGTGGCGGACCTGCGGCACCCGGTAGGAGCCGTCGAGCACCGAAGGACCGGGCAGATAGGCGCGCAGCATCAGCGCGAAGCGGCCCCTCGGCGCAGGCAGCCAGTTCTGCTCATGACCCCTCGGCGCCTCGTGCTGCAGGTAGATGTCGACCGAACCGTCCTCGTTCCGCTCGAGCCCTGTCCGGTCGCCGACGCTGTGCCGGCCGGTCGGGCTGCGCATCATGTATCCGACGACGTCGGTCATGGTGAGCGACCAGAACGCGGCGGCAGGCGGCAGTCCGCCCGCCGGAAAGTGCAGCACATAGGCCCGGCTGCCTGTGAATCGCCGCCCCGCCTCGTCGCGCGTCGCCGTCCAGTAGGCCGCCTCCTCCCAGACGTTCACCGCGGGCAGGGCTTTTGCGCAGGCGCCACGCACCAGGACGCCGTTCTCCGGCCGGCCGCAGGCGCGGATGCTGCTCCAGCCGTTGTCGGTCGTGGTGATGCGCCTGGCCACGACGCCGAGCACGAGGATCGCCGTGCCGAACGCGAGGGCGGCGCCGATGATCACACCCTGCACGACGCCCGAGCCGGCGATCCACGCGACGACCGCGGTCATGGGACGGACGCGGGTGGTGCCGCGGGCTTCGCGGCGAAGACGACGCCGAGCACCGCCGCCCAGGCGACCGCGAGCCCGACGCTGTACACCCAGTGGTTCCGGTATCTGCGCACGTCTCGACCTCTCGCCCGACGGTCCCGAACGTACTCTTCGCACGCCGGATCGCCAGGGGCCGACGTCCCATCTGCGCCACCCTCACCTGCGCACCCAGAGCCGCACCGTGCTCGCTCGAGACTCCCCTCGATCGCGAGGAAGAGCCGCGCGCCGCCGTGCGCGGATGACCGTAGGCTCGCAACGCGCCCGGACTCGCGGAACGGAGGGCCCGCCATGACGGAGCCCGAACCCGCCGGGCCAGGCATCGATCTGGTGCGCGCAGCGCACGCGGTGGAGGAGCTGCTCGCGTCAGCGGGCTACGACCCGGCCGACCCTCGCTTCGACCGGACCGCGTCCCGCGTCGCCGAATTCGTGGCGGAGGCGTGGCCGGGGACCCGGCCGCTGCCGGTGCTCGACCCCACGGCCCGGATCCGCGCGACCGGCGACGATTCCGTGCTGCTGTCGGGCATCCCGTTCCGTTCGGTCTGCGAGCACCACCTGCTGCCCTTCACCGGCACCGCGACGATCGTCTACCTACCGGGCGACTGGATCGTCGGCATCGGACGGCTCGTCGACCTCGTGGACGGCGTGGCGCGTCGTCTGCAGATCCAGGAACGCCTGGTCGAGCAGATCGCCGACGCGGTGCACCACGGCCTCGAGGCGCGGGGCACCCTCGTCTTGACCCGCGCGACCCACTCGTGCCTCTGGGCGCGCGGCGTGGGCAATCCGGACACCGAACTCGCGGCGACCGCGGTCAGGGGCGTCTACGAGGACGCGGCCTGGCGAAGTGAGGCGATCGCGCTCGTGGCGGCCGGCCGCTCAGCACACTCCTGAGCGAGGGTGCGCCCCGTCATCGACGCTCGCGGAGCGCCGTCCAGCGTGCGCGGAGGGCGTGGGCCGCCGCCTTGGGCCGGCGGTCGCGCGTGAACACACCCTTCTTGTTGCCGTCGACGCGGAACACGCCGTTGCTCGTCTGGAAATCCGCGAAGTTCCAGACCTGCTCGCCGACGACGCCGTCGACGCGGTCGTGCACGCGGTGGAACATCGCGAGCACGACGGTCTGGTACTCCTCCGTCCACGGCTGATCGAAGACGGAGTGCAGTCCGGGTAGCGTGTCGGCGCCGTACTCGGTCATGACCATCGGCTTGCCGTACTTCGACTGCCAGCCCAGCAGCTCGGCCTCGAGGTGCACCTCGGCGGCTGCCAGGTCGCCCGTGTCGACGTACCAGCCGAAGTAGCGGTTCAGGCAGACGACGTCGAACAGGTCCGCGATCAGATCGGTTTCGAACGTCGCGAACATGACGTTCACGAATGTGACCGGGCGTGACGGGTCGAGCTCGCGGGTCAGCTCGGCGAGCGGCTGGAAGTACTCGCGGGCACCGGGCTCGCTCGACCCCGGCTCGTTCGCGATGGACCACATGACGACGCTCGGGTGGTTCTTGTCCCGTGCGACCAGCTCGCGGATCGCCTGGGCGTGCGCCGCCTGCGTCGCGTCGTTGATCGTGTCGGGCGAGAACGTCGGCTGCCGGACCCCGCCGAAGATCCCGCCGCCCATCGCGAGGTTGAGGCCGACGGCCGGCGTCTCGTCGATGATGACGACACCGTGCCGGTCGGCGAACTCGAGCACTTCCTCGGCGTAGGGGTAGTGGGACGTGCGGAACGAGTTGGCACCGATCCAATCCATCAGCTGGAAGTCGTGCACCAGGTACGCGTTGTCGTGCCCCTTGCCCCGCACGGGACTGTCCTCGTGCTTGCCGAATCCGGTGAAGTAGAAGGGTTCGCCGTTGATCAGGAACTTCGCTCCGTCGACGCGGACCGAGCGGATGCCGACGGGCAGACGGTACGCGTCGACGACGTCACCCTCGTCGAGTACCTCGAGGTCGAGGTCGTACAAGTACGCGGCTCCGGGCTGCCAGAGGCGCGCGCCGGCCACGTCGAGCCGGCCGGAGCGGCCCTCGGCGGTGGCGACGACGGTGCCGTTCTGGTCGGTCAGGCGGACGCGCACATCCGCGTCCACCGAGGTCTCCGTCTCGTACGTGACCGTCCCCGTGCCGCCGTCGACCTCGGTCACCACGGTGACGTCCGTGAGCCGGACGGCAGGCAGCGAGACGAGCCGGACCGACCTCGCGAGCCCTGCGTAGTTGTAGAAGTCGTGCATGTACGTCTGCTTCGCACGCCCATCGGCGTCGACCGTGACGCGGCCGGGTGGGATGGTCTCGTTCGAGAGGCGGTTGTCGACGCCGATCGTGAGACGGAACTCCTCGCCAGGGGTGACGAGGTCGGTCACATCGGCCTCGAACGGGGTGTAGCCGCCGATGTGATCGGCGACCAGGGTGTCGCCGACGTAGACGCGGCCGTGGTGGGTCGCGGCGTCGACCCGAACGAACACCCTGCCGCCCGCGAAGCCGCTGGGCACGTGCACGGTGCGCTGGTACCAGACCCAGCCGACGTGATCGCGGACGGCGGGGTCGGTGAAGAGGTCGTTGTAGCTCGACGGCACGGGCGCTTCGAGCGAGGTGCGCAGCTCGGCGGACCACGGGGCGGGCACGCCGACGTCGTCCGTCGCGAACCGCCAGAGTCCGTCGAGGTCGACGTACTCGCGGGTGGGAGAGTTCTGCGGCTTCAACATGTGCACATCCGTTCGCGCCGTGCGGCGCAGTGTCAGGTCCTGCGGAGCCCGGTCACGAGCTCGATGAACGCCGCGTCGGCGGCGAGCACGGGGGAGACCGAGCCCACACGGGACGCGGTGGTGATGTCCGATTCGGCGTCCGCCCACGCGGCGATCGCGAACCCGCATCCGGACGCCGTCCGGCCTGCGGCGAGCTCCGCCTCCGCGACCGGGACGATCCGAAGACGAACCTTCCGGTCGCCGTCCTGCGCGATCTGCGCCAGTCGGTGCTCGATGCGCGGGTTGTCGAACCGCTCGAGCAGCGCGGTGCGGTAGGCGGCCAGGTCGAGCCCGTCGGGCAGGTGGTGGCACGCCTCGTCCCAGAACCGCCCGACGGCGTCGCGCAGCACGGGATCCGCGATCGCCTCGGCGACCGTCTCGAACCCGCCGCGAGGACCAGCGAGTGACAGCAGGGTGTGGGCGCCGTTCAGGAGCCACAGCTTGCGGCGCTCCCACGGTGCGATGTCCGCCACGAACCGCGCGCCCGCGGCCTCCCACTCGGGCCGGCCGCCGGGGAACCCGCCGCTCAGGACCCAGTCCGCGAACGGTTCGGTGAACACGGGCGTCTCGTCCCGCCGTGCGGAGCGGGCGTGCAGCGCGTCGATGTCGGCAGCCGTCGTGCGCGGGGTGATGCGGTCGACCGACGTGCTCACGAACGACACCCGCGAGGCGACGTACGAGGCGAGCCGGTCGTCGACCCTCGCGGCCGCTTCTCGCACGCCGCGTGCGACGAACCCGCCCGTTATCGGGCACGTTGTCGCACGGGACGATCGTGATCGGCGCCGCCTCCCGCGCGGCGCCTCGATTCGAGCGCCAGCAGCAGGCGCCCGACGGTCGTCACCGGCGACAGCCCGCTCAGCGCCTGATCGATCCCGATCCCGCCGCGGAGGTCGTCCAGATCCGTCGCGAGTTCCGGGTCGGCGAGGTCGGGGGAGCCGTCCTCGCGCAGGCGGTATCCCGCTTCGGTGACGGTCAGGGTCACGATCACGACCCGTGCGTCCGCCACCAGATTTGCGAGCCGCGCGGTGTCGGCGCCGTCGACGGCCTCGACGATGCTGCCGACGGTCTCGTCGCGGTCGACCTCCGGCCCGCGCTCGACCAGCGTGTACATCCCGTCCTGCCGCGCGAGCACCGCAGCGGCGTCAGGCCGTCTCCCGGTGAATGCGGCGATGCCCCACTCGGCGGCGTCCGTGGCGTGTGCCGTGTACCAGGCCTGATGCGCGCGGTGGAACGCACCGAGTCCGATGTGCACGATGCGGATCGGCGGGACCGCGGTGGTGCGATCGGCGCGCGACAGCAACGGGGGACCGCCGGCGGGTTCGGCGATCACAGCTTGAACACTCCTCGCGGGATCGAGCCGACCAGGTCGTCCGCGATCCGTTCGGCGGTCGACTCGCCGATGCGGCCCTCGCGCACGTACCGCGCCAGGAATCCTGCGTCGACCCGCCTGGCCGCATCGTGTCGGGCGGGGATCGACAGGAACGCCCTGGTGTCGTCGACGAATCCGCTCGTCCGGTAGAAGCCCGCGGTCTCGGTGACGGCGGAGCGCCACCGAGCCATCGCATCCGGAGCGTCGAGGAACCACCAGGGGGCGCCGATGTAGAGGCTCGGATAGAAGCCGGCGAGCGGAGCGAGTTCACGCGACGAGACGGTCTCATCGACCGTGAAGACGACGAGATGCAGGTCGCGCTCCAGGCCGAACCGCTCGAGCAGCGGACGCAGCGCGCGGGTGAACGTGGTCGGCACGGGGATGTCGTGACCGGTGTCCGGTCCGAAATCGTGGAACGTCGACGAACTGTGGTTGCGCAGCACGCCGGCGTGCAGCGTCATGACCAGGCCGTCGTCGACCGACATCCGGGCCATCTGCAGCAGCATGTGCCCGCGGAACGCCTGCCGTTCGCCGGCGGTCGCGCGGCCGCCGACGACGCGGGCGAAGAGCGTCTCGGTCTCGCCCGCATCGATGTCGACGGTGGTCGGGTCGGTCACGCCGACGTCGAGGGAGACCGCACCGTGCGTCAGGAAGTGCTCGCGGCGCTCCTCGAGGGCGGCGAGGTACCCGGCGAAGGTGGCGGGGCGTCCCGTCGCCGCGAGCAGCTGCGGGATCGCACCGGGGAACGCCGCCGCGTCCGGATCGATGAAGCGGTCGGGCCGGAAGGTCGGGACGACCCGGCCGCGGAAGGTCGGGTCCGCACGCAGCGTCGCGTGCGCGGCGAGGTCGTCGAGGGGATCGTCCGTCGTCGCCAGCACCTCGATGCCGAATCGTTCGAACAGTGCGCGCGGCCGGAATCCGGGCTCGGCGAGCCGGGCCGCGACCGCGTCGTAGGCCGCGTCGGCGGTGTCGATGTCCAGGTCGGCGGCGAGATCGAAGACCGTCGCGAACGTCTCCCGCAGCCAGTAGGCCGAAGCGGTCCCGGCGAATGCGTGCCAGTGCGCCGCGAGGGCTCGCCACCGCGCCCGTGGGTCCGCCTCGGCGAACCCACCGAGGTCGACGCCCTGCGCATGCAGCAACCGGGTGACGTAGTGGTCCTTCTCGACGAGCAGCGCCGCGGGATCACCGAACGCCGAATCCGCGACGAGCGACTCGGCGGGCACGTGGCCGTGCGGCGAGACGATCGGCGCCCTGGCGATCCGCTCGTACAGGCCCCTGGCGAGCGCGCGCGTGGACGGATCGGCCGGGAGGAGTCGATCGGGATCGAGCGTGGACTGCGTCGTCACGGGTTCATTCAAGACCTTGTCCCCGATCCCGTCCTCCCCCCAGCCACTTCCGGACGGTCGGGATGCCGGTCACGCGTCCTGACCGGCGAGGACTGCGGCGGCGCGCAGCGGGCGGGACGCGGCGATCACCGCTCCCGGGTCGACCTCGTCCATGAGGTCGGCCAGCCGGCCCAGCACGTCGGCGTCGTAGGTGAGCACGAGTTCGGCCGGTACGGCCGTGGCGTCGAAGTTCGGGATGCGACGGGTGGCGGCCCACGGGCCCATCGCCGCGACGACGGACGCGGCGTCCGCGATCGTGTCCGCGGCGTTCGGGCCTGCCGCGACGCCGATCGCCGAGCACGTGAAGGCGATGTCCCTGCCGCAGAAAGCGCTCGGGACTTCGGGTTCCGCGGCGAGCGCTCCGCCGAGCTGCCGGACCTCGACGAGCGTCTGCAGGCATGCGCTCTCGGGACCGGCTACCGCGAGCAGTGCGTCGAGCGCGTCCGGCGGCAGCTCCCGCAGCATCACGGACCGTTCGACGCTCAGCATCGGATCCGTCGGGTCGGCGTGGATCGCGCCGACCTGCGCACCCGGCATGACCTGCGCGCCGCCGAAGATCACCGGCGCGATCGTGGACACGGGTGCGAGCACCCGTTCGCCGGCGGCCGGATCGCCCGTCCAGGCGAATCGGACGGCGATGGTCTGCCGTCCGGCGATCGGTTCTGGGACACCGGGGAGGGGCGGCAGGCGCAGCACAGCGATCGACGTCGTCGCCTCGGGAGGCAGTGTCGGGCACCACTCGGCCCACGCGTAAAGCACGGCCGCGGTGTCGGCGCCGTCGAAGAACAGCGCGCCCGCGTACAGGGTCGGAAGGGGCAGCAGATCGAGTTCGACGGCGGTCACGATGCCGGGCGCCCCCTTCGCGCCGCGAAGCGCCCAGAACAGCTCGGGTTCCTGCTCGGCCGTCGCGCGGCGCGCCTCGCCGTCACCCGTCACCACGTCGAACGCGGTCACGCGGTCCGATGCGAGCCCGAAGGTCCGGGCCAGCGGCCCGTGCCCGCCGCCCGTCACCAGGCCCACCACGCCGACCGTGGTGGCCGATCCGGCGAGCGGCGTGAACCCGTGCTCGCCGGCGGCCGCGATGACGTCGCGCCACACGACACCGGCGCCGATGCGAGCGCGGCCCTCTGGCGACACGGTCAACTCGGTCAGCCGACCGGTGTGGACGAGCAGCGTCCCGTCGAGCGCGTCGACGGCGCCGTGACCGGTGGCGCGAACGGCGACCGGCACCTCGTGCGCGCGCGCCCATCGGACCGTCGCCGCCACATCGCCCGCATCGGCGGCCGCGACGATCGCGATCGGGCTGGAGGGCACGGCGAGGTTCCACGGGGTGACGAGTGCGGCGTAGCCGGGTGTGCCCGGCAGGTGCAGCTCCCCGATGGTCGCGTCGTCGAGGGCCGCGAAGTCGTCGGCGCTCGGATCGGTCATGTCCATCTCCTCGATCGGCCTTGAGTCGGTCGTGCTCGGCGGGCTCCCGCTTTCGAGAAGTCGACGAAGGCGAGCGATGCGTCCTGTCGCTGCGGAACAGCTCTTCGGCGTGGGCGGGCCTCGGTGCCTGCGCACACCCGATCCTGGCGCGCGGGCCACGGAGGTGTCGAGGCCGGCCCCCCGCGAATTGGGACGGGCCGTCGGCGTCCAGCCCTCCGTACCGTTGACCCGGTTGCACGAAGGCGGGGACATGAGCGATCCGATCAGGACGTGGAACGAGTGGGCTGCCCACCGCATCTGGGACCGGAGGATCGGTGTCGACGCCGCGGACCGGCTCGCCCTCGTCCGGCTGCCCGCCTACCGGGCGCTCGCCGCGTTCTACGGACTGCTCGCTCTCGCGGTCGTCGTCGTGTTCGGCGTTCCCGGGCCGGCGCTCAATCTCGGGGTCGCCGCGGCCGTGATCGTGTTCGGGCTCGTGCTGGTCGCGCGCGGGGTCGCGCCGATGCGTGCCGAGGGTGTGGCGTTCATGCGCCGCCTCGAGGATGCGGGCCAGGTCGTCGACACCCCTGCGCCGCTGAATGACGGCGGCGCGTTCGACCGCTGGGTGGCGAGGAACCGCGTGGACGTGTCCGCGCTCCGGGAGCGAGAGCTGCTGCCCGCCGCCTGACCTACCGTTCCGGCCGCACCAGTGGCAGGAAGACCTCGTCGACGATCGACTCGAGGACCTCGTCCGGGACCGGCTTGTAGGTCATGAGCAACTCGTGCCGCAGCAGGTCGAACGGTAGCTGCGCGACCCGCGGTGTCAGCTTCTCTGGATCGATCTCGCCTCGCCGGACGGCGCGTTCGAGCACGGTGTCCAGCGTCGTGCCACGTCCGGCCAGCATCGACTCGCGGAGATCGGCCAGGCTCGAGTCGGTCGCCGCGAAGTACTCGCCGAGCCGCGCGGCGAGGACGACGGCCAGGTGCGCGCGGCGCTCGTTGGCCTGATGCAGGTACGTCAGCAGGTCGTCGCGCAGCGTGCCGGTGTCGGGGGCGGGTACCGCCGGCCCCCTCGTGCCCCGGACGACGGCCGCCCGGACAAGTTCGGGTTTCGATGCCCAGCGCCGGTACACGACCGCACGGCTCGTCCTCGCACGCGCCGCGACGGCTTCGATCGTGAACGCGTCGTAGC